>JBGSPB010000007.1:0-137061 GCA_041738795.1 Chitinophagaceae bacterium | reverse complement strand
GGCATCGACCTCGACAAAGGCATTCTCATCGTTGGCCCGGTGGGCTGCGGCAAAACAAGCCTTATGAGCGTTTGCCGCTTCCTGTTAGCAGCCGAAAAAAGGCACACCATCAAATCCTGCAGGGAAATAACTTTTGAATTCATCAAAGACGGCTACGAGATGTTTCACCGTTATACCAAAGGCTCCTTTACAGCCCAGGCATTCGAACCCAAAACTTTTTGCTTCGATGACCTTGGCCTGGAGAATGTAATGAACTACTATGGCAACCATTGCTCCGTAATGGCCGAGATCCTCTTATCCCGCTACGATTTATTTCACTCCTTCGGAATGATCACCCACCTAACCACCAACCTAACCAGCAATGAAATAGAAACCATGTATGGCATTCGGGTCCGCAGCCGCTGCCGCGAAATGTTCAACCTTGTATCCTTTGAAAAAACTGCAGGCGATAAACGCAGATAAATAAGTACAGGAAAGTAGAAAGAGCCACTAAAAAAACAGGGGCTTCCGTAGAAACAGTGCCCCCTTTTTAATCCGTACCCTATGAAAACTGTTTTAAAGGTATAATAATTTTTTAATTACGGCAAAGTAATTTGGTAAGAAACTCCGTTTATTGTTATGACGGCCAGGTTATCACAGTTTCCGTTGCCGAAGTTGAGGACAGCTATCCAGGGACTGTTAGTTGAAGCATTCAGACGGACAGTCCTGATTACACCTCTTACAATCCAGCGGCAGTTAAATCTTTTCACCAGTGGTTCGAGGATAGTTGATTGCCAGCCAACGAGTAAGGCACCCCTTTTTACCCTGCCGCGGGAGCCGCCTTCAATCTTGAAAACATCATCCATAGGAGCCGGGGTAGCCAATCCTTCCAGTTGAGTAATCACTTTTTCGCTGTTCCATTCAATAAAGTTACCATTGGGTTTGGTAAGCTTTGCTTCAATTACATTCACAGTAAACCGTCGGGCTATATTGGTAGCACTTGTATTGGTGATCTTATGCGTCCCTTCAACTTTTGTACTATCGAAGTAAAAACCCTCAAATATAGTGGTGGCGATGGCTCCGGGAATCATCAGGCGATTGGTATAAGTAGTGATCACCTTACCTTTTCTGAAATGCCCATCCGGTCCTATACATCCATTAGTGCCAAAATCCATCAGAATTCTGACAGGAAAAAGGTCAGGAGGATTGAGCCTGGTCACAGTAACAACAGGGCATACGTTCAAACGACCAAATACACCTGTTCCGCCAACACCAACTTCATCGTTTACTCCCATCGCATCATCGAAAATGCCATTGAAAACGATTTCGGCCTCAGAATCTGCTTCACTGGAAGCTTTAGAAGCTTCAATTTCTTGTTCTTCTACGGTGCCGTTTTGGCTATCTTCCTTTTGGCAGGAGCTGATAGTAAGCAGGCTGAAAAATAATAGAATAGGCAAAAATGCAGCCGTAATAAACCTGATTTTCATAAACTTATAGTTTTAAGAGTTGATTATTAACGGGGATAGGATAGTTTTTATTGGTAAAAGTTTAAAGGTTTCTTAAAGTTTTTTACTGAGTTTTACAGGCGGAAAACATCTAAAATGACCTTAATAGACACCCATTCTCATATTTATTTGCCAGAATTTGATTCGGACATCGCTAAAATGTTTGAAAGAGCTGATAAAGAAAGAGTTACAAAAATATTATTACCTGCAATTGATTCCAGTACACATTTAAAAATGCTACAACTGGAGGCGCAAAATCCCGCAAAGTGTTATAGTATGATGGGGTTGCATCCCTGCTCAGTGAAAGAGAATTTTCGGGAGGAGCTCAAAATTACCCGGGATTACCTGGATGAACGAAATTTTGTTGCGGTAGGTGAGATCGGACTTGATTTTTATTGGGATAAGACCTTTACCGCAGAACAATATGCTGCTTTTCATGAACAAATAGAATGGGCAATAGAATTTGACATTCCTGTAGTGATTCATTCCCGTAGCTCTACGGACGAATGTATCAAGGTCGTTGCTGAACATCAAAAAGGTAAACTGAAAGGAGTTTTTCATTGTTTTTCGGGCAATATTCAACAGGCAGAACAAATCATTGACCTGGGTTTTTATCTGGGTATAGGCGGGGTAGTGACCTTCAAAAATTCAGGGTTGGATAAAGTAATGGAATCAATTAGTCTTGATCATATTGTACTGGAAACAGATGCCCCCTACCTGGCACCTGTACCTTTCCGTGGTAAAAGAAATGAGCCTTCTTATCTTAAATATATAGTAGAAAAATTGGCGGTATTAAAAAATCGATCGTTGGAAGAAGTAGCTGTTATAACTACTGCTAATGCAGAAAAATTATTCAGCATGACCAAGTAAAAATCCCTCAATATGAGGGATTCTTTTTGCGGAGACTGAGGGATTCGAACCCTCGATACCCTTTAGAGGTATACACACTTTCCAGGCGTGCTCCTTCAACCACTCGGACAAGTCTCCATTCCTTTTGAAAAGGGCAGCAAAAATAGGGATTCTTGTCTTACCAGTTATTAGCTTGTTCTGCATTTAATCTTTCAGATACATCCTCCGGCTTTTTGTGTTCCCAATCGGGATCATATTTCACAAACCAGGAGATCCAGAGACTGCGACTGACCCGCATGATCCAGGGTTGTAATAAAATGAGAAAAACAGCATTGGAGCCCATCCAGTAAAAGAAACGGTTATCTTCCGTAGAAAGGCCAATCAGAACCCACCATGCAACCAATGTTGACACGCTAAGTGCAACAGTTAAGGCATAGCTTACATAGCTGGTACCATAATAAAAACCTACTTCAATCTCTGTGGCCTGGCTGCACACAGGGCATTGTTTATTCATTTCCAGGTTTTTCTTAAAACTTAATGTTACTGGATTTTTGAATAATTTTCCTTCACGACACCTTGGGCAATTACAACCTAAAGAAGAAGCGAGATACCCACGGTTTGTTTTTTTATCAGGCATTCTTAGTTATTGGTTGTATGTTGTTCAATGATTTTTTCTAATTGTGTGGCTTGTACAACTCCGGATTGCCGCCAAAGCATTTTCCCGTTTTGAAAAATAATAAGTGTTGGCACACTTTGTACATTATATGTTTGTGCAGCTGCCGGACTCTTATCAATATCAATTTTAATAATGCGGATTTTTTCTCTCATTCGTTGATGTAATTGCTGCAGGATCGGCTTCATCATCCGGCAGGGCCCACACCATTCAGCAGAAAAATCAACCAGCACCGGGGTGCTGCCATTGATAATTTCACCAAAGCTTTCTTTTTTATTTGCTGTTTGCATTTTTTTCTTTTTTGAACATACTGAACAGTAATCCTCCCATCAATGCTCCGTATGCAGTACTGTTGTGCCACCTGGAAGTGATAGCACAGGTTCCGCTGTCGCAGCCAATCTGTTGCCAGTAGAGAAAACCACCAATGGCACCAATCACCACTCCTGCAATCAGTAACTTGTTATTTAGAACCCAACTCTTCATAGTCTATATTTTCAGGGGTTGATGAATTATTTTTATTAACAGGTGTATAGCAGCCGCCCCCGGCACAACATACACCATCTGTAAATAGGGAAAAAATGGTAAACAATCCTCCCAAAATTATTCCGGATACCTGGCCGGATTCAATGGAGGAGTACAAAATTAAGCTACCCAGTCCAACTCTTATGAACTTTAACGATGTCCATCCGCTTTTAAGTCTGTCAACAAGATTCATAACCAAGTTTTTATACCACAAACCTCCCAATATCCGGTAACAATAAGCGTGACATTAGTTACAAAAAAGTGGCCTGTTCAGGTGCCGCTTTGGTTATATCATTCATATTGTTGAATTACATCTTGCCATGCAAGATTTTATGCCAATAAAGCCAGGGTAGAATTCTTTTTTTGAGCTGGTACATACTCCACCTTTCTTTACTCTGGTCAAAGGGGAAGGTTTCCTGCGGGTTATTGTCATAATCAAATTCTGCCAGTACCAGTTTTCCATAACCGGTAACCAACGGACAACTGGTGTAACCATTATAATTCCCGGTTAATGGCTGGTGATTGATGGCAGCCAATAGATTTTTAACCACGACAGGTGCTTGTTTACGTATAGCTGCACCTGTTTTACTGATCGGCAAACCTGATGCATCGCCCAATGAAAAAACGTTAGCATATTTTACATGTTGTAAACTGTGTTTATCAACATCCACCCAACCGGCAGCATTGGCCAGCGAACTTGTTCTAATAAAATCGGGAGCACTTTGCGGTGGGGTGATATGTATCATATCAAATTCTACCCAAAACTCTTTGTCTTTGTTTGTATCTCCGATACCGATAAATTTTGCCTTTTTGCCGGGCCCGTCAATTTCCACCAATTGTACCATGAAATTGAGTTTGATATCTGCTCTTTCACAAACCTTAAGCAAGGTTTTTTCATACTTAGGAACAGAAAATAATTTGGCAGCACCACTCCAGTATTGAATATCTGCTTTGTCTAATACGCCATGTTTACGGAAATAATCGGCAGCCATATACATGATCTTATGAGGAGCACCGCCACATTTTACGGGTGTTTGCGGGTTATGAAAAATTGCTTTACCCCCTTTGAAATTTTTGAAACATTCAAATGTATAGGGGGCATGCTCAAAACTATAGTTAGAGCAAACATTGTTCTTGCCCAATGTTTCCTTCAATCCTTTTATCTCCTGCCAGTTGATTTGAATTCCTGGTGCTACTACCAAATAGTCATAACCAAGCTCTTCTCCATTACCCAATTGAACAGTATTCGCCTCAGGGGTTAACCCGGTTACTTTCTGTTTTATCCATTTTACACCTTTGGGCATTACATCTGCTTCATTTCGTTCTGTTTTTTTGATGTCAAAGACACCGCTGCCCACTAAAGTCCAGGCCGGCTGGTAATAGTGTTTATCTGCAGGGTCAATAATAGCAATATCAAGTTGTTTGTTTTTTAAAAGAAGCTTTGCAGCTACGGAGATACCGGCGTTTCCGCCACCGATGATAACTACCTGGTGATGAATTGGCATTTTAAATGAATTTAATACTGCCAGTTACAGTAATAAAATAAATCATTGCGTGACTTTAATCACTCATCGTCCTATAGCTATTGACGGACAGGGCTTTATCAAAAAACTTTATTTGGGGGTTATATAAGAAAAAAGTTGACGGATGAATGATCTTCATCAGGCGAATAACTGATAAAGTTCAACTGAAATTGTAACCCAACACACTAATCGAAAAACTTTATGATAGCATTTTTGAAACCGAAATTGTTGATTCCTGTCAGGGTGGGTAGACTAATGATAAACTCATTCAGGCAACTCACTTTTGGTAAGCGATCTTTTGTAATTGAATATTTAAAACCATTTATCATGAAAGTAGAACAAATCTATACTGGCTGCCTGGCTGAAGCGGCTTATTACATCGAAAGCAATGGCGAAGTGGCAATTATTGATCCGTTACGGGAGACCAAACCATATATTGATAAAGCTGAACGTAATGGAGCTAAAATTAAATATATTCTTGAAACGCATTTTCATGCTGACTTTGTAAGCGGCCATATCGATTTGGCAAAGAAAACAGGAGCAACTATTGTATTTGGTCCGACAGCTGCCCCTGCCTATGATGTGCATGTAGCAAAGGATGAGGAAGAGCTTACATTAGGGAAAGTAAAAATAAAAGTGCTGCACACTCCGGGCCATACGATGGAATCAACTACTTTTCTGCTGATAGATGAAAGCGGAAAAGAATATGCCATTTTCACCGGTGATACTTTATTTATTGGTGATGTGGGTCGTCCTGACCTGGTGCAAAAAGTGAAAGCTGAAATAACCCCACAGATATTGGCAGGGTACCTGTTTGATTCATTGCGTAACAAGATCATGAGATTGCCAGATGAGGTAATTGTTTATCCCGGGCATGGAGCGGGCAGTGCTTGTGGAAAAAATATGAGCAAAGAAACAACGGATACATTGGGTCATCAGAAGATGACCAATTATGCACTGCGGGCTGATATGAGTAAAGAAGAATTCATCAAAGAAGTAACAGAAGGTTTGGTGGAACCACCGCAATATTTCCCTATGAATGTCCTGATGAACCTCAAAGGCGGGTTGGAAAGTATTGATGATGTGATTGCAAAAGGTAAGCATCCGCTGACAGCAAAAGAATTTCAAACAGTCTGGGAAAGTATGGAAGCCTTAGTGCTGGATACCCGCAGTAAGGCTTCTTTTGCTACAGAGCATATACCCGGGTCCATTTCTATTGGGATTGATGACAATTTTGCACCCTGGGTAGGTACATTGGTTACCGAGCTGAAGATGCCAATACTTTTTATAGCCGATAAGGGAAGAGAAGAAGAAGTAGTGATACGGTTATCAAGAGTTGGATATGATAATACAGTGGGTTACCTGGATGGTGGAATTACGGCCTGGAAAGAAGCTGGGTTTACTACTGATTCAATAAAAGAGATCAGTGCAGAGGATTTTGCCACTTTATATGAAATGGACAAACAGCATATAAACTTGCTGGATGCCAGGCGTAAAAGTGAATTTGATTCAGAACATCTTGTAGGGGCTGAGAATTTCCCATTGGATTTTATCAACCATAACATGTCACTTTTAGATAGGAATAAAAAATACTTTATTCATTGCGCCGGAGGTTATCGTTCTGTAATTATGGCTTCTATTCTAAAAGCGAGGGGCTTTGAACACCTGGTAAATATACAAGGTGGTTATAATGCATTAAGTAAGACAGGGCTAAAAAAGACACATTATGTAGAACCAATCACGATGTTGTAATGAAACGAAAATGGTTGTACGTAGTAACCGGCCTTAACGGGCCGGTTTTATTTTATAGGCAGTTTCATGTTTTACTTCTGTCATTACAAAACTACTTTGTACCGTACCAATATCAGTTAGCTTAGCCAGTTTGTTGACGATAAAATCCTGGTAAGCAGCCATGTCCGTCACTACGATCTTCAGCAGGTAATCATATACACCAGTCATGTGATAGCATTCCATTACTTCTTCAAATTTCACAATGGCTTTTTCAAAGTTTAATAAGATGGTTTGTGCATGTTGTTTTAATTGTACATTGGTAAATGCCACCAGGCTCTTCCCGATTTTATTTTTATCTACAATTGCACAGTAACGGGTGATATAGCCTTCGTTCTCCAGGCGACGAATTCTTTCATATATGGGGGTGATCGTCTTTCCCAGTTTATCCGCCAATTCTTTATTGGTCAACAAAGCGTCTGCCTGCAGTAATTCCAGTATTTGGACATCTGTTTTATCTAAAATCATTTTGGATAATTTATCTAAAAATAAATATAAATATAGATAAAATATCTTTTTTAATAAGATTACATTAGAAAAAAAGATTTGTTTTCTAATGTAACTAAAGTCATTGTATCTGACAATATTTCTTGTCAATTTAGTGCTCAAATTCAAGTATATGAGTCACGCAAAGTTTTCCCCGGAAACCCAAATGCTGGGCTATGGTTATAAGCCAGAATTAAGTGAAGGTGCTGTCAAATGTCCCATCTTCCAGACGTCCACTTTTGTTTTCAAAAGTGCAGAGGAGGGTAAAGCATTTTTTGAAATGGCAATGGGTAAGCCCGGACATGAGGGAGAAGAAATGGGTTTGATTTACAGTCGCATCAATAATCCTGATATGGAAATACTTGAAGAGCGATTGAAATTGTGGGATGGAGGAGAAGCAGCGGCAGCTTTTTCAAGTGGTATGAGTGCTATTGCAACTACCCTGGTTACTTATCTTACTCCGGGGGATGTATTGCTGTATAGTAACCCATTGTATGGGGGCACACATAAGTTTATCCATCATATCCTTACTCATTTTGGTGTGGAAGTGATTGGTTTCCGGGCAGGGCAGGATTTGAAAGAAGTGGAGAAGATATTAGTTGAAAGTGGCCGTGCGGACAAATTGAAAATGATTTATATAGAAACTCCGGCCAATCCTACCAATGACCTCATTGATATAGAAATGTGCAGTGATCTCGCCAGAAAATATTCTGCATCTGACAAAAAGGTAATGGTAACGGTGGATAATACTTATATGGGACCGCTGTGGCAGCATCCGTTAAAGCATGGGGCTGATATAGTTTTGTATTCTGCAACAAAGTATATTGGCGGGCATAGTGATGTAATAGCAGGTGCAGCCGTGGGTAGCAAAGAAGTGATTGGAAAAATTAAAAAGACCCGAACGTTTTTTGGAACAATGATCGATCCGCACACCAGCTGGTTACTGATGCGTAGCCTGGAAACGTTGAAAATAAGAATGGAAGCTGCAGCTTCAAATGCTGAAAAAGTAGCTGAGTATTTATCCCGGCATCAGAAAGTCGAAAAAGTTTATTACCTGGGGTATACTGCAAAGAATAATCCGGAGCAGGCAGGTATTTTTACAAAACAGTACCTGAGTAACGGTGCTATGCTGAGTTTTGATGTAGTGGGAGGGGAGCATGAAGCATTTACCTTCTTAAATAATCTGAAACATATCAAACTGGCGGTAAGCCTTGGTGGCACGGAAAGCCTTGCAGAGCATCCTGCCAGTATGACTCATGCTGATGTGCCGTTTGAAGAGAAACAGGAATTACATATTACTGATAAGATGGTGCGGTTAAGCATTGGTATTGAAAATTGCAATGACCTTATCTGGGATATAGAGCAGGCCTTAGAAAAAGTTAAGAAGCCATTGATGGAAGCAGTAATGTGATTTACATCACGAACCAGTTTATTGCTATGTTCTATTTTCGTATAAATTATTTGATATGGCAACAATAAAATTGACAACGCAGGATTTTAAGGATAAAGTCTTTGACTACGAAACAGAACAGGACTGGAAATACCAGGGGCAGTTACCAGCAATTATTGATTTCTATGCTGACTGGTGCGGTCCCTGTAAAATGGTAGCCCCTGTATTGGAAGAGCTTTCAAAAGAATATGAAGGCAAGCTGGTGATTTATAAAGTGAATACAGATGTGGAGCAGGAACTGTCAGCTGTATTTGGTATTCAAAGTATTCCTACGATGCTCTTTATAGGCGCTGACGGAGAACCGATGATGCAGCCGGGTGCTTACCCCAAACATATCTTCAAAAAAATAATAGAAGAGAAATTACTGGCACCGGTAAAAACAGAAGAATAAATAATAATATATAGTATAGAAAAATGCCCCGGTTTTCCGGGGCATTTTTATTTTTAATTCTAACGGTATTGACTACTTATTCAGCATATCAAAAAATTCTTTTGTATCGTAATCAGCACTTCCTACCTGCTGGTATATGATCTCACCATTTTCGTTGAAGATAAATGTAACGGGAATCCCATCCACTACAAACAACTGCGGCAGGTTTCCTGCAGGGTAGTAAACCGGCAGTTTCATATTATTCTTTGCGGCGAATGATTTTGCTTTCTCAAAATTATCATCCAGCGATAGCATTACAAACTCTGCTTTACTTTTATCCGTTTTAGCACCCAGGCTTTCAATAGAGGGTATCTCTGCACGGCAGGGAGGACACCAGGTGGCCCAGAGGTTTACAAATACCTTCTTTCCTTTAAACTGCGATAGGTCAATAACCTGGTTACTGGTATTCACCATACGAAATGCTGGCAGTGCAGTAGCGGAAATTACAACAGCTGGCGGAGGAGCCGGAACAATTTCCGGTATAGCAGGCTGTGATGAATTGGCAGGTTCCGTAGAGGTTGCCGTTGATTCCTTTGTTGATGAGTTGCTGCAACCGGCAAGAACTCCAAGCAATACAATTAATGAAAAAAGGTACTTCATTTGAGTAAAATGTTTAGAAGTGCAAGATGCAATTCTGATCTGTTACGGCTGGTGATAAAAATCACCTAAAGCCTGCTTGGCAATGCTCAAATTTGTAAAAACTTATTACAATGCAACAGTTCTGGGATCAGCGGTACGCAGAAAATGAAACCGTATATGGTAATGAACCAAATAAGTTCTTCAGGCTTTTTATAGACCAGCATAAACCTGGTACACTGCTCCTGCCGGCGGAAGGGGAAGGCAGAAATGCTGTGTATGCAGCTTCCAGAGGCTGGCAGGTAGATGCTTTTGATTTCAGCCAGGTAGCCAGGGAAAAGGCGCTTGATTTTGCAAGGGGTGAACAGGTTGTCATTAATTATGAACTTAAAAATATTACTGATTTTAAAGCAGGTAAGCAGTACGATGCTGTGGGACTGATTTTTGTTCATTTGCCTGAGGTATTGCGGAAAAAATTTCACAAGAGGGTATATAATTCTATTAAACCTGGTGGTTTTATGGTACTGGAGGCATTTGCAAAAGAACAGGCGCAATTGGAAAGCGGAGGCCCGAGAGATGCAACGCTTTTATATGACGCACCATCACTTTGTAATGATTTTCCTTTCCTGCATATGATAAGTTGTGAACAAAAAGAGATTTTTCTGGAAGAAGGAGATTATCACAAAGGGAAAGCATCAGTACTGCGGATGATCGGTCAGCGGTTGTAATATTATTCAATATCATCTTCCCACTCAAGTTTGTAATCGCCGATATGCTTTTCATTATTTTTCAGCTTTGTCTTTTGTTGCCGGTACTTGATTATTCCGGTAATTAGTACAACAATGCCCAAAAACCAGAAAAGGATTTCTGCCCACCAGCCATAACTCACTTTCAGCAGACTGTTCACCGTCATTCCTGCAATAACAAAATATAATGAAGTCCTGATAAAAGATAATAAGGTTCGGTCAATAGCCATTTCGGTTCGTTCTATTGCCAGTTTTTCCCTGAGAATAAGGTCTTTGTTTATTCTTTTTTCAGTTTGGTTCATTGATTTTATTTTTTAGAAAAGTCAGATGCCAGATCCCTCTTAGGTCACCTTCTTTATAATTGTACGCTGCATCGGCGGGATATTGTTGACGGATGGCTTCCCAGGTATCCGGTTTTATCTGGGTGTTTTTATCGCCGTGACAGTTGCTGCACATTGCCTGCAGCAGTATGGGTTTGAAGTAATGATGATTTCCTTCGGCATCTTTTTTCAAAACTGGTTTTAACTCCTGTTTATCTTTTTTCATTTGTACATACGCTGATAATATTTCCTGCTCCATATTGTCGGGTCTATTAGCCGGATTACGGAGTTTATCAGAAGTTCGTTTTATTGTAATCCCTTCTGAAGCATAAGTGTTAGTTAATGACAGTGCTTTTGTATTACAAAAGCTGACAGCACCCGGAAATCCCTTTTCACCAATAGTACTTAATAGTGTATTTCTGAGTGTATCGAATGTTTGAGCAATTAATGAATCTCCTTTTGTTTTCAGTGCAGACAGATCAGTAGTTTCCTTTTTTTCAGTACAGGAGATGATAGATACTAACAGCAGGCTAATAATGAGATATTTTTTATGCATGTTATAAAATTACTGATTAATACAATGATGGCCTGATACAGTCTTCAGAAGAATACAGCTTTTTTAATGTACAGCACATTCTGAAATGGGCAACGACACCTGCTATGGCGGTAATACCGGCAATGATAATTATGGCAATGCTCATCCCAATCATATCTGCCAGGAAGCCTGCTAGAAGGGCGCCAATCACATATCCACTATCCCTCCAGAACCGGAAAATACTCAGGGTTTCTGCCCGTTGTGAGGGATGAGTACTTTCAGCCACTACCGTAAGAAAGTTTGGATATACCAATGCAGTACCAAGTCCCAGTATAACAGCGGCTCCGATGAGTATTATAAATTGAGATGAAACTGCCAGTAATACAATTGCAACTGCCTGGGTCAGCATCCCCACGGTTATTATTTGCTTTTTGCAATACACATCTCCCATTTTACCAGTAAATAATTGTGTTACCCCCCATATTACCGGGTACACACCTGCAATAATTCCAATCTCTTGTATGGAAAAATCTTTTTGTAATAGTAAAACAGGTAAAAGTCCCCATACAACAGCATCGTTCATATTATTCACCAGGCCATTTAATGTAACACTACCGATATTCTTATGCTTCCAGGTCGTTTCTTTCCATACATTTTTTAATAATGCTATTTTACTGGTTACACTTTCAGCATGAACAAAATGAGTAGTATCCTTTACCAGAAAAGCTGAAACCAACAGCCCGGCAGCTGCAAAAAATAACCCCGGAATGAAAGGGTAATAAGCATAACCATAAGTGGAAGCGAGGGAGCTGGCAAGATATGAAGCCAAACCTACTGATAAATATCCTGCAAACTCATTAATGCCCATTGCCAATCCACGGTTCTTTTGTCCCACAATATCCACTTTCATTATGACTGTTGAGGACCACGCCAATCCCTGGTTGATTCCCAATAAAATATTTGCAATTATCACCCATGACCACGAATCCGCATACATTAATAAAAATGGAACTGGTAAGGCTGCAAACCAGCCTGCCATTAATATTTGTTTCCTGTTGAATCGTTTGCTGAGTCTGGCTACACTATAATTACTAACGGCCTTTGTAATACCAAATGCCATGATAAAACTTAAGATCGCTGTATTGGCATCCAGTCCAAATACACTTTTCCCTAATCCAGGCAACACGGCTCTTTCCAATCCGATCATGGCTCCGACAAAAGCATTGACGAGTACCAAAAGTGAGAATTGTTGCCAGTTTTCTTTCAAGCCTGCTGTTAAATTTCCCATTTGTGAGATTTTGCTTCACAAAGGTCATCACCTTAAACAGCTATTCATTTATCATATGATAAATAATCACTTCAGTCCCCGGATTCGGCTCAGGCTCACTTGTGTGATCCCGAGGTAAGAAGCAACGTATTTCAATGGCACCCTTTTGAGTATATCCGGTGCTTCCTGCAGCAAGGCTTTATATCTTTCTTCAGCAGTATGAAATTGTATGCCTTCGATACGATGAACTGTTTCTACATAAGCCGCCTCAAATATTTTTCTGAAAAGCCTTTCTATTTCCGGGAAGGAGTCATACAATTTAAAAAGCTGATTGGCATTAATACCTACTATCTCTGCATCTTCGAGTATCTGGATTGCTTTACGGCTGGGTTTTCCTGTAAATAAACTTTCTACCCTGGCAATGATATTGTTCTCGAAAAAAAAATTCTCTGTAATATCTAATCCGTCCTTGAAATAGTAAATGCGGGCAATGCCTTTATTGATGAAGTATATTGTTTTGCAGGTATGACCAATAGGCTGCAGGTCTTTATTTTTCTTTACTGTAATAATACTGCTGATAGCGGCAATGGCTTCTTCCGCCTTTACAGGAAGTATATTATACTTTTTAAAAAGTTGGAATAGCTGTCCCAGCTCCGTTCTATCCATACCTGTAAAGGTAGGAACAGAAAGCTGATAGCATCGTGCTAATGATTTTTGGTGATATAGACTTTCCAGATAACAGGGGAGGCTCTGCTGGGTGCTGCCTCATTACTCCAGAAAATATTTTTATCACGGCTATCAATACCGCCAATGATATAACCAGCCATCAATGGTTTTTTCCCGGCTTTATCTAAGTCGAGGATACCATTTGGCGCAAAGAGCTTTTCATCAGCAGGAATGAACTCAGCAGCAGCTCCAAAATAGCCTGGCATCGGATCAGGAAGTATATATTCATCAATAGAATTTCCTTTACGTTCAACCACACTTATACTTTTTACAAAAGGGATATCGTTATCAGTAATAACTTTTCCGGCACTATCTGTATATTTTTGTGCGATACCACCAAAAAAGATGGAGTATAAAATTTTATTATTCTTACTATAAACAGGCAATGTAGCTGTGTGGTAATGACTGAATTGCTGATTAAATTCTGTCACTTCATTATATCCGTTTTCAGTAATGTCAATCAGCGTGGTAAATGGCACATTTTTATCATATTGAAACACCCCGGAATAGATAGTCAGCATTTCCTTGCCTTTTGCATCAAGCTGAGTTAACAGGTTATAATCTCTCCGGTGCAACAACTGAGAATCAGTGATGGCTAAATAATTATCAATACTGAGGCTGCCATTTTTTTCAGTGAGAGTGAATTTTCTAATCTCGTTCGTGTATTGTTGAGAAAATCCCGGGCCGTGATCAGGCCCGTGTGGATTATAACGGCCATCAAAACGTTGACCTCCTACGAGATAAAACAGGTTGCTAAGCTTGTTTAAACGGCCTCCTGTTACAGCCATTCTTTCATCGACCAGTTGACCTATGAATGGACTAATATCCTGGCTATTTATAATAGCGTTGATGAGTTCCTTTACTTTGATACTGATTACAGCCGGATGAGTGATATGATCTCTTTTAGTTTCACTATAGCCATAGCCACCAATGATTAAAAGCTGATTACCCTGCTGGAAAAATTCCATATTAGAGCTTTGCAGTTGTTCTGCAAATGATACAGGCAACGTGGAGACATTCTTTTTCCATACTTTTTCCTGTTTCAGGTCCAGCACAATCAGTTCTGTGTTGTTATATTTCTTATTGAACGATGCAAATGGTTGTCGCCGGTGCAGACCATCGGTCCTGCCACCTGCGAGTAATACTTTATCACCATCCTTTGCCCATGCGTACGACTGAAGACCTGCGAAACCTTCTGGAATTACAGGTTCAAGTGTAACTAGAAACGGATAAGACGATTGTGCGTTAATTGTAACAGTAAATACCAGGCTCGTCATCAGCCAAAAAAGGATTCTCATGTGTTATTGGGGATTAATAAGGTTAAGGTGTTGGCAGCTGTCAAAAGTTCTTCCAGGTGGCCAACTGTTGTTTTATTTTTATCCATTGCATGAATATGCATATTGGTGGTATGATGGGTGAATATACTATGATGTTTGTTGGAGTAAAATCCCAGAAAAGTAACCGCCTCATTATTAAAACTGCCGTATTTTGCAAACTGCTTATGGTTGTCAAAAGTATGTGTGACTCCATCTTTCCAGTTTATAACATGCCAGGAAGCTGAGTCTACAATTCCTTTTATTATAAATGGAAATGGTATTTCAAGACTTTGCCCATTTTGCAATGAATATTTTTCTACCAGTTTTTCAAGTGCTGCATAGTCTTTTACTTCATCTGTAATAGTTACAGATTTCCAGGCGGGTACCAGGGCATACAACAGCATAGCTGCTTTTGCATTATTATTTATGGATGTGTTTATTTTTCCATTTTCTACCTTGCACCAGAAGGCTTTACTGTCAATTATGAGTAGCTCTCCCTTTATCCCATCTGCAGGCCCCAGGCCATAAATATGTGGAGTTGTCAGAACTGTATCCAGTGATATGTGAGCAGAAAGATTTCCTTCCTGCATGATTTTTTTCAACTCTCCTGCAGTCTTTACTTCTACGGGCAGGGGCAGAATAAAAAGAACAATAGCTATTACGGTAGTTAAAAATACTTTCATTGGCCTCAGATTAACTATTTATCGAGGTAGGCAGAATACATCCAGACCTGTTTTTCCTGTTGCCGGATATAATCACTCATCAGGGCATTTGTGCCTTCGTCATCTGCATCAGCAGCGATACTTAGCAGTTCCCGTTCAATGTTCAGTAAAGCACCAAATGCATCTACCACAGATTTTACCGCCTCTTTACCGTCCGTCACGTTTCTTTTTTCTTTGATTTTTGACAATTTAAGATAATCGGTATAAGAATGGCTGGGTGTGTGGCCAAGGGTTAAAATCCTTTCAGCGATTTCATCAATTTTCAGTTGCGAGTCAGTATACAATTCTTCAAACTTCAGATGAAGTTCAAAAAATTTATCTCCTTTAATGTTCCAATGAAAACCGCGGGAGTTCATATAAAAAAGCTGAAAATTTGCAAGTAATAAATTAAGTTTTTCAGCAAGCTCTCTTGCTTTAGTGGCATCCAGCCCAATTCTGTTTGTTTTCATGTTTCAATAATTTTTTCAATATCTAAATTAGCTGTTTTGTTCAGGCCGGGCAGTGATTTTATCACGATAGTACAATATATGATATGTATAAAGCCGGAGACTTGCTTCTCCGGCCTACTAACGTTTTCGGTCTTCAGCAATTCTGAGCAATTCAAATATCCTGATTATATGATTGCTACTTCTTTCTCCTGTACTAAAATGGTAGGATCGAAAATGATTGTTGATTTAACAGAGTTAGATATTAAGCAGGCTTTTTCACTCATTTCAAGTACTCTTTTAGCTTTATCCTGCATTTCGGGGTTATTGATTACTAGTGTTGGACGAAGCAGCACCTCTGTCATCATAAATTTCCCATCCACTTTATCAAGTTTGCCATTTGCCTGGCTGTTAAATGATTCAAAATCCAACTTTGAATTTTCAGCTACAGCGAGGAATGTTGTCATAAGGCAGCTGTTTATCGCGGCCACAAAAAGATGTTCGGGTGACCAGATCTTTTCTATTCCTTTTTGAAATTCCGGAGGTGTTGCCACTTCGATTGATTGCGTTAACACTGGAGAGCTTATAACTCCTTTCCTGTTTTCTTTCCAGGCAAGATCAACTTCATAATTGTACATGATTCTATTATTTAAGTTTTGTAATAATGATTATTATTTCAGATTCTTCAGACAATCTTAAATTTTACATCTTCATAATCAAAACAAAACTATAATAATACAGTGCAGGTGAAGGTGATTAATATCACCTCCGGAGATAATTCAAAACCGGTAAAATTCAGTTTTATAGTATGCGTATATTTAGTTAGTGGTGACTTATATCACATAGCAAATAAAATAAACTGTAAATGGAGGAAAATCATTTCGTTAGTTGATATGAGTCATTCAGTTTTGTGACTCAACTCGCAGTATCCGGGGCACGGGAAATCGAATTTTACACCGTAAATATTTCTTAGCTCAATCAAATAAACAAAATATGAAACATCTCGTGATATTAGGTGCAGGAACTGCCGGAACCATGATGGCAAATCATTTGAACCATCATTTAAAAAAGCCAGATTGGCAAATAAGTATCATTGATGAAAGAAAAGAGCATCATTATCAGCCTGGTTATCTTTTTCTCCCTTTTGATATCTATTCTCCTGAAGATATTATTAAGAATATCGAGGATTTTATACCGAAGCAGGTAGAATTGATTAAGGCTACTATTGATAAGGTTTTGCCTAAAGAAAATAAAGTAAAAATGGCAGATGGCAGAGAACTGAATTATGATGTCCTGATCGTGGCTACCGGAGCAAAAATTGCACCGGAGGAAACAGAGGGTATGAAAGGGTCTGAGTGGCAAAAATCGGTTTTTGACTTTTATACTTTTGAAGGTTCTCTTGCTTTGAGGAATAAATTAAGGGATTGGCAGGGTGTAAAATTGGTAGTCCACATAACTGAAATGCCAATTAAATGCCCTGTTGCCCCTTTGGAGTTTGCATTTTTAGCTGATTCTTTCTTTAAACA
Organism: Chitinophagaceae bacterium; assembly: GCA_041738795.1. GTDB lineage: Bacteria > Bacteroidota > Bacteroidia > Chitinophagales > Chitinophagaceae > JJ008. Next base: position 119,697 of record JBGSPB010000007.1, on the reverse strand, counting down.
TAAGCATATGCGGGATAAGGTGGAGATAACCTATGTTACCCCGCTCAGCGGCGCTTTTACCAAACCAAAAGCTACAGAGGCGCTTGAGCACCTGCTGCATGATAAGAACATTAATATTGAGAGTGATTTTGCTATTGAGCATGTTGATAATGAGAAAAAGCAGATTGTAGATTATGGCGGACGGGAAATTCCGTTTGATATCCTGGTTACCGTTCCAACAAACAAAGGAGATGCCGTTATAGAAAGATCCGGAATGGGCGATGACCTGAACTATGTACCCACCCATAAAGCAACATTACAGTCAAAAGAGTATTCTAATGTATTTGTATTGGGTGATGCCAGCAATATACCCGCCTCTAAAGCCGGTTCTGTTGCGCACTTTGAAGCGGAAATTTTAACTGATAATATCCTGCATTTTATCAAAGGAGAACCATTAAAAGAAGAATTTGACGGGCATGCCAATTGCTTTATTGAAACCGGAAACGGCAAAGCGTTGCTTATCGACTTTAATTATACTCATGAACCGGTAGAAGGAAGTTTTCCATTCGCCGGCATTGGTCCGCTTCGGTTGTTAAAAGAAAGCCGGATGAATCACATGGGTAAACTGGCCTTCCGCTGGATTTACTGGAATGTATTGTTGAAGGGAACGCATATACCTTTTGTTTCTGCAACAATGTCTGAATCCGGGAAACATTATGCTTAATTATTTAATCATTATAAAAAAACAATCATGGAAAAAATAATTGCTGGCAAATCAATTGCTGTAAACGAGGAAGGATATCTTACCGATTTTAAACAGTGGGATAAATCTATTGGCGAAGAATTAGCTGCCGAAGCTGAGATAAGTCTGACCCCCAGGCATTGGGAAGTATTGACCTATTTGCAAACTGAATTTAAAAATGAAGTGCCCCTGAGTATCCGGAAGATCGGGAAAAGCGGGGTAGTAGACATTAAGGAGTTTTACCAGTTGTTCCCCAAAGCACCACTGAAAACGGCTACTAAGATCGCAGGAATTCCAAAGCCAGCCAGTTGTATTTAATAATTTATTAAAACTTATCAATCATGAGTGAGAATAAAGGTGAAATTAAAAAAATGATGATCATCTTGTCAAAGGGAACATTAGAAAATGTTTATGCAGCTTTTGTTTTGGCAAATGGAGCCAGGATGGAAGGGATTGAAGCAGAAATGTTTTTTACCTTTTTTGGACTGGAAGCCGTTCATAAAAAGAAATTAACGCATCTGCATGTGGCAACGGTGGGAAACCCGGCTATGCATATACCAACTATGCTCGGTGGTCTTCCGGGTGTAGAAGCATTAGCTACAACAATGATGAAAAAGGAAATGGATAAAGTAGATATGCCGGATGTGGCTGAATTTTTAGATATTCTTTCAGCATCAGGTGTACGGATGTGGGCTTGTAAACTGGCAATGGATATGTTCCATTATAAGAAAGAAGATTTATTTGAAGGAGTGGAAGATGTCATTACAGTAGGTGATTTCTATAAGCAAAGTGCCGGAGAAGGTACACACATGCTATTTATATGAGAATGCAATTGCTATATAAAATAATAGCGACCAATCCTGGTCGCTATTATTTTATCAAAAGGATTCCTGTTTAATGTGGTAATTTCTCCCTGAAGTATCCATAAATCCATGTACCTACCAATGCACTGAACAAGGTTACAATGATAACTGTTGCACCGGATCCTATCTGGGCAAATAATGGTCCGGGGCAGGCACCTGTAAGAGCCCATCCAAAACCAAAGAGTAAACCTCCGTAGATGTTTCCTTTATTCAGTTTTTTATCTACAAATTCAATGGGTTCGTTATAGATTGTTTTAATCTTGAATTTTTTTATAATAAAGACAGACAGCATACCCACTGCCACTGCAGAGCCGATCACTCCATACATATGAAAACTCTGCAACCTGAACATTTCCTGTATACGAAACCAGGAAATCACTTCTGCTTTTACCAGGATAACTCCAAATAGCAGACCGGCAATGGCATATTTAAAATTATACCACCAGGGGTGATTTAGTTCAGATTCGTTGAAACAAACAGCATCCAGCGAACGGACTTCGAAGTCCGTGTTTTCTGTTAGAAATTCGTGGTGCTTTTTTTCGCTGATAGGTTCTTGTGTATTCAAATTCATAACGCCTGATTATAATTTTAGTAAAAATGGGAGTACTAGATTGGCAACGATGAACCCACCGGCCATAAAACTGATAGTAGTGATCAACGAGGGGAATTGAAGATTGCTCAAGCCCATGATTGCATGGCCGCTCGTACATCCACCGGCATAGCGGGTTCCGAAACCAACCAATAAACCGCCTCCCACCATCATTATAATTCCTCTTGCTGTCAATAATTCTGGCCAGGCAAATAAATCTTTGGGCACCAGTCCTTCATAATTAGTAACTCCGTAGGTAACCATTTCCTCTGCCAGTTTTGCATTTACCTGTACTGGTCCCGGGTTAGATAATAATTGTGCGGCAATGAAACCGCCCGCTAAAATTCCGGCTACAAAAAACAGGTTCCATATTTCTTTCTTCCAGTCATATTTGAAAAATGCAATATTGGCTGGTAAGCAGGCCGCACAGGCATGACGAAGGGAAGAAGAAATTCCAAACGATTTATTACCAACCAGTAATAAAGCAGGTACTGTTAACCCGATCAGGGGGCCGGCCACATACCAGGGCCAGGGTTGTTTAATCCATTCCAGCATATTTTTATTTTTTTTAGTTAGCAAATGTCATTTAGTAAATAATGTTACTCCGTGATATTTGTCACAGCATTTAAGTTATTTATTTTTTGTGAGTTCTTCTTTTTTTGCAATAATTGGTTTGTAGGGGCCATACTTATGCTGCGTCTCGTTAAACCCATCTGTATAAGGGCCAAAGGGATGATCGAACGGCTTTTTAGATATATCCGGCCAATCCTTACTCAGGTCTTTTTTTGGTCTTGGCTGGCTGTTAACGTAAGCTGCCACATCCCATGCTTCTTCATTTGATAATTTAGGGTTGCTATGCGTGGCCTGGTTAAATGGCATATTGCTTTTGACATAGCCTGCAAAGTTACTCAGTCGGAATAGCCCGGCGCCATCATTGTAACTATGCTGTCCCCAAAGAGGAGGGTACTCATAGTTTATACCATTCAGGCTTAACTGGCCTTCTCCATTAGCACCATGACAACTTTGGCATTGAGCCGTATAAATCCCTTTACCTTTAACTGGGTCAGCGGCTCTATCCATATAAGAAATTTTATCAATACCGCTGCCGACAGGTTTCTCACCCTTCTTTACATCTTTGCCTAACCATTTAATATAAGAATAAATTGCTTTGTATTCTCTACTGGTACTATCAGGGGCTGTACCATTCAAACTTCTTTCAAAACAGTCACTTACTCTTTTATAAATGGTTTCTGTGGCTCCGCTACGATCCCTGAACTTTGGATAGGATGAAAATACCACGCTGTAATTGTTACCCCAATTTTTTTTGCCTGCATTCAGATGACAGTTCTGGCAGTTCATTCCGTTGGTTATAGGCGCTACAGAACCATGTGGACCAAAATACCTTGAAGTATTTGCGATGATATCTTCACCATAAATTACCATTTCCCTTTCCTCACCTTCCAGCAGGTTGTCAGTAAATAAACTGGGTGGAATCCAGGTACTATCTTCAGGCTTTGTATTGAAAGCCTGTTTGTCTGAAGGCTTAATTGCTTTCATTATTTCTGTCAATGCTACAATAACTATTACAACAATTATTATTATCAATTGCCAGTTTGATTTAATATGCTTCCACATGATCAATTCTTATTTAAAACTTATCTGAATTCATAGGTAGTTCCCTGTAATTGTGTAAGCAGTGTATGTGGCTGGTCGGTTGCAGTAGCTCTCCTCTCCAGTTTGGGAGAAACCGGAGAGTTGGCTGCAAGATATTCTTCTATCACATCATGCATTAACACACCCGACCGTTTAGGGTTTTTAACTTTTTCTATCCGGCATAACGTATCATCCGGATCGCCTTCTCTTTCACAGGCTACAATACTGTATTCTTTATTAATGTCTAAAGGTTCGCCTTTTACTTTTATCCAATTCACTCTTTTGCCCAATTCGTTTCCAATTGTAAAGTTTACTTCCATTCCGGCAAAACGTACAAACCAGCCGCCAAAACGTTTAGAAGGGTCTTTGGCAAAGGCATTTTGCAATTCTTTTTCCTGCCAATCCCATAATTGCTTACCTGTGATGATCCCTAATTTTGCTTCACTGTCAACTGGCAGCATGTTCCATAAAAATTCTCTTGTAATATCTGCTTTACCTTTTTTAGGGTCAACGGCTAAAGGTTGGCAAAAACGAAACCCATTACTTAGCGCAATATCTGTTTTGAATTTCCAGTGTATCGCATCGGTAATCAGGTTGTCCATTGGCGTTTCCATTACAAAATATCTTACCAATGGGGTAGTGGTGGTGCCAATCACTTTGGAAAGATCCTGCTTAAAAGGTGCTGAAGCCTTTTCTACCTTAGACTGTAACTTTTTGTCCGCAGGATATTTTTCAGGATCAACATCGAGCAATTGGTATTTATAATTTTTAATTTTTCCATTCTCCACTTCTATATCCAGCTTGCCAAGGAAAGAACCAAAAGCGCCGCACTCTACTACTTTACTGTATTTTCCTTCAATAGGCACTCTTACTCTTTCATGTGTATCGGCACCTAAAATAAAGTCAGCTCCTGCAACAGCAGGATTATTGGCCAATCCTACCTGCTGTGCCAGTCCCATATGCGTTACAATGAAGATGATTCCACATCCTTCCACTTCTTTTAATAACTTAATATATTTTGCAACATTGAAATCTGCGTGTTCAAAACGGATGCCTTCGCTGTAGGCAGGAGACTGCCGTTTCGGGATGAGGTGATCCGTATACCCGATAAATCCAACTTTAGTTCCGGCAATATATTTAACCCAATAGGGTGGATAGATCAATTCGCCATTATCTGCATCTGTTGTTTTGTGCCACATATTGGCACAGATCTTCGCCGCATTGGCATGCCCCATATCATAGAGCATTTTCTTTTTCTTATACACAACTTCCCAATTGCCCGGAAGTATCAGGTCGTAATTGAAGTCATTCAGCAAGGGTATCAGTGCTTCCCCTTCTGTCAATGAAGCAACAGCACTACCGTGGAAATAATCACCTCCATCAATCAGCAATGTATTGGCAGGATTTTGCTTTCTGAAATGATTGATCATTGTTTTCAGAACGGCCAGTCCACCTCTTTTTTTGTATACTGCTTTCCCATTTTCCCAAAAGAATTCATCATGGGTGTGCAACTGGGCATGGATGTCAGATGTATACAAAATAGTGAAACGGGTGGAAGCTTCAGTAGTAAGTTGTTTGGTCTCACTGTTTGTAAGCGGAATAGCTCCGGCAACCCCCGCCAGCGAAGTGCCTAACCCGGCAAGGGTGGTTTTCTTTAAAAAGTCGCGACGTGAATTCGGGCTATCATTTTTTAGCAATGATGACATGGGCAATCATTTAGAAAGTGAGCGAATAATAACATAAAAATGGATGCTTTTTTTATTCTGTTCCGTGACAACAGTCACACTTAAGGAACAGTGGGTAAAGTTTAACGGCCTGGAAGATTTTTCAGCATAAAGTCCCTGATATTTCCACCCATGATCTGGTAAATTTCTTCTTTTTTGAATCCCTCTTTTGATAGTGCATCTACAATTAAAGGCAAACCCGTAACATCAAAATGAGTTGTAATTGCGCCATCAAAATCAGAGCCAAGAGCTACTTTGTCCACGCCAATCTTATCAGCGACGTAGCGGATACTTTTTGCTGTGGCAACTGCATCAGTACCACAAACAGCAGTTTCCCAGAGACCAATACCTACCAGGCCGTTTCTTCTTCCAATTTCCATTAAATGTGTATCAGATAAATTACGATTATTATCACAAACGCCTTTTACACCAGTGTGTGAAATCAGCACCGGGCTTTGTGTCAATACAAAAATATCATCTATAGTTTTAGGGGATGCATGAGCCAGGTCAATAACCATGTGAAGGCTATCCATTTTCCTGATTAACTGTTTTCCCTTCTCGGTCAAACCACCCTTATTAATCCCATGTGCTGAACCAGCCCAGGTGTTGTCAAAGAAATGTGTTGGACCTATATAACGTACACCAGCATCGTAAAAGAGTTGAAGGTTATTGATGTCATCACCAAGGCAATGTGCACCTTCAATACCCAACATGCCGGCTGTAAGTTTATTGTTAGTTCTCCTGTCCGTGATATATTTCTGTAATTCTTCCTGGTTGGTAATAACCCTGAAATCCCCTTTTGACCTCTTCGCTGTTTTATATAATTCCTTACACTGATTAAGTGCCCTTGCTTTTACACTAAACCAATCTTTGGGATTTCGAAGCTGGGCAAAACTCAATAAGGCAATCTGATCCGTCTTATCATCGTTTTGTTCAATATTTAGTCCTTTTGGTGTTTTACTGACAATTGTAAATACCTGGAAAGCCATATTGGCCTCCTGCATACGTGGAATATCCACATGACCATAATTATGGTGCTTCAGGTTGTTTCTGTCCCATAGCAAGGCATCACAGTGAAGGTCTGCGATAAAGGGGATTGAATCATACCAGTTTACTTTTTGTACATTGACAACTTTTAGCGTCACTTTATTTTTCGACTTGTCAATATAAGAGGGTGCAATTATGAAAAAAGTAATCGCAGTAATGATAAGTAGAATAGCAAAGTACTTTAGAAATTTTCTAAACATTTTTACTGGTAATTTACTCTTTTTTGAAGGACTGAAATATTTTTTGATCCGAGTCAGAATTGATAGTTAAAAACCAAATTCCACAGACTCATGTCTACTTTGTTGATGACATATTTATCATTACCATAGGAATTGCCTGTCTTGTCTTTAAATACATACAATAATTGTGTTTCTAATCCTTTTAATAAGCCGGCAAATTTGTAGCGGATATCAATATTCAGTTGATTATAGGATGGAATGCCGTATTTATTCAGTGAAAATTCAGTTACCTCCGGAAGATTATAATAGCCGAATGCAGCTGAAGTTGTTATCCTGGTTTTTGATATTTTATAATTTATTTTTCCAACTATTGCATGTACATCTCCTAATCCTTCATTACGTTCTCTGGGAAGAAATGTAAAGAAAGGGTCACGGCCCCATTCCCTTGGCATCAGGTATTGTCCGTGTGCAGTGATCCGGTTATAGTTAATAGTTGTTTCCCAGTTAACATTTTTCCACCCAATTTTTGCTCCAACGGTGAAAGCTTTAGCTCCTTTTTTGTAATAAGCCTTGGCAGTATCTTCATTACCGCCATCATTGATAGCGTCCTGCCGTATAACTTGTGCAGCTACTACTAGCTGTGATTTATCTTCAAGCGGATATTCATAATCTGCCTGCAGAAAAGTGCTGTTAAATATATTTTCAGTGAACTGGTTCCAAAGCTGCAGTTTAAGATTTTTATTGTGTTGGTAAGTAATTCCGGTAAGAATTATTCCTTTACTTTCCAGGTTGCCCTGGTAACCTGATTTTATTCCATTTTCGTTAACACCAACAGGGTACACGCCGATTGATTCGTCCACTTTAAACCATTTCACAGTACTGCGGGGAGAAATGCCATAGAGGTAGCCTAATTGAAGTTTGATTTTTTTTATTCCGTTAATTTCCGCCCATAAACCTTCTACTTCAGTTGGCCGCATGCGACCATCCTGCAGGTTGATGAAAGGGGTATTAATTAACTGCTTTCCTAATGTCAGGGTTGACTTTTTGAAATGGTATTTGATATACAACTCTTCCAGACGGTCAATATCTTTTTTATTGGCTGGGTCTTCCATGTCGAATAAACCAGTTTCATACCGGTTCATCTGGTTTGTTTTTGGATCTGGTATCGTCAGATCAGCGGATCCGATATTGTAAACAAAAAACCCACTTACGCCCAATTGAAAATTTTTAAATTTTCCAGTTTCAAATTTAATTCCGCCACCAACTGCATGGGCATAATAATCGCTGAGGTCCGCTTTGTTGTTAGTGGACATAAAATAATAACGTAAATGTCCGCTAACCGTTCCTCTTCTGAATGCAGACAGGATTGATGTAGAATCGGCTTCATTTTCTTTTTCTTTCCAAAGCCCGGGCTTTTCATTAACTTCCTGGTGCTGTGCTACAGCAGCAGACATAGCTATGGTGAACCCCAAAAAAGTAAATATTTTTTTCATCGTTAATTAGCGCTGTTACTTAAGGATTTATGGCAGGCAATACGTTGCTGAAGAGTGTTGTCAGAAACCAATTTTAATATAACTCCAGCCTTGTTCCTGTTTACGTACAATTTCCCCAATGCCCATTTTCACAAATCCAGCTTCGGAAATTATTGACTCTTTAGGTACTTTTCTTTCCATCATGGTGTTTTCACAGGCAATGAATTCGATACCCATTTTTTTGAAATGAGTAATCTTTTCTTGCTGAGTCGTTTTACCTTTCGTCAGGAAATCAATACCGGGACCATGTGCTACCACTTCGATGATCAGGCTGTCACCCCAGCCGGCTTTCAGATGTTTGAGGTTATTCATCAGTCCTTTCCATACAAGGGTGTCATTACTGCTGAGTTGCATAATGATACGGTGTTGCGAAGTAGCTGTTGAAATATTTTGTGCCTGTAGTTGTGCGACAAACAGCGTTATGACAACGGCAATGAAAAATTTCCTATACATATGTTTGTTATTTGCTTTGGGTTACTGTTCTTTTACTCCTTCCCAGCTGTTAAAACCACCTTGCAGATCGAATAATTTAGTAAAACCCATTTCTTTCATTACTGTCATTGCATCTTTACTCCTTTTGCCACTACGGCAATACAAGAGGTAAGGTTTACTTTTATCCAGTACTGCCACCTGTTTTTTAAAATCATCAGTTTTTAAAAAATCAATTTGTATTGAACCAGGGATATGCCCTGCCTTATATTCAACTTCAGTCCTTACATCCAGCAGTATTGTATTCTTCTTGTTTATCAGTCGCTGAAATTTATTCTGGCTTACAGTTTTACCTGCAGTATTTTCTTGTGCTTGTACACAAACCGTGCTACATAGACCCGCCAGCAATAAAACGCCTGCGATTATCAGTAAGCTCTTTTTTTTGATATTTTGTAACGAAAAAGCCATGGTAAAAGATTTAACTCAATTTTCCAGCTGCACAACTAATAAAAGATTTGGCTTTAGGCATCATTGTATTGTTTCCTTTCTCCGGGTAACCCATCGCTGCCAGTTTTTCAATTAGTAAGCCACGATTTATTGCGATATCCATTATGCAAATCTTTTCTTCTTCCTTATACACTTCAACTTCCTGAATACCTGCAATTTTTTTAAGTGCTTCTTTGATGCTTTTCATACAACCACCGCATTTAATATTTTCAACGAAAAGCGTTTCTGTGGTGCTCATACTATTTTGCTTTTAAGGCTGGTCCATGCGCCGCCATTATAGACTTCTATTCCTGCTGATTTAAGAATGCCCTTTGCCATGCCACTCCTGGCACCACTCCGGCAAACAGTGATAACGGGCTTGTTGAGTTTTTTTAAATCAGCAACTTTTGTTCGGATATTGTCCAGCGGGAAATTTTTAGAACCTGGAATGTGTCCGGCTTTGAATTCTCCCGAAGTGCGGACATCTACAATTATGGCACCGTTAGTTACCAGTTCTTTATAGTTGATGGTAGTGCCACCGAATATTTTTTTTAAAAATCCTAACATTGTTATCAGTTTAACAGGAATTGCATTTCGCCAAGGCCACCGCCATTGTACACATCTGCTACTCCATTTTGTTTTAAAATGCTTACTGCCATTCCACTTCTGGCGCCGCTGCGACAGTAAAGAACTACCGGGCTTTTGAATGATTTGAATTCTTCCACTTTATTCATAATCTCTTCTAAGGGAATATTCTTTGCACCGGGTATATGTTCCATTTCATATTCCCAGGGACTACGGACGTCCACCAAAACCGTTGATGGATTTTTAACCAGTTCTTTTATTGAACTCATAGGTATAATAATTTATATGTTAAGAAATAACAGGGTTTCCTTCATTTATCCATTCGTTCATGCCTGCTGAATAGTTTAATATATTGGTATAGCCGTTCTTTGCAAGCAAAGAGTAAGCAATAGATGACCTGTCGCCTCCCTGGCAATGGATCACCACTTTTTTGTCTTTACTGATCTTGTCAAGGTTATTCAATAAACTACCTACAAATACATTTTCTGCACCCTTTATATGGCCACTATTATATTCTGCAACACCTCTTAAATCTACCAGCTGTATACCGTTGTTTTCATATAATGGTTTGAATTCATTCAGGGAAATCACTTTCGCTTTATCTATGCGACCACCGGCTTTTTCCCATTCATTAATTGAGGGGATGTAACCGTAGATATTATCCAGGCCAATTCTCATCAGTTTCCTTGTAAGGTCATCCAATTGCGATTCGTCAGCCAGTAGAATGAAAGGTTCTTCATATGTTAAAAACCAACCAGCCCATGTTCCAAATGAATTATTTCCCTGAATATTTATACTTTCCGGAATAAAGCCTTTCTCAAACTCCGTTTTGTTTCTTGTATCAATCAGCTTTATGCCTTTTGCCATTGCTTCTTTTAATTCATCATTGCTCAATTTTTTCAGTTTAGGCACTTCTGTCAGCAGCGGTCTGTCCACTTTGTTCAGCTTTTTCATCATTGCAAAATACTTAGGCGGCTCTGGTTGATCTGTCAACAGAAATTTTACGAAACCATCCTCATTATTTGCATAGCGGAAAGCCCAGTTCCTTGCTTTTTCATAACCGACGGTAGTACTGGGTACAGCTCCGAGTGCTTTACCACAGGCGGAACCGGCTCCGTGGCCAGGCCAAACCTGTATGAAATCTGACAATGCATCGAAGCGTTGCAATGATTTATACATCTGGTGAGCACCGGCATCCTGGGTGCCTTTTAAACCTGCTGCTTTTTCCAGCAGGTCAGGTCTTCCAATATCACCAACAAATACAAAATCACCAGTGAATAACATTACAGGTTCATCGCTGGCAGGAGTATCAGTTAATAAGAAACTAATACTTTCCGGGGTGTGGCCAGGAGTATGTAAAACTTCTAGTTTCAGATTACCCACTTTTACTATTGTGCCATCTTTCAACCCAACATGCGGGAACTCATATTCCCAACCCGGCCCACCCTCAGCTGATAAAAACATCTGGGCTCCTGTCAATGCAGCCAGTTCTCTAGAACCTGCCAAAAAATCAGCATGAATGTGGGTTTCGAATATGTGGGTGATCTTCATATTGTTTTGCTTCGCAATTTCAATATAAGTATCCACATCTCTTTTGGGGTCAATCACAGCTGCGACACCAGCTTTCTGGCAACCAATAAAATAACTGGCTTGTGCAAGGCTTTTATCATAAATATGCTGAAAGAACATTTGAGTTATAGTTTATAGATGAAAAAATATTCGACAGTTATAAAAGAAATAATTAAAACTTTTTTAAGCTAAATACCAATCAATTTTTATAATAGTGTTGTAGGGCACACATAATCACTTACTTTAAACATCCCGCTTTCTTTTAGAGCTTTAAAACCACTTTTTACATCGACAAGGTTATCAAAGCCTCTTGCACGAAGTATAGAATTAAAGATCATGGAACGGTAACCTCCTGCACAATGCACATAATAAGTTTTCTTTTTGTCTATCTGGGCCATACTGTCATTGATAAAATCCAATGGTGCATTTTCAGCATCAACTATATGTTCACTCAGGTATTCACTTTTTTTACGTACATCCAGGATATTTACTTTCTGTTTCTTCATAATCTCAGACAACTCATTTACATCAACTGAAGCAATTTGATCTGCTTCTTTCCCGGCATTTTTCCAGGCGTTGAAACCGCCTTTCAGGTAACCGATTGTGAAATCATAGCCAACCCGGGCCAGCCTGGTGATCACCTCTTCTTCACGGCCTTCGTCTGTTACCAATAAGATCTCCTGTTTGATGTCCGGAATCATGGCGCCTACCCAGGGGGCAAACTGACCGTCAATACCAATATTGATAGAGTTGGGAACAAAACCATTGGCAAATGTTTGCGGGTCCCTTGTATCCAGGATTAAAGCGCTGGTTTCATTCGCTGCAGCTTCAAAGGCATCCGGGCTTAAGGCATGCTGACCTCTTTCCAATACTTTATCAATACTTTCATAACCTTGTATATTCATCATTACATTCAACGGAAAGTATGCAGGCGGGGCAACCAGGCCAGTAGTAACTTCTTTGATAAATTCCTCTTTGGTCATATTGGCACGGAGTGCATAATTTGTTTCTTTCTGATGACCTAATGTGTCTGTGGTTTCTTTGCTCATATTCTTTCCACAGGCACTACCGGCACCATGTGCAGGATAAACTATAATATCATCTGCGAGTGGCATGATCTTATTACGAAGGGAATCGAACAGATAACCGGCTAATTTATCCTGGGTCAGGTCAGCTACTACCTTTTGTGCCAGGTCGGGACGACCAACATCACCGATAAACAGGGTGTCACCTGAAAACAAACCGACTTCTTTTCCATTTTCGTCTTTCAACAGGTAACAGGTGCTTTCCATGGTATGGCCAGGGGTATGTAGCACCTTTAAAGTTACTTTACCCACTTTGAACTCTTCACCATCTTTTGCAATATGTGCTTCAAATGAAGGCTTTGCATTCGGTCCGTATATAATAGGAGCTCCTGTTTTCTTACTCAGGTCCAAGTGACCACTTACAAAGTCCGCATGGAAGTGTGTTTCAAGAACGTATTTGATTTTGGCGTTATTTCGCTCTGCCTTTTGTATATAAGGCTCTACTTCACGAAGCGGATCAATTACAACAGCTTCTCCATTACTTTCAATGTAGTAAGCTCCCTGAGCTAAGCAACCGGTATAAATTTGTTCTACTTTCATTTGTATTTTTTTATTTTAATTAAAGATCAAATTTCGAATAAGATAAAGAGTTGTACAGTGACATCAATCACAATCAATGGCCACCTCCCCCGGGGAAGAAGAGTTCTTTAACAATAATATAAATACCCATTATCAATACGAACCAGCCAAATCCCTTTTTCAGCTTGTTTCCGTCTATTTTCTTGCTAAGTAAATCACCGATAAAAATTCCACCTATTGCCAGTGCTGTTACAGTCAGTAATAGTTTCCAGTCCATTGTGTAATTGGACAAGTCGCCTGTAAATCCAATCAATGATTTAGCAGCAATAATAAGTAAGGAAGTACCTACAGCCTGTTTCATGGGTAATTTGCTCAACAATACCAGGGCCGGAATAATCAGGAATCCGCCACCGGCGCCAACAAGACCAGTCAGCAAACCTACTACAGCGCCTTCCAGTAATATCAGCGGGTAGTTAAATTTTTGTTCACCATTTCCTGTTTCTTCATTTTTCTTTTTATCCCTTATCATAGAAACAGAGGCAAAGACCATAAGGATGGCGAATAATACCATCATCAGGATACTTTTTGTTACCACAAAATCTCCAATAGTGAAAACTTCTTTCGGTATCAGGGGTACTATAAATTTCCTGGTCGCAAATACTGCAGCAATAGAAGGAATGCCGAAAATAAGGGCTGTTTTAAGGTTCACCATTCCCTGTTTGTATTTGGGAACAGCACCAACAAGGCTGGATAATCCAACTATAAATAAGGAATATGCAGTGGCTAAAACCGGCTCTACACCAAAAAGATAAACTAATACGGGAACGGTGAGGATAGAACCGCCTCCACCAATCAAACCGAGAGAAATACCAATGACAAGCGAAGAAATATAGCCGATGATTTCCATGTAAATAATTTTTGCAAGATTAGACCAAAGACCTTTCTCACAATGTGACAGAAATCACAGCAGTAACAGCTACTAAAGAAGCTCAATCATATTACGGTGTAATTTAACAAGGTTTCGTTGTTCCATCTTTTTCAACAGGCGGGATATCACTTCCCTGGAACTATTCAGATCATCTGCAATCTGCTGGTGAGAGATATCAATGGTTTTCTTGCCGGCTTTTTCTGTATATCTCTTGAGGTAGAATTCCAGCCGCTCATCCATATTCCGGAATGCAATATTATCAACAACAGATAATAATTCATCAAAACGGCCACGATAGGTTTGTATGACGAACTGATACCAGGTCTTGTATTTATTCATCATGTCATCCATCAGTTGTACCGGTATCATTAAAACCTCCGAATCTTCTTCAGCCACTGCCATGATCTCACTGGTATGTGATTGCAGTGCACAGATCATTGAAACGGCACATGCCTGGCCAGGTCCGAGGTAATACATAAGGAATTCTCCGCCGTCCTGATTTTCCCTGTATATTTTAACACGGCCTTCCAGTACCAGGGCTGTAGACTTGATATATTGTCCTGTCCGCATGATGATGTCTCCGGCATTGAAGCTCCTTTGTACAGCTTCCTTTTCTATAATTTCAATCAGTCCGGGTTCAAATTGAGGGAAGAGTTGTTTCCAGTTCATTTGGTAAAGTTAAGGTTCTAATATTTTCTCCATTTTCATACTTCTGCTTCCTTTGATAAGGATATGCATATTTTCAAAGTGCTGTTTTCGAAACCATTCTTTTGCTTCTTCAGCATTTTGAAATGAGATAAAAGGATGTTCAACTCTTAAAAAGTCACCGCCGACCAGAACAACCTTACTCCATTCATCTTTTTTAATAACATTAATTATGTCTTTGTGTTCAACAAGACTTTCTTCACCCAGTTCTGCCATGCCTCCCAGCATCAGTACTTTGCCCCTGGTATGAAACTTGGCAAAATTTTCAATCGCCAGTTTCATACTGCTGGGATTGGCATTATATGCGTCCAGTATGATTTTATTTGTCCCCCGTTCTACCAGTTGGGACCGGCTATTAGACGGTGAGTAGCTTGCGATAGCCATTGTAATTTTTTCATCAGGAACATTGAAGTGTTTTCCAATAGCGACAGCCAGCAGTACATTCGGTAAATTATAGTCTCCCACTAGTTGTGTTTTGATTATACCAGTTCCGGCGCCTTTCGTTATTTCCACTTCAAGAAAAGGTTCGCTGCTTACTATTCGCCCTTCTATATTGGCATTTGCAGTTCCGTATTTAATTATTTTTGGTATACCGCTGCTCATTTCCTGCAGGTAATTGTAATCCCACATTACGAATGCAGTGCCGTAATGAGAACGTAAATAATCATATAGTTCTCCTTTGCCTTTTCTTACTCCTTGTACTCCTCCAAAACCTTCAAGGTGGGCCTTACCACAATTGGTAATTATGCCGTGGGTAGGTTTTGTATATTCACAATAGCCGGCAATTTCTTTCTGATGATTGGCACCCATTTCTATAACCGCTATTTGCGCATCCATTTTTATCTTCAAAATGGTTAAGGGGATCCCAATATGATTATTCAGGTTTCCCTCAGTAGTATATGTTATGTAATTGTTGGACAGAACAGTATGTACCAGTTCTTTGGTGGTTGTTTTCCCATTACTTCCTGTAATGGCAATAAAAGGTATGCGGAATTGTTCCCGGTGATATTTGGCCAGTTGATGGAGAGTAGTTAATACATCTTCGACCAGGATAGTCTTTCCGGTTATCTCAAATGCCGGTTCGTCAATTATTGCATAAACTGCTCCTGCATCAACTGCCTGTTTTGAAAAAGCATTGCCATTGAAATTATCCCCTTTCAGCGCAAAGAAAAGATCTCCGGGTTGTAGTTTACGGGTGTCTGTTTGTACCGACGGGTGCTGCTTAAAAATAGTATAAATGGTTTCAATAGACATCCAGCAAAAGTAATCCTTCAATAAACTCCAGACGATAACTTGATAAAAAAACCCTCCGGATTCCGGAGGGTTTAAAGAATGTATTGGAAGCGATTATCTTTTTTGTCTTTTTGTTTTAAAGTGCTGGCCTGTTTTACGCTTATTGCCTTCAGGGCTACCCATACGGTTCATAGCGCAACGGAAACCCAGTGTGCTTAAAGCCTGGTCTTCTTCCAGGTGGCGACGACTTCCTGGGGTTAACCAATAAGCCCTGTCATTCCAGCTACCGCCTTTGTATACCTTGGATTTTTCAGGGTGAATTAAGGTAGTGTTACCGTATCCGTATGAAGATTGAGATAAAGAGTCACCATCTAGGAAGTCAATAACATTACCTCTTTGATAGTTACGGCGATTTTTACTCTCTTCGTCGGTCACATCAACCATTTTCACACGGCCTAAACTGTCTTTTTCATATCTCGTAGAAGGATCCATTGTTGTTGAATCAGCTACATACAGTTTTTGATATTTATTACCACGGAATGGGGCCGGCTGGTCATCAAAATCAAGAGAAGAAAGAGGACGGTAAGCATCTTCTACCCACTCACTCACATTACCAGCCATATTATATATACCAAAACCATTGGGATAAAAAGATTGAACCGGGGCGGTATAGAATGCCCGGTCGTTCAAACCGCCAGCCACACCGGCGTTGTCACCGGAACCTCTTTTAAAGTTAGCCAGGAAAACACCCTGCCAGCTTCCGCGACGGGTATCACGAAGACCGTTTACATTTTGTGACCATGGATAAACTTGCTTATTTGATTGTAACTCTTCACCTCTCTTGCCTTCTTTTAAACTTGGGCGGGGGTTTTGATTTATCAATCCATAAGCTGCATATTCCCACTCAGATTCAAACGGAAGCCGGTAATCCGGAGACAAAAGACCTGACTCCATTGTTGGAGCCATTGGAGGTTGTCCCTTTTTAGACTGCATGGCTTTACCGGGAGGAGCTGTGTATAAACCCAACAAATAAGATTTTGTGGTGAAATTATTGTCACCCTGCTGAGCACCGGGTTTTTGATTTGCTTTATTGATGAAACCTTTTTGAACAAGCGTTCCCTCATTTACACGGTCACTCCTCCAGAGACAAAAATCTTTTGCCTGTCTCCAGTTTACACCTACCACAGGATAATCATTGAATCCCGGATGGCGGAAATAAAATTCAACCATCGGTTCGTTGTAGCTCAACTCACTTCTCCAAACCAGTGTATCAGGTAAAGCGCCTTCCAATATTTTGGCATTGGCCGGATCAGTAGGGTCAAAAACTTTTGTTAACCAATGCAGGTATTCACGGTAGTGAACATTGGCGACCTCAGTACGATCTATATAAAAGGAAGGAACCGACACACGGCGTGGAATATTGTTCCAGTCGCCCATTACATCTTCCTCTGTTTGTCCCATTGTGAAAGTACCACCTTCAACAAACACCAAACCAGGGCCGAGACCCTGTTCTTTGGCTTTAGATACCTGGAAACCACCCTGGTTTTTGTCATTGTAGTTCCAGCCGGTTACGTCGGACTTGTCGTATTTCTTTTTGCCAAAAAGGCCTTTTCCTTTACAGGATGCCAGCAGCACCACACAGGATAGTAGGATTGTTAAGTTTCTCATTGTTTTTTGCATAAACCTATGAATTGGAATAAATTTAACGCCGGATGAGGTAAAATATTGCGGCCTGAAGAACTTTTACCCTCCGAACTGCGAATATATATACTTTGGGGAATAACGGTTACGCAGAAATACCTTTTTTTAAACGGGAAAATCCCATTAAACCAATGTTTTAGCTGATGTATTTGAACAAGGGGCTTGTCTGCTTCGCTACCTTTTTTTTACTCCCTTTTTTGGGGATCGGACAACGTATCTACACCCCTAATTCAATTCTTGCAAATGGTAATTGGTATAAAATAAGTGTTGAGAAAACAGGCATTTATAAAATTGATATTCCTTTTTTGGCCAGCCTGGGAATAAATACATCTGGTCTTGCCTCGGGTTCAATCAGGTTATATGGAAATGGTGGAATTATGCTGGCTGAAGCTAATGATGTCCACAGGTTGGATGACCTTACTGAAAATGCCATACAGGTAGTGGATGGAGGAGATGGGGTCATCAATGGTTCAGATTACATCCTCTTTTATGCCGGTGGTCCGCATGAATGGGTCAAAGACTCGGCTGACCTTCGTTTTAAACATCGGAAAAATTTATACGCAGATAAAGCCTGGTATTTTCTAACGGTTGGCGGGAATGGTAAAAGAGTACAATTAGCCCCGGTTATAGCTTCTCCTTCGATAACGGTCAATAGTTTTTCAGAAAGAATTTTTCATGAATTGGATACAGTCAATTTTTTAAGTAGCGGTAAAGAATGGTATGGTGAAGAATTTACCAATGCTCCGGGAAAAACTTTGACCAGGAGTTTTACAATTAATATCCCGAATATTATTAATAACGCTCCTCTATTGCTGCAAAGTAATTGCGTAGCCCGGTCGATAGGCTCAGGCAGCCGGTTCGACATCAGAATCGACAATCAGCCGGTTGGCCAGCAGCTGATCAATGCGGTGGGCGGGGGCCAGTATGATTTATTTGTGCAACAATCAACCTTATTGCTTTCTGCACTTGCTTCTCAAAATAATGTGAATATTACTTATTCTTATGTTCCGGGCAGTTTTAATTCGCAGGGTTGGCTCAATTGGTTTGAGTTATTTACCAGGCGACAAATTTCCTTAAACGGGGTTAGCCAGTTATCGTTCAGGGATTGGTTAAGTGTGGGGAATATCAGTGCAGCGTTCATTGTCAATAATGCCACAACCGGTACGCAGGTTTGGGAAGTAACGGATCCGTTGAACCCAATGCTGATACAGGGAACGGTTTCCGGTTCTGACTTTCGGTTTGTAAATAATTGTTCAGTTCTGAGAGAGTATATTGCCTTTAATGGAACTGATTTTTTAGTTCCTGGAGTGGTGGGGAGGATCTCTAATCAGAATCTGCATAATACTTCGCCGGCAGATTTTTTGATTATCACCCATCCTTCATTATTGTCAGAAGCTCAGCGTTTGGCACAATTTCACCTGCAATACAATGGATTAAGAACGGCTACAGTTACCACTGAACAGGTGTATAATGAATTTGGAAGCGGGAGCCCTGACCCTGCAGCGATCCGTGATTTTGTAAAGATGTATTACGATAAATATGCTTCAACCCCGGCCAACAAGCCACGTTACCTGCTGCTCTTTGGCGATGCTTCATTTGATTATAAAGACAGGTTGAGTAATAACACAAATTTAGTTCCTGCCTATCAAAGCAGTTTTTCAAACGATCCGTTATCTACATATACATCGGATGATTTTTTTGGTTTTTTGGAAGATGATGAAGATATCAATTCTGGGTTGGTTGTAAATGATCTTGATGTTGGCATTGGTCGTGTGCCGGCAAAGAATGCGGTAGAAGCCAGGAATTTCGTAGATAAAGTAGCAGCGTATTTTGGTTCACAAAGTTTCGGTCCCTGGCGAAATAACCTGACTTTTATTGCTGATGACGAAGATGGGAATCTTCATTTGCAGGATGCAGAATTAATAACAACAACTGCTGCTGTAAATGGTCCGGTTTTCAATCAGCAGAAAATTTACCTGGATGCGTTTCAGCAGGAGAGCGGTGCCGGGGGAAGCAGGTACCCACAGGCCAACCAGGCAATCAATAACCAGGTGTATAATGGTACACTTATTTGGAATTACAACGGACATGGCGGATCAAGGCGATTAGCTGAAGAGACCATACTCGACCAGGAGATAGTGAATAACTGGAACAACCCGAACCGTTTACCATTGTTCATTACTGCTACCTGTGATTTTGCACCCTATGATAATCCAAACGTCAATTCTATTGGTGAAAATATTTTATTAAGACCTAAAACCGGGGCGATCGCCCTGATGACAACTACAAGACTAGTATTTGCATTCAGTAATCGTGTAATGAATAATAATTATATACAGTTTGCGTTGCAACCGGATGGCAATGGTATTTATAAAACACTCGGCGATGCGGTAAAGGACGCTAAGAATTATACTTACCAAACCTCTGGTGATGTTGTCAACAACAGAAAATTTACCCTGTTGGGCAACCCGGCCATGTCGTTGGGATTTCCTGCATTGAAGGTTAGGGCTTCCAAAGTCAATGGAATACCTGTTTCGCTGTCAGATACATTGAGTGCAGCAGAAAAAATTGTAATAGAGGGAGAAGTGACCGACCAACAGGGCAGTGTTTTAACTGGTTTTGCCGGTACTGTTTACCCAACTGTTTTTGACAAACCTCAAATGGTAACCACCCTTGCTAATGACCCGGGTAGTCAGGTAGCTGCTTTTCAAACACAAAACAATATTTTATTCAAAGGCAAAGCTTCTGTGGTCAATGGTCAGTTCTCCTTTACATTCAAAGTACCGAAGGATATAAATTTTCAATATGGAAATGGGAAATTAAGTTTATATGCTGAGGATGGTGCAAAAGACGGGAGTGGTTTTTTTACCAATTTTATTGTTGGGGGAACAAGTGATGCTGTTGGCGGCGATATTGATGGCCCGGATATAAAGGCCTGGTTAAATGATGAACAATTCGTAAATGGTGGTATAGCCAATCAAAACCCGGTATTAATCATAAAGCTGACGGATTCGTCTGGCATTAATACGACGGGAACTGGAATAGGGCATGATATTGTAGCCACTCTTGACAACGACAATAATCAGTTCTTTATCCTGAATGACTATTATGTGGGAAATCTCGACAACTATCAGCGTGGTGAAATAAGGTTCCAGCTTCCACAGCTTACCCCGGGGCCTCATTCAATAAAGATCAAAGCATGGGATGTAATAAATAACTCCAATGAGACTATTCTTGAATTTACAGTTGCTAACGATGAGGAACTGGAACTAAGCCATGTGTTGAATTATCCAAACCCATTTAGTACCAGCACTCGTTTCTGGTTTGAACATAACAAGCCAGGTCAGCGGTTACTGGTAAGTGTGCAGGTAATGACTATATCGGGCAGGGTCATAAAAACAATCAGCCAGGACATTACAACCGATGGTAACCGTTCTGCAGAATTGATTTGGGATGGGAAGGACGAGTACGGCGACAGGCCCGGCCGTGGGGTATATATCTATAAATTAAGGGTAATAACCCCCGACAAAAAGACAAAAGAAGTGCTTGGTAAGCTGGTAATATTATAATAACCTGATTTTTTGGTTCGGATCAGGGGCCTTTTTAAGGCAAATAGCAAAAAATCCGGTTTTTGCCGGTTAAAAATAAATTTTAACAATAAAAATGAAAAGAAGACGTTTTTTCAGAAATTTGCTTGTTGGCAATAGCCACCAAATAGCTTAAAAATCGTTGAGAACCATCTAAAATCGACAATTTTTTCGTTTCAGATAAAATTCTCTATTTTAGATTTGTATTTATTCAAAAGCTCTATATTTACACCATTATTAAAAATTTTCTAATGAGACCAACTGCTTTAAAACTAACTGCCGTAATCCTGCTTTTTTGTAGCCTATCATCCGCTGTAAAAGCTCAGGGTGAACTTAATGTAGTAACAACCGCTGTTCCTTTCCTTCGTATTTCACCAGATGCCCGTTCAGGCGGAATGGGAGATATGGGTGTAGCCACTTCTCCTGATGCTTATTCAGGTTTGTGGAATATTGGTAAAGTCGCTTTTAACCAATCAAAAGGTGGAATTGGTGCTACTTACACTCCATGGTTGAAAGACCTGGTAAATGATGTTTATCTTGCTACGCTTGCAGGATATTATAAATTTGATGAGAATCAGGCTCTCTCTGGTTCTGTTCGTTATTTCAGCCTCGGTAATATTACATTTACCGATAACCTGGGTAATGATTTCGGAAGCTTCCGTCCCCGTGAATTTGGTATTGATATTGGTTATTCCCGCAAACTTTCTGCAAAAAGCGGTGTTGGTATCGCTTTAAAATACATTAACTCTAACCTTGCTGGTGGTACTACTGTAGGTAGCACTACATATAAAGCAGGTAGCGCTGTTGCTGCTGACTTAGCATATTATCATGATGGTAAAAAACCATCTGGTAGCGGTTGGGCATGGGGTGCAGTTTTATCTAACCTCGGTTCAAAAATCTCTTACACTGATAATGCAGATGCTAAAGATTTTATCCCTGCAAATCTTGGTCTTGGTCTTAACTATACCAGCAAATTCAATGAGAGTAATTCAATTTCTTTCGGTGTAGAAGCCAACAAATTGTTGGTTCCAACACCTCCTTCAGATCCTGCAACTCCTCAACAACTGGCTGATTACAGAAATAAAAGTGTAATCGGAAGCTGGTTCAGCTCTTTCGGTGATGCTCCTGACGGATTTGGTGAAGAACTGAGAGAGTTCCAATTGTCTCTGGGTGCGGAATACTGGTATAATAACCAATTTGCACTGCGTGCCGGTTATTTTTATGAGAATAAAGACAAAGGAAACCGCCGTTATTTCACAACAGGTTTAGGCCTTAAGTATAACGTATTTGGTTTCAACTTCGCTTACCTGATTCCTACTGGAAGTGGTGTAAGCCGCAATCCTCTTTCAAACACACTTCGTTTCTCTGTGTTGTTTGACTTAGATGGAGGTGCTAAAGCAGCGAAATAATAATTCAGCTTCTTAATAGATACTAACGAGTCCCGTTTCGGTTTAACCGAAACGGGACTCGTTTTTTATACTGGTTATATGACCAGCTGTGCTGAAGGTATTTTAGAACGTAAGCATGGTTTTATTGATATTTGTAAAAAGGAATCACTATGTCTTACCGGATAGGTTCAGGAGTCGATTTTCATCAGCTTGCAGAAGGAAGGGAACTTTGGATTGGTGGTGTAAAAATTCCGCATCACAAAGGTTCTCTTGGACATAGTGATGCTGATGTGTTACTACATGCTATTTGTGATGCTTTGTTGGGGGCATTAAGTCTTGGCGATATAGGTATTCATTTCCCTAATACAGATCCTGCTTACAAAGGCATAGATAGTAAGCTTCTATTATTAAAAACAATTGAATTAGTGAATGGACACGGTTATACTGTTGTAAATGTTGATAGCACTCTCTGTCTCGAAGCACCAAAAATAAAACCATATGTTCCGCAAATGCAAAAGATAATAGCTGATATTTTGAAAATAACAGTAAACGATGTATCAGTGAAAGCTACAACAACGGAGAAAATGGGCTTTGCCGGAAGGGAAGAAGGGCTTATGGCTTATGCTTCGGTGCTGCTTCAAAAAGCGATTGCGTAAGAAATGCCCTAAATCCACATTTTCCTTTATCCCGATACCTATCTTTGTCCTATGCCAGTAGTGGAAGTAAAAATTATTAATCAATCACCCAATCCGTTACCAGCTTATGCCACGGCCGGGTCTTCCGGAATGGACGTAAGAGCTCACCTGGATGTCCCTGTCGTTCTGAAGCCATTTGAAAGATCTCTGTTACCAACTGGTCTGTTCATAGAATTGCCTGAGAATTATGAAGTGCAGATACGTCCAAGAAGCGGACTTGCAATCAAGCAAGGTATTACCTGTTTGAATTCTCCTGGTACCATAGATGCAGATTACCGGGGAGAAATTAAGATTATCTTAATCAACCTTTCAGGGGAAGATCAGGTCATTAATCCCGGAGACCGGATAGCTCAGATGGTTATTCAGAAAGTGGAAAAATGTGCCTGGAGGAAAGTGGAAATACTGGAAGTTACAGAAAGAAATAAAGGTGGTTTCGGTCATACCGGAAAGCAATAAAGACGTTCAATTATGATTAGAATTTCGATAGTTCTTGTTTCATTAATCTATTTGCTGGGCTCTTGCAGGGCTACAAAGAAGATTCAATCAGCTATCGTTAAAAAGGATTCTGTTGTAGTAGCTATTCCGCCCATTAGTAATGGCAGGGATGACTCCATTGCATTCATAAAAGAAAATTTTAATCAGATACAAAAGAATCGGATTGATTTTACAACATTTTCAGCGAAGATGGACGTGGATTATGATGATCCGGATGGTAAAAAAATGGATGTAAATGCACAAATCAGGATGTACAAAGACAGTATTATATGGGTTTCCATTACTGCTATATTGGGTATAGAAGGATTAAGAGCATATATTACTACAGATTCTGTGAAAGTGCTGGATAAGCAGAATAAAATATATATAGCCCGCAGTTTTGCCTATTTACAGGAAATAACTGCATTACCCCTTAATCTTTCCTCTTTACAGGACTTGCTGATAGGGAATCCTGTTTTTCTTGATTCCAATATCATATCATATAGCAAATCATCCAATTCTGTCTCCCTGCATGGCATAAGTGATTTGTTTAAAATGCTGATAACAATAGGCGAACCTGATAATTTATTGCAAAGCAGCAAACTTGATGACCTGGATGAGCAGCGAAACCGGACCAGTTACCTGACCTATTCTGATTACGAGAATAAGAAAGGAGTGCCTTTTTCAAAAAAGAGAACCATTACTGTTTCGGAAAAGAAAAAATTGGGTATCAAATTGAATTTCAAGCAATATGAGTTTAATGAAACGTTAAGTTTCCCGTTTAATGTACCTAAAAATTATAAGTATGATTAGCCGGATAAAATTTATTTTGCATCTTGCCGTTATCTGAATTCACTCCGCACCCTGTTTTTTAACCCCCTATCCCATTTACTATGAGAAAAAAAATATTAGTACTGTTGTTTTTTGCCGGGTTTGGCATTTTAAGCTACGGACAGCCTGTTGATGATAAGTCTCAACTGGAAAAGGAAAGACAGGAGATTCAAAGAGAATTGAAGGAAATACAGGGTATGTATAACAAGGTAAAAGGACAAACCAAACAAACCCTTGGCCAGTTGAATATGCTGAACAGGAAAATTAATCTGCAGGAGCAATATATTGGTACTATCAGTAAAGAACTCAGATCAATAGATGACGATATATATTTAAGTGAAATAGAAATCTATCGCCTGAGGAAGCAACTGGATACACTGAAATCACAATATGCAAGAACTGTAGTGTATGCTTATAAAAACAGGAGTAACTACGATTACCTGAACTTTATTTTTTCAGCAAGCAGCTTCAATGATGCAGTGAAGAGAATTGCTTACCTGAAAAGTTACAGGACCTACAGGGAGAAACAGGTAAAGACCATTCTTGAAACACAGGAACTGATTGCTCAAAGGAAGAAACAGCAATTGGTCAGAAAAGATCAGAAGAATGTAGCATTGCAATCTCAGACAAAACAGGTGCAGGAATTAGCTGTTCAAAAGAAGGAGAAGGATGCCGTTGTGTCACAGTTAAAATCAAAAGAGAAAGAATTACAGGGACAAATTGCAACGAAGAAGAAAAGGGACCGGGATCTGCAAAATGCCATAACAGCTATTGTTCGCAGGGAAATTGAGTCAGCCAAAGCTAAAGCCAAAGCTGAAGCAGAAGCCAAAAGAAAGGCTGATGAACTGGCCGAAAAGAAAAATCCCGAAAAAGCACCTGTTACTACCACCAGCCCTATTACTAATCCAACAACTACTCCACCAGTAACGACTAAAAGGAATGAACCCGCCAAAAGACCAGATAGTTATTTGGACTTTACGGCAAAAGACGTGGCATTGAATAGCAGCTTCCAGGCAAATAAGGCACGGTTACCCTGGCCGGTAGACAATTGTGTGGTGGCACTAAGATTTGGAAATAATAAAATTGAAAACACCCTGCTGACCTTTGATAATCCCGGTATTACAATTGCTACACCATCAGCTGGGGTAGCAGTAAAAGCGGTATTTGACGGGGAGGTTAGCGGAGTATATAACCTTGGTGATGGCATGGCTATTACCATCCGTCATGGTAAGTATTTTACAACGTATAGTAATTTGTCCGGTGTAACAGTATCTAAAGGTGCTGCCGTTAAAACAGGGCAACAAATTGGAAGAGCAGGAAAAGATGATGATGGGAATGGCGGACAGATAGATTTTATTTTGATGATAGAAACCCGGAATGTAGATCCGTTGCCATGGTTACGCCGCTGATCTTTAATGATACAATAAATAATAATAAAGCCACGAATTTTCGTGGCTTTATTATTTAAAGAAATTTTTCGTACAATTTTTCGTACAACGGTACGATATTATGAATATCGAATTTCTTAGCATGTTCGGCGGCTCTCTCTTTAAATCCTTTTAGCGTATCGTCATCCTGTAAAATCGAGATCGCCTGCTTACTCATATTTTCCACATCACCCACATTACTCATATAACCTGTTTCTCCGGGGATATTGATTTCACCAAGACCACCAGCGTTGGTGGAAATAACCGGCACCCCTGCTGCCATTGCTTCTAATGCGGCTAAACCGAAACTTTCATATTCTGAGGTAAGTAAAAATAAATCACCAATAGCAAGAATATCTTCCATTTGTTCCTGTTTTCCGACAAAACGGATCTCATCGCATACACCCAATTCACGACTCAAATCTTCTGCAGTGCTGCGCTCGGGTCCGTCACCAACAAACAGAAGCTTGGACGGGATTTGCTTACTTACTTCTGCAAATATTTTTACTACATCCTGCACCCTTTTTATTTTTCTGAAGTTGGATGCATGCAAAAGAATTCTTTCACCATTTGGCGCTATTACTTTACGAAAAGCATCTATAGGCTTACGATTGAAGCGGCTTACATCAACAAAGTTTACAATGACTTCAATATCTTTTTCAATTTGAAAATGTTTATAGGTTTCATCCCGGAGATTTTCAGAAACGGCAGTAATACCGTCGCTTTCATTGATGGAAAAGGTGACAACAGGGGCATACATTTTATCTCTTCCGACCAGGGTTATATCTGTACCATGTAGTGTCGTAATAACAGGAATATTTTTCCCTTCCTTTTTCAGGATCTGTTTTGCCATGAAAGCGGCAGAGGCATGCGGAATGGCATAATGTACATGCAACAGATCAAGGTCGTGGTTTTTAATTACATCTACCATAGTACTGGAAAGTGCCGTTTCATAAGGAGGGTAATCAAACAGCGGATAAGTAGGCACCTGCACTTCATGATAAAATATGTTAGGCATAAATTCACTCAGCCTTACAGGTTGCTGGTAAGTAATAAAATGAACCATGTGGCCTTTTTGGGCCAGTGCTTTACCGAGTTCTGTTGCCAGTACTCCTGAACCGCCAAATGTGGGATAGCAAACGATACCAATTTTCATAATAATGAGATTCTAAAGAGAACTAAGGTAACAGTTTTAACCGGGGTTTAGTTTGCCGCTTATCTTAAATAATTATCTTCATTTTTCGATTTCTTTTAACTTTAGCAAAATTCAGGTACATGAGAAAATCTTCCCTTTTTATTGTCTTTACACTTTTTACCCGGGCTATTTTGGGACAGCAATCAGACTCGGCTTTTATTAAGCAGATTTCCAATGAAATATTAACAAATGGAAAGGCCTATGAAAACCTGCGGTATTTAACAAAAAACATCGGCGCAAGACTGGCAGGCTCACCCGGTATGGTAAAATCAGAACAATGGGGCCTGAAGGTAATGCAGGAAAGCGGTGCAGATAAAGCATGGATGCAGGAGTGTATGGTACCGCATTGGGTAAGGGGGGGGAAAGACGTAGCCTCTGCTTTTTATCTTCAGGCTTCAAAACAGGGTATAAATGTGAGCAGGATACAAAAGGAGCTTGATGTGGTAGCCTTGGGTAATTCTATCGGAACCGGAAAGAATGCAGTTTCTGCTGAAGTAATAGTAGTGAATTCTTTTGATGAGCTTGAAAAGAGAAGTGCAGAAGTGAAAGGGAAAATTGTTTTTTATAATTATAAATTCAATGATACCTACGTCAATACTTTTCTTTCTTACCGCGATGCAGGACAATACCGGGGGCAGGGGCCAAGCCGTGCTGCCAGGTATGGTGCAAAAGCCGTTATAATCAGGAGTATGAGTCATGCAGCTGATAATAATCCTCATACAGGTGCAACAAGATATGATAGTAATTTTGCAAAAATTCCCGCAGTTGCCATTGGCCTCCGGGATGCGGATTGGTTAAGTGAACAGGTTAAAAAGGGCGGAGTAAGTGCAACAATAAAAACCAATGGTCATTTACTGCCTGATACAATTGGGCATAATGTAATTGGTGAGTTGAAAGGGACTGAATTTCCTGATCAGATAATAACCATTGGGGGGCATCTGGATAGCTGGGATAATTGTGAGGGTGCACATGATGACGGAGCTGGTTGTGTACAAACTATTGAAATACTCAGGGCTTTTAAAGCAATCGGGTATAGGCCCAAAAGAACAATCCGCTTTGTTTTATTTGCCAATGAAGAAAATGGATTAAGAGGTGGAAATAAATATGCAGAAGAAGCAAAAACCAAAAATGAAAAGCATATTCTGGCTATGGAAAGTGATGCTGGTGGTTTTACACCCAGGGCATTAGGCTTTTCTGGAAGTGAGGAACAGTTTCAGAAATTTTTATCATGGAGGGAATTAATTGCACCATATGGTTGCAGTGAGTTTGTAAGAGGTGGCGGTGGTGCCGATATCGGACCGTTGAGCAGGGCATTAAAAACACCCACAGCCAGTCTGAATCCTGATACACAACGCTACTTTGATATTCACCATGCCCGAAGTGATGTATTTGAAGCAGTGAATAAAAGAGAACTGGAGTTAGGCGCTGTTAATATGGCTGCATTGATTTACCTCGTTGATAAGTACGGATTGTAAATTATTTTACAAGCCCTTCAAGAGCTGATTGTACGGATACAAAGGGGAATGATAGTAATATCTTTTGCATCTGTTGCTTTATTTCTTTGTTACAAAGATTGCCTATACTGCCTTCATGTGTGTGGTTGATATTGATGTTATAAGTGAATTTTCCTGCTTCAATATCCAATCCCACTTTTTTATAGGCATCACGGAAGGGCATTCCGGAATTAACCAGTTTGTTCACTTCTTCTACACTAAACAGGTATTTGTATTTATCCTCAGTCAATATGTCTTTTTTGATTTCAATATTCGAAAGCATAAGCCCTGCCATTTCCAGGCAATCTTTCAGTGTTTTAAAAGAAGGAAACAAATGTTCTTTTAGTAATTGTAAGTCACGGTGATAGCCCGAAGGAAGATTAGTGGTCATCATCATAATTTCATTAGGGATTGCTTTGATCCGGTTGCAATGACTTCGTATTAATTCAAATACATCCGGATTTTTTTTGTGGGGCATAATGCTGCTGCCCGTTGTCAGTTCCGCCGGAAATGAAATAAACCCAAAATTCTGATTCAGAAATAAACAGGCATCCATACTAAGTTTGGCTAATGTATCTGCAAGATTAGCTAATGACTGCGCTACAATCCGTTCAGCTTTTCCTCTTCCCATCTGTGCATATACAACATTGTAATTCAGGTCAGCAAAGCCAAGCAGTTTTGTCGTCAATGTTCTATTGATGGGAAAGGAAGATCCATAACCAGCGGCAGAGCCCAAAGGATTTTTGTTCACCACATCATAAGCGGCTTTGATAGTTACCACATCATCCACCAGGCTTTCTGCATAAGCCCCAAACCAAAGACCAAATGAAGAAGGCATGGCTAATTGAAGATGCGTATAACCGGGTAATAAGTGATCCTTATATTTTTCACTTTGTGATTGCAGCAATTCAAAGAAGGGCTGAATGGTTTTTACCAATTCTTCCAGTTCATTACGGAGAAAAAGTTTTACATCCACCAGCACCTGGTCATTGCGGCTGCGGGCAGAATGTATTTTTTTACCAATATCACCAAGCTTCTGTGTAAGAAGCAGCTCGACTTGTGAATGAATATCCTCTACATCATCCTGTAAATTGAAATTACCTTTTTCAATCTGCCGAAAAACGTTCTTTAATTCTTTTTGTAATTGTAATAATTCATCTTTGGTTAGTAATCCCACTGATTCCAGCATTTCTATATGTGCCAGTGAGCCCAGCACATCAAAAGCAGCTAAATACATATCCATTTCACGGTCTTTACCGATAGTGAAAATTTCGACTTCCTTTAATGAGGCCTTATCTTTTTGCCACAATTTCATACAATCTGATTTAAAAGCTGTATATATAATTCTATGCCTTTTTTTATTTCATCAATATAAATATACTCATTGGCGGTATGACTTCTGGCAGAATCTCCGGGGCCCATTTTCAATGCGGGAAAAGGCATTAATGCTTTATCAGAAGTAGTAGGAGAGCCATAGTAAGCACAGCCAAGATTTAATCCTGCCTTCACTAAAGGATGGTCCAGGGCAATTGAAGTAGAACGTAGTCTTGTGCTTCTGGGCTTCACCTCACACTGCACATTGGCTTTGACAATATCGACCACTTCTTCAAAACTGTATAACTCGTTTATTCTTGTATCCACTACAAATCTGCAAACAGCGGGAACAACATTGTGTGCTTTATTCTCTGATTCAATAACTGTCACACTCATTTTGGAAGCTCCCAGCAGCTCAGAAACCTTATTAAACTGATAGGTACTGAACCACTCAATATCTTTCATTGCTTTATAGATGGCGTTCTCTCCTTCATTTCTTGCAGCATGTCCTGCTTTGCCATGAGATATACAGTCCAGCACCATCAGGCCTCTTTCAGCTACGGCCATCTGCATTTGCGTCGGTTCTCCAACAATAGCGAAATCAATTTTTGGCAGGTAAGGTAATGTGTATTCTATACCACCGCTGCCACTTATTTCTTCTTCAGCAGTCGCAGCAAGGATAAGGTTATATTTCAGATCCTGTTTGTTGCAAAAATGAAGAAAGACTGCAATCAATGAAACCAAACAGCCGCCTGCATCATTACTTCCCAGGCCAAAGAGTTTTCCCTCATCAATAGCAGGATTAAAGGGGTCATTGCTGTATTGTGGATTAGGCTTTACTGTATCATGATGAGAATTGAGGAGTATAGTAGACTTTTTTTCATCAAAATGCCTGTTCAAAGCAAAAACATTGTTGCCAACCCTTGTATGTACAATATCCTTATTCCCTAAAAACCGGCAAAGGATACCTGCCGTCTGGTCTTCTTCTTTGCTGAATGAAGGGGTAGCGATCAGTTCTTTCAGCAATTCAACCGCTTCGTTTTGTAATATTGAAATTTCTTTACTCATTTATTATAGTTGTACCCGAAGTACCGTTAATCAGTTCTTTCAGATTTTCTGCTTTGCCGATTATTACTTTTCCAACGCCACTTTTCAGGGCAGCAAATGCATTATCCAGTTTTGGTATCATGCCGGCAAATATTTTACTTTTCGACTTCAATTGCTGGTAATAGGATGGTTTTATTTCCGGAATCACTGTTGTGTCATCATTTGCATCCAGCAACACACCACTCTTTTCAAAGGAGTAGATAAGCTGCACATCATACAAATCACTCAAGCTCCTGGCGATCTCCTGGGCAATAGTGTCGGCATTCGTATTCAGGAGTTGTCCTTGCTGGTCATGTGTGATGGGTGCAAACACAACAGCAATATTCTTCTCCAGCAGGTTGTTGATAAGATTTGTATTGATTACATCCACATCACCCACAAAACCATAATCGAGAACAGGATGTTGCCTCTTATGAGCCAGAATGGTGTCTCCATCGGCGCCACAGAGACCTATGGCATTACAATTATTGGCCTGCAGTACAGCTACTATATTTTTATTGATAAAACCAGCGTAAACCATTGTAACAATCTTCAGTGTTTCAGCATCAGTGATTCTTCTTCCGTCCACTAATTGCTGTTCAATACCTAGCTTTTCAGCAAGTCTTGTCGCAAGCTTACCTCCGCCATGAACCAATATCTTCTTTTCTTCAATGGACGCAAAGTCTGTCAGGAATGAAGCCAATTTTACTTCATCATCAATGATGTTGCCACCAATTTTTATGACATATAATTTATCCATTAGTTTTTAGAATCTCTGCAAGTACAGACTGGGCAGCCCAGATCCTGTTAGCTGCCTCTTGTGTTACAATACTGTTAGGCCCGTCCAGTATTTCATCACTGAGTTCTACATTTCTTCTTACAGGAAGGCAATGCATTATTTTAGCGTTATTGGTCAATTCCAGTTTTTTGTTGTTCAGCATCCACTTGGGGTCACTTTCATAAATTTTGCCGTAGTCGTTGAAAGTACTCCAGTTCTTTACATACACAAAGTCAGCATCTTTTAATGCTTCATTCTGGTTATGTGTGATTATTGCTCCCTTTGTAAATTCTTCACTCAATTCATAATCCTCTGGATGGGTGATAACAAAATCTGCTTTACCCCAGCTATTAATCCATTGGGAAAAACTATTGGCTACACACTGGGGCAAAGGCTTTACATGGGGTGCCCAGCTTAAAACAATTTTAGGTTTCCTTGTTTCTTTGAAAGCTTCAGTGATTGTAATAATATCAGTCAGGCTTTGTAAGGGGTGTAGTGTCGCACTTTCTAAACTCACAACAGGGATACCTGCATATTTAATAAACTGCTTTATATACAATTCACTGTAATCATCATCCCGGTTTTTCAGCGATGGAAATGTCCTGATTGCCAGTATATCAAAATATTTTCCAAAGATCGGAGCTGCATCTTTCACATGTTCAACCGTTGTGCCACTCATAATGGCTTCTTCTTCAAATTCCAGCATCCAACCTTCGTTGCCTACATTAAAAATAATGGCTTCCATTCCTAAGTTCTGTGCGGCAATCTGAGTGCTCAATCTTGTCCGCATACTGGGGTTCAAAAATAGACAACCGATCCGTTTGTTAATTCCGAGTGTTTTATCAGCGAAAGGATTTGCTTTATACGCCAATGCCTGCTGTACTAACGCATCAATATTGGTTACATCTTGAACAGAAACGAAATTTTTCATTTTAACTGACTGGGTTTGAAGCCGGAACTAAGTTTTGAATTTCTTCTTTTATCGAATCAATAAACTGTTCAGCGTCTCTTTTCTTTAAAGCTAATGAGGGCAACAACCGAATAACATTTGGTTTTGCTTCACCGGTAAATATTTTCTGGTTCCAGAGGAGATTTTTTTTAAGGTCTTTCAGTTCTTCCGGTACATCAAAACCAATCATAAGTCCCCGTCCTCTTACATTTTTTAGTTTTGGAATAGCTTCCAGCTGATCTTTCAGGAATTTGCCTATCATTACAGCATTACCCATCAATTTTTCTTCTTCTATTGTTTCAAGAACTGCCAGCGCAGCAGCACAAGCCAGGTGATTACCTCCGAATGTAGTACCCAGTTGAAAATGTTTTGGTTTAATATGTGGGGCAATTATCAGTCCTGCTACTGGAAACCCATTTCCCATACCCTTTGCCATTGTATAGATATCTGCATTTACCCCGGCAAAATCGTGGCTGAAAAATTTTCCACTTCTGCCATAACCGCATTGTACACTATCAGCAATATAAAGAGCCCCATATTCATCACAAAGGGAACGTATTTTTCTCAGGAAGGAATCGTCAGCTATATTAATCCCTCCAACGCCCTGTATCCCTTCGATTATTACAGATGAGATTTCCTTTCCGTTTTCTTTAAAAAATATTTCTAAAGCTTCTTCATCATTAAAAGGAAGAAAGCTGACATTCCCGGTTTCATTTACCGGGGCAATATAGTTTTTATTGTCTGTTACTGAGACTGCTAATGATGTTCTGCCGTGAAAAGCTTTGCTGAAAGCGACAATTTTTTTTCTTCCATTATGAAAGCTTGCCAGTTTCAGTGCATTTTCGTTGGCCTCGGCCCCGCTATTGCAGAGGAATAGCTGATAATCTGGTTTGCCAGAAACTTTACCCAGCTTTTCAGCCAGATGTTGTTGTAATGGAATTCGTATTGAATTGGAATAGAAAGCAATTTTTTCTAATTGCTCCTCGATCCGCTGAACCCAATGAGGATGGGTGTGACCAATACTGATTACGGCATGACCCCCATACAGATCAAGATATTGCTCTCCTTTGTCATCCCATACATAAGAGCCTTTAGCTTTTACAATGGTGATCTCATTTATCGGGTAAACGTCAAAAAGATTCATTAGTATTATTTAGAAATAATTGGCTTTAAGTTTTAATCCGGTTGTTTCATCCAGGCCAAATAACAAGTTCATATTCTGTACTGCCTGCCCACTGGCGCCTTTTAGTAAATTATCTATGGCAGAATGTACTACAAGTTTGCTGCCTGCTTTCTCCAATTGTATCACTGCTTTATTGGTATTCACTACCTGCTTCAAAAAAATCGGTTCTTTGCTCACATAGGTAAAAGGGTGGGCAGCATAAAAAGTTGAGTATAATACATTCAATTCTTCAATGCTTAAATCACAATTTGTGGTAGAACTGATAAAAATCCCTCTCGTGAAATCACCTCTCCACGGAACAAAACTCAGGTCAATATCATTAGCTGGCTGCAAGTGAAGTAAAGACTCTCCAATCTCTGCCAAATGCTGGTGAGATAATGTTTTATAAGCCTGAATATTATTTGCCCGCCAGCTAAAGTGAGATGTAGTTGACAAAGTCTGACCGGCACCTGTTGAGCCGGTGATACCTGTTGTATATATATCGTTCAGTAAACCGGCCTTTGCCAACGGGAGTAATCCTAATTGGATAGCTGTGGCAAAACAACCAGGGTTTGCTATATGATTGGCTGATTTTATCTTCTCTCTATTTAGTTCCGGCAAGCCGTAAACGAATTGTTTGTTATCAATCAATGAGTGGGAGGCCAGGCGAAAGTCATTCGCCAAATCAATTACTTTTATTTTGTCAGCGATTTTTTTCTCCGTTAAAAATTTTCTGGACTCACCGTGACCTAGGCATAGAAAAAGTACATCAATATCTTCATTAAGTTCGGCGGTAAATAGCAAGTCTGTTTCACCTGCCAGGTCCTGGTGTACACTGCAAACCGTTTTGCCGGCATTACTCCGGCTATGAATAAAAGAGGTCTCTACACCGGGGTGATTTAACAACAGTCGTATTAATTCACCTCCGGTGTAGCCTGCACCTCCGATTATACCTGCTTTAATTTTTTCCATCTGCATCTTCTTTAACCTGGTAATAAATTGAGGTCTGGTTACCAAATATTTTAGAAAAACCTCTTACATCATCACCCGTAAAGCCAGTATTCATTTCGCCGTATTTACCAAACTTGCTGCTCATCAGGTCGTACTTACTTTCAATACCGATCACCTGGAAACGGTAAGGCATAAGTTGTACAAATACTTCACCGGTTACATTTTGCTGGCTATTTTCCAGGAAAGCTTCAATGTCTCTCATTACCGGATCAAGTATTTGTCCTTCATGTAACCAGTTGCCATAGAATTGAGCCAGCTGGTCTTTCCATTGTAACTGCCATTTGGTCAATACATGTTTTTCCAAAGCATGATGAGCTTTCAGAATAACCATCGGGGCAGCTGCTTCAAAACCTACCCGGCCTTTGATGCCGATGATTGTATCACCAACATGAATATCACGGCCAATTCCATAAGGTCCGGCAATGGTTTGTAAATATTGAATAGCTTCAACGGGATGAGTAAATGAATTTCCATTTACAGATTTAAGTTCACCGTTTTCAAACCCTAATCTCACTTCTTCAGCTCCAGATTTGGTAACCTGCGTTGGCCAGGCTCCTTCGGGCAGCATTCCTTTTGAAGACAGTGTTTCTTTACCACCCACACTGGTTCCCCACAGGCCCTTATTGATAGAGTACATCGCTTTCTCAAAATTCATATCTACAGCTTTGCTTTTCAGGTAAGCAATCTCTTCTTCGCGGCTCAACTTTAAATCTCTGATCGGGGTGATGATTTCTATACCGGGGATCATGATATGAAAAATCATATCAAAACGTACCTGGTCATTCCCGGCACCGGTACTTCCATGTGCCACGGAATCAGCATTCAGCTTTTTGGCATGCTCAGCAATATGCAATGCCTGGCTAAGCCTTTCTGCAGAAACAGAAAGCGGGTAAGTATTATTTTTAAGTACATTTCCATAAATGAGGTACTTAATAATGCGGTCATAGTATCCTTTTACGGCATCAATCGTTGTATGTGTTTTTACTCCCAGTTTGAAGGCGTGAGTTTCAATCTGTTTCAATTCTTTATCACTGAAGCCGCCAGTGTTGACAATGATACTGTGTACCTCATAACCTTTGTCTTCACTAAGGTATTTTACACAATATGATGTATCTAATCCACCACTAAATCCTAAAACAACTTTTTTTGCCATGGTGATTCTTTAGTGCTTGTTACAAATGAAATAAATGATGTAATAAAGATTTGGGCCTGCTGGCACCACCATTTCCTTCTTTATCCTTTTTCATAAATGGTTTAAGTAGTTTCCATTGCTTAAATTTCAACAGTCTTTCAAATCCTTTCTTATTTTCCTCAAAGAATTGTTTTGTTTCTTCAGGCTCGTAATGGTCTTTTGGGTCATACAACATGGCTGTACACATACAGTTTTTTCTATCCTTACTCATCAGTATCTCATAGTTTACACAACTCTTACAACCTGCCCAGAATGCTTCATCCTGTGTAAGCTCGGAATAGGTTACAGGTTCATAGCCGAGGTCACTGTTAATTTTCATAACAGCTAAGCCAGTAGTTAATCCAAAAAGTTTTGCCTCAGGATATTTTTCCCTCGACAGGTCGAAGATTCTTTTTTTTATTGATTTAGCTACACCACTTTTTCTAAACGCAGGAGCTACTATCAAACCACTATTGGCTACATACTCACCATGGCTCCATGTTTCGATGTAGCAGAAGCCAACCCATTCATTCTGTCCGGTAATGGCAATTACGGCTTTTCCTTCCTCAATCTTTTGCTCAATGTATTCAGGAGAACGTTTTGCAATACCCGTGCCCCTGGCTGCGGCTGAAGCTGCCATTTCATCTGTTATAGTTTTGGAATAGACTTTGTCGGAAACAGTTGCTACTCTGATAATAATATTTTGATTGTCCACTTTTATTACTGCATTGATATAAAATGGGCCACCAGTCCTAAATTTTTTTCGGGGATTACTTCACTGACAGGGACCATGGTGAGGGGGTTCGTCCTGTCAGAATACAGGGCGACGTCGGGGGCGGGAAAAGGTAAACACATCAAAGCCAACAGAGTAAACTCCGCTGGTTATAGGCGCATGAAACGCAAATTGCTTTGTATGTGTCAGAATGTTAGCCATAAAGACAAACAAGTTGTAACTTGGATGCAAATTTATAATAATAATTGGTTTAGACTCATAATTTTTTTGTTATAAATCCCTTTTTATGGACGAACAACAACTCACTCAGCAAGAACAACTGTTAGCCCAGGAACCTGGAAAGAAAAAGTCGTGGTTCAGGAAATTTGCCCGTACAATTCTCGTATTGTTATTTATAGCTTTAGCTGTATTAATCTATTTCAAATTCTTCTTTGTATTTGGGGTAGGCAGTAAAGCCGGTGAACTGAATTTCTTTGTTAAAAAGGGGTATATTTTTAAAACCTATGAAGGCAGGGTGATACAAACCGGATATAAATCCAAGGTCCCTGGTAGTATACAGTCTAACGAGTTTGAGTTTTCTGTAGTGGATGAAAAAGTGGCATTGCAGTTAATGTCAAACAGTGGGGCATTCATGGAACTGCACTATAAAGAGTATTTAGGAGCATTACCGTGGAGGGGAATGAGCAAATATGTGGTGGACAGTATTATTTCAATACAGCGCCCAGCAAATACTCCAACACCTTTTGAGTAATATCATTGCGCCTGCAATAAAAATATCGCCGGACGTTTATGAATGTCCGGTTTATTTTTCTCCCAATCACTGACCAATTGAGTTTTTATCCACTCATTTTTTCCGGTAAGATCAACTGCAATGCAAAGTTTGGTAGAAGGAGTGCAATTTTTTATGATGGCCTCTGCTAATTGATTATTGCGGTAAGGGGTTTCAATAAAGATCTGGGTACAGTTTTTCCTGGCTGATTCAGCTTCCAGTTCTTTTATCGCTTTTATTCGTTGGAGGTTATCTATCGGTAAATAGCCGCAGAATTTAAATTGCTGTCCATTCATACCACTTGCCATCAGGGCAAGTAAGATGGAACTGGGGCCAACAAGTGGTTTAACGGTAACATTCATTTCCTGTGCGATCGCTACCAAAGCCTGACCAGGATCCGCAATTCCGGGACAACCCGCCTCACTGACGATACCAATGTTTTTTCCTTCTTTTATTTTTTTTCTAAATATGTCGGCCGCAACAGAACTTTCTGTCATATTCACCCATTCGTACTCATCAATGATCATTTCTTTCCAGAGCTGTTTGAAATAACGTCTTGTCGTCCTTTCATTTTCAACAAAAAATACCTGGCAAATTTTTATAGCATCCCTGATATAGGGTGGAATTGCATCAAAGCCTTCATCTTGCAGTATTGCCGGTATCAGGTAAACGGTGGTCATTACAGAAGTATCAGCTGTTTTTAACTTTATGCACACTTAATGTTGCAGCAATAATTGCATAGGCAGGTGCCAGGAGAATAAGGATATGCATGGCATAGAAAAGAAGGCCATTGCCGATTGCAAGACCTTTGTGACGACCAGTAAATGCAGTACTTTGCGACAGGCTAAAGTTGTTTCTCGCAAAACTATAGTCAAGCATAGATATACCAAAATAGTAGCATTCAATAAGGAGTGCAATGACAGGAGTTATCCAGCCAATAACAGGAACCAATGATAAAAGAATCAACGCAATAAGATAAACTGATTGCCAGCCTGCATTCCGCAGGGCCAGTTTAACGCCCCGGATCGCATCTTTTTTAACTTCAGGCCAGTTGAAACTATGTTCTTTTTCATCAATGATTGCTTCCGTTTTTTCGCTGAGGTAAGTAAAAACAGGGGAACCGATTATTAGTATTAAATATTTGAACAGGGAGAAATAAAACAATACCAGTACAAGCCGGAGCATCATGCCTGTCATTACAAAAAGAAAGCTCAGCCATTCACTTCTTTCTTTTTGCAACCAGTTCTCTATTCCCAGCTGGTTACTTATCCATGAAACAACATTGTCAGATGATTGCCAGAAAAAAAACATTCCTGCGATGAACAGAATTGTATAAATAATACCGGGAATAATGATCCATTTAAAAAGCCGGTTCCTTTGAATAAAACGACGGGCTTCTTCCCAGGATTGAAAAGCTATGACGATTTCTTTCAGCAAAGCCTTAATTTGAGAAGTAAATATAAACAAAGGGAATGGTAAGTTGTGAATAGAAAATGAAAGTAAATTTCTGAAGATTGAATCTGTAATAATTATACCAGGCTGTATGAAAAAATTACCGGTATCCTTTTACCAAAGGGAAAATATTTTGCAAATAGCAAAGGAGCTTGTTGGAAAAGTACTTGTCACAAACTGGAATGGTAAAGTTACTTCCGGGCGGATTGTGGAACTGGAGGCATATAATGGAATAATAGACAGAGCTTCTCATGCATTTGGTGGGAGAAGAACAAACCGAACTGAGATAATGTATGCGCAGGGCGGGGTGGCCTATGTTTATCTTTGTTATGGAATTCATCATCTTTTTAATGTGGTAACGCACAGTAAAGATGTGCCGCATGCTATTCTCATCAGGGCAATAGAACCAATAGAGGGTATTGCGGAAATGCTGGTAAGGACTCGCAAGAAAAAAGCCGACTATACACTTACTAAAGGACCCGGAAACGTAGCAAAGGCTTTGGGAATTGCTACTGCACATAGCGGGTATTCATTACGAAGTAAAGAATTATTCATTGCTGACGATGGATTTGTAGTAGCTCCTAAACAGCTTAGGTCTACTGCCCGTATTGGTGTTGATTATGCCGGAGATGATGCTTTATTACCCTATCGATTTTACCTGAAGGATAATTTATATGTTAGCGGGAAATTGGAATAAGCATTTTTTTTGCTGAAAGGGTGATATACATGTTCCTGATTCAAGACAAGATTGTATCTTGAAAATCCAAAACGCTAAGCTTGATAAAAATTAAGAAACATCAGGTTCAAACTATTTCTCTGCTGGGAGGGATCGTTATTGCTTTATTCCTTTATTTTAGTAACCCTTTTGGGGTGGAGCATACTGCCAGCAAAGTACTGGCAGTTGCAGCACTCATGATCACCTGGTGGGTAACAGAGGCTTTACCGATGCCTGTAGTTGCTTTATTGCCATTGGTTCTTTTCCCACTTTTAAAGATCAGTAAATTAGAAGCGGCTGCCTCAGGGTATGCTAATCCTGTTATCTTTTTATTTATGGGTGGTTTTATGCTGGGTCTTGCCATTGAAAAATGGAATTTGCATCGTCGTATTGCACTGAATATTGTAAGGCTGACGGGCACCAGTGGTGACAGAATTATATTGGGTTTCATTCTTGCAACCGGATTATTAAGTATGTGGCTGAGTAATACTGCCACAACAATGATGATGTTTCCAATTGCACTGTCTGTTATTCATGTAATGAAAGAGAATAATACAGGCAACGGGAATATGGCTAATTTTTCCCTTACCATTATGCTGGCTATTGCTTATGCTTCGAATATCGGAGGTATTGCTACCATTATTGGTACACCACCAAATGTGGCATATATCGGCTATATAGAGAAAAAATTTCCCGACTCTTCCGTTGATTTTGTAAGCTGGATGCTGCTATGTATGCCAATGGCTATTATATTACTTATTTGCCTTTATTGGGTGATGGTAAAATGGCTTTTCCCCAGTCGAATTAAATCTGATTCAGCCACAAAGGGATTAATAAGAAATGAAATACTATTGTTGGGCCCATTGTCGGTTGCGGAAAAAAGGGTTCTTATTATTTTTATTTCAACTGCATTATTATGGATAACAAGAAGCATTATCAATAATGCGCAATCATTTATAAAGCTGGATGATACGATTATTGCCATGCTTTGTGCACTGGCATTATTTATTTGTCCCTCGGGAAGGAGAGAGAATAAAAATGAAGAAGGAACTGACTCCTTACTTGAATGGAACGATACGGCTAAAATGGCATGGGGTATTTTATTGCTTTTTGGAGGTGGAATTTCCCTTGCTACAGCATTGGAAAATGCTGGATTAATAGAACAGCTGGGTGGATGGCTGGCTCAATTTTCCGGTAATGGTTTTATATTGGTTTTTACGATAACTGTAATCACCATTTTCCTTAGTGAGGTAATGAGTAATGTGGCACAGGTAATTGTTTTTGCCCCGGTAGTTACTTCATTGGCCATTGCACTCAAATTAGATCCATTGTTACTGGGGATTCCAATGACATTGGCGGCAAGCTGTGCCAGTATGTTGCCGATGGGCACACCTCCCAATGCGATTGTGTTTGCCAGCGGCTATATAAAACTCAGGCAAATGACAAAAGCCGGGTTTATTATGAATATTGTCTCTATCATCTTAATTACATTATTCTCCTGGTTTTTATTGCCGTTATTAATGAAGATCTGATTTGAACAGGCATAAAAAAAGCGAAATACATGTATTTCGCTTTTTTTATGCCTGTACGTTCAATTAAAATCTCGGGCAATTTAATTTTTTAGCATTGGGGTCTGTAGGTTTCTTAATGTAAATAAGGGACAATTCCATTCCACCTCTTGTATTAGAAGCTGGTTTAAGACTGGAAGTATTGGCATCATAAGAAGCACCGATCTGTATTCCTTTAAACTCAAGACCTATATACGGGATCGCTGCATCATTGAAACGGTACCATGCACCCAGGTACACATTTACGGGGTCGTCTTCATTGTTATTTACATTGTAAGAAAAAGCTCCTCCAACTACGGTATTATTTGCCTTTGCCTGCATGCTATGATTAGCTGCAATATGAAGATAATTATATGAGCCTACCGGTATTTTTCCTCCGGCCTGTATAGTTGTCCTGGTATTTAAAAGATACTCACCACCCTGGAAGCTTTCTTT
The DNA here is from genome assembly GCA_041738795.1 of Chitinophagaceae bacterium. GTDB lineage: Bacteria > Bacteroidota > Bacteroidia > Chitinophagales > Chitinophagaceae > JJ008. The sequence continues at coordinate 77,916 of JBGSPB010000007.1, read as the reverse complement.
CGGACGGTTGATATGATACATAGAAGCTCCGATATAGAAATTGTTATATCCATTGGTACTACCGTTGTAAAGTACACCTGCATTCAAATCAAAATAACTGATGTTAAGCTGATTGTTTAAAAAAATCTCGCTGGTTACACCTGTAAAACCCAACGGAGTCAATTCATCCTGAAAATCAATCTTTGTTACATCCAATCGTTTATTAACATAGGTTCCCTGGAAACCGGCACCAATCTGGTGAAAGCCATCTTCATCCAGTCCCTTATGAAAGGCAACAGACCCTCCTGCATAATTGGTTACCAGCACACCATCACCGGCTCTGTCTGTTACGCCAAGAATTCCGACACCTAGCTGGTCAATGTCAGCAAGCCGATTTTTCATGATACCAAAATCAACAGATACAGTCTTTGTTACGAAGGCATTATTAATCGTAGGCCATTGATTACGGTAGTTACCCGCCACCCTGAAAGATCCATCGAACTTCCCTGTCAATGCGGGATTCAGCGTAAGCGGCGAGGCAAAAAATTGGGAAAAGTTGGGGTCCTGAGCTCTAGAAGCACTTGCCATAGCCACACAAACCAACAGGGTAAGAAGATTTTTTTTCATCTCAACAAATAAATTTTTTTCAGTTGTAAGGCCGGTGATTAACAAAAATCAGAGTATAAGAAATTGAAAACGTTTTAGTATTCAGTTTGATTGCCCTAACTAGTCTTTAATTCTGCCCGGTCGAAGCGGAAAAATACAACATTTTGAAGACCTAAGGAATAGAATTAATGCTGCTTCCGGTGTGTTTTTCAAAAAAAATTTAAAGAAGCGAAATTGAATCTTAACACATTGAAAATAAAACCAGTAACTCTAAATTTATAAGCTGGAATTGCTCCTTCACATTTGCATTTTCGGTCCATAAGCCAGGTCGCCCGCATCACCAAGCCCCGGAACAATATAGCCCTTGGCGGTAAGTTCATCATCTATATCACCACACCAGATTGTAACAGAAGGCTCCTCTCTTTTTACATATTCTATGCCAACAGTGCAGGCAATGGCTGCCACGATATGTATTTCACGGGGTTGTCCTTCGTCTTTTAAAAAGTGAATGGTTTTTACGAGGGAAGAACCCGTGGCCAGCATCGGATCAGAGATAATAACAATCCTGTTCTCTAATTCAGGACAGGATACATATTCAAGGCTTATATCAAAACTTCCATCCTTATGATGTTTGCGGTATGCAGAGATAAACGCATTATCAGATTGATCAAAGTAATTCAATAATCCCTGGTGCAATGGAAGCCCGGCCCTGAGTATGGTCGCCAGTACCGGATATTCTTTTAATACTTTATGTACGGCTGTGCCAAGGGGGGTTTGAATTTCTTTTTCCTCAAAGGGCAATACCTTACTTATTTCGTAGGCAGCAACTTCCCCAATGCGTTCCAGGTTGCGGCGAAAACGCATCCGGTCGCTCTGAATAGTAACGTCTCTGAGTTCGCCTACCCAATTACTGATCAAAGAATGTTGCTGGCTGAGATTGACTATCATTTTGAAGATTTACTTTTGGCAAATCTAAACTAAAAATGGTTTCATGGTTTACAGAGCTATTGGATTAATGAGTGGCAGTTCGCTTGACGGACTCGATATTGCATTTGTTGAGTTTCAGGAGCAGGGTGGTAAGTGGACATACGATATAATACAGGCAGACTGTTATCCCTATTCTGCTGAATGGTTGGAACGCCTGAGAAATGCGACAAACCTTTCTGCAAGGGATTATCAATTACTGCATGCAGAATATGGACACTATACTGGTCAGCAGGTAAACAGGTTTATAGATGCATACCAGCTGCATTATAAAGTTGCCGTCATTGCATCGCATGGACATACTACTTTTCATCTCCCTGCACTAAAAATGACTGCCCAGCTGGGTGATGGTGCTGCCTTAGCAGCTGAAATACAATTACCTGTTGTTTCTGATCTCAGGGCTTTGGATGTGGCATTTGGCGGGCAAGGGGCACCTATTGTGCCCATAGGAGAGAAACTGTTATGGACGGAATATGCTTATTTTCTGAATATTGGCGGTATCGCCAATATCTCCGTCAATGCCAATCCTTATGTTGCTTTCGATGTTTGTCCGGCTAACCGTGTTTTAAATATGCTGGCAAATAACGCTGGCAAAGATTACGATGCCGGTGGTGAAATGGCTGCAAGCGGAAGTGTAAACATCATATTACTGGAAAAACTAAATGATCTTGCTTATTACAACCAATCATATCCAAAATCACTGGCTAATGATTTTGGAACGGATGTGATATATCCTATGATACGGGATTCGGGATGTAGTATACAAGATGCGCTAAGAACTTTTGTCGAACATATTGCTATACAAATCAAAAAAGCGATTACTACCGCACAACTATGTCCGCCTGACCCGGTGTCAACCGGGTCACTACTGCTGGCTACAGGCGGAGGAGCATTAAATTCATTTCTTATAGAACGGCTCAACAGCCATCTAAAAGACCTGAATATTGAAGTGGCAGTACCTGACGAAAAGCTTATCAATTACAAAGAAGCCCTTATTATGGCCTTTATAGGGGTGCTCCGCTGGAGGCAGGAGTATAATGTACTTTCATCCGTTACAGGTGCTGCCAGAGATAGTATTGGGGGAGCATTATGGACCGGGCAGGAAGCCTGATACATGATATTAATCAGTAATAATTCTCTCTTTTATCATAGCATCGGTTAGTGGGGTAAAGTAGTTTAGCCTGAACTAAAACGGTTATTGCCATTGGCTAAGGATAAGCAGATAAAACTGTTCAGTCAAAATGCCCCGACTGAAAAGGAGATTTTTTGTAAACTCCAGGAAAATTTTGTACCACAATACAAAGCCGTTTTTCATGATCGGATGGCTGCCAAGACAGTGGTTGTTATTCCCAGTCTTACCCTTGATCCTTTTATACTCGCCAAAATTGATGGTATTGTTCATTATGAAGAGCGGTTGTTATGTTTACTTCTCTTATTACGGATGCCAAGGACACATATTGTATATGTAACAAGCACCCCGGTTGATCCGCTCATTTTAGATTATTATCTTCATTTATTGCCTGGTATAACAGGGGAGCATGCCCGGCAACGAATGCATTTTTTTAGTTGTTATGATTCATCACCTGTTTCGCTGACTGAAAAAATCCTGGCCAGGCCAAGATTAATAAAAAGAATCATGAATGCTATTCCGGATGGACACCTGGCGCACCTGGCATGTTTTAATGTAACCGAACATGAACGGACATTATCAGCTACTCTTGGTTTACCAGTTTATGGATGCGATCCTGACTTGCTTTTTTGGGGAACCAAATCCGGCAGCCGTGAGATATTCCGGGAATGTGGTATGGAGATGCCGCCTGGTTATGAGAACCTTCAGAATGAAGAACAGATAATTAAAGCACTAGCAGATCTGTATATTGCTGATCCATTATTAAAAAAAGCCGTTGTTAAGATGAATGACGGTTTTAGCGGGGAGGGAAATGCTGTGTTTCCTTATGATACTATTACAAGTAACGAAAATGTTGAAGAAGAAATCCGGCAATTGTTACCCCGGGTGCTGGAAATTGTTGCGACGGATCTTTCCTATGATCATTTTATAGACAAGTTCACCAGCATGGGAGGTATAGTCGAAGCGTTTATTGATGCGCCTCATAAATCTTCCCCTTCTGTACAATGCCGCATCAACCCGTTGGGAGAAATTGATATTATTTCTACACATGACCAGTTGATGGGAGGGCCCGATGGACAGGTTTTTCTGGGGGGAACCTTTCCGGCAGATGAAGAATACAGCGTTGAATTAGCTGTGTTGGGCAGAAAAGTATCAGAAGTGATGAAGAGAAAAGGTGTATTGGGAAGATTTGGTGTCGATTTTTTATCGGTCAAAGAAAATGACCAATGGAAACATTATGCCATTGAAATAAATCTTCGGAAAGGAGGAACAACACACCCATATATCATGCTTCAGTTTTTGACCAATGGCGACTATAATCCTGATACAGGTAAGTATGTTTTAGCAAATGGTGATGAAAAATGTTACCTGTTTACGGATAACCTGCATGAAAACCGGTTCAAGGGATTAACACCATGCGACCTGATGGAAATTGCCATGCTCAACAACCTTCACTACGATAACACAAAAGAAGAAGGTGTAATGTTCCACCTGATTGGCGCCCTGTCTCAATATGGAAAAATCGGTTTGGTCTGTATCGCTTCCACTTTTGAAAGGGCAAAATACTTTTATGATCAAACTTTAAAGGTGCTGAATTCGGAATGTTATTAAAAACTATAGTCCCAGTACTTCTTTCAATTTACTATAACCGCTTCTGCTTACCGGTACTTTAGCTCCGGAACGAAGAATAGCTACATGATTATCTTTTTCATACGGATCAATTCTCGTAATCTGCTGCACATTTACTATGTATGAACGGTGAGAACGGACAAACTGATGGAGATCTAATGACTGTTCAAAATGATTCATCGTTTTATTTTTCAGGAAATAACCTTCCTGGGTATGAATTTTTACATAGTCATCTGCCGCTTCCAAAAAAAATACATCATGCACCGAAATGATCTTGATCTTGCTGCCATTACGAACCACGATCCGTTGACGCTGAGAGGGGGATAATGATGCAGATTCCAATAAGTCCTGAGTCGCTTTTTCAGTGGTACCGGATCTTTGTTCATTCCATTTGCCAATGGCTTTATCAAACCTGTCCTGGTTGAATGGTTTTAATAGATAATCTATGGCATGAGCTTCAAATGCCTTGATAGCAAACTCATCAAACGCCGTAGTAAAAATAACACCCGGTGGTTGTTCAATCAGTTCAAGCATTTCAAAGCCGGTGATCTTGGGCATTTGAATATCTAAAAAAATCAAATCCGGCTGGTGCTGCTGAATGGCTTTTACACCCTCAAAGCCATCACCACATTCCTGTATTACTTCCAGTTGCGGATGTTTTTGAAGGAACTCTCTTACAATGCTTCTGGCCAGCGGTTCATCGTCAATGATAATTATTTTGCCCATAATATATCTTTTCGTTTCTTAATTTTATTTGGTTTCAATTGCCGGTTTGCTTTGCAGCAAACCTTAAGAACTTATGTTGTTTCCGGAATTTTTACCACTGTTATAAAGATATTTTCTTTTGCTTCTGTAGACAAAAGATCCGTCCTGGCAAATAATAGATACAGTCTCCGCTGGACTGATTTTAGTCCAAAACCAATTCCTTGTTTGGGTGAAGATGTTTCGGGATCAAATGGGTTCATTACCCTTATGACCAGATTATTTTCTTTCCGGGATGCAAACAATCGTATGATCGTTTCACCGGTGGTATCATACAGGCCAAACTTAATGGCATTTTCCACAATAGGCTGTAATAATAAGGCTGGCAGTTTCATCGATTGGGTATTCTTGTCTATATTTATATCCGTGGCCAGCCGGTTACCAAACCGAACCTTTTCTATATCTAAATACAATTGTAAATATTGTAATTCTTCCTGCAGCGTTACCCACTGTGTTTCTTCTTTTTTAATTGTCCCTCTTAAAAAATCGGAAAGTTGCTGCACCATTTTTCTTGCTTCTTCCGGCCTGCTTCCGATCAGCGCATTGATTGAATTCAGGCTATTGAACAGGAAATGCGGTTGCAATTGCTGACGGAGCTTGAATAATTCTGCTTCCTTCGCTAATTTTTCTGCATCTGTTTTACGGGTATCTTTTTCTTTTTGCTCCTGCTGGTTGTACCATAATATGCTTATCATAGTAATACAGCCCAGTAATAAAAAGCCGATACTGAAGCGTATGGAAAGAGATTGATGCAACATATCAGTATAACCCGGATAATGGCCAAGTGACAATTTGAGCAGCCATTTTGAAAGAAACAGCCACAGGATAGAAAGAAAGATACAAATAGAAAAAATATTAATGTATTGCTGTCCTCTGGGTAAATAATAACGAAGGGTATGCATTATAAGTAAGCAGGCTAATAATAATAATGCATTACAAATAAGACTATCTATTATAGCTGCTTGCCAGGGCAGGCCAAAAAAATTCAATGCAATTGCCTGGTCGGTTATGATAACCAGCCAGCAAATAATGAAAATTACTTTAAACCGTAATATGGACAAAGGAGAGTTGGACATGCTAGGCAGGGTTCAGCATTTCAAGCGTATTGCCAAAGCGAATTTGTTCGGCTTTTTTACGAACGATATGAAGGTAGCTGTCAGCATTTTCTCTTTCCTCAATTCTTGAGTAAAGTTCTGCACCATCAATCAGCTCGTTCAACTGGTACAACTCACTTACGCTGATAAACTGCCACTGCACCAATTGCATGTTTTTATTGAAGAAAATCTCTTCTTCTTTCATGCCCATCATATGTGCTTTGTGAAAAACTTCTTCTTTACTTTCTCCCGAAATGAGGCGGAGCTGTTCGTCAAACTGTGCGGTATGATTACCATCACCACAGATGATCCGAAAGATCAATTTTGCAAGATACCAGTTCATAGTAGGTTGGTTTATGGTTTATCCGAAGTTGCCCGACCGTCAATTGTCAACAGACTTCGTATTTAAAAGCTCTTTATTTCTATTCCTCCGAATATTACAGTTCCTTTCAACAGTAAAACTTTACCGCCACTTTCCGGAATTGCCGTGACCGACCGTTTATCCTCCAGTCCTCCGAAAATGGTGACGGCTTCTGACTTCACTTCCCAGTGGGAAGGGACGATCAGTTTGGTTCCGCCAAAAATGGTGGTGATCTCAATCGCTACTTTCCCCTGAATATCAGCCTGGCTAAGATTCAATTCAGTGCCACCAAAAATGTTGACAATATCTCCTCCTTTAAAATCTTTGGAAAGAATATTTTTTTTATCACCGCTGAAAATGGAAGTGGAATCCACAAAATCATCTTTGCTCCAGGTTTCTTCTTCACCTAAAATAGATGTGCTGTTTAGTGAACCTGTATTTTTTTTTTCATTCCATGCACATTGTTCCCAACTTTTTCGCCGGGGGCGGATGATAAGAAATGCGCCAATAACTATTAATATCATCGGCCAGATATAGCGACGGATAGCTAAATCCGGGTAAATGTCCCTCAACAGGAATGCACTACCTACAAGGATGAGAATAAACCAGGCTCCGCCCCTGAAACCATGTTTGAAGCCTATAAATATACCGAGGGCTATCAGAAATGTTTGCCATCCAAATAACCAGGAAGGTAAATCGGTCACACTGGCTTTTATCAAAGCGGCTACACCAACTAGCAATATGAACAGCCCTGTCCAGATATGGCTATGCCGGCTGCTGTTTGTCATATAAAATTGACGGCGTTCCTTCCTTTCTTCCCTGCGTTGTTCACGGTTATCGTTGTAGCTGTCCATGCTTTCAAATTTTAAACAAAACTACATGGCGAATGGTGAATGGTCAATAGAGAATGGGCACTATGCCCCTGTTTATCGGTGAATGGCAGGAAAGGAAGGGTGAAAAGTAAATTATATAAATAAATAATGGGTCTTATGACAGAGAGCTGCTCCAGATCAATTGATAAGGGTCAGTTTTACCTTTGATACAGGTAAACAGGAAACAAGTAATAAAAGGCATATTGACAGGAGCTTCATTAGTGCCAAAATCTATAGCCATCGTACCGCTGACATATGTTTCTGTAGATGATGTTTCCAGAGCTTTAAAACCACGGGGCATTTTCTCTTGGCTGAATCCCAGTTCATAACGACGATAAGCCAATTGTTCGACCAGGTTCTGTACTAATTCGGGCTGGTCGAAAGTGGCGGAAATATGTAAATATTGCTTCATAGCAAAGGGTTTATTTGTTCTGGCCCTTTCTGTCCGCACTTAATCAACCCTGCGGGTCTTTACCTCAGTTACCTATTAGATGCAGCAAACAGGTTGATTGCTTATTAAGGGAATGTGAAAAAATGAAATATAGCGGAAATAAAGCCAGGATAAAGTAAAATGGTTGTTGGGATCATTAATCCGAACCAGTCGGGAGGGGTATTTTACTGTTGAATACTTTAAGATACTATTTCAGCATACATATGCTGAATAGGAAAATAATACATCAAACCTTTTGTATGTCTACTAATTAAAACTATACTGATTTTAATTTTTCCAGACGTTTAAGTTTTTCGGGGTTACGCAATTGCCGGGATGAGTTAGTGAAATAATTGTGATTTTCAATAAATTTTATCTGGAGAGAATACCAATGTTCATCAGAACTTACAATGCCTAATTCCAGGAATTCCCTTCGAAGGGAATCACTGATTGGTTCAAAATCATCCCGACCCAGGTAATCCAGGTCAGCATCACAGATAATTTCTTCCAGGATATTTTTTGGTGATTGGGGAATTTTGGTCGCCATAATCAGGCTGCAAACCTGTTCAGTCTGGTTTTTAGAAAACCCAAATCCAGGCAAATCTCTCCGGGCTAATTCACAACCGGCTGCTTCGTGTCCTGCATAAACTGACAAAAAGCCTGTATCGTGATAAAGTGCAGCTGTTTTTAATAAAAACATATCTTCTTCCTCCATGATACCCTCTTCTTTTCCGATTCGCTGAACCTGTTTTAGCACATCAAGTGTATGTGGCAGGTTGTGATAAGTAAGTTTTTCGGATAACCCGGTAAGCAGGTTATGCACCACATGATCATGAATAAAATGAAATGATTCGAACAGCATAAATTCTAATTACCAGATTAAAGTAAATAATCGTTTTTAATTATCCTAATTCCCGGTCAGAAACGGATTAAAAAGATATCAGCAAGTCATGCAGTACGCTGTTTTTCAATAGGACGCTTATTAGCTGAACACCCACTTACCATTTTTCCTGCCATTCATTTTTCCTGCATTTCCACAATGCCCTCCCGGTTTTTAGAAAATCCTTCCTCCATTACCTGTTTTGTATTGGTAAAAAAGAAAGCTGCTGTTCTGTCTTCAGGATTTTCTTTTATTACCTGCATAAAAACCTCATGGGCTTTATTGAAGGATTTATCCAGGTAATGGCTGATCCCTTCGTTGAAAAGGGAAAGGGTGGCTGCTTTTTTTTGAATATCCTTTGACGTATTGCCGCTGAAACATTCATGTATTTTGATGGATTCCTGTTTACCCTTCAATTGCACCATACCCAGGTTACGCAGGTGAAAATTTTCTTTATTATTTATTTGTTCCAGACTTGCATCGCTCAATATAATGCCAGTTTTATAATGTTTGGTCAATCCTTCCAGCCTGGAGGCAGTATTGACCGTATCTGAAATTGTACAGGCGTCCATCCTGTCTTTATCACCGGTGATGCCCATGATAAGTGGTCCTGTATGCATACCCACGCCTATCTGGATGGGAGCCTGGTTGTTCAGGAGCCTGGCAATATTAAATTGTTCCACCTCTTTTTGCATTGCCACGGCGGCGGCAAGGGCGTCGGTAGCATTACCAGGAAAAATAGCCATAATAGCATCGCCGAGATATTGGTTGATGAATCCATTGTATTGGCGGATAAAAGGACCCATCCGTTCATTAAAGGAACATACAAACCTGAAATTTTCTTCAGGGGTCATTTGTTCAGCGATAGTAGTGTATTCGCGGATGTCAGAGAAAAGTACGGTTACAATTTTTTCAACCTGGTCACCCAACTTTACATCGGTGATCAACTGGTGACCGAGTGAACGGATGAATTCATAGGGGACAAATTTTCCGGTTGCATCATACAATTTTCGCATGGCCTCCTCTCTTTCAAGGGCATCCTTAATATTTCTTTCATATAGCAAGGCACTTTCGATGGCAGCCGAGGATTGCAGTGCAAGAGTGGTCAGCAATTTAAGGTCGGCTGCAGTATATTGTATTTCTTCATTACTGGCCAGAATGACAGCACCCATAACCCGGTGATTTACTTTCAAAGCTGAATAAAGAACGGAGCTGATATGTGGTAACACAATCCCTGTGGCTCTTAATGCGGAAGTGTCACTGATGATCTCTGATTGACCATTTAATATTAAATCAAGTAAAATCTTTAGTTCAGTATTTATTTTTTCCTGGTTAAAAAATAAATTTCCATGGGAAGCCAATACCTGTAACTGCTTGTTTTTTTCATCCCATAAAACAATAACCCCGTTATCTGAACGGATCACCCGGCTTGCTTCTTCCAGCGTTGTTTTAGCAATATCGGCAGCATCAATAGTTTTGGCCAGCTTATCTGAAAAGTCAAACATCAGGTTTACTTCCTGGTATAAATGCAGCACTTCACTGCCGAGTTTTTTCTTTTCGGATTCTTTTGTAATTAAATGGGTAAGCATCTGGGCGATAATAGCAGCTTTTTGATCTCCTTTTACAAAGCCCAGTATTTCCTCCTCTGCTATTACAGGAAATATTGAAGCTGCTGTTTCCCGGGCATTACCCAATAATATTTTTCCGGTATTATCTTCGATCCAGGCAATAATATTCAATTGCTCAATCAAAGCAAGTATCATTGCTACGGCTTCATTCTTTTTACCGATAATATTTTTTAAACTAATTCTTGTCATGCCACTTAATAAAAATGTATTGCCTTTGTTAATTTAAGATTGAAGCAAAAGTTATTTACAGAAGTTTTAATTCTCTAAGCCCATCACTTCCCTTGCTTTGATAAGTAACACTTCGGGATCAAAAGGTTTGGTCATATATACATCAGCGCCAACCTCTTGTCCTTTTTGCCTGTCGAGCTCCTGTCCTTTGGCAGTAAGCAGTATAATAAACACATTTTCCATTTTCAGCTCCTGCTTCACCCGGCGGCATACTTCCATCCCATTCATCTTGGGCATCATCACATCCAGGAATACCAGTTGCGGTTTCTCTTTTTGAATAATATCCAAGGCAATTTCTCCGTTCTCTGCCGTTAAAAATTCCACACCCTCATCTTCCAGTTCTTCCAGTGTTTGCCCGATGAGCATCCGGATATGTGCTTCGTCATCTACGATTAATATTTTTTGTTCCATTTCTTTTTATTTAATAATTCAATTTTTTTTCATTAGCAGTCATTAACACTGAGTTTATATAGCTTGAACCAGATAGAACAAAGTAGAATATAGAAATACACATAAAGAAATTCAATGTGAAAACCTTATGTGATTATGTTTCTATTGTGGTTCAAAATTTAAATCTTGTTTTATATATTTTTATAAACCTTTTCTTATTGATACACGACAAACAAAACATTCTCTAACCCTTTTTCAAAACGCAAGGTTTGTACAATATCATGTTTGCCACTCAGTGCAGAGTTAATGATAATAATGTCCGGCTGATTGGCAATTGCTTTTTCTACCAATTCTTTTTCTATTGACTCTGTTACCTCGTATCCTTTGGTAGTGAGTACATCGGTTAATGTTTTTACTGCACCGGAATCTTCATCCACTATCATCACTTTCTTTTTTGATTTGCCCTGTTCCAGCAAACTGCCAATCTCATTAAACAGCAAACCTGTATCAATCGGTTTGGTAAGGTACCTGTCTACTCCAATTCTGAAACCTCTTGCTTTGTCCTGCACAACAGATAATACGATGATAGGTATATCCATGGTGTTTGGATCATTTTTCAATACAGCCGCCACATCAAATCCATTCATCTCCGGCATCATTATGTCAAGTATGATCAAGTCGGGCCGGTTAATTCTCACTTTATCCAGTGCTTCCTTTCCATTGCTGGCTTCTTCAATCGAATAGCCGGCATCTCCCAGTTCCTGTTGAAGCAGGGAGCGGATAGAATCATCATCATCCACAATCAAAATATTGGATGCCTGGCCAATTATATTTAATTGTGAGTGGGCTACCTGCTCTTTTAATTGTTTTACCAGGTCATCAAGGTGCAGTGGCCTGGCCGGGGCAGTTGTTTTATTAATGGGTAAGGCAAAAGAGAAAGTGCTGCCTTTGCCCACTTCACTTTCTACCCAGATCCTTCCACCATGGTGCTCTACTATTTCTTTACAGATCGGAAGGCCAAGTCCTGTGCCTTTTGGTTTGTCAGTCAGTGTATCCCCACCCACCTGTTTGAATTGTTCAAACACAGCAGCATAATCTCCGGGGGCAATACCAATTCCGGTATCAGTGATGCTGACCATGAGTTCATCTTTTTCCTGGTATACCCGGCAGGTAATGGAACCATTTTCGGTAAATTTTACTGAATTGGAGATCAGGTTGATGATAACTTGTATCAGTTTATCCTTGTCACCAGTGATTTCCGGAAGGTCGGTATCAATTTGTTTGATCAGCTTTAATGCTTTCTGATCGAATAAGGAAGTGGTAGCCGCAATAGCCCTTTCTGCCACTTCCGGCATGGAAACATTTTCCTGGTTCCATTCCATTTTGCCAGCTTCAATTTTAGCGAGGTCAAGCACATCATTAATAAGATGTGTAAGCCGTTCACCTTCAGAGATGACTACCTGGAGGTTTTCAGATATCTGGCTGATGGTCTTATCGGTTTTTTTATCCGATCTGTCAACGATGGGGAATATTTTTTCATCTAATCTTTTCCGGATAATCTTGGCAAATCCCAATACAGAAGTAAGTGGTGTTCTTAATTCATGGCTGACGGTGGAAAGAAATGCACTTTTAGCTTCATTGGCTTTTTCGGCAGCTTTACTCGCTGCTTCCGCTTCCATTTTGGCCAGTTTTACATCTTCAAAAAGGGTGGCATTATTCAGGGCAACACCAACGGAAGAGGCAATGGTTGTTAAGAGACGCAGATCGTTTTCATTGAACCGGTTCTCATGTTCAGTACTTTGTACGCTTAGCACACCGATATTCTCATCACCAACTGGTATAGGAACGCCAAGGTAGGATGCTGCGGGAACGCCGATACTTTGAATACCCATCTGCTCCCTCAGTTCCTGCAGGTCTTTATTGATAAGGATGGGTTCACCTGTCATTATGATCCTTGAGGTCAGCCCTTCCCCCAGTTTTAAGGGAGCCATATTATCACCGAATTGGTAAGGGAAACTGACAATATTTGTTTTTGAATTCAACAAAGCGAGATAAACAATATTGGCTTTAAATAAATTTTTTAACTGGTCACCAACCATTTTTATCAGGTCATCAGCATTTAATTGCGAGGCCAGTGCCTTGCTGATACTGTTTACCGTACTCAACTCAGCAGCTCTTTGTTTTGATTCTGCAAGCAGCAAGGTTGTTTCATCAAAGAGACGGGCATTTTCCAGCGCCACACTCATACTATTGGTAAGGGTGGTGAGGAGGCGCAGATCTGATTCAGTAAAAGCATTTTCCCTGTCAATATTTTGGAGACTTACCGAACCACGTACCACATCACCGACTACCATAGGAACAAACATTGCAGATTTGGGAGGCAGCCCCTTGCTTACGCCGGTTCCGCCATACTTCCTGGCTGTTTCAACATAATTTTCATTAATGAGCAAAGGTAGCTTTGTGTTGATGAGTTGTTTATTGGCCCAGTTAAGCGGACGGGGCTCACTGAAGTATCGTTTTCCTTTTTCTATTACAAAACGCCAGTTTTCGTTACCGGTTTCATGATCAAATGTTCTGATCAACACAGTTTGGGTATCGAACAATTCACAGATTCGGTTTCCTACCAGGTCATAAATAGCCTGCATATCCATTTCCCGGACCAGGCCATCCTGTACACTGTTGATAACCGCCAGTTCAGCGGTACGTTGCTCTGTCTCTTTTAATAAGCGGTTGGTTTCATCAAATAGTCTTGCATTTTCCAGTGCCACACTCATACTATTGGTCAGGGTGGTCAATAAACGCAAATCAGATTCTGTAAATGCATTCTCTTTATCTACATTCTGCAGACTGATGGAACCTTTTACGATATCGCCAACCATCATGGGAACGAAAACAGCTGATTTTGGGGGCTGCCCTTTTGTGACACCGGTACCACCATATTTTTTGGAAGTTTCCAGGTAGTTTTCATTGATATGGATAGGCTTTCTGTCCTGAATCAGATGTTTGCTCGCCCAGATGAAAGGCTGTGAATCAACTTTTAAACGAACTCCCTTTTCAATCGCATAGTGGAAATTTTCAGTTCCGCTGTCATAATCGAAAGTCCGGATAACCAGTGTCTGCGTATCGGGGAACAACTCGCATAAACGATCACCAACGAGATTATAAATACCCTGCATATCCAATTCTTTGGCCAGTCCTTCCTGCACACTATTGATCACAGCCAATTCAGCAGTACGTTGTTCTGTTTCTTTCAGCAGGCGGTTGGTTTCATCAAAGAGTCTTGCATTTTCCAACGCCACACTCATACTATTGGCTAATGTTTCGAGCAGACGTATATCAGCGTCAGAAAATGCGTTGGAAGAATCTATGTTTTGAAGGCTGACATAACTTTTTACTTTGTCCCCGGAAATGAGGGGTACAAATAACAATGATTTGGGAAGCTCAGTACCAGGGATCACTTTCATGTCATATTGGGCAGCTGTCGTTTCGTTATGATCACTGATATATATTTTTTCCCGGCTTTCAATCAGGTGTTGCCTTAATTTATCATATGGTCTTGGGGCCGGGTAAGAAATCTCTCCTTTTTCAATATGGTAATTAAAATGCTCTGTTTTTTTCTCATGATCGAACGTGCAGATCAAAACAGCCTGTGCATTGAAAACTTTCTGAATCTTATTCCCAACCAGCTCATAGATCGCCTGCATATCCAGTTCTTTGGCCAGTCCTTCCTGCACACTGTTAATTACAGCCAATTCAGTAGTACGCTGTTCAGTTTCTTTCAACAGACGGGTAGTTTCATCAAAGAGTCTTGCATTTTCTAATGCCACACTCATGCTGTTCGCCAGCGTTTCTAACAGCCGGACATCTGCATCGTTGAAAGCATGATTCTTATCTACATTTTGAAGGCTGACATAACTGGTGACTTTATTTCCCACCACCAGCGGAACGTATAATAAGGACTTCGGCATTTCAGTACCCTGAACCACTTTCAAACCAAACTCTTTAAATGCTTCCTCTACATTATCATTGATGAGAATTTTCTGTTTTGTCATGATCAACTGATAACGCAGTTTATCATAACGCCGGGGTTCAGCATAATACCGTTCTCCTTTTTCAAGCAGGTAATTGAATTTCTCTGTTCCGTTTTCATGATCGAATGTGGCGATAACAACGGCCTGCGCATCAAATACATCCCGGATCTTGTTACCCACCAGGTCGTAAATAGCATTCATTTCCAATTCACGGGCCAGTCCTTCCTGCACACTATTGATAACGGCCAGTTCAGCTGTACGTTGTTCGGTTTCTTTCAGCAGGCGGTTGGTCTCATCAAAGAGTCTTGCATTTTCCAGTGCCACACTCATACTGTTGGCCAAAGTTTCCAGCAGGCGAACATCCGATTCGCTGAAAGCATTTTCGGTTTCATTATTTTGTAAACTGATATAACTATTAACCTTATCTCCAATAATCAGGGGAACAAATACGGCTGCTTTAGTTGGGTTTGTTCCGGGCAATGTTTTCAGGCCAAACTTGCCATATGCTTCGGCATAATTTGTATTAATTACAATTTTCTCCCGGTTAATTATCAGGTGTTGCCTTAATTTATCATAAGGTCGTGAGGCAAGATAAAACCGCTGTCCATCCTCAATGAGGTATTTGAAATGTTCAGTAGCGGTTTCATGATCGAAAGTGGCAATTACTACTGCCTGGGCATTAAATAACTCCCGGATTCTATCACCTACCAAATCATAAATGGCCTGCATATCCAATTCTTTGGCCAGTCCTTCCTGCACACTGTTGATAACACCCAGCTCCGCTTTTTGCTGTTCGGTTTCTTTCAGCAGACGGGTAGTTTCATCAAAGAGTCTTGCATTTTCCAATGCCACTCCCATTGTGTTGGCCAGGGTTTCCAATAATCTCAAATCGGATTCGCTGAATGCGTTTTCCTTATCAATATTCTGGAGACTAACATAGCCAGTGATCTTGTCCCCGATCAACATGGGAACATATACAGCAGATTTTGGCTGTTGCGTGCCGGGCACCGGTTTAATCCCAAATGTATCAGCAACCGTTGCAAAATTCTTATTGATCACCAGTTTTTCATGGCTTGTAATAATATGCCTTCTTAATGAATTGATCGGTTTTGGGGTAGGATAATACCGTTCGCCTTTCTCGATCAGGTAGTGAATATGTTCAGTTGCCTTTTCATGATCGAAAGTGGCTATGCCGACTACCTGTGCATCAAATAATTCCCGGATACGATTGCCTACGAGGTCATAAATGGCCTGAATATCCAATTCTTTTGCCAGTCCTTCCTGTACACTATTAATTACGGCGAGTTCGGCAGTTCGTTGTTCGGTTTCTTTCAGCAGGCGGGCATTCTGAAGGGCGGTGCTCATACTGTTGGCCAGTGTTTCCAGCAACCGAACTTCGGAATCTGTAAAAGCATGTTCCTTTTCAACGTTTTGTAAACTGACATAACTGGTTACGATATCGCCGGTAACCAGGGGAACAAAAACTCCGGATTGCATTAATTTGGTACCCGGTACCACTTCTTTACCAAACCATTCCTGCGCTTCTGCAGCCGTATTGATCAGTATCTTTTGCTTGTATTCTATCAGGTGTTTTCTCAGTTTATTGATAGGCCGGCTCTCGGGGTAAAACCGTTCCCCGTCCTCGATCGTATACTGAAATTGCTCCAGTCCGTTCTCATGATCAAAGGTGGAAATGATCACTGCCTGCGCATCAAAAAGTTCCTGGATCTTATTTCCCACCAGGTCATAAATGGCCTGCATATCCATTTCCTTGACCAGGGCTTCCTGAACACTGTTTATTACAGCCAGTTCTTCCCCCTGTTGTATTAATTCAGCGGTTCGTTCGGCCAGTAATTTTTCTAATTCAGCAATGCGTAATGCGTCTTTAACCATAATAATTATGAATTATTGAAAACAATAACGGTTTCCCAGTCAGAAAGAATAAAGTTGTTTTCAATAAACGCAGGGGTGAAGGATTGACAGAAATACGACGTTAGTAAATATAATACAATACTTTAGAAAATCCGAGTGTTTTTAAACGAAGCAAAAAGCATCGCCATCGAAAAGCCCCTTGTCGCTTAATTTGAGATGCGGTATCACGAGCAGGGCCATAAAAGAGAGTGTCATAAATGGTGACCCCAATGTGGACCCGGCTTCTTTCACAGCTTTGTCAATCAGGGAGTATTGTTCAGCAACTTTATAGCCGTCTTCATTACTCATAATTCCTGCCACAGGCAATGGAACAATCATCTCCAAATCATCATTACTAAAACTTACTCCTCCTTTATGTTCGATCACCAGGTTAACAGCATTGCAAATACTTTCATCATCTGCACCCACGGCAACAATATTATGACTGTCATGTGCCACTGAAGAGGCCAATGCTCCTTGTTTTAGTCCAAAGTTTTTAATAAAAGCTTTTGCTACCGGGGCATCATTATAACGGTTTACCACAACTATTTTCAGAATATCTCTATCGGTATCACTCACAAGTTTATCATCTTTTACTGTTGGTTCAAGCGAAAGTCTATTGGTGATCAATTGCCCGTCTAATGCTTCTATAACCGGGAGCAGAAAGTTTTGTGTGGTCAGGGGAATTTCGAAGTGGGCTGTTTCTTTTTTTGAACAGGAAAAGTTATTTACAATCCCTGATTTTGAAGCTTTGATGTTGGAGATACCATTTTCGGCAACCAATTCACCATTGATGAATGTTTTCACCACTTCAAATTTCTCCAACTCATTCACTGCAATAAAATCAGCTGCATCACCTTCTCTCAATAATCCAACATCCAATTTGTAATGATGAACAGGATTGACGCAGGCTGCTTTCAGTATTTTAAAAATATCAATGCCTTTGGCTGCAGCTCTTGCACAGAGCTGGTTGATATGTCCAGATACCAAACTATCCGGATGTTTATCATCACTGCAGAACATCATCATGTCCGGGTAGTCCTGCAGTAAATCAATTAATGCTTCAAAGTTTTTTGCGGCACTGCCTTCCCGGATAATTATTTTCATTCCATATTGTAATTTTTCCAATGCTTCTTCAGCTGTAAAGCATTCATGGTCGGTATAGATACCGGCATCAATGTATTGTTTGGCCTTTTGTCCTCTGAGCCCCGGGGCATGTCCATCCACAGGTTTACCCAGCCGGTGTGCTGCAGCAATCTTTTTCATTACTTCTTCATCCCTGAACAATACACCGGGGAAATTCATCATCTCACTCAAATATTTTATCTCTTTTCTTCGCAGCAGTGTTTCTACGGCAGTGGAATCCAGTACTGCACCTGCCGTTTCGAAGGTGGTAGCGGGTACACAGCTCGGGGCACCAAAATTGAATTTAAAGGGAACTGTTTTTCCATTTTCTATCATAAACTCCACACCTTCCAGTCCACAAACATTGGCAATTTCATGGGGGTCGCTTACGGTAGCAACAGTACCATGCACTACGGCAAGCCTGGCAAACTCAGATGGCACCAGCATGGAACTTTCAATATGCACATGACTGTCGATGAAGCCGGGAAGCAAAAAGTGGGGATTGGTGAGTGATGAATGAGAAATTTCTTTAATAGAAATAATCTTGCCGTTATCAACAGTTAGTTCAGCAGGATAAATTCTTTGTTGATGTACGTCAACCAAATTACCACTAATAGAAAATGAAGCCATGCTTAGGATTTGGTTAAAGGTAAATCAGTAACTTCAAAGATAAAATTGACATATCTGTTATGAGAAAAGCTATTCTTCTTCCAATTACGATTGGTCTTACATTCATTTTAGCTGCACAAAAAACAAAACCTGTTCCTCCGGTGGTTATTGAAAATAAAGAGGAAATTCTTTTTAAAAACTTGAAATACCGGTTAATCGGCCCCTTCCGTGGCGGACGTAGTGCAGCTGTTGCCGGCAGTTATAAGAATAAAACCACTTTTTATTTCGGGGGCACCGGTGGTGGTGTTTGGAAGACAGCTGATGGAGGAAGTAACTGGACGAATATTTCAGATAAATATTTTGGAGGATCTATCGGTGCAGTGGCAGTAGCCCCCTCCGATGAAACGATCTTATATGTTGGTGAAGGGGAGAATACGATGCGGGGGAATGTAAGTGAAGGCTTAGGGGGCATTTGGCGAAGTGAAGATGGAGGCAGAACATGGAAGAATATCGGTTTAAACGATGGCCGTCATATCATTCGGATCATCATACATCCCAAAAATCCTGATGTGGTATGGGTGGCAGTGATGGGACATTTGTTTGGTCCGAATCAGGAAAGAGGAGTTTTCAAAACAACTGATGGCGGTAAAACATGGAAAAAGGTATTATATATCAATAATCAAACCGGTTGCAGTGACCTGGTAATGGAGCCGGGTAACCCTTCTGTTTTTTACGCAGGTACCTGGCGGTTGATCCGTACTCCTTATTCATTGGAGAGTGGTGGGGAAGGCAGTGGTTTATGGAAGAGTATTGATGGTGGTGAAACCTGGACTAATATTTCTACGATGAAGGGGTTACCTAAAAATACATGGGGGATAGTAGGTGTGGCTGTGGCTCCTTCGAATACAGACAAAATATATGCGTTGATCGAAAATGAAAAAGGTGGTTTGTTTGTAAGTACAGATGCCGGTGAAACCTGGACTCTTGCCAGCAGTGATAATAATATCCGTCAGCGGGCCTGGTACTATACCAAAGTGTATGTGGATCCCAGGAATGAGAATAAAGTGTATTGCCCGAATGTAAATTTTATGATCAGTACAGACGGAGGGAAAACATTTCGGAGCATCCCCACACCACATGGCGATCATCATGATCTGTGGATCGACACGGAAGATGGTAACAGGATGATCGTAGCAGATGATGGAGGCGGACAGGTGACCTATGATGCCGGTAATAACTGGAGTACTTATTTAAACCAACCCACCGCACAGGTGTACAGGTTGAGTACAGATAATGCATTTCCATACCGTATTATGGGTGGCCAGCAGGATAACAGTGCTTTTCGTATCCGGAGCCGTACGTACGGTGCTGCCATTACTGCAGCAGATATGGAAACAGCAGCGGGAAGTGAAAGTGGTTATGTGGTGGCAGATCCAGAAAATCCTGATATCACTTACGGCGGAAATTATATGGGTATGCTGCAACGGCTCGATCATCGGACCGGAGAGAGTCGTTTGATCAATGTTTGGCCAATTGATAATATGGGTGCAGGTGCAGAAGCAGCGAAATACCGGTTTCAATGGAACTACCCCATCTTCTTTTCACCACATAACCCGAAACGGTTGTATGCGGCAGGTAATCATTTATTTGTAACAGAAAATGAAGGTAAAAGCTGGGAACAGATTTCTCCTGACCTTACGACCAACGATAAAACCAAACAGGCATCCAGTGGTGGCCCGGTGACAAAGGATAATACATCCGTTGAATATTATTGTACTGTTTTTACTGCCGCTGAATCACCCTATGAAAAAGATTTATTATGGTCAGGTAGTGATGACGGTTTAATTCATGTAAGCAAAAATGGGGGGAAGAACTGGGAAAATGTTACACCTAAAGATTGCCCGCAGTGGATGATGTGGAATTGTGTGGAGGCTGATCCTTTCAAAAAAGGAGCTGCTTATTTTGTGGGTACCCGTTATAAACTGGATGATTTCAAGCCATACATTTTCAAAACGGAAGATTATGGTAAAACTTGGAAACAGATTACAAATAGTATTCCCCCTTTACATTTTACCAGGGCACTCCGGGCAGATCGTAAAAGACAAGGTCTATTATATGCAGGAACTGAATACGGGATGTATATATCTTATGACGATGGTGCTAACTGGAAATCGTTTCAATTGAACTTACCCGTTACCCCCGTTACAGACCTGGCTATAAAAAATAACGACCTTATTATTGCCACACAGGGCAGAAGCCTTTACATACTGGATGATTTATCAGTTGTACAACAGAGAAATGAAAGCATTGCAACTAAAAACCTGCATGTTTTTACAGTAAATCCCGCTTACAGGATGCCTGCTTCCGGCAGGTTTGGCGGTTTCGGCGGAACGATGCGAAATGTGGGAATCAATCCGCCCAATGGAGTGGTGATGAATTATTTTCTGAAAAATATCACTGACTCAACCAGGCTCACAGTAGAAATATCAGATAAGAATAAAAAGCTAATCAAAACTTTCGCCACTAATTCAAAAGAAAATAAAATTGAAATCAATAAGGGGATGAACCAGTTTACCTGGGATATGAATTACCCGCCGGCAGAGAGGGTGGAAGGGTTGATACTCTGGAATGGATTTGTAAGAGGACCGAAGGCAGCACCGGGTGAATATGTTGCAAAATTTAAATCAGGGTCAGATTCGGCTGAAGTTGGGTTTACCATTTTGGGTGATCCTAATTATAAAACGACAAATGCCGATTATGAGGAGCAGGTTAATTTTCTGCTGACGGTGCGGGATAAGTTTACTGACGTAATGAAGGCGTTGAAAAATATAAAAGAGGTGAGGCAGCAACTTACTGATTTCAATGCACGGATTGGTAAGGAAATCCCGAATGAAATCAAACTAAAGATTGATACCATTAATAAACAAATGACGGCAGTGGAAGAGGCATTACATCAAACTAAAGCCAAAAGTGGCCAGGATGTGTTGAATTATCCAATCCGCCTGGATGACAAATTAGCCAGTGTTTACAATGCAGCGTCAGCAGGAAACACAGTACCATCCAGGCAGGCAAAGGAAGCTTATGCGGAGTTGGCTGTTCAAACCGATGCAGAGTTAACTAAACTTAAAAAAGTATTGGAGGAGGATTTATTGAAGCTGAACCAGCTGATACATGAGAAAACACTACCCGTAATCGGACTAAGTAAAGAGAAGGAATAAAAATCAGAAAGGGCTTCAGAGGAAGCCCTTTCAATTATGCGGTCATTCTATATTTCCTGGTGCGTTGTTTCATTAAATCAATCGCCTCTTCATTGCTGTTAAACATGTTGTTAATATTGACAAGGTTGTCAGCCAGCTTGTCATATCTCTTGGTCATTAGCCATAGAAAAATATGCAGGTAATGTATCCCATCGAATACTAATACTTTTTTTTCTGCGAGCTGATCTTTGGTTTTAAGAAACTCACCGGGAATATCTGTATAGTGCATGGCAGGACGTACATGGTGGATAGCATGATAGCCATCATTCCAGCACATCTGGTTATACTTTGTATTAATACAATTAATCGTGTTGTCTTCCAGGTCATCAAGGTTGACAAAAGCATGCTGGGCCCAGTTACCCAGCATCATGACTATTCTTGCAAAGACAAATGGGATTATGAAAATAAAAAGTGTGGCTTTAAAATTTACAAAACTCATTCCCACACAAAAAAGGTAAAATGATATTTCACCTGCAGTAAGCCGCATGTAAAATTTTTTCCTCTTGCGTTTGAAGAAATACATAAAAGTGTCCTCAAAGCCAAGGATAAGAAAGCGACCCACATACGACAGGAATCCACGAAAACTATCCCGCTGGTATGGTAATGTACTGCTGGCATCGTCCAGCATATTATTTTCTACATGGTGCATGCCCATATGATGAGCAAAATATGTTTCCGGAGTATGCCCAAAAAAGGGGCAAACAAACCAGATAACATAATTGTACAGCCAGGTATAGCCTTTTTTGAAGAGTTTGCGATGGCTGATACAATGCAGCATTAATCCAAACCTTCCTTTAAAATACATTTGCGAAACATAGAAATAAGGTATGTAAACCAGCCACCAATACCAGCTTTGCAATACCGGTGTATATAATAAAATGGCAGCCGGAATGACCAGGATATGAATAGCAGTTAACAAATGAATAAAAGGAAGATCCCTTTTGTCATTGATATATTTTAACCAGAATTTTTCATATCCGGAAAACTCTTTGGGTTCTACATAAACGGGGTCTGTAATTACTGTCAGTGCCTTCATCGAAAAATTAATTATTCAAATAATCCCAAAAGGGAATATATCCGTATTTTTAAAATAGTAACCTGCTGGTTTTCAATGCATAGGGTTATTTGCGAGAGTGTAAAATTAAAACATTCTGTTTAATAAGGCCTTTTTGTTTAATTACCCACGGCATGATTTTTATCAAGTAAATTTCCATTACTGCATTTTAAGATCGGGTTTTATTGACCTGACTCCCGTTGTGGCTCCACCATTTAATGTAAGGTCAACCGGTTTATTGGTTGGCCATGCACCGCGGGTGAAATCAGGTATATCAACCGTCCTCGATTTTTTGGCTACAGACCTTTCACTTAATGGCATCAGGCAACTCCAGGATGCAGCGTCGTATACATCCTGATCCAATGGCAGTCCATTACGAAGACAATCAATCAGTCTCCAATCCATGATAAAATCCATACCACCATGTCCGCCTACTTCTTTGGCGATGGCGCCAATATGTTTTACGATGGGCAATGCATATTTTTCTTCCAGTTGTTTCAATTCATCGGGCTTTAGCCAGCTATGACCAAAAGCAATCCGTTGCGGGCCGGGCCATTTTTGTGCTGCACCCCTGGTGCCACTAACCAGATGAATTCTTGAATAAGGCCGGATTGTTGAAACATCATGCTGTACCATTACTGTTTTTCCCTTGTTGGTACGGATCAGGGTTGTATTCATATTGCCCCGGTATGGTTTGTCAACATATTCTTTAAAAAAATCGTCTTTGGCGGCCAGTTCCTTTGCTATATTGTTCATCGAGAAATCATTGGTGCTCATACTTACCAGGTGATCAAATTTATCGCCACGGTTGATATTCAGACATTGAGCAACAGGTCCAAGGCCATGAGTAGGATAAAGATTTCCATTGTGACCGATATTTTCTTTCAACCGCCACATATCGGCATAAGCTTTTTTATTAAAGTTCCAGTCTTTGCTAAGGTCATGGATATAGGCCCCTTCAGCATGTACCAGTTCACCAAACAGTCCCTGCCTGGCCATGTTCAGGGTTAGGAGTTCGAAGAAGTCATAGCAGCAATTCTCCAGCATCATACAATGCTTTTTTGTTTTTTCTGATGTTTCCACCAGTTCCCATAATTCATCTATGGTTTTTCCGGCAGGAACTTCTACAGCAGCATGCTTACCATTCTTCATGGCATAAACTGCAACAGGTGTGTGCAGGTGCCAGGGAGTAGGTGTGTAGACTAAATCAATATCATTGCTCTCACATAAAGCCTTCCATCCTTCTTCACCACTGTATGCTGCGGCTTTGGGTCGTCCCATTTTTTCCAGTGTTTTTTGCGATGCCGTCACCCGGTCGGGATATTTATCACAGAGAGCAACAATCTCCACACCATCAATATAACTGAGTCTTTCCACTGCATCAGAACCCCTCATACCAAGTCCGATTATACCAATGCGAACTGTTTCGATTTTTGGGGCAGCATAGCCACACATATTAAATCGTTGCCCGCTTTTTTCAAAATCAACTGAACGTTCCATATGTTCATCGCTGGCACCAATTGCTTTGGCAAAGGAGGGTAGGCCGGTGGCTAAAACACCACTGCCGATGGCTATGCGGCGAATAAAGTTTCTTCGGTTGGTACTCATATGGCCATTAATTTATTTATTGCTGCAAGTTCATGATTAATTATAGCAGATAAGAAATAGTCTTAATTAATAGCGATTTGATTTCTGGTACTTTCATTGCCGGTTCGATCAACAGCAGTTACGGCAACCTCTTTCAAATCAACTATTTTTTTGTTTACTTCTGTACCAAGGTTTAAAGTAAAAGATCTCTCATTCCTGTTGAGTATAGTATAATTCCAGTTATTGCCATATTTAAAATACACCACCCATCTGAATACATCTCTTTCATCCGGATGACTCCAACTGATGGTCAGTTTATCAGTTTTGGAGGTAGAAACTTTGGGGACATCCGGAGCTTTATTATCCAGCCAGGGACTTGCAGGAACAATAGCCTGGTTCTTATAGGTACTCTCTAACAATGCTTTTGCCAGGTTTGGGTTTTTAGTGACAGAAGAAATACTCCAGTGTACAGCTCCTTTACTTTCAGGAACCATTCCTCTTGTAATCATGATCTGGTTCAGTGTTTCATTGACTGATCTTATACTGGTATCCCTGCCGACACTCATCCCTGGCCACAAATGCCTTTTCATGGTATTTTCCCCGGCCCACCAGCCAAGTAGTACCGGGAAACTGGCATTTTGCCGGTTGATGGGCCAATACAATTGCGGGGTAAAATAATCGATCCATCCTTTATTCAACCACAGTTTGGCATCAGCATACAATTGTTCATATTGATCGAAGCCTGCTACTGATTCAGGATATCCCGGCCGCCAGATACCAAATGGGCTTAAACCAAATTTCACAAATGGCTTTACTGCTTTTATTTTTTTGTATAAATTCTCAATGAATACATTGACTGCTTCACGCCGCCAATCCCCCCTCGATAATTGACCACCACTTTGCTGGTAAGCATTCCAGCTGACGGAATCCGGGAAATCGGCACCCAAATTATAAGATGGGTATGGATAGAAGTAGTCATCAAAATGAACACCATCAATATCATACCGCTTAACAAGGTCCATTACCACAGCAGTTGAATGGTCCTGCGTTCCTTTTTGGGCCGGGTCGAGCCACCAGTAACCTTCTTTTAAATAAAGGGCCAGTTCAGGACGTTTTTTAATAATGGAATGTTCTGTTATTTCCTTTCCATCTTTATGATGTGCTCTGTATGGATTTAACCATACATGCATTTCAATTCCACGATCATGTGCAGCTTCCGTCCAGAATTCAAGTGGATCATAATAGGGAGTGGGGGCTTGTCCTTGCTTCCCGGTCAGGTAATACGACCAGGGTTCCAGATCGCTTTTGTATAAAGCGTCACATTGTGGTCTTACCTGCAATATAACTGCATTAAAATGATGCTGCTGTAAAAAATCAAGCAGGTCGATGGCTTCCTTCTTTTGTTCAGCAGTACTTAATCCTGGTTTACTCGGCCAGTTGATATTGGCAACGGTGGCAACCCATGCTGCCCTGAATTCAGCTAAAGCTTTAGGAATTTTTTGAGTTGATATTTCATTACTTACTGTTTTTTTAGGTGCAGTACAAGAAAATAGCAAACCGAAAACCGTTATTGCTATAACCGGGGAAAAATATTTTTTTATCATTTATCTTACTTTATATGGCTATGAGAATTATTTTAAAAGTAATCTAAAAAAGTATCATTGATCTTGAAGCAGATCAGGCCTTCTGTCCTGGGTTCGTTTAATGGATTGTTCATGGCGCCACTCATCAATGAGCTTATGATTGCCACTCATTAATGCATCTGGTACTTTCCAGCCACGAAAATCAACAGGTCTTGTGTAAACCGGAGGCGCTAATAAGTTATCCTGGAAAGAATCAGTGAGGGCAGAGGTTTCATCATTTAATACTCCGGGTATCAATCTTCCGATGGCATCCACTAAAATTGCTGCTGGTAGCTCACCTCCGCTTAATACAAAATCACCAATTGAGATTTCTTTGGTTACATAATTTTCCCGTATTCTTTCATCAATGCCCTTATAATGCCCGCAGATGAGTAAAAGATTTTCCTTTAGTGATAAGGCATTGGCTGTTTTTTGATTGAATGTATTTCCGTCGGGAGTCAGGTATATCACTTCATCATATTTTTTGTGCAGGGATAGTTCTTCAATTGCTTTAGCCAATGGCTCACACATCATTACCATGCCTGCCCCCCCACCATATTGATAATCGTCTATTTGTCCGTATTCATTTACGGCCCATTTACGAAGTTGATGAACCTGTATAGTCAATAATCCTTTATCCTGGGCCCTTTTCATCATACTGTGCTGAAACGGACTCTCCAGTAACTCCGGGAGAACAGTTAGAATATCTATATGCATCTGGCAAAGATAGGAACTGCCTAATTGCAGGAAGCTTCAACGGAACTTCTCGCTTCATTTACAGCACGGTCTTTGGCAATGATCTGGATTTTATAGTTAATGCCCGAAATAGCCGTTAATGACTGGTTGAATGTAGTTGAATTACTGCCGGGATATAGGTGTACATCCATTAACAATGCCCCTGTATTTGTATTACTGACATGTATATGCACTTCAGCAATGTATGTATTGTCAGTTATAGTGCCGGTAATATTTATTGATTGTCCGTTATTAAAGAGCTGATTATTGGAAGGTGTAGAAATGGTGATAACTGGTAATTCTGTGTCTTTGTCAGCCGAAGAGCTTTTGGAACAAGCTCCTAATAGAATAATACCTCCAATGATAAAAGCAACTTTTCTCATCTTGCAAAAATAGTTTTTTAAATAGAAACCCCCGGGGAACCGGGGGTTGACATTGAAACAAAAACCAACGATAGCTCATTTTCATGAGCCACATTTTAAGTGTATTTTTCACCTCTGCTTCAAAAGTACACAGGGTGTAAAACCGGTAAAGTGATATTTGTCATAAAGGGAAATGATATAGATCATTACAGTTAGTAGCAGGTACCTGATATAAAAGACAGAATTAGCTTTTTTAAAACATCAGGGTGATTTTAATCAGGTTTTCTGGTCAGGCATCTTATTATTTTGCCGGCGAAACAGAAGCTATGAAAGTTACCCATTCTATGGTTATTGATGAAAATTCTTGTGCCGCAGATATTGTAAAGCAGCATTACAGGACTGCCACCGTATTCCGTAAATATGGGGTAGAGTTTTGTTGTGGGGGTAAATGGCCGCTTAAGATGGTATGCGAGACAAAGGGCCTGGACATAGAAGAAGTATTACTTGACCTTAAAAGAGCCAGCCGGGTTTTAAATATACCGGGTACACTGCCTTTTGATACCTGGAAAGTTGATTTCCTGACAGATTATATCGTCAATATTCATCATGAGTATTTACGGCAATCTTTGCCTTCTGTAAAGGAACAATTGGGCAAATTTGTGGCAGAACATCTGAAAAAGTACCCTCACCTGCCAGAGGTTGAATCCCAGATCGAGTTTTTAGACAGGACAATGATCCCGCATTTGCTGCAAGAGGAGGAAATAATTTTCCCCTATATCCGGCAAATAGCTCATGCTTACGACAGTAAAGAATCTTATGCCAGTCTGCTGGTCCGTACACTAAGGAAGCCGGTCGAGGATATCATGCATCATGAACATGAAACACTGGAAAAGACATTACATCGCCTGAGACTGCTTACCAATGACTATACTGCACCTGAGTCGGCCTGCACCAGCCACCGTCTTGCTTTTTCGCTTTTGAAAGAACTGGACGATGATCTTGTTCAGCATTTGTATCTTGAAAATGATATACTTTTTCCGAAAGCCATCGCAATGGAAAAAGAGCTTTTGGAGCGGCATTGATTGACAAGTGCAGTTTCGCTCCGTTTTTATACTTATTTTGTCTCCTAATTCATTGGGTTAATGTATAATCTGAACAGCCGAATAATAACCGCCTGGGCCATAATTGTTTTTGCCATTGCTATTGCCTTATCCTTCCTTTTTAAAGACTATAAACTGGCAGTGAGTGGCATGCTTATTATCATAGTGCTCACGGCCTTTATTCCGGGGTGGAGGCCAACACTGGTTGCTGGTGTAATGAGTATGGTTGTGATGACGGCTCTTGTAATTTATTTTAAAAATGACCAGAATGATATAATAAAAGCCTTGCTTTCTCAGGTCTATTCTATGTTTGTTGTGGTTTTTGCCGTGATTGTGGTTTTTTACCTGAAACGAATGCAACAAAATTTTGCATACGAAAAAACGCATATGGCGTCACTTTTCGAAAATGCAACAGAGGGGATTCTTCTTACTGACCGTACTGGTAAGATTACACTTGTAAATCCCGCGGCGGAAAGAATGTTTGGATATACTGCAAACGAAATGATGGGGGAGCAGATTGAGAAATTGATACCGCAGCGTTATCATGAGAAGCACCACGGATTGCGGAAAGGATTTTATAAGCATCCCTCAAACAGGTCGATGGGAATCGGCAGGGATTTATATGCCAGGAGAAAAGACGATTCAGAATTTCCTGTTGAAGTTAGCCTTAGTCATTACATGCAGAAGGATGAATCATATGTAATTGGTTTCATTGTTGATATTACTGCCCGTAAGGAAATTGAGAAAAACCTGCTTCGTCAGAAAATGGAACTGGAAAAGGTGAGTAATGACATCAGAAAACTCAATGCGGACCTGGAAGGAAAAGTGGAGGAGAGGACCATTATTTTAAAGGAGGCATTACAAAAGCTGGAAGAATCGCAGCAGGAACTTAGTGAGTCACTCGATAAAGAAAGGCAACTGAATGAGATCAAAAGCCGGTTCGTCTCAATGGCTTCTCATGAATTCAGAACACCATTGAGTACTATCCTTTCTTCGGCCACATTGGTATCAAAGTATCCCTCAACAGAGGAATTTGAGAAAAGAGAAAAACATATCAGGAGGATTAAGGATTCTGTGAATCACATGAATGAATTGCTGGAAGACTTCTTATCGCTTGGAAAACTGGAAGAAGGAAAAGTGGGGATCACGGTTACCACTTTTTGTGTCAGGGACTTTATTGAAGATGTGGTGGATGAAATGAAAGCTCATTTAAAAAACGGGCAGGAAATTTTATCGGAATGCTCAGGTGACCCCAATTTTACCACTGATAAGAGAATGATGAAAAATATTTTACTTAATCTTTTATCTAATGCAATTAAGTTCTCCCAGGAAAATAAGACAGTTACTGTTCAAAGTGTAGTAAGTAACAGGGAGTTGATAATAACTGTGAAAGATAGGGGCCTGGGAATCCCGCCAGAAGATCAACCCCATCTATTCAGTACATTTTTCAGGGCCAAAAATGTAAGTAATATTCAGGGCACAGGTTTGGGCCTTCCAATAGTTAAACGGTATGTAAACTTACTGGGCGGGGATATTAACCTGAAGAGTGAACTCGAATTGGGTACAGAAGTAACTGTCAGTTTACCTGAGTTTAAGGAGCCCCCCATACTTTAAGCAATCTTTTTTCGCAGGTATTGTTATAATTAATAACCTGATTTAATATGAACAAAGGTGAATCTATTCCGGTTATTGCTGTCAGTGTCCTGTTATTTTTATATTGTATCCTCATTCTTACAGGAAATTTAATTTCAGTTGCAGAGATTATTTTTTTAATCTCCCCCTTTGCAGTTGTATGGTTGGTTTACCGGGTTATTATTTTGGGGAGAACTGATTACCCTGAATTAAAGGAAAACGAGGAGTGGGGCTATTCAGATAAAGAGTAGAGAAATAAATTTCCGGCAATCATTATTGAGGATGACAGACGGCGGCTTCACCGGGAGATTGTGGCATTTCCGGACTGATGAAAGGGATCCCTAAATTCAATCCGCGGAGGATAAGAATGATTCCCATTAAAGTAATAAATACAGGCACTGCTTTTCGCATCAGTTGCCTTGCCTCGGCATTAACCAGCTGTCCTGCATAGCCTACTAACATCATAGCTGGTAATGTGCCGGCTCCAAACATAGCCATGAAACTTACGCTTTCAGCAATTTCTGTGAAAGATAGTGTTGCGGCAACTGCTACATATACCAGTCCGCACGGTAATAACCCATTCGCAAGTCCAAGCAGCAGAAAACTAAATGGCCCCCCTGATGTTTTCAGCAAATTGCTGATTAATTGCTGAACACTTAGATAGAAACGGTTCAGGAAAGTTAAATGAATGCTGTGTTTTTGAATAAAATAAATAGCAGCTAATGTCAGTACAAAAATCCCCATAGCAATAGAGAACCATTGCTGATACCCGCTGATATATATCCTTCTGCCGGCAAGACCAAAGACCAAACCAATACCACTGTATGTAATGATCCGGCCGAATTGGTAGATCAATAAGAAGAAAAATTTTTGCGTCCTGGTTAAATGATGAGTTGGCAAGGCGAGACTCAGGGGGCCGCACATACCAACACAATGCAGGCTGCCGGCTGCTCCGAGTGTGAAACCTGATATCATGGCTGCCCATAACATTATAATACAGTTAGACTCTTTTCAGCGTAATATTTTTTCTCTTCATCACTCCAGTTAATCTTTACCGTGTAATTTCCCGGGGTGATTGACTCAGGCTGGAATGACTGCATTCCTTCATTATTTGTTTTTAAAGAGAATTTTTTATCTTTTTTTGCATCATACGCACAGTAAAACCAGATATTACCAGTAATAGTTTTGTTTTTCATTTCTTCGGGTAACTGTAATACGATTCCATCTGCCGTCTGTTCTACTTTTACAGGCAATGCCAGGTTATTGGCTTCTTTTGTTCCATCAATAACCTGCTGGTACCGGAGTTCCTGTTTATAGTAATCATTTTCTACCAACTCGAAATTAGTATTCATTGAGCGATAAGCCAGGTAACCCATACCCAATCCGAAAACAATGAATGCCACTAATAATTTATTACCCCAGTTCATATAAATAAATTTAGTAAAATAATGTTATTGCCTGCTGAAAGGCCCTGTAAAATTGGTTTTGATGGCAGTTACTTTCTTTTCTCCTTCATAAAGGCCTACTTCTAATTTCATTTTTCTTTTGGAGATGTAATTCCTCGGTAGAACAATAAAAAATGATCCTGTTGCCTGGTCTTCCTGTTTTAAAATTATTTCTTTTGATCCGATCATCTCAACCTTTCCTGCTTTAGCCGCTTCACCTTCCAATCGGAGGGTCACTGGTATATTGTGTATTGTTTTATTTATGATTTTGATGTTAAATAAGTTGGAAAGGCTGTCAGCTCCTCTCTCCTGGTAAAGTTGCCCCCGGGTTCTTACTATCGTTCCGTCTATATCTTTACGGGTAATAAGTAGAGTAGCAAGGATGCCGGTTAGCACTATCAAAAGGATAGTATAGAATTTCATTCTGCCGGTGTAGCTCAGTTTTTTACCATCTTCAATACCATTCTCAGAAGCATACCGGACAAGACCCCTTGGCCTTCCAACAGCATCCATCATTTTGTCACAGGCATCAATACAGGCTGTACAGCCCACACATTCCATTTGTGTTCCATTTCGGATGTCAATACCCGTAGGACAAACTTTCACACATTGAAAGCAATCAATACAATCACCAGTGCTTTGTTCTGCGGCCTGGTTCTTTTTATATTTTCCCCTTGGTTCACCTCGTTTATGATCATATGCTACAAGCATTGAGTTGCGATCCAGTAATACACTCTGCAAACGGCCATAGGGACAAACTACTGTACAGACCTGCTCACGGAAAAAGGCATATACCCCGTAAAAAATAGCTGAAAATAAAAGAATGGACATGAAGCCAATAATGTGTTCGCTTACAGGTTCAGTGATGATCTTTTTCAGCTCATCCATCCCAATAATATAAGCCAGGAAAAAATTAGCGATAATGAAAGCCAGCAGGTAAAAGACGATATGTTTTGTAGCTTTTTTTCTTATTTTTTCAGCTGTCCATGGTGAATTCTTCAATAATTTTTGCTTGGCTGCATCACCCTCAATAAGGTATTCCACTTTCCGGAACAACATTTCCATGAAGATTGTTTGGGGACATACCCATCCGCAAAATAAACGGCCAAAAGCAGCAGTGAAAAGTACAATGAAAATGATGAATGTAACCATCGTTAACCCGAAAATGAAAAAGTCCTGGGGCCAGAATATTTTACCGAAAATGATAAACTTGGCATCAGGAACATTGAACAGGAACAAAGGTCTCCCATTCATTTTTATAAACGGTAGTGCAAAGAATAATATAAAAAATCCCCAACTTACCCAGGTACGGATATTATAGAATTTCCCATGCGGTTTCTGGGCAAATACCCATTTTCTTTTACCTTTTGCATCAACAGTAGCTATCCTGTTACGAAACGATTCATTCGGGGTTTCTTCGGGTTGAATCTCGTTGGTTATTTCTTCATTCATTAGTGATTGTCATTTCAATTGTTCATCGCTATTTTCTTAACTTCAGCGGCGGCTGAATCTGCGGCAGGTGCTGCAGGAACAGCTTCTTCTTTATACAATTCACCCTGTGGCGCTTTTGGATTAGCCGGTTTAGTACCCCTGAGTGATTTAATATAGCTGGACACCTGTGCCATTTGTTTAGCAGACAGTTCATCTTTCCAGCTCTTCATACCATTATTTGCGCCATATTTAATGGTCTTAAAGATTGTTTTAATATTGCCTCCATAGATCCAGTAATCATCTGTGAGATTGGGACCAACGGCATTGCCGCCACCATCTGTTCCGTGGCAAGCAGGGCATTTTGCAGGATCCATAAAAATGGTTTTACCTGCCTGGATATCTTCGGCACTGGTAAGAAGCACCACGTTGTTTTCATCTACAGACTCTCCTTTTTGTTTCAGGTACTCTTGTATTTTAGCATCTGCTCTTGCTACTGATCTTTCATATTCCTGTTTACTGGAAGGGCCGGTATGAGAAACATGAAAACGCCACAGATAAATACCTGCAAATATGATACAAAGATAAAATCCGTATAGCCACCACGGGGGAAGACGATTGTCCAACTCACGAATACCATCATAATCATGGCCGAGATCCAGATCAGCTTCTTCACTTACCGGACGTAATTTGTTGAACCTGTCCCACCAGCTAAGCCTATTGGCTTTAACTTCTTCTGTTTCTACAGCTGTAGCCAGTTTTTCTTTTTCTGTTTTCAGTAAAAACTTAATATTTATAAGCAGCGCTATTATGATAAATAACTCCAGGAATAGTACGGTAACCATAATATAAAAAGTGGAAGTAGACATCCCTCCAATTGTTTTGACGGCAGTTTTAGCAGCGTCAGCGGTACTGGTGGCATCCTGCGCAAACAATGAAAAGCCTGCAAGTAACAGTATAAGTATCATGGAAGCAGCTGTTACAGGCTGGTTGCTGGCCGGCTTATTTCTTTTTTTAAGCTTAACATCAGCGGCACCTATTAATATATTAGCAAGGATGCCAATAATGATTAACAACAAAGCCATAAGAATCATAAGGGTCAACGCCAATGGGTTGCTTAAAATAGATGGTTCCGGTGGACCGGCAGCCCATACAGGCTGTGCAGTTAATATTAACAACGAGGCCAGTAAGCCCGGTATGTATTTTGTTTTTTTACGCATATATAAAAGCATTACAGGTTAGTTTATTATTAGTTATCTAAAGGAATGCGGCTTATTTCCTGGTAACTTTTCTTTTTAGTTTTTAATACCCAGGTGAGCATAACTAAAAAAAATAAAAAGAAAATTATAAGTGAAGCCAGGCCAAAAATGTCCACACCGCTTACTTTTTCTAAATAATTAATGAATTTCATTTTCAGTTTTTTATTTGTTTTCAGCCAATGGTTTTGGTTCATTGGTAATATCCCGGCCCAGTCGTTGCAGATAAGCTATTAATGCAATGATCTCCACATCGGAAGGGGTTTCAATTTTTTCTTTTTTCAGATTGGCCGCAATAGAATCCGCCTGGTGCATCAGGTCCCTGTTGGCAATTTTGTCATAACCTTTAGGATAGGGTACACCTAATGTTCTCATAGCCCTGATCTTTGCAGGAGTAGAACCAGTATCTAATTTATTGTCAAACAGCCATACATATTGCGGCATCAGTGATCCGGGTGACATTGACCGCGGGTCATACATGTGATTGTAATGCCATGAATCGGGTCTTTTTAATTTTGGAGCACCTTCTCTTGCCAGGTCCGGACCAGTTCTTTTACTTCCCCACTGAAAAGGATGGTCGTATACAAATTCACCGGCTTTGGAGTATTCACCATACCTGGCCACTTCATCACGGAAAGGACGAATCATTTGTGAGTGACAGGTATAACATCCTTCACGGACATAAATATCCCTCCCCTGCAACTCAAGTGGTGTATAAGGTTTTACGCTTGCGATAGTAGGTATGTTTGATTTTACCAGGAAAGTGGGTATCATCTGTACCAAACCACCAATAGAAACAAGGATAAGGCTCAGTATCAGCATGGTTACTGGTTTTCTTTCAATTACCCTGTGCCAGTATTCTTTCTTATGACTCACCTCTTTTACCAGCGGGGCAGCTTCAGCAGCTTCATTTGGTATGAATATTCCTTTTTTGACAGTTTTATACAAGTTGTAAACCATCATTAATGCACCAACCAGGTATAAAGTACCACCGATACTACGGGAGATATACATTGGTATAAGATTAGTAACAGTCTGCAGGAAATCATATTTTATTTGTCCTTCAGGAGTAAATTGTTTCCACATTGAGGCTTGTTCAAACCCTGCCCAATAAAGCGGTACAGCATATAGAATAATACCAATTGTACCCAGCCAGAAGTGATTGGTGGCTAATTTTTTTGAGTATAAAGTGGTGCCCCACATTTTTGGTACCATGTAATAAAGGATAGCAAAGGCAAGAAATCCATTCCATCCCAATCCACCAATATGTACGTGTGCAATGGTCCAGTCTGTAAAGTGAGAAATAGCATTGATGCTTTTCAGACTGAGCATGGGGCCTTCAAATGTGCTCATACCATAACAGGTAATCGCTACCACCATAAATTTTAAAACAGGATCTTCTCTTACTTTATCCCAGGCGCCACGCAGGGTAAACAAACCATTCAGCATACCTCCCCAGCTTGGGGCAATCAGCATGATTGAAAAAACTACACCCAATGACTGCGCCCAATCAGGCAAAGCAGAATAAAGTAAGTGGTGCGGGCCAGCCCAGATATAGATAAATATCAGCGCCCAGAAGTGAATAATTGAAAGACGGTAAGAATAAACCGGGCGGTTAGCTGCTTTGGGCAGAAAGTAATACATCAATCCTAAAATAGGAGTGGTCAGGAAAAAGGCTACCGCATTATGACCGTACCACCATTGCACCAGCGCATCCTGTACACCGGCATACCAGCTATAGCTTTTCATAAATGAAACCGGAATAGCGATTGAATTCACAATATGGAGCATGGCCACGGTAACCCAGGTAGCTATATAGAACCAGATTGCTACATATAAATGTTTTTCTCTTCTTTTCAGAATGGTGCCAAACATATTGATACCAAATATTACCCAGACAAGGGTGATAGCAATGTCAATTGGCCATTCCAGTTCAGCATATTCTTTACTGGTGGTATAACCCATCAAAAGTGTAATGGCAGCAGCGGCAATAATTGCCTGCCACCCCCAGAAATGGATCCAGCTAAGTTTGTCGCTATACATCCTGGCTTTACAAAGCCGTTGAAGTGAATAATAAACGCCAGTGAAAATTGAATTACCTACAAAGGCAAAAATGATGGCATTGGTGTGTAAAGGACGGAGCCGGCCAAAGGTCGTTGCGGCGAGATTTAAACTGATAGCCGGATAATAGATCTGGATAGCAGCCCATAAGCCCGCCAGCATCCCCACTATACCAAATACAATAGTGGCAATACCAAACGCCTTCACAATTTTGTTGTCATAATAGAATTTTTCTACTTGCATAAACTGGGTTGTTTTTGATTGAGTTATTCGGTTTTGGTTGAGGATGTGGGTTTATCGTCAAAAAGAATGCGGGATGCCGGAGAATAGTCATCTTCAAATTGACCGGATTTAACGCCCCATAAAAATGCAAACAGAAAAAGACCGGCAATAGAAATACTGGCAATCAATAAGATGATAATTACACTCATTTTTTTAGATAATATAGCGGTAAAAGTATTTTTGACAACCAAGGCAAAGGATAACAAGTATCAAGAAGTGAACTGATTTTTATCAGGTTAATTCTTTGATTAGTGAATTTTTGCTTTATAGTTTCATCTGCCTGGCAATCAAACTACTACTACCAAATGTTAGTAACAAAATACTCAGCGAACTGCTGGGCATTAAGATGGCAGCAATAAGGGGTGATAGGGTTCCCTGTACAGCGAAGAATAACCCGATAACATTATAGACAATAGACAGCACGAAACTGGCAATCACAATGTTTCTGTTAGCACGGCACAGGCTAATAAATTTTGTGAGCTTAGAAAGCTGTTTTGCTTCAATGATAGCATCACTGGAAGGAGTAAAATTATTTGTTTGCTCTGCCATTGCAATACCAATATCACTCTGTTTCAACGCACCGGCATCATTTAATCCATCACCAATCATCATCACTTTCTCTCCCTGGTTCTGCAGGTATTGAATGTATTGCAGCTTGTCTTCAGGTTTCTGATGAAATAATAGAGTTGCTTTTTTACCTAGAAGTTTTTGCAGGGTATCTTTTTCGGCCGTATTGTCACCTGAAAGTACAGAAAGATGATATTCTTTTTTCAGTTCGCTTATCAATGACGGGATAGCTTCCCGGTAATGGTTGTTGAATAAAAAATATCCATATAATTCACCTTCAAAACTAATATAAACAGCTGTACCAGGTTGCCTGTTTACTTCACCTGTTACATACTCATAAGAGCCCAGTTTCAATAAATCATTATTGACAAATCCTTCAATGCCCTGCCCGGTTATTTCTTTAAAGCCCTCTACATGAATTTCTTTTGTTTTGCCGATATGTTTGGCGAGGGCTTTACTCAATGGGTGATTGGAACTATCAGCCAGGGCTGCCACCTGGTGCAGTTGATATGCTGTCAGTGCCAGTCCTTCATATACGATATCCTGTTGTTGGGTGGAGGTTAGTGTACCGGTTTTATCAAAAACAATATGTGTAGCCCCGGCCATCTCTTCAATAGTTTGTGCATTCCGGAGATATAGATGATTTCTGCCAAGTATTCTGAGTACGTTACCATTGGTGAATGTATTGGAGAGGAACAAGGCACAGGGGCAGGCAATGATAAAAATGGCAGTTACGGCAGGCCACATCCTTGACAGGTCGTTTATTTGCCAGTATACTGCAGTTGCAGCTGCAATGGTTAAAACGATATAAGTAAAATAGCGACTGAGGATATTTACAAAAGATACCTTCTTATTCTCCTCTTGCTCCTTAAACTCGTCCCTGTTCCAGAGTTTGGTGAGATAACTCTGTGTGACTTCTTTTACAACCAGGATCTCTATATTGCCTTCTGTTTGTTTGCCGCCGGCATAAACTATTTCACCCATTTCTTTTAATACGGGTAGTGATTCACCAGTAACAAAACTATAATCTATAAAAGCTTTTCCCCGGGTCAATATTCCATCTGCCGGAATTAATTCCTCATGATGGATGAGCAGCGTATCGCCTGGTTTTATATCGGGTAAAGCTGTTGGAACTTCTTTATTGTCCTTTAAAACTGAAATGGCAATGGGGAAATAGGAAGAATAGTCTCGTTCAAAGGATAATTGCCGGTAGGTTTTATCCTGCAGGATGCGCCCCGCCAGCATAAAGAATACAATGCCTGTCATGGAGTCAAAATAGCCGCCCCCGGTTCCGCTGATTACTTCATAAGCACTACGGATAAAAGTAATGATGATGGCCAGGGCAATCGGGGCATCAATATTCAGAAATTTATGCTTTATGCTTTTCCAGGAAGATTGATAAAATGGGAGAGCAGAATATAATAAAACCGGGATAGCTAACCCGAAACTGATCCACCGGAAGACAGACCGCAGGCTCGTTTCACTGGCATCAATACCAAGGTATTCAGGAAAACTCAGCAACATAATATTACCGAATGCGAATCCCGCAACACCGATCTGGTATACCATGCTTTTGTCAATAACCGGTCTTTTTTCTTTCAGGTCGTTCAGGCTGATATAAGGTTCATAGCCAATACTGGTAAGTGTTTCCGCTACTTTTCGCAGGCTGGTTTTGTCGGTCAATAAAACAATATCAACTTCTTTTCGGGTAAAATTTACTTTGCTGGTAATTACA
The DNA here is from genome assembly GCA_041738795.1 of Chitinophagaceae bacterium. Classification (GTDB taxonomy): domain Bacteria; phylum Bacteroidota; class Bacteroidia; order Chitinophagales; family Chitinophagaceae; genus JJ008. The sequence continues at coordinate 39,145 of JBGSPB010000007.1, read as the reverse complement.
CCCCCGTCTAACCGGTGCAGGTTTTCTAAAAGATAAAGACAGGAGCTGCAATGCATTTGCGGCAGGTAAAAAGTAATGTGTACCTGTTTATCATCCCGGAAACTGATTAGTTGAAGCTGAATTTTTTCATCATCCAGGAAAGAAAATTTGTCTTTTCTGACTTTAATCCGCTGGCTAAGGCCCGGGTTCTCATTCAGGTTGTAGTAATCACAAAGGTCACTTTGACTCAGGATCTGGTACACCATTTTGCATCCTTCGCAACAAAAAACCTTTTCTGTCGAACGTATTTTGTCATTCAGACAGGTTTCACCACAGTGATAGCAATGAATCTCCTTATCAGTAATTACTGGTGCAGCCATTTTTCCGGAAATATATCAGGTCGCTAAAGTAACCGGGGGGTCTCAGCCTCCGGATGAGCAAGTTCACTTATCAAACTGATTTTTATCAAACGTTGCTTTTGCCTATTTTGCAGCTTAGTTAAATCAAAAATTTCACTTATGTCTCAGAAAACTATCCTTATTATAGATGATAACGAAGATATCAGGGAAAATACAGCCGAAATACTTTCCCTGGGGGGGTATAAGACTGTGACTGCGGAAAATGGGAAAAGAGGGGTGGAAGCGGCCCTGGCTTCTAAGCCAGACCTGATTGTCTGTGATATAATGATGCCGGAGCTGGATGGCTATGGGGTTTTGCATCTGCTGCGCAAAAACCCTGAAACAGAAAATATCCCCTTGATATTTTTAACGGCCAAGGCAGAAAGAAGTGATCTGCGCAAAGGCATGGAAATGGGTGCCGATGACTATGTGACCAAGCCTTTTGAAGAGATAGAGTTGATGAATGCCATTGAATCAAGGTTAAAAAAATACGATGTATTACAAAAGAGGTATGATGCCAGTGGCAAAGGTCTGAGTGAATTGGCCAATGACCTGCGGGAAAACGGCATGCTTCAGTTCAACCCGGATAACTACAATTCAGAGTTGTATACAAAAAAACAGGTCATTTATGCCGAAGGCAAAAGGCCGAGATTCCTGTATTATGTCGTAAAAGGAAAGGTAAAAGGGTTCAAAACTCATGAAGACGGAAAAGAATACATCACGGATTTATACAGCGATGGTGATTTTGTGGGTTATCCTGCATTAATCGAAGAAAAAAACTATGATGATTCAGCAGTAGCCCTGGAAGATACAGAAATCGTACAGGTGCCCCGGGAAGATTTTCAGCAGATGATTGAGGGTAATATTACAGTAGCTTCAAAATTTATAAGGATCATTACCCAAAATGTGAAAGAAAAGGAAGAAAGGCTGCTAAGTCTTGCTTACAGCTCATTGCGCAAAAGAGTTGCCAAAGCATTGGTGGATATACATGGCAAATTCAATATAAGCGGTGAGAATAAGCCAATAGAAATCTCCCGGGAAGATATTGCACATTATGTAGGTACTGCAACAGAATCACTTATACGTACACTCAGTGATTTTAAATCGGAGAAACTGATTGAAATAAAGGACGGAAAGATCAGCATCAGTAATGTTGAGAAACTGAAACATTTGCTTTACTAAAGCGGCAAAGTTAAACAGACCTCATGCCGTATTGAACTTTCATCAATACCGTAAGAAAGTAAAATGCTGCAGAGAATCAAAGTCTTATTCCTTTGGGTATAAATAGAAAAACCCCCGCCTTTCAGCTACTGGCGGGGGCCACCCTTACGGGCACATCCTGTTAGTTCACAGAGATACTTTTCACTTTTTTAGGTTCTTTCACTTCCAGTTTTGGAATGAAAATTTTCAATTCCCCATTTTTGTATTCAGCATCAATTTTTCCGCTATCACAGTTTTCAGGAAGGGTAAAACTTCTGCTCCAGCTGCTGTAGTTATATTCACGGCGGTTAAAACGTCCATTTTTTTCTTCTTTTTCTTCTCTTTCATGTTCTGCGCTGATAGTCAGCATGTCGTCGATAGCTTCAACTTTGAAATCTTTTTTTTCAAGACCGGGAGCCGCAATGTTCAACTTGAATTCTTTGTCTGTTTCTGTTACATTCACAGCCGGTACATTAATTACTTTGCCGATATTGAAAAATTCGTCAATTGGGGCATTAAAAACTTTGTCCATCCACCCAGTGTCAAACAAAGTTGGCCAGGAAGTTCTGGGCTTGTCAACAGCTTTTGTTTCCATATTAAATATTTTAGGGGTGAACAATATTGTTTACTCCGCTAATTTCAAATGCCCACAGTGGGAAAAACAATGATGTTGATGGGAAGACTATATGATTTTCGTCAGCAATCAATAATCAAGAGAACGCTTCTCTCTAAAGCATTTGTTTGATAATTTACTTATTACAGGGTTTTTCTAATTCATTCTTACTTCATTTAAATGCCGGAATAATTCTATGGCTTTAGGAAAAAGTATATTGTTTTCCAGGTGAACATGCTGATGCAGGTCTGTTTCAAAGGCCTGCAAGGATACAAATAACAATTTATATGTAGTACAGGCATCCGGTGGTGCAGTATAATTAGAAGTTAATTGTCTGATCTCGGCTGTTAATGCACCGGCATGGTCATGTTCCTGTTCCATTACACTGATTGGTGATTGCAGGTAGTTAATATTCAATTGCGGACTTTCTTTGTCTTGTGTAGCTATGTTTTCAATTTCCTGGATGCGGGGAAAGAGTATCTGCTCTTCTTTCCTCATATGCAGTTCCATTTCTTCTTTAATAGCGACCACCAGTTCAAATATTTTATATAATTCAGGATGTCGTTCACCATGTTTGGAAGCTACTTTTTCTATATACGAAAATAGCTGAGGCAGTTCCCCTTTTACATAGACATGATGCGTCGATATAATATAATTGCTTAGTTGTGTAAGCGTAAGCTGATCAAACGGGAAACCTGCTGTGCCTGTAACAGGAGCAGACGAAATAGACTCCAGTTCTGCTAACAGTTCGTTTGTGGCAATATTTTGCTCATTACAGGCCTGCTCCAATGAACGTTTCCCTTTACAGCAAAAATCAAGGTGATACTTTTCAAATATCGCAGCTGTCCGGTGATTACCCGTTACAATCTGTGCAAGGCTTTTGGTCATCAATTCATTCATGATAAAATTATTTTAAAGATTATTAAACTATTTACATGTCTTTTTTCCTGAAACTTCTTACTGCCAGCCATAATGGGATAATAGCCCACAACAGCATAATGACGGTTGTAAAGAGAACACCTTTACCACTTCCAAAAAAATCTTTATAAAGGGCACCGGTATATCCCATCAGAGCACTGATGTCCATTTTCAGCATTATGAAAATCCTTCCCAGGTCAATCGGGTTAAGGGCTGAAAGTAAGAGAGTGAATTTTTCCATCGGATAATCACTGAATGCAAAAAGGATCAGCAAAACCAGCCCATCATAAATCAGGGCAAAATAGAACCATAATAGTAACGCAAAGCCAATTCCTCTTGCTTTGTCCTTTGATCTGACTGATGCCAGGAAAGCGATACTGGTAAAAACAATTGTTAATGCAGTCCCGGTGAATAAGAGTGCAAAACCGGTTTCATCAGCAGAAAAAATCAATACCGGCACACCTACACCAATCCAAAAGGCGCTTAGAAGGGAAATACAAACGCCGCCAAATTCACTTAATAAAATTCTTGTCCGGCTTAACGGTTGTGAAAGCATGAGTTCAATGAACTCATATGAATTATAATAGTGAATAGTACTGAACACAAGGCTGACCAATGGTAAAACAATCAAAATAATACTCAATAAACTGAGCATTGCTTTACTGCTGTTCTCTTCCATCCGGAACATGCTGAAAGAAACAATAAACAGGAATAGTGTGTAGGCAATAACAATCTTATTCCTGAATATATCATATAAAACGTATCGGGAAACTTTTAGCATTTTGATTTATTTGAAAGTCTTGTTCATATTTTTTTTTTGACCGAAAACATCTGATCGATCCATTTACTGTCTGTTTCATGACCTTTCATAACTCTGGCAATGGCTTTGCTAAGTTTTATTTCACCCGTTTCTTCCTGCAATGTTTCCAGGTCTTTGAGGAACTGCATTTTACCTTCCTGCAGGTACATAATATGAGTGGTCAGCTCTTCAAGGTCACTCAGCACATGTGAGGTGATCAGAATAAGTTTGTTCTTTTGCTTTTCACCGATAATTTTTTCTTTTAGTATTTCTGAGGAAAGGGGATCAAGTCCGGCTGTAGGCTCGTCGAGAATAAGAATAAGCGGATTAAATAAAAATGCAAGGGCTGCACTTACTTTTTGCCGGGTACCCCCACTCAGTGTTCGCATTGGCTTTTCAAAAATGGAAGGGATACTAAATTGTTCGAAAAGATCATTATCTATTTTGCTCTCATCAGCATTGCGGATCTTCTTCATCATTTCAAAAAGCTGACCCACTTTCATATTATCTGGGTAACGGCCGATCTGCGGCATATAGCCAATGTCTTTCCGGTATGCAGGATCGCCATTCACAGGCTGATCTTTTATAAAGATCTTTCCGCTGTCTGGCCTTACCATACCAAGAATGGACTTTATCAGTGTTGTTTTACCGGATCCATTCGGGCCAATCAGGGAAATGACCTGGCCTCTCTCGAAGTTTGCCGATATATTGTCCAAAGCCTGGAGTTTCCTGAATTTTTTATTTACCTGTTCAATACGAATCATAGTTTCAGCATTTTCATCATGGGTGAATCATCAAAAAGATTTTCGGGAGTAAGGCTCGGGATAGCTTTTTCAGCTTTGTCCAGCAGCGATACCATAAAACTCCTGAATAGCATTAATGTCGTTGGATTTTGCTCCACTATCATCGAATACATGCTCACAGGATGATAGGGAATGTCTCCTATGCCATCTTTATTCATATCATAACCTTCATATTTATCCCAGTAATTATTATTAAATTTATTCAGTACCATTGTTCCATTTGTACCTACATCAAAGCTGTTGCCGGAGAAATTGTTATGGTGGAAAACATTATCATCACAGCTGGCCTGTACTTTGATAGCCCAGCCGTTATGTTTAAAAAAATTCTTTTGTATCTCTAAACGGCTGCTACCTTCCATATAAATCCCCACCGTATTTTTAAAGAAGGTATTGTTTTGAATATGACTGTCTGTGATATCTTTCAACAGGATGCCATATGCTGAGGCTCCCCAGTTTTCTTCAAAATGATTTTTTTCCATTCGTACTCTTTTCGAGTACATCACTGCTACACCGGCACCGTTGTTTCTGAATGTATTGTTCTGGTAATTATCGTCATTGGAGAACATAAAATGCAGTCCATAACGGATGTTCTTTTCGCTCAGGTTATTTTTAATCTGTGATTCTGTAACAAACTCAAAATAAATTCCATCTCTATGGCCCTGTATATAGTTATTCTCTATTATCGCATGACTGGATTTCCAAAGGTGAATACCATTACCTGTCAGTTGTTCGGAGGTTGGAATCCCGTTAATGCGGTTATTTCGGATAATGGCCCTGGTGGTGTTGGAAATGTGAATGGCAAAGTAAGCAAACCGGATACTATTATTTTCTACAGTCACATTGGTGCAATCAACAAGTTTAATGGCAGCATAATCATCCATTGCTGAATAACCGGAGTTGCGAAACTCAATGCCTTTTACAATAATATTTTTACCGCTGATAAGCAGTATCTCGTATTTGTTTTCACCCTCTAAAACCGGGTTATTCTGCCCGATAATGGTGAGTGATTTTGTTAGAATGATGCTTCCTTCTTTATAAATTCCGTTTTGCAGAATGATGCTGTCTTTTTCGCTGGCGATTTCAATTGCTTTTTTCAGCGAACGTATAGGTTGATTTGGTCCAACAATAATTGTCCTGCTGAAAACAGGAGTAAGCAGAAAAGACAGTACTATGGTAAAAAAATACTGCATTGGTCATTCTAGTTTTCCTGACAATTCATTCCAGTTCAGGATTTGACCAGTTGTGCCAGTATTAAATTTCTCAGCCGCTTCTTTACCGGAGAAAGCTGCAGCATGACTACCCATGGGACTTTTTATTGCTGGTGCCATAACAAAGAATGTTTTGTTTATATCCAGGAAGTCGTTCTCTTTTTCAAAATTGATTACAACAGTTTGTTGGATGTCTTTTTCCGGAACAGTTCCTGATTTAATAAACCGGGACAGGCAGATCACATCATCAAATTTAAAATTTTTCCCTTTGGTTGTAATTAGCTGACAACCGAATTTGGGATCAACTATTCCCATTTTACAGGTATAACAAATATCCTGGCCATATTTAAATGGTTCGGGTTGTGCCGAGCAGGAAGAAAGCGTCAGTATAAATGCTGTCACTGTAACTAAGAAAAAAGTTCTCATTTTTTATTCATTTTACGTTGATGATACCATTCTGCCAACCAAACTCCGAAAGCAAGAGCAGAGGCTGCTATCACAATCCATCCCCCAACATCTGGAAATGAGTAGGCGTCAAAATTTAATAATCTTTTATGCCCGAAGAGGGGAGGTTGGTAGGATAGTCCGGGAACCTGGATGGCGGCACTTGGATCAAGATTGTGGCCATAATCGTATCCCCATTGGTAAAAATCATACATGGCCAAAGCGCCGCCGATAACAATAAGGATAAGGTATAGCAATAAAAACTTCCTGCTGCCTGTTATAGCGATAACCATTCCCAGGAGCATATAAAAACCTACTACATAGGGAAGAAATTTAAACTCCGGGAACATATCAACACTGATATGTTTCATCCCGATATAATGATTTAAACCGTTAATAATGTCTACATCGCCGGTTAATCCATTTATCCAGATATTCATCATCAGCCCTTCCGGGTACTGTGGTGCAAACAGGTCAATCCGCCAGGCGGGTAAAAAGAATACGGTCACCAGGGCACCGGAAGCAAAGGCCACTAAAATCCGGGATGTTACACTGAGCTTGTTATTCATACGATTGTCTTAAAAAACTCCCGGGGTATTGTACCCCGGAAGTAAGTGAAAGTGTACAATGAAAAACGCAACGACGGTTGACTATTTTTTGGCAGGCGGCAGCAAAACTGCATCAATTACATGTATGATGCCATTTGAGGCAGGAATAGAAGCAACAATATTTGCACTGCCATTAACCATCACCTTACCATCTTTCACACTGAGAGTAATATTATCTCCATTAGCCTGGCCAATTACCTGGCCATCTTTCATGTTTTCTGTTTTATAAACAGCAACGGCCACATGGTATTGCAAAATGTTTTGCAGATCAGCTTTCTTATCATCTTTCATTAGTCCATCTACGGTACCGGCGGGTAACTTTTCAAAAGCAGCATTCGTTGGTGCAAATACAGTAAAAGGTCCTGCATTTGAAAGAGAGGTGACCAGCTCAGCCTGCTTTAATGCAGCTACCAATGTTGAATGGTCCGCAGAACCGACAGCGACCTTTACAACATCTTTTTGTGATTCATCATCCTGTACAGCTTCCTGTCCGCCTGCAGGTGTTGCTGCATCAGTTGTTGTACCTGATTCTGCTGTTTTATCATTATTGCAATTGCTCAGGAAAAGAGTTAAACCAAGAAGCGTTATACTGAATATTTTTTTCATAACCTTTAGTTTTTGATATAAAGTTGAATGAAAGGTAACGCTGTAATCAGCGTTACCTTTTTTGTAATTATTTGGTGGCAGGTTTTTCAGTTGCCGCAGGAGTTGTAACTGCTGGTAAATTAGTACCGGTACTGAATAACAATGGCACATTTGAACCGGCAGGGCTGATCCTTATATATCCCTGCATTTCCTGGTGCAGGGCAGAGCAGAAGTCAGTACAATACATTGGATAAACACCGGCTTTTTCAGGTGTCCATTTCAATGTTTGTGTTTCTCCCGGCATAATGAGTAGTTCAGCATTACTGATTCCTTTTACTGCAAATCCGTGTGGCACATCCCAGTCCTGTTCAAGGTTGGTTACGTGGAAATAAACGGTTTCTCCAAGTTTAACACCTTCAATATTATCGGGTGTGATGTGAGAACGGATAGCAGTCATATAAACATGCACTTCATTCCCTTTTCGCTCTACTTTTGTTTTACCTTCTCCCATTGCAACATAAGGGTGTTTATTTTCTTCCAGCTTGAATATTTTCCGGCTGTTTTTCATGATCATATCAGCAGGAATTGCTTCTGCATAGTGTGGTTCACCGATAGTGGGGAAATCAAGAATCAACTTCATTTTATCTCCACTGATATCATACAACTGTGCACTTTGGGTCAGTTCAGGCCCGGTAGGAAGATAACGGTCCTTGGTGATCTTATTATAAGCAATCACATATTTGCCCCATGGTTTTTTAGTTGGACCACCGGGTACTGATAAGTGCCCGATAGAATAATAAGTAGGTACACGGTCCAGTACTTTCAGATCTTTTACACTCCATTTTACAATTTCGGATGATACGAAGAAAGAAGTGTATGCATTTCCGTTGGCATCAAATTCTGTGTGTAATGGCCCAAGTCCTGGTTTTGAAACCTCGCCATGTAAAACAGCTTCATATTTCAAAACAGGAATACCGTCAAATTCACCATCATAGTTTTTCTTGGCAATCGCTTCCTGTATCTTGGTAAAAGAAAAAACAGGTATTACGGCAGCCAGTTTACCACTTCCCACAATGTATTCGCCGGTAGGATCAGTATCACATCCGTGTGGTGATTTCGGACATGGCATAAAGTAAATCATATCCGGGCAATCTTTGGGATCAAGCACCAGTACTTCATTCATAATAGTAGAAGTGGCACTATGAGTGTTATCGTCATATTTATTATGCGCATAGCGAACAGCTTTCTTAACTCCTTTACCGGCTTTGGCATATTCCTCCGCTTTTTTCCAGTTTACTGCCATGATGAAATCTTTGTCTTTTTGAGACGCATTTACTTCCAGCAGTGTATTTGCTTTTTCAGAGTTATAGCAGCTGAAGAAGAACCAGCCGGCTGATTTTCCTTTACCGGCACGGGCCAGGTCGAAGTTGATGCCAGGCGTTAGAATCTGGAAAGCAACATTCATTTCTCCGGATGTTTTGTCAACCCCTATAAAACTGATAGTACCTTTGAAATTTTCTTTGTAAGTATTGATAGGTACATCCAGTTTATCACCAAGAGGCACACTGAACCTGGTTCCTGCTACTACATATTCAGAATTTTCAGTGATAAATGGAGAGGAGTGGTTACCGGCGCTGTTTGGTATTTCTATAATTTCAGCGGTACGGAAAGTTTTCAGATCTATCCGGGCAATACGGGGTGTATTATTGGCATTACCAAATACCCAACGACCGTCATGTTCACTGCCGGTTACGGATAAGGCAATATGGTGCAGGTCATCCCAGGGTACAAAACCATGTGAGGTGTTCAACATAGGCTTGGTCTCTTCGCTGTAGCCCCAGCCTTTTTCCGGATCAACAGAAAAAACGGGAATAACCCGGAACAAACGGCCGGATGGTAAACCATATACAGACATTTGTCCGCTAAATCCACCGGAAACAAAATTGTAGAATTCGTCATATTTGCCCGGGGCAACATATGCTTTGGCAGCATCTCCTCCGGCAGCTGATTGAGTGCCTTTAGGCTTACAGCCCTGCAGCCAGACCAGGCCGATCAGTAGCAAAGAAAATGCAAAAAACGTTTTTAAGAATGAGTGTTTCATATATAATATTTAGCAGTTAAGAAAAATCAGGAAATATATTCGGGGTTTTGATTCAGCAGGTAATCTTATTTCACACCATCATTACTACGCATGAATTCAACTACTTTACGGGCTTCTTCTGTTGTGATATTTTGATTGGGCATACGTACAAGGCAGAGCTCTAATAATTTTTGAGCCTCAGGATCTTTTTCCAGCATCATGTCCACATTAGTGATCATATTCATGATCCAAACAGGCTGTCTTTTTTGGGTAACACCTTTCCATCCCGGGCCTACCAGTTTTTCTTCTGTGAGCCTATGGCAACTTTGGCATTTCAATTCATAAGTTCCTTTACCGGCAGCTACCATTGCCTGGTCAAGCGGAGTACTTAAAGTAATATCTCCTTCTTTTACCTCAGTACCGTGTGTTTCCGGTTTGTCTTTGGTGAGCTCCTGTACATCTAAGGGTTTGGGTTCATCTTTTACTCCCCCCTCATTACAGGAAAAAAAGAAAATACTGGCAAATAATAATACTGTACCGAGAATGTTGCGTTTCATGTTGGAATGATTTTAAATGAATAATAAAAGAGCAAGGGCGATTTAAAATTAATCTAAAAAAGATATTAATGTCTTTTATGGGGCAAATGTATTTTGAGTAGTTTTGCAGGCGTCTGATATTCATCATCGTTCTCTGTGATATTAGTCACCCCGTCAAAAAATACCTGCAGGTACTTTTGTCAATCATAGTATAAGTATGTTCCTTTCAAAATCATTTGGTTATGCCCTCAGGGGAGTGCTGTATATAGCTTTGGTAGATAAGGATGGCAGAAAAGTGCAGTTGGATGAGATTGCAGAAAAATTATCAGTTCCCCGTCATTTTCTCGCCAAGATTATGAAAATGATGGTTAAAGAAGGAATTCTGTCATCCACCAAGGGGCCTTATGGTGGCTTTTACCTGAATGAAGTCACATTAAAGACAAAACTTATACAATTGGTTAAGATTACCGATGGTGTAGAGCAGTTCAATACCTGCGTATTGAGTTTGCGAAAATGCAACAGCAAAAATCCCTGTCCGCTGCATTTTCAGATGTTGAAACTGCGGGATGGTATGCTGGCTGAATTTTCTGCCAAAAAGCTTGGTGATCTGTTAGATGAAAAAAATCCTGATTTTATCAAAACTATCTCCACTATTGCTTAAAAAGGGTAGTTTTCTTATTCTAAGAATTCATCAAGGTCCCTTCTTTCTTTTTTGGTAGGCCTTCCGATTTTACTTTGCCTTTTACCAGTATGAAAACTGGCTGCCTGGAATTTTATTCGTTCTATTTCCTCTTCAGGTGTAATATCAATGTAGTTTTTAATGGCTTCAGCAGCGGCTACTCTTTTCTCCAGCAGTCCTGTAACTTTTATCCTCCACCGTTTAGCTTCCGTTTTTACTTCATACTCATCGCCAATACTCACATTCCTGGAGGCTTTTGCCTGGGAACCATCAAATTTAACTTTCCCGCTATCACAGGCAGTAGCTGCCATTGACCTTGTTTTGAACAAGCGGATAGCCCAGAGATATTTATCAAGGCGGATTTTTTCTTTAACAGGCATATCCAAAAATAAAAAATCCCAACCGGATGATTGGGATTTGAATTTCTTCAGTGAATCATTAATTCATTTCAGCAAAATACTTGTGGAAATAAGGAATCGTTTCAATTCCCTTGTAATAATTCTCAATATTGTACTTCTCATTCGGGCTATGCAGGTTGTCATTATCCAGGCCAAAACCCATGAAAATTATCTTAATGCCTAATTCCTTTTCCAAAATCGAACAGATAGGAATACTGCCACCGCCACGAACCGGGATCGGTTCTTTTCCAAATGTAGTTTCTACTGCTTTTGCTGCTGCCTGATAACCCTTGCTGTCAATCGGTGTCATGTATGGCTCACCTCCATGATGCAGTTCAGCTTTTACTTCTACCGATTTTGGAGCGATTGACTTGAAATAAGCCAATAATTTTTCAGTGATCTTATCAGAAGATTGATGGGGAACCAGTCTTGCAGAAATTTTCGCATATGCTTTTGAAGGCAGCACCGTTTTTGCTCCTTCACCGGTATAACCGCCCCAGATGCCATTTACTTCAATGGTTGGACGGATACCTGTTCTTTCATAGGTGCTGTATCCTTTTTCACCCCACAATTCTTTTACACCCAGTTCATCCATATATTCTTTTTCATCATAAGGTGCCATATTGATCAATGCCCTTTCTTCGGGACTGGCAATCACCACATCATCATAAAATCCGGGGATAGTGATATGATTATTTTCATCATGACAGGAAGCTATCATTTGAGCCAGTATAGTGATGGGGTTTGCCACTGCTCCACCATAGGTACCACTATGGAGATCCCTGTTGGCCCCTGTTACTTCTACCTGTATATAGCTTAAACCACGGACACCGGTATCCAGGGAGGGATGCTCCATGCTCAGCATGGAACTATCACTGATCAGAATTACATCTGCTTTCAGCATGTCTTTATGTGCAGCAACAAATTTTCCTAAATTCGGCGACCCCACTTCTTCTTCTCCTTCAATCAGGAATTTGATATTGGTGGTCATTGTATTGGTCTTCACTAAGGTTTCCAATGCCTTTACATGCATATAGAACTGGCCTTTATCGTCAGCAGAGCCGCGGGCAAATATTTTACCATCTACTATGGTAGGTTCAAAAGGTGGATTGGTCCAGAGTTCTAAAGGTTCCGGTGGCTGCACATCATAGTGTCCATAAACAAGAACAGTGGGTTTTGACGGGTCAATTATTTTTTCACCATAAACAGCCGGATGGCCATCAGTCGCCATCACTTCAGCTTTGTCGCAGCCAGCTTCCAATAAACTTTTCTTAACAGCTTCTGCGCATTTCAGCATATCGTCTTTGTGTTCACTTTTAGCACTTACAGAAGGGATCCGGAGCAGGTCAAGCATTTCATTCAGGTAACGGTCCTTATTCTTTTCCTGGTAATCTTTCCAAACTTGTGACATAGTTATTGAGTTATTGTTAAATTGGTTGGCGAAGATAAGCAGGAAGATTTTATCTCCGTATGAGGTTTTTGTCAGCTGTTCCTGATTTTACTTATACCCTCTGGCGGGTATTCAGGCTTCAATGAAATAATTTACATTTAACGGTATGAAAAGAGTAAGAGCTTTTTTTACAACGGTGCTGGTTTTAACCAGCCTGGCAGCACTGGCTGATGCAGGATTTTCTATTCGCCGTCGTACTGCTCCGGCCCAGATAACTTTTGAGGGTACCGGGAACTTGACCGGGTATAAGCTATTATTAGTTCAATACTCTTTTAAGGAGGAAGATTCTCTATTAAAGAACCCTTTCATCAGTCGCCGGGATACTATTGATGATAATTACAAAATAATAATCCAGGATGGTGGAAGGAGATGGGATGAAGCTGACCGCTACCTGCATTTTGCGTTGGCTAAGTCGGATTCAGCAGGAACGGTTAAAGATACACTCACTGTGTACATGAAAAAGTGGAATTATCATATGCTGATTACCGGCGAAAAGGATGGAAAGCTGCAATTTAAAATGAATAAATCAAAAGCATATTTTGATTACACAGTGATTTCGGATGATGAATCTGGTAATAGTGGGCGGATTAACCGGTGGGTATTTATACTCTGCTCATTAACCGGCTTAGTGTTGCTGGTATTATTGTTCCTTAAACGTAAAAAAATTAAAGTGGCTTAGCCAATCTTTTAATATGCCCTTAATCATTGCCCTTTTTGGATTTTTTATAATAAAAGGAATTTTTCAATTACCCTTTTATCTGAAACAGTGGAAGTCCTCACTGGCGGTAGCTTTGTTAACCAGCCTGGTTATGCTTCCGTTAATTACCATATTGTATCATGAAACCTCCATAAATTTTACAATTGTATATGCAGGGATGATACTGGCAGATATGGTAGTACTAAATCTGCTTGTACAATATAACTGGTGGAAAGCAGTGCCGGCAGCTTTGATTGTTAATACAATTGCTATTCTCTTTTTTTTCATAGGAAACGGCTGATAAAAAACTTTATATCAATGTTCAGATTTTTATTGGATATGCCAACTGAGCCCACTTTTACGGAAAGAGCTAAGAATAATACATGGTTAATAGTGATTGCATTAGCAGCATTTGTAGCTATGGTGGCTTATTTTATCTGGAAGAGACGGAAAAATAAACAAGAAAGCTGATGAATGCCTGGTGGTTTTTTGCCCTGACTCTACTGATAGAATTTCCGGTTATTCTGCTCTTTTACAGGAAGCAGCGGAAAGAAATAGTTGTTCCTTTTTTGTTCCTTAACCTTTTTACCTGGCCACTATTGCACTTTTTGCTGTTGACAACTGCTATTTCACTTCCGCTAATGGAAGTGGGAGTGGCTTTAACTGAAATGACAGGGTATAAGCTATTAATGAAAAGCAGTTGGGGGAGATCGTTTACAGCAGCTTTTATGGCCAACGGGGTAAGTTATGGTACTGGGTTACTGATCAATAATTATTTTTTATGATACCGCTAAAACATAGGAGTTTACAGCCGGTTTATTGGGGCTTGTTGCATGGAATAAATGACCTGTCAGCTGGTTTCTTATTGGCAGGGTATACGCTAACACATGACTACAATGACAGTTTTTTGTTTATCAGTATGTATGCAATACTGGGTTTCGGAGGACAATTGCCTGTAGGATTTTGGTTAGATAGTCGAAAGGATATTAGCTTCTTTGCTATAATTGCTGTTACCCTTTTACCGCTTTCTATACTTTGTTTTTTTGTTTCTCCGGAGGCAGCGATCATCTGTTCTGGTATTGCTTCAGCATTTGTGCATGTGACCGGAGGAACTATTTGCCTGCAGGTACATGAAAATAAATCCGGTCCGTTGGGATTATTTACTGCGCCTGGTGTGTTAGGGCTTACCATTGGCGGTTTATTGGGAGAAGCGGGTTATTTAGTGCCTGTCATGCTGGTGCTGGCCTCCCTATTAATTACTGTTATTATTTTCAGCACACCATTACCCAATTATCAAACTCCCGGGAAAAAGGAAAGTGAGTTAGACAGCCACGACTTAATTATGTTGCTGATCTTATTATTTATGTGTTTCCGGTCATTCTTGTTTGATGTAGTTAACTATGTGGCAGAGAACTATGAAGACGGATTGTTGTATATCGGGGTCAGCGCTTTCCTGGGAAAAATTATTGGTGGTTTTGTGGCAGACAGGGTAGGTATTAAAAAGTTTGTTTATGTAACACTTTTGGTGTCACTCATCCTGTTTCAGTTTGGAAAGGATAATATCTATATGTTATGTACCGGGATTATTTTCTTACAAAGTTCTGTTCCGGTTACATTGTTAATGATGAGTCGTAGTTTGGCCTTTTACCCTGCTACAGCTTCTGCACTTAGTCTTGGTACATCAATTGTTTTGGCAGGATTGCCCCTTTTCCTGGTGAGTGATAAGAGATTAATTTTCGATGCATTCAGTGTTGACTGGTTAACGGCTCTGTTATCTGTGGCAGTGTTGATTATCCTGGCCATAGCAGGGAGGTATATTTTACGGAAAATGTTTTTGTAGGCCTCCTTTAATTAGTATACATAAAGTCGGTTATTTTAGTTTTAAAAGAAAAAAATGAAGCAAAATATACAATTGACAGGCTTGTTATTCTTTTTCTCATTTTATGCTATTGCGCAGCAGACAGTTATCAATGAAAAAAGCAGTCGAACTGATAAAATGGATCAGCCATCTCTGATTCTTTCCGAAAACCCTGTTGCCATCCGCTACCTTTTAAAACATGAGGGGTTAAAAGGGAAGGTAAAAAAAGTTACATTAAAAGACAGTACAGGAAAAGTTATCAGCCAGGAAGGTTATGATATCAAAGGAAGACTTACAAAAAAACTTGTCGGCAGCGAACGATCTGCTGTGTTCGATAATTTCAGTTATGATTCAACAACCCAATCAATTTTACAAAAAACAGAATATTCCACGGGAGAAAAGGTGTTCTATAAATATATATACAACAGCAACGGCGATGTTACCAACTACTATATAGCAAACCAGGCAGGGACAATTTTTTATTCAAAAAGAGTATATCACTACCAGGATAACCTTTTCGTATCAGACAGCGCTTATAATCCCTCTGCTTTCGATTATTGCACCATTCACCAGTATAACAATAAGGGGCAAATAATCAGCAGTAAAACATATACCCAAAAAGCGAGGGTACTGCTGGCTGAAATCGCCTATGAATACAAAGTACAGGATGGTCTTCCAATAATAAAAATTCAGACCAGGACTGATTACAGTGGCAACGGAAGGTTTGAAAACTCAACCAGCATAAAATATTTTGATAACAAACAGCATATTATAAAAGAGCAAAACATCGGCGCCACTAATTTTTCTGTCAGGCCGAGAGAACTCACTTATAAATTGGATGCAGCCGGTAATTGGATTTCCAATTCAAAGAAAGAAACAAGAGAGATAGAATATTATGAACCGCTCCCGGCCACCAATAAAGAGGCAGCTAAAACTGACAATAAGAATAATTCACAGCTATCCCTGATTCTTGACGAAAATTTTGAGAACAACAACAACAAGTGGTCTTTATGGGATAATGAAGGCTCGGCTGCACAATTGCATAATGGTAATTACCGGGTGAATGTCAAACAAAGTAATAACTATGCGTCCTGGTTAAGTGTTCCGGGCCTTGCGGCTGATCAGTCAAAAGATTTTGCCATCGAAACGAAGATGTTATTAAACAGTACAGAAACAGGAAATCCTTTAGACAGTTACTGGTTGCTTTGGGGTATTGGCGACAACGGTAAGAATTTTTATGCTTTTGGTATTTATCCGGAAGGCAAGTTTCAATATGGAAAACTCGTCAACAGTCAATGGGATGGAAAAGCCGGAACAATTACTTCCACATCAATAAATGCCGGTATTAACAAAGCCAATGTGCTCCGTGTTGAAAAAAGGAAGGATACAATTTCCTTTTTTGTAAATGGTAATAAAGTACATTCAGCAAAATATGAATCATTTAATAGAAGTTATGCCGGTGTTGGCTTTCAGTGGAATAACAAAAAATTAGTTGATATTGATTATTTGAAAATCTTTCAGGGATCGGTATCAGCAATTACACTTTCACCCGAGCCTCAGGAGTCTAACTATCAAAAGGCACTAGACAAAGCCGGTAATTCAAAGGAACGGGCAGATGCTATTATAGATTACTATCTGGCGTTAAAAGCATTGAGCTTCTCTGCTGACAAAATGGAAATTTTACTTGGCCAAAAATTTTTGCAGATGATGGATATAGACTTTCATGGCTATTACCAGGTGCTGATGTCGCGGAGAATTAATTTTGATGATGTAAAAGTATGCATGAAAGCAAGTGAAGTATTGACTGCCGAACAAAGAAATGCAGTTGCACAGATGAATAAATATACCGTCGATGAATTTCAGGCAACACAGAATAACACAGCTAAACCTGCTTATCCACCCGGGGTACCCCAACCAGGTTATGGATGGGGTAAAACGGTTAGCAGTAATAAAGTAACCAACAGTAATGGTGGAAATAAAACTCCTCCAACAATAGTTTCACCTGCTAAGCCAAAGGATGAGCTTGCAATACTAAGGGAAAGTGCGAAATATCTGCAAGGCCAAATGGTGTACCTGTTCTCACAAAAGACAAATTATTTTGTACCGAATACTATTAATTTAAATAGTGTAAATGATGAAATTACCCTGGTGGCTATTGGATCAAATTTTACATACTCTTATTCCTCCGGAAGAAATGAATTCGGCATCAGGTCATTAAAAGATGTTACCCAAACGATCAAAGTAAGAGACTTGCTCAGTATGATCGATAGAGTAAGTGGGGCTTATATAGTCACACAAATTGGCCCATGCAAAAGTTGCGGGGGCAATCCAAAGTCATGGAATAATAACACCAGAAAAGGAAGCTATTGTACGAGCTGTGGGGCTACGGGTTGTATGCCAACTGCTATTTGGAATAATGGTTCCAGCAGGGCATTTTAAACAATCCTGATATCAGTCGGGTTTTTTCTTTTTATTATGCCTTGTAGTGAATTCGTTGGTATTTTCTTTTAATGGAGAAGTAACTGCTTTGGATATCAACTTACTTCCAAACCTGTCTTTGATCTCGTCTACCGCTTTATATAATTGTAACTTCTCAATATTGTTCTCAAACAAACTCATCTGCATAGTGAAGGGAATAAACTGGCTGAAACGAACACCGAGCAACCGTACTGGTCTTCCTTTTTGGTATGATTTATTGAACAGGTCTTTTACTTTGGCGATCAGCACATCATCCAGTGCAGTGTAATCAACTGTTTCCTGCCGGGAGGTAGTTTCAAAATCAGAATAACGAATCTTAACAGTTACACAACCAGTAAGTTTTTCATCTTCCCGTAGCGAATAAGCTGTCTTCTCAGTTAATCGTACTAATTCTTTATGCAGGAAACTAACATCCGTATAGTCCGTATCAAAAGTATTTTCATGGCTCATACTTTTTGTTCCCAGTCCGTTGTTATTGCTGTACTGCCAATGCCATGTGCTTTATGCCATAGCGCTTCGCCCCATTTGCCGGCTATCTTCTCCAAATGTTCAATTGGTGTTTTGGCAATGTCTTCAATGGTGTAAATGCCATAACTTTTTAATTGTTGTTCGGTTTGTTTGCCTACCCCATTTATTTTTTCTATGCCCAGGGGCCATAGAAATTCTTTTTCTTTTCCATGCGGAATTTCTAAAAAGCCATTGGGTTTGGCTTCATTGGTGGCCATTTTAGCAATGAATCTTGCTGAAGCTAATCCACAGGAAATGGGAAGACCTGTTTCACTTGTTATCAGTGTACGCAAATCTTTTGCATATTGACTTACACCAAAAAATTTATCCATACCCGTCAGATCGATATAAAACTCATCAATACTTGCTTTCTCAAACAGTGGAACTCTGGAGGCGATGATCTCTGTTACCCATCTTGAATATTTGCTGTACTGGTCACGGCTGGCGTTGGTGATAATGGCCTGCGGGCACAGTTGCATTGCTTTTTTCATTGGCATGGCCGAATGAATTCCGAATTTTCTTGCTTCGTAGCTGCACGCAGCTACGACACCCCGTTCATAACCGCCTACTAAAACAGGCTTGCCCTTTAATGAAGGATTATTTCTTATTTCCACAGAAACAAAAAAAGAGTCGAGATCAAAATGGGCAATATGGTGTTTTGTTTCTTCCATAACTTGTCCCGGCTGAAGGCGGGTGATGAACACTGGTTAACACAAATTTGTTATGTAAGATAAATTTCCAACAACCCGTCCGGCAATTCTACTAACACTTCTTTCTTCTTGTGATTTACTTTTTGCAATGTTTCTTCATGTAATGGGATCAGCACTTCTTTCCCTTTTATTTCTAACCTGCAGAGGAGCTGGTGTGGTTGTTCGATCAGTTCAAGTATTTCTCCGAGTGATTCATTCTTATGTATGATAGCATAGCCCAGGAGGCTTGCGGGGGCTGTTTTTGATGCAAATTTTTTAAAATCAGGTTCTGGTAACCAGGCTTGTTTTTGGGTGAGTTTGATTGCCACTTCTCTTGTATTTACGCCTTCCAGTTTTATGTAAATTTCATCTTCGGATTTTATTTTTGTTGCTTCTATAAAATAGGGAATAAACGAGTTTTTCTTTTCCTCAATGAAAATCGCTTGCAGTCCTTTCAATGATGTTTTCTTTCCCAGTTCATGTGTGAGCAGCAGTTCGCCTTTCAGGCCATGCACGGCCACTAATTTTCCGATATTGAAATATTCAGTCATTTAAGCAAATATAATCTGTGTAAACCTGGTAATAGCTGTGGCAAAAAAAATCCCGTCTCGTTTATAACAAGACGGGATTACGAACTTTCAGGATGCGGATAATTTATCCTTCACTACCGCCTTCACCTTCTGTCCTTCTTTCCGGTCTGCGACCGGGAACGGCACGTCTGGCTCTTTTGTTGCGGTAGGCATCTTCCTGGCGTTTTTTCACCTGTGCTTCATGCTCGGCACTCCACTTGGTGAATTTTTCCATCGCAGTTGCATCATCAAACAAGCCCAGGCCCACACCACGGAGCAGGTGCTTAAGGTATAATACACCTTTAAAGCTGAGGATACGGCGAACGGTGTCTGTTGGTGTAGCACCTTTGTTCAGCCACTCCAATGCTTTCTGACGATCCAACTGAATAGTAGCGGGAACGGTCAGGGGATTGTAAGTACCTAATTTTTGGATGAATTTGCCATCACGGGGTGCCCGGGAATCGGCAATAACGATGAAATAAAAGGGTCTCTTTTTTGACCCGTGTCTCTGAAGACGGATTTTTGCTGACATAAATAGAAATTTAACAGCGTTAAACAATAATTGTTAGTTCCGGTGGAAACCGGACGGCAAATATAAGGTGGGAAGGGGAGATCGCAAAGGAAAAGTCAATTAGTCTGTAAGTCAGAAAGTCCGGAAGAAGGAGGTTGCTGTGTAAAAAATCTCACGCCTTTAGTAAAAAGAAAGAATCTATCTAATCAGGTGAACTTTCTTTCGGACTTTCTGACTTCCCAACTTTCCGTCTACTTCTTAATGCCGGGCATCATCTTGCCAAAAGCTCCCATTTTGTTCATGTTCTTCATCATGCCCCTCATTTGTTCAAACTGTTTCATGAAGTTGTTCACTTCCAGTATGTCTTTTCCGGCACCTTTTGCAATGCGTTTTTTCCGGCTGCCATCAATCAGGTCAGGATCGGCCCTTTCTTCCGGTGTCATGGAGTTGATCATGGCTTCAATGCCTTTAAAGGAGTCGTCGTTAATATCCAGGTCTTTGATTTTACTGCCCATACCGGGTATCATGCTCAGCATATCCTTCATGTTACCCATTTTTTTGATCTGCTCTAATTGCATCTTAAAGTCGGCAAAATCAAATTTATTCTTACGAAGTTTAGCTTCCAGTTTTTTGGCTTCCACTTCATCAAACTGTTCCTGGGCTTTTTCAACTAATGATGTAATGTCGCCCATTCCCAGGATACGCTGGGCCATCCTGTCAGGGTAGAATACATCCAGTGTATCCATTTTTTCGCCGCTACTGGTAAACTTGATGGGCTTGTTTACGGTGTATTTGATGGAAATGGCAGCACCACCCCGTGTGTCGCCATCTAATTTTGTAAGAACAACACCTGTAAAATCCAATCGTTCGTTGAAAGCTTTGGCAGTGTTGACTGCATCCTGGCCGGTCATACTATCTACCACAAATAAGATCTCTTGAGGATTTACTGCATTTTTGATATTGGCCACCTCTGTCATCATCACTTCATCTACCGCCAACCGGCCGGCTGTATCGATTATGATTACATTCTTGTTTTTGCTTTTGGCTTCTTTAACAGCATTGCGGGCAATATCAACAGCATTTTTATTTTCCAGTTCAATATGAACATCAACCCCGATCTGCTCACCTAACACTCTTAATTGTTCCATGGCTGCAGGGCGGTAGATATCCGCAGCAACAAGCATAGGGGAGAGTCCTTTTTTTGTTTTCAGGAAGTTGGCCAGTTTACCACTGAAGGTGGTCTTCCCGCTACCCTGCAAGCCTGCAATCAGGATGACTGCAGGATTCCCTTTTGCATTAAAAGAGGCCTCTTGCCCACCCATGAGTTCTGCCAGTTCATCTTTTACGATCTTGGTCATCAACTGGCCGGGAGAGATAGCATTGATCACCTTTTCGCCAATCGCCTTGTCTTTTACTTTGTCT
This sequence comes from Chitinophagaceae bacterium, assembly GCA_041738795.1. Lineage (GTDB taxonomy): Bacteria > Bacteroidota > Bacteroidia > Chitinophagales > Chitinophagaceae > JJ008. Next base: position 17,716 of record JBGSPB010000007.1, on the reverse strand, counting down.
GTAAACTCTTTGGCGATTTTATAATTCACATCAGCATCCACCAATGCCCGGCGGATTTCTTTTACCGTTGTGGCAATATTGAGTTCGGTGATACGTCCCTGGCCTTTAAGGTTCTTAAAGGCTGATTCTAGTTTTTCCTGTAAACTGTTGAACATTTGCTTCGATTCATTTTCGTCTGTCTCCCTTTGCCCGGCGCAGGGTGACATCGTTAGTAAAAGAAAAAGTGAACATCTGATGTTCACTTTTAAAGAATTGCAAAGATAAGTAGTGTATAAGTTATATCATGCGCCTAAATAGGTTCTTAATAGTTTACAACGATTGGATGTTTTCAGCTTTGTGATGGCCTTATCCTTTATTTGCCTCACCCTTTCCCTGGTCAGGTTGAATCTTTCGCCGATATCTTCCAGGCTCATAGGATGATCGACCCCTATTCCAAAGAAAAAGCAGATCACTTCCTTTTGTCTTTCGGTCAGGGCTTTCAGCGACCTGTCAATTTCTGTTTTTAAAGATTGTGTGTGGTCAAGCTCCCCATCTGTACGCTCAGCATTAGGATTTTCCAAAACATCGATCAGGGTGTTTTCTTCACCTTCAGATAAAGGAGAATCCATGCTTACATGACGGCCATTGATACCCAGTGTGGAAGTAACCTCTTCAATATCCATTTCCAGCAGCTCTGCCAATTCTTCAGCAGATGGTTCTCTTTCATATTGCTGTTCCAGTAATGAAAAAGCTTTCTGAATGCGGTTGGTCAGGCCCACTTTATTCAGGGGAAGGCGAACAATACGGGATTGTTCGGCCAATGCCTGTAAAATACTCTGACGGATCCACCATACGGCGTAGGAGATGAATTTGAAGCCTCTTGTCTCGTCAAAGCGTTGTGCAGCTTTGATAAGGCCAAGATTTCCTTCATTGATCAGGTCAGGCAGCGATAAACCCTGGTTCTGGTACTGTTTGGCAACAGATACCACAAAACGAAGGTTGGCCTTGGTTAGTCTGTCCAATGATTTCTGGCATCCTTGTTTAATAAGGGTGGCTAATTTGACCTCTTCTTCGGGGGTGATGAGTTCGACTTTGCCGATCTCCTGCAGGTACTTTTCTAAGCTTTGGGATTCACGATTGGTAATAGACTTCGTGATCTTGAGTTGTCTCATGCTCATAGGTATGGTTTTAATGGTGTATTTTAAGGGTTAAAGAATTATAAGTTAAGTTTTGGCCTTATACTCTAAAAATACCCACCACAATGTCTAAGTTGTTCAGAAAGTATTGAACTTCAAGGCAATTTAATGTAATTGCCAATACAGGCCAAATAAATTTTGGCAACCTATTAACGAATTCATATCCAATTTATTTTTCAAATCCCGGTTTGGTTTGCGACAAGGGGAAAAATAAACCATAAAATATTTTGCCGCAATGATTTATTTTCTATTATTGCAGCTATCGCAATGATTTTAAATATAAAATGAGTAAACAATTATACACTTTAGAGTTCCCCGTTCGCTGTTCACCATCGATATTATATGAATTCCTCTCTACCCCGGCCGGGCTGGGAGAGTGGTTTGCTGATAAGGTTGATGAAAGAGACGGTATTTTCTTTTTTGGCTGGAATGGATCTTTTGAAAAAGCCGATGTACTGGAAAAAGAGCAGGATAAATTTATCCGCTTTCACTGGCTGACTGCCCCCAAAGAAGAATATTTTGAATTCCGGATTGATAAATCGGAGATCACCAATCAAACGATCCTGATCATAAAGGATTTTGCAGAGAAAAAGGAAATCAAAGACCAGACCATGCTATGGGATTACCAGGTGAAAGAACTCTTTCATCGCCTGGGCAATTAGTATTATTTTCCTGCTATTGTAACCAGTAATTTGTAATCTGTAAGCAAAAGCCCGGGTAGCTCATCCCAATTATCCAGGGGAATTTTTTTGGCTATTTTACAAAATGATTTATTTCTTATTTGATTCCCGAATTCTATTGCGCTTAGTTCAGCTACCGGTTTGTAGTTTCCGGGTTCAAAATGATGTTCCCACTGCTCTTGATGTACACAGCAGCAGAACCCGTTTTCCTGCCACAACGGAAAAGCAGCAATAATTTTTTCCTGGAACTCTTCTTTGAAAGTTCCGGCAAGATGAAGAGTGGTGCTGAAGAAATTTCCCCACCAGAACATTGTTCTGATGGCAAAAACAGCAGATTGATCAAAGTATTTTGGGTAATCAAGAATCAGATACGGAAGGCCTTTATAGTTTTCTCCTTTTGAAATTTTTGGTGATGAATTCATAATTGCAGGGGACAATGACTGCGAAAAATTTTGCAGGTACTCCTGCTGCGCTGATTGCAGATCCCCCAACTGCCGGTTGATCTTTTGTAAAATATTGTTCTTTGTTAAAATCCAACCAGCATTCATTACCAATTCTCTCTCCTCTGGCGAAAGCCTTATTTTTGCTGCATTCATACAATAAAGATAAGTGTTCAAAAAGCTTGATAAACTGATTGTTAAGGCCTTCATAGGTCCCTTTATCGCTACGTTTTTTATTACGTTGCTAGTACTGGTGATGCAGTTTTTCTGGCTCTATATAGATGACTTTGTAGGAAAAGGGCTGGGCACCAGCGTTATCCTGGAGTTTATTCTTTACCAGAGTGCAGTGCTGGTGCCATTAGCACTTCCGCTGGCTATACTTCTTTCTTCCTTAATGACTTTTGGTAACCTGGGCGAAAGTTTTGAACTGGTGGCTATCAAGTCGGCAGGTATTTCTTTACTGCGTTTTATGCGGCCATTATTTTTTGTCAGTCTTTTTATCAGTGGAATCGCTTTTGTTTTTTCCAACTATGTGATCCCGGTTGCCAATCTCAAGTCAAGGACATTACTGGCAGATATTGTATATGCCAAACCTGCCTTCGATCTGAAAGAAGGGGTTTTTTATGATAAGATCAGTGGCTTTGCCATTAAGATTGGTAAGAAAGAAGCAAATGATAGTGTGATCCGGGATGTTATCGTGTATGAACAGGGCAACCCGCTGCAGGATAATTTTATTGTTGCCAAAAGTGGCATTATGCGGGTAACCGAAAATAAAAGGTTCCTGGAATTTAACCTGAAAGATGGCTGGCGATACCAGGAAAGAGGAAATGTGTATGAAAAGACAAACACAGAGTATGTTCGTATTGGGTTTAAAGAGTATAAAAAACAATTTGATCTTAGTAATCTTGGTTTTACTAACCGTACGGCAGACAGTGTAAATAAGAATAATGAAAGAATGTTCAGTATGCGGCAACTGGATAAAGCTATCGACTCCCTGAAAAAGGAAAACGGCAGGATCAGGGAGCAAACAACCAAAGATATGTTTGCCCTGTTACAGTTTTCTGCATTGACAGACAGCTCCTGGAAACTTCCGGAAACGGCAGATAGCAGCAGTGTAAAAGCAGTAAAGAGTTTTAACGATATCTTACCCGATTCTGCAAGGATCAATATAAACCAGATGGCAAAAAGTACAGCAGGTTCTGTTCGTATCAGCGCAGAATCACTGACGCAAACCATGAAGGATAAGGAAAAGAATCTTCGTAAGCACAAGATCGAATGGCATCGGAAAATTGCCCTGTCAATGGCTTGCTTGGTGCTGTTTCTGATAGGCGCCCCGCTGGGTTCCATTATCCGGAAAGGGGGATTGGGAACACCATTGATCTTTGCCATCATCTTTTTTATGTTGTTTTATTTTACCAGTACGACGGGTGAAAAATTCGCCAAGGAGAACACCTTAACTCCTTTTACGGGTATGTGGATGGCCACTTTTGTGCTGGTGCCGGTCGGACTATTTCTTAATTACAAAGCCATGAGAGACTCCCAGCTTTTTAACAAGGATGCCTATAAACGGATTGCCAGGATTATCGGGCAATTCTTTCAAAGAAGGGCAGGAAAATAAATTTATCGTACAGCCCAAACCCGGAATAGATAAAAATCACCTTTTTGTGGTATAGGCAGAACCCTTGTAATTCCTCAATTTTGAAATTGATCACCCGTTTACTCATTGTTTAATCCCGTTTACTAAGTGATTGGAACTGGCGTAGGAAAGCTGTATTAAATTGCCCGGGTATTTCAATAGTTTTAGTAGTTCTTTTCTACCGGGGCAGTTAATGGTTAGTTTTTAAAAAAGGTTGACCGTATAAGACTAATTTGTTTTTGCCCTTGTAAACTGGTTGAATGATCGATTTTTTAGGTGGTTATGGTGGTTTCCGGGGAAAAATGGATGTCACTGGTAATAATTGGAACCTGTTTTTTAGTGAATATGAATTCCGGGGCAAATTGTGCAGCAAATTGTTCAACGATTTCAGATTTTTTGTCCCGGAAGGGTTATTTTCAATTTTTATTAAGTAACCCGATTGTGGTATTGCAGGTTTCGCTGATGTTCCATATATTTAATTTTCCAATTCCTCTAATAAGCCGCATTTTCCGCCTATTTAAAATTTTTTGATTAGTGATAAGCAATTGTAAGACATTGCCTGTAGGGTATTGTTTTGTTCGTAAAAATTACTATTGAACTGTTTTTTCGGGTTTATAAACTTTATAATATGAGAAAAGGACTTTTATTGTTTTCAATGGCATGCCTTGTTACCGTAGCCGGGAAAACCCAGCTGGTAATTGATAATGCTACTTTTTTTATCGGTTCAGGCGCCACTGTAACTGTACAGGGAAATGTGACCAGTAATGTGGATATACAGGGTACAGGGTTACTTCAGTTAAAAGGGTCAACCTTACAAAATGTGGATATGGGAGGGTTTACCATCCCCAACCTGGAACTGGATAATGCAGCCCATGCCACTTTATTGAATACAAATTTAAGGATAGGTTCATCCCTTACCCTTACCAACGGAAGGTTAAGGCTGGGAAACCAGAATCTTAGTATTGCCTCTGGAATTACTTCTGTTACCGGTGTTAGTTCTTCAAGATTTATTGAAACTAATGGCACCGGTGTATTAACTAAAGAAGGGTTAAATACGACCGCCTTTGTTTACCCTGTTGGGTTTAGCGGTACAGAATTTAATCCCCTTACCATTGCAAACACTGGTACAGCTGACAATATAAGCGTAAGATGTTTACAGAATGTTCTTGATAATGGTTTGACAGGAAGCCCGGTTGCAGCTGATTTTGCAAATAATAGCTGGGTGGTTACTGAAGCAGTAGCCGGTGGTTCCAATCTGGCACTTACAGGCGAATGGGCATCCGGAGATGAATTGCCTGGTTTTAACAGGGTTAAGTCAGGGGTTGCCCGTTATAACACCGGGATTGACTGGGATTTACCAGCAAGTAATGTTTTAGCAGCTTCTGGTTCTGGACCCTATAACAGAAATAGAGGCAGCATAGTTACACCTGGTGTGTTTGCAGTAGCAGACCTCGAAAAAGTTAATGCGGCCAGGCTTAATCTGAAAGTCTTTTTACAGGGTAATTATAATTCAACTACAGGTTTAATGGGTGACGCATTACGTACAACAAATGTTATTCCAACCACTCAACCATACAGCTCTGCAATTAATGCGAGGTTTACAAGAGTAGGCGTTTATGATGGAACAGCCAGTGTTAATGAAACAGTACCAAACACCACCGTATTTGATGTTACCGGAACAAATGATGATATAGTTGATTGGGTTTATGTTTCACTACTTGATGGCACAACACCTGCTACGAAATTGCAAACCCGTGCAGCCTTGCTGCAAAGGGATGGTGATGTGGTTGAATATAATGCGATAAGCGCAACTTATGTTCCTCTTTCAATGCCTATTGATGGCGATGGCAATTATCACATTCTAATAGGACACAGAAATCATTTAAGCATCAGAACTCCGCTTGCCCAATCATTGCAGGATAATGTTGACTTCGTTTATAATTTCAGTTCTGCCCAGGCACAGGCCTATCAAAACGGATCAATCCCTACTAATGCTGCAATGGCAAGCATTACTGGAACATTCCCTGCTTTTGCACTTTGGGGAGGAAATGTGAATGCGAATAATAATGTCAGATATACCGGCCCTTCTCCTGATAATCTTGCTTTGCTTACACTTTTAGGGGGTAATACAACGGCGGTATTGAATTCTATATACAGTCTTGGAGACTTGAACCTGAATGGTGTTGTAAGATATACCGGCCCATCACCTGATAACCTAGCTTTACTTAATGTCTTGAGTGGTAATACAACTGCGGTAAGAACAGAGCATCAATAGTTAAAAAAATAAAATTAAAAGCAAAACTGACTAAACATAAACACAGAGCACATGAAAAAATATTTTTTATATAGCATTGTAACACTTGCAGGATTTTTCTCATCACAGGCGCAGTCTGAAATCAATGAGGCTGTACAATCCTATCGTGGCAATGGAATGAGCAGACTTGCAGCGGATGCAGAAATTTTCCAGGGAACTATTAAGAAAGGTGCGAATGCCAATCAATTTTTAATTTATATACGTCCCAATGTGGAGTTACCTGTTGTGGTACCCAATAGTCGTTTTGCAGGGGGTGCGCCTCAGGTTACTTTTTCTGTATTGGGCACTACAGCAGTTTTCACACCTGTCTATGAATTAGGTGTAAGTACGCTAAGTACCTCAACAGAAGTATCTGGAGGAAGGTCCAGGATGACTGTAGGACCCAATAGCGGTGTTGCTATGACTTTGCCCTGGGCAGCAGGAGAAGAAAGGTTAGCATTTACTGTAAATATTGCCGGTGATGATACAGCAGGTGCAAGAATTGAAAATGATATAAATGCAGGCGTATATATATTTTATGTAGCTGATGAACCTACTGCTTCAAACTGGACCAATTATACAGATATTTTCTATACCGGTGGTACCGGGAGTGTTGAGGGAATAGATGGTATTTATGAATTTGCAACTATACCAAGTACCAGTGTTTTGCCAGTTCAATTTGCCAAATATGATATCCAGTGTAATGATAAAGGAGCAATCATTACCTGGGCTACTGCTACCGAGCAAAACAGTAACAGATTTGAAATACAAAGAAGTACGGACGGCATTAACTGGACAACCATTGATAATGTAGTGGCAGCCGGTAACAGCAATGATCAGAAAAATTATCAATACCTGGACCTGAATGGCGGCACAGCTTTTTATCGTATCCGCCAGGTGGATAACGATGGAAGGTTTGTATATACAGCAGTTAAACGGACCGATTGTAAAAAAACTCAGTATGATGTGGCTTTATACCCTGTGCCTGCCAAAGACAACCTGAGTGTGGTGATAAGGGCTGATAATGCAAGCCGGACTGAACTTCAAATAATGGATATGCTTGGGAAAACATTGCAAAGAGTACCTGCACAGATCAACAGGGGTAATAATAATTTTAATTTAAATGTATCTGACCTTCCTGCAGGCCAATATATGCTGGTGGGCAGTGATCCTTCCATCCAGATCAATAAGAAGTTTACGATAATCAGGTAATCTATCTACTTGTCTTTTTGAAATTGCCTTTACCGTCACGGTAAAGGCAATTTTATTTCTGTACATTCGAAACGCTAAATTTATCAGGATGATATATTTAGTACCGGCAACTAATTTCACTGCCGGGAAAGAAGAGTTAAGCAGCTAATGAAACGTTTTGAAAAGAAGTGCCAGCTAAAATTTATTCATGAAAACCTGGTGAGGCATGAACAGTAAAGGGTTGAAAAAAGAACAGCAAAATCTAAGGGTACAGAAATGGGTGGCAGCCCTTTCGGTACTTATCCTGGTCATAAAGTTTATTGCCTATTATTCTACTCATTCAATTGCCATCCTTACAGATGCGCTGGAAAGCATTGTGAATGTGGCAGCCGGCTTTATAGGCCTTTATAGCCTCTATGTGGCGGCCAAACCCAGGGATTTTGATCATCCTTACGGGCATGGAAAGGCTGAATTTATATCAGCAGCAATAGAAGGTACGTTGATAAGCAGTGCCGGGGCGATCATTTTGTACAAAGCTGTTCAGAACCTGATCAATCCTGTTGAGCTGCAAAAACTTGATATAGGGATCTGGCTGGTGGCCGTCACTGCAGTAGCCAATTTTGCTATAGGTTACTTTTGCCTCCAAACCGGGAAACGAAATAATTCACTTGCCCTGATCGCAAGCGGCAGACACCTGCAAAGCGATACTTATTCCACACTTGGGATAATAGCCGGTTTGCTATTACTCTACTTTACAAAATTGAAATGGATTGATAGTGTCGTGGCTATTCTTTTTGGTGTTATAATTATTATAACCGGGTATAAGATAATGCGTCGCTCTATTGCAGGCATTATGGATGAGGCAGATCTGATTTTGTTGGGCAGAATGGTGGAAGTATTGAATGCCAACCGCAAGGAAAATTGGGTGGATCTGCATAATCTCCGGGTCATCAAGTATGGTTCTATCCTGCATGTGGATTGTCATTTTACAGTGCCCTGGTTCCTGAATGTGCATGAAGCCCACCAGGAGATTGATGAACTGGCTGCACTGATCCGTAAAGAATTCGGGGAGTCACTTGAGTTATTCGTTCATTCGGACGGATGTCTTCCTTTTTCCTGCCGGATCTGTAAAAAAGCAAACTGTCCGGAAAGAAAGAATAATTTTGCACAGGAAATTAAGTGGACGCTGGAGAATATTTCAAGGAATAAAAAACACGAATTAATATGAAGACGGTAACAAACTGGAAGAAAAATCATGAATTTGAAAGTAAACTGAAACATAATAGCATAAAACTGGACGGTGATAAAGAAAATGGATTTGGTCCCAAAGCTTTACTGTTGTCAGGTTTGGCCGGTTGTTCCGGAATTGATGTAGTGGATATTTTGGGAAAAATGAAAGTAGAATTTTCCAAGTTTTCTATAGAGGCAGAGGCAGAGCAGACAGAAGAGCATCCCAAGGTGTTCAAAGAAATAATGGTTACCTACACTATGAAAACGGCTGCGGATAATGAAGAGAAAATCAGAAAAGCAATTGAGCTTTCACTTGAAAAATATTGCGGGGTCGCTGCCATGCTAAGAAAAAATTCATCTATACAGTACAAACTGGTTATTGAATAATAGTTATTCAGATCATGCTCTCCAAGAAATCACAATATGCATTTAAAGCCCTGGCTTATCTTACCGAGAAGTATAAGCAAGGCCCTGTATTGATCGCTGAAGTTTCAAAAAAGAAGAAGATTCCGTTGAAATTCCTGGAGAATATCTTACTGGAGTTAAAAAAAGCAGATATACTTGATAGCAAGAAGGGCAAGGGAGGGGGTTATTTCCTGAAGAAGGATCCCGCAAAAGTAAAAGTGGCCACCATTGTCAGGTTGGTTAACGGCCCGATTGCCATGCTGCCTTGCGTTAGTCTTTATTTTTATGAGCGGTGCAAGAACTGTGATGAAAAGCAATGTGGTTTGCATGATATGATGATAGAAGTAAGGGATGCTTCACTGGCCATATTGGAGAACAGGACATTAAGTGACCTGGTCCATTAATTTGTCCGGGGCTAACAGATGTATGTTAAAGGTCTTTAAGTCTATCAAGTTGGTAGGGAATCTATTTTATAGTAGTTTCGCAACTTTAAATGGTTAACATATGGGATTGCATTTAGGAGATATTGCGCCAAACTTTAAAGCTAAAACAACGGCCGGGGACATTGATTTCCATGAATACCTGGGCGATAGCTGGGGAATTTTGTTTTCTCACCCGGCAGACTTTACGCCTGTATGTACCACAGAGTTAGGCAGAACCGCTTTGCTGCAGGAGGAGTTCAAAAAAAGAAATGTCAAGGTATTGGCAGTAAGTGTGGATCCATTGGAAAGTCACCAGAGCTGGGTAAAGGATATTAATGAAACGCAGCATTGTAATCTTGATTTTCCAATCATAGCAGACCCGGACAGGGTGGTAGCCTTTTTATATGACATGATCCATCCCAAAGCCTCTGAAACATTTACTGTGCGTTCCTTATTTGTCATAGGGCCCGATAAAAAAGTCAAACTCATAATTACTTACCCGGCTTCTACCGGAAGAAATTTCTATGAAATATTGCGGGTGATTGACTCATTACAACTCACAGAAAACTATAGTGTAGTTACGCCGGCAGACTGGAAAGAAGGGGAGGACGTCATTGTTGTCCCGTCAATCTCAACAGCAGATGCCGTAAAGAAATTTTCAAAAGGAGTAAAAGAAATAAAACCTTACCTGAGATATACGCCCCAGCCTGATCGTTAATTTTTTTTGAATATATAGTCTATAAAAGATGTAGGGAAAAGATGGTATTAAGTAAAAGCGATATAAGCAAACTTGAACAAGTTTCATTACAAGAATCACTAAAACTTATTGAGGATCTTTTTCCCGGCCAGGTAGTCTTTTCATCTTCTTTGGGTCAGGAGGACCAGGTGATAACCGATGCTATTTTTAAGAATAATATCCCGGTTACAGTTTTTACTATTGATACAGGCCGGTTATTCAATGAAACATATGAACTGCTTGATAAAACCATAGCCAGGTATAAGCAACCGGTCAAAGTTTATTTTCCTGACGCAGCAGATGTGGAAGCATTTGTGCTGCAAAAAGGTATTAATAGTTTTTATGAATCAGTAGATAACCGGAAGGAGTGCTGTCATATCCGTAAAGTCAAACCCCTGAACCGGGCATTGGCCGGGGCTAAGGTATGGGTCACTGGATTGAGGAGTGAACAATCAGCCAATCGTAACCAAATGCCGATGATTGAATGGGATGAAGGCAGACAGTTATATAAATTCAATCCGCTTATAAACTGGACGTATGGTGAGGTGCTGGATTATTTAACTATAAACAATGTGCCTTACAATTCTTTGCATGATAAGGGATTTATCAGCATAGGATGTGCCCCCTGTACAAGGGCTATCGGGCAAGGTGAAGATGCGAGGGCCGGAAGATGGTGGTGGGAAAGCTCACAAAAAGAATGTGGGCTGCATGTAGCTGTAAGCAAGTAATTTTTTTGTCAATATAGTCTACTGGTAAAGTAGACAATTATGAACTTTTAATTATGAACGAATATTCATTGAATTACCTGGAACAACTGGAAGCTGAAAGCATTCATATTTTTCGGGAAGTGGCGGCCCAGTTTGAAAGACCAGCCTTACTTTTTAGCGGGGGAAAGGATTCCATAACAATGGTTCACCTGGCCAAAAAAGCTTTTGCTCCCGGCAGAATTCCTTTCCCTTTAGTTCATATTGATACGGGACACAACTTTCCTGAGGCGTTGGATTTCCGTGACTGGCTGGTAAAAGAAGTGGGGGCTTTGTTGACGGTGCGAAAAGTGGAAGATACCATCCGTGAAAGGAATCTCACGGAGCCGAAAGGAAAATTCCCGAGTCGTAACTGGTTACAGACTTATACTTTACTTGATACAATCGAAGAGTTCAAATTTGACTGCTGTATTGGCGGTGCCAGGCGGGATGAAGAAAAAGCAAGAGCCAAAGAAAGAATTTTTTCTGTCCGGGATGAATTTGGACAATGGGATCCCAAACTTCAACGGCCCGAACTGTGGAATATATTCAATGGAAGAATTCACAAAGGGGAGAATGTAAGAGTTTTCCCTATCAGTAACTGGACCGAGCTGGATATCTGGAATTATATCCGCCGGGAGAATATTGACTTGCCCTCCATCTACTTTGCACATGACCGGGAAGTGATAGCGCATGAAGGTCAATTAGTGGCGATGAGTGATTATGTGCAGCCTTCGGTTGATGATACGGTCCTTACCAAAAAAGTCCGTTATCGTACCGTTGGCGACATGACCTGTACGGCTGCTGTTGAATCAACCGCCTCTACGCTTGATGAAGTGATCAATGAAATTATTTCTACCCGCATCAGTGAACGGGGGGAAACAAGAATTGATGATAAAGTAACGGAAGCAGCAATGGAGGATCGCAAAAAGAATGGCTACTTCTGATCAGGTTTCAAACTTATTTAAATATAGAAAATGGATTTACTACGATTTATAACAGCGGGTAGTGTGGATGATGGAAAAAGCACTTTGATCGGCCGTTTGCTGTACGACAGCAAAAATATTCTGATCGACCAGTTGGAAGCATTGGAAAAATCTACAAAGAACAGGGATGACGGTTCAGTTGACCTGGCCTTATTAACCGATGGACTGCGGGCAGAAAGGGAACAGGGGATTACGATTGATGTAGCCTATCGTTACTTTACGACACCCAGACGAAAATTTATTATTGCCGATGCACCCGGTCATGTGCAGTATACAAGAAATATGATAACGGGTGCATCTAATGCCAGCCTTATTATCATTCTGATTGATGCCAGGCTGGGTGTGGTAGAGCAAACCCGTCGTCATTCTATTATTGCTTCGCTGTTGAAAATTCCGCATATAGTAGTGGCGGTAAATAAAATGGACCTGGTAAATTATTCTCAGGATGTGTATAATAATATACTGATTGAATATAGCAAAGTAGCGAAACAATTAGGCCTGGAGGAGGTGACCTACTTTCCTATCAGTGCACTGAACGGTGACAATATTGTTGACCGGTCCACACAGTTTAATTGGTACGAAGGCAAGCCCTTGCTGGAATACCTGGAGGAAGTGCAGCTGGATAATGATATCAATCTTACAGAAAGCAGGTTCCAGGTGCAATTGGTTATCCGGCCGCAAACTGAAGAGCTGCACGATTACAGGGGATATGCAGGAAAAGTGATCAGTGGAGTGTACAAGAAAGGCGATAAAGTAACCGTGTTGCCTCAACAGATCGAAACGACCATTTCAAAATTGGAAACCGGTGGTATAGAGGTGAAAGAAATTTTTGCTCCGCAACCGGCTGTCATTCACCTGGCTGATGATATAGATATAAGCAGGGGCGACTCGATTGTAAGAGCCGACAGCCTGCCCCAGGTTAAAAATGAAGTAGAGGTATTACTTTGCTGGATGGATGAAAAACCATTACAAACCGGAAACAAATATCTGCTTCAGCATAACAGCCGCCTGGTGAAAGCAATCGTAAAGAATGTGGCATACAAACTTGATGTGAATTCATTGCAGCAGCAACCGGTAGAAGGAGGAGTGAAACTGAATGAAGTAGTAAAAGCAACTATTAAAACTGCTTCACCTTTGGTCTATGACTCTTTTGAGAAGCTTCATGTTAATGGTAGTGCCATTTTAATTGATGAAACCAGTAACAGCACCGTAGCGGCAGTAATGATACAGTAAAGGCCTTTATGATTTATACTGAGAATGAAATAAAAGGAACTGCGTCAATAAGCAAGTCATCACTGGTGGCAAAAATTGCTGTTGCTGAAGTAATAACTGTTGATACCGAGGAGGTCAAAGAAGAGGAATCTGTACCGGAAATTGAACAGGATATTATACGGGATGAAAAAAAATGGAAATGGATTGCCACTATTTCCCTTCTTGTTTTTGCTATAGCCATAGTCTCTTTTTTTATTTTAAGATATGTCGGGTATGCACCACTTGCTTCACTTATACAATCTGCGAAATCGAATATTGATAAATCATTTTATCTTTTCATGCTGGCCGGATTCCTGGCGCAAATGGTAGATGGAGCTGTAGGAATGGGTTATGGGGTTACCAGTACCAGTATGCTGATGAGCATGGGAGTTCCTCCCGCTGCAATCAGTGGTAGTGTACATACCGCGGAGATATTTAGTAGTGCAGTCAGTGGATACAGTCATTACCGATTTGGAAATGTAAATAAAAAACTTTTCAAAGTGCTGGTTATACCCGGCGTGCTGGGCGCTGTTGCGGGTGCAGGTATGCTGGTGTGGTTGGGGGATAAATATGGGAATTTAATTAAACCATTCCTGGCTGCATATTGTATGGTTTTGGGTTTTAGAATATTGTACCAGGCATATAAGCGTAATAAAAAAAATAAAAAAGTAAAAAGAGCTGGTTGGCTGGCGGGTGCCGGTGGATTCCTTGACAGCTTTGGTGGTGGCGGCTGGGGACCATTAGTCACAAGTACTTTGATCTCAAAAGGCCGTAGTCCCCAGTATGTAATTGGCAGTGTTAGCCTGAGTGAATTTTTTGTCACCTTATCCAGTGCTATGTCTTTCTTTGTTTTTATTGGTATTACTCACTGGCAGGTAATAATGGGTCTTATGATTGGTGGTGCAGTGGCAGCTCCATTAGCCGCAAAGCTGGCGGGTAAGCTGCCTGTTAGAACAATGCTGATCTGTGTAGGCCTGATGGTTATTATCTGGAGTATCAGGGTACTGGTTAAATTCCTGGTTTGATAAATCAGGTCTGGTTCCCCATCTTCATGCTGCTGATTGTATCTTTGTTTCAATACTAATTTTTCATACATCAGCAATGGCAAAGCAGAGACCCGATACAAAAGCAATCCGCATTCAAACCAAAAAAACAGCGCAAAAAGAGCATTCTACGCCGTTGTTTCTTACCAGTAGCTTCACATATGACTCAGCAGAAGATATGGCAGCTGCATTTACCGATGATTCATTGGAAGTAAATATTTATTCAAGATTTTCTAATCCAACAGTTGATGAGTTCATTACTAAAATTGCGGCCTTAGAAGGCGCAGAAGATGGTGTAGCAACCGGAACGGGCATGGCTGCAATTTTTGCAACCTTCATGACCTTTTTAAGTAAAGGTGATCATATCATCTCTGCATCTGCAGTATTTGGGTCTACACATACTATCCTTACAAAGTATTTACCTAAATGGGGTATTGAGTATTCTTATTTTGATATGAATAAACCGGAGACCATTGCAGCATTAATAAAGCCTACTACAAAGATGCTGTATGTGGAAACGCCTTCTAATCCCGGACTGGACATCATCGATATTGAATTTGTAGCTGCTCTTTGCAAGCAACATCATATTCTTTTGGTGGTTGATAATTGTTTTGCCACACCGGCTGTGCAGCAACCAATCAAGTATGGTGCTGATCTTGTTTTACATTCTGCTACCAAATTTATTGATGGGCAGGGCAGAGTATTGGGGGGAGTGGTGGTTGGCGAAAAAAAACTGGTTCACCAACTATATCTATTTGTACGGAATACAGGCCCGTCGATGAGCCCTTTTAATGCATGGGTGTTGAGCAAAAGCCTGGAAACCTTATATATCCGGATGGAAAGACATGCTGCCAGTGCATTTGAGCTGGCTAAGCAATTGCAGGGGCATGCTAAGATCAGTGCTGTAAAATATCCTTTCCTCGAAACACATCCACAGTATGTAATTGCTAAAAAACAGATGAGTAACGGCGGCGGCATTGTGACATTTGAATTGAAAGGGGGTATTGAAAGCGGACGAAAATTCCTGAATGCATTACAGATGATCTCAATGACGAATAACCTTGGAGACAGCCGTACAATTGCTTCACACCCTGCTTCAACCACTCACTCAAAATTAACAGAGCAGGAAAGACAGGCAGTAGGAATTACACCCGGGTTAATCAGGATCTCTGCAGGATTGGAGAATGTAGATGATATACTGGCTGATATTTTTCAGGCGTTGGATAAATCCTGAAAACTTATTTACTTTTTCTTTTTGCAAGCTGTTGCAACGTAGCTCTCATGTCTTTATGTTGCGGTGCTTCCAGCTCTATCATTGTACCATCAATATCTTTGAAAACAAGCTGGAAAGCATGAAGGGCAAGGCGCCCAAGGATCGGCCTTTCCTCCAGTTCATCTTTGGAAAGTTTGTATTTCTTTTTTAAGGCAGAAATAAGAATTGGTTTTCCATCGCCATAAATATTGTCAGCTACAATAGGGTGGCCAATTTCTTTCATATGCACCCGTATCTGGTGGGTTCGTCCTGTATGAATCTGAAATTGCAGCAATGAATAAATACCAAAATCTTCCAGCACTTCATAATCTGTCAGTGATTCTTTACCCTTGCGATGAACAATCATCGTTCCGTTAAGGGCAGGATGTTCAGCTATTGGGGAATCAATACTGCCTTTTTTGTTAGCGGGAGAACCAATGACCAACCCGGTGTAGATTTTTTTTGTTTGCCGGTCTTCAAATTGTTTGCACAGGTGTTTATGTGCGGCTTCATTCTTTGCGAAAACGATCAGGCCGCTGGTATCCCGGTCGATCCGGTGAACAGTGAATATATTACCATATTTTTCTTTCAGTAATACTTTTAAAGAAACTTCTTTTCCTTCCCTGTCAGGAATGGATAATAGGCCAGAGGGTTTATTGACAGCCACCCAATTTTCTGTTTCTGAGATGATCCAATCGGTGATCTTCATTTCAAACGTTTAAATCAATGCAATCAGCGGTTATTTCCCTTTTCCAAAATGTTTCAGGTCTCTCACTTCTTTTTCACTTAGAAAACGCCACTTGCCTCTCTCTATATTTTTCTTGGTAAGACCGGCAAATATTACCCGGTCAAGATTCCTTACATCATAGCCCAGCGATTCAAAAATGCGGCGAACGATACGGTTACGACCACTATGGATCTCGACACCAACCTGTGTCCTGTCTTTTGCATCTGCATAAGCCAGCACATCTACATTGGCAGCACCATCTTCCAGGACCACGCCTTTTAATATCTGGTCAAAATCTTTTTTATCCAACGGCTTATTCAAAGTGACGTGGTACACTTTCTTTACTTCATTACTTGGGTGGGTAAGTTTTTGTGCCAGTTCTCCATCGTTGGTCAGCAATAAAACGCCGGATGTGTTTCTGTCAAGGCGGCCAACAGGATATACTCTCTCCGGGGTAGCCCTGCCTATAATATCCAGAACTGTTTTTCTTCCCTGCGGGTCATCGGTTGTGGTAATATAATCTTTAGGTTTGTTCAGTAAAATGTAAACCAGGTTCTTTGCCAGGAATATTTTCTTTCCATTTACTCTTACTTCATCTTTTGCAGAAACTTTAAATCCGGGTTCGGTAACTAATTCATCATTTACTTTAACCAATCCCTTTCTTACCATTTCTGCCGCATCACGTCTTGCAGCTACACCAGCATGTGCGATGAACTTATTTAATGGCATTGTACCTGTTGTTTCCGGTCTGTTATGGGATGTTGGCGAATGTTGCCCTCCCGCTGTTGATTGCCTGCTTTGTATGGCTACTTTTCCCCTGGCTTCGGCCTTCTTTTTGTCAAAATACTCTTCCCGCTCTTTCTTTACTTTTCTTTTTTCCTGTTTGAACTGCTCTTTGACAGCTGCGTTACTTTTCTTTTTGGCGAATTTGCCGAAATTGTTCGATGCTTTCTTGTTCATGTGTAGTGTTTGCTGTTTTACAACAGTAGTGAACCGCGAAGATAGTTATTAATTGCAAAGCCCTGTCATTAACTGACAGGGCTTTGTATCTTAAACAATCTCATTATATTTTCAGATTGTCTCTTTGTCTTGTGGACCAGGACCTTTATGGTGCATTCCCGGGCCGGGTCTGTGTTTTTTTCCTTCTTTCATTTTTTTCAACTGCTCTTCTGTAAGGATTGATTTCATTGATTCTTGCTGTTGTTTCATCAGCTCTTTCATTTCTGCTCTTTTCTTTTCATCAGACAATGATTTATTTTCCCGGAGAGCTTTCATTTTTTCAGCCATTTTAGTCCGGTTTATTGAAAGCTTTGCTGTCTGGTCGTCAGTAAGTCCCAGGTGAATTTTCATTTTTTCTAACCTCGCTTTTGCATCTACTTGATGCATAGCTTTCTTATCTTCCTTCATTTTATCAAGCTTAGCTTTTTGTTCAGCAGAAAAAATGTTTTCCATTTTAGCTTTATGGTCTTTGCGGAGTGTCTCCATTTTGCTTTTCCATTCTTTCAC
>JBGSPB010000008.1:0-19824 GCA_041738795.1 Chitinophagaceae bacterium | reverse complement strand
AATAAGAAAATAGAAGACAACAACAAATAAACAGTACTTTTAAAAAAGAAAAACAACCTTTTTACAGCAGCTGAAGGACGTTAACTTAGGGTGGTCAGTTTGCACCGGATTTAGGTGGTCAGTATCACCGGATTTTCCACTTACAGTCAGATTGCTGATAAGTTGGGTATAGGCAAAGAATCAGTAAAAACCCATTTGCAGCTGGCTATTAAGGCTATTACCAAATTTTTGAACAGTAAAATGGCCGTTGTTACTGTTCTAACGAAATTTTTTTCCGATTTCTTTTAAAAGACTTCCCCCTTTTTTATACCATTAATTGTCCTATAACCAGACAGGGTACAATTTGTCTTTGTAGGACGAAATTTAATTTATGAACGAAAGATTTCAGCTAATTTTTACCAGATATATCAATGGAACGGCCACTCCGGAAGAAAAAAGTGAGTTGGCCCAATTGATTGATGTTACAGACGACCAGCAAGTTCTGGCTTTACTAAAGGATGAATGGGAGAAAACAGAGGAATCAGCTTCTGTTTTAAGTGCAGAAGAAGCTAAATCTATACTGCATCAAATTCTTTCTCCCGAAACCAAGATAAGCTATCACATACCGTTATATAAGAAAACATGGTTCCGGGTGGCTGCCGCTATTTTATTATTAGTAGGTGCTTTTGCTGTTTATAAGATTTCAGAGAATACAAACAAAGCTGAACAGCAAATCGTAAAAACGCCAACACTAAATGATGATGTAGCGGCGGGTGGTAATAAGGCCATACTGACACTGGCTGATGGTACTACTATTGTTTTAGACAATGCTGCTAATGGAGATCTGGCGGAACAAGGAAATACAAAAGTTATAAAACTGGATGGGCAATTAGCCTATAATGCTGATGGTGCTGCTACAGAAGTTGTTTACAATACTATTTCTACGCCAAGAGGTGGGCAGTATCAATTGATATTAGCGGATGGTACTAAAGTATGGTTGAATGCCGCATCTTCTCTTCGTTTTCCTGCAAGTTTTAGCGGTAAAGAAAGAATAGTAGAATTGACTGGAGAAGGATATTTTGAAGTGGCGAAGAATGCAGCAATGCCATTTAAAGTAGATATTGCTGGCAAAGGCGAGGCGGAAGTATTGGGTACTCATTTCAACATTAATGCTTATACAGATGAAGCAACAATCAATACTACATTGCTGGAAGGAAGTGTGAAAGTGACTGGAACTAATAATTCAAAAATTATAGCATCCGGTGAGTAGGCGCAATTATATTCAAACGGGAATATCGGCCTCAATAAAAATGCAGATATAGGACAGGTTATGGCATGGAAGAATGGCATTTTCAATTTTGAAAATGCCAATTTGCAAACAGTGTTACGTCAGCTTTCCCGATGGTATGATGTGGATGTAGTATTTGAGGGAAACATACCACATAGAGAGTTTGCCGGAAAGATGCAACGGGATCTGAATTTATCGCAGGTATTAAAAATATTAAAAAAGAATAACGTCAATTTCAGAATTGAAGGGAAGAAGTTGATTGTTTTCAAATAAAAAAGAGTTCTTACCGGGTATTCAAAAAAAAGCCAGAAATGCTACTAACATCTCTGGCGGTCGTTTGGGTAACCGAATTAAATAAAACAGTTACGTATCACTCATTCTTAAACCCAAACACTGCAAAGCTATGCAATTAATTAGTTTTGGTAAGCCACTGCTTACCCGCCAAATATGGCTCGTTATGAAGTTGACAATGATCTTACTGACTGCAGCTTTTCTGCAGGTATCTGCTTCAGGTAACTCTCAAACCGTAAATTTTTCCGGTAAGGAAGTTTCCTTGAAAAAGGTATTTACTGTAATTGAAAATCAAACCAATCATGTATTCTTTTATGATGCGAGCCTTTTACGAGAAGCAAAATCTGTAACGATCAATCTTAAAAATGTATCGTTGGAAACTGCATTGAATGAGATCTTCAAAGACCAGCCTTTTGGCTGGGTAATGGAAAATAAAACCATTACCATCGTTAAAAAACAAGTAACAACGCCAAACACAATCTCTTTTATTTTCAATGAGCCACTACCACTTATTACTATCAGAGGAACAGTTAAAGATGCAGAAGGTAATGGTATAGCCGGTGTAAGTGTAGTAGTAAAAGGAACGAGGAAAGGAACAGAAACAGATGCTAATGGAAATTTTTCTATACAGGCCGATAAGGGTGATGTGCTTGTGTTCTCTGCTATAAGCTATGGCACCAAACAAGTAAAAATAACCGATGCTTCTATTAATATAAATCTTGATCTTGAAATTAGTCCATTAGACCAGGTAATAGTGGGTGGTAATATGGCGCTAACTAAAAGAAAAGGGGATGTCAGTTCTGTAACGGTAATTGATTCAAAAATGCTGGAAAGATTGCCAGTGAATACATTGGATCAGGTTTTCAACGGGTTAGTACCGGGAATATATAATAGCATACCAGATCTTGAAGGGCCAGGTGGTGGTATTATGTCTATCAGGGGTGCAGCCAGCGATAATTCAATTGAACGTATTGCAGTTTATATTGATGGTGTCGAATATGCCGGAGGGTCGGACTATTTATCACAAATAGATAAAAATGATATAGACCGGATAGAAGTAGTGAGAGGACCCGGGTCTGCTACACTATATGGTACCGGTAGCAATGGCGGTATTATACAAGTTTTCACCAAAAAAGGCAAATACAATAAGAACACCGTTAATATTACCAGCAGTGCGGGTTTTTATAAAAGCAAATGGGTGGATAAAAATCCTTTTCAGCAAATGCACTCCATTGAAGCCGTCACGGGGTTTAAAAAAGTGGCCTATACTTTCGGAGGTTCGTATAGATCAATAGGTTCGTATAGACCCGACGGTGATGAAAAGTACAAAACATTTTATGGGGGGGTACACTTTAATATAGGAAAATTGGAGGCCAATATAATGGGCAGGTATGTTCTCTCCAACATTACCCCATCCCGGAACCCTATGTATGATACAGCTACTCATCCACGGACAGATATCATAGTAGAACCTTTTCCCGGTTATACGCTACCAGCTTATGAATGGTTTGGCGTTGTACCCACCAAGTCTTCCAATTATAAAAGGGTTGCCCAAACTTATTTTTTAGGTACAAATTTTACCTACAAGGCGAATGAGCACTGGAACCATAGCCTCCAGGCAGGGTATACTTCAAATGACAACCAGGCTCTTCCGGTTACAGACGGTGTGACTAATTTATTAAGTCAGTATTTAGGAGATCAATATAAAACCAGCACCATCCGCTATTCGAATGTACTGAGTCTGGGTAGCCAAACGGATGGGTTTGCTGCCGTAATTACCAGCGGGATAGAACACAAAAAATATTTCCCAAGAGCATGGACGCTTACCCGTAGAAGCGGAAGTACAAAACAAGAAACACCTGCCAATACAAATTTTGGGGCTTTTATACAAGCGGTGCCTTCTTATAAAAATGTTTATTTAACCCTGGCTCTGCGTTACGAGGACAACAAGTTGTTTAATCCAGCGTATAACCCCAGGATCGGGCTTACTACCAATTTTAGTACTAAATCGCTGATCTTTAAGCCAAGAATTTCATGGGGCAAAGGAATTACATCTCCCCCTTATGAGGCAAGAATTGGCCGGCTTCCTGTTGGTGGTGGACGTACTATTATATATCCTAATCCGGATATTATACCACAAAATCAAAAGGGCTTTGATTATGGTCTGGAAATATATGACAAGAAAGGAAAGTACAATTTTGAAATAACGTATTATGATAATGTAATACAGGATTTTCTTTCTTCAATTAGTTTAGGCCCTGATCCAACTGACCCTAATTTGTTCGGGTATAGATATATTAACCTGGGTAAAGTGGCTAACAAGGGATTGGAATTATCAGGCCAATATAATATAAGCCGGTTTTCAATCCGTGGTACTTATTCCATAATGAATTCCACTATAAAAGACACTACAGGGGGATATCAATCTTTCACATTAGCTGGTAAGGCACCTGGCACCAGAATGGATAACCTGCCCCGGCATACGGCAGGTATTAACCTGACGTATAATTTCTTTAAAATATTTGGTAAGGCAGATAAAGCAGCAATTTCTTTCAACCTTACTGAAGTGGATGGTATCATTAGTTCTGATTTCTTTACTTATGCAATGGATGTTTCTTATGGCAGAGCCGCATTTGTTCCTGACACATATGCGTATGACCTGACAACCAAGTCAGTTTATAGACTCGGCTTCAACCTGGATTATAATTTTGTACCCAGTTGTAGATTTTTTATACAGGGTGCCAATATTACCAATAGCTATATATCAGAAACCGGGACAAATTATCCTACCTATGGTGCCACCTGGCTGTTTGGGTTTAAATATAATTTTACAAAAGCAAATAATTAAGAAAGACCGAAAGTGTTCGGGAGAAATAGATTCCGTTTCTCTTGAACACTTTTTTTTCTCAATACTTTTTAAGAACAATAGCAGAATAAAAAGTTTGAAGATTTATTGAATTATTTTTTAATCAATAAAACAATACTTAAAATGAAAACATTGCCAATAATATTCCTGAAGATGTTTGTTTTTTCAATCATTTTTTTTGTGTTCGAAACTGTTTCGGGTCAAACATTAAAACCTTTTTCTATAAAAGGAGAAGTAATGAAAGTAAAAGAACCGGTGGAAAAAGTAGTATTATGGTATTCTTCAGAGGGAGAAGGTATAAGTGATACCTGTAAAGTGGTGAATGGAAAATATTTTTTTAAAGGGAAAATACGGGATGCCAGATTGGTAAGATTATACGGCATCCCTTTTGCTAAAAAGCAGGAAGAAAAGAAAACGATGGCTAATGTTCATCGACCCGTAGTTTGGGTTTTTATTGAACCAGCAAAAATGAAAGCGATCAGCGGTTCTTATTTTTCAGCTATAGAAATTACTAATTCAAAGGCGCAGTTAGATTATGTAGAATGGACGTATGCTATGAAACCATTTAAAGACAAAATAAATATTTTGGCAGATATGAGACATCAGGCAGAAGATAAATTTAAGTATGAAGGCGGAGATGTAGCTGACAGCCTTGTTGCTCATGCTTTTCAAAAATTAATGGACCAAAGTTTCGACGACATGATTTCTACTAACCTGGAGTATGCAAAAAGCCATCTTCAGTCTCCCATTATTATGAGTATTATTCAATCGGTTTTTTCAGAACCCTACGAAAAGGAGCAGGAGGCCTTATTTTATAATGCACCAATAGCCATGCAACAAACAGAGGCGGGGGAGGAGCTACTGCAATCTTTTGCCATCAGGACTGGTAAGCAAGGCCCAGATTTTACACTGCCGGATACCAGTGGCAATAATGTTACGCTATCCAAATTGCGGGGTAAATATGTATTACTCGACTTTTGGGCAAGTTGGTGTGGACCTTGCCGTGCTGAAAGCCCCAATTTAAAAAAAGCATTTAATAAGTATAAAGACAATTTCACCATCCTTAGTGTATCCATGGATGAGGCAAAAGCAAAACAGGCATGGATGAAAGCAATTAGAGAAGACGGCATAGGATTGTGGCCGCATGTTTCCAGCCTTACCGGTTTTAATACTGAACCGGGAAAACTATATGGTGATATCCATGCAATCCCCACTAATTTTTTATTGGATAAAGAAGGAAAGATCATAGCAAAAAATTTAATGGGAGAGGCGTTAGATAAAAAACTGGAAGAGTTGTTGCAATAAAATGCACAGAGAGGTCAAAAATATAATGGTTTTTGCATCGACAGTCTTACTGCTATGCTCCTCCTGTAATACGACAAAAACTACGCAAATGCTAACGGCAAAAAATGTAGAAGAGAAAGTATGTGAATATAAACTTGTTATCCAAATAGTAAATGCAGAGTATGTAGTAAATCAGGTGATAAGAGCCATTAGTAGTAGTGCTTTGCTATATATTATGCAGATGGTCAATTACAATAACCTTGTAGAGGATATGAGAGAAATAGAAGTTGTTGCAGGAGTCGGATCGGAGAAACAGTTGGACAGGTTAAAAAGCGATTTGTATAAAATATCAGGAGTTACAAAAATCGTCGTTTCAAAAAATTAATAGCATGAATAAAAAATTGTGTTGATACGAAAAAGGGAAAAGGCTGAAACTCTTAGCAGAGACCAGCTAACTTTTAATACATCGATAAATAAAATATTTGAACCAAGACCAATTTAATCAATCAAATTTGGGTTTCGCTTGCTAACAAATATAATCAGGAATGATTTGAGTTCACCGGTAGATAGTCATTGATCGTCCATTGTTAAATTTGAGAAATTAATTAAGTCCCTGTTTTGGATGCTACCAATGGGAACGATAGTTTGTATCGTAGCTCATTCATATTATTACTCAGTTTCTTTAAAGACACCTTTGCATAAATCTGGGTGGTTCTAATAGAGCGATGACCAAGCAATCTGCTTACCGTTTCCATTGGAACATCATGTTCAAGGGCCACCGTTGTAGCGAATGTATGGCGGGCAGTATGAGTCGTTAAATGTTTTTTAATGCCAGCCAGTTCAGCCACTTTTTTTAAATTTTTATTGTATTTCTGATTACTGCGGATTGGTAGCAATTTATTATTTGCATTAGCCCATACATCATCTTTATATCGCTCAATAATTTCTAAGGGGATAGGTAGCAATGGTACTAATTCGGGTTCATCTGTTTTGTGACGGCGTAACGAAATCCATTTATTGCCATCCATGCCGATAACAATATTATCTTTAGTGAGATTATTTACTTCATTGTAAGCATAACCAGTGAAGCAGGAAAACACATAACAATCTCTAGCTCTTTCAACCATAGCATTTGGCATTTTTGTTTCCATCAGTGTTCCTATTTCAATCATCGTTAATACCTCACGATGCGGATTTTTGTAGGGACATTTGAAGTGTTTGATAGGATTTTTATCGAGCCATGTTTTATCAACGGCAAAGTCGAGCAATTCTTTTATAATGCTGATATATTTAAAAGTTGTATTGTCGGCGATATTGCAATTAATATTAAAATAGTCTTTAAGGTCGTTGCCGAGAGATGGTTTTAATTGAGCCAGATGAATATCTGACAAATGAAATTCTTTCTTTAAAAATGCCTGGACCTTGCGGTGGATGTTTTCCAAACGCTGTTGTGTTTTTAAAGCAGCCTTTCCATTTTTTACAGCCACTTTTAATTTCTCGATATTGATGTTGAAAATATCCATCATAGTTTTTCTCTCCTGGCCTTTGCCGGTGTAAGCATTTTTTATCATTTCACAAGTGATATGCTTGTGTGTTGAAGTGAGTTGATTATAAAATTTACGTAGCTCACCTTTAATGGTATCAAGATCTTCATTTATTTCAATTGCATCCGGTGATTTTTTATTGACATGGTTGCTATTAGAACACCAAAAATCAGGTTCAATTTTTTTTGCTGTTGAGAATTGGGAACGTTTCCCATCGAGAGTAATTCTGCAATAGATAGGAGCTTTGCCGCTATCATCTTTTTTCTGGATATTGATCCAGAAAAGAATGGCCATGTTGGAATTTACTTTCATGTTGTGGTGACTTAAAAGGTTACCGAATTTTGTTGGTTTCCATCCGGTGCTGCCGGAGGCTGAAAACATTGAAACCTTTTATCGGTAAGGCTTTTAAAGGAATACTTTTCGAAGGTAACTGTTTGGATAGGTTACCGAAAAGGTGACCGCCAAATTGGTTTTATATGGTCCATCTTTGTCGGGGAGAAAATAAAAAACCGCATGAATACTGCGTTTCATGCGGCGTCGTACTAAAAAAGTACAAGAAGTGTAGCCCGTACGAGAGTCGAACTCGTATCACCACCGGGAAAGGGTGGTGTCCTAACCCTTAGACGAACGGGCCGTTTTAAGGGACGGCAAAGATAGGTTTGCACAACTTTTTTGCCAAATGTTTTTCGCTTTGTTTTTCCCACATCCTGTTCAGGCTTTTTAACCCTCAAAATCACCCTTCTTTTTCCCCCTATTAGTGTACCTTCGCACCGCAAATTAAAAATGCAAAACCGGCTTAGTCTTCTAATAAAAGCTGGATGCTAAGCTCTTAAAATTTCAGTTTTTTAAACTCTTAAACTCTTAAACCTACCATGAGCACAGTTAAAGTTGCCATTAATGGCTTTGGACGTATCGGACGTCTTGCTTACCGACAGATATATAATATGGAAGGAATTGATGTGGTGGCCATCAATGATCTTACCAGCCCTAAAGTATTGGCCCATCTTCTCAAATATGACAGCGCCCAGGGCCGCTTCGATGCTGATGTAAAATCTACCGAAGATTCAATTGTTGTAAATGGTGATATATTAAAGATATATGCACAAAAAGATCCTTCACAGATTCCTTGGGCCAGCCATGAAGTGGATGTGGTGCTGGAATGCACCGGGTTCTTCACCGACAAAGAAAAAGCTTCAGCACACCTGAAGGCTGGTGCAAAAAGAGTGGTGATCTCCGCCCCCGCAACCGGCGATTTGAAAACCGTGGTCTTCAATGTTAACCACAGCATACTCGATGGCACTGAAACTATTATTTCCTGTGCCTCCTGTACTACCAATTGCCTGGCTCCAATGGCCAAAGTATTGAATGATAAATACGGCATTGTTACAGGTATCATGACTACAATCCATGCGTATACCAACGACCAGAATACACTGGATGCGCCTCATGCGAAAGGTGATTTACGCAGGGCAAGGGCGGCAGCAGCCAATATTGTTCCTAACTCCACCGGTGCTGCAAAAGCTATTGGCCTGGTATTACCCGAATTAAAAGGCAAACTGGATGGTAGTGCACAACGGGTGCCTACTATTACCGGGTCTCTGACAGAACTTACTTCTATCTTAAATAAACCTGTTACGATTCAGGAGATCAATGCAGCAATGAAAGAAGCAGCGAATGAATCATTTGGCTACACAGAAGATGAGATTGTAAGCAGCGATATCATCGGTATTCATTTTGGTTCGCTGTTTGATGCTACACAAACTAAAGTGATGACGGTAGGGGATAAACAACTGGTAAAAACAGTAAGCTGGTACGATAATGAGATGAGTTATGTAAGTCAGCTGGTAAGAACAGTGAATTATTTTGCTAAGTTGATGGGTAAGTAATTTTTTATTACCGCAGTAAACTGGTCATCAGTTTGCTGCGGTATTTTAAGCGGCTTTATGAAGATTAAGAATATAGAGGGGCTTTCTGCATACGATTTGCAGCAAGAAGCTGAAAAGGGAGGAAAATTTGTGTACTTCGCATTCACAATATCGCTTTTGGTTATAACATTCAAGCGTACCTCCGGGGTCTACCTGGTGAGGAAAGGGGAAAGAATTGTATCAAAGGGGCTTCCTTTTACAATAATCTCGGCTTTATTCGGATGGTGGGGACTTCCTTTTGGGCCAAAGTATACATTGGAGAGTATTCGTACCAATTTAAATGGGGGTAAAGACGTTACAGATGAAGTGATGGCTACGGTTGCAGGTCATATATTATTTCGGGAAACGCAGGCTGAAAAAGCACATCAGCATTAACCTGATTCATTCATTTCAAAAGAAAATTTTATGTCAAAATTCGCTGCTCATGATTTTAAAGGTCAGAAGGCACTTATCCGTGTCGACTTTAATGTACCACTGAATGATAAGTATGAAATAACAGATGACAACCGTATGAGAGCTGCTGTTCCTACTATTAAAAAGATTTTGAATGATGGTGGAAGTGTTATCCTGATGAGTCACCTGGGAAGACCCAAAGATGGCCCCACAGAAAAATATTCATTAAAACATTTGATACAACACCTGAGTGAATTATTGGGTGGAACAACCGTATTGTTTGCCAATGATTGTATTGGCGAACAGGCTTATTTAACTGCAGGAATGATTCGTCCAGGCGAAGTCTTGTTGCTCGAGAACCTGCGTTTTTATAAAGAAGAAGAGAAAGGAGATAAAGTGTTTGCAGAAAAATTATCGAAACTGGGAGATCTGTGGATAAATGATGCTTTTGGTACAGCGCACCGGGCTCATGCCTCTACGGCTGTCATTGCTGAGTTTTTCCCGGCAGAAAAAAGGATGTTTGGATTATTAATGGAAGGCGAAGTTGCCAGCGCTGAGAAAGTATTGCATAAATCTGAGAAACCTTTTGTAGCAATAATAGGCGGCGCAAAAGTAAGTGACAAGATACTGATCATTGAAAATCTCCTGGAAAGAGCGACTGATATTATCATTGGCGGAGGGATGGCCTATACTTTCATGAAAGCAAGAGGGGGTAAAATAGGAAACTCATTATGCGAAGAAGACCGCCTTGCAACAGCACTTGAAATTCTGCAGAAGGCAAAAGAGAAAAATGTAAGTATACATCTTCCGGAAGATTCTGTTATTGCTGATAAATTTGATGCAAATGCAAATACTGCCGTTGCACCCAGTGATGCTATACCAGATGGATGGATGGGACTGGACATTGGCCCCAAAGCAGCTGGTATATTCACAGAAGTAATCAAAAAATCAAAAACCATTTTATGGAACGGCCCTATGGGTGTTTTTGAAATGGAAAAATTCCAGAAAGGTACCCGGGCTGTGGCAGTTGCTATCGCAGAAGCCACAGAAAGCGGAGCCTTTTCCCTGGTAGGTGGCGGCGATTCTGTAGCTGCCGTTAACCAGTTTGGATTTGCAGATAAAGTAAGCTATGTGTCTACCGGTGGTGGTGCCATGCTTGAATACTTCGAAGGCAAGGTTCTTCCGGGGATTGCTGCCGTGCAATCTTAAAACACAGGAGGGGTTGCAATACCCGTTAAAAATATAAAAATGTCCCTGTTTAAAACCAGGGGCTTTTTTGTAACCAGTCCAGCTCTTGATGATCATTTACCGGCTGTCAGCTGCTGTATGCCGAAAATCAGCGAATGGCAATAACAAAATTCCTATTTTTAATATCTAAACAAAACCCCATTAACATGAAAGGAACCCGAAATCTCACCATCTTAGTTGTACTTGGCTTGCTGCTCATACTGGGCGTATGGGGATGCAATGGGTATAATGCCGTCATCAAACAGGATGAAACAGTTAAAAAAACATGGAACAACGTAAACACTGAATATCAGAAAAGATCCGACCTCGTCGGTAATCTTGTTAATACAGTAAAAGGTGCCGCTAATTTTGAACAGGAAACATTGACAAAATTAGTGGAGGCCCGTGCCAAAGCCACTTCTATCAATCTTACTGCTGACCAGCTTACTCCGGAGAATATGGCAAAATTCCAGGAAGCACAGGGACAAATGTCTGGTGCATTGAGCCGCTTGCTGGCTGTAGTGGAAAACTACCCTGATTTGAAAGCCAGCCAAAACTTCCTGCAGTTGCAGGGACAATTGGAAGGAATTGAAAATGATGTCCGCAATTCAAGAAAACTTTTTAATGATGCTATCAATACGTACAATACCAAAGTAAGATCATTCCCTGTGAACTTGCTGGCAGGTATGTTTGGATTCAAGGCAAAAGAAGGTTTCAAGGCGGATGAAGGTGCCGAGAAAGCTCCAAAAGTAGAATTCTAAGAATAGCTGATATGCAGCAAAAGAAATTTTCCGGCTATATAGTTGGCGGTGCTATCCTGCTTGTTCTTGCTATCTGGATAATCACTTCTTATAACGCTTTTGTCAATAAACAGGAGAAGGTTAAACTCCAATGGTCAGAGGTGCAAAACACTTACCAGCGCAGGATTGACCTGATCCCAAACCTGGTGAATGTAGTAAAAGGAGTTTCAGATTTTGAACAAACTACCCTGGAGAAAATTACAGAGGCAAGAAGCAAAGCGATAAATGGTCTGTCAGATAATGAAATAACAGGTGAAAATTATCAAAAGCAAAAACAATTGCAGGATACATTGGCAGCTGCGGCAAACAGGTTGATCATTCAGATTGAAAAGTATCCGGTACTAAAAGGTACAGCTGCTTATGCTGGTTTGCAAACACAACTGGAAGGAACAGAAAGAAGAATAAAAGTGGCCCGCAATGATTTTAATGAAGCGGTGGCAGAATATAATAAAAAGGTAAGGGGCTTTCCATCAAACCTGGTGGCTGTTATTTTTGGATTTAAAAAGAAAGAAGGTTTTGTCGCAGATACCGGAACTGAAAAAGCAGTGGAAATTAAATTTTAACTTTTAACTACTAACCGTTGAAACTTTTTTCATGGAATAAGAATAAGTCGCTCTTCAATGAAGAAGACAACCGGCTGATCGTAAAAGCGATCCGGCAGGCGGAGAAAAGAACCAGTGGAGAGGTCCGGGTCTTTGTGGAAAGGCATTGTCGTTTTATGGATGCAATAGACAGGGCGGCTGAGGTATTCTTTTCATTACAAATGGAAAAAACAGAACAACGGAATGCTGTATTGGTCTATGTGGCCCTTAAAGACCATCAGTTAGCTGTATTTGCTGATGAAGGAATTTATAAAGAGACAGGCCAGGACTATTGGAACCAGATAGTAACTGAAATGATACAAAGCTTCAACAAAGACTATTATGCTAAAGGTATAGCAGAATGTGTGATACAGATAGGAGAGGCGCTGACAACTCATTTCCCCTTTGATAATGATACCGATAAAAATGAATTGCCTGATCATATCGTATTTGGCAGCTGATATTCATGAAAAGATTTTTATTAATACTAACCCTTCACTTTTCTTTATTTGCTGCTGCGCAAATGGAGAAAATTATTGCTACTCCTCCCAGCCCTCCTAAGCTTGTCAATGATTATACAAAGACACTTACTGCTCAGCAGGTTGAGGCACTGGAAGGGAAGCTGGTAAAATATGATGACTCAACTTCTAACCAGATTGCTGTTGTTATTGTAAAATCTACCGATGGTTATTCTATAGAGGATGCAGCCATTGAACTGGGTAGAAAATGGGGAGTGGGTAACAAGGATTTTAATAATGGTATTGTAATACTTGTTGCCAAAGCAGACAGGAAGATGACCATTCAGGTTGGATATGGGTTGGAAGGTGCCATTACCGATCTAACATCAAAAAGCATCATTGATAATACCATTACTCCCCGCTTTAAGGAAGATAATTATTACAGGGGTTTGGATGAAGGTGTGGATGATTTAATAGCAGCTGCAGAAGGCAGGTATAAAGCGCCGGAAAATTATGGTAGCAAGAAGAATAAAGGTCTGAGTACCTGGACAATAATTTTTATCATCATTCTCTTGCTGGTCATTTTTGGTTCCGGGGCGGCAGGCGGCGGCACTTATGTTTCCCGCGGTGGATTTGGTGGCTGGACAGGCCGTGGCAGCGGCTGGTCAGGTGGTGGCGGTTGGTCGGGCGGAGGAGGAAGCAGTGGAGGTGGTTTTGGCGGCTTTGGCGGCGGTAGCTTTGGCGGCGGCGGTTCTAGTGGTAGTTGGTAGTAAATTTTTTATATAAAAAAAGCCATCCTGATTGAAAGGATGGCTTTTAATTTTACAGGATTAGAGCTACTAAAATCCCTTCTTATCTGCCTCCGGCAGTTTTGCTTTTATATATTCAACCAATTCCTGCAATGCAGTATCAGCAGCATTTTCTTTTGCCTTTTTGGTCTTATCGGCGAGAATACCTTTTAATACCATTCCATTAATAAACGGATCTGTTTGATTCTTGAAGTTTTCAGGAATAGCATCCCTGAATTTTACAATCTCGTCTACACCCCATTTAATCTTTTCAGCATTTTTAATAGCTGATAAATAGGTAGCCAGGCCATTCAATGCCTGGAATTTACCCTGGCTTAAAGGCATTTTTGCAAAATCACCTATGATCTTTTCTGCCATTGTCTCATCCCCGGACTTTAATATTTCACTCATCACCACTTCCTGCAATATGCCTTTTGAAGGTTTTTCAGCCAGTTGTTTTACCAATGCTGATGATGCGGCAGGATCAACTTTAATTAAAGCAGCCAGTGCATTCCCGGCAACTGTATAGGAAGAATCATTAACCGCTTTTTTAAACAGATCGGCGTACTCCGCTTTTTTATACTCGCCCAATTTTTGTATAGCGTTGGCCCTCACTGTGGCATATTTATCGCTTTTGGCCAGGTTAAGTAATACAGATTCAAATCCTGTTTTCACTGCTTCTTTCTTAAGATCCGCCTTACTGATAGCAAAATTTCTCAGGCCGTGATATTTATCTGTCAAGGCTGTTTTAATTAATTCCACCGCCTTGGGATCATCCAGTTTTTTTGACGCAAAGTCAATAGCTTCTCTTCTGTCAAGATAGTTACCGGCATGTGTATACTGGTGAATATAATTATCAAGCGTCTTATTATCTTTCTTTACCCAGAGCATCACTTTATCTCCGTCCACGTTTACCAGGTCAGGCCTTTTTGAATAACTGAAAGTAAATGTATCAACCCCATTTTTTACCCAGACATTATAGCGTTTTTTATTTGCGCCATCATATACATCAATAGCCAGCGGTAAGGAGAATATCTTTCCGCTTTTCTGTGTTTGCTTTATAATTACATTCACTTTTCCGGCAGCATCGTCGTATTGATAATCTATTTCTACACTGGGATGACCACTGTTAAAATACCATTGGTTAAAGAACCAATTCAGGTCACGGCCGGTTATGTCTTCAAATGCCAGGCGCAGCTGATGTGCTTCTGCAGATTTGAATTTGTTTGTTGTTAGATAATTATTCAGTGATTTGAAAAAAGCACTGTCACCTACATAGTTTCTCAGCATATGTAAAATGCGGCCACCTTTCTGGTAACTCACCGCATCAAACATATCTTCTTTGTCTTTGTAATGAAAACGTACTAGTTGTTTATTCTCACTTCCGCTCATCAGGTACCCTTGCATGCCGTTGAAATTTTCGGCATCGCCGGCATCTTTTCCATATTTATACTCATCCCAAAGTGTCTGGCTGTAGTCAGCAAACGATTCGTTGACTGTCAGGTTGCTCCAGCTTTCTGTTGTTACATAATCACCGAACCATTGGTGAAAAAGCTCATGTGCAATGGTCCCTTCCCAATTATTTCCATCCACTAACTCTCTTGCATCCTGTTGTGCACTTTCCTGGTGAATGGTGGCAGTTGTATTTTCCATCGCTCCGGCTACATAATCACGGCCTGTTATTTGTGAATACTTTATCCATGGGTAATCAACGCCGGTAATTTTGGAAAAGAAAGTCATCATTTCCGGTGTATTGCCAAATATCTTTTTTGCTACAGAAGCATAATCTTTTTCAACATAGTAATTTACTTCTTTGCCTCTCCAGCTATCTTTAATAACAGCATATTCACCCACACCTAAAAAGAAAAGGTAGGGCGCATGCGGCAGGTCCATTTTCCAATAATCACTTCTGGTGCCATCTGTATTTTTCTTTTGTGATACGAGTTTGCCGTTGCTGAGGGTTACATATTTGTTGTTAACAGTTACGGTTAATTCCTGTGTGGTCTTTTGATTGGTTTTGTCGATCGTAGGAAACCAGGCTGAACTGGATTCTGTTTCTCCTTGTGTCCATATTTGCGTGGGCTTGTCTTTTTCTTCACCTTTGGGATTGATAAAATACATCCCTTTTATTCCAAGCATTGCACCTTTGGCATATTTTTCTTCAAATTCGTCAGGCTTGGCGATGTAGTCAATATATATGGTATAGCTTTCACCGACTTTATAGTTTTTATCTAATTTAATGCGCAGCTGCCAGTCATCATATTCATATTTCAGGGGTACCTGCTGGTTGCCTTTCAAAAGGGCAATTTTTTTAAATTCCATACCCTTCGCATCAAGGGTCAGTGAATCAGTGGCATAAAAATGGGGTTTTAAGGTAAGCCACGCTTTACCATACAGGTACGATTTACTAAAATCAGGTTTTACATCCAGTTTGGTATGTACCAGGTTATTGATTTTAGTGGCAGTTTCCCTGTATTCTTTTTTCCAGGCAGTATCAGCAGACGGTTTGGTCTGTGCAAGCAATACAAATCCCGGGAGGATTAATAACAATGTGAACAATACTTTCTTCATATAATTGATTTGTGTGCCGCAAATTTATAATAATAGGCCTTGTTTAGTGGTATAATTGGGATGAAAGGTTACGCTATTTAACAAGTTGTTGTCACCATGCTGAATTATGTCAGGGGATTTAAGTTAAATTTGCTATACAACCCAATTCCGGAAAAATGAATAAACTTCTTTTGGTTTTTCTCTTTGCGGCCACTTCACTAACAGCTTCAGCACAGAAAGTATATTTTGTTTACCTGCAATCAGAACCTGAACAGCCTTTTTTTGTAAAAATGGACGATAGAATTTATAGTTCTTCCGCCTCTGGTTATCTGATTCTAGCTAAGCTAAGGGATACCAGTTATAATTTTAAGGTGGGTTTTCCTCAAAATAAATGGCCGGAACAGGTATTTACAGTTACTATAAACAGGAAGGATCATGGCTTTCTGCTGAAAGAGTTTGGAGATAAAGGTTGGGGACTATTTGATTTACAAACACTGGCAGTACAAATGTCTGAGACAGGTATTGCTAAAGTTGCTGACAAAGTAAAAACAGATAATAAAGATGTATCTGCTTTTACTGAAATTCTTTCCAAAGCTTCAGACGATCCTTCGTTAAAAGAAAAACAGGTTCAACAGAAACCGGAAGAAATGCCAGCTCCTAAAACAGAATCAGTGGCTGTTGAAGTTATAAAAAAGCAAGAAACAAAAAGGGTGATCAGTGAACCAGCTGTTATTAAAACTGCAGACGTTGTTGCAATAAAAGCTGAAAAGAAAGAAGACCCTAAAACGGCAATCAAAGAGCCTGCTATCACAAAACCTGCAGAAATAATTGATTCCAGAGAGGTAAACAAGGAAGAAGGAAAAGTGGTGATTAAAGAAGTTCCTGTTTCAAAACCCGTAGAGCCAGTTGTTGAGTTGGCCATTAAAAAGGAGGAACCAAAGATTGTTTCTGAACAACCAGTACCTGTCATCGAAACGCCAAAGGAAAGTGTAGAAGTATTATATACAAGATCAGTAGTTACAAAAAGGTCAGAGAGTTCAACCACTGAGGGTTTTGGTCTTGTATTCATTGATAATTATGAGAATGGAACGAGAGATACGATTCGGCTTCTTATTCCAAATCCCAGGCTAATAGCTGGTGTGGAAATAGTAGAACCAAAAGAAGAAAAAAAATTCCTTGATATTGTAACAGAAGCTCCAAAAAAACAGGAAGAGAAACCCGTTGAGCCACAACCTAAGATTGAAGAAAAGCCTGTTGCAGCTGAAACACCAGTCGAAAAGCCTGTAGCAATAGCTAACTGCCCTGCTTCAGCAGACGAAAACGATTTTTTCAAACTACGAAAAGCAATGGCCGCGGCAGAAGGTGATGAAGAGATGGTGGCTGAAGCAAAAAAGTATTTTAAAATAAAGTGCTTTAATACAGCGCAATTAAAAAATTTAAGTACACTATTCTTAAATGATGAGGGTAAATACAATTTCTTTGATGCAGCCTATAAACATGTTTCTGATAAAGCCAGCTTTGTTACACTTCAATCAGAATTAAAGGACGAATATTTTATAAATCGTTTCAAAGCAATAATAAGATAATAACCAGCATTTCTTTTGTACAACTATTTGAAATCTGACCGCTAAATATGCCCCGTTATTTTTTAGAGCTTTCCTACAAAGGCACTGATTACAGTGGTTTTCAGCTTCAGGATAATGCAAACACAGTACAGGCAGAAGTTGAGAAGGCTTTTAAGACTCTCCAAAAACATAGACTAGTAATGACTGGCTCCTCCAGGACCGATGCCGGTGTACATGCTTTGCAGAATTTTTTTCATTTTGATTATGAAGGAAAGATAAATCCGCATTTCATATATAAGATGAATGCCATACTACCCTCAGATATTGTTGTAAAAAGTTTTCAGGAAATGGCTTCTGATGCTCACTGCCGTTTCGATGCTGTAGGGAGGAGTTATAAATATTACATTTATCAGCACAAAGACCCCTTTTTAAAAGACAGGGCATTCTTCTTCCCTTATAAATTGGAATTTGATAAGATGCAGAAGGCGGCAGCAATTGTGAAGGAGTTTCACGATTTTACATCTTTTTCAAAGCGAAATACTCAGGTTAAAACTTTTAATTGCTTAATTCAGGAAAGTGAATGGTTGTCAGAGAATAATAATCTCGTTTATCATGTTAAGGCAAATCGTTTCCTGAGAGGAATGGTTAGAGCTCTTACAGCAACAATGCTAAAGGTGGGCAGGGGTAAGTTGTCTCTTGAGGAGTTCAGGGCAATAATTGAGTCTAAGGACTGTACCAAAGCTAGTTTCGCTGTTCCTGCTCATGGTCTTTTTTTGATTTCTGTTGTCTATCCGCCTGGTTATCTTGCAATTAATTCAAAATTTGGGCACGAAAAATAACTACCGTTTTTCGTTTTTTGACACTAATCTAAACTTAACTTGAGTTTATTCAGTTTCTAGCTTGTTCCCGCATTTGTAGGGCTTTTTACATTAATTAGCCAGGACTTCGGATTCAAAAACAGGTCTGCCATTTAGTTTAGATATTCAGGGCGGAATCTTGAAAAAAAAATATTGCACTGAAACCTAGAACAGCACTGCATTTCATTACGCTTTGGCATAATTAATTTCAATTAGAGTTGGATAGTAAATGTCACACCCTTATCTTTGCCGCCCGTTCGGATAAAACGGGTAGTTCTCTGAAGAAATGTGAAAACAAATGTGAGGCAAATGTGAACAAAACTGAGCCTAAAAGTTTGCTGGTAATTTACAATGTCTTACCTTTGCCGTCCGCCTCAAAAAAAATGAGGTTAGTTCTTCACAAAACAAGTTGATTTTCACGCCAAAAGATTCTGATTTTCTTGAAAAATAATTGAAGAAAAATTTGGTAGAAATAAAATGGCCCTTACCTTTGCACTCCCGTTCAAAAAACGGGGAATGGTAACCGGATAAAACTGGTTGTCATCCCGAGCAAAGCGAGGGACAAAAGATCTTTGAAAGTTGGGAAACAATAGCACTTTATTCCGATAGCCATCGGAATAAAATTATAGGTAAGTCAAGCGAAATACATTTCGATTTGACACGTTAATTTTCTCTTGAGAATTTTAAAATGTCAGTATCAAACATCATTTACAATGGAGAGTTTGATCCTGGCTCAGGATGAACGCTAGCGGCAGGCTTAATACATGCAAGTCGAGGGGCAGCAGGTCTGTAGCAATACAGATGCTGGCGACCGGCAAACGGGTGCGGAACACGTACAGAACCTTCCTTCGAGCGGGGAATAGCCCAGAGAAATTTGGATTAATACCCCATAGTATATTGAAAAGGCATCTTTTTAATATTAAAGATTTATCACTTGAAGATGGCTGTGCGGCTGATTAGATAGTTGGCGGGGTAACGGCCCACCAAGTCTGCGATCAGTAACTGGTGTGAGAGCACGACCAGTCACACGGGCACTGAGACACGGGCCCGACTCCTACGGGAGGCAGCAGTAAGGAATATTGGTCAATGGACGAAAGTCTGAACCAGCCATGCCGCGTGGAGGATGAAGGTCCTCTGGATTGTAAACTTCTTTTATATGGGACGAAAAAAGGGTTTTCTAACTCGTCTGACGGTACCATATGAATAAGCACCGGCTAACTCCGTGCCAGCAGCCGCGGTAATACGGAGGGTGCAAGCGTTATCCGGATTCACTGGGTTTAAAGGGTGCGTAGGTGGGTTGGTAAGTCAGTGGTGAAATCCCCGAGCTTAACTTGGGAACTGCCATTGATACTATCAGTCTTGAATACCGTGGAGGTCAGCGGAATATGTCATGTAGCGGTGAAATGCTTAGATATGACATAGAACACC
>JBGSPB010000003.1:0-2779 GCA_041738795.1 Chitinophagaceae bacterium | reverse complement strand
TCCCTTCTTCGTTTAAAATAAGAAATGGGGTTAATAAGTGGTTATTAAAAGAAGTAGTTCATAAATATATCCCGAAAGAATTAATGGAAAGACCCAAGCGTCCGTTTATTGCGCCATTAATGGTTTGGTTTCGGGAGGATTTGAAAGAACAACTGCGATATTATCTGAACGAAGAAAGTCTTGCGAAATCAGGGGTTTTTGATCATAAACCTATCGTCAGATTGCGGGACGAATACCTGGCCGGAAAAAAAGTTAATTATCAGAAATTATGGCAGGTGCTGATATTTCAACTTTGGTATGACAGGTGGATGGAAAAATTATAATTCATTTAAAAGTAAGAATATGAAAAAAAATGTACTGGTAACTGGCGGAGCAGGCTTTATTGGCTCGCATGTGGTACGTCATTGCATGGAAATGGGCTTTGAAGTAGTTGTACTTGATGATTTAAGTGGTGGATTTGAAGATCATATCCCGGAAGGTGCAAGTTTTGTTCAGGGCAGTGTTACTGACCATGAATTGGTTACAAAATTATTCAACCAGTACCGGTTTGAATATGTTTATCACCTGGCAGCATATGCCGCTGAAGGGCTCTCACATTTCATTCGCCGGTTTAATTATAATACAAACCTGGTCGGAAGTATCAATCTTATTAACGAGTCGGTTAAGCATAAGGTAAAATGCTTTGTGTTTACTTCTTCCATTGCGGTTTATGGTAAGGGACAGTTACCAATGAGTGAAAATATGACCCCCGAACCTGAAGACCCTTATGGTGTTTCAAAATATGCAGTTGAATTGGACCTCCGGTCTGCCCATGAAATGTTTGGGCTTAATTATGTTGTTTTCCGTCCTCATAATGTCTATGGTGAGAATCAGAACATCGGTGATAAATACAGGAATGTAATAGGTATATTTATGAACCAGATTATGCAGGGAAAACAGCTGACTATTTTCGGTGATGGGACACAAACAAGAGCATTCAGCTATATTGATGATGTTGCAATTCCTATTGCTAAATCTGTTGAAATACCGGCAGCATATAACCAGGTTTTTAATGTTGGAGCCGACAAGCCGTATGCGGTGAATGAGTTGGCTAAGGTTGTATGCAACGAATTTGGGGTCTCTCCTGATATAAATTATTTAAATGCAAGAAACGAGGTTTTGCATGCCTACTCTGATCATTCCAAAGCTCAAAAAGTTTTTGGTGAACCTACTGGAATCGACCTGGCAGAAGGGATCGCCAGGATGGCAGCCTGGGCAAGAAAAGTTGGTGCCAGGCAAAGTCAGGAGTTTGGTCAGATAGAAATAACTGAAAAGCTTCCTGATGGATGGGCAATCGGCAAATCCGTTACTGCTTAATTTGTACTTGTATTTTATATATGACAAGGAAAATTAAAGTTTTGGAATGTATCCGGCAGGGACAGATAGGTGGCGGTGAGTCTCATTTATTGAGCCTCGTTCAGAACCTTAATCGTTCAGAATTTGAGCCAATAGTTCTTTCATTTACGGATGGACCCATGATCGGAAAACTTCGGGAAATGGATGTTAATGCACAGATCATCCATACTGAAAAACCATTTGACATTGGTAAATGGGGACAGGTAAAGCAATTTATAAGAAATAACAATGTAGATATTATTCATGCTCATGGTACAAGGGCTAATTCAAATATTATTTGGGCAGCCCGTTCGTTGGGTATTCCTGTAATCTATACTATTCACGGATGGTCATTTCACCAGGATCAAAATTGGCTGGTTAAGAATATCCGGATCATGGGGGAGAAATATCTTACAAACAAGTCAGATCTGAATATTTCAGTTTCTGCTTCTAACCAGCAATCAGGACAAAAGTTTATCAGTTC
This sequence comes from Chitinophagaceae bacterium, assembly GCA_041738795.1. Lineage (GTDB taxonomy): Bacteria > Bacteroidota > Bacteroidia > Chitinophagales > Chitinophagaceae > JJ008. Next base: position 921 of record JBGSPB010000003.1, on the reverse strand, counting down.
TTTCAAATCAGTTGTTGTTAATAATGGAATTGATCAGCAGAAATTTGACCCTGGCAAGCAATATCGTGATATTAGACAGGAATTAAATATTCCGAAGGATAAGATACTGGTATTATTTGTAGCAAGATTTACATCGCATAAGCAACCAATAAGTTTGATCAATGCTTTCCAAAAGGCAATAGAGGCCAACCCTGAAATGCATTTGTTAATGGTGGGGGAAGGAGATGAAAGGCTGGCTGCAGAAAAAATTATTGTGGAAAGCCGGTTAGAAAATAAAATAACATTACAACCGTTCAGGCAAGATGTCCCGGATCTGCTAGCGGCTGCTGATATTTTTGTTCTGCCGTCTTTATGGGAAGGGTTACCGATTGGGTTATTAGAGGCCATGGCAATGGGTAAAGCTGTCATTGCTTCGGAAGTGGATGGAACGGTTGAAATAGTACAGCATAATAAGAACGGGTTCTTAATAAATACAATTGATTTGGTAAATGAACTGGCCCGGTCTTTACTAGTATTGAGTCAGGACGCACCGCTTAGGGATTCATTTGGCAGGGAAGCTATAAAGACGGTTAAAAACAGGTTTAATGCTTCTGTAATGACAAGGGAAATAGAAAAAATATATACAACTCTTTATACTAAACAGATTGAGAAAAATAAAAACTGATCCTTGTGGAATTTGAAAGAATTGCTGATATAAAAAGATTGAACTTTATTACTGATACTCTTAAAGTCAGGCTCCCTGATGGTGCTGAAGTATTGGATGTAGGTTGTGGTAATGGTGTTATATCAAGAAGCCTGGGTGAATACGGGTTTAGGGTAAGAGGTGTTGATGTTAGTGAAAAAACAATTGAAAAGGCCAAGTCGCTGAATAAGTTTCCACATGTCAGGTTTGAAGTGAAAAGTGCAGAGGAACTTGTTGCT
>JBGSPB010000010.1:0-2396 GCA_041738795.1 Chitinophagaceae bacterium | reverse complement strand
GATCTGCCTGGAAGCATCCATTATCGCCTGTAAACCGGAAGCACATAATCGGTTAACAGTATTGCCGCCAACAGATACTGGTAACCCGGCCAGTAAAGCTGCCATTCTTGCCACATTTCGATTGTCTTCACCCGCCTGGTTTGCTGCACCGGCAATAACATCCTCAATAGCATTGACATCAATACCTTCATTCCGTTGTAGTAATGCCTTGATGATGTGTGCCAGCAGGTCGTCCGGGCGGATAGACGATAAAGCACCTCCATATTTACTAACAGGCGTACGGACAGCATCAATTACATAAACTGTTTTCATGAATGCTCATTAATTGTTGCAAGTTAATTGATACAGAACAAATTATTACTGGCTAAAACTCTGAAAAAGAAAGACCGGAATCAACTATGATGGTGGAAGTTGCCCTTACTTAAGTAGAAAAAAGGCATTAACCTGGACTATTTGTCATCTAAAAACAATATTAACTAGCTATCTCAGAAATTTCCGATGAGTCTGGCCATTACATAAAATGTCCTAATATAACTGGCAATCTGATAAAAATATTTATTAATTTGAAGGCAAGTGGAAACCAACCCCAAAAAAATTAGTTATGAAAAATAAATTTTTTTCAGTAACCATCTCCCTGCTCATTTATTATTCTTTTGCGTCTGCTCAAAACGTAGGAATCGGAACTCAGTCACCTACTTTGGCCAGGTTACAGGTAAATGGAAGTGTAGGCGCGGCTGTAGCCATATTCGGTGCGGATAAGTTTGGTGTGGCTATTGAAGCTGATAACCCCGAGGTTGGGTTCAATTATTTTTATAACAACGGCTCCAAAACACTGAAGGCAGGATATGCAGGCCTGATAGGAATGAACCCGGGAAACGGGGACATTTATCTGGGTAATTTTAATGGCAACCAATCTACCAGTGATCTCGGGAATATTACAGGCTATCGAAATGCCCTGTTGATAAAGCAAAACGGCCGTATTGGCATTGGAGTAGATAACCCCACCCGTGCCTTTATAGAACAAAACGGATCTGTTGGTGTGAATGCCGCCATTTTCGGTGGAGAAGGAAAAGGGGTTTCCCTACAAAGAGATTGGCCGTCAATCGGCCTGAATCACTATTATTCAGGTAACCATCTTTCCATCGGAGGTGGTTATGGAGCGCAGATTGGTGTGGACCAGAATACCGGCGCCATCTATTTTACCCAGTTCTCCAATAGCGCCTCGCTGGCCAACGGATTATACCTTAATCCAATTGCCGCTATCAATTTTAAGTATGGAAAAATAGGAGTAAATACAAATGATCCGCAGAGTGAAATTCACATTTCACACGCAAATCCCGGGTTTGGTTCGACAAACCTGAACTATGGTTTACGATTAGATTATCCCGGAGCACCTTTCTATTTTAATATATATGGTACCGGCGGTAGCCTTGGGTTTGCCTCCAATGGTAATTTTGTTGCTTCAATTAATGCCACATCCGGTTCATACTTTAGCATTTCGGACAGCAGTTTAAAAAAGAATATTACACGTTTAAAGAACAGAAAAGTACTTGAAGATATAATGCTATTACAGCCTGTCGATTATAATATGAAAACTGATTTACAAAACAACAAAAAAGAATTTGGGTTTATTGCACAAGAACTTGAAGAAATTTTTCCTGAGCTTGTAGCTGATATCGGGAATATCAAAACGGTAAACTATTCCGGTCTTATCCCTATTCTTACCCGAGCTATCCAGGAACAACAGCAGAAAATTGTATCTCAACAAAAAGACATAGACGATCTTAAAAGAGAAATTAATGAGTTACGAAAACTTATGTTGACTAAACAAAAATGAAGGCACTATTCTGTAGGAAAAGGGTAGTCAAATTTCTGGCAAACATTAGGGTCCCGGTGGAAAAACCGGTTCCCAAAAGCAGGCTGAGTTTAGTTACCTTCGCAGCCTGATGAAAGAAAGCAAGAACATACGTCATCTGGGTCTGCAACAACTGGAGGAATATTTCAAAAAAATTGGTGAGAAGAAATTCAGGGCTAAACAGGTCCACGAATGGCTGTGGCAAAAACAAGCCATGAGCTTTGCCGATATGACCAACCTGAGCAAAGACCTGCGTCAAAAGCTGGGAGATACTTTTACTTTACCGGCCCTTACAATTGATGCGACCCAATATTCATCCGACGGTACCATTAAGTCACGTTTTAAGACATGGGACGGTCACCTGGTAGAAGGTGTGCTTATTCCAACAAAATCGAGATTTACTGCATGTGTTTCTTCACAAATCGGATGTTCCCTCAGCTGTAAATTCTGCGCCACCGGTTATATTGACAGAAAAAGAAACCTCGATTTCGATGAGATATATGACCAGGTAGTACTGATTAATAAGCAATGTGAAACCACA
>JBGSPB010000019.1:0-99038 GCA_041738795.1 Chitinophagaceae bacterium | reverse complement strand
CCAAAGCATAATACATTTACTTGTGTGAATGACAACACCACATTACAGGCAGGTGATCCTACTGTTGTGGTCGCTGTTGCTGTACAACCATTCGCATCTGTTACAGTTACTGTATAAGATCCTGCTGACAAACCGGTAGCTGTTGCTGTGGTTTGGCCACCTGGAGTCCATAAGTAATTGTAAGGTGATGTACCGCCTGCTGCTGTTACTGTCGCTGTTCCATCTGTTCCGCCTATTGTAGAAACAGGGGTTGATGTCGCAGACGCTGTAACTGCTGATGGCTGGGCTACTGTCACACTAACTGATGATGTACATCCGTTAGCATCTGTTACAGTGTATGATTGTGTACCGGCTGACTGGGTAAAGGTTCCTGTTCCTGTGTAAGGAGCAGTACCGCCTGTTGCACTGATCGTAACTGTTGAAGTACCACCAAAGCAAAGTATCGCTGTGTGGCTCTCCGCTGCTACTAACTGTGCAGGCTGTGATATTGTTACGGCTGTTGCTGTTGCATTACAGGATGGATTACTTGCCTCCCTGGCAATAACCGTATAAGTTCCTGCTGGCACCGTAAATATATTACTTACCTGGTAAGCTCCACCATTCACACTGTATTCAACCGTTCCGCTTGCACCAGTGGCAACTGCAGTAAGAGTGGTAGTACCACCAAAACATGCTATTGTTCCTGCTGAAGCAGTAACACCTATGCTGCAGGCTGGCGCCGCAATTACCTGGATCGTTGATTGAGAAATGTCATCGGCTGTATTATTACCCGACAACGTTCCTAGTCCCGTACAAACTGTTGTTCCGGGACCAAATGATAACACCCCTGAAACAGTTGAAGGGCCACCAATAGTGTTACCCTGTACTTTAATAAATACCTGGCGTTGTTGCCCAACCGGAATAACATCACTGCCATTACATACTGTAATGACTCCCCCGGTATTACTTAATATCGTCCAGCCAGGTGGTAATCCCGTCTGCTGCGCATTGGGCAGTGCTGAGGCTATCGCTATGGGAATACTGATCTGCGCCCTTACCTTGTTCACACCTATCTGTGAAACAGGACCAGTATTGCCAACCGTAACCTGCACATCCACCACTCCTCCCTGCGCTACCTGACCTGAATTCAGTGTCAGGACGTTTATGGATGCATTTGCCTGACCCGTGGCGCTCGACATCCAAAAAGCACCAACAATGCCCAGCATTAGCAGTTTTAATATTTTCATGTTTTGGTTTTTTGTAGTAGTATAAACAGCTTCTAGTAAAAATCTGACAAAGAGCTTTACTGCTCATTTGTTGCTTCGAGGTAAATTAAACTACTCTGAAAAGACAGGTTCTATCAAACCGATTCCTGTGATTGAAGAATCAACTAAACTGGCACATTCATAATGAAACAATGTCTGAATACAGCTTATGGATTCAGAAAAAAAAGGAAGTAATAAATTATTCATACATAAGGCTTAAAAGAATGACTGCATTACTTTATTGGTCTTCTTAAAACAGATAATAAAGAAACTGATGATAAATTATACCTGTCTAATCAAATGTATAAATGGATATCAAGAAAGAGGTTAAGGAATTATAATCAAATGATTAATTTATACCAATATCAAAACGACTGGTAAATGTTAAGGGCTAATCACAAAAAATGTTTCATGCTTAATAAAATAATTTCTTGACAAATTCACGCTGATGAAATATCTGTATCAGGCAGTTATAAAGTGGTGCGGAATCTGAAATGAATCAGTTGAAAATAATATGTGTGAATAGCAATCAATCCGCCTGAAAAAGTGCGCTGATGAAGACAGGCATCTTATACAACAAACCAAAAGAATAAGGAAAGCCCCCAAAAGAGGGCCTTCGTTCAAGGTAGACATCTAATTGGACATTTTTGACCTCTCAAATATTTATTGCAAAACTATCTTCTCACTAAAGACAATCTTGCTGTTTTTGCCGGTAACTCTGACAATAAAAACTCCTTTTGCTGTTATGGAAGGAAGATCGATAGCAACCGTGCTGTTTTTCCCCGATGTATTAATTGCTGTGGATACTACTATTTGCCCTTTTATATCTATCATTTCCACATTATATTTTCCGGGATCTGTGTCAGAAAAATGAATAGTAAATTTATTTCCGGTTACAGGATTAGGGAAAAGCTGGATATTATCATTCGCCGGATCGTTTATAGTAATTAAACGGTAATCATTGTTATACAGGTCATTCCTCCTGTTTTTAAGGATGCCAGCCCCGCCCAGGTCTGCGGTATGAAAAACGTTTTTTTGACCTAATCCCACAGCCACAAGGGAATTCATATTAAGTGAATAAACATCTGAGGCATCAACTGAACTAATTATTATGACTCTTGTCCCTGTTTGATCAACAGCTGCACTTGTTGTTGAAAAATTTTCAGGAAGACCACTTATTGTACCAAGAAACCGGGCCACTCTTGTCCGGATATTAATCTTAAAGACATGATTACGGATAGTTATCAGGTACAGATGATTTTCATCATCAGCAATCAGATCACCACCATAACTGCTGCAAGCGTTATGTACAGAATTTTCGTTATTACCGGGCGCATCGATCAGCGGGCCAAGATCGTTTACAACCGGATTATTCCTGGTAGTGAAACGGAACAGGTGTTTTCCGTCATTTGTCAGTGCATAACCAAACTCGTCATCCGCAATAACCATCCTGGTTATAACATTACTCTGATCTGCAGCTTTTGGCATTAATCCGGTAAAATTATTTTTTGCAACGTAAACCCTCATTGTACGCAGATCAACATAGCTGAGATGATCGGTGAGCATTGGTGTAAAATATACCCGCTTCCCCTTTTTATCATGTGTTATTGCAGCGACACCATTACCCTGCAGATCATTACTATTTAATAATCTCACAAGTGTATTACTGTATGTTCCCGTTCTCAGATCAATACTTCGGAGAAAATTCCATCTCATGCCGATCTTTATTGAATCTGTAACAACATAAGCAGTTCTGTCGGACTGGCCCTGGGCAGAAGCTGTATTAACACTTAAGATGGCAAAGGCAGTGATAAGATTATATAGTAAATTTTTTTTCATACAAATGTGGTTAATCAATTAGAGAATGTATATGCAATATACTGTTATAGGGTATCTGTCAAGATGAAGTTATCATGAAGATAATGTTTCGCATTCCTGATTACTATAAGCACCCGGTTACAATCAGCTAACCGCTTCTTAATTATTTCAACTATTCTTCCGAAAACAAAAAACATGAGTGTATTTCTTCAAAACAAAAAGAGGCCACCCCATGGCGGGGCGGCCTCTTTATTAACAACTCCAAAGTTAAAAGCTACTAATTAGCTTTTATTAATCTTACTACTTTACGTTCATTTCCATGGATCACTTCTGCAAAGTATGTACCATTAGCCCATCTGGCATCGCCAACTTTCAGGCTGGTGTTTATTCCTGTCTTATATGTTGCCAGCACTTTTCCATTGATATCGAGTATCCTTACAGATACAGATTTTTCAAGGTCTTTGCCTTTAACATTAAGAGTGAAATAATCTCGGCTAGGGTTAGGCAGTACAGTCACCGTCATTTCAGTTTCAGGTGTTTCATCACCCTTTACTTCATAGGTTGGCACTTCCGGACCTTTGGTTATGAACGGACATCCTACTTCTACAATTGACCATTGCTCGTTGTAGTTAGTGCCGGTACCACGTTGTTCAACATTAGCACCATTTCTACCACTTGAACCGGCTACTGACATAGCTTTACCGCTATGTTTGGCTTTTACAACGAAATATGCACCATTTGCAGTCAGACTCCATTTCTGGTTATTTCCATTACTCCAGGTCCATTGATGAACATTTGCACCATTAGATGTGCTGGCGCCAGATACATCCAGCACTTTGCCGCTGTTTTCGTTGGTTACTTTATAGAAACCGGTTTCTACCTCGGCAAATTTCCATATCTGGTTAGAACCACCACTATAACTCCTCTGTTCAACATTTCCACCATTGCTTGTTGAACTACTTTTTACTGTTGCTGCTTTGCCGCTATGACGGGCAACAAGCTTGTAACACTTGTTGGGATCAACAGGACCACAGGCTACAGGATTAGCAATGGTTATGGTAACTACGCTATAACAACCTTTGGCATCTGTAACAGTAAAGCTCCATGTACCAGGTCCTTTTGTAAAGGTGCCTGTTCCAATGTATGGGGCAGTTCCTCCTGTAGCGCTAACGGTTACAGTCGTTGTTGTACCACCACAAGCTATGGCAGGTGCAGTGGCAGAAGCTACCAGTGCTGCGGGTTGTGAAATAGTAACTGTTGCTACCGATGTACAACCTTTGGCATCAGTAACAGTAAAGCTCCATGTACCGGCGCCTTTGGTGAACGTACCTGTTCCTGTATAAGGAGCAGTTCCGCCAGTAGCAGACACGGTTACTGAAGTTGTTCCACCATTACAGTTGATAGTTCCTGCTGTAGCAGTTGCAGCCAGCGTTGAAGCGGTAACCACCACATCGTCTGTTGCTGTACAACCTGCACAGTCTGTTGCTTTCACTGTATAAGTACCAGTCGAACTGGCAATGATACTTTGTGTGGTTCCTACCACAGTTCCATTTTTCTTCCACTCATAAGTATAACCATTGCATCCGCCTGAAGAACAGTTGTTATACTTCAGCACTTTTACGTAATCAAACAGACCTTCTATGGCTGATCCGTACACAGTGTTCTGTGTAAAGGTCTTAATTGAATAAGTAAGTGAAGTAGTTCCAGCTGTTACACTTGGTGCATTTTTAGTTATGATATCCAGGTTCGGGCCAGACTGACCACGGAAGTTATTAGAATCGAGGTCTTGTACACCTGCGATAGTCAGTACTTCCTTCTTATAACTATCACCTTCAAATGCAACAAAAGTCAATTTTGCATCCGGAGTACAACCTGCCGGAACATTGATATTGTTGATAGTAGTTGAATAGGTACCGCCCGGATATGTATACTGGAATTTCTCTGTATTGACATGGATCCTTGCGCTTGGCAGTGCAGACTGTTCGTAAACAACTGTCAAAGCCCATCCGCCATAGGCAGAATTATCATAACAATAAGGACTTCCGTTATTCCAGTTCAGATCACTTACGGTATAACTACCTGATGCTGAAATCATGCTGGTTACATCTTTTCTGGCAGCGAAGTATTTGAAACTCCTTGATCTTGTGTAGGTCTTCGTTCCATCTGCCGTAACAGACGTACCATTCAATTTAACCTGGTTATCCAGATTTCCTGAACCTGACCAATACAAGTATGCCTTCTTCACGACAGCACCTGACGGAATCGTCAATGTTTTGGAAGATGAAGCATTCTTGTTACAATTGGTTCTGTCTTCAGCCTGGCTGAATGTATTACCAATAGTAATCTGATCAATATTTCCGCTGAATATTCTCATTTCAGCTGTACTTCCTGATACTTCTGTAAACGGAACCGGTTGAGGCGCACCACCTGATGTGTTACCACCAGTTGCTGTTGCTGTCAGGGTAACAGTTCCACCAGGACAAAGCTCCTGATCCGGACCTGCGCTTACTATTACACCGCATCCTGCAGTTACAGTTGTGGTTGCAGTGGCTGTACAGCCATTGGCGTCAGTAACGGTTACAGTATATGTTCCTGCTGCCAGACCTGTAGCTGTCTGCGTGGTTTGACCACCAGGAGCCCACAGATAAGTATATGGCGAAGTACCACCAACTGCTGTTGCTGTTGCTGTACCATTTGATCCGCCATCATCAGGAGTTGATATAGCTGTTACTGTTATTGCTGCCGGCTGCGTTATAGTTACGCTTACTGATGAAGTACATCCGTTGGCATCTGTTACTGTATAAGCGTATGTGCCTGCTGTTACAGTAAAGGTTCCTGTTCCTGTGTAAGGCGCAGTACCACCTGTTGCTGAAACTGTAACGGTAGATGATCCGCCGTTACACAATATAGCTGTGGCACCTGATGAAGCAACCAATACTGCCGGTTCTGAAACGGTAATTGAAGTTACCGCTGTACAACCATTGGCATCCGTTACTGTATAAGTGTATGTGCCTGCTGTTACAGTAAAGGTTCCTGTTCCTGTGTAAGGAGCAGTACCACCTGTTGCTGAAACTGTAACGGTAGATGATCCTCCGTTACACAATATAGCAGTGGCACTTGATGAAGCTACTAACTGTGAAGGCTCTGTAACAGTTACAGCACTTGAAGTTGATGTGCATGACTGGTTATCCACTTCCCTGGCAGTAACTGTATAAGTTCCTGCAGGTACAGTAAATGTATTACCTGACTGGTAAGCGCCGCCATTCACACTGTATTCTACTGCTCCGCTTGCACCAGTGGCAACTGCAGTAAGAGTGGTAGTACCACCAAAACATGCTATTGTTCCTGCTGAAGCAGTAACTCCAATGTTGCAATTTCCAATAACCTGGATCGTTGATTGAGAAACGTCGTCTGATGTCAGGTTACCAGGTAATGAACCGAGGCCTGTACAAACTCCTGTACCAGGACCAAATGATAACACTCCTGAAACAGTCGATGGACCGCCTACAGTAGTTCCCTGTACTTTAATGAATATCTGGCGCTGCTGACCTGCTGGTATAACATCAGTACCATTACATACAGTGATAACTCCACCGGTATTGGACAGGATCGTCCAACCTGCCGGCAGACCTGTTTGCTGCGCATTGGGCAACGCTGTAGCTATTGCTATAGGTATGCTGATCTGCGCCCTTACTTTATTACCACCAATGAAACTTGGGCCTGTATTACCAACTGTCACCTGTACATCCACCACTCCTCCCTGAGCTACCTGACCTGAATTCAAAGTCAGTACATTGATAGATGCATTTGCTGGTCCCGCTACCGGATCACTAATTGTAATTGTTGTATTGGCTGTACAACCATTAGCATCCGTTACGGTGAAAGTATATGTACCGGCTGTTCTTACAAATGTTCCGGTTCCTGTATATGGAGGCGTACCACCTGATGCATTTACAGTCACCGTAGTACTTCCGCCAGGTAATGTGATCGGCGGAGCTGATGAGCCTGCCAGTAATACCGGCGGCTGGGAAACAGTACCGGTTGTAGTTGCTGTACAACCATTGGCATCCGTTACGGTGAAACTATATGCACCTGCACTAACAGTGAAGGTTCCTGTTCCACTGTATGGAGCAGTACCACCTGTCGCAGATACTGTTACAGTGGTTGTACCACCATTACATAATATAGCTCCACCTACTGTTGATGAAGCAACTACTGCAGATGATGGTCCTTCGCTAACAGTTACACTTACTGATGATGTACATCCGTTGGCATCTGTTACAGTGTATGATTGGGTACCGGCTGGCTGTGTGAAAGTTCCTGTTCCGCTGTACGGAGCAGTACCGCCTGTTGCACTGATCGTAACGGTTGAAGTACCACCAAAGCAAAGTATTGCTGTATGGCTCTCCGCTGCTACTAACTGTGAAGGCTGCGTTATTGTTACCGGCGTTGCCGTTGCATTACAGGATGGATTACTTACCTCCCTGGCTGTAACCGTATAAGTTCCTGCAGGTACAGTAAATGTATTACCTGACTGGTAAGCGCCACCATTCACACTGTATTCTACCGCTCCGTTTGCACCGGTTGCTGTCGCTGTTAATGTCGTTGTGCCACCATTACAGGATATCGTTCCCCCGGCTGCTGACGCTGCTATACTACAGGCCGGCGCCGCTATTACCTGGATCGTTGATTGGGAAACATCATCGGCTGTACTATTACCACTCAGCATTCCCAGTCCTGTACAAACTCCTGTACCAGGACCAAATGATAACACTCCTGCAACAGTCGATGGACCTCCTATATTCAACCCCTGTACTTTAATGAATACCTGGCGCTGCTGACCTACCGGTATTATATCTGATCCGTTACAGACCTGGATCACTCCACCAGTATTGGACAGAATCGTCCAACCAGGTGGTAAGCCCGTTTGCTGGGCATTGGGTAGTGCTGTGGCTATCGCTATGGGAATACTGATCTGTGCCCTTACTTTATTCACTCCTATCTGTGACGCAGGACCCGTATTACCAACCGTAACCTGCACATCCACAACACCCCCCTGCGCTACCTGACCCGAGTTCAGCGTAAGGACGTTTATGTTTGCATTTGCCTGACCCGTGGCGCTCGACAGCCAAAAAGCACCAACCAGGCTAAGCATTAGCAGTTTTAGTAATTTCATGATTTTAATTTTAATTATTTAAGGCTGGCAATATTTCAGTTTGAACATTTTCTGCTATTCTTTCCTTTATATATAATAATAACTATTACTATTCCGAATAATGCATTACAGAATAAACGAGTGATAATCACAGCAGCCATAACAATGACTACTGTGATTTATCCTGCTTAAATAATTTTCAAACTGCTTAACTACACAACCATCATCTGAATCGATCAGTTTTAGTTTATTGCACTAAACCCGGAAACAGCTGAATTGTTAGCAGGTGAATTGTCACCACCACCGATAATGAATACACCCAGGTTCTGGTTTGTACCATTAGAAGTAGCTCCAAGGCGGGTGGCAATAAATCCTACCTGAGAAAAATCAGCTTTGGCTATAACCACACCCGGCTTTGATACAGCAATAATGTTGGCTCCGTCATCATAGAAATTCCAGCTGCCGTTATTATTAGGTGTACCACCTCCAACGTTTGAAGTACCATTGATACCAGACTGGGGAGTTGATGTAAGTGTTATACCTGGGACAGTTATGCTCCAACCTGAAAGTTTAGGAATTGTTAAGGTGATAACGCCACTTGTTGCACCGCCACCATTCTCCAATACACCTACCAGAAAATCAGTTACCTGGTTTGCAGTATACAAAGCACCATCAATCTGTACTATCGGAGTCAGGTCTGCACCGGCATTCAAGTTTGTCGGATCAGTTACAATAGAACCTGGTCCGGCTACATTCGGGCGGAAATCGGGGTTGAGGAAATCCCATGCATTAACTAATAGTGCACAGGTATTTAATGAATCGTTTCCATAAACAGGGTTAAATAAACGGGAACGGGTATTAGCATCTTCTGCAGCTAATGATCTAGTTCCATTGTAAGGAGCAATTCCAGCCCATACTGTAGAAAAATCACCAGCAATAATATTATTCCTGTATCTCAGTGAATCCTGGTCTACGTTTGCAAGAGCCAGCGCTCCATCAAGGAACAAACCTCTCCAGTTGTTCATGAAAATACTGTTGAACACACTTATGTCAGTATTTCTTCTCAAACGGGCGCCTCTTCTGTGTAGATCTGAGGTTGGAATAATACCAGGGCCTGCATTAGAACCACATCTGAATGCACCAATCTGTGTTACATTATAAAATTTACAGGTTGTTTTTGGATAGCGGGTCTCAGCAGTACCAGGATTGTCATTATCAGATTCAAAACCCGAGGAGTTTGATACATCTGAAAGAGCTGGGTCCTTAATACCCACTGCATATTGAACAATACCACTAAAACCATTATCTGTATCAAAATCATCATCCAGGCCTCTGTAAGCTACCAGGTGTTTACAATTTACTGTACCACCAAACCACTCAAATGAGTCATCAAGTCCATAAGAAGCTTGAATATAATCAATTGTAGTACCCCTTCCAACTGAACCCATGGTTAAACTGTTGATTTCATTGTTGGCAGAAAAAATAAATCCAGAAAACTCAATACGTACATATTTAAGTACACCAGAATTATCATTATCATCTGTGCCACCATGATAGTTGCGGGACTGGAGCGGATCTAATCCTTCAATAATATTATTGTTACCCAGGTTATGTCTTGCCTTTCCCAGTAGCAGCACACCTCCCCAATCGCCACCATTTCTTGCACCCGGAGCATTGTTAGAAGTAAATACAATCGGGCTGCAAGGGGTACCTTCAGCTATTAGTTTTGCACCCCTTTGTACGAGCAGCGATGAATTGCCCCCCTGGCCGCGGATAACTGTGCCGGGTTCAATAGTCAGCGTTACCAGACTGTCAACATATACTACTCCCTGCAACAGGTATGTATTATTGCTGGTCCAGGTTGTGTTACTTGTAATAATTCCTGTTACATTGACATTGGTTGCAGGATAAGCAGTGTTCTTAGGATCCCAGTTGGTCCAGCTTTCTGTCCATTGACGCTCTGGTGCCGGAGCGAAAGCTCCGCGATACGATGTTGGATCCTGTGCATTGACCAGTATTACCGATACGAATACTGATAAAATAGATAGTAATTCCTTTTTCATTTTTTTTCTTTTTGATAATTAGTTTGCAATTGGTTTAAATGCTGTTTGTTTTTTGATCTCAATTTTTTTAAATCTGACTGATGCTTGGTTTAGTAGTTTTTAGTTGTTTTTTTTAATTACTTGATAAGATTTTATGTTACAAATTTGATTATAGCCCGAAACGATTGGGTACTTACTCATTACCCTGAACCATGTTCATTAATAATACAGCCTCCTCTCATCACTTTCATGAGTTTGTATTCAGTATTATTATTATTATTATCAGAAAATATTATTGCCTTAGTCACTGAAGCGGAAGCCTGACCAGTCATTGTATATACTAGGATACTAATCATCGATATGATGAGTATGACAAGTTTAAGAAGCAGTATAGTGGTCATCATGGTTTAGAAAATATGAGAATTGAAAAACAAGTACATTAAAGAGCATACACTTTTCTCTGTTTCAATTTTTCACTTTACCTGTATCAAAACTATAGCCCTAATTAGAGTTTATTGTTAGGCATTAGTTATCAAATGCGTAATTTGATATGAATAAATTCTAAACCTCATGGACAGATATTTCTCTGCAGTACACAATAAGGTATAGTCTACCAATCACCTGGCATTTTGCTGATACAAGAACTTCCCAATAAGATGTCTGAAAATTTTATTTAATATAGGAGCCGGATAAAAGGGAAATCATAAATATTTTACAAAGTTCCGGTTGACACCATTTCCCTTATGTTGCTGATACGAATGTACATCTATACATCATCACGCTGCATTAGTAAATCATGACTAAATTGTAAACAACAGCAAAGAATGATTCAAATAATAATCAGTTGCAAAAAGAATAATTATAAGTAAAGATTAAATTCATCTTTGCATTACAATTTGGTAATACATGAATCAGTAACCGGAGGAAGACTATTACAGGTATTATATAAAAGTGTAGGAAAATCTTGACCACAGTACATTCAGGCATTTTTCTCAAAACCTGGCCGAATAACAATAACTTATTTATTCATCGGGGACATTACATTTTTTCTCCACATTCAATATCTTAATGGGACAAAAAATTTACTACTTACTATATTATATAATATAACCAGTAATTAAATGACAGGCTCAAGTTGAATAAAAAAAAGGTACCCAATATCAGAACTTGAGCGTTGCACTAAAAGAGAAAATCTTAGGTGCGGCAAAGGATGAAAAATATTTATCTCTTGCTGTGAATGACTTACTCAAATCAAAATCTGAGTAAAAGTTGATACGTTGAGCCAGTATGTCTTTTGCAGTAAACTTTACTTCGAGTACATTTTTAAAGAAAAGTTTTGTTAGTTGAAAATCAACAACCGTTCTTGCCTTTTCATATATATCAGCACTCTCATCCTTGATGCCTGCTATAAAAATCCTGTCCCCCACCCTGTTTACCGATGCAGTAGCGGACAACCCGATTTTCTCATCATTATACCCCAGGCTTCCGTTAATTAAATAAGGTGATTGGCCCTGCAGGGCCCGGTCAGTTATCAGTCTCGATGCATCAAAAAATCCTACCTGCCCCAATTTAACTTTGGATTTTATCAACGCAGCATTGGCTGATAATGTAAGCTTACTTAAAAAACCGTCCTCCTTTTTCATTCCTGCAATTGTTGAAAGAAGTGTTCTGAATTCTGCCTCAGCCCCATAAATTTCTGCAGACCCGGCATTCGAATAAGTTGCCTGGTTCGTAATTCCAGGCAGAAAAACTATTTCAATAGGGTTTTTAAATTCTTTGTAAAAAGCGGAAACAGAAAATAACTGGGCCTTACCGGGAAAGAATTCAAATCGAAAATCATAATTCTTGATTTTTGCCCTTTTCAATGCGATATCGCCGGAAATAGAATACTGTGCCTGGTAATCAAAAAAGAGATAAGGTGCCAGTTCCCTGAATTCAGGCCTGTTGACAGTTTGCGCATATGATAATCGCAGATTAATCTTATTCGTAAGTGCATAAACAAAATTCACTGACGGAAGGATATCCGTAACTGAGGAGTCAATTTTTATTGGTGGGGCAGTACCGTTGTCGGTTGTATTCAACTCCTGGTTGAACCTCTCGATCCTTGCTCCATAAATAAGCCTGAATTTATTAAAGAATCGCTGTTCATTCATCAAATAGCCATGCAACAGTGCAGAAGATGCTTTATAATTTGAATTGGTTATTATTCCCTCCGCAAGAAAAAAACCTCCTGAGCCGTTAGCCATTTTTCCATAGTGCTGGGGTAAAAATATCTGATCTTCGGGAAGTCCTAATAATGAAAAATCAAAAGGAACACCGCTGTTACTATATGGAGAAAGTCCCAATAACCGGGTAGTAAAATCTCTATCACGAACCTGGTATCCGATTCCTGCCTTAAAATTCTGAGAGTTCTTCATGAATAAGTAAGGTTGTGTCAGTTCGGCTTTACCACTTTTAATATTTTCAGTTGTTTTTGTAAAAAGCATTGTACCAGAACCGACCAATGGATTCGGCTGTCCGCTCGGAAAAAATGCGCTGAAACCACTGGCTAAGCTGCCTGAATAAGAAGTGCGGGATAAATTAGGAATTTCTCTTTCCACTTTGCTGTAGGAGCCCAGCCAGTTGATCCTTGTTTTTTTAGACCCCAGCAGGTGCTCGCCTCCCAGTTGAGAAGAAAAAATCTGGTTAGAAGTATACCACCTGACTTTATCATTATAAAGAAATAATGAATCAGCTGAGTAATCCGGGGCGCCTATCCGTTTGATCAATCTGTTATCTGTATTGATGCTCAGGTTATTTTTCCAGCTAAGGCTGTTTTTGCTGTTGAGTTTAATGGAAATATTACCAAGCAGGGCGACAACTATTTCCTCATTATAAACGGAATCTGTGTATTTACCCCTTTGTACAAGTTCTACTGCTTGATTGGCATCAAAATCATACGTATTTCTTTGCCCTGTGCTGAAAGAAAAAGTTCTGTTATAATTGAGAGCAAAAAGTGCACCGATGAATTCCTTTCCCTTTTTCTCTATATTAAATCCCTTTGAAAATTGAAAATTAAAATTAGGCTTTGCCTTTTCCTGCTGGATACCCCATTTATAATTTTTAAAAAGCTTCGCAAGATCCGCTCTTTCAGCAAAAGTTAATCCTGCTAATGAAGGAGGTAAGGCAGCAGGGATTCCTCTTGTACCATCATCAATTCCGATCCAGTCTTTGTTGCCTTTATTCTCGGAGAAGAAGCGGGTTTTACCTGTAATTAAGGTATTGTAGGATTGACCCACCGTAACTGAAGTAAAACTTTTAGGCAATATTGATTTTGTAGTAATGTCAATTATACCGCCTGCAAATTCTCCGGTTTTATCAGGTGTGGCAGTTTTGTAAATAATCAGGTTATCAAGTATAGCTGCCGGAAATATATCAAATGCAAAAGCCTTTCTGTCACTTTCCGTACTTGGCAGCGGAGCCCCATTTATGAATGCGGCATTGTACCTGTCATTTAAACCGCGGATAATGGCAAACCTGTCATCCTGTATACTGGCACCGCTCACTCTTTTTATGGCGTCACCGGTAGTTCTGTCCGGTGTTTTCCTGATTGCTTCTGCAGAAATTCCGTCACTTACACCGGCATAATTCTTTTGTGCCACCAGCAATGATGCGATAGTCTCTTTTTTAGCACTCGTCTTTGTAGTAATCACCACTCCCTCCAATGCTTTCTTTACTTCCAAAGAAATATTGATAGTGGTATTCTCATTATCTTTTACTATTATTTCCTCGATGATTTTCTCATTATATCCTGTGTAACTGCATCTGACCGAATACGTACCTGGTGCAAGCCTGGCAAATGAAAAATTACCATTTTGATCTGCCAGTTCCGTCTTTGTTTTTTCGATGAGTAGTAATGTAGCATTGACAAGCACCTGGCCTGATCCTGCGTCAATCACTTTACCGCTGATTTTCCCCGTTTGCCCAAAAGCAAGTCCGGTTAAAAAAAACATAAGCAGTGTCAGAAAGTATAGTTTTTTCACTTCGTATCGGTTTATACAAAGAAAGTTTTTTAATTCATGATTTACATGAAGAAATTGTTAATCGAATATTATGTCTTTCATTTCCGCTTCAGCAATGATGCTGGCTGCCGGGTATTATCCGGCTTCACAGCAAGATCACATAACCCAACCCTATGTTTCGGGCGCCACTAACAAAGGGGAAACTGGTGTGGAAAAAGGCTGGAACCGGAATCTAAAATATTCGATTAGAAAAGTTCTGCAAAAAAAAAGAGGTTACACAAAGCAGTATTAAATAATGATTAAAAAAATAGAAAACCTCCGTTCTGCATATCGGTATAGTATATTTTTATAACTAAACTCCTTCTGCAGATGTATTATGACCGTGTATTACGCTGAAACCAATTTATGAAGGATATAGTGCTCATACATTAACTCTACTAAATAAAACAAATGAAATCATTCAAACTCGTCGTACTCATTTTAGGAAGCATCCTTATATATTCTGATGTGGCTTCGCAAAATGCTTTAATAAATATTCTTACCCGGAAATCAGGCATAGTTCATACTGGAGAAACTCTTTTTTTGGAAGTAACTATCAATAATACTGACCCTGTTTCACATATTGGTGTTTATAAAATAAAGGCACAGATAAGTGTTCCCGGCGCTATCGCCAATATACCGGATACGGGTCATGTGTTACCTACAGGCTGGACCATTTTGTCTAATAACGGTTCGACAATCAATTTGTCAAACGGAAAAGATATGATTGCCTCAAATGATGCCCGTACTTTGTTAATTGCTGTCCGGGGAATAAAAGCGGGCGGTCCTTCTACTATTGCCGGCCAATTGACATTTTCAAATGGGTTTACCCCAGGCAATGTCCCCGGCACATTAAATGGAGACAGTCCTGCGGATAATTCTTCTACTTCCACGATAAAGGTTCTCCAGAAATAGAATAATTTGTAAAAATTATTTCAAACAGTTTAAAGGATCCTTTTTTTCGTCATTTAGTGCCGGCTTCGATTTTAATTGTAACATGCGTCAGACTCAGCCCGGGTTATACATATATGCACAGCACACTACTAAAATGGCATCGGATGCTTGTTGTAGTTTTAAAGTCCCATATAAAAAACAAAAAAGGTCATCTTCTTACAAGATGACCTCCCGAGGTCCCGAGCGGATTCGAACCGCTGTAGGAGCTTTTGCAGAGCTCTGCCTAGCCACTCGGCCACAGGACCTTTTTACTGATTCTGCTTTTCAGCTACCGGCGAAAAGTGAACCATTTTTTTAAACCGCTGCGAAAATAAAGCATATTTTTGAAATAGGTTTATTTACATCATATTAAACTAGTTATATGAGCCGGATCGCAGAATCTGAACTGATCATTAACGACCGTGGAGCGGTGTACCATATTGACCTGCGGCCTGATGAACTGGGTGACACTGTTGTTACCGTTGGTGACCCCGACAGGGTTAGAGAAGTCAGCAAATATTTTGACAAAATAGAAGTTAAACGCCAGCACCGGGAGTTTATAAGCCATACAGGATATATCGGCAAAAAAAGAATTACAGTCCTTTCCTCCGGTATCGGGCCTGATAATATTGATATCGTCGTTAATGAACTGGATGCCCTTGTCAACATAGATTTTGAGACCCGGGAGGTTAAAAAGCAGCTCAAATCCCTCAATATTATCCGCATCGGCACTTCAGGTTCCTTACAGGCGGATATACCCGTTGATAGTTTTGTAGCCTCTACCCATGGCCTGGGCATTGACAACCTGCTTAATTTTTACCGGTACGAGCAAAATGATGAAGAGCAGCAATTAATTCACTCTTTTGTCACCCACACACAAATACATGGGCAAATTGGTCACCCTTATATCACCAGCGGGGCCGCCTCCTTGATCAAGCATTTTGTAAAAGATTTTCACCAGGGCATTACGGTTACCTGCCCCGGCTTTTACGGCCCGCAGGGCAGAATCCTCCGGTTGGGTATCCGTAACCCGGAATTGATCAACCGGCTGACCGATTTTCGGTTCGGGCAACATCGCATTACCAATTTCGAAATGGAAACTTCTGCCATTTATGGTTTAGGGAAGTTGCTTGGACATAATTGCCTTGCCGTGAACGCCATTGTTGCCAACAGAATAAAAAAAGAGTTTTCAAAAGATGGCAAAGCCGCAGTAGAGAACCTGATCAAAAAATTCATACAGCTATTTTCAGAGAATATTTAATGCAATTCCACTTTTATAAATACCAGGGAACAGGCAATGATTTTATTATTGCTGACAACAGGAAGAATGAATATTCTTTACTTACGACCGAACAGATCCATCATTTGTGCGACCGCCGCTTTGGCATTGGTGCGGATGGATTAATGCTGCTCAATGAAAAAGAAGGCTATGATTTTGAGATGAAATATTATAATGCTGATGGCAAAGAGGGAACGATGTGTGGGAATGGAGGACGTTGTATCACCAAGTTTGCTTATCACCTGGGCATTCACCGGGAAGTATATCATTTCCTGGCGGCAGACGGGCCCCATGAAGCCGAAATTGATATGAATGGCATCGTTTCATTAAAAATGAAAAATGTTGACGTTATCAGGAAATTTCAGAGTGACCTGGTTTTGAATACAGGATCGCCTCATTATATAAAATTTGTACCCAACGTAATGGATATCGATGTATATAAAAAGGGACATGATATACGGCACAGCAGGGAATTTTCGGAGGAGGGGATCAACGTAAATTTTGTTGAACAGACTGAAAATCCAAATAAAATAATAGTCCGCACCTATGAAAGAGGTGTGGAAGATGAAACGTATTCCTGCGGAACCGGAGTAACAGCAGCTGCCCTTGTTTCCTATCACAATGAAAATGGATTCAATGATATTGAAGTAAAAACATTGGGCGGCACTCTCACGGTAGAATTTGACAGGTTTGATGATGAGCGATATGAAAATATATGGCTCTGCGGCCCGGCAGAAAAAGTTTACGAGGGTGTAATTGAAATAAAATAAGTTATCCTGGTTTACCAGTCACCCCGTTTTATAATCTCCGATTAACAAAAAAGAATTAAGGACCGATTCTGAAACTGCAAGCTTACCTTTGCGCCGGTTTATGATTCAGTATTTCAAAAATATCAACCAGCAAACGGTAGAAATTGACAAGCCGGAAATCGGCACCTGGGTCAATGTATTACCCCCGCTCAAACAGGAAGAGTTTTCCGAGCTTTCCACCGGGCTGGATATTCCCATTGACTTTCTTACTGACTCACTGGACATAGACGAACGCAGCCGTTTTGAAGAAGAGGATAACGTTAAACTTATCGTTATCAAAACACCGACAGAAAATAATTCCTTTAATGAAAGTGATGCCTATTATATCACCATCCCGATATGTATCATCCTTACCCACAACCAGATCTTAACGGTTAATTCTTTTGATAACCCCGCCATCAAAAAATTTCTGAATACATTTCAGAACCGGCATCCTGATAAAAAGAACATGATGGTGCTGAAAGTGTTTGAAAAAGTGGTCCAGAATTATATGGATCATCTGAAGGAGATCAACCAGCGAAGAAACATCTTTGAACAAAAATTATATGCCGCCAGCCGAAATGAACATCTCCTGGAATTGATGCGGATACAAAAAAGTCTCGTTTATTTTGTTACCGCAATCCGGTCCAATGAATTGCTGTTTATGAAACTGCAACGCACCAATTTTCTCTCCCTGAATGAGGAAGAGAAAGAGTTCCTGGATGACCTGATCGTTGACAACTCCCAGGCGCTGGAAATGGCCAATATTTACAGTAATATCCTCAGCAGTACGCTGGATGCTTTTGCGGGTATTATCGCCAATAACCAGAACGAAGTATTAAAAAGACTTTCTGTAATCACCATTGTATTGACTTTGCCTGTACTGGTTGCCAGTATCTATGGCATGAACGTTCCCATCCCCTACCAGGAGTCAAAACTGGCTTTTTATATGCCGGTTGGCCTTTCGCTGATCATCTCCTTATTCATCGGCTGGTTTTTTCTTAAGAAAAAAATATTCTAACCCAATTTATGAATCGATTTAATATCAGGGTTTATGGCTTACTGATCAATGTGCAAAAACAGGTATTGGTAAGTGACGAACTGATCCGTGGCAGCTATATCACCAAATTTCCTGGTGGCGGCCTGGAGTTTGGTGAAGGAACCCGGAATTGTTTGCAGCGGGAATTCATGGAAGAAATGAACCTGCAGGTTGAAATAGGTGACCATATCTATACAACCGATTATTTCCAGTTATCAGCCTTTAATCCTGAACACCAGATAATTTCCATTTACTATTTCGCCAAAGCATTAGAAGAAATTAAAGCCCCGCTAAGAGACAAGCCTTTTGATTTTGATGAAGAACAGTTGAAAGTATATGAAGCAACAAAAGAAACAGAAACATTTCGTTTCGTTGACTGGCATGAATTCTCCCCGGAAATTGTAACTCTGCCTATTGACAAAATTGTAGCCTCCATCATTAAAGAAAGATATTAATCATCCCCCATTGCAGCTTTCTTCATAGCTGTTGCCTGTTCCTGACCCAGGTAACTTTCAATCCGGTTATGAACAAGATAGATAACAGGAGTAAGAATAATGGCCACAATGAATTTGTAAATATAATTAACGACCCCTACTGCAATAAAAAGGCTGAAAGGCCATACAAAGTCATTGCCGGCTGCATTCACCCTGGTTCCCACATAGAATGCAATAAAAAGAACAACAAAACTGTCGATGAACTGGGAGATAAGTGTGGAACCGGTTGCCCTTAACCAGATTCTTTTCTCACCGGTGACCTTTTTTATCTTATGAAAAACAAAAACATCTATTAACTGTCCCAGAATAAATGCAGTCAGTGAACCGATAATGATAAAACCTCCCTGGCCCAAAACACTATTGTAAGCTTTTCCCATATCCGGTACACCGCTACCCTGCTTACTGGTGATGAAAAAATCTGCCGGTGTCAGTTTCATAGCTCCATAAAAAACAATAAACGCAAAAGCGATCAGGCCCGCTGTCAGGTAAGAAAGAAACTTCACACCCTTCATCCCATAATATTCGTTGATAATATCTGTCATGATAAAAACAACCGGCCACAATAATACTCCGGCCGTCAGGTTCACCGAAAGATCATTGCCAAATAAACGAATACGAAGCGGCTGAAAACCCAATGTCTTCTCCAGGGAAAATATTTTAACTCCGATGATTTCTGCAATCAGCGCATTGGCAATAAAAATACCTGCCAGGATGATAAACAGCCTTGTCGGTTTACTTTTGATGATAGTATGGATCATTGAGATAAAATATAAAATAAGCTAAAGCCAGTAAGAAGAATATATTGGATACAATCAACCACAAAGGAACATATTGCCTGATTCTTTTCTTCACCAAAAACACAGCGATATAACAAAGGTTCACCACCGGAAAAAGAATGATACCCATGAAATAACCAATAATGATGACAGTAGATTTCAGGTTTTCATCCTTTAGCCAGTCCGTTACCAATAACGAAGCTGAAGCAAGAAAAAAAACACCTGAGATAAAAGCCAGTCTTGATAAAAATAAAAGCCAACGCATCGGGAATTTTAGCCCAAAATAGCATTATTTTGTCACCCTAATAACGTATTGGATATGAACAATCCCCTGCTGAAGAAAATTCTTCCACATGCTATCGCCATTCTCCTTTTCCTGGTGGTTTCTGCCCTGTTCTGCAAACCTGCCCTTGAAGGGAATGTGCTGAACCAGCATGATAATGTCGGATGGAAAGGAATGGCACAAAATGCTTTTGAGTATAAAGAGAAGAATGGTCACTTTCCCCTGTGGAACCCCAACCTATTCAGCGGAATGCCCAATTACCAGGTGGCGATGGAAGGAAAAAGCATTTTACCGGATACGGTGAAAATACTTTCCCTTGGATTGCCCAAACCCATGAATTTTTTCTTTTTAGCCTGTCTTTGCTTTTATATTCTGTGTCTTGCGTTAAGGGTGAACCCGGTTATCGGAATGTTAGGAGCCCTTGCCTATTCATTCTCTACGTATAACCCGGTCATTGTTGCTGCAGGACATGATACACAAATGCTGGCAACTGCATTCATGCCTTTGCTGATGGCGGGCATTATCAGTATCTATGAAAAAAAATACTGGCTGGGTTTTGCAATCACTGCATTTGGCACCTATCAGCAAATAAGTGTGAACCACCTGCAGGTTAGTTATTACTTTTTCCTGATCGCCGTATTGATAACCATTGGCTACCTGGTTAAATGGGTCATAGCAAAAGACTGGAAACATATTGGTACTGCCGGTGCTCTCACCATTATAGCAGCGATCATTGGCATAGCCGGAAATGCGCTGGTACTTAAAACCACTTCTGAGTACAGCAAATTCACCATGCGGGGAGGAAAAGACATTTCAATTGAAGGTGATTCAGTGAAAGCAGCAAAAACTTCCGGGCTCGACACCAGCTATGCTTTTGAATATAGTTTAGGAAATGCGGAAGCACTTACCCTATTAATGCCGGATGCGTTTGGAGGCGCCAGTAGCAACATGAGCACTGAAGAGTCGCATATCATAGATAAATTAACAGCAAGAGGCATACCGGAGAGTGATGCACAACAGCTGGCACAAAGCCTTCCGAGGTACTGGGGAAAATTATATACTTCCGGACCTGCCTACCTGGGTGTGATCATTTTCTTATTGGGACTGATCGGGTTTGTTATTGTTAAAACACCATTGAGATGGGGTTTATTAGCGGCAACCATACTGGGCATATTAATGGCATGGGGAAAATATTTACCCGGCTTCAATACATTTCTTTTCGAACATCTTCCGCTGTACAATAAATTTCGTTCCCCGGCATTTGCACAGGTGATACCACAATTTGCGATGGGAGTAACTGCGGTACTGGCATTACACCAAATACTCTTCAGTGAAAAAAGTAAAGAGTCGCTCAAAAATGATTTCAAAAAAATTCTATACACAGCTGGTGGTTTATTCGGGGTGCTTGGCATTCTTTATATAGTCATGAATTATAGTTCCCCGATAGACGGACAGATCATTGCTGGCTATACCGATAAAAATGGTTCTGATGAAATGGCCCGATTGATCGTCTCCGGGCTGAAAGAAGACAGGAAAGCCATGTTCGGCGGTCAAATTTTGAGAGCACTTGCTTTTGCCATCCTGGCCTTGGGAACTATCTGGCTGTATGCAAAAGACAAACTCAGTTCCTTTGTTGCGGCTATTGTGTTACTCATCATCAGCACCCTTGAGATCACCATAGTCAGTAAAAAATACTTAAGTGATGAGAGTTATGTTTCGTCTGATGATTATGCTAATTCAAATTTTGCTCCTTCCTCCATTGATCAGCAAATACTGCAGGATAAAGATCCCAATTACAGGGTATTTAATATGGTAGGTACTTCATCCGGAAGTACTTTCAGCGAGTCAAAGACATCTTACTTTCATAAATCAGTAGGAGGTTATCATCCGGCCAAGCTGAGAATTTACCAGGATATCATTGAACGTTACTTGTCAGGCAGGCCATCCCCTATGGTCCTGAATATGCTTAATGCCAGGTATATTGTTGTCCAGGATCCGCAGAACGGGCAACCCGGCCTGATCACCAATCCTGATGCATTCGGTAATTGCTGGCTGGTAAAAAATGTAAAACTGGTAGAGAACCGGGTGGATGCGATCAATGCCCTGGGTACAACCAACCTGAAAGACACTGCCATTGTAGAAAAATCACAACTAACCAACCTGGCTCAACCACAGTTGGACTCCGCATCCTCTATCAAAATGACAAAATTTGATAATGATGCTATAGAATACGAGGCAAATTGTAATGGACCACAATTTGCAGTATTCAGCGAGATCTATTATCCCAAAGGATGGAACGCTTATGTTGATGGCAAGAAAGTGGACTACTATAATACCAATTATATTCTTCGTGGTTTGCCATTACCTGCAGGAAAACATACCGTGAAATTTGTCTTTGAACCTGAATCGGTAAAACAGGGCAGGTCTATCATGTTCATTGCCTCCATACTTATCCTTGTTATACTGCTGGGAGGATTATTCATGGCCTGGAAGCAAAGTAAAAAAACAAGCTGACGGGGCTAATGAAAAAAGTACTGGTGATAGCTCCTTACCCCTACCTGCCTTATTTTTCAGGTGGGCAGAAATTTATTGCCCAGTTCCTGGCATATTTTGCCAACGAGGTTAACCTTACCGTGATCAGTGTGCAGGAAAATGATTTTAGCCTCGTTAAAAATTACCGGACAATAGCACTGC
Organism: Chitinophagaceae bacterium; assembly: GCA_041738795.1. GTDB lineage: Bacteria > Bacteroidota > Bacteroidia > Chitinophagales > Chitinophagaceae > JJ008. Next base: position 76,453 of record JBGSPB010000019.1, on the reverse strand, counting down.
TGAAAAAATCATTCTACCGGTATATTGACCTAAGCCTGGTAAAAAAGATCAGCCATGAAATAAAGCTGAATAAATACGATGCCATAATCTGGGAACACCCTTATTATGCATGGCTGGCGTTCAGTATCAGAAAGAGAACAGGCATACAAACGATTATTCATACACACAATATAGAACACCAGCGGTTCCGCTCTACCGGACGATGGTGGTGGCCGCTGTTAAAACTGTATGAAAAATGGAGTTTTAAAAAAGCTGACAAACTTTTTTTCATTACCCCGGAGGATAAAGATTTCGCTATTAATTCCTGGAAAACAGATCCTGCCAAATGTATCCATCTTCCTTTTGGGATCACTATCAAAGAACACCCTTCAGATAATACTTCCAGCAAAGAAGCAATAAGACAGCAGCATGCTATTGCACCGGATGAAAAAATAATCCTCTTTAATGGCCTGTTAAGGTATAAGCCCAACCTGGATGCTCTTAAACATATTTTAAATAATATCAACCCACTGTTGCTGGCAGCCCCCTCCTTCCGCTATAAGATCATTGTTTGTGGTAAAGATTTACCTGCCGAACTGAATTCATTAACCAGTTATGCTGATAAGAATATCATCTTTGCCGGTTTTGTAGAGAATATCGAAACCTATTTTAAAGCAGCTGATATTTTCCTGAACCCGGTACAAAGCGGCGGTGGTATCAAAACAAAAATGGTGGAAGCTATTGCATACGGAGCCACTGTAATAGCTACAGAAAGCGGTGCGGCAGGGTTAGATAAAAAAGTATGCGGGAACAAACTGGTAACGGTTCCTGATAATGACTGGGCGGCTTTTGCCGAAAAGGTGCTGGAGAACAGTAAAACTTCAACCAACACTCCTGCCGGTTACTACGAAACATATTACTGGGGAAATATCGTAAAGAAAATAGCCTCGGTAATTTGAAAAAGAGGGTTTCAGCTTTTTTCTACCGGCATTTTGAAACCATCTTTTAATCCCTGCACCAATTTTTGTCTCCTTGCCTTATCAAACCTGAAATAAAACACCACTCTCGACACTAGTGTATACAGTATCGAAAAATACCGCTGCAACCCTGTAAAATTTTTCCGGATAAAGTAGAGCTTATTCCTGTTTGAATAATATACATAAAACGGAGAGTTAGTACCAGCAGAAGAAGAAACTTTGTGCAGGATAACCAATGTGGGATCATAGAATATTTTATACCCCCTATTGGTTGCCCTCAGAACAAAATCAGTATCATCATAATAAGCGAAGTACTTTTCATCCATGAACCCCACTTTTTCAAACACTTCTTTTTTTACCAGCATGAAACAGGTGGGTGAATAGGTAACATGTTTTGCTACATTAAATTCCGGGGCATCTGTTTTATTATAACCATAATGCACTCCCAAAGCTCTCCACTTATCCATATATCCTCCCGCCATCCAGATTTTTTTCTCCCCGTAATAATAAATCTTCGGAACGATCATACTTTCCCCTTTCTCTTCAGCAAGGGAAAGCATAGCACTGAACATAAAGTCCTGTTCTATGTCAATATCATTATTCAATATCAGTACATGAGAACAATGATCAGCAATGGATAATTTTATTCCTGTATTATTCCCGGCTGCCACTCCAATATTACCGCCGGTCCTGATATGTTTGTACGCCGTAACCGGATAGTCCGCCAGGCATTGGCTGATCATCTTATCCGTTGCCTCACTTTCAGAATTATCCACTAAATAAAGGATATAATCTTTATGAGTTTGCCGCGCAATACTGCTGAAGAAATCCGGGAGCACTTCATCACTCTTAAATAAAACGGTAACTAATCCGATCCTGGCCATACTTTATTATTTCAATAACCCCTTCGCTTTCATTTCAGTAATAGATTCTTCATATTTGCTGCTCTGAATTTGTTGCAGGCTTACCCAGTCAGTAAATTTTTTAAGGCCCTCTTTGAACGTAACGCCGGGTCTGAAAGAAAGGAGCTTTTCAATCTTTGTCATATCCGCCAGGTTATGACGGATATCACCCAGCCTGTAATTACCCGTAACAGTTATCGGGACCTGCTCATTATAATAATCAGCCAGTAATGTTGCTACTTCCAATACGGTAGTAGCCACGCCTGTTCCTACATTAAAAACCTGTCCGTTGGCGGCTTCCATTTCTATTCCCAGGAAGGTTGCTCTTACCACATCATCGATATAAACAAAATCACGGCTCTCTTTTCCATCCTCAAAAATGTTGATCGCTTTTTTATTCCTGATCAGGGTAGAAAAAATAGAAAGTATACCGGTATAGGGATTACTTAATGATTGTCCGGGTCCATACACATTCTGGTATCGGAAAGCTACCGGGGCAATACCAATGGTGGGGCAAACAGTCATCACCATTTGTTCCTGGTTCTGTTTGGTAATGCCATACACCGAAGAAGGATGGATCTTTGAATCTTCATCCGTTGCTACCAGTTTCAAAGGCTTTGTCGCCCCGGGATAAGTAACTTCAAAATTCCCGGCATCCATATCACTGGCCAGGCGGTGAGCCGGGTACACCACACCCAGTTCTTCCGAGATATATTTCCCTTCCCCATAAATAGCCCTTGAAGAAGCGATAACAACTTTCCTGACATTGGTTTTACGATTGGCCAGTATATCCAGCATGATAGCGGTGCCCCCCATATTAACTTCTGCATATTTACTGACCTGGTACATCGATTGACCAGTGCCTGTTTCAGCAGCCAGGTGTACGATCACTTCATTATCTCCTATCGCTTTCTCCCAATCTGTTCTTGCGGTAACAGTTCCCTTTATAAAATTTACTTTATCCTTTATTGAAATATACAAGGGCGAAGTGGCAGCAGGATCTGCACCATGTATCTGCTCAGATAAATTATCCAGCACCGTTACTTCATAGCCTTTATCAACCAGGTAAAGTCCCAGGTTAGAACCAATAAATCCTGCACCGCCGGTAATTAAAACTTTCTTATATCCCATTACTATTGATTTCAGATAAAGTTTCCTTCTTTATCAGTTTTGCACCATTCATTTTTTTTAAAATCATACCGCTTGATAACGATAGCAGGAGAACCCACTGCTACGCAATGATCAGGAATGTCTTTTGTCACCACACTATTGGCTCCCACCACACTATTCTTTCCCACTGTGGCACCTACCACACAAACATTTTCACCCAACCAGGCCCCGTCTTTTATTATGACCGGATGTAATTGTTCCACCGGCTGGTCAATAACAGGAAGATTAATGTTTTTGTAACCATGCAAATTATCACTCAGGTAGACCTTATCAGCCATCAGCACTTTTTTTCCGATCTCAATTTTTGAAGTGGCATAGATATGAGAGTACCGGCCAATATAGGTTCCATCGCCAATGGAAAGAAGGCAATCAGCATTTCCTGTCAGTGGGATGCAGGCCAGCCAACCACCGGTATTGATATATACTTTACTACCGATCTGAATCCGGTTGTATCCCTCTACCCTGGTACCCAGCAGCCGGGAACGGGAACCGATCTTTGCAAACAGGATCTTGTAAACAGGATACTTGAATAAATAGTAGAACAATAAACCAATTTTCCTGAGCATACCGGCCGTTATTTCATTACTTAAATTATTACAAATACCCGTTCTCTTTACTGCCAAAACAGACGATGGCAAGGTAATACATTTCCGGTAATAGAATAAATAGCGAAGCTCCGGAGAGGGCTTCAACAAAGCTGTAAATTGGCTACTTTTGATCTCATCAGAAATGACAGTATGAATATTTTTCAGCGGCTTACTATTGCGATTTTTAAAGAAGAGGCGAAAAGAAAGATCTTTACCAAAGCCCTTTCAAAACTAAGTCCCCCCAACCTCTATCCTGTAACTGACCCTGGTGCCGTTCATTTCAAACATTTCGGCCTGATCGGTGATATTATTTATGCCATACCCGCCATGAAGGCACTGGCCGGCGAAAAGAAAATTCACCTTCACCTCCAGATCAATCAAAAATCGCTGTACCGGCAGAGTATGAAGCATGCTAACAAGGGGAAGATCCTGACTGAGAAAAGTGTGGAGATGCTGGCACCCCTTATCCTGGCGCAGCCGGGATTTGCCGCCTGCGATATTCTTACCGACCAAAAGATCGATTACGACCTGGATGAATTCAGAAAATACCCTTTTGATTATAATACTAACCATATCTGCCGCTGGTATTTCCATATGTACGGCATTACAGCTGATCTTGGTAAACCCTGGCTGACCGTAACTCCAGATACTTCGTTCAACAATGAGATTGTGATAGCACGCAGTTTCCGGTACCGGGCACCTGGTATCCGCTATGATTTTTTACAAGCCTATCCCAATATCACATTTGTGGGACTTAAAGAAGAATACGAGGATTTGAAAAAAGCGATACCAGCTTTGAAATACAAAAATGTTTCCAATTTCCTCGAATTCGCCGGGATAATTGCCGGGTGTAAATTCTTTATCGGTAACCAGTCATTTCCTTTTGCCGTAGCAGAAGGATTAAAAGTAAAAAGAGTGCTGGAACTTTGTTTTGAATGTCCCAATGTCATTCCGGAAGGGAAAGATGCCTATGATTTCTGTTACCAGCCGCAGTTTGAGAAAATTGTGAAGCAGTTATATAACTCATAATTTTAAGTTCTCAAGTCATTAAATAAATTAAACTATAGATTAAATACAAAATGCTAAATAACTTCTTCCATAAACTTAGAAAATCATTATTCCTCGAGAAGATTGACAGGCAGCTACAGGTTCAGTCGCAAATACAGATTGAAAATTACCTGAATGAGAATCTCTATAAAAATTCAAAATACCAGTCAAACCGATATCTTAATAAATATGAGTTCCAGGCATTTTCTCAATCCGGAGAAGATGGGATAATTGAAGAGATCTTCAGACGTATCGGCACTACTAACCGGTATTTCGTTGAATTTGGAGTGGAAGATGGTACAGAAACAAACAGTACTTATTTGCTTCACCGGGATTGGGAAGGACTTTGGATCGACGGAAGCATGGAAAATAAAGCGGCTATCGAACAATCATTTGCAAACCTGGTAAAAACAGGCAAATTGAAAATGATTCAAAGCTTTATAACAGCAGAGAATATTGAATCATTATTTAAGCAGGCATCTGTACCTGCAGAATTTGATTTGTTGTCAATAGATATCGACAGGAATGACTATTATGTATGGGAAGCAATAACTAATTATAAGCCGAGGGTGGTGATCATAGAATACAATGCCATATTCAGACCCGAAACAGATTTTATAGTAAAGTATGACGCCGCAGCCATGTGGGATAAGACAAGTAATTTTGGTGCCAGCCTGGAATCGTATTGTAAACTGGCCGGGAAAAAAGGATACAAACTGGTAGGTTGTGCATTCATCGGCGCCAATGCTTTTTTTGTACGGGAAGACCTGGCTGATAAATATTTTGAAGGCCCCTTTACTGCCACTAATTTCTATGAGCCACCCCGTTATTTTCTACTTACAAAAAATGGTCACCCTAGAAAACCGGCCCTGTAAACAATTTGTACTCTCTTAAACTCCGTTCAATTAGCTGTCACCCGGAAGTATTCATTATTTAATCAACTACTTTTGCTTCTGAATTAATTGTAAATAATTGAAATCAACCACAGAGCTTTTATGGATACATCAACGAATAACGAGATCAAAAAAAGCGCCTACTTTTCCAACCGTAATGTTGGTGAAAGTTCCTATTCAGATTATTCTTTACCGAGGTACCTGACTCCCTATTTCAAAGAAACTGACCATGATCTGAATATTCTTGATATTGGTTGCGGTTTGGGGCAAATGCTAAACCATCTTAACAGCAAAGGCTTTAAAAATCTTCATGGTATTGACATCAATGAAGAAGCCATTCTTGCCTGTAAGAAAAATGGATTGTCGGTTGAAAAAGTAAACGATATACGGGACTACCTGGTCACTGATAGTATGAGATTTGACCGGATTGTGATGAGCCATGTCCTGGAACATGTTGATAAAGAAAAGATCATTGACACATTGATACATATCAGGAAAAATCTGCTGAAAGAAGGCGGTGTATTCCTGTTGATGGTTCCCAATGCCCAGTCCTATACCGGGGCTTATTGGCGTTATGAGGATTTTACGCACAATATAATGTTCACTGCCGGATCATGTATTTATGTTCTAAAAGCGGCCGGTTTTGAAAATATTGAATTCATCGATCCTGACGGTACTACGTACATGAACCCGGTAAAAAGGATGATAATAAAATTGTTGATGGGATACCATAAATTAAAAGAGAATACCTGGAATAAAATAATGCAAACTTCTTATCACAAGCCAAGCCCCAGAATCTATACTTTTGAATTGAAGGTAGCCGCAAGCTAACTACCAGCCGGAACAAGGGTTTATCAATACCCGCAATATTTTTCCTCACCGGTTATAAAATCATCACCTACTGTATCATCCTGTTGGTGGATAATGCAAATATCAAGATGGCCCAACAGGTTATTGGCACCGGCCAGGTAATTATGCAGATTGGTTATTTCACCTGTATTTTTCATTGATGTTGCCAGCAATAATCGTCCCTTATGATCAAAAAAAGCAATCTTTTCATACCCGTACCGGGCAAAAGAAAGAATGGTGGACAACCCTTCTTCCTTGATGGCCAGCATATTTTCACGGTTATACTCAAAGAATAAAGCAGGCTGATACTTTTTAATTATATCATATGAACCACGTAATACAATGGTATCGAAGCCTTCAATGTCAGTCTTTAAAAGCTTTATTACATTGTTCTTAAATCTTTCCTCACTTAATATTTCATCCACTGTATTGAGGGAAATAGTTTTTCCTCCTGTAGCTGCTGGTTTTACCGTCGTGTTCCAGCCACTTTTCTCCAAATCCACTTTTACATCCTGCTTCTTTTCACCCAGGAATGTATTGACGATACTTACATCATTAAACTGCCGGGCATTTTTCTCCAGGTATTGAAAGGTGACCGGATCGCCTTCTATACCAATGACCGGGATATCAATAACTGATTTAATAATAGAGATCGTATCGCCAACATTGGCACCAATATCCAAAACAGTCATACCGGGATATTTTATTGCCATGGCAGCAGCCAGCCTTCCCAGGTTGCTATTAAAGTCCGGGTAAATAGTATAAGTATGTAACAACGGATTGTTACCGGGCATAAGCACCTGGTAGTTGCCCACCTTAACAGTTTTTTCTATACTGCTTTTTGAAGCAAACCAATTCTCTGTTTTAACAATATCGTACCCGAACCGGTTTAAAAAACGCCTGATGATCTTTTTCATTTAACTGCTGCTTATTTTATCAAAATGGTGAATCTACAAAAACTATTTTTCACTGATCACTTCCAGAAAATGCAACATGCCTTTTCTTTTCCTTTCGTCAAGATGATAACTCAAATGCATGTTATAATATTTTCGCAGATCATATAAACCTGAAGGGTTTTCGGCCACTATCTCATCAATATGCTCCAACCCCATCGCATTAGCCTCATCAAATAGCCGGACAAACTCAGCCGGCAGTTCTTTTATACTTACCCAGGCCGCAAACACAAAGGGCAATCCTGTAATTTTTTTCCATTCAGAACCCAGGTCATAAATAAAAGTAGAGATCTTTCTCTGTTCAAGGGCCCGGTCACCGATCACCAAACCGGCAGTTGTTCCCTTTATAAGACTACGGTAATCCTCATTCTCTGCCTGGATGATTGCCGGACTGATGCCCCAATATTCTTTCATCAGGAATTTCAGCAGCGCTACCGATGTTCTGCTTTGATAATCGAGGTACACCTGCCCGATCTCCTGCATCGGCACTTCACTGAATAAGGCCACGGAAGCGATCTCACCTTCCGTACCAATGCAATAATTTCCTGCAATATGGTACGAAGGCAACTGGGGAATAACCGCCACCGGTATCAACCCCACATCAATTTCACCTTTCAACAGCATTTCAGCCACCCGGGCCGGGTAATCACCCACCAGCTCTATCTGGTTGGAAATGGGCGGTTTTTCCAGGCCATAGATCAATGGTTTGGTATTAAGGTAGTTGACAATGCCGACACGAATCTTATCCAATTGGGTTATTTTTGCGGGCAAAGGTAAAGGAACTCAATTCGTCTATAAAACATAATCATGGAACTTACAGCTCTCACCTCCATTTCAGCAATTGACGGCCGCTATCGCAAACAAGTACAGCACCTGGATGAATATTTTTCTGAATATGGACTGATGAAATACAGGATATTGATAGAAATTGAATACCTCCTTTTTCTCGAAAAGAAGAAATTTTTCAAACTTCCCGGTAAAGCTTTAAAACACCTTAGTAAACTGGCTGAGGATTTTGGACCGGAAGATGCACAGGAGATCAAACAAATTGAATTCACCACTAACCATGATGTAAAAGCGGTCGAATATTTTCTTAAAAACGAGTTGGAGAAATCCGGTGCCGCCACTGCAAAGGAATGGGTACATTTCGGACTTACTTCGCAGGATATTAATAATACTGCTATTCCCTTATCGTGGAAACATGCCATTGAATATGAATACCTGCCCGCATTACTTAACCTCAATACGGAATTAAAAATACTGGCCAGCAACTGGAAAGATATTCCCATGCTGGCACATACACACGGACAACCGGCCAGCCCTACAAAACTGGGTAAGGAAATAATGGTATTTGTGGAGAGGATCGAAAACCAGATAGAACAATTCATCGGCATTCCTTTCAGCGGAAAATTTGGCGGGGCTACAGGCAACTTCAATGCACACCATGTGGCTTTCCCTAAAACAGACTGGATAAAATTTGGCAATGAATTCTTACAAAGCCTGGGACTGAACAGGCAGCAATACACCACGCAGATAGAACATTACGACAGCCTTGCTGCTCACTTCGATTGCATGAAGCGGATCAATAATATACTGGTTGATCTCTGCCGCGATACCTGGACCTATGTTTCCATGGAATACTTCACGCAAAAAACCAAAAAAGGAGAAGTGGGTTCATCGGCCATGCCGCATAAAGTGAATCCTATTGATTTTGAAAATGCAGAAGGCAACCTTGGCCTGGCCAATGCGATCTTTGAACATCTTGCTGCCAAATTGCCTGTATCAAGATTACAAAGAGACTTAACTGATTCCACTGTATTAAGAAATATTGGTGTGCCGTTTGCCCATACATTGATTGCCTTCCGCTCCATTGAAAAAGGGCTGAATAAACTGGTGATCAATGATGCTAAAATTTATGACGACCTCGATAATAACTGGGCAGTGGTAGCTGAAGCAATTCAAACTGTTTTACGCCGTGAGAATTATCCTAATCCTTACGAGGCATTAAAGGAGCTTACCAGGGGTAATAATAAAATTGACCAGAAGGCAATTCATAAATTTATCGAAGGACTGAAGGTCAGTGAAATTTTAAAAAAGGAATTGAAGAAAATAACACCGCATAATTATACGGGAGTACAATTTAAATGATAGCATTTACCTTCTTACAATAAACACAACCAATTCCTTCTCTCCTTCCATCTTATTGCCGTAAAGAGAAAACCCGGCCTTCAATAAAACTTTTTGCGAAGCGATGTTTGGAGATTCTGTTACTGCATATATTTCTGTCAGCGGGGTATTATTCCGGAAATAATCCAATCCTGCCCTCGTCACTTCGGTGGCAAATCCCCTTCCCCAGTTATCCTGGGTAAATGAATAGCCCAATTGTATTTTCTCTGTATCATCAGGGATGGGAACAATAACAAAAGTGCCCACAAAGTTCCCGGTAAGTTTTTCATCAACCGCCCAGCGGCCCATGTACGAAGAGGCATACGTTACCAATGCCATATCAAGGAAAGCATCGCTTTCTACTTTTGTTTTTACAGGCCGGATATACCGCATCACCTCCGGGTTACCATGCAACAGGAAAAGATTATCATAATCAGCAGTGGTGAACTGCCGGACTATAAGCCGTTCTGTTTCAAAAATAATTTCCATACAGTTCGAAAGGTAAAGATTTTCAAATATGAAAGCACGGCCTAAAAAAAATGGCGTTAAAAAAATTATGAAGTAAGCCGTTAAAAAGCCGGCGTTGTTTGAGCCGGCAGTTTGTTGAATTAAAATAAATTTAGCGGCGAGTTCGCCGGGTTTAGGATTACGGAATAATTTTTAGCCATTTTTTTGAAGCCTTGACCTTTTTTGTTACTTTTTTGTGTCAAGACAAAAAAGTAAAAGACCTTATTATTTATGTATCTCACTGGTAAAATGAAACTCAATATCCGGGTTATTCGTCCGTTCCGTATTCAGGAACCACTCACTCTGTGCCAGGTACACCATATGCCCATCCTTATCTTCTGCAATATTGGCCTGTTTGAAACGGGAGAAATCAAGCAGCTTGGCAGCATGTTTAGAAGTTAACCAGCAAGCTTTATAAAAAGGCAAGGTATTAAACACCACTGAGGCGCCGTATTCATGCAGCAGGCGGTACTGTATCACTTCAAACTGCAGTTCTCCCACACAACCGATGATCTTCTTATTACCACCAAACTGGGTAAACAACTGCGCCACTCCCTCATCCGTCAATTGCAACAAACCTTTTTCCAGTTGTTTGGTCTTCATCGGGTCTTTGTTCACCACTTCTTTAAAGATCTCCGGGGAGAAAGAAGGAATACCCGTAAAGAAAAAATCTTCGCCTTCGGTCAGCGTATCACCGATCTTGAAATTACCGGTGTCAAACAGACCCACCACATCACCGGCATAAGCATCTTCGATAATGCTTTTATCACGGGCCATAAAAGAATAAGGATTGCTGAAACGGACATCTTTATCCAGGCGCACATGATGGAAATATTTATTGCGTTCAAACTTACCGGAGCAAACCCGGAAGAAAGCGATACGGTCCCGGTGCTTGGGGTCAAGGTTGGCATGTATCTTAAAAACAAAGCCGCTCATCTTATCTTCTTCCACATCCACGGGACGCACCGTTGTTTCCCGGCTCCGGGGTGTAGGTGCAATGCGGATAAAGGTGTCCAGCATTTCTTTCACGCCAAAGTTATTGATGGCCGAGCCAAAGAAAACCGGCGCCACTTTTCCATCCAGGTAGTCCTGTATCTTCAGTTGCCCATGTACGCCGTCCACCAGTTCCACATCTTCCCGCAGCTGGTGAGCATCCTTCTCTCCCAGTTTATCATTTACCACTTCGTCATGCAGGTCCGAAATAGGAATGGCTCCCTCTTCTGCACCTTTGGTACCCGCGGTGAACAACAATAAATTTTTATCGTGCAGGTTATATACGCCTTTAAATTCTTTACCGCTGTTGATGGGCCATGTCATCGGGTGCAGGTGAATGGCTAATTCCTTTTCAATTTCTTCCAGCAGGTCAAAGCGGTTCTTTCCGTCCCGGTCCATTTTGTTGATGAAAACAATAACGGGAGTATCCCGCATACGGCAGACTTCCATGAGGCGGCGGGTCTGTGCTTCCACCCCGTTCACACTATCAATCACCAGGATCACACTGTCCACCGCCGTGAGGGTACGGTAGGTATCTTCTGCAAAGTCCTTGTGACCGGGAGTATCCAGCAGGTTGATCAGTACATTGTTGTATTCAAAACTCATTACCGAGGTAGCCACGGAGATACCCCGTTGCCGCTCTATCTCCATAAAGTCGCTGGTCGCATGCTTCTTGATCTTATTGCTCTTGACCGCACCGGCCACCTGGATGGCACCGCCAAAGAGCAGGAATTTTTCCGTCAACGTTGTTTTACCCGCATCCGGGTGAGAGATAATGGCGAATGTTTTGCGCCTTGCTATTTCGTTGTGATATTTCATGAGCCCCGTACCCCTGAAGGGGGATTAGATTGTTTAGAATCGAATATTCGTTAAAGGCGGCAAAGTTAAGGATTTGAAAGGTTGTAGCCCCTTTGTCATCCTGAGTTTATCGAAGGATGTCGAAGGGTGATGAATTGGAAAATTATGTAACCTGCCCTAGTGCATATGGCATCGTCTGTTGCGTCGCACTCTTGTACGTTCTGTTCGCTATTGATCATTTTAATAATATCTTTAATGGATTCTAATAATTACACTTTTTTATTACTCAAATCATTGTATAATATTTGCTAAATTCGTTTCAATTATTTTATGAGTAATAATATTGAAGAAAGAATAATAAAAGAAATGGAAGCTCTATTAAAGGCTGAAAAGCCTGATTATAGAGCTATTTTTAAATTATCAGTTGATCTTTCAAAACTTGACCCAAAATTTCAGAGGTTTTCTATTGACGCAAAAACTCTTATTCATTTGGGAAGAGATAGTATTAAGGATCATACTACTGCATTACTTGAATTAGTTAAGAACAGTTATGACGCAGATGCTTTTAAAGTTGATGTTGAAGTGCTAAGTAAAGGCGAAAAAAAACAAATCCGTGTTGCAGACAATGGTTTTGGAATGACTAAAGAACAATTAATTAATTTTTGGTTAAAAATAGGTTTTTCAAATAAAAGAAAATCAAAAGTTAGTGAATTAGGTAGAAGGAAAACAGGTGAAAAAGGAATTGGTCGGATTTCAACAGATCGGTTGGGAGCAAATCTTGAATTGATTTCTAAAACTCAAAAGGATGGAATTATTGGATTAAAAGTTAATTGGGATGATTTTGATTCTGACGATAAAGATGTGTTTGATATTGATGTGGAAATTATTTCTCCTGATTCAATCAATATACCTGATAAAGAAGGGGAAGAAAGTGTTTCGGGTACAGAGATTAAGATTACAAATTTGCGACAAGTTTGGAGTCGGTTAAATATTGAAAATCTTTATTATGAATTGTCAGCTTTGACACCTCCGTTTAAAGAAATTAAAGATTTTAGTATTGAATTAAATAATGATATAGCTCCTGAATACTCAAAACCTGTAAATGTAGAATTTTTTAAAGCTGCCGAAATAGAACTTTCAACAGTGTTTGATGGCACAGATGATGTTTATTTTTCAATAAAAGATAAATATTCAAAAAAAGAGATTGTTGATACAATTACCTTGCATCAGTTTTATTCTAAAATAAAGTTTGATGATATTAGTGATAATTCTTTAAAATGTGGACCAGTAGAAGTTAAACTTCTATTCTTTATCCGAGAAGGAGCGTCTGTTTTAGGTACAGATTTTAAGCTAGGAGATTTAAAAGATTTTCTAGACAACAATAATGGTGTCAAGATTTATAGAGATAGTATAGCTGTAAAACCCTATGGTTTTCCTAAAGCCCAATTGGGTTATGATTGGTTAGGACTAGGGGATAGGAAATCGAAAAGTCCGTCAGGAGCAGGGAGGTCGGATTATGTTGTATCGCCATATCAATTAGTAGGTGCTGTGTTTATTACAAGAGATAATAATTTAGAGTTAATGGATAGTGCTGCGAGAGAAGGATTTGTTGAATCTGAAGGTTTTTTTGATATGAAAGATTTTGTTATGGCTTCAATTAGATTATTGGAAAGTCATAGATCAAGTATTTTCCCTATTATAGAAAAAACGAAAAAACAAAAAGCAATAACTCCTGGACAGAGAGAGGCTGAAAAAATTCAAGGTCAACTATTTTCTGTAAAAGACGATTTGAATACTATTAAAGAGGAAATTGAAACAAATGAAGAATCTGTAAAACCTGTATCATTTTTAAAGCCAATAGTTAGGACAATTTCAAAAATAGACGCTATTTCTGAAGATGTAGACTCAACAATTTCTGATTTACTTGCATGGCAAAGAGTATTAAGTGGTCTTGCGACTATGGGTATCTCTTCCGCTGTTTTTGGACATGAAACTGAGGGGTCGATAACTCAATTTCAAGGTTCAGCAAATACAGCATTTAAATACTTAAAAAAAATACCACCTAATGTTGAAAAAGCAATTTTTGAATTAGAAAAATCTGTAAAACATTCTAAAAAAGTTGCTGCGTGGGGGGCATATGCATTAACAAGGGTTCAAAAAGAAAAACGCAGCAAAAGAAGAGTACAAATTTTTAACACTCTAGAAAGTGTAGTAAAAGAACTTAAGCCGGCATTTGAAGCATCATCAATAGAAATAAAAGTAAATGGAGCAAATCTATATGCAAGGACTTATCAAATGGATATTGAATCTATATTAGTCAATTTATTGACTAATGCATATACAGCAACTTTGTTATCTAAACGAGCAAGAAAAGTTATTGTTGATGTTAATCTTGAAGATAAAAATGAACAAAAAGGGTTTTATTTTTCAGTTTCAGATACTGGGCCAGGTGTGGCAAAGTTATTTGCAAAAAAAATATTTGAACCACTTTTTTCAACTAAAACAATTGGCTCAAATGAAAGTAAAAGCGTTGGGACAGGCCTTGGCTTAACTATAATAAAATCAATTGTTGATGAATTGTCTGGAGAAATATCAGTTGATTCGGATCCCAATTTGAAAGGCGCTATATTTAAAATCTGGTTACCAAAAGAATAATTATGCAAAATTTTTTGATTGTAGATGATAACAATGAACAAAGTGAAACAGTTCAATCAAATATTGAAATTGAGCTTGAAAAGCTTAATGCAAAAGATTTTGGTGTTATTTGCATTTTTCCTTTCGAAAATATTGAAGATTATTTTGAATACATTTTGAGTGAGAATGTTAGTGTATTAATTCTTGATGAGAAATTAAATGATCAATCTAATAAAGAAGGGAAAACTGTTGATTACATGGGTCATAATCTTGTAAGTAAAATTAGAGAAAGATTTAAAGATTTGCCAATTTACACAGTTACTAGTTTTTCTAATGATGCAGATGTTCAAAATGTTTTCAGTGAATATGACCAAGTTATTAGTAGGAAGGATTTTTATAAAGCCTCGGAAAAATATGTTCCAGTGATGCTACGAGCAGCAATTAAGTTTGTCGATAGAAATTCTATTATTTTAAGTGAATTAACAGAGCTATCACAACAAATTGCTTCAGGAGATATATCGGTTGAAAAACTTGAGAGAATTAAAGCTCTACAAACAGCAATTCAATTGCCAATAACTGGATTTGATGATCGTCAAAGTTGGCTTAACGAATATGAAGAACAAGTTAATGAACTTAAAACATTAAGGGATGAATTGATTAAAAAAATAGGCAATAAATGAATTGGAAACTTATTATAAAAGATAAGAAAAATCAACCAGAAGGAAACGACTATACAAAGTGGAAAGAACAAATTGCTGCTGAATGTTATCATCAGTGTGTTTATTATTCAATTCATGAATCTCCTTGGGGCGGAATTGATCATTACCATATTGATCATTATAGGCCAAAATCGAAAGAAGAGTTTAAAAAACTTGTACTGGACATATGTAATCTATTTTACGCCTGCCCTGTTTGTAATAGATTTAAAAGGGACGATTGGCCTGCAGAGCCAGATGAGAAGTTGAATTTTCCGTGTTATCCAGACCCTAGCAAAGTTGATTATTCCAAAATTTTTGAACTTAAAAAAGGGTTTAAAATTGAAGGATTAAATATTGCTGCAAACTATGTGATTGAAAGACTTTATTTGAATAGGCCTCAATTGATTTATGAAAGAAGAGAGAATAAGCTTAATATTGAAGAGAAACAAATACGAAAATCCTTAAAGGAGTTATTGACTCAAGTTGATGATAAGGATTTAATGAAAAAAACGTTAGAAATCCTGGATAAAATATTAAACCTCATGCAATTAAGAAAAGAGATCAGACCGTATAAGTTAACAGAAATTCGTAAGTAATAGATTTTAATATTCTTTGATAAGCAATTTATGTTTAGGTTCTAATTCAGAATTGGGATATCTCTAATTATTTTGACTGTTAAATGTCTGCACCTAATTTTTTGATTTAACCAGTCATTTGTCTTTTTATCTTTTAAAACTTCGATTGCTAGTTTACAGGTTGCTAACTTTTTGGATTTTGGTTTTAGTATAATAAGATGATTGTCTACATATACAGATTCTTTTGTATTGATTATTGTTGCCATGGCTCTGTTTGTATCAGTAGCTCTAGAAGTTCTTTTAATAACAACAAACGGACCTTTAAAACTTTTGCCTGTATTTTTTCTTTTTAGGCATATTTCTTTTTCAATAGACCAGCTTTTAAGCCCACGGCTTACAACATAGGGTCTGAGAGGCCCTTCATTTTTATCTCTGTAATCAACAACGGGGCCTACACATATATCAAAAATATCTTTCAAGGTTTTTTGGGTAGTATTTTCGGTTACATTAATTACAACTTTTTCAGTAGGTTGTTTCCTTTTTACAAGTTTTATTGCATAAACATCTACATCGGCAAATTCATCAAATTGTCCAAGAAGTTCTATTTTTTCTATTATACAATGTTTATCCAGCATATTCCTCCATTTTTGATAACGGGTGCCGCTTCTTAAAACATCTGGAAGAATTGCCATTATAATTGTACCAGGCTTTGTAAATAAAATTGCTTTTTCTATAAATACTGCTGCCATTGAGACTTTACCTGAAGCCCATTGTAATTTTTCATATAATCTCTCTTGGTCGAACGGAGGATTTATAAAAATATGGGTAGCAGTTTTATAAAATTGGTTGGAAACTAATCCATTTTTATTTAATACTGAGAAACCTTTCTTGTGCTTTGATATGTTTTTAGTTTTACCAGAAAGTAATAACAGATTATTCATTAACATTCTTAAATTGGCTGCTGCCAAAAATTCAGGATGAATATCAGTGCCGAGGAGGTAGTTTTTCTTAGCTGGCTGAATACCATGTTTATGAAAATAGTTTGAAGTTGCTATTAGTAAATTACAGGCTCCACATGATGAATCATAAATAACTGATTGATCGTTGAAAGTAGGCTTAAGTATTTCAAGCACTTTTTCTGCAAGGAAACTATCTGTAAAAAAAACTCCATCATTTCTCCTTTTCTCAAGACTAACAAGGCGTCGTAACTCTTCCTCTGCAAAACCATTTACATAACGGTTAGCGGATATACTCCATAATTTTTTTGGAGTCGTTTTGTAAGAATTAAGTTCGATTTTTAGATTATCGACAAATTCACCGTATTCAAACATTGTATTTGTTGGCATTAGTAAGTAACTTTTGAAAACCGAATGCAAAGTAAGTAAAGTTACTAAGAGTTCTCTTCCCTCTTCCCTGCCGAGTGTTCCCCAACCTTCACAGGCGATCCCGCAAAAATAACGGGATAAGTTGTGTCCCCCGTTGTCCGTAGTGTTCCAAAAATAAAAAATGCTGAATGGCTGTGGTTAGTCTGCGACTAACCAATATCTTTAAAAAAAACTGGAACTATAAATTTTAAAAAAGTCCCGATGCAAATCTCATACACCGGGACTTAAAATAAATAATAGTGCAAAGAATGTATCAACCCTTTCCCAGCCACCTATGATAGGCGAAATACCACAATATCACAGTTTGCACTGCCGCCGTTGTCGAAATAGAAATCGGTGTCCCCATTAAAGCCGTCCATGCGATCGTTCAAATAAAAATAAAGATCCCAGTCAGCTCCGCTTCTGTTTGCATAATATGAAGTCCCCCCTCTGCTTTCATCCACACTAGCCTCATACGCAACATACACATCACCGGCCTTTGCTACCAGTTGTGCCCTCCTGGCACCATATATGTACTGATGTTTATTCTCAAAATCAAATCCTTCTAATGGGCGGGGAAACTCTCCCGGACCTCTAGCATCCACATTATCTGTCCATCCATGATTAGTAGCCCGAAGCCAATAAAAGCCATAGCCATTTGGTACTCTTACTACAGGGGGCCACTCTCTGTTTGGACGAGTCCGGCCTGAAAAGTTTACCTGGATTATTGTGGAATCTTCTGAAGAACCCATTTCCATACCTGGGTCACTCATTTTGGTAATTGGAAGACTTGCCTTTTCAGGAAGTTGCTGTTTAATGTTATTGTCGGTTGTCATTGCTTGGTCCTCCTTTTGTTTTAAAAAGTTAAATAAAAAAGTTCGGTGGTCTTACTACAATTCTATACAATAAAACCGACAGCTTCAATACCCCTTTCGGGGTATATTTTCAGCCCCGGCAGGTGTTCCGCAAAAAACAACACGCCGTGGTTGGTGTTTTCTTACTTCTTCCCTGCCGGTTCTTTTAACTTTATAGTTTCTCTGCCGATCCCGAATGAACCGGGACAAGTTGCCTTACCGTCCGGCCTCCCCCGGGAATGAGAGTGAGTTATTAAAAAACATATATTTATAGCAGATAAATAATTTATAATGAAAGCTATTATTAAAATCAACGGATTTGTATTGCTTGCTTTATCGTTGGTCTTTTCAGCTACTGTGCAAGCCCAGGCCAGTAAAGAAATGAATGACCAGTTTTTAAAAATCCTGGAGGCATTCCCGTCAGGCTTTGCTACACTTAAAAACGGGGTACCAGAGTATGCCATCAAGAACAACAGTTTTTATTCAAAAGTGAATATCAGCGGCACTAAATATTGCAAACTGGAAAAAGAGAACAGGACAGGAAAACTGGAGTTTAATGCCACCATCAAATCAGATGATGACCTGCCTTCGTCTGTTTTTGATAAAATTTATGCAGAATGGAAAGCCAAAATTGCATCGCTGGATTTTAATGGAGTTCCATTGGTGCCTTATAAAAATACTAAGTACGATAACGGTGGTGAGTATGAAATGTATGTGAAAGGCGACGCATGGCGGCTTAAAACAGAAGGACTGTCAATAGATAAAAAATATTTCAACTTTACCATCAGGCTGGAGTACCTGGATTTGGACCAGGGAGGTTTATTGGTGAGAATACTTATCACAGATAACTAAACCAGCCCATTTCACTTCCGCCCCGCAGTTGTTCTGCACAAAATAACAACCTTCTCCCCTGCCGGGTCTTCGAATTTTATAGCTTCTCAGCCGATGTCTTACAGCCCGGCTATATGTGCGGAGTGGCGTTAATTTGTAATATAACTCCGTAGTACGACGAGTGCCACAAAGCCAACACATCTCGCCTATGGCGAGACCATCTGACACTCGCTTGGGAAAAGGTTATAATCAAGCCTTGTCTTCATTTTCACCACTCACCTCTTCTGTTGCATACGCTTTAGCAGTAGGCTGTATCGGCCAATTCTTTTTCGCAGCATATACGGCCACAAAAGAAGCTCCGAAGTACAATATAAAAGAACAATAAAAAACAAATAGTAATACCAATACAAAAGAGCCCGAGGCTCCATAAAGCTTACTGATGTTGCTATTGATTAGCAATGCTGCCAGCACTTCTCTACCGGCTGCAAACAAAATGCTGGTGAACACACCGCCCACGAGTGATGCTTTCCACGATGGTCTTCCATCTGCAATAAAACGGAATAAGACAACAAACCAGGCCGAAATGATAATGATACCTATCACCTCACTGATAAAACTGGTGAAATAATTACCGGCACCCGCCCAAAGAATATTAATATAATTCCCGGCCATAGCTTCAACACTTTGAAAAAAAATATCAGCAAGGAATAAAGCACCAACAAAAAGTATAACAGCAAAAGACCGTAACCGTACAATTAGTGTAAATAAAAAACCCGGCTTTTCTTTTATACTGATTTGCCATAGCTGGTTCAGCGAATCTTTAATTACAATGAATAAGGTAGTAGCCACAAAAAAAAGAAAAAGCACACCAACCAAAATGATATACCACTTGTCGTCAAATCCCCGGATACTTCTTATCACCTGCCTCACCTGGTCGGCACCATCCTTTCCCAACACTTCGGAGATGCCTTCCATTAATTCCTGGCCCATATTTCTGCGGCCGATAAAAAACCCAAACAATTGTACTAATAAAAAAATAATGGGTGGCAATGCAAACGTGGCAAAAAAAGCGGTGGCCCCGGCCATCCTCAACGGATCATTTTTAAGGAATAATAATAGTGAAGGCCGCAGGCAACTGAAGAAAATTATTACCTCATTTATTTTCGATTGAAGTTTCTGCATAAAGCAGCAATCTACCATAAAATAATAATAGTCTCACCGGCCTGATTTATATTTTTCCGCCCCGGCAGGTGTTTCCCAAAAAACAACACGCCGTGGTTGGTGTTTTCTTCCACCAACCACATGCATTAAAACCTCCTCTCAATTTTAAAAATATCTACAGATCAAAAACACCAACAACGGAGTAAAAAGAAGCCCGACGCTGTGCACCGGGCTCTCTCTGTTTTGACGTTACCGTAGTTTTTTCTTTGGATTCGCTTTCTTCTGTGCTGAGCTTTTCTTTTTAGTAGGCTTATTCTTCCTGGGTTCAGCTGTCTTTTTCGGCATAGAATTAAATTTAAGGTTAGAGAATTATTTATTTGGCTGCACAGTATTTCTTCCCGTTCTTTTATATTATTCTATCAGAAGCAGTAACTGTACAACCAGAATAAAAGTAAACAAAGATATGCCTATAATGGTAAATACCATATATGATCAAGGTTAGACTCAGTCGTCCGTAGTGTTCACGCCGTGGTTGGTGTACTTTTTCTGCCATAGCGCCTTAGAGTATAAATTTGAAGTGTTAGCTTCCATTGCATAAAATTTCCATAAGAAGAAAAGTATATATATATTTAATAATAACATACACTACACCATTATGAAAAAAGTAGTAATAATTTTGTCTTTTTTATCTTTCATGATATCTGGCATGGCCCAGAATGTAAACATTGGCACCAATGTAAGTATTGGTAAAAACGAACCTGCACCCTCTGCGGTACTGGATGTAAACAGTACAACAAAGGGGCTCTTACCTCCGCGAATGACCGCCGCCCAACGAGATTCTATTGTTGCTCCTGCAGCTGGTTTAATAATATGGTGCACCAACTGCGGTTCATCTGGAGAATTACAGGTTTTTAATGGAACAACCTGGACAAATTTGATCGGAGGTACAGCTTCTATCCCACTGCCATATAGTTTTGTTACCATCGGCACCCAAAAATGGATGAGTAAGAACCTGGATGTTACAAAATACAGAAACGGCGACAGCATACCCCAGGTTACTGACCCCACTAAATGGGCAGGGCTAACAACAGGTGCCTGGTGTTATTATAATAATGATTCAACCCAGGGTGCCAAATATGGAAAACTTTATAATTGGTATGCAGTAAATGACCCCAGAGGTTTGGCTCCTAATGGCTGGCATATACCCAGCGATGCAGAGTGGACTACACTGTCGACAACTTTGGGCGGTATAGATACAGCTGGCGGAAAAATGAAGGAAGCCGGACTGCTTAATTGGAGGTCTCCCAATAAATATGCTACGGATAGTAGCGGCTTTACTGCGCTGCCGGGTGGCTTACGAGGCCGAGATGAAATATTCAGCAATGTTTTTCTAAACGGTTACTGGTGGACTGCTACGGAGAGCAGTTCACCAGCCAGTCCACAAACTGCCTGGATGCGTATCCTGTCCTACGCCAATGGCAAAGTTAAACCTAGCCCCGATTTCGACAAGAAAAACGGGTTCTCTGTTCGTTGCGTCAAGGATTAATTTGTTTGATTCATTTTATGTCCCGTTGTCCATAGTGTTCCAAAAAATAAAAAATGCTGAATGCTTATGCTTCGTCCCGACCGTTTGTACGGGATAAATATTGCGACTAAACATCAGTCTCTTTGAGGCTGTAAAAACCAACCAAAAAGCAGTTTGCCCTCCCCTCCAAATGTTCAACCTTTATAGTTACTCAGCCGATCCCGAATGAACAGGAACAAGTTGTTTTACCGTCCGGCCTCACCCGGGCATGAGAGTAAATTATTAATAAAACATATATTTATAGCAGGTAAATAATTTATAAACAATTTATAATGAAAGCTATTATTAAAATCAACGGATTTGTATTGCTTGTTTTATCGTTGGTCTTTTCAGCTACTGTGCAAGCCCAGGCCAGTAAAGAACTGAATGACCAGTTTCTAAAAATCCTTGAGGCATTTCCGTCAGGCTTTGCTACACTTAAAAACGGGGTACCAGAGTATGACATCAATAACAACAGTTTTTATTCAAAAGTGAATATCAGCGGCACTAAATATTGCAAACTGGAAAAAGAGAACAGGACAGGAAAACTGGAGTTTAATGCCACCATCAAATCTGATGACGACCTGCCTTCGTCTGTTTTTGATAAAATTTATGCAGAATGGAAAGCCAAAATTGTATCGCTGGATTTTAATGGTGTTCCATTGGTACCCTATAAAAATACTAAGTACGAAAATGGCGGTGAGTATGAAATGTATGTGAAAGGCGACGCATGGCGGCTTAAAACAGAAGGTTTGTCGATTGATAAAAAATATTTCAACTTTACCATCAGGCTGGAGTACCTGGATTTGGACCAGGGAGGTTTATTGGTGAGAATACTTATTACAGATAAGTAAACCTGTCCATTTCACTTCAGCCCTGGCAGTTGTTCCGCCCATAATAACACGCCGTGGTTGGTGTACTGAACTTGCACTATCGTAAACTCCTACATTAATTCTTTTCAAATATAACGCTATAATTGGGTGTCCTTAATTCAAAAACACCCAACAGGGCGGAAAAAGAACTTGTGAGTAGTATGTAAAACCGAAAACCGTGATGCGTGTCTTCACACATCACTTTCATTTTATGTGTTCCGTTGCGTAGAGTGACACTGGCCTTTTTTATTATTATTTAAAAAGGACACCTACCAGAGCAAAAAAGTTTTAACTACGTTTACCAATGATTATGCTCCTTTATCATTTCATTCGAACTCATTCTTGTCGGGGCTACCAAATTTTCATTGATATCCCTGCTATAGCAAATCCATTACCGGCTTTAGCGATTCACAATAATCACAACACTAGACTTTTGGATCTTGGGGCTCTCCATGATTGTGGAGCCAACGACCAATCTATTCCATGAGGTCTCTATCAAATTACGGGTGAACTGACGGTTGTCCATATTCGTCTCAACCAGGCTCATTAAGGGTACGTGTTGCGACATGTCAACTTCGTTCCGCTCCAGATTCATTTCGTAGGGGCGAAGCATATAAATTGCAAAGTTTTCAGTTTCCGGATTTATTCGAGGGATATCTTTTACTATCACATCCCATTGCTGTTCCCTGCACCCAAAATCTTTAATGCCCCTATACCTTATCTCTACTACACTCTCTTCTGTAAGGGTACCTGATATCTCCTCGAAGTAGTTACCCCACCGCCTTGAACCTTTGAAACTTCCCAAACCGCTGCTGATAGGAAGACCGTGAGTTTCCAGGTCGATCCAAACCCTGGACTCATTAACGTACCCACCGCAATCCAACTCCTTGTCAAAAGATCCTTCCACGTAAATGACAATACGGTTGATACTCGCACTGTACAATCCTTTTGATACTGGGGTAATTTTTACTAATGCACAATCGAAATTTTCTGATCGAATTGCTATCCCTCCAAATTCAATACTGGCTACAACCTTGTTGCCGGCATTGCCAAAAGAAAGTGCATTGCATTCGAACAAACCATCTTTTGCCGGCACTTCAATTTCCTTTTTAATTTTTAAATTTTTATCCTTCAGTGTTATTTTAACAGCCCCGCTATACTTAATCTCACTTGGATATTCTGCATCAATGGTATGCCTGACCACGCCTTTCACAACATTATTTTCTGCTGATAATATTTCAATCTTCAGTTTTGGGATATAGAGTTTTATTACATTCTTTCCTGCTTCAATAATATTGGGAATAAGCACTTTCGCCTGCGATATTACACATTCCATAGTTACCTTTGGTTCGCATATTTGTGGTACGGATTTTCCAAAATAGTCACGGTCGGCACATTGTTTCACTCCGTTACTGGTGCTATACGTGTAATCTTTTTCGTTGTACGTCATATTTTGCAGCAATGGCGAATTGTACGGAGTTTCAGGATGGTTAATCTGCCTGATTACTGTACCGTGCCTGTCAATGCCCGAGATGGTTTCATTGGTAACAAAATTTAAATTGGTAAACACGGCCATTTCATGTGCTATTTCAGCTGCTGTACTCATTGTCGCAAACCTGTTTTTGAGATCCTTATCGGGCACCCCTTTACCAAATCTTGCAAATTCATCAGGCTTGTTGAGGCGCAATTCATCCATCATCTCCTCGTAAGGATCAGGATTACCAAACCAGGTATTATTATTATAAAAAGGCGAGGGGTGTGCATCATTGCGTACATGTGGAGGGCAGCCGTTGTCGGCAATCATATGCAGCGTTTCCCCCAACGAACGCCATGCATTTGCCATGTATTCGCTTTTCTTTTTCTTATTTGTTTCTTTCAAAGCCATTTGCATCCACAGTTTGCCACTCTCCCAGGTAAAGTGGTGATCCTGTGAACCAGTAGCAAACTCGCCGGGTTTCCCTAGTGCCCATTGTACTCCGTCGATCTGTGGATTTGTAAGCACATACTTTTGCAATGATCCCATAATTTTTCCGTTGGCAATATCAGTGAGATAACGATCGCCAAGCGTCCTTGTAGGATCATAAAAATGCCTTAGCGAAGCCGGGACTTCGGGTACATCCGCCGAATAGCCTCCATCTACAATCCAGGATTTTACTGTTTTTTCTGCCGGTCCTTCTTTGGAATACAACAAATAGTCTAAACCTTTTTCGGCAATATATTTAATGGCTTTTATATCCAGTCCTTCTTCGAAAGAACCATTCCCTATATCTGCATACACAGCAGCGCTAATATCATCGGCTTTAAACAGGCCATCTTTAATAACCGCCGTTCCTTTCAGCGTAGTACCTGAGAGAAAATAGAAAGTATAGTTTTTAAAAGCAGGATCTGAAAGGTTAGGATTACTGTTTTGTTTTATGAAAGCTCCCAACATCATAGCGTTTAGGTCGGGATGCACTACTTTGTTACCGTAGTTTGAAAAAAAGGTAATGAAGATAATTCCCAGCAGCAAACTAAGCGATAATCTAAAATATAGTATGTGTTTCATTTTTATTTGCTTTTAAAAGTTCATTATCATCCATTGTCCATTACTGCCAAGGCAAAACTCCACTGTAAACTTTCCTTTGTGAGAGTTAAACTCATATACTGCAAAACCAGCACTGGCAGTTAGCAGTTTTCTTGTCTTAAAATCCGCAGCAAATGCTGGCATATAAGGCAACAAATCAATAAAATACTGCCTACGTTTTTCCAGTGTAGTTGGAGAAAGTATTTTAGCCAATGCGACGGTATCCTTCTTAGCAAATATGGTTTCAACAGCCGATGCTGCACTATCAATTTTTATAATTTTATACTTGTCTTTTCCAAATAAACTGTAACGGGATATAGTTGATTCCGGATCCATGTTTCTGAAATAGGATAGCCCCGCAACTACCAGGCAAAATGTGAGTATTATATTTATAGCAATTTTCATAAATACATCTCCTTTTTTCCTCAGAGGTTAAGTAAACAAAATTTTCGCCTATATTTCCTGGTAATTTGCTTTTTACATAAACATAAAGCTGCTTTTACACAAGCATTTTTCCACCAATGTATCCAGCTAATTATGCAAGCTTTAATAATTGTACAGGCCGTATGAATTTTTAAAACAAAGACAGATTGAAAATTAATTCTTGTGGTAATCGACAGAGCAAGTATTGCCGGGAAGAAGGTAATTAATTTTTTCATACTCTTCAGCGTTATACCCAGAAATGCAAGGTAGAAGTTTTAACTACGTTTAACAATGATTATACTCATTTATAGAATTATAATCTTTCTTCCCTGACGGGCCTTCTAAATTTCTGCCATGGCCGGTCTCCAGCCCCTGTTGTCCGTAGTGTTCCAAAAATAAAAAATGCTGAATGGTTGTGGTTAGTCTGCGACTAACCGGCAGCCTCAACGAAGCTGAGCTTGTCAACGTATCACCAACCGTTCTGATGTAGGGCCCATGCTTACAACTTCACTTCAATGAAATTTTGAAATAACACGATAGTTACTGTTGCTGATAGCTTACCTACCTGCATATCACATTCGCATGGCGGCCTACCAGTTTCCAGCCGCTGGCCTGTTTTTCCCAGATATTGGTAAACCGTCGTTTTACGATCTCTCCGGTCTGCGGCGAATCACCGGCCGGCACCACTATTTCATGGCCCATAGAAAATGCAAAATTGCCTTTGATGCTAATATGCTCGATCACCCGGCTGAAACTGGTCCGGTTGCGTTTCAGCACCGGCCGGTCCAGGGTGGTCTTACCGGCAAAATAGATCACATTATCGGGAGAGTTAACGGTGTAGTCTTTGTCCCAGAGTTGTAACAGGGTGGCCGAGTCCTTAGCCAATATGGCCTGCACTTCCTCCTGCTCCAGGTTCCTGATGGTATCGGCTGCGGTTTGTGCCGGTAAATACACAGCTTGAAAACAAATAGCTGCGAGGAAGATGATCTTTTTCATGATAAGGTTTTAGTGGTAAGATGCGGTTGTTGGGTTAAGGTACGCTTTTATCATGGCCCGCAACGAACCTATGAGGTACACTCCTGCAAGATGTAAAATACCCCCGCAAGGGTATGCTTATCCAATACCATCTGTTTATCTTAGAGGTATCATCCCTGTTTTATGAAGCGGCTACCTTTTTTTTTACTGGTTGTTTTGTTCGCAGGTCAGCAGGCCCTGGCGCAGCACATGGGTGCTACTGACAGTTCCGCCTTATTCAACAAAAACCTGTTGGGTATTACCAAACATCCCGTGGCGCAATTGCTGGGATTACCCAAAGCCGACCGGGCTGCAGTTTCACTACTAACAAAAAGCGGTTACCGGGAAATGTATGATATCTTATACAGGGTAGATACCGGAAACCTAAGTACTGTTTTAAATGCCAATGTGTTTATCAACGCTGTAAAAAATCCCAACCCTTTTTATTATAGTGCATCCTGGCACAGCACCCTTACCGATACGGAAAATATCCTTTCTCCAACCATCCCCATTCCATTAAATCTGCAATGGAATATTTCCAAAACGGCTGTTGAACAATTAATAGGGAAACCCAACTATATCAATCCCGGGCTGCCCGGGTATATACATATGACATATGTGATTCCGTATAAGAGTCATGCAGATTCTGTTTACCAGTTTGTTTTCACTTTAAAGCACCCGGTTGCGGATACTAATTATACCGTTACCTGGCTGAAAGGTTTGCGGGTAGAATTATTGACCCGTACAAAATTTAATGAGTGGGTGGATGGCAGAAATTATTTCAAGAAATATGGTAAAGAGAAACCCGGGCCGCCTGTTGCAAAAAATAAAACAGAGCCCATAACAAAACCAACCAACAACAACCCGCCCCCCAAAACAATAACTGATAATAGCAGAATGACCCCTTCACAATATGCTCACCTGTATAAGGACTTAATTGTAAAAGAAGGTGGCGTATCCAGCCCGGCTGTATATGCCGGCTCGTCAGATTATACAAGACCATTAAGAACATTTGCAGCCTGTGCCAGGAACGGCTACACTGCTTATATCCATCTCTTCATTGCCGATAACCTGCAGATTACTTCGAGCATGATCGAAAGAACCTGCGGTGATTATGACAAAGTAAATATGGGTTCATTTACGTTAGTGCAAACCGTAAATGGAGTGAAAGTATATGCGGCCAAGTTATATACTCCTTCCAATGCACCTAAGTGTCCGTGTAATTATATTATCACAGCGCAGGGCAATGCACAAACCAGTGCCGACATGCCCATGTTTGTTTATTACAAATAGTATCTTCTTCGACCTGCAAGTGGATGCCATGACCAATCACAATCATCGGCTGCGCCTTTTTCTGTTATCTTTAAACAAAGAATACAAGGCAGCATAAAATCAACTTGTATGAAGGCAAGTATCTATACCACATACGGCCCCCCGTTGTCCGTAGTGTTCCAAAAAATAAAAAACTCTTGAACAATTATGGTTAGTTTGTAACTAACCATCAGCCTCAACGAGGCTGTAAAAATCCTGCATAAAAGCAGTTTGCTATCTTAGTAACAAAAAAACATGAGTGAGGGTGGCTACAAAATCCGTAACCAGCAGGCTGTTCATTTTATAACCTTTGCCGTAGTAGAATGGGTAGATGTTTTTACCCGAAAAGATTACCGGGATATAGTGCTGGACAGCATCCGGTTTTGCCAAAAAGAAAAAGGTTTAAACCTGCATAGCTGGTGCATCATGAGCAATCATCTTCACCTTATTATTTCAGCGAAAGAAGACAACCTGAGTGATGTGCTGCGGGATTTTAAAAAATTTACCAGCAAACAACTGATCAAAGCCATAGAAGATAATAAACAGGAAAGCAGAAGAGAGTGGATGCTGGACATCTTTATCAAAGAAGGACAAAAGAACAGCCGTAACAGTAACTACCAGTTCTGGCGGCAGGACAATCAGCCGATGGAATTATACAGTCCTGCCTTTATTTTTCAAAAGACCAGTTATATTCATAATAATGCTGTAGAAGCTGGCATCGTAGAAAAGCCGGAAGACTATCTTTACAGCAGTGCAAAAGATTATGTACTGACAAAGAAATGCGGATTGCTGGATGTGGTGTTTTTATAAAAAAGAATATTTTCAGTCATGAGTTGCAAACTCATGACAACCATTTAAACTTTTATTTATTATTAAGTAATATTCTAAGAAGAAACTGCGGGTAACAGGGAGCCAATTGATTGAAATAAAACCGTTTTTGTCAACTGCTGAACAGGCAACCTTTCACTACGGCAAACAATACCATCACGCTGTTAGCAGGAAATAAGCCGGTAAATCTGTGAATTATGTAATAATTATCCTTAATAACATAATATTCTTTCGCAAGAAATAAACCAACTTCATAATGCTACTCTTTCAAAGCTGCGAAACATCAACTAACTAAAATGAAAACAATTTTAGTAATTGAGGATAACCTGGATATCCTTGAAAATATTATTGAATTTTTAGAAATGGAAGGCTACAGCATACTGGATGCCAATACTGGTAAAAAAGGAGTTGAGTTAGCACAGAAATTTTTACCTGACCTGATCATATGTGATGTACAGATGCGGGAAATGGATGGCCATGAAGTTCTGCATTTACTTCTGGAATCAGATAAGACAAATGAAATACCATTTATTTTCAGTACCTCCATGTCCGAAAAAGTTGATCGGGCAGAAGCATTAGCTCTCGGTGCTGATGATTATATCATCAAACCATTCGCACTTGAGGCTTTGTTGAGAATGGTGGAGGCCTGGCTAAAATCAGGGAGCAAAAGAAATAGAAAAACTTTTATTATAATTTAAAAGGACTACCCTTCCAGTGTCATGAGTTATAAACCTGGTTACCCGTAGTGTTCTGCCCTTGCAGGTGTTCGACAAAAAACAACACGCCGTGGTTGGTGTTTTCTTCCTTCTTCCCTGCCGGGTCTTCCAACTTTATAGTTTCTCAGCCGATCCCGAAATAATGGGGATGCCACAACTTGTCCCGCCGCTTGCGGAAGCCTAAAATATTTCATCTACAGCCACTGAGGGCAGGCCAGTTTACGCTTGTCCGGGAAAGCTCAAACAATATTCTGCAAGGATTGTTAGTTTAAAAATGAATGTAATGAAATTGCTAACCCTGCTGTTACCGGTATTGTTGTTTTTCCCTGAAAAGGCCTATAAAATAGAATTCGGAAAGTCAGCAGGCAGAACCAGTAATTGGGTAATCCTTAGCGACAATGTAATGGGTGGAGTGTCTGAAGCACAAATTGAGTATGGCAGTTCCTCTGTTATTCTTACCGGAAGCGTTTCCCTGAAAAACCGGGGTGGTTTTGTTTCACTAAAATCTAATTTCGGAAAACTTGACCTGTCTTCCTATAAAACAGTGAAAATCACATTCAGATCTACCATTCAAAAATATGCTTTTACAATGGAGAATAGCCCGAGATGGTATGAGCCTGCGTATAAACATGAATTCAGCGCCAAAGAAATTAATAAATGGGAAACCGTTTCCCTGGAACTGAATAGTTTTGAGGAAGAAGTGATTGGTCAACCAACCGGTAATAAAGCAGATAAATCAATAACAGAAAGTATACTCAGAATCGGAATTTCAACTAATGAAAAAAGGGAAGGTCCGTTCCAACTCGAAATTGAATCAATAGAATTTATATAAACTAGGTATAAATTTTCTTCGCTGCGAGGTGTCGTCACCACTTCGTGGCTTAGCCTTACTCCAACCCTTCCGCCCCGGCAGGTGTTCCGCAAACGCTTCAAAATAACATCAAAATATTTTTACAAATGGACCCGGATCGATTGAATTAGATGTAGTGTACCCAAACATAACAAATGCAACACCGTTATTACCGGGCAGTCCGAATGGCTGCGCATAACTAAAAGCATTATAACTGGCGTTTGCCGGAGATAAAAGACGTGGCGCATACGAACCCTGCATAATTAAATCATAAAAACTAAAGGAATTGTTTACCCGGCCCTGTATTGAAAATCCAAAACTGCTGTTAGTAGCATGTGTGATAGAAAAATTATTATAGGTTATTATAGGTGCTGCTGCTGAAAGTTGAGTAAAATTTACAATAGCAGCTGAAGCATCATAAAAATCACCCACGGGAGGAATCAATGCACGGCGCATTAGCTGACTGGAAAAATAAACAGCGGCTCCATCAGGTACATTTACACGAATACCATTAAAGCCTTTAGGTAATAAATGAATCCTGTATTTACCATATTGATTCAGATTAGTACTGAATGGAAGACGCATTTTAGCGGCCCCTGTAAAACCTGTTTGATCAATTAAGAAATCCTGAACAATATATTGTGCTGGCTGACCAGGTTGCAAAAAAATGTCTGGTAACCTTGTAAAAGTGTGCCCGATCCTGGAAATTTTAATAGCCTCGGATAGGATTTGTGGCACAAAAGGATTGGGAAAATTCGCTTTAACAGGAAGCTGGTCAAAGAGTAAATCGTCAATATTGTTTTGCACTTTTTTTTTGGTGGAAGATTTATTTGTAGCCATAATTGATATTTTTTAAGGATTAATCAAGGTTTAATGTTTAGCAGAGATATTTAAATTTACACTGTGCAATTAGTAGTTACAAATTTATTTTCTGTATTCACGGACGTTCTAGTAATCATACAGGAATATTTTTTCCGGCTGGCAATACCTTTATTGACTATTTTTTTTGTTGTTTGCTATACCGAACCCTTTCGCAGAATCCTTTCTCCGCCGCAGGTGTTCGACAAAAAACAACAAGCCTTGGTTGGTGTACTGAGCCCCGATGTTCATCGGGATAAACTTTGTCGAAGTATCTCCACAAACCTCATAAATTATAAGACTCCTCGTTCGTAAATGTTGAGTAGCGAACAGAACCCTGCAGAGTGATTCTCTTTTATTCTTTCACTGGAAGAATAAAAGAGAACAGAACAAGTTCGCAACAGACAATGCTAGTAGTTCGTCAATCTCACTTCACTACAGCCGGTAAGATCATTCGTCACAGTTCAGGACTGTATTTTCTTTTCCCGCCACATAAATGTTGGGCTTTCACGCCGTGGTTGGTGTACAGAGCTCTGAGTTTATCGAAGAGTCGAAGTATCTCCACCAACCACATGTACTAAAGACTATCTTACTAAAATTTGTTACTACCCGCATTTGTAACAGAATATCCCCATATGTAAGGGCAAAAAACAGGCATATATTTTTTTTAAAATGTATATTTTTGCAACTATTATTTTAAACAAGTAAATATTATTTTATGCCTACACCCGACCGTGCATTAATTATGAAATTAAATGAGTTGAAAGAAAAATTGAGCAAGGAAAAAAATCCTGCTGAAATAGCCAAATTAAAGGAAGCTATTGATCAAATTCAGAGCCAACTGGAAGAATTAAGAAGTGGTAACTAAGCTTTTTTTTCCCGTTGTCCGTAGTGTTTCTTCGCTGCCGGGTCTTCCAACTTTATAGTTTGGTATCCGATGTCTCACCGCCCGGCCTTCCCGCATAATGCGGGACAAGTTATGTGCGGATTGGACCCGGCGTTGTTCTGTAATGCAACTTTTCTTCCGCCCGGGCAGGTGTTCCGAATAAAGTAACACCCCACGGTGTAAAAATAGCCACTCAATTTTGCACACATCGTACTGAATATCCCGAGAATTTATCCATGACTAAAGTTTCAATATCCCAGGTTTTTAATGCTGTATTATAAACGATAATAAAGGAATAGGCTCCCCAGTTGGCACTGGAATGCGGTGTGGAACTCCACCAATAACCGATATCTGTAATAGCTCCGAAAGTACCGTTATAAGTACAACAGCCACCGGGCAAAGCTCCAAAGCCGCTTGTATTACTGCCTTCGGTATTAACAGACCAGCCCTTTGCAGTTCTCATTTTAATAAGTGCTTCTTTTTTACCACCTAATGTTGCTATTAATTTTGCCCATTCATTTTCAGCGGGTATATGCCACCCCTTTGCTGCCAACCCCCTTACATCATTTACTGCATACCAGTTGTAAAGTTTTCCATAATCACTATAGCTGGAATCAAAATTGTAATAACACCATGCAGGTTTATTTTCTTTACCTGCTTTTTCCCATTCTTTTTCTGTGGTTACGTTAAGGATAGCATCTCCATTTTGAAAAGTTTTGACCTGGAGATTCTCGGCCATCCAGTTTTGGTTGCCTATCATGACGGTGTGATAAGTTTCTCCGCCATCTCTGGAGTCAGTAAATTTTCCTGTCGCTGGTTTTTTTACTACCGGTGTGACTGTAACGGGTTTTTTTACTACCGGGGTGACTGTAACGGGTTTCTTTTTGGCCACCGTTGTTACCACTGGTTTTGGAACGATGGCTTCTTTAAATATTACCGTTTTCTCAAATGAACTAATGACTTGTTTAGTCAGTTTATGACCATCTACATCAATAGGTGATCGGAAATCATAGATAATGATACCATCTGGCACAAAGCTTACATGGCTGGTTTTCCTGAAAATGTCTAAGTATAAACTCCAGCTGTTGGCTAATTTTTCAAACCCTGAGCCACTACCCGGGGAACTGCATATAAATAAGTCAAATTCGAATCCATTTAACAGGTATTTACCATAGGGACTCTTATAGGGAATTCCGTCATAGGTTGCAGATAAGCCATACCCTTTGACAAGTTGATTAAAGAGATTTGTTGAAAGACTATTGACATAACTGTCATAACTCTTTCCCTGCAGGTCCATTATCTTAAAACCAATTCCCCATGTTCTCTCAGTATTCCGGATGATCCATTCATCATCATTTACCACTTCCAATAAAAATTGTGCAGGGTAAGAAAAACTAAACCGGTATTTATCATTCTGGTATTTTGTTAACGCCGTCTCTGTTTGTGCACCGGCAAAAAGACCCGACCAACAAAAGAAGAATACAAAAGAAATCCGGAGGGTTGCTTTTAAAAATGGCATGTGGGAAATATTAAAGATGAAAAAGCAAACTGCCGGAGTAATGATTACGGCGGGGTACTTAAGATAAACCGAATCTACTCTTTAATATTGGAATGTCTCAATAAAGTTCCGGGGTTGTCTGTAGTGTATCTCCACTAATCACGGTGTAATCTACCTGCAATGTCCCCTGGCAACAAATAATCAAACTCCTGTTTTCGGGTTCTTTTTCTTTTCGGGTGCTTTCTTCGGAGGTGTGGTTTGTTTATTTACTTTAATAATTTCTCTTATTACAGCAATCACCGGTGCACCAATACCAAGCCGCTGTGCATTGGTAAAAGCAGGGATGGCCTGCTGACCGGTAGGATCAAAGACGACATACTCATTATTCAACTTATTGTCTGCATCCGGTAAACCCTCGGGCATATATACCTGTATCCTTACTTTTTTATAACTCACCGGGAAATAGCGTACATAATAATTTTCCTGCTGCTTATACCATTGATCGTATTTCACTCCTTTCCTTATTACTTTGGATTGCTCCCTGCGAACGGCTATGTTTTCATACGCTTCATACGAGTCAATGCTGGTCTCAAATAATTTTTTAATATCGCTGTTGCCGTTTAATACACCGGTTGACCGGGAAACATCTTTTATCAATCCCATCACCCCGCCTTTCAGTTCAAAGATCTGTTTAGGAGTCAGCAACCTGGCTGCATCGGCTTTAACGGCAGGAGAAAGCTTGTTATAATCAGCGCCACTGACCGTTGACCAGAGCAGCAATTGAATATTCTTTTGTTCCATATCCTGCTGGTCTCTTGAGTTGAGCAGGATAGATTCAATGATATTTTTTCTGTAGCCTGTTACCGGCCCCTGCAGGTAAGCATCCCCTTCTCCCGGGTCGGGGGTACCGGGTTGCAGGCAATAGGTTTTAAACTCCGCTTCGTAAAAACCGGGCTTCAGTACAAATCCTCCGTCCTGTGTCTGTGGCAAATCCATTAAGGACAACGGTTTTTGTTCAGGCGCAAGAAGAGGCTGATCAATGGTAGCTGCGGGGCTTGTATTATCACTCGTAGTTTGAATATTGTTCTTTGCAGAAGAACAGGCGGTAAGAACCAACACGAAAAATAAGTTTGTAAGTACAGCTGTTTTCATAGCAGGGTATTTAGAGGTTACCAATTGTAGTACGGATTCGAAAATAATTGCTGATACAAAATCTGACATTATCTTCTCTTATAAAAGCAAAACCGCTGTAAAGTATTGTTAATAGACCCGGCGGATCAGTAATACAAGTAGTTTTCCCATTCTTCCGGTTCAGCTTCCCTGCCGGGACATACCACTGTAATGTTTGATAGCTGATCCCGAAATAAACGGGACAAGTTATTTCACTGCCCGGCCTTCCCTTTGACTGTCTGCATTGTTAATCTGTGACTAACTAATTTTACGCTGTTTACGAAGATGACCATACATGTCATGCATGATCTGCATATGCGGAGCCGTAAGTACGGCCAGTCCCAAAAAAATATAAATAATGATCGCCTGGTTACTGATAAACATAAAACCCAGAGACCCGACGATAAGTATACCAATAAGAGCAAGGCTGCTATAAAAAATAACCTGCTTTACAACCCTGCCATGAGAATACTTTTCTCCCGCCTTCAGGTAAAAAATAATATTCTGCAACGATAATACAGAGTGCCATACAATAAAATAAAAAGTAAATCCTGTTAATAAGGGTAAATTGAAAAGTAAAAAAACAAGGACAGCAAACTGTACTAAAAAATGTTCAGGTATTGTGCCGCTGTCTTTGGTAAGTATAAAGTATAAAAAGATATTAGAAAAGAAGAAGAGCAGCGATAAAGATAAAAGCTGGTAATGATGTTGCGCAACCCAATTCAATACTGGAAACCGATCAACAGGAACACCGGACAGCTGGATCAGCTGCTGCAATTCATCCATATTATTCAGTAAAATAACTGATAATATAACAAGGCCATAGCTGCTCACCAGTACCTTCCCTATCACCGAATCAGTATTGAAAAAATGCAGATCAGTCTCCCCAAAATGATAAGCTGCAAAAAATAAGAATAATACTATACCGGCGGCAGGAAGAAAATAAATCAATGCACCAAAAATGATCAACCTCGATATATAAAAAGCAAAAAAACGGAAAGCATTGAATTTTTGCTTACCCGATTCCGCACTTTTGTTGGCCACCAGCAGATCGGCTGCCCCATGTGGGATACCCAAAAAAAGAATACCGGATAAAAAAAGAATAAATTGTCCACTGGCAGAAATGGGCTGCAAAAGCCAGTGCCCTGCCAATATCAAAAAACCTGATAGTAATAATAAGTAGCGAAGCATCCCTGTTATATTAAAGAAAATACAGTAGTACCTGATCTTACGAACAGGTACTATTGTACAGAAAGCTTAAGCTTTAACCAATTCTTTATCAGACTGTGCCAAAGCATAGATCACCAAACCAAAGCCAATCTTATTGATAGCATCGCCGATATTATACACTACATCCAATGACACCCCTTCCAATATTTTGGCGCCAAATAAACCACCTTCAGTTCCGGCTATATAGCCGATAGGATAAATAGCCCAACCAACTAATACAAACCAGGCTAACAATCTTACAGCTTTAGCTACGGCCGGACCTGACTGACCTGCCAGCTTTGCTACATCACCAAACCAAATAAGGTAAACGATGTAGAAATAACCAATGCTGCTGACAAAACCCCATATCCAGCTTTGTTTCTCGGCAGGATAAATGGCTTCACCAATGTAACCGGTAACGAGCATGAAAACAGAGGCAGCAATCAGCTTCCACAATAAACTGATTTTTGCACCGGCCTTTTTGGTGATCAGGTAAAACTCCACACACATCAACGGTACGGTTAATAACCAGTCTACATAACGGAAAAATGTGGGTGATTCACCAGTAGCCAGGTTGTAATCCCGCATGTAATAATAGTGTACAGCTGCAATAAATGTGATAAGGCCTGAAACAAGGATTGATGTCCGCCACTTTTTCTCCATGTTTCCCATTTCAAAAAAGAAAAATGCGGAAGCCGCCATCATGGCCATACAGCCAATGAAAAAAGTAAAGGCGACATAATTGTCGTTGGAAATGGATTGAATATCCAGTAATGGTAAGTCCATACTTAAAATTTTAATTTTTAAAAAATGATAATGAATTGCTATTCTGTATAAACTTCGAACTGTTCAAGATCTTATACGAAAGGTTAAACATACTTTGCAATTAAAAAGTTTGCAGACTTTCGATTTTTTTTGAAAATTCAGATTTGACAGATGCTTTCATAAATAAAATTTTTATCCTGTTAAATCTTTACAACATAAAGACCGGAAAGAGTAAACAAAAATTCGCCGTGGCTGGTCTTACAAAAAAACATCATGCCCTGGCTGATATTTGACAGCCGGCAAATACAGGTTGTGTGTGTGTATAGCAGCAGTGCTATGTTCGATAACCCCTCTACCCCGGCAACCTGACGGCAGGTTTAACTATACCATATCCTGTTCGTCTTTCTTGACAAAACCCGCCTTTTAATAATAAAATATTTCTATCTTTAAAAAACATATCAGACTGGACCTGTTCTTTCAGCAGCCATTCTCATCAGCAAGGAATTATTGTTATACAGCCCTCACTATCCGGTTCCCTCCTCCTTTATTTATTCCTGCCCGCAAATAATTCTTTAACCTCAAACCAACTGTTTATGAAAAAAACACTTCACCTCCTGTTTGTGCTTTTCTTTTGCGGCAGTATTCATTTTGCACAAGCACAAAGAAGAATTACAGATGTTGCCTCTCCCGTAAGTACTGTCAGCAAGGAAATGATCGAGAATTCCGGCCGGCTGAATATTGATATGATACTCAATATTCCCATTGGTAAAGGCGCAGAAAATTTTTCTTTCGGAGCCGGAGCCAAAGTTCAGTATGACTTAACACGATCTATAAAAATAAGAGGCAACAATGCTGCGCCGGCACCCTTTGTAGTGACCATGGAAGAATTACAGAAAATCGATGTCAATAATGACTTTGAAAAGATCAGGTCAGTAGTTGAAAGCTTTGAACCCATCGAAGTGATCCGTTCCGGTTTCCAGGCAGAGTTTGGTTATAATATTCTCCTGGGCAAAAAGGAAGATATAGGCGGCTTTACTTATGATTATGATAATCTTTCAATCCTGCATGCCTTTGGCGGTTGGCATTATATGCCTTGTCCCAAAGGCAATATTGAATTAGAAGCCGGGCCTGCCCTGGGTATTTTCAAAGTTGGCAGCACAGAATTTGGCTATGGAGTCAGCCTGAATGGCTATCTCCAATTTACTCCGCCGGCCCGTACAATTTACAAGATGGCAGAACAGGGCAAAAAAAGTTCTACCTGGAGTTTGACTGCCGGAATGGATTATTATAAACTGGGTAAAGCAGATGGAATTTTTCTCATTAACGGAGGTGTGAGAGCCAGCTTTTAAAAAATTACTTTTTCCCAGTCAACAGTAAATGAAATATTCATTATTCCTGACAAAGAGCATCAGCCTGCCTGCAGGCTGATGCTTCTACAACTTCGAAGCGTCAACAGCAACAATTCAAAAAAGAAAAATCAATGAGTTGTGGCAAAGGCAACCTGGATTTGTTCCGCCCCGGCAATGTTCAGAAAAATAACATGCTGTGCCTGGTGTAAAATAGTACCTGTAATGTCCCCTTTCTTTGTATTATTGTAAGCAAAAATTGACGATGAAAAATAATCTGGTTACCCTGGCAATTACCCTGTTCTCTGTTCTGTCCTCTGCGGCCCAGCAAGATGGCACTGCGCTGGTAAATACTGCACGCAAGGCACTCGCTGCTTATAATATCGATCCTTCAGGCAATGCTGCAAAATTGGAAGAAGCCAGGAACCAGATTGAAAAGGCACTAAAAACACCGGAAGCACAGGCCCTTGCTTTAGCCTGGATCACAAAAGGTGATATATACAATACCCGGCTGCAAAATGATGCAGCCAAAAGAACAATTAATCCCAACGCCGGCTTTACCGGTGATAATGATGCCCTCGTTGCGTTTGAGGCATACAAAAACGGGTACAGGCTTTCGGAGAAATCGTACGAAAAATCAGACTGTATAAAAGGTATAAAGGAAGTACAGGGAAACCTGGTCAATATCGGGGTGAGCAAATATGAAGAAAAGGAATACGAAAAATCATTCTCATCCTTTCGTGCTGCAATAGAAAGTCATGACCTGTTGAAGGCAAACGGGCAAAAAAGCCTGCTTGATGAACCGGGCCAGCTGGAATCCCAGATGTACATTACCGGCTTAGCTGCATTCCTTGCAAATCGCTGCAACGATGCCATGATCTACTTCAATAAATTGTACAAAGCAGGCACTGATAAACCAGAAGTGTATGAAGGCCTTTATAATTGTAAACTGCAGTTGGGCGATGAAACAGGTGCCGGGAAAATGCTCGAAGAAGGTCGCAAAAAATTCCCGGAAAATACAGGCCTCTTGTTTGCTGAAATCAACTTTTTACTGAAAAACGGCCGGTTAACCGCATTAACAGTCCGGCTGGAAGAGGCCATCAAAAAGGAACTAGACAATATCGGTCTTTATGTAACACTTGGTAATGTATATGACAACCTGTATCAAGCCGCTCAAAAAGAAAATGATGTGGCTAAAGCCACTGCTTACTTTGACAAAGCAAAAAAATACTATGCGGAAGGGCTGCTGAAAGATCCCAAAAACCTGGATGCGAACTATTCCCTCGGTACACTTTATTACAACAAAGCTGCTATCCTTACGCAACAATTGAATGCACTGCCAGAAGATTTTTCGGCGGAAGGAATAAAAAAATATACTGCTATCCGTAACGAGATCATGGGCTTGTTTGACCAGGCATTACCTTATTTCAAAAGATCAGAAAGTATTGACCCTAATGATATCAATACACTGATTGCATTGGTTGAAATTTTTACTCGTAAAGAAGATGAAGTTATTTCACTGGCAATGAAAAAAAGATTGGACATCGTTAAAGCCGGTGGCAAGAATCAAACCTCCTATTTTAAATAAGCAGAATAATCAGGGAGTTTTGGTGCAGGCAGCCAGGATTTCTTCGACCGACACAACTGAAGTAAAAGCAGCCGTTTTCTTCCTGGCCTTATTATAAATATAAATAGCAGGCACTTCGCTGTATCCAAACCAGCTGTCAAATTTATACGCTGTATCCTTGCACATAAACAGGTTTTGCATGCCGGTAAAATATTTTTTTCTAAAAGCTTCCATATCCTCCAATTCTGCCCAGCTGACATAGACCATTGTACTATTTGAAAATTTTGCAGCCTTGTCCCTGATCTTCGTGGCTTGTGTGATACACTTTTCACAAAAAGGGTCAAAATAACAAACAATAATGGGTTTGTCTGCAGGCAGCCGGGCCGGAGTGATATTCTCCTTTTTAGTGCTGGTAAACGAAAAATCCGGTAATACCTGAGACTGAGCACTCAAAGAAAGAGAAACGATGATAGCAATCAACGGGAATACTTTCATACAATTATTTATAGTACTAAATATATTAAAAGCAAGATATATCTTACCTCTTTTCTTCCCTTGATCCGTTATTGGTCACTTCAATGAAAGTATCACGACTTACCTGTATATGTAGCCCCCCGAAGTAACTTCCTCCAACCACCAGGGCAAAGAGCCATTCTCTTTAAAAAAGAATAACAATCCCTTTAGAACTAACGGCATAGATTTTTCCGTTCTACAGGGCAATCTCCACACATATGAACAATACTTATATCCTGCTGCGCAATAACAGCGAAAGCACTCCCCTTAGCCTGGAAGACCTGAAACGTATTGGACTTCTCCCTACCGACCTGTTGTGGGTGGAATGCCAGAGTGTATGCTGGCAAAAACCGCAGGAGATACCGGAACTAAAACAACTGCTGAACGTGGCAGACCGGCCGGAAATTAAACCCGCAATAGCTGAACAACCGGAGAAATATGCTCCTCCTGTAGAAAACGAAACAGTGGCTGGTACCCACAAGAACGGTGTGCATGTTGAACTTCCTTCAAATTACAAATCCCTTACTAAAATGAAGGAGGAGCCTGCCCCGGTAAAACAAGAAAGTCCCGCCTGGCAAACCGAAACAAAAACCCCGGGTACTGTAAATACTAATGATTTCAATAACCAGTTTTCAATCAATGATAGCCAGCCTGACGAAGGCAGCAAAGACCCCTGGATCAGGAACCATACTCCGAAAGATAAAACCGAAATGCTGGAATCGCTGCTGAAACTGCCTCCCAAAAAAATAGCCCTCTATGCCGGACTGGTAATTACAGGTGCCCTGATGATGCTGGTGATAAGGGGCACTGGCGGACATGAACAAATGAGACCACAACCCGTAACCCAACAAACGGAAATCATAAAAACAACACCTGCAGAGGTTCCCGCAGAAGAACAAGCAGCAGATAGTACCACCACACCGGAAAGTTATGATCAGCAAAATATTCCTATTGGACAAACAACAACAAACCCGGCTGAAGAAAGAAACCTATCCGTTCCACAAAAAAATGAAGCAACGGCAAAGAATACGGTAACTAAAAAAGAATCCACCCCGGTAAGCAATGAAACAACAGATACTAAACCGGTTGCAGTTGCAGAAAAAAAGGAAGTAAAAAAAGTATCGGTTGAAAATATTTCTTCGAAACTACAATTGAAAGCGAACGAATACTCGGTGGCTGCCTTTGGTGGCATCCGCAATCTTAAAATGACCTTACAAAATGATTCCCGTTACCTGCTTGATAAAGTATCGGTGGAGTTAAACTACCTGAACCCGGAAGGGAAAGTGGTAAAAACAGAAACGATCGATTTTAATCATGTACAGTCAGGAGCCGAAGCCACTATAGCGGTAAATAAAACTTCCCGGGGTGTAAAATTGGATTATAAGATCACCAGGATCGAATTAAAAGAAACAGCGGCAAACAATTCAGCTCCGGGAGAAAATAATATTTTTTCCAAGAATTAGAATATATATAAGCACTTACCGGGCCATTCAACCGTCATTCCCTTTTTTATAGATCCGGTTCAGCATTGCATACAAATCCGGATGATTGGCATTTAGTAAGTCGGGTTGCTCAAAAAAGTATTCTGAAATAACAGCAAAAAATTCAGCGGGATTAGTAGCTCCGTACATATCAATATCTGATCCATGCCTTTTCATTTGTGCTATTGTTGAATCCATCATATTCCTCCACTCAGCAGTGTATTT
The DNA here is from genome assembly GCA_041738795.1 of Chitinophagaceae bacterium. GTDB lineage: Bacteria > Bacteroidota > Bacteroidia > Chitinophagales > Chitinophagaceae > JJ008. Next base: position 34,856 of record JBGSPB010000019.1, on the reverse strand, counting down.
CCGCTCTAAAATTATTTCTGGAACACCATCCATCGTTCCATCCATTTTATCTATCAAATGCACAAACTCATGAATAGCGGTATTGTGGGCATCCTGTTCATTTATAAAACCCTGCCGTAACTGCCATTTGGTAATGATCATTACATGTTGCATAGCCCCGCTACCCACCATGCCTGCAATAGGACGATCTGAACCTGCCTGGTCAAAATCGGCATTGAATGCACCGGGGTAAACCAATACTTCATGCAGGTTGATGTATTGCCAGTCGGGAATAGTAAAAACGGGAATAATAGCCCCGGATGCAATTAAAAGCCGGTCAAGATCTTCGACCACCGCATTTACACCGGTTATTTTCACCGCCGATAAAAAATGTTCCACTCTTTTATCAAATATTTCTTTTGCTTCCTCATCCAGTTGCCGGTAAAATTTAACGTAGCTGGTCAGCAGCTCCCTGTAATTTTCCGGCAACAAAACGACTTCTTTTACTATGCCTATACGAAAGACAAATAGGATTATTAAAAGGATCAGCCCTAAACCAATTAAAATCTGCCAGAGAGTGAACATAATTAAATGAAGGTAAACAGTATTTGCCAACTGTGGAATCCATGTTTGGGGAACATTAATTGAGTTATATTTATCGAGTCAAATAACGAACTTTTATGAAAAATATTCTTTCGGGTTTAGTTATGATATGCAGCATCTCATGCTATGGGCAATCCTATAGCAACGGCCCCATATTCACACTCACTAAAAATTATGATAAAGTAAGAGGACTTGTATCGGGTAAGTGGGATAGTTTAACTAATGTGAAAGTGCTTACCAATGTTACACTGAAACTTGATACAGTTAAAAAGCTGTTCACAGTTCAATTTTCTAAAAATTATACGGAGAAATATTATTATCATTCAGTCACCCGGACAACAAGCACCCCGGGTGAAATCACCGACCTCTTTATAATGGAGAAAAGTGAAGCAACCGGGAAGGAGGATTTCAAAATGCCAACTCTTATTATCTCGAGCAAGGCCGGAACCAGGAAAATATTCGAAATCTATTGCAGTACGAATGAACGGCCACGGAATTTCTCTGTCAGGTAAATAATTAATTTCTTAAAAAAGCAATATGTCAAAAACAAAAATCACCGTTAACAATAACGGGTCGTTGAAAGTGGAAGGCGATTTTGAAGTAGTGGATAGAAACGGCGGAGTCTATAATTTACAGGGAAGGGAAATTGTTTCATTCTGCCGTTGTGGTTTGTCAAAAAATAAACCCTTTTGTGATGGTTCCCATAACGGGCATTTTACTCATGAAGCAATAGCCTTTGATCTGCCACCGAAGAAAACTGTTTAATTCAGTCACCCATAGGTTCTGCTGCTGCAGAACCTATGGATACGAAAAATAGTATACTTGTAATTCTGCTTATCATTAGTTTTCACGTCCGGGTAAGTATTATCCTAAAATAATACACCCCAGCTACTGTTTTTGCTGCCTATCAGCAACTATCATCCTGCATACAAAAAAGCAGGCTCAATTGGTGAGCAAAATCACTATACACAGTGAGTAATTTCATCAATACAGAACATATCCCTGACTTACTTTACAGTTAGCAAATATTTTATACAGAAAACTACGCATATGAAAAATAAATCATTCTATACAACATCTGTTGTTTCATTGTTCAAAAAGATATTGATATCGTTTTTGATTTTTTTATTCAGTAGCCCTGTCCATTCTCAACCAGCTACCTCTGCTTCCGGCTGGTATTTCACCAGCTATTCATTTAAAGAAGGGTCATTAAGGAAGGAATCCGTATTGATGGGAACTACTTCCAAAATGTATGACACTATATACAACAAAGGAGATAAGGGCAATATGATAATTACCCATAACAGGTATGATGTAAAAACAGGCAAGCTGGTGGCCGGAGTTTCATATAAGGTCATTTGGTCAGATCCCCCTGCAGTACTGCAACCGGAAGAAAAAACTTCTATCGATTTTGAATCAAAAACTATTTCTTCTTTAAGCTGGAAAGCACCGCAAAGAAGTGTGTACGTAAACCAGGGACTATATGGGATATATTATATTACTCCCGGTGGTGAAAAATATATCAATAAAGACATCAGTGCACGACTCACCACAGAAAAACCAATACAGAAGGGTACCAAAGGTGCAAAAAGATTGATACAAATAAACTTTGGCAACGGATTCCATGCAATTTATAACTATGAATGGAGAGAAGGTAATACCATTGAAAAGCCGGTACAAAATACAACTGCGAATAGCTGGCAGTTAATCAACTATTCATTTAAGGATGGTTCAGTAAAGAAGAATTCAGTATTAATGGGAACTACCTCGGGATTGTATGATACGATAAGCTACAAAGGTGATAAGGGTAATATTGTAATTACTCAAAACAGGTATGATGTAAAGACAGGTAAGCTGCTGGCCGGAGTTTCGTACAAGGTCATTTGGTCAGATCCTCCTGCCGTACTGCAACCGGAAGAAAAAACTTCTATCGATTTTGAACTTAAAACTATTTCGTCTTTAACCTGGAAAGCACCGCAACAAAGTATACGGGCAGACCAGGGATTATATGGAGTATACTATATTACTCCCGGCGGTGAAAAATATATCAATAAAGATATCCGTGCACGACTCACCACTGAAAAGCCGATTCTGAAGGGTGCCAAAGGTTCAAAAAGGTTGATACAAATAAACTTTGGGAATGGATTTTCTGCCACTTACACTTATGAATGGAGATAAAATTAAACTGGATAATACTAAAGTCTTTCTTTTGCCAATTTAAGAATAAGCTAAGGTTTGATCAGTTCCGTGTAAAATAGTCCTTTTAATCTACGGCATAGGGCTTAAAAAATGTTAAAGCAACAGTTTATGTCAAAGTTTAAAGAACTGAACTTTTTCAGCTGATGCGCCCTTGCACAGGATACTGTCAAAACCAGGTTATACACCAGTCATAAATTTGTTTACCGTATCATATAAATCTCCGGTAATTTTGCGGTATGATCCGCCGGTCGATAGAGATTGTAGTCAGCAGTTTTAAGATGGCATTGCAGGAACTGTGGAAGAATAAGCTCCGCACATTTCTTTCTTTATTCGGCATTACGATCGGTATCTTTTGCATTATCGGAGTCTTAGCAACAGTCAACAGCCTTGAACAAAATATCCAGAATGAAGTAAAAACACTGGGCACCAATACTATTTATGTTGACAAATGGGATTACAGTGCCGGTGGTGGTCCGGATTTCCCCTGGTGGAAATTTGTAAACAGGCCTGTACCAAAATATGAAGAAACAGAGCAGATAAAAGCAAGAACCCCTTCTGCCAAATTTGTTGTCTTCCGGAATAAGGTGGTGGACCAGGTTGAATACCGGGGCAGTGCTTTGACAAACATAAATATATACGGCATCAATGAAGATTTTGATAATATTCAGCCGGTGGAAATAGCCCATGGCCGCTACCTCTCCGAAGCAGATTTTGAAAGAGGAACCAACGTCGTTGTAATTGGAAATGAAATTGCTGAAAAACTATTTGGTGAAGCCGAACTCTCTCTTGAAAAACACCTGGATATCCGTGGTAAGAAAATGCTGATCATCGGGGTGGTCAAAAAACAGGGAAAACAAATGATCGGTGGCTGGGATTTTGACCAGAGTGTAATAGTATCATACCGGCTTGGTCGTGGTATCATGAATGAATTGAAAGCTGATCCGTTGATCATTGTACAAGGCCAGGATAATATAAACAGTAAAGCATTGAAAGATGAACTGACCGGTACCATGCGTGCACTGCGGAAATTAACACCAACTAAAGAAGATAATTTCACCCTGAATGATATCAACGATTTCAGTGCTGTCATCAGTAATGCATTTGTAAGTCTGAATATAGGAGGATGGGCCATAGCAGCCTTATCACTGATTGTGGGCATGTTTGGTGTGGCCAATATCATGTTTGTTTCGGTTCGTGAAAGGACCGGGCAAATCGGGCTGAAAAAAGCGATCGGGGCCAAAAGAAGGATCATCCTTACCGAGTTTCTGCTGGAGTCAGCATTTCTCTGTATTATCGGTGGCCTGATCGGATTAACATTGGTTTTTTTGCTTACTCAATTACTTACAAATGTGCTTAATTTCCCTGTATTCATTTCCAGCACTTATATAGCATTAGCCATCGGTATCTGTATTATTGTCGGGGTCATCGCAGGTTTTATTCCTGCCCGGCAGGCAGCAATGATGGATCCTGTAGAAGCTATGCGGAGTAAATAAATGATAGTGCTGATGTGCCGATTTGACAATTTGATAATGCGTTGCTGATAGAATAATTATCCTTTACTTTGATTATAAATAATTATGGAATCAATTCAAAGGGTCATTAATAAAATCATTGTAACATCTAAGACTTAATCAGCATATTGGCTAATCGTCCAATAACCAAATCATGATCATTATACTTGCAATAGAGTCTTCCTGTGATGAAACATCTGCCGCTGTTTGTGTGGATGGAAAAATACTTTCCAATTTCATAGCTAACCAGACTGTTCATGAAAAATATGGTGGTGTGGTGCCGGAGCTGGCTTCCAGGGCCCATATGCAGCATATAGTTCCCGTCATTGATTCTGCGTTAAAGACTGCCCGTTGTGAGTTATCTGCTGTTGATGCAATAGCGTTTACACAATCACCGGGCCTGATTGGTTCATTACTGGTAGGTGGCCAGTTTGCAAAATCATTGGCACTGGCCTTAGATAAACCTTTGATCGCCGTACATCACATGCAGGCTCATGTGCTGGCAAACCTGATTGATGATCCCAAACCTTCATTCCCTTTTCTTTGCCTCACCGTTAGTGGAGGACATACACAAATTGTACGGTGTGAATCACCCACCAATATGAAGGTAATTGGCGAAACCATTGATGATGCGGCCGGGGAAGCTTTTGATAAATCTGCCAAATTACTCGGCCTTCCCTATCCCGGCGGGCCGCTGATTGATAAGTACGCAAAAGATGGTAATCCCAACCGTTTCAAATTCCCGGAACCACAAATAGCGGGGCTTGATTTCAGTTTCAGCGGATTGAAAACTTCTATCCTTTATTTTTTACAGAATGCCGGTAAATCTAACCAGTATAAAGAAGAGTTTTTAGCCACAGAGGAAGAGCGAAAACAGTTCATCGAAAATAACCTGCCTGATATTTGTGCTTCTATACAACATAGAATAGTTACTATACTGCTGAACAAACTTAAAAAAGCATCCATAGAAACCGGCATCAGCGATATATGTATTGCAGGAGGTGTTTCGGCCAATAGTGGCCTGAGAAAAGGAATTGAAGAGATGGGCAAAAAATACCACTGGAATACTTTTATACCTGCTTTTCAATATTGTACCGATAATGCCGGTATGATCGCCATTACCGGTTATTATAAATTCCTGGCTGGCCAGTTCGCCGAGCTGTCTGTAAATTCCAGTGCAAGAGCAGAATGGTAATTATCTACGATGTCAAACAATTATTTCCAATTCAAACAATTCACCATTCACCAGGACAAATCTGCCATGAAGGTGACAACAGATGGATGCCTGTTCGGAGCCTGGGTGGCAGACAGGACGACAAACGAAGTATTTAAAAATAATGATTGCCTTGATATTGGTACTGGTACAGGCATACTGGCACTTATGCTTGCACAGAAAAATCCCAACCTATCCATAAGTGCTATTGAAATTGACAAAGACAGTTTTGAACAGGCTTCAAAAAATATAGCAAATTCTCCCTGGTCTCCCGGGATAAAAATTGTGCACGGCGATATAAAAAAGTTTCAGTCACCGGAGAAGTTTGATTTCATTATCAGTAATCCGCCTTTTTATAAAAATGAATTAAAGGGAGATAATACGAAGAAGAATATCGCCCATCATGATGAAGGGCTATTATTGCCCGAGCTGCTGACGTTCATTAAAAACAACCTTAACCCGGGAGGAACATTTTACCTTCTGCTTCCTTTCAAGAGAAACGAAGAAATTAAAAATCTGTTACTGGAACATGAATTTGATATTGTGCATATGACGTTTGTACGTCAAAGCCCCAACCATAATTTTTTCCGGATAATGCTTTCAGGAAAATTAAAAGAGAGTAAAATACCGGAAACTGTGATTGATGAAATAGCCATAAAAGATGAAAATGAAAACTACACTATTGCTTTTACCGCTTTATTAAAAGATTATTACCTGCATTTGTAAACAACTCCGGGCTAATGACTCATCTGCCTTCCGCATAATCCCTTAAATATTCAAATGGATTGGTCAGTTGACCATTTTTAACCATGGTAGCTCTCTCCAGTATTACAGAACCATTACCCACCAGGTCTTCCAGCACATGTTTGATCAACTGCTCCCCAAAATAACGACTGGCATCCCTTGGCAATTCATTGGGCAGATTTCCTACTGCCATGATATCAATAGAATTGGGCAAATAGGGAGCTGTTTTTTCCAATGTTGATTTATCTATTCCATATACCGGGTCATCGATTGACTGGTCTCCCACATTAATTGGAACGGAGCCATTGGCGTCATCGGTTATATCCGCAATGGTTTGAATGATAAAATTCTCTGACTTCGCATCTTCTTTTTCAAACAACCGGGGCATGGTTTTATCCCAATAAATGCCGTTCATCAGGATATCTGTCTGGGAAGTATACTTAAAAAACTTACAGGAATATTCTTCCGGGTGTTCATGAAAATGTTCCCGGTTATACTGCCCTGTTTCTTTGTGCTTGTATAATTCGGCTCCCTTTAATTGCGTATAAACGGGGTATGAAAAACGGCGTTTCAGGTAATCTTCCGGCTCCATTTCATGAATTTCCATCAGGTTCATAATTTCCAGGATACCATGTGCAACACGGCCCGAACCTGTGATAGCAATCTTTACATTGGGCAATCTTAGTCCAAAATAATTATGAATCAATTCCCTGAAACTGCGTTGTTTATAAACCCTGTCTAATTTAAATAATCCGGTTCTGTTCCCATAAGCCATCATCCCATTATGGGCACCTACCACCCCGGCAAAAAAGCCAAAACCGATGATGCGCTGGCCATCTTCATGCTCCAGGCATTCGTAATCGATCAGGGTGATTTTTTTATCAATTATTGCTTTTAGCAGCTTCTGATTATGCGGTTGCTTCTTTTTTGTATGGGAGAAAAAGAGGTAGGTTTTTCCGGGAATCAATTGTGCCACCGGTACTTCTTTAATACCGAACAGAATATCACAGTCACCCAGGTCTTCTTTTAATTCCACACCGGCTGACAAATACTCCCGGTCTGAAAAACAACGGTCGGGTGAAGACTGTACAATGATTTTAATATCCGAAGAATTCTTCAATATCCATTTACATTGAGCCGGGGTCAATGCCACCCTGTTATCTGCGGGGATTTTTCCTTCCCGAATAAGTCCGATCCTGATCATATAGCCGTTTTTCGCTTTAAGGTCAGACAAAGTTGCCGCTAATAATAATGCCAGACAAACTGATTTAAATCAATCTGCCCGGAATAATAAATGTTGTAACTTTAAAATTACTTTATAAAATATTTTATACGCAGGGTTACTTTTTTTCGTTTTGAGGTTACACATAAAAAAGGGTCTTCATGAGGAATACCAAAATCATTCTTTCTGCCTTTTCACTGATCGCTTTATCAGTATCATTGCTATCCTGCGATAAGACGGGCAATGTCAATGATCCTGCAGGGCCTTTTACCCTCAGTTATGGTGATTCAATCCTTTACCTGCGCCCGTCTGCCGGAGATTATATCGTTCATCCTGTTTCCACCCGGCCGGGATCCTATACAGGTTTTCCGGATGGAATAGAAATTGATGATAATACCGGGGCCATAAATGTTTCAAAAAGTGAAACCGGTCTGCGCTACCGTGTTACGCATACGGCCCCTGATGGCACTGTTACTGAAACAAAAGTTGTACTATCAGGCATCACATTTAAAGATCATTTTTATTTTTTATCGAATAACGACTCCATCGCTTTACCCATTTACAATGCTGACGCTAACCGGGTACTTCCCCTGAGCGGGTCAGTTTTTGACGAAGGTAATCTTGCCAATGCTGGTGGCTGTTCTGTAAAGACCGATAACGGCAAAATAAACCTGCGGGAGACCATCCGTAATGGGGTATTCGGCTTCCCTCCAAGGAATGATGCACAAGAAACCTTCGAGATCAGGTACCGGATCAATGATGCCAGCGGAAAAACTGAGAACAGGTTAAAAGTTCTCCTGTACTGGTATAATACGATCAATGATGTACCGCAATATGTATGGGATATCCTCAATGAACGGACTCAACAAGGAGTTTTTCTCAGAAATGGGGCAATGAATAATTCCACAACAATGGGTCGTTTGGCAAAAGAAGCCAAGCCAAGGCCTCCCTGTGTTGTAATTGTTGACCATTAATGCCGCATGAACATTAAATTTGATAAGCATTACTGCTTATCATGCAACGTTTTATTACTTTTTTACTGTTCACTTTATTCCTGGTGTTTTGTTTTTCACAAAAACAGGCACAGGATGAACCTGCTTACCTGCCGGGGTACCTTGCAGCAGACCGGCTATTCAATGAGGCAGCGCTGCTGCCATTCCAACATAACTATAATGAAGAAAAGGAAAGCAAACTCAATCTACAGTCACTTCATTTGTTCAGGCAGGTATTGCCTGCAATCGTTAAAGACGGTAACGATTCACTGGCTTTCTTTTGTCATTTCAAAATCGCTACCCTGTTTCACTATTTTGACAGCCTGGCGTCAGCAAAAAATTATTACCAGGAGGCTATCAAGTTAAAAACAAAACTACCCGGTTTAGCGGATTCACTGCTGTTCAAACCATTATTATTTACAGGTAGCGTTTATTACAGCTTAAATGAATTTGACTCTGCCTTCCTGTTCTATAAAAAAGCAGAACAGGTAAGTGACCAGTATAGCTCCCCACTTTCAGAACAGCAACGGCTTTATAACAGGCTTGGGGCCATGCATTATGAAACGGGTAATTATAAACAAGCCAAAAATTATTTTGAAAAAGCCCTGTCGCTGCTCCCCCTTCACGACCCTTTTTATAAAGAGTTCAATGCAAACTATAAAAACAATATTGCATCAGCGCTGCTGAAACTGGAAAGATATAATGAAGCCAGGGCTATCTACCTGGAATTGCTGCCATCGGGTATTTATGAAAATGAAGTCAAACAGAATCTTGGCAGCATCAGCCTTAACCTGGGGAAACCGGAAGAAGCGATCACCTATTTCAGAGAGGTAAACTATAATTCAAGTGCCGCCATCTTACTATATAATAAAACAGGGAAAGCATTTCTCGAGGCTGGTAAAAAAGATTCTGCGGATAAATATCTTCAGCTGGCATTAAAAGAAAATACTAAATGGAATGGAAGCAATAAGAATGTACTGCATGGACTTACTTTTCTTTACCTGGCAGAAAAAGCAGCTGCAGAAAACAACATTGATGTATCATTAGGCTACTACCAGGAGGCAATTATCCAGTTTCATAACGATTTCAATGAGATGAATATTTTCAAGAACCCGGAAGAATTCAGCGGGCTATTTTCATATATCAACCTTTTCAATACCCTTACAGCCAAAGCGGATCTTTTAGAAAGAAAATATCAGCAGCAAAAAGAACAAGCAGTACTTGAGTCTGCCCTGGCTGCATACCACGCTGCATTTAAACTGGCCGGTTATGTAGAACGAACCTACGACTCTGATGAGGCCCGGTTATTCCTGGGTAAAATTAAACACACTGTTCATAGTAAACCCATTGACATCTGTATTCTATTGTTTGAACTTACACAAAAGATACATTTCCTGGAAGAGGCCTATTTATTTGATCAATCGAATAAAGCGTCGATCCTTTTACTGAATGTGCAGGAAAATGAACTTAGAAAGAATTCAGATCCTGAAAATGAATTACTGCAACGGGAAACATTACTTAAAAGAGCTATCACCAGGTCCGCACTAAAAGCCTCACAGGTGAAGGACAGTATTGCACTTCAAAAAATAGCTGCCGACATCAGGGACAATGAAATCGAATTAAGCAAGGTGCAGGAAAAAATAGCAGCTGACCCGTCATGGAAACAAAAAGAAACAACAGGAAGAATACCAACTGTAAGGGAATTACAACGAAAACTGGATAACAATTCGGCATTACTATCTTATCATTTATCCGAAAAAGAACTCCTAACCTTACTTATTACGAATAAAAAATTAGAATACCATAAAACAATAATTGATAAAACTTTCTTTGCCCGACTCGAAGAGTTCAAATCTTCCCTGCACAATATTTCTCCCGATCAACGATATAGCGGAGAAGCAGTTTCCTCTGTATTGTATCAAACACTCATTGCTCCATTTTACCGGACGATAAAACAGGGTACAAGACTGGTTATTATTCCGGATGATGAACTTAATTACCTGCCCTTTGAAGCATTACAGGATGAAAATAAAAAATATCTTATTGAAAAATTTGCAGTACAATATCAGTTTTCTACTGCACTGCTTGGTGATAACAACGAAACCGGAAGTTTATCAAATACACTTGCCCTGGCCCCTTTTGCATCCGGCAGTCTAAGAGATTCAGCAGGATTAGTATTCACTGGTCTTCCTGCCTCTACAGAAGAAATAAGCCGGTTAAAAGGCCGGGTATTGATTGATGAAAATGCAACTAAAAATATATTTCTTCAACTTTCAAACAGGCATGATATTATTCACCTTGCTACACATGCCAGTGTAAACAATGACACTCCCTCTCATTCTTATATTGCCTTTTATCCCGGAAACAATGACTATAAACTCTATGCCGGGGAAATTGCCGACCTGAAACTGGATTCTGTTCAACTTGTGATACTCAGTGCCTGCGAAACAGGTGCCGGTCAATTGGTAAAGGGAGAAGGGTTGATGAGCTTGTCTAGAGCATTTGCTTATGCCGGATGCCCCAATATTGTCACTTCTCTCTGGAAAGCTGAGGACAAGACTACTTCATTTATCACTCAACGACTGCATTACTACTTAGAAAAAAAATATAGTAAAGACAAAGCGCTGCAACAGGCAAAACTTGATTTTTTAAAATCCGATGAGATTGATTCCCGCTTCAAAACACCGGATTACTGGGCACACTTATTATTTATCGGCAACTATGAGGAAGACAAAGGATCATCCAGCTGGTGGTTTATTGCTATTACCATAATCGCCGGAGTAATTGTTTATAAACTAATAAATAAAAAAGCCTGACGATTTTATATCGCCAGGCCCTGGTTCTCCATAACAGGTAAAAATGCTATTGCCGTAATGTTATTGCAGGCAAGTGAGTGTCTTCCCGGTTTTTCACAATCACATTATTAATTGTAGTATCACTATACCCGTTCTGCCCGTCAATGATGACTTTGTAAGTACCGGCATTCAATCCTACTATTTTAAATTCTCCGTCATCGTCATCGGGAATGGCTGTGGCAGTATCAGCGCCAATCACAGCTTTTACAATGGCATCGGCTGCACGGGGTAACACCCTGCCTTCTATCCTTCCGGAACTGCTTCTTGTAAATATTTTTATATGTGATTTAAGCCTGTAACCATTATTGTTACCTGATCCGCTGTTATCCACCTGGATCGAATTACCCGCATCAAAATCAATCCAGAAAAGTACCTGCCCGCTTGAAGTAATTTCAAAATTACTGTTATCAAGGTTTGCGATCACTTCCCTGTCTTCATCTTTCACCCGTAACGGAAAGCTTTGTCCATCTTTCATTGCACTGTTTTGAGTACCCAGAACCAATTTAATCTTTTTCACCCTGGCATTGGGTAATGTACCGGTGGCAAATAAAGTATCCAGCCCGTTACGAAAACGGAGGATATTGTAAACACCGGGGTTAATTGCAAGACTAACCCAGCCACTGTTCGGCAAAGTATCATCTTCAAGTTTTACTTCCAGTCTTTGCAAATCAATAAATACACTGTCAAAAATGGGGGTTTGATGATCGGTCAGGTAAATTGTCACTCCATGCGGTTTATCAGGATCAGTTGTAGTACTACCCGAAATATCTTTCTGGCAGGAATAGAAAATAACTGATACTGGCAAGATGGCCAGCACTACTAAAGTGATAATGTTTTTCATAATTGATGTTTTCATTTTTTCTGATTGAGTTACATCTATTGGTAAACACTGGCAAATACATTGTAACTATTTGAAATAAAAAAACCTCTCCCGGAACCGGGAGAGGCCACCACCATTAACAACTCAAATTATTTAACGCCACCTGAGTAGTTTAACCTGCCGGATCAGTTTACTGGTAATTTTTTTATGATAAATATGACCCGGGTCATTCTTTATTTTTTCCATTATAGCTATGGCAGCATTATAATCCCGGTCCCTGATATAACTGAGAAAGAGATAATATTCTGTTTCATCATTCAGAATATGAACAGATGCCTGTTTATTCTGATCAAGTACTTCCGTAAAACAGGTGATAGCTTTCTTGTTATCCTTAAGTTCCAGTGCTGCCACACCACACAGAAATTCTCCTTTCCGGGTATGTTCTTCACCGGCATCATGTATCCTGATTACTTCTTTATAGTTCTTTTCACGGTAGGCCTTCTCCGCCGCAGACTCACCTGCTCCATCGCCCCTCATCATAGTTAATTCAAATACCCGGAAGTTTGAATTGAAAACCTTTTCTGGCGATAAAGTAAAAAAATTGTAGGCAGCATAACCGGCCAATAACAATACCACACTGGCTGCTACAGCTACGGCGTTACGAATAATGCGTCTTTTTGAACCAATTTTTTTTACCGGCACCTGAAACTCTCCCATCATCTGCTGGTGTACACCTTTAACTTGTTGCTGTAATCCATAATGACGAATTGCTTCACGGGCAGCCAGGAGGCTATTATACTCCTGTTGCAATATTGAATCAGAGTTTAATAGTTCTTCCATACTTTTTTTTTCGTCCTCATTCAATTCTCCATCCAGGTATCGGACAAGTTTTTCAGGCATATCGGGTGTAGAATTATCCATGCAATAGATTTTTTAAAGATTGTTTTAATGCCGGATTTGCGTTTACCATCTGTTCCAGTTGCTTCAGGCACTTATATTTTTTATTCCTTACCACCTGCTCTGTTTCATAATCAGTTGCTTCCAGTATCTCCTTCATCGACAGGTTTTCATAATAAAATAAGAGCAATATCTTACGACAGGTTTCTCCCAGTTCTCCTACTACTCTTAATACTTCAGCCTTTCCCTCCCTGCCTGCTATGAAATGGCTGGTATCCATTTCCACCCGGTCTTGCCCTCTTTCATATTTCTCTTCTCGCACCAATGCCCGGCCCCTTCTTTTTAATTCATTCAGCCAGGTGTATCGATTCAGGGAAAATAAAAATGTTTTTACGGAAGCCTCTCCCCTGAATTTATCCTTCTGTACCAGTTCTATAAAGTTGACCATCACCTCCTGAAATACATCCTCTGCGTCCTGGCGGCTGCCATTATTGTTCATAACATACCAGCACAGCCCTCCAAAGTGGTTGCGGTAGATAGCCTTGATCGTTTCTTCCATTCTTCGCCCGGAGCGGAGATTGTCCAGCATTTCCGAATCCGGGAAGTTCCTGATTACCTCCATGCTTAATTCATAAATTTGTAATTGTAAAGTCCTGTTTTGTAACCTAAACTAAGGATATTTTTTTACGATAACGGAAAGAAACTCCATAAACGGCCATGACCTATTTTGAACTATTTGACATTCCGGTACAACTGAAGATAAATGTGACTTCCATGTCCAAAAAATTCTTTGAACTCAGCAGAAAGTATCACCCTGATTATTTTGCCAATGAGAATGATGAAGCCCAGGCAGCTGTATTAGAAAAATCGGCGTTGTTAAACAGAGCCTGGAAAGTATTTCAGAACCCGGATGAATCCATTAAATATGTGCTGCAATTGAAAGGATTGCTGGTGGAAGAGGAAAAATATGAACTCCCTCCGGACTTTCTCATGGAAGTATTGGAGATAAACGAAGCATTAATGGATATGCAGGAATCGGGTATCCCGAAGCTGGAATCCAGGATCAGTGAACTGCAATCAGAAATATATGAACCTGTTAAAAAAATTGTGGAAGACTATAAAGACGGTATTACTACTGAAAAAGAATTGCTGCAGGTAAAAGAGTATTACTATAAGAAAAAATATTTAGACCGTATTCGCCGCCAATTAGCCGGAATGGCTTAATATTGCAGCCCAATTCAAATAAGCCCGGGTGGCGGAATTGGTAGACGCAGCAGACTCAAAATCTGCCGTTCGCAAGGATGTGCTGGTTCGATTCCAGTCCCGGGCACAGTTTAAAACGGTTCACCAATGGTGAATCGTTTTTTGCTTTATACCATCAGCAGGCTGCAACCTCTCAAGTCGCTGCCATCCATTCTGCCCAAGATCTCAAAACTCCTGTTTTTAAATACTTTTCCTGCATCATCGGTTGCGATAAAACTACAGGAATGAACATTGGCCAGGTCAATAACATTGATCGCCCCGGCACCTGTTTCCCTGACCAGTAATGGATCTTCTTCATCCCTCACCAATATCTTCATCCAGGGTGGTGTATTAAAAATCCCTTCGCCTGTTGACCAGGCTTGTGACAATAGCTCAGTCATGCCATATTCAGAGTGAACGGTGGTAATATGAAATGACTTCGTTAATAATTCATGCAATTCAGGTCGTATCATCTCTTTTCTTCGGCCTTTCATACCACCTGTTTCCATGACCACTGTATTTTTCAACACTGGTTGAAATTGCTCTGCGAAATCCAGTAATGCAAAAGTGACTCCTATCAACAGTGTTTTTTGTTGCTGACGTTCCAACTCATTAAGAACAGTAAATAACTGATCATACTCATCCAGGTAAAAACCACTTTTTTCATGGGCACTTTCCTTTATCATATTATTAACCATAAATACAAGCGAGGAATTACTCCTTTCCAGGTATGATGGCAATAACCCTATGATACACCAGTTTTTTACCGGGCCATAAAAAAGCTCAAAGCTTCTGGTAAAACTTTCTGTATACAATGAAATATCCTTAACCAAATGACGGCTATTAACAGTACCCGTAGTACCACTGCTTTCAAAAACTGTTTCCGGAATAAAATCGCCTGTTTGTACGGGGTGAGATTTAAAAAAACGAATGGGTAAAAAAGGAATTTGCGTAATTGTATGTATTCCGGAGGGGTTTACACCCAGTGCTTTTACATAATTATTATACACCTTATTGTTTTCAAACTGGTACCGGAAAATTTCCAGCGAAAGCGCCTCAAAATCAGCTTCCGAAACCCCAAAAACTTTATGATTCCATTGCACGGCTATACCTGTTTTATGTCCTCAAAAATTGTAAATTTGTTCAAACCTAAGATAGTCTCATGAAATACAGTCTTTTTGTGCTCATCGTTCTTGTTGTTATTGCGACTGCATGTAACAAAGATAAGTTTACCACAGAACCGCAGGTAGAAGTAAAATCTATAACCCCGGAAACTGTTTTTAATGGTAACATTATAAACCTGAAAGCCAAATATACTGATGACGAGGGCGACCTTGATTCTGCTTATGTTGTTTATAAATGGTATAACGGAGCCACAGTGGTTAAGGCCGACACCTTTCGTTACCCTTACTCCATTTTAAACCTGCCCTCCGATTTAAGAAGGGCAGATATTGAAGTGACATTTGAATATAATACCAACAATAACCCGGACCTGGTTCCTTTGCCGGGTGTTTCAGTAAGAGATACAACTGCCACTTTTGGATTGATCCTTATAGATAAAGCCCGTCATCGCAGTAATTACAGCGAGTCGACACCTATCAGGATGAAAAAACCATAAGCCGGCTAATCATTGAAAGCACTCCGGACTTCCTGGACTTTTTTCATTTATAGCAACCTTTTTATAGCGGTTTGTGCAGTACTATTGACCCACCAGCTATATCGCCTGGTACTCAACAGTCCCGTCAATATGCAGTTTGCAGGGTTTGTGTTCTTTTCTACGCTTTGCAGTTATAGTTTTCATTGGTATTTTTCATCCGCCTCTGTCCTGCAATCTGCCAGGATTAACTGGCTGAAAAAGTCCAGAAATGTACATGCAGTTTTCTTTTTCCTGGGGTTGGCCGGTGTGCTTTACTTTATTTCCTGTTTTCTTGAATTTTGGCCATGGCTGTTAGCAGCGGCGGCAGCAACTTTTTTGTATTCTGCACCAAAAATCCCCAATAAATATCTTCGCCTGCTCCGGAAAGTTGCGTGGGGTAAGACCATTTTTTTGGCCGCAGTATGGACATATGTCACAACTGTTTTACCCATGATCATCTCCCGTCAGGATTGGACCCCTGCATTTTCACTCTTTGTTATCAGCCGGTATTTTTTTATTTATGCCATTTGCATCTTATTCGATCTCCGTGACAGGGAAGATGATAAAGCGGATGGAATCCGTAGCCTTATTACATATCTCGGCACCGGTAGCATCAAAATTCTTTTTACCCTATCCTTGTTGATCTTCGCCATTACCACTCTTTTGTTATACAATTATCATTTCACCAGCTTGCAAATAATACTATTATTTAGCCCGGGTATAATCCTGGCATTGCTGTACAACAGGGCCAGCAGAGATTTTTCCGATATGCTTTATTATTTTGTTTTGGACGGGTTAATGGCCTTTTCAGCATTACTGACTTTAATAGCCGGTATTTAATTAATTTTGACAATAATTAATAGTAAGAGCATGGCAAAATCAGTTAAAGCTAAGAAATCAATCATCACAGACAAATCATTTGAATTTTTTCGCAATTATATCAATAATGCTTCACCGGTAGGTTTTGAAACCTGGGGTCAGAAGTTATGGATAGAATACCTGAAGCCCTATGTTGACACGCATTATGTTGATCCTTACGGGACGGCTGTTGGCATAATCAATCCGGACAATAAATTTAAAGTAGTAATAGAAGCACATGCCGATGAGATCAGCTGGTTTGTAAATTATATCACGGCGGAAGGGCTGATTTACCTTAAAAGAAATGGTGGTGTAGATCACCAGACAGCTCCCGCTTCCCGTGTTTTTATTCATGGGAAAAAGGGACCAGTAAAAGCAGTATTTGGCTGGCCGGCCATTCATACAAGAGTTGGTATTCCTGATCAGAAAGAAGCTAATCCGAGAACGGATAATTTATGGTTAGACTCCGGAGCCCGCTCTAAAAAAGAAGTAGAAGCTTTGGGAATTCATATTGGTGCCGTGGTAACCTACCAGGATGGTTTTGATGAACTGGCCAATGGTAATTATATCGGTCGCGCCTTTGATAACAGAGTTGGTGGTTTTATGATTGCAGAAGTTGCCCGTTTATTAAAAGAGAATAAAAAGAAATTACCGTTTGGCTTATACGTCGTAAATGCAGTACAGGAGGAAATTGGTTTACGGGGTGCAGAAATGATTGCCCGCCGCATTAAACCCAATATTGCGATTGTAACAGACGTGACACATGATACGACGACACCAATGATTAATAAAAATGTGGAAGGTGATATCAGTACCGGCAAAGGTCCATCGCTGGCTTTCGCTCCAGCTGTCCATAACAAATTACTGGCGTTGGTAGAAAAAGTAGCTGCCGATAAAAAGATTGCAGTTCAATGGAGAGCATTGAGCCGCAGTACCGGAACAGATACTGATTCATTTGCTTATTCCAATGATGGTTGTCCATCTGTTCTGATTTCAATTCCATTACGCTATATGCACACTACCGTAGAGATGTTGCACCGGGATGATATTGAAAATACAATTAAGCTGATGTATGAAACTTTGTTGACACTTACGCCAAAAACGAGTTTAAATTATCTATGAGCCTTTTTTTAATTTATATCGATCCGGGAAGCGGCAGCTATTTAGTACAGGTGATTGCTGCTGCCGTATTGGGAGTAGCCTTTTTTTTCAGGAACATAAAGAACTATATAAAAGCATTTTTCTTTCGCTCCGATAAAAAAACAAAAGATAATACGCCGGACTGATGCCAGCCTCTTTCAAAACTCATGCTTCTTCTTACAGGGATCCGTCAGGATTCATTTTTAAGAAAGAGGAAATATTGTACCGGCAGGTAAATAAAATATTCAAAGACGACTTTGATCATTTTATAAACAGTGGCTGTTACCAGTTGTTTGCAGAAAAGGGATGGCTTATACCGCATGAGACCATACCAGAAAATTTAACCAACACTGAGGAATGGTATTTAACCTTAAAACCCGCATTCATCCCCTTCATATCTTACCCTTATGAATGGAGCTTTGATATGCTGAAAGACGCAGCATTACTCACCTTAAACTTACTGAAAGAGTCATTAAAATATGGTTTGATACTTAAAGATGCCACCCCTTTCAATATTCAGTTCCTGGGGAACAGCCCTGTGTTCATTGATACCCTTTCCTTCGAAAAATACGAAGAGCAGGAGCCGTGGATAGCTTACCGCCAGTTTTGCGAATGCTTTCTTTCCCCTTTACTGCTTTCCAGTTACAGCAAACAGCCATTACAGCAATTAATGCTGGCTTACCCGGAAGGGATCCCTTTGGCAATAACAAGGTCTTTATTACCCTGGAGAAGCAAGTTTTCACTTCATACCTACTTACACATACACCTGCATGCTGGTATCGCAGAAAAAAGTAAGGGTGAAAAGGGAAAGAAAATAATATTTACCAGGCGAAAGTTGCAGAACCTTATAAGCAGCCTGGAAGGCCTCGTCAATACTTTAACGCTTAAACCCCGCAGCACTGCATGGTCTGCTTATTACGATGAGGCTTCGCAAAGAAAAGATTATCTCCTAAACAAAAAAGAAATAATTAACGAGTGGATAGACAAGACTGATAATATAAAAACTGCTGCAGACCTTGGCAGTAATGATGGTGAATTTTCCTTTTTATTGGCCAATAAAAATATGCAGACGATTGCCGGTGATTTTGACCCGCAGTGTATCAATAATCTGTATAACAGGCTAAAAGACAAAAAAACACCATATATACTCCCTCTTATTATTGATATAGCCAATCCTTCACCGGCCATTGGTGTAAATAACGAAGAAAGAACAGCCTTTACCAGCCGGCTAAATGCTGACCTTACTCTTGCTTTGGCGCTGATACACCACCTTGCTATAGGCAGAAACATCCCTTTCGATCTAATTGCAAGATTCTTTCAGCATGTTACCCATCAACTCATCATTGAATTCATCCCTAAAGAGGATGAAAAAGTACAGGGGATGCTGACAGGAAAAAAAGATATTTACACAGCCTACTCAGTGACTGAATTTGAAAAGGCCTTTACAAAATATTTTAAAATTGTTGATACAAAGGCTATTACCGGCTCCGGAAGAGTGCTCTACCGGATGACTAAAAATGAAAACTAAAGCTTTACATATACTAAGGACAAGGCCAATATTTCTTTACCTGCTGCCAGTCTTCTTTGTACTTCATGGCTACACAGAAAACTATGATTTTGTGCCTGTAAATGATGCAGTTATTTTACTGGCAACCTATTTAATCGCATCACTGATTCTTTCATTGCTGGCATGGATCTTTTACCGGAATTTTACCAAAGCAAACCTGTTGGCATTTTGCATGATGACATTCCATTTCTTTTTTGGAGCAGTACAAGATCTGATCAAAAAAATATCTCCTGATATTTTCATTTTAAAATACAGTTTTATTCTGCCATGCACTGCGATACTATTTATAGTATTGCTGATCAGTTTAAAAAAAACAAAAAAATCATTTCTTAAGATTACCCTTTTTACAAACCTGCTCTTATTATTATTTATAATAGCCGATTCAGGCTGGCTCTTACTAAAAGTTTTAACTGCAAAAGAAATAAAACTTACCCCGGTATCAGGACTTTTTAAAAAATGTGACAATTGTAAATATCCCGATGTCTACCTGATCATGGCAGACGGATACCCGGGGCAGACTGAACTGAAAGCTGTACTGGGGTACGATAACCAATTATTTGAACAGGAGCTCGAGAAAAGGGGTTTCCATGTTATAGACAGCAGCAGGAGTAACTACAATCTGACTCCTTTTTCAGTCGCCTCCATGCTTGATATGGATTACCTGAAAGGAATTGCAGGACAATACAGCAATAAAAATGATATAGCACTTTGTTATAACACAATTAAACAAAGTAAACTATTCAGTTTTCTGACACAAACGGGTTATAAAATTTACAACTATTCCATATTTGACCTTACCAAACAACCCTCTCTTGCTACGCCAACCTTCTTACCCCGTAAGTCAAAACCGATCACCTCACAGACCTTTATATCAAGAGCCGAGAAGGAAATTGGTTTTCATCTTGCAACAACATTTAAAATAAAATCAATTATCCAGTATGTCAGGAACCATGATCTTAAAAATAACAGGAAGCTAACAGCCAAAACCATAAAAATCGCCAAAGAAGCAACTTCAAATCCTAAATTCGTATACACACATCTCATTATGCCGCATTACCCGTATTATTTTGATAGTACCGGCCAGGCAGTATCTTATGAAAAACTTACTGATGATTTTATTGTAGACCAGGGGGCAATGATCAGTTACCTTAAATATTCAAACACAAAACTTATTGAGTTAATTGAACAAATAAAATCATCCGCTGCCTCTCCACCAATTATTATCCTCATGAGTGATCATGGTTTCAGAGAATTTAAAGTACCGGTAGATAATAAATACCATTTTTATAATCTCAATGCCGTTTTTTTTCCTGATAGCAACTATTCCCTTTTCTATAATGGAATGACCAATATCAATCAGTTCCGGGTTGTACTTAATGCACAATTTGGCCAGCAACTGCCCTTACTGAAAGATTCGACCAGCTTTTTGCTGGAATAAATAAAAAGAAAGATGCAATAGACTATTTTTGCCACCATGTTTGATCCGCAAAAAATACTGGTGCTTGCTCCCCACACCGATGACGGAGAACTGGGCTGTGGCGGAACTATCGCAAAATTCTGTGCGGAGGGCCGGGAAGTTTTTTACGCTGCCTTTTGTCTTTGCTCCAAATCATTACCATCCAATTTACCTGCTGATACACTGGAACAGGAATGTAAAAAAGCTACAGAATTACTGGGCATCAGGCCATCTAACCTGGTTTTATTTAATTATGAAGTGAGAGAACTTCCTCAATCAAGACAAAAAATACTGGAAGAGTTGCTGCAATTAAATAAAAAGATCAGTCCCGACATGGTATTGTTGCCGGCTGCATCGGATGTGCACCAGGACCACCAGGTCATCCACCAGGAAGGATTACGGGCATTTAAGAATACTACTTTTGCCGGGTATGAGTTACCCTGGAATAATTACAGTTTCCATACCAACTTTTTCATGCGGTTATCGGAAACTGAACTCAATAAAAAGACAACTGCATTAAAAGCCTACCAATCACAGTCGCACCGTAATTATATGCAGGAAGATTTTATACGTTCCCTGGCCAAAGTGAGAGGTGTACAATGCAACAGTGAGTTTGCCGAAGCTTTTGAGATATATAAACTGATCAGCTGACATTACCAGCCAATTCTTTCTCCAAATCTTCCCAATCCAAAATATTCATTCAGTTTCATATTCAAACCAAGCTGGTTGAAAGCGGAATTACTCTGGTAATAAGACCTGGCATAGCGGATACTTAATTTTCCTAATTTTACTCCCGCCCCCATAGAAAACCCGTTCAATCCATTCCCTGCATTACCAATATTTAATTCTTTGCGGCGGAGAAAATTATAGCCTCCCTGTACTTCTACCCTGTCTCCTATATAGATCGTTGTTGAAAGTATAAGATGATTCAACAGTTTATCAAATGAAAATTTATTGCTGCTACTGCTCCCGTAACCATTTTCATTATTGAATGCAGTGTCGTTATAGAATATGTCAAACTGCTGAAGACGCTGTGCAGTCAATGAAAAACTGAAAGGGGCTTTCTCTAATCGTTTGGTAATACCAGCCTGTAAATCAAAGGGAAGCTCTTCCTGTTCCGCATTATTATATCTTTTGAGTTGAACACCCAGGTTTTTCATTAAAAAAGAGGCAGAAAAAAGCCTGGTTGTATCATTAAATAAAACACCGATATCCGTTGCGATACCATTCGACCGGAACTGCCCGTAATTCGAACTGATCCACTTTAAGGCTACTCCGTAATTCCATTTCTCCAGGTAACTGCGGGAGGCTGATACCTGCATTACCCAATCGGTCGGCCTGAACTTTCCAAAGACATTTCCACCGGCATCTGTTTCGGTGGTGCTTCCATAATTGAAATAATTAAGTCCCCACAAAAAATTTGTGCTGAGCTTTTCACTCCTGTAACCTAACGATAAATGAAAGACCTTAATGCCGCCATAAAAGTCATTGAAGACCGCATTCATTTGTGAATGCATCCGTGGCTTTAGCAAAGCAGGGTTATTAAAAGCCAGGCCAACATCATCTGATTGTTGAGAAATATTGGCACCTCCCAGGGCAGTTAATTGCGGCGTATTAGAAAGTCGCAAAAAGTTAAACACCGAAAGGCCTCCCAATACCTGGGCAGAACAATAACCGGATACAAGTAATGATAATATCGTAAAGCGCAGAAACAAACTGCTACGAAAATAAGTGATATACTACTTCACTTTTTAGTCCGGATCACCTGTTTTAATTTTTTACCTGTAAAGAACATAGTTTACCGGGGTTACTATCGCCGGTATTCTACAGCGAAATAAAAAGAAAATCCTCCCTGAAAAGGGAGGATTTCTTAAGTCCGCCATGCGGAACTAACCTTAAACAACCAACATGCGAATAATAAAAACATCCCGCATTAAAATTGGTTGACCAAATGCCTGAAATTATTTTGAAACCAGGGCCAGTTCCAATACCTGGTTCATCGTCTTTACATAATGAAACTTGATCCCCTTTATAAATTCTGACTCAATTTCCTCCACATCTTTCTCATTTTGCCAGCAGAGAATGATCTCTTTCAATCCGGCCCTTTTAGCTGCCAGTACTTTTTCTTTTATACCCCCTACCGGTAAGACCTGTCCCCGCAGGGTAATCTCGCCGGTCATTGCCAGGAAAGGTTTTACTTTTTTCCCGGTCATCGCAGAAGCAATTGCTGTCATCATAGTAACACCGGCACTGGGGCCATCTTTAGGAACAGCACCTTCGGGTACATGTATATGAATATTCTTTTTATCAAAAAACTTAGGGTCAAGTTTATACCTTTTTGCATTGGACTGTAAATACGTCAACGCAGTACTGGCACTTTCTTTCATCACATTACCGAGGTTACCGGTAAGCTTTAATTCTCCTTTTCCATCACTCAGGCTTGTTTCAATGAATAGAATTTCACCCCCTACATATGTCCAGGCAAGGCCTATTGCCACACCGGCCATATTGGCTATCTTATAGATATCATTGCTGTAGCGGGGTTTGCCAAGTATTTGTTCTATATCATCCGGTCCTAAGACTGTCTTAACTTTTTCTTTCAGTGCCAGTTCTTTAGCCTGGTAACGCATAATGGAAGCCAGTTGCCTGTCCAGTTCTCTCACGCCACTCTCCCGGGTATAATCCTGGATGATCTTTTCCAGCATCTTATCATTAATACGGAAATTGGTAGTCTTTAACCCATGCAGGTCTTTCTGTCTTGGTAATAAATGCCGCTTGGCAATCTCTATTTTTTCTTCCACGGCATATCCGCTCAGGTCAATTATTTCTAACCTGTCTCTCAATGCCGGCTGAATATTCTGAATATTATTGGCAGTAGCAATAAATAAAACCTTGCTCAGGTCATATTCCAATTCCAGGTAATTATCATAGAAAGTATAGTTCTGCTCTGGGTCCAGAACCTCCAATAATGCAGAAGATGGATCACCACGGAAATCATTTCCCACTTTATCAATCTCATCCAGTATCATCACCGGGTTAGATGATTTTATTTTACGGATCGATTGCAGGATACGGCCGGGCATTGCTCCTATATAAGTTTTACGATGCCCCCTTATTTCACTTTCATCATGCAGGCCTCCCAGGCTTAATCGTACATATTTCCTGCCAATGGCATTAGCGATACTCCTTCCCAATGATGTTTTACCTATACCGGGAGGTCCTACAAAACAAAGTATCGGGCTTTTCATATCACCTTTCAGTTTCAATACTGCCAGGTATTCCAGGATCCGTTCTTTAATTTTTTGCATGCCGTAATGATCATGGTCCAGCGTTTCTTTTGCTTTCTTCAGATCATAGTGATCTTCGGTATATTCTTCCCAGGGCAGGTCAAGCATCAGGTCGAGATGATTATACACCACAGAAAAATCAGGTGTGCTTGGATGCATCCGTTCTAATTTCTCAACTCCTTTTTTAAACATTTCTTTTGCAGCAGCCGGCCATTTTTTTGCTTCGGCCTTTTTCTGCATTTCTTTTATTTCCTGTGAATTGCTATCACCACCTAATTCTTCTTTAATACTTTTCAGTTGTTGCTGCAGAAAGTATTCCCGCTGTTGCTTATCAAGTTCGGTCCTTGTTTTAGTAGTTACTTTATTTTTCAGCTCGGCAAATTGCAATTCCTTTTGCAAAAGCTGCATCAGCAGATCAGCCCTTTGACGGATCTGGTTTAACTCCAGTAATCGTTGTTTGTCCTTAATGTCTGTATTAAGATTGCTGGATACAAAGTGTATCAAAAAGGAAGGGTTCTCAATGTTTCGCAGAATGATGGAGGCTTCTGTCGGAATATTAGGCGATAGCTGTACGATATCTGCAGCCAGGTCCTTAATATTGGCAACATATGCATTAAAATCTTCATCCTTTGGAGATTCCTCTTCTTCCAGTTTTGTAATTTTTGCCTTGAAATAAGGGTCATCCTCAAAAACAGTATCAATCTGGAACCGGCTTTTTCCCTGGATAATAATAGTGGTGCCTCCATCCGGCATTTTTATCATTTTGACGATCTTGGCAACGGTCCCCACTTTTTCCAGGTCTTTTATTTCAGGGTCCTCCACATTGCTGTCTTTTTGCGCTATGACTCCAATCAATTTGTCAGTCTTGTAAGCATCGTTTACAGCTTTTATACTCTTATCCCGGCCAACGGTGATGGGCAACACTACACCGGGAAAAAGAACCGTATTCCGAAGAGGTAAAAGAGCTATTTCCGCCGGGATCTCTACCCCATTAGGGTCTTCCTGGTCACCTTCATTCAACGGAATGATGGGTAAAAAGTCCATTTCATCTTCTGAACGCAACATATATTTCTCAATATCCATAGTCATATCTTCTTTAGACAATCTGTCATCCCCAAAGCGGGGACGGTAAAAATAGAGTGTGAAATCAGTATTGCCAAGATTCGTGCCTGTCAATTAAAAACTGCCAAACTATGTAGTTGAGGAGGAGCTATTTACAACAAAAGAAGTCCCCCGGTTGGGGGACTTCTTTTTATTCCGGAATGTGATATTAAAGGGCTAGTCCAACGGATACCTGGAAACCCTGGTTTTTCCATTTGTCATCATCAGCTATATCACTGATATTATTTAAGCCAATAGCATACCGGCCATTTATTCGCATGGGGCCTACTCTTACCAGCACACCAGCCAGCATCGAAAGGTCTCCGCCCTTGAAAGCGTTGCCCCCGTTCTGAAGTAATGTTTTATTCTGGTCTATCAGCACACCAAACTGTGGTCCTGCCTGCAGGGAGATAAAATTACCGATCAGTTTATAGTTCAACAGGACCGGTACAGAAAGATAATTTAGTTTTATATTGCTGTTGCCGTCAAATACATCTTCGTACACATTCTTGTAGTTACTGTCCAGCCTGGTGGCATATTGGTTGAAAAGAACCTCTGGTTGCAGAACAAGTTTATTGCCCAACCTGATTTCAGCAAAACCACCAAGATGATAACCATACCTGAATTCATCTTTAAAAGATTTTCCATCTACTTTGGTGATATTAGCGCCGGCTTTAACGCCTAAGTGAAACTGGGCCATAATGGCCTGGGAGAATAAAACTGCTGCGAACAGCGAAAGGAATTTTGTTTTCATGTGTTAATAGTTTTAATGTTTTTGTCCAATGGCTTTCAGGACAGCAAAAAAATTCAAGTTTAGTGCCAGTAACCCTTGCCGCCTGTTAAATTTCATTAACGACAAATAAGTAAATCTGTAAACTATATATGTAACTATTGTATTGCAGATAAAATGTGAAGATTTTCTAAAATGCAAATATATCAGAAAAAAAATCCTGCATTCAATGAAACCAATGTATTGAAGTTCTCTGATGATGCCGGAAAATAATAATCCAGTATCAGCTGCGGTTGTAAAAAGAATTTACCGATTGAGTATTCACCCCGGAGATACAAACTGAGAGAAAGCGGTTGAAAATTAATCTGGTCATCCAGGTAAACATTATCCGAATTGAAAAGAATATTACTGCCCGTGCGGATAGTAGTAGCGTAAGTGGCAGAAGATTGGTTGAACCCGAATTTTTGCGTGCCGCTTGTAAAAGTCAATTGCGGGGTAAAGCGAATATGGTCTTTCAGGGTAAATATATCAAGCCAGTAAAAGTCATGCCGGACAGAAGCCATCAGGGAAAAATCACTCACTGTTTCTTCTGTATTTATATAAGTGAAGCCCCTTCTCCGCAAACGAAGATCCTGTATCAGTTCTTCCCGTTGCATATAATCACTGCGGCTCCCCCATCCATAGCTCATCGCCAGGGACGGTTTCAGCCAGGATTGACGGTAAAGAAAATATGCATACAATTCATTTTGCAGCGGGGTAGTATAAAAAGGTAATGAGTCTTTGGTAAAGTACCTTGTATAAGAAATACCTGTAGCGAATTTTCTATTCTGTAAATAATCATAGGAAGGAGTAATACCCGATTGGTAAAAATTCATATTCTTCCCGTCATCTACAATATAACCGATTGCCGTTAACCCCAGGCCGCCTTTATGATAATAGCCTAACGTTGGTGAGTAATTTATTTTTTTTGCAGTCGTTACAGTATAATTGCTTTTATTGGCAAAATTGTAATACCCTTTTCCAACTGAAAGGCTACTGAGAAAATAACTCCGCGGTGTGAGAAGTGAATCCATAAACGCATCAAAATCCCGGAAGAGTTCATCATAATCAATACTGGTATCAATCAGTGATACATCTGCAACAGGTATAATAGTTGAATCCCCAGCGTTGCTCTGCGAATGTGCAGCAACACTGCCCATAACAAAGGCCATAAGTATAGACCATTTTTTTAGCATCAGGCAGTTGTGGTCGGCTTGTTAAACAGATGATGAAGCCTTAAATGTCGACGTAAGACTAAAAGGTTAAAAAAAAGTTTAATAAGACACTTTTGAAGAACGAAAAGGGGCAAAAATTATTGAGTCGCGAAGAATAATTTGTTTGACTTACAAGGCTTTACATCCTGAATTCAGTTTAAGCAAACTCCAAAACAGTGATTTCAGGCAATATACCCACCCTGCCCGGGTAGCCAATAAATCCAAAGCCCCTGTTTACATAAAGTTTCTGATTTCCTTTTTCGTACAGGCCGGCCCATTCATTGTATACGTACTGAACCGGGCTCCACTTTATACCGGGTATCTCCACTCCAAATTGCATCCCATGGGTATGCCCGGAAAGCACCAGGTCTATATCCTGGTATGATTCACAAACCTCGGCTCTCCAGTGAGAGGGGTCATGACTCAACAAAATTTTAAAAGGATGCTTTTCAGAACCAGCATAGGCTTTTTTCAAATCACCATATTTAGGAAACCTGGCTTTAGAACTCCAGTTCTCAATGCCCAACAGGGCAATGCTGTCCGATTCTTTTTCAAGCACTACATGCTCATTCATTAATAACTTCCAGCCCATTGCAGCATGAACCTGTTTCAGTCTTTCAAGATTAGTATTTTTTTCTGCAGGACTATCCCACTCTACATAATCACCATAATCATGATTCCCCAATGTGGAATAAACACCAAGCGGTGCATTCAGCTTGTTGAACACATCCATGTATTCATCCATTTCAGAAGCCACATTATTCACCAGGTCACCGGTAAAAAGGATCAGGTCTGGTTTCTCCAGCATGAGCTTTTGCACACCTTTTATCACAGCCTCCTTATCGGAGAAACTGCCGGCATGAATATCTGATATATGAGCTATTTTGATACCCCTGAATGCTTGCGGAAGATTGGGATAATCGAGTTTTATTTTTGTAACCTGGTAGCGGTGTTTGTTACCAAAACCATAAATAAGTGTACCAAACAAACCGCTGCCGGCGAGCATACCTGCCCAACTTAAAAAAACAGACCGGGATATTCCTTCGCCAACCGGCGAAAGACCTGCCTCTTTGGGTTTAAAAAATAATTTTGTACCCGCCCATTGTAGGCCTCTTCTTACATCATCCAATACAAAGAATAAAGATGCAATGAGCTTAGCAAAAAAAAGTCCGGCTATCATCGCAAAAATGGTACTCTTGGCCAGTTTCGCCTGCTTATCAAAATGCAGGTAAGGCAACAACAAAAGCATCAGGATGGCACCTATTGATACTATCCAATAGCCGGTATGGATAAACAACCGGGTACGGGAAGACGCCGAATGGGTAATTACTTTCAGAACCTGGAAGAAATACACATCCAGCAGCACCATAAAACTTATAAAAATCCACCAAAAGGGAGAGTTACGCATAAATAGATTATAAAATTAAGCTGGTAATCATAATAGGCAGTCTTTTGTCGAACGCTTATTTTTGCCGGAATGCCCATAAATGGGCAAAACTTAATTTTGCGTTCTTAGTTTCAGTCGGCAATTTTACCACTAACAATTCATTAATCTCAAGGAGTTTTCGGCAAAATGGCAAGAATAATCGGTGTAGCTAATCAAAAAGGAGGGGTAGGAAAAACCACTACTGCTATTAATCTGGCGGCAAGTTTTGCTGTGCTTGAATATAAAACTCTGCTGGTGGATGGCGACCCGCAGGCTAACAGCACCACAGGTGTAGGCTTCGATCTTCATAATGTCACACAAAGTCTTTACGATTGCATGGTTAACCAGGCCAAGCCGAAAGACGTGATATTAAAAACCGAAATCCCAAATCTTGACCTCATCCCCTCGCATATTGACCTTGTAGGTGCAGAGATCGAAATGATCAATTACCCGAACCGGGAAATGGTCATGAAAAATTTGCTTGAATCCATCCGCAATGATTATGATTTTATCATCATCGATTGTTCTCCTTCATTAGGACTTATTACCGTTAACGCATTAACAGCGGCTGACTCGGTAGTTATCCCGGTGCAGGCTGAATTTTTTGCATTAGAAGGACTGGGCAAACTATTGAATACAATTAAAATTGTTCAAAGCCGTCTGAATACTTCTCTTGTAATTGAAGGCATACTGATGACGATGTACGATGGTCGCCTTCGTCTTTGCAACCAGGTGGTAAGTGAGGTGCGCCGCCATTTTGATGATATGGTCTTCAGCACTATTGTTCATCGTAATGCAAAACTGGCCGAAGCGCCAAGTGCCGGCAAACCGGTTATACTATACGATGCTTCCAGCAAAGGTTCCATGAATTATCTTAACCTTGCCAAAGAGATTTTGCAAAAGAATGACATGACGAAAATTAAAAATGAAGAAAGAATCTTAGAACTGTAATGCAAATGTCAACTCCAAAACAAAATAAAGAATTGCTCGGCAAAGGGATCCGCTCCTTATTGCAGAGCATAGATACAGACCTGAAGACCAGCAGTGGTCATTTAAAAACAACAGTGGTGGAGAATGTTACCGGTACCAACCGTATCGCCATTGATGAAATTGAAACCAACCCCAAACAGCCGCGTCGTGATTTTGATGAGAAAGCTATGCAGGAACTGGCTGATTCCATCAGGTTGCATGACATCATACAACCGGTTACTGTTTCAAGATTAGCCAACGGTAAATATCGCCTCATCTCCGGGGAAAGAAGATTAAGGGCATCCAAACTGGCAGGCCTTAAAGATATTCCTGCTTATATAAGACAGGCCAACGATGCACAGTTGCTGGAACTGGCATTATTGGAAAACCTGCAACGGGAAGACCTGAATGCAATGGAGGTATCTCTCAGTTACAAACGGATGATGGAAGAA
This sequence comes from Chitinophagaceae bacterium, assembly GCA_041738795.1. Taxonomy (GTDB): domain Bacteria; phylum Bacteroidota; class Bacteroidia; order Chitinophagales; family Chitinophagaceae; genus JJ008. Next base: position 4,704 of record JBGSPB010000019.1, on the reverse strand, counting down.
CTGGACTACACACAGGAACAAGTGGCAGAGAGAATGGGTAAGGACAGAAGTACAGTGGCTAATTTTATCCGGTTACTGAAATTACCGCCGGATATTCAACTGGCAGTCAGAAACGGTGAACTAAGTATGGGACATGCAAGGGCACTGATCAATGTAGACACGGTAGACAAACAACTTTTCATTTTCAAAGAGATAAAAGAAAAAGGATTATCGGTAAGACAAACCGAAGCACTGGTGAGAAACATGTATAAACAGGGCGGTGCTGTTAAAAAATCTTCAAAAAGCCATTTATCTCCCGCCTTTCAGCGAATAGAAGATAAATTAGCATCGCATTTCAGTACCCGGGTAAAACTCAGGAATAGTCGTAACGGCAGCGGACAGATCATTATTGATTATTATTCGCAGGAAGAGCTGAATAAAATTCTCGGGCAAATGGATGCGCAGCTTGATTAAATCACCATGAGAATATTTTTCTCCTTCATCTGTTTTTTGTTCCTGCTTTCCCCGGCTTTGATCAATGCACAGGAGAAAGAGCCTGTTGTTATTTCCACGAAAGATACCACACCGGTTATAAAGAAATCTGTTGCCAGCAGCAACAGGTATGATTCTGCTATGAAAGCACATAGCCCTAAAAAAGCTGCTTTACGTTCTGCCATTCTACCCGGCTGGGGCCAGGTATATAATAAGAAGTACTGGAAAGTTCCCATTGTATATGGTGCATTGGGTGTCTGCGGCGGTGTTTTCTTTTATAATATGGGTAATTATAAGGATACCCGTTTTGCCTACCGGGTGAAATATAACATGCGGGTGAATGGTACTGATTCTGCATTATTCTCCCAGATCAAACCCAAACTAAAACCCCTTGATGAAGAATCACTCCGTTTTTACCGTAACCAGTTCCGGAGAGATATTGATTATTCCGCCCTCTTCTTTCTTCTCCTTTGGGGATTGAATGTAATTGATGCCACTGTTGATGCACACCTCAAAAGCTTTGATGTAAGTCCTGAACTTAGCCTGCGGATCAAACCCGGCTACAGTGACATGGCAAGAACCAATGGCCTGAGCCTGGTAATGAAAATAGGCAAGTAATAAATCCGTGCCAGCACGGGTAGCTGCAAGGACCATTAATAACTACATTTGTAACAGATCAAAATTATCAACCTGCTTTCAGCCTGAAAGGATTGAATTTATCAGCATACAGTTATTAAAAAGACGTATATGAGAATTGCATTAATTGGTTATGGTAAAATGGGAAAAGCCATTGAAGAAGTAGCCATACAGAGAGGACATGAGATCGTTATAAAAATTGACCAGCCCAACCTGCATGAGTTTACCAAAGAACACATGGCAACAGCTGATGCCGCTATTGAATTCACCGGTCCCTACAGTGCATTTAACAATATAAAAAAATGCCTTGATTTCTATATTCCGGTTGTGTGTGGTTCTACCGGGTGGACAGATAAACTGGATGAGATAAAAAAGATCTGTACGCAACAACACGGCTCTCTTGTGTATTCCAGTAATTTCAGTGTAGGGGTGAATATTTTCTTTGAAATAAATAAAAAGCTGGCCGCATTGATGGCCCCGCATAAGGAATACGAAGTGATCCTGGAAGAGACCCATCACACACAAAAAAAAGATGCTCCCAGCGGTACTGCCATTTCACTTGCCGAACAAATACTGCAGGAAGTAAAAAGAAAAAAACAATGGGTGAATGAACTCAGTGATCACCCGGATGACCTGGAGATCATGAGTCACCGGATAGACCCGGCACCCGGCACACACAGTGTAAAATATTCATCAGTGATCGATGATATCGAGATCATTCATACAGCGCACAGCCGGACAGGTTTTGCAACCGGCGCTGTACTGGCAGCAGAATTCATAAAAGACAAAAAAGGTTTCTTCACGATGAAAGATGTACTGAACCTATAAAAAGGGTATGAAGCGTAGTTCATTTTTACTTATAGCGATCTGTATCAGTTCATTTATCCGGGCACAGGTAAATGTAGACAGCCTCCATGCCATAATCGGTTCCAAAAGATCCTATAATGACCAGATCAATGCATCGCTGAAATTGCTGGAGAATTTTCAACTTAAAAATTTTGACACCACCCTGGTCGAGGGCAACAAAGCCCTACAGCTGGCCCGGAAGAATACCGATTCGGTAAGTGTGGCTGAAATAAAAAGGCATATAGGAGTAGCCAACTATTTCAAAGGCCGGTATGATGAAGCGGCAAAAAATTTCTACGAGTCCATCGCTATCCTCGAAAAGAAAAATGAAAAGAAAAAATTAGCCCCTGTTTACAATGAACTGGCAAAACTGTATCGCAAAACAAGAGACCTTGACCGGTCACTGGAAAATTATAATAAAGCAAGTGCCATTTACAATGAACTGAAAGACACCAGTGGCATTTCCATGATATTGAATGAATCGGGAGTGGTGTATGAATACCGCGAAGATTATAAAGAAGCCATCAACCGCTACACGGCTTCCCTGAAACTGGCAGAAGCGGCCGGTGATTCATTAAGTGTTTCCTATTCACTCAGCAATATTGCAGGAGTGTATGTGATACAAAAAGAGTATGATAAAGCGGAAGCCAATCATCTGCGGGCCTTAACGATACGCCAGCTGCTGAAAGACAGTTTTGCCATTGCCCTTACTTTTTCAGATCTCGGAGCCACCATGAATGCAAAAGGGGATTATACAAAAGCTGTAAAATACCTGACATTGAGTAACCGCTTTGCAGAAGGATTGAAATACCCGGAATTGCAATCGAATAACTACAATGAACTTTCTTCCATTGCACAAAAACAGGGCGATTTCCAGAATGCCTTTCAGTATTTTTTAAAACGATCGGCCCTGCGTGACAGCCTGTATGCACTTGAAAAGACAAAACAGATTGCAGAGCTGAATACCCGGTACGAAACAGCACAAAAAGAACAGCAGATCCAGAACCAGAAAAACAAACTCCGGCTGCAAAACTTTCTGTTTATTGGTATTGCCGGTTTGGTCTTATTGGCCGGGCTACTGGTCTATTCCCAATACAAACGATACCGGTTGAGAAAAGAAACACAACTACAGGCTGAAATTATGAAGCAGCAGGAAATAGCTGTGAAAGCGGTCATCGAAGCTGAAGAAAATGAACGACAGCGCATCGCCAGGGACCTGCATGACGGGGTGGGACAAATGATGAGTGCGGCCAAGATGAATCTCTCTGCCTTTGAATCAGCCATCCGGTTTACCGATACAGAACAAAAGGATTCTTTTGAAAAAATCATCTCGCTGGTAGATGAAAGCTGCAAAGAGGTACGTACGGTGTCGCATATTATGATGCCGAATGCATTGCTCAAAAATAACCTTGCTGCGGCAATCCGTGAGTTTGTAGATAAATTAAATAATAAGGCACTGAAAATACATGTGTACACCGAAGGACTGGATGAAAGACTGGACTCGAATATGGAAACGGTGCTGTACCGGGTGATACAGGAATGTGTGACCAATGCCATCAAACATGCCGGTGCCACCACTCTCGATATTTCCTTGATAAAAGATAAGGAAGGCATCAGTGGTACTATCGAAGACAACGGAAAAGGCTTTGATACCACGGATAAAGAAAAATTTGAAGGCATCGGGCTCAAAAATATCACCACCCGTATTGAATACCTGAAAGGCACAGTAGACTTTGATTCTGCCCCCGGCCGCGGCACAGTAGTGGCTTTGTTTGTTCCCCTGCAGGCCGGCCCTGCTTAATAGAACTTGTCCATTTTAGCGAAGTCCCCCACCCTCTGTTTATGGAGCTTTTTCATTCTTTAACAAATCCCAAACAGTAATTCATCCGTTTGCTGCATCCGGGTAGTAAATTATCTGTTATGTACAGCACCAAAACCAATTTTGAGCTATCTTACAAGCGATTACCATCGATGAAAAACGGAAAGATCACACTGGCCCTGGTTGATGACCACCAAATTGTAATTGACGGACTGATGAGCCTGCTCAAAGGCCATGACAAGTTCCGTTTTGCTTTTGCTACCACCGATTCTTCCGAAGTGGTACAAAAACTGGCTGAAACACCTGTTGATATTTTACTGACCGATGTAATGATGCCAAAGCTGCCGGGCAATGAATTGGCGAAAAAAGTAAGGCAACATTTTCCCGGGGTAAGGATACTGGCCCTTTCAATGAGCGGACAAGGCGACCTGGTAAATGAAATGATCAATGATGCCGACATTTCCGGTTATGTATTAAAGAATATCGGCAAACAGGAACTCATCAAAGCCCTGGAAAAAATTGCATCCGGGGGCATTTATTTCAGTGAAGAAGTGATCGATGAACTGCAGCGGACCAGCCAGCGTAAAAAACAAAAAGAAGAAGCCCATTTGACGGACCGGGAGATAGAGATCATCCGGCTGATAGAAAAAGAATACAACAACAAACAAATAGCCGAGGAACTATTTATCTCCGAACGCACCGTGGAAACACACCGCAAAAATATCTTCCGGAAAACAAATACCAACTCCGTTATTGGCCTGGTGAAGTATGCTTATGAGCATAAACTGATCTGATTGGCCCGGGTGGATTGTCGCAACTCCTTTTGAAGGGTAAAAATCTTGCATAAACTCAAGTAAAATATTGAGAATCAGACCCACAATTTTTTGAGGCCCTTAAAAAAAACACTTCGTAGTTTCGCTAATACACACGTT
>JBGSPB010000001.1:0-65418 GCA_041738795.1 Chitinophagaceae bacterium | reverse complement strand
AACGTGTGTATTTTCGAATATACGAACCTTTTATATTTTTAAATGCGATGTATTGTTGCTTTGATTTCCATTGCTTTAAGCCAGTTTATGCAAGATTTTTATCATCCCATTAGAGTTGCGACAATACAACGAACCTGGATGTATTTTAAAGAAAATCCCCGCATGGCGGGGACTTAAAAAGATTCTATAACCAGCTAAATGAATTATAGATCAGTAATCGGTTTATACTTTGGTACCAGTGATTTCATAACTCCCCATGCAATAAGATAAGCCACCGCACAGAAAGCAAACATGATGGTGTAACCGGTTTCTATATGTCCCAGTGCTTTGTAATGGTCGAACAGGGCACCACCAACTTTAGTTACGATAACACCTCCTATACCACCGGCCATTCCGCCAATGCCCACAATAGAAGCGACAGCTTTTTTAGGAAACATATCACTCACCGTAGTAAAGAGATTGGCACTCCATGCCTGGTGGGCAGACGCACCGATACCTATCAGGATAACGGGCATCCAGAAACTGATGGAACCAAGCGGTTGTGCTGCCAGTACCACCAGCGGGATCAGGGCAATCAGTAACATGGCTTTCATCCGGCCATCATAAGGCTGGTATCCTTTCCGGATAAAATAAATAGGGAAGTAACCGCCACCGATACTGCCAAACATGGTCATGCTGTACAGTATTGACAAGGGCAGCATGATCTCTGTACCTGTCATACCGTACTGGTCTTTCAGGTAAGCCGGTAACCAGAATAAAAAGAACCACCACACCCCATCTGTCATAAACTTGCCAAACGTGAAAGCCCATGTTTGTTTATAGGCCAGCAATTTGAACCAGGAAACTTTTTCCTGAGTAACAGTTGAAGCCGTCAGTTCTGATTGTTCAGTATCGCTATGTATATATTCAAGTTCAGCGGCGGATAATCTTTTTTGTTTTTCGGGTTTTTCATAAAATGCCAGCCAGAAAAACAACCATAAAAATCCTATAGCCCCAATGATAAAGAAAGCAGCTTCCCAGCCCCAGTGTTTGGCGATCCAGGGAACAGTTAACGGCGCCAGTATGGCACCCACATTGGCACCGGAATTAAATATGCCTGTGGCAAATGATCTTTCTTTCTTGGGAAAATATTCAGCCGTTGCTTTGATAGCAGCAGGAAAGTTGCCCGATTCACCAAAACCAAGTACTGCTCTCGACAGCATGAAACCTGCAATAGATACAGGAACTGCAGCAATACCGATCCAGCCAAGGATGGTGGCAATGCCTTCGCCTAAAGGAATAGCGATGGCATGCAGCACGGCACCTATTGACCAGATGATGATGGCCCATGCAAAACCTTTTTTTGTACCCAGCTTGTCAATGATACGGCCGGCAAACAACATGGAGATGGCATAGGTAAACTGGAAAACAGAAGCGATATTGGCATAGTCACTGTTGCTCCAGCCAAACTCTTCTTCCAGTGTCGGTTTCAACAGGCTTAATACCTGGCGGTCGAGGTAGTTTACTGTCGTGGCAAAAAATAACAGGGTACAGATGGTCCACCTGTATTTTCCAATCGTTTCTTTTATCATCAGGCAATTATTAAATCCATTCATTCTCCGGTAAACTCAAAATTGATCCCGGAGTAATGCAGGGGATTGTTTATTTTTTTATGGTTGCTATTAAGGCTAAAACTTCTTTGGTCATCTTTTCAATCGTAGCGTAATCTTTTGCTTCCATCAGTTTCTTGCTGATGAGTTTGCTGCCCATGCCCACTGCACAAACACCGGCTTTAAACCAACCTTCAATATTTTCTTTGGTGGTGTCAACACCACCGGTGGGCATAAATAATAATTTAGGGAAGATATCTTTTATTCCGCTTAAAAACTCCGGTCCCAGCATATTGCCGGGGAACAATTTGATAAAACTGATACCGCTGTTTTCTGCTGCAATGATCTCTGAGGGGGTCATACAACCCGGTGCATAAAATATATCATGGGCAACGGCATAGTCGGCTACATCTTTTACAAAACCCGGGCTAACGAGGAAGTCTGCACCGGCTGCCAGGTAGTCTTTGGCCGTTTGTAAATTTTTTACGGTACCAACGCCAAGCAGCATACCCGGCATTTCCGCATTGCGGACGGCCACCATCTTTTTAAAGTTCATTAAGGCTGCATCGCCGCGGTTGGTATACTCCAATGCTTTTACACCCGCCTTGTACACTGCTCTTAATATGTCAACACTTACTGTTTCATCTGTATTGAAATATAAAGGGAGCATTCCCTGTGCGATGATAGCATCTGCTATTTGTTTTGTTTTGCTCATATAATTTTTTTTACCACAAAGGGCTCAACGTCTATACACAAAGAACACAAAGCAAATTGCGTCTTGTATTAATGGTACCCTTTGTGTTGTTAACTTAGTGTTCTCTGTGGTTTAAATTTTTACTTTAAGCACTAATTTTTTTATTACCCCATCGCCGATCATCGGCGCATGCACATCTTCCGGGAAGAAAATAGCAAACTGCCCGTTGGTCAGCTGGAAATACATATCAGGTTGCTCATGGTATAGCTGTACATCTTTTTCGGGATTGTAGCCGCCATTCTCTGTTACACATTTTTCCCTCGGCTTCCAGCCAATGGTCTCCACTCCATTGATGCAAAGTTGTATGTCGATATGCTCATTATGACATTCAAACTTGGCAACAGATGCTTCAGCCGTCATGCCGGGTTTATTGGAAAAAATGGCTTTCAATCCTTCTCCAATATCTGATTTGCCATCCGGTGCATTGGCCAGGTCTGTTTGCCCGATAAATTCAAATGCTTTTGCAAACAGCGGATGAACTGAGAAGTATCTTGGTGCATTTTGCAGTGTATCAATTATCATAACAATATTCTTTTCTGAATTACAAACTTCAAACCTCAAACCTCAAACTTCAAACCTCAAACGCTTACCGCTGCACCCGTCCGCTGCCATCACCTTTCACCAGGTCTTTTACTTCACTTAAAGTGGCATGATTCAGGTCTCCGGGTATTGTGTGTTTTAATGCGGAGGCAGCTACTCCAAATTCAGCGGCTTCATTCATTGGCATGCCGGTTACTAATCCATAGATCAGGCCACTGGCAAATGAATCGCCACTTCCCACCCGGTCTACGATACGTACATTGTATTGTTTGGTATGATAGAATTCATTGCCATCATAGACCAGGGCACTCCAGCCATTGTCACTGGCACTATGGCTTTCCCTTAATGAAGAAGCAATGAACTTAAACCCGAATTTCTCTTTCATTTGTTTGAAGACATCTTTGAAACCATCGAGGTTCAGCTCTCCTTTGGTCACATCGGTATGTGCTGCTTTAAAGCCCAATGTTGTATCTGCATCTTCTTCATTACCGATACATACATCCACATACTGGCAGAGTTTGGTCATCACTTCCCTGGCTTTTTCTTTACTCCATAGTTTTTTGCGGTAGTTAAGATCTATGCTGGTGGTAATGCCTTTTGCTTTGGCCGCTTTCAGTGCCGCTTCCGTTAATGCTGCTGCTTTGTCACTTAGTGCCGGGGTAATTCCGGTAGTGTGGAACCAGCTGGCGCCTTCGAGTATTTTATCAAAATCAAATTCTTCAATAGTAACATCAGCAATAGAAGCATGGGCACGGTCGTACACTACCTGTGAGGCTCTCATCGAGGCACCTGTTTCGAGAAAATAGATACCCAGTCTTTCACCACCCCTGGCAATAAATTGTGTATCCACGCCATAGCGGCGGAGATGATTGATGGCAGACTGCCCGATGGGGTTGTTGGGTACTTTGGTAACAAAAGTTCCGTTCAAACCATAATTACATAATGCTGCAGCTACGTTTGCTTCGCCGCCACCGTAGGTCACATCAAAACTATCTGCCTGTACAAAACGTTTGAAATCGGGAGTTGACAAACGCAACATGATTTCACCAAGTGTTACTACTTTCTTTGACATCGTTGTTTGTTTTATTGTTAGTTATTGTCTGAAAGATACATCCTGAACATCTAAAAATCCCTGCTTTACAGGGCCTTTCACTGTATTTATTTACGGTATCGTTGCCGGTCTTTTTTCGGCATCGTTACCGGTAGTTCAAGTTGCGGGTTTTATTATTTTAAGTCCGCTACCGGGGCAGGATCCATATCGGTAAAGACCTGGTTTTCTCCAGCCATTCCCCATATAAAACCATAACTGGAAGTACCGCAACCAAAGTGCATAGACCATGGTGCAGATATCGCTGCCTCATGATTGGCCATCACAAGGTGTCTTGTTTCCTGCGGCTGTCCCATGAAATGAAATACCCTGTGTTCAGCAGGCACATCAAAATAAAAATATACTTCCATTCTCCTGGTATGTGTATGTGGTGGTACAGAATTCCATACACTGCCGTTCTCCAGTACTGTCAATCCCATTACCAGCTGGCAACTTTTGATACCGTCCAGGTGAATGTATTTGTAAATGGTTCTTTTATTGGAAGTGGAAGCATCACCGAGATTCACCGGGGAAGCTTTTTCCTTCGTCATTAATTTATCCGGGTATTTATGATGTGCCGGTGCAGATAACAAGTATAGAACAGCAGGATCTTTTTTGTGCCGGCTTTTGAATTTTACTTCCCTGGTTTCTTTGCCGAGATAAATACAATCCATTTTATTGATCGCATATTCTTTTCCGTCTGCCACTACTGTTCCTGCGCCGCCTACGTTGATGATACCCAACTCCCTTCTTTGTAAAAAATAATCTGCTTTCAATTCAGGATGATTGGGAAGTGCTAATGTTTTATTGACAGGCTTTACACCCCCAATTATTACCCTGTCGTAATGAGAATATACCAGCTGAATTGTATCGTCCTGCACCAGGTTCTGCACCAGGAAATTTTCCCGGAGTTGTTCTGTTGTCATTTGCTTTGTTTCTGCAGGGCTGTTTTGAAATCGTATTTGCATGGTCTAAGCTTTTACAGCAGCAGGTGTTGCTTCTCCGATTTGCTGCCAGTTGAAATAATTCTTTGCGTTGTTAAAGCAAATATCCTGTATCACTTTACCGATCCATTCTATATCGTTGGGCAGTTCGCCATTTTCCACTTCTTCACCAAACATATTGCACAATAACCTTCTGAAATATTCATGACGGGGGAAGGAGAGAAAACTACGGCTGTCCGTCAGCATACCAATGAACTTACTGAGCAATCCCATATTGCTCAATGCATTGATCTGTTTGGTCATGCCATCTTTCTGGTCAAGGAACCACCAGGATGATCCCCACTGGATCTTGCCGGCAGCAGTGCCATCATTGAAATTACCAATCATTGTTGCAAACAATTCGTTGTCGGCAGGATTCAGATTATAGATAATTGTTTTCGCCAGTTTATTGTCCCTGTCCAGGCGGTCCAGGAATTTTGCCAGTGCCCTGGCCTGTGGAAAATCACCTACACTGTCCCAGCCCGTATCAGGCCCAAGCTGTTTTAACATCCGGCTGTTATTATTTCGCAATGCGCCGAGATGGTATTGCTGTACAAATCCTTTTTCCCAATCCCACTCAGCAAACGTAACCAGCATGGCTGATTTGAATTTCCTGTTTTCTTCTACCGTCAATGCGCCGCCGGAACGGATCTTGGCAAAGATGCCGGCGATCTCCGTGGCTGTATACTCTTCTGCATAGATCTCTTCCAGTCCGTGGTCGCTTACACTGCAATGGTTAGCCGCAAAGTAATCATGGCGTTTTTTCAAGGCAGCGAGGTAATCATTATAAGTGCTTATGGAAATATCAGCCGCTTTTTCTAAACCAGTCAGGTAATTATTGAAGGTGATCACATCATCCACATTCATTGATTTATCCGGGCGAAACGCCGGTAATACTTTTACTGACCAGTTGTCATTTTTTATTTGCTTGTGATATTCCAGGTTATCAACCGGATCATCGGTGGTGCAGATCAGTTTCACCTTCATCTTTTCCAGCAATCCTCTTACACTGAATTCTTTTGTTTGCAACAAAGCCGACGCTTCATCATAAACTTTCTTTGCCGTATCTGCATTTAAGATATCAGTGATGCCAAAATAACGTTGCAGTTCCAGGTGCGTCCAGTGGTAGAGCGGATTTCTTAATGTATAGGGAACAGTAGCTGACCAGGCATTGAATTTTTCCCAGTCGCTTTTATCGCCAGTAATATATGACTCGTCGACACCGTTCGTTCGCATGGCACGCCATTTATAGTGGTCGCCATTCAACCACACCCGGGTAATATTCTCAAAATTTTTATCAGCGGCCACTTCGTTGGGCGGCAGGTGATTGTGATAATCAATAATGGGCATGTCTTTGGCATACTCATGATACAAACGTTCTGCCGTTGCATTTGACAGTAAAAAATTTTCATCAAGAAACTTTTTCATACAATTCAATTTAAAATATTTATTTATCCCGCTGCAATGCTGCTATCAGCCTGGTTGCGTCGCACTCTTCATCGTTCTGTAATTCTATTCAGCAATATTGAACCCCTCCGGGGTTCGGATTACATCGTTTTATTTGTCCCCCGGGTTTCACCCGGAGCTATTTATATTTTACCCCTTCGGGGTAGAACCATTTTTTGCTGTTTTGCTTGCAGCAATTCGGATTTTCTTTACGTTTTATATATTGAACCCCTCCGGGGTTCGGACTACATCGTTTTATTTGTCCCCCGGGTTTCACCCGGAGCTATTGACATTTTACCCCTTCGGGGTAGAACCATTTTTTGCTATTTTGCTTACAGCAATTCGGATTTTCATTACGTTTTATATATTGAACCCCTTCGGGGTTCGGAACACATTTTTTTCTTCTCCGGGTTTCACCCGGAGCTATTGATATTTTACCCCTTCGGGGTAGAACTACTTATTGCTGTTTTACTAACAGCAATAATAAATGACTTTATGACCTAAGTCTCCCTTTCGGAGCCAGGTGTTTACAAACTCACTCCTCTCTTCCACGGAATAAAATCATCCTGGTTCAACAACACTGCTTTTGGTATTACTTCACCACTGGCAGCTTTGATACAATACTCCAGTATATCTTCTCCCATCTGTTGAATAGTTTTTTCTCCTTCGATCACCGGGCCGCAGTCAATATCTATAATGTCATTCATTCTTTTTGTGAGATTGCTGTTTGTCGAAACTTTAATAGTTGGACAAACAGGATTACCGGTTGGCGTACCCAGGCCCGTAGTAAATAAGATAAGGGTGGCTCCACTGGCAGCTTTGCCGGTGGTGGCTTCTACATCATTACCTGGTGTGCATACCAGGCTTAAGCCCGGCTTTGTTGCAGGTTCTGTATAATCCAATACATCAACAACGGGAGAAGTGCCGCCTTTTTTTGCTGCCCCGGCACTTTTGATGGCATCAGTTATTAAACCATCTTTAATATTACCCGGTGATGGGTTCATGGAAAAGCTGGAACCAGCATTGGTTACGATCTCATCATAGCTTTTCATCAGGTGAATGAATTTTTGAGCCGTGGGTTCATTCACTGAGCGGTCAATCAATTCCTGCTCCACTCCGCATAGCTCAGGAAATTCTGCTAACAGAACTTTACCTCCCAGTGCAACGACAAGATCCGAGCAATAACCTACAGAAGGATTGGCCGAGATACCACTGAAGCCATCACTGCCGCCACATTTAACACCAATACATAATTTATCCAACGATGCAGGTTGTCGTTCCAGTTTATTTATTTCGATCAGCCCTTCAAATGTTTTGCGGATGGCCTCTGTTATCAGTTGCTCCTCACTTTGTGATTGCTGCTGTTCAAAAATGAACAAGGGTTTATCGAAACCGGGATTCTGCTTTTTCAAATCATTCTTAAAATCCGCTACCTGTAAATTCTGACATCCCAGGCTTAACACTGTTACGCCACCCACATTCGGGTGATCTGCATAAGCAGCTAATAATTTACTGAGTATGGCGGCATCTTGTCGTATGCCGCCACATCCGCCCTGGTGATTCAAAAATTTTATTCCATCCACATTCTTAAATGGACGGTGATGTCCGTTAGAAGAGGGGGAGAGGTTAACGCTGTCTAACTGCTCACCATTCTTGTATGCATCCAGTAAATGGTGGGTGTATTGTTTGTACTTATCCGTCACCGCATAGCCAAGCTCATTATGCAGGGCTTCCCGGATGACATCTAAATTCCTGTTCTCACAAAAAACAGTGGGGATGAACAGCCAGTAATTGGCGGTGCCCACTCTTCCGTCCTTTCTGTGGTAGCCATTGAATGTTCTACCACTGAATTTGGAAACATCCGGTGCCTGCCATTCAAATTTTGCATTACGGTATGCATAAGGCTCAGCTGCATGTTTTATATTTTCTGTCGACATGCGGCTGCCTTTTGCAATATTCATTTGTGCTTTTCCCACTAACACACCATACATGATCACTTCATCACCTGTTTTCATATCCTGCATAAAGAATTTATGCTTGGCGGGAATATCTTCCTGCAGCAGGTAGTCAGCACCTTCAAAAGAGATCGTTTCTCCTTTTGAGAGGTTGGTTAATGCAACAATTACATTGTCCCTGGGGTGTACTTTTAAAACCTTGTGCTTCACGCCGTAACTTTTTTGTTTTCGAGTTGTTCAACAGTTGCCAGTACTCCGTTAGTTATCATATCCTGCAGTTGCTCCTGTACGGCCTGCAGAAAGCCGGGTAATTTGGTTAGATCAATTTCCCACAGCTCTTCATTGGCCATTATTTCAGCAACTACTTCATTCGCATTGCCGTTACTCCATACTTTGTAAAAATACTCAGCTGCATCGTCTTTTATTTCGTATTCATCCCGGTAGCCATCGGGACTATTTCTTTCACCGTAATATTTGGTACCGGCTTTTTTGGTCACTTTCATATACAGCAGGTAAGCGGCAAAGCCAGTGGCCATATGCATGGGAACAGTACTGTGTAACTCATAATGCCTTTGTAACAATGGCATATTCCGCATTTTCATTTTGGAAGTGAATTGAACAGTAATACTCTGCCACTGGTGGTCTATAAAGGGATTGCCGAAACGTTCGAATGTGCTGTTGGCGAAATCAGTTTTTACTTTTTCGTCTATGGTATAAGGAATAGCCGGTGCTATTTCTTTATGCATGAGTTCTTTGGTGAAAGCCCCGTAAACAGGATGCAGTACTGCTTCCCTGGTAATATTGAAACCACAGAGAAAGGCTGTGCCGCAATTGAAAGTATGTGTTCCATTCAGCAACCGCAGCTTTAATTCTTTGAACAGAGTGATATCAGGCGCAATGATAACCGCTTTATCCACTTTGCAAAAAGACAACACCTCTTTTACTTTATCATCCCCTTCAATGGCCCAGAGCCGGAATACTTCGCTCATTGTCATCAGCTCATCCTGGTAGCCCAGCGCAGTTTCAATTTTTTTGGAATCTGCTGCATTAGGTTTGCCGGGAACGATACGGTCTACCAGCGAATTGCAGAATGTATTATGATTCTCCAGCCATTCGATGAATTTATAATCAAGGTTATTCCGATGGGCCAGTTCAAGTACAATGCCCTCCAGTTTGGTGCCATTATCAGTGATCAGTTCAGTAGGCACTATCACAATTCCGCTTTCATGACTTCCGTTGAATGCTTTGAACCGTTCGTACAAAAAGGCCAACAGCTTGCCGGGGAAGGAGACCGGTGGTTCATCAGTGATATCATCCTGCACCAGTTGAATACCCACTTCTGTTGTGTTGGAGAAAACGATCTTCATTTCAGGATTATGGGCACATTCCAAAATTCTTTTCCATTCTGTTTTAGCACTCAGTACCCGGCTGACGGATGCATTAATAATATTTTCTTCCACCGTTTTCCCATTCTCCACACCGCGGACACAAACCGTATAGAGACCATCCTGCCTGTCGAATGCACTGCTGTCACTGTCTGTAGATTTTACCACAACAATTCTTCCATTAAATAGGCCTTGCTTGTTGGCTTTATCAATAAAATAGTCCGGTAAAGCCCTGAGTAAAACACCAGTGCCGAATTGCAATACCTTTTCAGGCAACTCAAATATTTTTTCATCCGGGATATCTAATCCCTGCTTTTCTCCTATCTGCCTGATAGCATTTTTAGATAATTGCATACTCAGTTTTTTTCGGGATTCCAGCGGTTGCCGAAAACCCAGTTAACAGTAATATCACCTGCTTTTACAGCGGCCGGAAGATTATTGCTGTACCATTTGAAATCATTTCCGCCTTCCCGGTAGCAGTTGTAATAATATATTCTTTCACCCCAGTTAATTACGTTGTTCGTTGGCACACGGTAAATTGGAGTGTCTTTCATGTTTTTTGCGAATGCACAGTTGATGAGATAGAACTGTGCTTCCCTGTGGTAACGGCCGAGCATAAACCCATCATAGCCGGTGAACTTACAATTCAGCAACACCGTTTTTGAATCTTCATTCCCTGAGCCATCATGCCAGATCGCTGCAGGTCCTGTATGCGTGATAAATTCACAATTCTCAGCCCAGGCCCAGCCACGGGGACAATAAAAATCAACGCCGCCTTCCATAATACAATCTTTGAAATACCACATACCGTTCATGGTTTCCCATGGGCTAACGGTATCACCACCAAAAGATCTGAAACGACAGTTCACCGCTTTCATCTTTGTCGCCATATTCATGGTTCGTAAGGCCATCTGGTGACCATCCTTCCTTAATTTCTTTTCTTTATTTTTTGAAGTATCTGATGCACACCAGATCGTTTTTTCTTTAAAATCAAAACCGTAGTTATTGGTGATAGTGAGGTTTTTCAGTGTAATGTTATTAGCTCCTATATTCATCGTAGCAACACCCCAGTCATCTGTATGGCTGCAACGCCATTCATCCCTTGCAATTGAAGCGATAATGATAGTCTTTTCCCGGTCTTCACCTTCGAAAATAATATTTGCTTTTTCGATATAGATCTTTTCAGCGTAGGTTCCTTTCTTTATATAAATCGTTCTGGGGGTAGCAGATGAATCAGGCAGACTGTTAATTGCACCCTGTACCGTTTTATAATCACCGCTGCCATCCGCAGCCACCGTAATCCTTTTTACTGATGAAGAGGATTGTGCCACTGCACAGGCTTGTAACATCAGCAATGCAGTAATTAAACAAATACTTGTATTTGATCCTACTCTCATTTAGCTTGTTTTAACAACCATTGTACCCATTCTTCTGCTGCTTTGTAATTCTGAAAATCAGCAGGCAATTTTCTTCCGTCCAGATACTCGTTGTAGATCCATGGATCACCAAGGGCAAACACAGTTCCTTTGCCATACTTTGCAACAGCCATTACATTGTCATCTCCGTTCTTTACAATGGTAACGGCAGGTGCAGTTATGTTCAGACTGCTGTATTCTTTTACATATAATTTCCAGTCAGACTTAAAAACCGGATTACCTGTTCCGGTCATCACTACTCCCTGTTCAAACTGATCGTTCTGCACCCGGTTCTTACTGTCTTCATTAAACTGTATTCCAAATTTTCGGGCCAGCAGGTTGAAGTTTTTAAATTCTGCATTGCCTGCATCATTACTGAGGAGTACTAATACACCACCTTCTTTCACCCAGTTGCTGATAGTAATTGCATCTTTTCCATTCAGGAAGCGGGGTGTTTCCGTTTCTTTATCTGTATCCGGGTCCACCATGATATAAATAGAAGCTCCCTTCAGTGTAGCACTGGTCGGTAATTTTTCCAGTGATCTTGTTTTTGCGCCATACTTCGTAAAAATATCACCCAGCATGGCATAGCCACTGTTGGTTTTATCTTCCCAGGTATAATGCCAGCGGATAGCTGTACCGGTGATATCTTTTTTCCACTCGTTGTTAAAATAATAATCGAGTAAAACAGTTTTTCCCCCGGCGATATTTTGCGTTTCGTTCAGTTCCATTTCAGCCGCACATTTAATGAATGCACCCATTCCCTTCGGATCATTTATTATCACCGGTTCACTCATGTAATAGGTAAAACTGCCGTCACGGTAAGGTTTACCACCGAGACCAGACACAGCAACGGTTCCTTTCAGGTTCACCTGGCCATTGGCATCAGTTTCAATAAATTCTTTAATGATACCGCGGTATGCCTGTTTGGCATGATCGAGATAAGCACCAGGGAGATAACCCTTCCGGGCACCTTTCGCAAAAGTATAAGCAAGCATACTGGAGGCAGATGCTTCTACATAGTTCTTTGGTTCATTGGGTATATTGGGAACGTCATACCATAACCCTGTTTTATTATCCTGCACTTTTCTGACTGCAATAGCAAAGCGATGAAGAATGGCGATCAGTTCAGCTCTTTTAGGATGATTGGCCGGAAAATGATCCAGCACATCTACCATTGCCATTCCATACCAGCCCAAACTTCTTCCCCAGAAGTTGGGGGATTGTCCTGTTGTTTTATCAGCCCATTGCTGTTCTTTACTTTCATCCCATCCATGATACAGCAGTCCTGTTTTTTTGTCATACGCATGTTTCTCCATCAGGATAAATTGGTTGGCTATATCATTGAAGGCAGAATCTTCATGAAAAAGTTTGGCATACTCAGCGTAAAAGGGCTGACCCATGTACAAGCCATCCAGCCACATCTGGTACGGGTATATTTTTTTATGCCAGAAACCACCTTCCGAAGTGCGGGGATGTGTTCTTAATTGATTGCGCAGCAGGTCAGCCGCTTTCTTATATTTTTCTTTCCCGGTAACCTGGAACAAAAACAATAATAATTTCCCATTATTGATATGGTCAATATTATACTCATCGGGTCGGTATCCTTTAATGCTGCCATCAGGCTGCACATAGAAATCCATACTCTTCTGGATATAGTTAAACCACTTACCATCACCTGTAGCAGCCCATACAGCACGGATGCCTTTGAGTATAACTCCCTGGTCGTATCTCCATTTGGCAGCTTTATCTCCAGCCAGGATAAATGAATCAGGCCATAGTTTCATGGCTGTTTCTGAGATGCGTTCACTCCATTTTTCATTTGGAGAAGGAGCGGAGCTGACAGAAACGGTGCTTTTTTCTGTCGCACCCAGTTCGTACTTTATTTTTTCCTTTGCTTTGGACGCATCGGTATTTTTTATATTGATAGTATTGCTTCTCTCTCCGTTGATACGGAATAACAGTTCTGCATTTTCTTTATAAGTGATATAATCAAATACCAGTTTATCGCTGTGCACAATATCAATAACCGGGTTTGTTTCTTCACTGATGATTTTGATGTTCCTGAATGTAATGCCAGAAGCTTCCTGTACATCAATTCCTTTGTGCGCCTGCAGCACCATATTTTCCAGTACAATATCTTTGACATGCATTTCCGGGAGGCCTCGTACAAAAATTCCTTTTTCTGCACCATTACAGTAAACATTACTGATGTAAAAGTTTTTGAAAACAGGAGTGGTCTCATCCACCGGTTTGAATTCTACTTTGGGTAATTCTCTTTTTTCGCCTGCCAGGGGAATGGGATCTTTCGCTGCATAATACATATCGAACAGGATCGCTTCTCCCGGAATATCTTTCATGTAAATGTCTTTGATAAAGATATTTTCCACCACACCGCCACGTCCTCTTGTGGTTTTAAACCGTAGGCCTATATCAGCACCTATAAAAGTGCAGTTACTGACGTAAATATTTTTAGCGCCACCACTCATTTCACTGCCAATTACGAAACCACCATGAGAGGAATAAACAGTACATCCCCTGATAATAACATCCTGGGTGGGCATTCCTCTTTTTCTTCCTTCTGCATCACGACCACTTTTTATGCAAAGAGCATCGTCACCTACATCAAATACGGAATTTTCAATCAATACATTTTTACAACTCTCTACGTCAATACCATCGCCATTTTGCGCATACCAGGGATTTTTTACAGCAATATTTCTTACTGTCAAATGCTCACTCATCAATGGGTGCAGGCACCAGGCAGGGGAATTTTGAAAAGTTACTCCTTCCAGCAGGATGTATTTACAATTTGTAAGCAGCAATAGGTTCGGACGGAGAAAATCTTTGATACTGTCATAAAAGGAAGCATCTTTTTCCGGGCTGATCACACCGGGATTGGATAGTTTTGAACCTTTCAGTGTTTTTTCGGTTGGGTACCATGTTTTTTTATCGTCACTAAGCACACCACCGGACGCTACCAGTTTTTTCCATTGGCTTTCGTTAAGCTTATCTTTCTTCACCATTCTCCAGGCATCACCATTGCCGTCAATGATTCCTTTACCGGTGATGGCAATATTGCTTGCATTTGTTGCAGAAATAGGAGACTGGTTCCGCATCTGCGGTAATCCCTCCCAGTTGGCTTCCACCAACGGGTATTCATTAAAATCTTTGGTGAACAACAAGGTTGCCCCCGTTGCCAAATGAAGATTGATATTACTTTTAAGAACAACCGGGCCCGTTAACCACAGACCCGCAGGAACTAATACAACACCTCCACCTTTTTTGGCCTGGGCATCAATAGCTGCATTAATGATTTTTGTATTGAGTGTATATCCATCAGGAACTGCACCGAATTTTATAATGTCTGCTGTGTCTTTTTTGAATCTCGGAGAGATAACAACAGGTAACTTTCCCTGCTGGGCAATGGAACTTGTACCTATTGCAAGGACTCTAAGTATGAATAATATTTTTTTCATCAGGCAAACATGCTTTTTACAGCTTTTTTGTTATACAAGTCTAACCAGATATTGTCTGTTAATCAACGAATTGCATTCCTTTATTTACGCAATCGTTACCGGGAACGGTATCGGTTTGCAGGCAGGTTTTTTCAAGCTATTCTTAACCCATTTTCACAGCCTGCCGGGCCAGTAATTTCCATTGGCCACCCTGCTTTTGCCAAACTAAAAGAATCCTCAACTGAACATCACCGGGCTTGCCACTATCATTGGTTTTTGCTTTTAAAATATGACGGACAATAGCTGTTTTACCACTAACACTGATGGACTGCTCAGTAAGATCGATTGTTACAAAATCGGAATTCCCGTTTATGATATTGCTTACAAACGAATTCTTGTCTTCTACTTTGCCGCCGCTATGACCATAGCTTAATTTTTCGGCTACTAATTTTTCCAATTCGGTTTTATTTGCATCGATCATCGCCATCCGAAGTTTTTCCACTGTAGCTGCAACGGTTTTTTCCTGTTTGCTTTGCGCAGCAGCTACACACACGATAAAAATCAGCATGGCAGATAAAATGAGTTTTTTCATACTTAAAATCGTTTAGCCATTGGTACAAGGTCTGTGAGTTCAGTAATTTTCACCGGTCTTTTTAATGCAATACTTTTCCTGGCAGCTATACCAATGAGAATTGACATAGCCCCTTCTCTTGTTCCTGCCATTACATTATGCGGATTATCATTTTTGTCCACAAAGATCCTGCGCTGCATTCTTATGTCACCACCACCATGGCCGCCTTTTATTTTCGGAGTAGTGAATATTTCATAATTCTTTTTGAAATTATCCATCACCATAATTTCCCTGAATTCTCCCGGTATGGCATCATCGGCATTGCTCATTTCCATAGCATGACGGTTGGCCTGGTCATCAGCTGTTTTTTGTAAATAAGGAATATCTTCCCATGTTTCTATTCTGCCATCGGTTCCGTTAAAGGCGATCTGCCATCCTTCATAAGGAGAATAAGTGGTGAGGGAATAATTAACGATGACACCATTGGCATATAATATCTGTGCACTCATTTTGTCCCAGATATCGATTTCATTTCGCCACACACAACCATCCCGCAGGTAACCATCATGATGTTCATTCTTAACATACAGGTTGGTCAATCTTTCATCTTTTGTGATATCCCAGTAGAATTTGCAGTTGTCTTTATGTTCACAGCCACGGCATTTGGTTCCGCGGAAGGAATTATTCTTTCCATAGTGCTCTAACGCACCGTAAGCACTTACTTCCACCGGCTCACTGTTGAGCCACCAGTTTAATAAATCAAAATGATGGGTGGCCTTATGTACCCAGAGTGAACCACCTTTGTTTACAAATCCATGCCAGCGTCGGAAATAATCAGCACCGTGGTATACATTCAGGTACCAGTTAAAATCAACAGAAGTTACTTTCCCGATCCGTTGTTGTGCCAGCAATTCTTTCAGCTGCATGGCATGTACACTGTGCCGGTAATTGAAAGCAACGATCACTTTTTTTCCTGTTCTCTTTTCTGCCTCCAATATTCGTTTGCATTTTATTTCGTCGGTGGTCATGGGTTTTTCAGTGATCACATCACAACCCATTTCCAGTGCCGTTACGATTTGCTCATCATGTTCTGCATCCACCGTAGTTACAATTACATAATCCGGTTTGGTTTCTTTTAGCATTTGTTTGAAATCGGTGAAAGAAGGACAGCTTACATTCATCGCCTGCTTTACATAGGCCATTCTGCCGGGATTGCTATCGCAGAGACCAACGAATTCAATGACATCATTGAATGATCTCAGCAAATTACTTCCCCAGAAACCGGAACCACGGTGCCCGGTGCCGACTAAAGCTAATTTTAGTTTCTTACCCGGTGAGAAAGCAAAGCCTTCAAACGGGTGCAGCATGAGTGCAGTACCTGCAGCGGCAGTATAGCCCAAAAATTTACGACGTTCCATAATCGATCGTTTATTTTATTGTACAAGTTCAAACCGGAACCAATCCACATCTGTAAAACCCGAATCATTTGTTCTAACGGTTCGGGTGCAAAACAACCCGACTTTTGCACTGACCCAGCGGCCTGGTTTAGCCACCAGTTTATCGCCGATATTTTTAAAACTGGTTCCGTCTTCACTGTAGCTGAATTCACAAACAGCTCCTTTGCCCACTTTCACCCGGAAATAAATATCAGCACCGTTTATTTTATCTCCTGAGATCAGTACTTCTTCTTTGCCTTTGTCAGCATTGCTGCAATGGCTGAATGAAATATAATTACCCCCTTCTTTTTTTACCAGTGACAAATAAGCATAATCTGCTCCGTGAGTGATCAAACCGGTCTTTTCTCCTTCGAGTCTTGGTTTGAATGTAAGCTTTGTTGTTACCATGAACTCGCCGGCCGGAAATTTTTGCATCAGCAGGCTGGGAACATCCCAGTAATTTTTTATACTGTCCGGAAGCTGCGCAGAGAATAAACGTAAATAACCATTTGAAGGAAATGCCCAGTACGGTTTTGGATTCGCCTGCCATTGCCATTGCAATCCTAATTTGGTTGAATTGAATTCATCACTATCTGCAACAGTTGTTATCGGATAAGTTTTTCCAACGTTGGGTTTTTTGTAAACGAGTACAGGTTCGCCTTTTCCATCGCCATCTTTATCTTCACCGATCACCGGCCAGTCGTTTATCCATTTCATCGGATTGAGGTGTACTACTCTTCCATATGCATCTTTATCCTGGAAATGCAGGAACCAATGCTCTCCGGTTTTGGTATCTACCCATGCTCCCTGGTGCGGGCCGTTAATGGGAGTTTTGCCCTGGTCCATCACTACTTTTCTTTCATAAGGGCCATAAATATTCTTGCTTCGCAAAATAGTTTGCCAGCCGGTGCTTACACCACCTGCCGGAGCAAATATGTAATACCAGCCATTGCGTTTATAAAACTTCGGGCCTTCGATCGTCGGGTCATTATCATGACCATCATATACCATTACTGCGTCGCCAATCACTTTTGTTCCGTCTTTGTTCAATTCTTTTACAACGATGATGGATTTAATACCAGCCCGGCTTCCGGCATAGGCATGAACGAGATAAACTTTTCCATTATCGTCCCAGAGAGGGCAGGGGTCTATCAGTCCTTTACCGGCTTCCACCATTACCGGTTCTGTCCATGGGCCAGTAATGTTTTTTGCTTTGATAAGGTAAATTCCAAAATCAGGATCGGGGTAGTAGATATAAAATTCATTGTTGTGATAACGGATACCTGGGGCCCACACACCAGCACCGTGCTGCACTTTGCTGAAATGATCAAACGGCGCTTGTTTATTTAGTGCATGCCCGATCAAAGTCCAGTTCACCAGGTCTTTTGAATGAAGGATGGGTATTCCAGGTACATGATTAAAAGAAGAAGAGATCATATAATAATCATCACCTACCCGTATTGCATCGGGATCACTGTAGTCGGCATTGATAACAGGATTTTTATAAGTTCCGTTGCCATTATCCGATACCCAAACCTTTGAAACAGTTTGTGCAATAGTAATATAAGATGCACTCAATAATAATATGGTTAACCATTTTTTCATTTCAATGGATTCCAGCCTTTGAAGACATTGTTTAAAGTATATTTCCCGGCTTCACCGGTTGTCAGTTGTTTAGCCCATTTTACCCGGGCTTCGGGATTGGACGATGGACCGAAATTGTTGTATTCTACATAGCGGCTGGTCAAATGATTATCGTTTTTGTTCCACACACTCCAGCCTTCTGCTTTGATATGCCGGCCGATATAGCAATGTAAATAAGCAACAGCAGCATAAGGTCTCCACGGACGGCCCAACGAAACATTAACCAGTGATGAGTCGCCATCTAAACGGCACCAGTTAAAAACATACCCAAATTCTTTTTCTTTGGGAGTAGATGCAGCTGTGATATGGGAATTCTTCTTGCTGTAAATATGACATTTTTCGAACCACACCGTTGAAGAACCAAAAATAAAATCAGTAGTCCCTTCAATATAACAGTTCTCATAATATTGACGGCTTCTTTCACTATTGGTAAATAAGACATCCTGGTTGCCGATAAAGCGGCAATTGATAAAAACAGCTTTATCGCCATCAGATTCCACAGCCACAGCCTGGCCTGCAGAAAAACCGGCATCATTCTGAAATGTAATATCTCTTGCCGTGAAATTGTCTGCCATTATTTTAAAACTCCAGGAAGTTCTGGTATTGATCGTATCCCCATTGGGAGCAAGTTTTCCAGTATGATCATTGCAGGTAAGAACAGTATTGAGTTTATCTTCACCAACGATGGTAATGAATGGCCGGAGTGAATCGATCAGGATCTTCTCTTTGTAAATTCCCTTTTTAATAGTAATGGCAATAGGTTTCTTATTGTTAACGGGTACAGCTTTTATTGCAGCTTGCACCGTTTTGTAATCCCCACTACCATCCTGTGCTACTGTTATTGAACGGGCAAACTTTTTTTGTTCTGCGGGAAAAACATTGCGAATAAATTTATCCATATATACCACCGTGCTGTCGAACCAGGGATTGAATAAAATAAAAGTATGGGGGGAGCCTTCCAGTGTTTTTATTGCTGAATAGATTTTATGTTGTTTCAGTATGCTGATAAAATCTTCCCGGCCCGCATGCATTCTTGCTACACCGCTGTTGATGAATAGCGTTGGTGGTGTATGTTTTCCCACATGAGTCAACGGTGCTGCCTGCTTCCACAAGTCCGGGTTTTCTGTTCTGGAATATCCAAACCAATGTGTAGCAGCAGAGATTCTTTTACTGTCATCACCTTCACCTGATTCCGGATGGATAAATGCCAGTGTTCCATCTACATCAATTACTGCATTGACTTTACTTGAATATTCTTTGTAACAGCCGTTCCCTTCAAATTGTGTCATTCCATTTGTTGCACCCATGAAAGCAGCCAGCTCGCCACCGGCGGAATGACCGGATACTATGATCCTGTTCACATCAATATTATATGTTGCAGCATTCTTTCTCACCCAGCGGATTGCCGATTTAATATCATGAACGGCTGCCGGGTACAAAGCCTCTGTGGAAAGGCGGTATTCGGGAGTGATACAAACATAATCAAGTGCAGCTAACTGTTGCAATAAGGGGTAGTGCATGGCTTTGTAGCCGCTTCTCCAACCGCCACCATGTATAAAAAGGATGGCTGTTCTTTTGGTTGTTGATTTTTCTTTTGGAGAAAATACATCCAGTTTTAATTCCCGTTCATTGGTCTTACAATAACTGATATTTTTTTCCTCAATTATATAGGGGTAAGAAAATTCCTTTACAATTTGCAGGTTGGGGTAATTCTTCAGGTGTTTGTTGTACTCGTTGGTAATATTGTAGGAGGTGTCTCTTGTTACTGAGATACCGGCAATGGATTGTGCCCTGGTGTATACAAAGGCGAGCAGTAACTGTACTATGATGACACTTTTTTTCATTTACTTTTTTACAGCAGGGATGATGATCCTGTTGGTCAGTTCAATATTCAGCCCTTTTAACTCTTTCAGCACTAACTGGGCAATCAATCTTGCACCCAGTTCATTAAAATGTGTGTTATCGTTTCTTCCCTCAGGATAATTCGGATGTTCACTCGGCTGGAGTTGAAGGAATAATAGTTTGGAATGTTCCGGGCCAAATTGCTGGTACAGTGACCTGCTCTTTTCATCGAGGTCAATGAATAAAGCATTTTGTTCCAATGCCACTTCCCTGGTCAATGCCGAATATGCTTGATGTGTTTCAACGGCCAACCCTTCCTTGTCAAACTTTCTTCTGGAGACCGGTGTGAATAATACCGGGATTGCTTTTTTATCCCTTGTTTCTTTTATAAACCTGCTGAGGTTCATTTTAAATGTATCCGGTGTGGAGTAACGTTCTTTCTTTTCAACGGATTCATCGTTATGTCCAAACTGGATAAAGACATAGTCACCATCTTTTGCTTCATCCATAATGGATTTCCATAAGCCTTCGCTCAGAAATGTTTTGGTGCTGCGGCCATTCTTTGCTTTGTTCACAACCGTAACAGTAAAATCCCAGAAATGTACAAAGGGCATACCCCAGCCGGTTTCAGGGAAGGCCTTTGTTTCTTTGATGGCAATGGTAGAGTCACCGGCCAGGAAGATTTTGACTTTCTTTTTGTCCGGCATTATAAAAGCCAAGAATACCATTGCTAATGGCAGCAGAATAATCTTTTTCATTTTATCAAACTATTTATATACACTTCTATATTGGTATAGTAAGGGTGAAGTTTGTTCTGGGAGGCATCAGTTGCATCACCGGGATTTAATCCATTCTTTTTTTCCCATTCGTCCGGCATGCCATCTTTATCTGTATCAGTTGGTGCCGGTACTGTTTTAAGTGCAGGCCATGCATTTACCGTTAGTTCATAGGCAGTACCATGGGGATAGCCACCTTGCACATCAATAAATTTTCCGGTTCTGTTCTTCACATCATTGATGATTCGTTCATCCAGGGTATCTCTTCTGAAACTGGCGCCGGCAAATTGTATCACATCCTCGTAGGCTTCTTTAGCGGTTTGAATCGTGATGGGTTCTGCAGTAAAAGCTTTGTCCTGAACAGCTTCTTTTTTATCGGCCTCGGTTCCACTATTACCCATATCTATACCCAACCAGTTATTCATGGAAATATCTTTAGCATCCTCAACATGGTTACCATCAACAAAGAATTTTCCAAAATCCAATTTATCTGTTCTGGACGGGTTTACAATTCTGAACCGTACATTCTTGTTGGTGGAAGGACCGTATTTATAATAGTTATTGATGATATTATAATTCCCGGCTTCACCTCCGTATACATTATTGCCACCCCAGTTATAGATTACATTGTTCCTGTAATCAACAAATTCCTGTTCTGCTCCCAAACGGGTACCATTGAATCTTGGGTTCCGGCTAACACAATGGGCAAATAAATTATGATGTGCTGAAAGGTGAATGCCTCCCCATATCCCCCCGTAACCATGATGTTCCCAATCCTTATCACCGGTTTCAAAGTGATAGGAATAATTAAGTGGTTCTGAAATGATATTCCATTGCAGGGTGGTGCTATCCCCGCCATAAACGGAGCAAACTTCGTCAGTACTCCAGCTCATACTGCAATGATCAATGATGATATTCTTTCTTTTGGAAGCCCCGAATGCATCATCACCCCCGCTGCCATCCACCATTCCTTGCTGACTTTGGTACCTGTCGCCCATGCGGAAACGCAGGTAACGAACAATGATATTATCACCGCCGAGGCCAACGGAATTATCGGCCAGGCAAATTCCATCTCCGGGAGCTGTTTGCCCGGCAATGCTCACATCCCCTTTTATAGTTAGCCTGGTATCCAGGTGAATGGTGCCTGATACCGCAAATACAATTATTCTTTTCCCTTTTGCTTCAGCCGCTTCCCGGAAACTGCCGGGGCCATTATCATTTAAGTTGGAGACGATGAAAATTTTACCACCTCTGCCTCCTGTTGTGTACTTGCCATAACCTTCGGCACCCGGAAATGCAATAGCCAAATCAACAGGTGCAGTAGCAGAAATGGTTTTCTTTGACTGTGCACAAGCTGTCATTGAAAAAACACTATACAAACTGACCAGGAACAATGCATTTTTCATTTCGGGAAACAATTTAATTCAGACGAGAAGCAGAAAATAAGGCTGCATCCTTTGGGTTACTCAGGATTGCAGCCTTATTATTAAAAACACTAATGAGGAACAACTATTAATAACCAGGGTTTTGTTGCAAACTCGGATTGGCGCCTAATGATGCGTTTGGCAATGGGAGCAGCTCTGATTTTCCGGCAGTATAACCCGTGGCAAATCTTGCATTTGCTACAGTATTTACTTCGCCTCTTACCCAGTTTACTCTTGTAGTACCAGATGGAGTAGATGTGGGTGCTGTTTTATACAATGAGGTTCTCCACAAGCCACCTATGTTTGGATCTTCAGAAGTTGTACCAGTATTGAAATACATATATACGGGTAAGGTATTGGTTAAACTGTAGGAAGGGTAGCCTGCCATATAAGAAGGGTTTACGATTGCTGTACTTGTTGACATTCTTACCATGTTTGCTTTTGTTTCTGCTATAGCAGTTCCAAGCAGGTTCCAGCGAATTAAATCATATTTACGAATTCCTTCGCCACCCAGTTCAAGAGCCCTTTCTCTGATAAGATATTTAAAGAAATCAGTTTTTGATAATCCTGCAGGGATATCAACGGTAACATCAGGAGTGCTGATGGGTTTGCCATAACCTCTTCTTCTTACCGAGTTTAAAGCATTGTATGCCGCAGCGGTTGGGCCATTGATTTCGTTTTCAGCTTCTGCCAGCATTAATAAAACATCTGCATAGCGGATAATCTGCCATTTTAAACTAAAATATTGTACAGCACTGTTAGGGTCAACTGCAGGATTCGAAATCCAATCTCTTCTGAATTTGCCATCAGTAAGGTTTGTAATTGCCTGTCCTGTTCTACTGCCATTTAGCAATGTGAAATAATGAGCAATAGTAACATCTCTGCGTAAATCCGTTGAATCAAACAAGTACAAATATGTTGGAACAGGATTAACGCTACTGTTACCCCTATTATTTACCCTTGGGCCATTGTAATAACCCAGCTTGGTATCTTCCGCACCACCAAGGCCAATGCCACTTGCCTGAAACATTAACTCACCTTGTGGATCCGCAATTGCACGGGCACAAACCTGGTCTTTCCATAATCCCCTGAAGCTTGGGTTTAATGCATGTTGAGCAGAGCTGATGATAGACTCACATTCTGCTTTTGCAATTTGATAGTAGGTAAGATAGTCTGCACTTCTTTTCATTTGACCATCCTGGTGTAAAGAATAACCGCCTCTGAACAATGCAATTCTTGCACGCAATGCTTTGATAGAGCCTTTTGTCAATCTTTCATCTAACTGGTCGCCGATAGAAGTCACTTCATTTCTCCATGGCACAAGTCCTGAAGCAGTTTCAAGGTCTTCTATTATTTTATCGTATAAAAGATCTTTAGCAACTCTTGCAGGAAAAGGATTTGCCACTGCTAATGTATAAGCTGGTGCAAAATGCTCGGGAAGATCGCCCCAGTTACGAATTGCTTCAAAATAAAATTGAGCTCTTAAAGCCAATGCTTCACCAAGCATTCTTTGGAGTTGTTTTTTCTCTTGCTCAGAACCATTGGTATACATTTCCATTTTTGGAATATTATCAATACAAATATTTGCATATTCAATCCCCTGGAATAACTGATTAAACGGTCTTTCCAGTTGTGCATTACCTGATGTTACGGTGTACCGGGCAATATCTCTTCTGTCATTGTCTGCATTACCTGTAGGTCCTTGCATTTCATCATTATCTAATGGGTAATACAAGCTTAAACGAATACCATAGCCCTGGTCTCCTACTAGACGGCTATATACACCTGCCAATGCTTTATAAGCACCAGGTACATCTTTAAACACCTGGTCAGCTCCTAATTCAGTAATTGGCTTTTGGTCAAGGTATTTTCTGCAACCTTCTGATAGTACTAACAAACAGGCAATTGTTAGTATCAATGTTAGTGATTTAAAAAAACGGAAGTTCATATTATAAGTTTTTAATTTTTTTAAAATGATGCATTGATACCAAAAATGAAACTGCGGCTTCTGGGATACGCAGAATAGTCAAGTCCCGGCGTAAGTGGGTTGTTTCTCACACTTACTTCAGGGTCATAACCAGTGTAACTGGTAAATACAGCAAGATTATTAGCCGTGAAATAGAAACGTAATTTATCCATCTTCAACCGGCCAATACTCCTTGCGGGCATTGAATATCCAATGGTAATATTATTAAGCCTTAGAAATGAACCATCTTCTATAGCCCAGGTATGCGGGTAGAAAGCACCTGATGTTCTGATAGGCTGCCAGATGGAAGCATTTGCATTTAATGCAGATAATTGATCCGGAGCTATTCCATACACATTACCTCCGTTAACCCATTGTGCAGTTTGACCATCTGCAGTTACTACTTTCCAACGACCTGCCATTATATCCAGCATGTTGGAGTTATTAGAGTAAGCATTGGTAAACTCAATTTTATTGGCATTATAAACATCATTACCATAAGAAAAATTGAAAAATAAACTTGCATCCCAGTTTCTATAGCTAAACTGTTGATTAAGGCCGCCAGTAAATTTAGGGGTTGGGTTGCCAATTATTTTTCTGTCGTTTGCCAAATCAACCATTCCGTCATTGTTTAGATCTTTAAACT
Source organism: Chitinophagaceae bacterium (assembly GCA_041738795.1). GTDB lineage: Bacteria > Bacteroidota > Bacteroidia > Chitinophagales > Chitinophagaceae > JJ008. The sequence continues at coordinate 40,501 of JBGSPB010000001.1, read as the reverse complement.
TAATCGCACCCGGCTGCACAGTGCCAATAATAGCGGAGTTATTGACCACACCTGCCTTAAGTGTATAAATACCTGTTCCGGTATTGTAATCAAAATCGTTCACTGTATAAAAACCATCTGTAACCAATCCATACATAGAGCCAACCGGTGATCCGATTTGTTGAATATAATCATTCGGCTGACCAGATACACCCCAGCTAGGGTCGGCAAAAAATGATTGCTGGCCCGGGCCTAACGCAACAATTTTATTTTTATTAGTTGAAATGTTGAAGTTGGCATTCCAGTTAAACCCATTTTGCTTTTGCATGATTACAGTGTTCAACTGTATTTCAAATCCTTTGTTAGATGTTTTACCAACATTCTGAATTTGGTTGGAGTAACCAAATGTTGAAGCTACAGGGACTCTCAGTAATAAGTCTTTTGAATTATTAATATAATAATCCACACTAAGGCTGATCCTGTTGTTTAGCATGGAAACATCAAGACCAAAGTTTCTGTTAACGGTCGATTCCCATTTCAGTTTCTCATTCACTAATGCATTGGAGAAATAGGCAATAATAGCTTCATTGTTTAATCCATAAAAATACGTTCCATCATTTCTAAATGTAGTCAGGTACAGGTAATCATCAATCCTGTTATTTCCGATAGTACCAAAACCTGCTCTGAGTTTTAAGTCATTGAAGAAAGTGGCATTCTCCATGAATTTTTCTTTAGATACTCTCCATGCAAATGACGCAGAAGGAAAAGTTCCCCATCTGTAGTCAGGGCCAAATTTTGAAGCTCCGTCTCTGCGAACATTAGCAGATAAGAGATATTTGTCCTTATACGAATAACTGATCCTGCCAAAGAAAGACAGGTTAGTGTACCGGGTTTGTCCCAGTCTTGGGTATCCTGTAAAAGGAGTGCCCAAATTGGTTTGTTTAAAGGCGTCGCTATAGGCAATAAAAGTTGGAAAATCTCTGAATAAATGTGAGCGGCTATCAGTTTTAAGATCATATGTTTCCTGTCCAATGAGTACCGAGAAGTCGTGTTTGTTTTTATAATTATTTACAGTGTATGTCAGCACATTTGAGTTGGTAATAGTTTTTGCATCAATTGTATCTAATCGCACAATTGGTTTCGCACCACCTTGTATGATGGAGTAGGGCGATATGGTGTCATAAAACTGCCTGTCTTGTCTTTCGCTTGTTATATAACCAAATGTAGATTTGAATGCAAGATTTTTGGTAATGTTATAAGAAAGATATGCTGTCAGGTTAAGTGTATTGGTAATTTTTTTACGATATTCTGATTCAGCCAGTTTAATTGGATTGGTAAGATTTAGACCGTTACCTACATTGGGGTCAGCAATAGGGTCAGCATCGTCTATATCCTGTCCTTCTGATAAAAACGGACGATACTTCACTGCATTTCTAAGCCGGTTATAAGAAGATCCTTTATCATCAGAAACGCCAGCACCTTCAACACCCTGGGTAGTATAGCGGGCAGAACCGCCCAGCTTCAAATCTTTTGTTATTTTATATTCTCCTTTGAAACTTAAAATATGTCTTTTGTAATTTGAATTAAGAACAACTGCTTTTTCATTGTTATACGTATAGCCAAAGTTGTACGTAAACAATTTACTTCCGCCGCTTACACCAAGATTATGGGTTGTTGTAATGCCTGTTCTGCCAAAAGTCTCTTCCTGCCAGTCCACCGGATCAATGTTCTTATACACATTAAGTGTATCCCAGGTGGTGCCGTAGTTATCTGCAAAACTGGTACTGTCAGTATTGCTCCCTCTGGATCTTTCTGACTGGTAAACAACAAAATCGTAGGGGTCAAGCGTTTTTAATTTTTTTGCCAATGTTTTTACACCCACAAAACCATTGTATGTTATTTTTGGTTTTCCTGCTCTTCCACTTTTAGTGGTAATTACAATGACACCATTAGCACCTCTTGCTCCATAGATAGCAGTACCTGCTGCATCTTTCAATACATCAATCGATAGTATATCCTGTGGTGACAGGAACGATAATGCACTTTCCATTTGCACTCCATCTACTACATACAAAGGGGAGTTGTTGCCGGTAATAGACATACCTCCACGAACTCTTATTGTTATCTCAGCATCCGGAGAACCTTCAGCGGTAGTGGCAGTAACACCCGCCAACCGGCCATTAAGTGCTTCCGCAGCAGAGTTAATAGGAATATCTTTCAAGTCTCTGGCACCTATTGAAGATACAGAGGCAAGCAAATCCTTTCTCTTTACGCTTTGGTATCCAATTACCACTACTTCATCACTGGTAGCAACAAGCTTTTCCAGTGAAATACTGATTTTGTCAGAATCGGCCGTACTAACAGTTCTGGATTGAAAACCAACATAGCTGATTATTAAATCAGGTGAACCGGTAATAGTGATGGAAAAATTTCCATCCTTATCGGTTTGTGTTCCCGTTTTAGTTTTAGCAGGAACAACATTTACCCCGGCCAATGGCACACCTGCATCATCGGTAATTTTACCGGTAACAGTTTTTGTTTGTGCTAACAGGCTTGTAGTAAACATTGAAATGAGAAGGAAAAGCAGTATAAGCTTCTTCATATGGCTTAGTTTGAATTTATGAAATGCTGTGAAAATAAGTCTGCAATCGTTTTATAAGAACTCAATTCTACTCAGATATTACGGTATAGTCATCAGGGGGAATGATGTTTTTTTACGCAATCGTTCCCGGTAACGATGTCATTTTGAAGCATTTGGCGGCAATTTGCATTTGCTTTCAAAAATCAGAAAAACACACAATTTTGTTTTTTACTCAAAATGCATCAAAAAGTAAATTAAAAGGGTCTTATAAATGCCTGTTAGCAGAGCTATAATCCACCTTTATCCGGGTTTAAATCATTAATTTTAACCGAATGCTAAACCAGTCTAAGCTCTCCCATGAAATTTGAAGCTGTAACTATAAAGGATATTGCGAAAGCCCTGGGTTTGTCTACCTCTACAGTGTCCCGGGCATTGAGGGACAGCTACGAAATAAGTCCTGAAACGAAGAAGCTGGTACTTGAATATGCCGAAAAGATCAATTATCACCCCAACCCGATAGCGCTGAGCCTGAAGGAGAGAAGAAGCCGCTCCATTGGCGTAATTGTATGCGAGATTGCCAATAGTTTCTTTTCCCAGACGATCAATGGCATAGAGTCAATTGCCAATAATAACGGTTATAATGTTATCATCTCACAAAGCCGGGAATCGGCTGACAGGGAATTGCTGAACCTGCAATACCTTACTTCCCGCTCCGTTGACGGACTGATCATATCGGTATCAACAGAAACGAAAGATTTAAGCTATTTCAGGGAACTGCATGACAGGGGTATGCCCATTGTCTTTTTTGACCGCATTGTTGATGAAATTGAAACGCATAAAGTGATTGTAGATAATTTCAAAGGGGCATATGATGCCACAACACATCTTATCAAATGCGGGTATAAACGGATTGCGACCGTTTGTAATGCGGCAGTTTTATCCATTGCAAAAGAACGTCTGGCCGGTTATAAAGCTGCTCTTACTGACAATGGGATGGAAATAAATGAAGCCCTGATAAAATATTGCCAGCATGGAGGTATGATAACGGATGAAGTAGAGGAAGCTGTACAGGAGTTGTTTAAAGCCCGGCAAAAACCGGATGCTATTTTTGCCTCAGCCGATAAACTGACGACGGGATGCCTGCGAATATTAAAGGCAAAAGGCCTGTCTGTACCGGATGATATCGGGTTGATTGGTTTTTCCAACAGCGAGCTGACGGAATTATTAGATCCCCCTCTTTCTATTATAAAACAACCGGCTTTTGAAATGGGTGAAATTGCCACCAGCCTTTTATTGCAGCTGATAGAAAGTAAACGACCTGTTACCGACTTTGAAACCAGGGTACTTTCTACCGAATTACTGATCCGGGAGTCTACCAAAAAACAGAAGCAGAAAGCAAAAGAAATAGCCTCCTGACATAAAATGGATTGGTCCCGGATTTCCCGGGGTTTTGTTTTGGAACACTACAGTTCAGCCGCTATATTTGCACTCCCAAATAGGGGGTTTAGCTCAGCTGGCTAGAGCGTTTGCATGGCATGCAAAAGGTCACCGGTTCGACTCCGGTAACCTCCACTGAAAACCAATGGTTTATAAGATTAACGAATATCTATTTCGTACCATAATTATACAATTGGGTACGAAATGGGTACGAAAAATCTAAAAGGTACCGTAAGTATTGAAAACATTGGTGGAAGAATAAGGTTAAGATGGAGATTTCAAAAAAAGAGATTTTCACTTAACCTTTTTCATTTTAACAGGGAAAATCTTCATTGGGCAAAAAGTATTGCGATTCAGATTGAAAGCGATATTAGGAATAATTGTTTTGACCCCTCTCTGAATGCTTACCAACCAGGTTTTAGGCTGAAAACTGTAATTGCTGATAAAACTCTTGTCTCATATTTTGAAGATTGGGTATGGAATTACAGGAATATGGATTGTAATAGAGATATTGACTACTATTCTACCAGGAATATGATGAAAAAGTGGGGCGATTTTGATATAAATAATGTTGTGGGTAATTTAAATAGTGAAGTAATTGCTCCAAAGACCTATAACCGACGTTTAATCATTTTGAAAGCATTTTTCGAATGGTCGAAAAGAAAGGAAATAGTAATACAAAATCCGCTGGAGGATGTTCTTCCGAAAAAGGCAAGAAAGACTGAAAAACCAAACAGAAAGCCCTTCACAAAAGCCGAAATAAAAATTATACTTGAAGCATTTTCAAATAATAAGTTCTGTAGCCCTTATTCTGCTTTTAAACACTCTCATTACTATCCTTTTATGTTCTTTATGTTTAAAACAGGTGTTAGGAATGCTGAAGCGATTGGCCTGAGGGTGAGAGATATAGATTTTACAAATAATCTAGTTCATATCAGGGAGGTCTTGGCCCGTACTATTAAAGGTTCTAATGCATCCGCAAGGATAAGAAAGGAAACAAAAAACGGCAAGCAAAGAATTATTCCTTTAACAGAAGATCTTAAGTCTTTAATTTTCCCTTTAGTGACAAAAAAACGACCTGATGACTTAGTATTCGTATCACATAAAGGAAAATCAATTGATGATTCAATGTTTCAAAGGCGAATTTTAAAAAAAATCCTGGCTGGGTTGAAAATTGAACATAGGGTTTTATATGCTTGCCGTCACACTTTTGGAAGCAGGTGTATAGAGGCTGGTATAAATCCAGTAATGACAGCATTTTTAATGGGAAACAGTCCGGAAACGGCTCTCAGAAATTATACTCATTTGTTAAGCCTTCCGGGAGCTTTGCCCGACATTAAATAAAAAAAGGGGTATAAAATACCCCTTTTGTCTAGTTTTCAAAGCGTTCCTGGTATGAGGTGTTTATTATCTCAACCTGCTTTTTACTTAGTCTTATTTTTTTATCAACCTGTGATCTTAAGCTTTTATAGAATCGTTTATATGGATATTTTCGGATCAGTTTGTTTAGCTTTTCCCTGGTTGAAAGGGTATATGATTTATTGTGTTTGTCAGTAGTATTTTTTTGTTGTTCTATGTCATTTAGTATGTCAATTCCATCGGAGGAAAAGTTGAGATTAATTTTCTTGTTTTCCATTTTCATTCTCTGTGTTCTTTTTTTGGTCGCAGAAGCTTCTGCGTATATTTAATGGTGAGTATTTATAGCTGGGGATTAGACCAAGACGATAGGCATGCCTGATATTCTCACTATGTGTAACCCACTCGAGATTTTTAAGGGTATTATTTCTTTTATCTCCGTCTTTGTGGTTTACATATTTTTTGTTTAGCGGATTTGGGATAAACGCCTCGGCCATCAATCTATGAACAAATCTTGTGTATATTTTCCCGTTTTTGCAAAGTCGGACGGATACATAACCACAGTTGTTTATTCTGGTTGATATAACACCCCCTTTTACATAATGGTTTCTCTTGTTCCCATTATGATAGATATGCTTTGCTATTCGTTTAACATTTCCCAAATTGCTTACCTGGTAAACCCCATCGAATCCGGTTAACTCTCTTCAAACTTCTTTATTCATTTGAGTCAATTTTGAACTGTATATTATTACTTTTGGGGTAGTTTGTTTTTGAGACATAGCTGGGAAACCAGCGGTTAAAGAGATTTCTAATTTTTCTACAGGTATATTTTTTTATTCTTTTTGGTAATTTGGCTTGATCTGGTGTTAAGACTGGGTTTAGGTTATATTCTGGTAGGGTTAATTTTTCTGGGGTCCAAAGATCAATGGTTATCGTAGGTCGTTTTCCGATTAAAGCCTCCAGTTCCTCTTCCATTACCCTTTTTACGTATGATTCTTCTCCTTCAACTGTAACGATGCTGTCGTGTACTGTAAATAGAGGTAAATCAGCTCTCTCTTTCGATATCTTTTTAGTAATCAGGTTCAGAAATATATAGCTTTCTATATTCTGAAGCAGCAAAGCCAGCATGGTGTAGTCTTTTGATTTCAGACACTTGAAGAATTCGTACACTTCAGGAAATTCCTCAGCAAATACTCGTTTTGGGGCAGCTTCATTTGTGTAAAAAAAGCCGTTCTTACTAAATAATACTAAAAACATTGTCTCTTTTACTTTTTCCTTTGCATTATAAGCCTCGCCTAATCGACTACTGAGTAATTCTTTCATGTATTCATAGAATCCATTTTCGACAATTTTTGAATATCGCTCAAATCCATGCTGGTATTGAGTATTAGCGAAATTTTCCCACATATGGCTTAAGGTAGTACATACTATATACTTATAATATTCTATAACTTTATTAGAATTAATCTTAAAAATATTGAATGTAGAATTAGGTGTCCAGAATAATGGGTTAAATAATACTGTACTAATGTATGGTTGACTATTCTTGAGATCTAATGAGATTAATCTCTTTCCTTTGTATGTGATGAAATTTCTAAACTCACTCTTAATTTGTGTAAGAGGAGAGTGTAGTCTATAACTTGTATTATCTACAGAAGGAAGAAAATCGTTTTGTTGTATTTTAAGGAATAATATTTCTGCAGTATTGTATTGTAACATTGGATCTTTGTTAAATCCACGTTTGTTTTTGTCTTTGGGGAGTATGCCCTGTAGTTTCAAATTAAGTAGCTTTTGGTTATATCCTCTGGCCTTTTCCAGGTCAATAACCAATCCTTCACTTAGCCATCTCATTAGATGGTAGTATCTTACTTCAGTTTTTCTACAATATTTACAGTCTTTTTGAATATATTTTTTGACTTTTTTACAGTGAATTCTCTCTGCTTTTATTTCACCCTGATAGACTTCAGTATATCGGTATCCTTTAGATCTACCCAAATTGTAACTGTTGTTTATCTCTATTACACCATTGTTTTCGAGATATTGGTAATACAAGGCATAGTTGGGAATTTTATTCTTCAATAATTTACTATATATGGGCGTATAGTTTCTTACCAACTCAATACTTTTATTTTGAATTGGTATAGAGTAAATTAAATTCAGTAGGTATTTACATTGAGTATTGTTAAACTTAAAATCCGGGGGATTTTTTTTTACGATTCCCTCCAAATCCAAATTGGAGGGTAAATAAAAATTCATTTTATTTATGAATTAGCGCAGTATATTATCAGAAGTAGATTGGAAGTGTAGTAAGCTGTAATGCTTGCTAGTAAATGGTTGTAGCGTATTCGATATATTACAATGGTACGAAAAATAATACAAAGTTTCAAATAAATTAGATAAAAAATTGAAGCTATGTGTAGTATAACATGAAAATGTTAGTCATTTTTCATAATTATTAATTCTGCTTTCTTACTTAAAATCTATTAAGATATACATGTATAGTACGACCACCTGGTTGTATACCCCCCGCCAAAAAAATCAAATCGACCTACCCCCGGTCCTTTTTACCATGCATAATATAACTATCTAGGCGTTGAAACTTTCGGTTTCTTTCGCAGCTGCCGCTGCTATCTCCCTTCTTAATATCGATATAATATTTTTTACTTAAACTAAATTATCATGGAACTCAGACAAGCTTCAAGAAAGAAGAGCAAAATTCGCCTGGGCTTACAAGGTCCCAGCGGCTCTGGAAAAACCTACAGTTCATTACTTATCGCTTACGGATTATGTAAGGACTGGAGTAAGATTGCTGTCATCGATACAGAAAGCAATTCAGCTGATCTCTACTCTCACCTTGGGCCTTTTAATGTGGTAAACCTATCACAGCCTTTTACACCTGAGAAGTATATCGATGCGATTAAACTCTGTGAAAAAAGCATGGAAGTGATTATTATCGATTCTGTCTCTCATGAATGGGAAGGCATAGGAGGCGTCTTAAACATTCACGCCGGTATGACGGGTAATTCGTTCACCAACTGGGGTAAGCTGACTCCAAGGCATAATGCTTTTATTCAGTCGATGTTACAATCCAAAGCTCATGTAATTGCAACGATCAGAAGCAAGCAGGATTATGTACTCAATGAAAAGAATGGAAAGGTCATTCCCGAAAAAGTTGGATTGAAAGGCGTTACCAGGGAGGGGTTAGATTTTGAATTAACCATAGTACTAAACCTGGATATGAAAAATAATGCCATGTGTACTAAGGATAGAACAGGCTTGTTCTTCAGCGAAGGAGAGTTTACGCCTACAGTTGAAACCGGTAGTAAAATCCTTGCCTGGTGTAATGAAGGAGTAGACGCTGATAAGGAAATGAAAGAAGTCCTTGCTAAGATCCAATCAACTGTAACCCTTGATGAGTTATTGTCCCTTTACAGGTCCACTCCTTACCAGGATCAGCTGTTGGAAGATTTCTCGAAAAGAAAACACCAGCTTGAAACCCCATTAAATCACTTTAAAGCCTCTGAAAATGGAACAGCTAAATAATATTCAGATTTCAATTCAGGCTCCGGAAACCAGCCTGAAATCGTTTATAGAAGCCAATACAATTGGTGCATCGCTTGATGAGATAAAAACCTCCCATATTGTACCTGTTTTTGCGAAGGATTGCGAACCTGTAATTTCTCATTGTGATTTTATTGAGATGACTCATGAGGTTGTTTCAGGGTTTTACAATGGGGAAGTGATTTCAAAACCAGCCATTCGTTTATCACATCCTATTCAGGGAAGGGTCGCTTCAGCAAGATTCAAGCCCTTACAGAATTGTGATGATAATGAGAAAACGATTTACTACGACAGGATGATTTTTGCTATTGAAATACCTGGTATCAGTGATGATATAGATGGTAACAGCTTATCCTTAACTATTGGTGGAGTAAAAGCGTATTCACTTGATAATCTCCAAAGCCGTAAAGGTGCTGATGAGCATTTTAAGCTCTTTATAGGCTTTAAAAATACCGTTTGTACAAACTTGTGTGTATGGACTGATGGTATCATGGATGATATTAAAGTAAGTAACCTTGGCCATCTAAAGGCCTGTGTAAACACTTTACTGGAAAACTACAACGCTGTCTACCAGATCAGCACCATGAGGAAGCTGGTAGATTACAGCCTCACTGAACAGCAATTTGCTCAACTGATCGGAAGATGCAGGATGTATAACAATCTTCCTGTAAAGCAAAAGCTGGAGATTCCTCAGATGCTCTTTGGCGACCAGCAGATGAATGTAGTAGTAAAAGATTTTTACAAAGACGATTCATTCTGTAAGGATGCTGAGGGGAATATCAATCTCTGGAAGCTGTATAACCTGTTTACCAACGCTAATAAGAGCACTTATATTGACAATTTTCTCCAAAAAGAGATTAATGCCCTTCACTTTGTTGAAAATGTCAAAGATGCGCTGGATAACAAAACAACAAACTGGTTTCTGAACTAAAAACAAGGCCCGACTAACAATCGGGCTTTTTTTTAACTATTAAATGTTTATACAATGAACAATACTGAAAAACAGCTGAACATTGCTGAAATAGAGCTCAGCTACAAGCCAAAAGTGAAACTTTCACAACAACCCAAAATAAGGACCTCAGAAGACGCTTACATGATTTTCCTTGATACCTGGGACATGGATAAAATTGAATTCGTGGAGCATTTTAAAATAATGCTGTTAACCAGGTCAAACTCAGTTTTGGGTATTGTTACTGTTTCAACAGGCGGGGTTACAGGTACCGTCGTTGATCCAAGGGTCATTTTTTCAGCCGCCATAAAAGCAAATGCCTGTGCTATTGTTTTAGGACATAACCATCCCAGCGGTAATCTCAAACCTAGTCAGCCAGATATTGATTTGACTTCAAAGATTCGGGAAGGCGCAAAGCTTTTTGATATTGCGGTACTGGATCATGTGATTGTTACTAAAGACGGCTACTTGTCTTTTGCGGATGATGGGATATTATGAATTGAATGTAGCTGGTAATACCGGCTACATTTATTTTCCCTTGTTTACATATTTGAAGCCAAATAAGTCCTTTACGGGCAATTTTAAGGTGTTTGAAATTAAAAAGAAGTGGGCATTGTGAGATTTATAGCTCCCTGTTCAATTTTTAATAACTGAGAATGCACGATTCCAACTTCAAAGCAAATCCTCTAAGCATTAATATTTTTCAACAAAATCGTAAAAATTTATTTTTTTCTAAGTTTTTACACAGTTCATGTTAGCGGAAGTCATTTTTCTTCATTCGGTAAGATGTATTGAATGACTTTTAAACCGTAATTTTTCCCAAGTGTCTTACATATATCACCAACTTCATTTGCCATTCTTAAATGGTCAGCATTGAGATTTGAATAGTTGTTAGGAGGTGGAGGTGGGGTCTGAAGTGTCGAAATATACTCAATAGCAGTTTGTAATTCTTCGAGAAACTCAATACGAATCATTGACCATGTATATTTGAGCAGATTTACAAAAACTGCAATTTCAAACCAATTGCGAGGAATGTTATAATATCCCGTATTTGGCACTACAAATTTTCCTCTGTCTCGCCAAGGGTGAGCTATAATATTATTTCGAAATTTTTCTAAGTCTTTCCATCTATTAATTCTTTTTATTATTGGAGCTGTAATTTTTCGGACCTCTTTTACTCTTATAGCATATTCCGTCTCAGTTCTACTGACAAAATCACCATTATACTCGTCCAGAAAGCTTACTGCTTCCAAGTTAATATGGTAAGTAAATAATAAGGCATAGTCTGAATTGCTATTTAACTCGCCTTCAGACACTTCAATTAATTTCCAAAGTCTGTCAATATTTAGCTGACATTTATGAAGAATAAATAGTGATTCGAGCAATTTTGTTGGCCTCATAATAATTTCCGTTACGGTAGGGCTTGCTGTTCGTGCCGGTATTCCGTGTTACGTCAGCCGGAACCGCTGCCCGGATTTAGTTTGAAGATGAAGTTAAGTTCTTTTGATGATAGATATTCGGTCAGCCCGATATGGGATGAGTAATGAACGGGACGATGAGTGTTTATTCGTCACCCGGCATGACAGCAAACCCCCTGTAAGGTGCTGGCGGGTCTGTCCGAAGTTGTTTTAATTGTGTCAAGGCGTTCTCTGGAAGCGTCTGCAAGCAACACTCTTTTACAAAGGTTTGCTTCTGTGTCTGGGCTTGTGTGCCTTTGTAAATGTGTGGCGCTTTTGTCGAGCCAATTAGTTCTTTGAAATATTACCGGTATAGGGTACGTTTTGAATTGAAAAAAAATCTATTTTGTGCATTAATGAGTTCACCAATTAGAGAAATGTTCCATACTCAGGAGAAATGGCCGAATAAACTCACTTCCCCTGTTCAAACTGTCAATCAAGATGCGTGGCTTGGAGATGGGTACTATTTTTGGTATTACGAAGAAGATGCTGTCTGGTGGGGAAGGACTGCTAAAAAAAGAAAAGGGTATTACGAAGTTTATAAAGCGGCTATTGATTGTGAAAACGTATTGGATACTGTTTTTAATGAGCAGCACTATCTTTTGTGGATTAAATATGTCGAAAAGGCCATTGAAAGGTTCTTGAAAAAACAGAAGGGAACGTTAACAATTAAGTATATAAATGACTTTTTTAGGGAGAAAGGCGTCTTTAATGACATAGATGGGGTACTATTTCAAGATATAAGCGATAATCCTAATTATTGGATAATTGATAAGTTCCAATATAAGAAACGGATTCAATTAGCCGTTTATAATTTGAAAATTATGAGTAACTTTGCCTTCCACTTCGAGGCTGAATGTGCTTAAAAACCTGAAAATGATAGACTTAAAGAAATTAGAAGCAAAATTTGAAGCCCTCTTTGAAAAAGAAACAGAACAATCCTTTAATGATTGGCTTGAAGACAAAATGCAAAGAGAGGTTATGGCATTTTTGGGTAAAGGTGAATTTGAGGCATTAAGAATCAGACACCCACAAATCTCAAATGACTTTTTGTCTATGCCTATACATGTCTGTTTTGAACATGATATGAATACAATGGCTGGAAATACACAATTTGCAATGGCTGCATAATGGATGTTAAGGTACAACCTATATTAAGGTTTCAGGGGATTGATATAGTTAACGTGAACGTTAACTTAATTAACTCGTTTGACCATGAGAAACAGCCTCCTATTGATATGACTATTGTTCCAAAGGTCTTTTATCCAGAAGACAAACCAAACAATTTTACCATTATCGTTGACTTAAAAGTTAGTTCAAAAGATTTTTTTAATATATCAATCGTGGCTTTTGGTGGGTTCTCTTTGAATAAATCAACAAACGAACCGGATTCTAAACCTTTCATCAACATAAATGCTCCTGCAATTATGTTTCCTTATGTTAGGTCATTCTTGTCTACCCTTACCGCTAATTTAGGTGCAGGATTTCCTCCAATTATTTTGCCCCCTCATTTTTTCCAGGGAGAAATGGAAGAGTATAAGCCTGTCATTCCTCAAGAACAAGCCAAATAATAATAAGACGTTTTAAGAAGTGTCTGCAAGATTTTAGCTCTTTTGCAGTTTGGGTCTGTGTCAAGGTTTTGTGAGCCTGCAAATGTGCTAAAATGTGTGTCAGCAAAGAAGCAGAGCAGAATTAAAACAAATTTGAAAATATGTCGTCCAGATTATAGGTGTCAGCCGATAGTAGTGCTGTCCGCTTGCACCTTACGTGTGTATTAGCGAAACTACGAAGTGTTTTATTTGAAGACCTAAAAAAATTGTCGGTCTGATTTTCAGTTGCTTAAGTCAGTTTATGCATGATTATTAATAACTAATTTGAAGTACGACGTTTCAATTTCTATTAATATCCTTTTTTGTAAAAAATTCTGCTATAGGTTAGCAATTAGGTATTTCAGATCAGCGATCGGCTTCTCCTTTGGTATCAGCGATTTCATTATTTCTATACAATACTATAAACCAATGCAAAAAATGAGGCATGATAAGTGTAGGGCTCTTATTTAATACTTCACTACTATAACGGTATCTTTTTTTAAAATGTTATGAAACTTGCTCTCAGAAAAAAACGTTTTTATTCCGTTTTTTCCTCATGGAAAGATGCAGCTCACACAATATTTTTGAAACTGCATCAGAGAAGATGAGTTTAATGGCATTGTATCCGACCATCTTATATAGGTAAGGGTAAATACCTAAAAAAATCAAAAAACTTCGATATGTCATGATGCTTAAAGTTGTGCAAATCCGTAAATGTTGGTTCGGACTAACGAAAAACTGTAGAAGTTAAATGAATATATACTAGAAAAATTATGTTATTGATATAGTAGAAATTGTATTTGTGTCAAAAAGGCATGATTCATAAAATGATAACAAGAATTACCACTTTGTGGTATAGGCTGGTTTGTAAATAAATCTCACATTTGTTTAAAATGCAGTACATACTGTAATGTCTATGCTAAAGCAACTGCTGATATCCTTATCTGTATTAATGATTGCAGGTTCTTTATCTGCCCAGGATAGTACCAGTATAGAGCAAGTATCAAAAAAATACCTTGATGCCGTTGCCGTAAAAGCAAAAAGCCTGGAAGAAAAACTGGATAAAAAATCTGAGAAGGCTTTGGATCAGTTGCAAAAGCAAGAAGCCAAACTCAGGGGCAAACTTGAAAAGATTGATTCCGTAGCAGCAAAAAATGTCTTTGCCGGTGCAGAGAATAAATACAACCTGTTAGCACAAAAACTGAAGGATAATAAGCTGCGGCAGTATATACCCATGCTAGACAGCCTCAGTACATCACTGAAGTTCTTAGAAGCCAATCCACAATTTATTTCACAGGCCAAAGAAGTAAAAGAAAAGCTGAAGGAAGCCATGAGCAAGATGGAGGCATTAAAAGGCCAGTTGCAAAAAGCGGAGGACATAAAACAGTTTTTAAAAGAAAGGAAACAATACCTGAAGGAGCAGTTAAGCAAATTTGGCTTTTCCAAAGAGTTAAAGAAGATCAATAAGCAAGTATATTATTATGCTCAGCAGCTGAATGAATATAAGCAGGTGTTAAAAGACCCAAAGAAAGCGGAGCAAAAAGCACTTGAACTTCTAAGCAAGACAAAACTGTTCAAGGATTTTATGAGAAAGAACAGTATGCTGGCTTCGTTGTTCAGAATGCCGGGGGATCCCAATGATCCTGCTTATGTAGCCAGTCTTGCCGGATTACAGACAAGGGCACAGGTGAATAGTCTTATACAAACACAGATAGCTGCCGGTGGCCCCAATGCCCTGGCACAGTTTCAGCAGAACATGCAGGCTGCACAAGCGCAGTTGAATGAACTAAAAGATAAGATATTAAAATCCGGGGGAGGAAGCAGTAATGCTGAAATGCCGGAAGGATTCAAACCCAATAACCAGAAAACAAAGTCCTTTCTGAAAAGAATCGAACTGGGCACCAATATACAGTCACAAAAATCCACTGGTTTTTTACCGGTGACCAGTGATATAGGCGTAAGTGCCGGGTATAAGCTGAATGATAAAAGTATAGTGGGGCTGGGTGCTTCTTATAAAATGGGATGGGGGCAGAATTTGCGCAATATCCGTATCAGTCACCAGGGATTATCGGCCCGAAGTTTTATAGACTGGAAGCTGAAAGGATCTCTATGGATCAGCGGTGGGTTTGAGATGAATTACAGAACTGAGTTCAGGAATTTTACTGTATTGCAAAACTATTCATCGTGGCAGCAGAGCGGACTGATCGGTATCAGTAAAACGGTGCCGGTAAAGAGTAAGTTCTTTAAGAAGACATCGCTAAAACTATTGTGGGATTTTTTGAGTTACCAGCAGGTGCCGAGGGCTCAGGCGGTGATTTTCAGGATTGGTTATAATTTTTAAAAAATATATGTCTTTTATCAGGCAATAAAATATCATAAAATGGGATTTCGTAAAATACTTCTTTTTTTATTAGTTTTTTTCCAATTGGTTCATATAAAAGCACAGCTGGATACAAAAAACATTATACCCTTAAGCCCGAATGCTGCCGCAATTGCAAGATACGGGGAGGTTCCAGTTTCGTTGTACACAGGGATACCGAACATTTCTGTGCCTATTTATACTATAAGTAGTAGGAAATTGAATCTGCCTCTTCAGTTGAGTTACCATGCAGGGGGTAACAAAGTAGAATCGATTGCATCATGGGTAGGATACGGATGGAGTTTAGGCACAATACCAAGTATATCCAGAAGTGTAAATGGTATTGCTGATGAAGATCCGGGTGGATTCATTAATCTTTTTAGCGGTAAAACTGCAAAGCAACTATTTGAAGAGGAGAGGGTGCAAAACACCCCGATATGGCAAAATTTTCTGCAATTGTTAACACTTAACGAGGTTGATTCTGAGGCTGATATTTTTTATTACAATATACCCGGCAAAAGTGGAAAATTTTTCTATTCACAGCAGGAACAAAAGTTTTTAACATATCCAAGAACAGAAATAAAAGTAAGTTTTATTAACAATGGCATATCAATTATTGATGAAGATGGGACAAAATATTTTTTTGGAGAAAAAGAAAGTCAATCTAATTCGAGTTATTTGCAATCCACTCCTGTTACAACCACATGGAATATTAGTTATATAAACGATGTAAATGAAACTGAAAATATTTCTTTTGAATATGAACAAGAAAATCATCTCTACAGCTCAAACAAAGGCTCAGCGAGATATTACCATTACTCAGGGATCAATACCAGCAGGTTAGTCGGGTACACTTTCCCAATTTCACAAATTTCTTCCACAACCCAAAGGTTGAAAAAAATAACTTTTAGTGGAGGGTATGTTCAATTTTATCCTGAGCTAACTCCCCGTCAGGATTTCAATGGAGGTTATGCGCTAAAAGAAATAGGCGTGTACAATTTTGCAAATACTCTAGTAAAAAAGTATGCTTTTCGGTACAAGTATTTACAGGGATCTGTTTCTGGACCACCACAAAATCATCAAGACTCAAAATGGTTATTTTTAGAAGCTGTTGATGTAGTGAGCAATACTCAATCAACTGATAAATTGACTTATAATTTTCAGTACGATGAATCGGTACCTCCAAGTAGAAACTCATTTGCGCAGGATTATTGGGGGTATTATAATGGGGCTTCATCTAACCCATCCTTAATACCTGCAACTGCGTTACTAAACCCAGCTAACGGTTCGCCAATAATGATTGGGGACGCAAACAGGGAAATAAATAGTAATTATAATCAGTTTGGTATTTTAAAAAAAATAGTATATCCAACAGGAGGCACTTCTGAATTTGAATACGAGTCAAATAAAGTAAAGCCAGATCAGAATATGATAGTATATAAAACAGAAGCTTCTACATTGGAAGCTTCTGGGCAAACAAATAATTATCATTTGGTTGGAGATGTTTTTACAATTAATAACCTTCCTAATGAACGGCTCAATGGAAATCACCCGGATGGAGGTGCATTTATTAAAATTGAAGCGGGTTATTTCGGATGTGATTTATCAGCAGGTTCAAGCCCTTGTGCTAATGTTTCACTAAACGGTCAGACTGCTCAAAATTCAAACTTGTACTGGCCTATATGGGGTAACTCCCCTGGCAATATGGCTGATTTTGGTCCCATATATATCCCCAACGGGACTTATAAACTAGAAGCATCCTTCAGTCAGGATCCTCCTAACTGGGGCAATTTTTCTGCTATGGCCTCCTGGGAAGTTATTGATGAAACAGTTACTGAAAAAATAGTGCCCGGTCTACGGATAAAAGCAATTAAATCAAAACCGAGTGAAGCTGGTAATTACTTAGAAAAAAAATTCAAGTACTTAAGCGACTATAACGATCCAACCAGTCATTCGGGAAAAATGATATACTCCTCATATTTAGTCTATCACAGAAATCTTTTTGCGTACTGTGAACCCCCGGAAATGGTAAATGGTGTACAAGGAGGATACTATATTAAACTATCTTCATACAGTAATTATCCCGCAGTTGCTCATAATGGAAGCAATGTTGGGTATTCCTCCGTTTTTACAGAAGATACTGAAGACGGTCTGAATGGGTATACCCAAAATCAATTTGAAAATATTGCTGACGACGTAAATAATGTATTCCCATACGTACCATTACCATCTAACGAGCATTTAAGAGGTTTAATGAGGGAGGAGAAAGTGTATAAAAAAAATAGCGGTAATTTTTTTAAAGTCACTGAGACTAATAATGAGTATTTGGGGATTTCAGCTGGTGAAACTCAAAAAGGATTTAATGTTAGGGCTGCAATGAGTTATGATCCACCAAATCTTATTTATTCAGGAATGACTCCGACCCATGACATATTTGAACCATATGAAACATATTCAACAAAGACAGAAAACAATAATACCATAACGATCAATTACGACCAGGATAGCGAGCAAAAGTATGTACTTCAGGAAATCACCAAAACATTTGACTCCAAACTATTAAATGTTATTAGCCAGGAAACAAAAAATGGCAAAGGGGAAACTGTGAAGGCAAACTTTAAATACCCTGGGGACTATAGTTCTACTCCAATAATGGTAGATATGGTTCAAAAAAACATGCTTAAAAATGTGATAGAAAATACGGACATCAATGTTACGAAGAGTAACATGGAGTTATCCAAAACTATAACGAACTACCAATACTGGCAAAACAATACAATAATACAACCTTCAAGTGTTGAAAAATCGCTTTTAGGAAATGCACTGGAAACAGATGTAGTCATTAACAGCTATGATAGTAAAGGTAATATCCTACAGTTTACAGGTAAGGATGGGGTAACAACTTCATTTGTATGGGGCTACAACCAACTATACCCCGTAGCCAAAATTATTAACTCGACTTCCGGTATTGTTCAATCCTACATAACTCAAAGTATTTTAGATAATGCTGTTGGAGGCTCAGATGATATTGCAATAAGAAGCCATTTGAATAATCTTCGTAATATCTCGGGGGCTTTGGTTGCCACTTTCACCTATAACCCATTAGTCGGTATTACCAGTGAAACAGACCCCAACGGCCGAACAAAATTTTACGAGTATGATGCATTTAACAGGCTCGTTTTAATCCGTGATCAGGACGGTAAAGTTTTAAGGAAAATCTGTTACAATTATGCAGGGCAACCGGAGGATTGTTCTGTTGCCACGCCTCCACCTGTTTATTATAATGTGCAGATGAGCCAGGCCTTTACCCGCAATAATTGTCCTGCCTGCCAGACGGGTAGCCAGGTAACTTACACGGTTGCACAGGGTACCTATAGTTCAACAGTCAGCCAGGTGGCAGCCGATCAGTTAGCACAGAATGATATTGCAGCTAATGGTCAAAATTATGCCAATACAAATGGTAGCTGTACCCAGGGATCAGGAGTAACTATTACTTACCAGAACGAGACATCCGCAACAGGTTTTGTGGCTTTATATACCCATAACAGTACCGGGCAGACCTACAGTTTCAATGTACCTGCATCAGGAAGCGGAACTCTTGGCTGTGTACCTGCTGGTACCTATTCACTCAGTATTTCCAAGCCTGGCAATATGATGCTGGCATTGTTTGGATCCGGTTGTTTCACACAGTCAGGTACATCAGCGTTTTTTGGAAAGGTAAATGTCAGTAGTTGCAATACGGTAATAATCGGCTATGATTTATAAAATAAAGAAAATGAAAATAGTAAGAACAGGTATTTTGTTCATGTTGCTGTCCTTTACCATGTATACGGAGAGCATATATAGTCATTCGGTTACAACAATAGAAGGGGGTAATCAGTCTTTGTCCGCTTACCAGGGGAAAAAGCTACTGATCGTGACGCTACCGCTACAGCAAACGGCTGCTGCCGATTCCCTGCTATACAGTTTGGATACATTAAGTGCTGCCCGCAGCGCCGGTTTACAGGTGGTTGCAGTACCGGCCTTTGAAGACGGATTTACCGCAGCGCAAAAAACATCCTTGCAGCAATGGTATCGCAGCAAGCTCGGTAACCAGGTTATAATAACAGACGGGCTTTATACCCGTAAAGCATCAGGGGCACAGCAGCATCCGGTATTTGCATGGCTTACCAGGCTTGAAAAAAATGAAAATTTTGATATAGATGCCGATGCACCGGGCTATAAATTTTTTGTAAGTACAGCAGGGCAACTAGTGGGGGTATTAAGACCCCATACAAAGATCAGCAGCATGGCCGTGCAGCGGACACTGCAGTTATAAAAAGCGGGAACCTGTATCACATTTTAAACACAAAAGATTCTTACAGATGAGATATACTACTGTTTGGAAAATAAAGGCGCTGATAACTGTGCTGCTGGTAACAGGCCAGTTAGCAGCAGTAAAGGCCCAGCGTACAGTACCAGCTGCTTACCCGGCGGGAACACCGATAAATTATGTTCGTACCTGGGATGCGATGGCCCCTGAGCAGGATGGAAATGCCCTGATGACAAGGCCACTGAAAGATGTAAAGATGGCGACCCAGTATTTTGACGGACTGGGCAGACCCTTACAAACAGTGATCAAACAGGGTTCAATGGCAACAGGAGCTACCGCCACTGACCTGGTAAGCCCTGTAGAGTACGATGCATTTGGCAGGGAACAGTTCAAATACCTGCCTTTTGCAGAAGCCACGGCAGCAGACGGAAATTTTAAGCTGAACCCCTTTGCCAGCCAGGCCAGCTTTATGAGCCAGCAATATGGCACTCAAAATGAGACATGGTATTATGGGCAAACCAATTTTGAAGCCAGCCCTTTGAGCAGGGTAGAAAAAACCCTGTCACCTGGTAATAGCTGGGTTGGAGTAGCCGGTGGTGGAAGAGGAGTTGAGATAAAATACTGGATCAATACGGCCAGTGATGAGGTAAGGATATGGAATGTAAGCAATGTAGCAGGAGGATTTGGTACATATACTTCAACAACGGTCTATCCGGCAGGTGAGCTATACAAAAATGTAACAGTGGATGAACATGGTAAACAGGTAATAGAGTTTAAGGACAAAGAGGGAAAAGTGATATTGAAAAAAGTGCAGCTCACCGCCACAGCAGATGATGGAACTGGCCGAAACCATGACAACTGGCTATGCACTTATTATATCTATGATGATCTGAACCAGCTTCGCTGTGTGATACAGCCGGAAGCGGTAAAGGAAATGAGTACGCCTCCGGTAAACTGGGATGTCTCCAATTACTTGAATGATCAATGCTTCCGGTATGAATATGATTCCAGGAACAGAATGATAAAAAAGAAAGTACCCGGAGCAGGAGAAGTATGGATGGTGTATGATGGCAGGGACAGATTAGTAATGACACAGGATGTCAATATGCGGACTCAGCAAAAATGGATGTACACTATTTATGACAACCTGAACAGACCTGAAGCAACAGGAATCATCACAGACCCTTCCAATTATAATAACCACAGTTACCACCAGGCCGAAGCATATAGCAATACCGCTTACCCCGATGTTGCCAGCTATACCAGTGAAGAACTTAGCAGGACATTTTATGATAGCTATAGCTGGCTGGCCGGTTATAGTAACCCTTTACCTTCATCCTACAGCAGCAGTTATAATAGTTATTTTCAAACGGCCTCCAATAACAACTGGCCTTACCCGCAGGCAAATGTTCAGAGTAACCAGCTTAAAGGTATGGCGACCGGTTCCAGGATAAAAGTACTGGGAACTTCCACCTATCTATACATGGTAAGTTTTTATGATGAAAAAGGAAGGGTGATACAGGTACAGAGCACTAACCTGAGCGGAGGTACAGATATAGTGACCACACAATACACATGGGCCGGGCAACCGTTGGTAATGATACAGCAACAACAGAAGGGCGGCAGCAATGCACAGACCAGTGTAGTGGTAACACAAATGAGCTATGATGACCTGGGCCGGGTATTACAAGTACAGAAAAAACAAAGCAATACATTGGTAACCGTAAATAATGTATTGGGCGGAATGTCTGACTACACTACCATAGTTACAAACGAATATGATAAGTTAGGCCAACTGAAGAAGAAAACAATCGGCAGCAAAAAAGATATTTTAAATAACTATTTCACGCCGAGACAGCCTCTTGAAGAATCAGTCTATGATTACAATATCCGTGGCTGGATGCTGGGGATGAACAGGGATTACCTTACCGATGCCGGAACCAATAATTATTTTGGGTTTGAACTGGGATATGATAAGTTAACTAACAAAGCCAACCATAATTTTTTTCCAGGAACTAATAATGGAGAATTTAATGGCAACATCAACGGTATGCTCTGGAAAAGTAAAGGTGATGGGGTAAGAAGAAAATATGATTTTGAGTATGATGCGGCTAACCGCTTACTGCGGGGAGATTTTGAGCAGAATGATAATGGCAGCAACTGGGGCTATGCGACAGTCAATTATAAAGTGTTAATGGGTAATGGTACAGACCCAACTTCGGCCTACGATGCCAATGGTAATATCCTGCAAATGCAGCAGTGGGGGTTGAAGATAACCGGCAGCCAGCAAATTGATAACCTTTCTTATCAATACATAGCAGGCAGTAACAAACTGCTCAGGGTGGATGATTTAATATCCGGTGATAATAAACTGGGTGATTTTACGGATAAAAATGCCGGAGCAAGTGATTATGGCTATGATAAGAACGGCAATATGGTTACTGACCTGAATAAGCGTATGAACGGCCCGACTGGATCAGACATTACCAGCGGTGGTGCTATTACTTATAACCACCTGAACCTGCCTGCACAAATAATGGTGAAAAATGATAACGGTACAGAAAAGGGAACTATCGCTTATACCTATGATGCCGCTGGCAATAAACTGCAAAAAATTGCAACAGAGAACAATGCCACAGTTCCATTTAATGGAAGCAACTACACTACAAATATAACCACCACTACCAGCTATGTCGGCGGTGCGGTGTATGAAAGCAAAACTTACAGTAATGGGGCATTAGTATCTCTTGGCTATGCTGACAAACTGCAGTTTATTGGCCATGAGGAAGGAAGAATGAGACCCGGAGCAGAGGGCTTCCATTATGACTACATGCTGAAAGATCATCTGGGAAATGTGCGGATGGTACTGACCGAAGAACAGAAACAGGATGTATATCCGGTTGCTTCTTTAGAGAATATTACCCATAACGGGGGGACAGCAATATCGGTTGAAGATGATTTTTATACGATAGCCCCTGCTAATGTGGTACCGCAGGCAACGGCAAGCGGGATACCTGCTTACCAGAATAATAATGGCAACCCACCCTATAATAATAACCAGTACAGCAATTCTTCAGCAAACAGTGACCAGTTGTACAAGTTAAATTCTACAGTTAATACTATTTCTAATAAAACAGGACTTGGTATAGCGCTGAAAGTAATGGCAGGGGATAACATTAATATTTTTGGAAAATCCTACCATAAAAAACCTGGTGGCGGTGGATACAGCAATAACACCAATACGTTGCTGGTAACAGATTTGATAAATGCATTTGCTGGCACAAGCGTTGTAAGCAGTCATGGGGTAACGGGAGCTCAAATAACAGGGCAGTCTGGTTTTCCGACTAGTATGTCGGGGTTGATTGGTAACCAGCCGGCACAGGATGTTAGTCGTCCCAGGGCTTCCATCAACTGGATAATACTGGATGAGCAGTTTAAATATGTAGCGGGAGGGTTTGATATGGTAGGCAGTGATGCAAGCGGTAACGGAGTGTTAAAAACCCATGACCTGAATACGATTCCTGCTATCAGTATATTAAAAAATGGGTACATTTATGTGTACTGTAGTAATGAAAGCCAGTACAATGTGTTCTTTGATAATCTACAGGTAATCCATAACAGAGGGGCAATACTGGAGGAAACGCATTATTATCCGTTCGGCGGGCGGCTCTCCGGAATTTGTTCAAATGCAGCAGGTATGTTAGAAAACAAATTAAAGTACAATGGAAAGGAATTGCAGAGTAAAGAATTTAGTGATGGTAGTGGATTAGAGTGGACGGATTATGGAGCAAGAATGTATGATAACCAAATTGGAAGGTGGCATGTTGTTGATGCATTATCTGAAATGACTATTGACCAGTCTCCTTATTCTTACGTTTTTAATAATCCTATTGCTTTTATTGACCCTGATGGAAATTCTGGCACATCAACTCACACGGATAAAAAGGGAAATGTTGTTGCTGTTTATGATGACGGAGATTTAGGTGTTTACAAGCATGATGATGTGAGTAAATGGGATAAGAAATCTACGTTGGGAAATTCAGGTGAAGGAGTTACTAAAATGGGAGAAACTGAATATTGGGATGAGTTTGCCAAACATAATTCCACTAATGATATTGTTGCAACGGGAAAGAATGGAAACTTTGCAGACCCTGATGCTCATATTAATTTTGGAGTTTCAAAAGATGCCTATGTTCAGGGGTTAAACAACGAGTATGCTGGTACTGTACAAAATAATACTTCTGTAAAAGCGAAAAATATACTCCAAACTAAATCTGGTAACGGAGGTGATTATGATATAAAAGTTAAATTAGGAGCAAGAGAAGGTTATTTATTTAACGGTAAGTATGCTTCTGGTGAAACAATGGGAAATCAGCTTTTTGGTATGAATGCTTCTGCTCTATATGACTACAATACTATTTCTATAAAATTACTTTACAACAAAGACGGCTTTTTTAAGGATATAATGAAAGCTGCAGGTGCATATCATAACCGTCAGAATAAAGTTAATAATGAATCTATTGCTCCGTACTATGGGGAAATAAACTATTCCGGTAGAAATGTTGTGCATGGTTTTTTTAAAGGAGGGGCTTCTACTTATTTAAAAAAATATGAAAATGTTGGTAATGGAGCTGTGTATGGTTACAAAGTATTTAATCTTGTAAAATGAGAAAAAACAATAGACAGATATTCTTTTTAATTATAGCCGTTAGCACAATGAGTTGCAATATTAATTTGAATCCGAAGGAAAATAGGATTTTTGTGGTTGAAGAAAAAAGGATTGATGATAACAACACTTTTTTCTGGTTTAAAGGTGCTGGTCAGATAACCCACGGAAGCCTTAGCTATTTTCAAATAGCTAAGGATAAATGCGACTTATCCTTTAAGAAGGCTAATGCCTATTGCAATGAACCAATTCAGATTTTTGATATTAAAGAAGACACAATTCTTTTATTAACCCAGTCAGAAATAATAAATATTAAAGCAAATGGAAGGTTTAAAATAAAATCCGTAGCGTATTCAATAGAGCTTTATGAAGTAGATAAAAGACCCAATCGAGAAAAGCAATATTTTTTAGATTCAGTTTGTAAAAAATAACTTAAAATAACAAAGCCCTCAACCGAGGGCTTTGTTATTTTAAGCAGCATAAGTTTTTCTTCCCTTAGCATCTCTGATGTAAGTATCAATTAAATCGTAGAGAGTTTTTTTCTTATCCTCTTCGAGGTGTTCAAGTTCCTGGAACCGCTTCAAAGTTTTTTTATCAAATCCATTGTGCAAACCTTCACCCACGAGATTGTCTAAAGACACTTCCAGGGCATCCGCAATTTTTTTTGCAGCATCAATAGACGGGACAGCTTCACCCCGTTCATACTTGCCAATCATTACCCGGCTTACGCCGCTGTTATCGGCCAGCTCTGCCTGGCTCCATCCTTTTTTATCTCTTAGAGCTGTGATAGTTTTACCTGTGTTCATATCTTAAAAGATGCTTTTAGCTGTATAAATTACTGATTATCCCCAAAAGTATAAACTATTGGGGATAAAATAAAGTATTGGATAGTGGCTGATAATTTACGATAGGATATTTTTGTATCTGATAAGAAACAAAAACAAAATTTATCCACATGGAGTTAAAGGACATCAAACAGCAGCTAACAATAACAACGGTATTGAACTATTACAATTTAAAACCTGATAAAAACGACCGGTTAGTTTGCCCCTTCCACAATGATAAAAATCCCAGCCTGCAGATTTATCCTAAGACAAATACTTATTGCTGCTTCAGCAGCAACTGTAAAGCCGGCACGGGCGACCAAATACAATTTATAGAACTCAAAGAGAGCTGCACCAAACATGAAGCACTAACAAAAGCAGCAAGTTTAATAAATGGAAACACAACAACAACACAACCAGCAGCAGCGAAATTATTTATCGAAGCAGAGCCATTAGAAAAGATTGCAGTACTAACGAAACTGTTCAAGTATTTTACCAAGTCGTTACCGCTAACAAAGAAAGCAGTTGATTACACCGAGAGCAGAGCCATAAATTACAAGCTGCATGAAATAGGTTTTAATACCGGCGACTGGCACCACAAACTAAACGAGAAAAATTTTATTGCAAGCTGTGAGCAATGCGGTTTATTAAAAGCAAGACCAGCCAACGGTTTTAATGTATGGGCAAAAGACTGCATCATCTTCCCTTTAAAGAATGCAGATAATAAAATTGTGAGCCTGTACGGCAGGAGCATTACCAACAATGAAGAGAGCAGGCATTTTTATTTACAAAACAGAAGCGGACTTTATCCAGGCTATCCAAAAACAGAAACAAAAAAACTAATCCTTGTAGAAAGTGTCATTGATGCAGCAAGTTTATTGCAACAAAAGGAAATCACAGAGCAGTTTACAATCTTATCACTTTACGGAACAAATGGCTTAACGGACGAACACCAGCAAAGCATAATAACATTACCACAATTAGAAGAAATTATTTTAATGCTCAACGCAGATGATGCAGGAGAAGCAGCCACAGTAAAGCATTACAGCACATTAAAAACATTGCTCCCACATATACGCATTACCTGTGTACACCTGCCTGCAGGCGAGGACGTAAACAGTGTGCTATGCACACATGATGATGCAGGTGTGTTACAAAATTTAATTGATGAAAGAGCCGAAGCAAATTTTTCTTTTTCAATTGAAAATAAAAATGATGAAACAACCCCTGCAGCCCAACAAAGCAAATTAGATACAAGGAACAACGAACTATTAATTTATGATAATTGTGAATTATATTTTGAAGTATTGGGCGGTATAAAAATTACAG
Source organism: Chitinophagaceae bacterium (assembly GCA_041738795.1). GTDB lineage: Bacteria > Bacteroidota > Bacteroidia > Chitinophagales > Chitinophagaceae > JJ008. The sequence continues at coordinate 14,102 of JBGSPB010000001.1, read as the reverse complement.
GGTTAGACAGAATGAAAGTAACGCTAAAAATAAAGCACAAAGAAAAAACGACTATGCCACAATGGTACAGTTTAGATTTATACAACCAGGTGCAACGGGAACAAACGATAAACAATGTGGCAGAAACTTTAGAACTCAGCAGCCAGCAAACCACCAATACATTTATCAATCTTATCACAGAACTGGAACAGCACCGTATAAAAAAAATAGAAGCCTTACAACCCAAAGAAAAACCACAGCATGAACTTACAGCAGCCCAAAGAACAGCAGCCATTAACGAATTAAAGAAACCAAACCTTTTACAGCGTACCGCTGAAATGATAGCACTAACGGGCATTGTAGGCGAAGCCAGTAACAGCATGATAGCTTATTTAGTTTACTGTACCAGGAAACAACCAGTACCGCTACACATCATGTTTTTAGGCAGCAGCGGCAGCGGAAAAACTTATTTACAGGAAAGAATAAGTGAACTGATACCGGCAGAAGATAAAATAGAAATTACCCAAATTACAGAGAATGCACTCTACTATTTTAAGCAGGATGAACTAAAAAATAAATTGATTTTGATAGAAGATTTAGACGGAGCAATGACCGTATTTTATCCGTTGAGGGAATTACAAACCAAAAGAAAGATAACCAAAACAGTAACCTTAAAAGATAGCAAAGGGAATTTAAAAACGATTACGTTAACTGTAGAAGGACCTGTAAGTGTGAGCGGCTGCACCACCAAAGAAAAGATTTACGAAGACAATGCCAACAGGTGTATTTTATTATACACAGACCAGAGCAGAGACCAGGACAAAAAAATAAATGAGTACCAAACCAAATTATCAGGCGGAGAAATCAACAGGGAAAGAGAAAAGCAGTACAAGGAATTATTTAAAAATATCCAAAGCGTTTTACGACCCATCAACATTATAAATCCTTTTGCAAAATACATTGAGTTACCGGAGCAGGTTTTTAAACCAAGAAGAACAATGACTTTGCTGTTGGGATTTATAGAAGCTGTAACCTTTTACCACCAGTACCAACGGGAAGTAAAGAAAGACAGCAACAGCCAGTTATTTATTGAAACAACGATTGAAGATATAGAAGCAGCGTTTAATTTATTGAAGGATGTTTTGTTTAGCAAGAGCGATGAACTGACACAGGTAACAAGAGGTTTTTTAGAAAAGTTGAAACAGTACCTAAGCGAAAATAAAATTGAAAGCTTTACAGCCCAGCAGATAAGAAAGATTTTTAGAGTAGAGCCAAGAACGATACAACGTTACATCAGGGAATTAAAACAATACGGCTTTATAAAGCCTGTGAGCGGCTTTGTACACCGCAAAGGCTTTGAGTACACCATTACAGATGCAAACGAATACAGCCAGCTTAAAAGCGAAATAGACACACATTTACAAAGCATCATTGAGCAGTTGAAAAAATTATAAAGTGTACACCGACAGCGACAGTACTGCGACAATCAAACTACTGTCGCAGTAAAACACAATACAGCAAAGGCTTTTAGCTACTGCGACAACTACGACAGCAGAAAAGACCAATACAAATTTTTTATTCCAAATAATTATTTATGAAAAAGAAAGTAACGCCGATACAATCGGCAGCGTACAAACTATTGCTTGCAGGATTTACAGAATGGTTACAGCTACAAAATTATTCTGTGTTCAGCGTACCAGCATTAAGCGGTACCATACAAAGTTTTTTATTGTACCAGGAAGCCACCGGGAAAATAACATTAGAACAGTTGATGGCAGGCGATGCAAATAATTTTATGGACTTGCTGCAAAATAAAATCAGCAGCAGAAGCGGCAAACCTTTAAGTATTGGAAGTATCAACAAACATATACAAGCCTTAAAATTATTTAGCAAGTACATCAGGGAAACAGGGAGAAGCAATGTAGGCTTTGCATTGCAGCAGTTACCAGAAACAAGAACAATACCGGTGTGGCTGACGGTTGCAGAGGTACAGCAGTTGTATGATGTTATTGAAAATGATTTATTAGGCGTAAGGGACAAAGCCATGTTAGCAGTTTATTACGGTTGTGGTTTACGGTTAAATGAAGGAGCTTGTTTAGAAATAAAAGATATAGATACTGCAAGAAAAGTTATACATGTAAGAAAAGGAAAGCGTTACAAAGAAAGGTTTGTACCGATAGCAGAAAAAAACTTTGAAGAAATAAAATTGTATTTAGAATATGCAAGACCGCAGTTGATACAAGAGCAAAAGCATGAATACATTTTTGTTGATGCCAACAAAGGAAGGATTATGAACCGGCAAAGCTTATACATCAGAATAAAAAAATTAGTGAAGAAAGCAAAGATTAAAAAGCAAGCCGGAACCCATACACTCCGCCACAGCATTGCAACGCATCTTTTGCAAAGCGGCATGAAGCTGGAAAGAATAAAAGAGTTTTTAGGGCATGCGGACTTAGACAGTACACAGATTTACACCCACATTGCAGAAGGCTCAACACCATTAACGATAAGATGGAAAATTAAAAATATTGAACCATGAACTTTACAAACTATCTACAACAAAAGAAATTATCAGTATCAACAGTAAAGGCTTACACAAGACGAAGCAATTATTTTTTAGCGTGGCTGCAGCAGGAAGATAACAGCGTAGAAAATTTTACTTACAATGATGTATTAGACTTTATGCGGTATTGCACCGATGAAAAAAAGAGCAAAAGAAATATCCATGCTTTATTAGGAACTGTTCGGCATTACAGCAACTATTTAATCTTACAAGGCAAAAGAAATGATAACCCGGCAGCAGGGATTTTTATAAAAGGGTTGTCAAGAAAGTTGCCCATCAATTTATTAAGTGTGGAAGAAATGGAAGAACTGTTTAAGCAATACAGCATCCAGTTAAATGTTGACAGCAGTAAAAAAATATTGTTGGGCTTGATGATTTACCAGGGCTTAATGGGCGGCGAGTTAATGAGGTTAGAAAGCAAGGACATCAAAATAAAAGAAGGTAAAATATTTATCAAAGGAACGAAACGAACCAATGAAAGATTATTAGACCTGCAAGCTTTGCAGATAACGGAATTGCAAAATTATCTGAATGCAAACAAGTTTAAAGAAGGAGCAATATTTACAGAACAAAAACTAAAAGTATTGAGTGATAAAAATGTAAAGAACCGGGTGCAGTATATGTTTGACCAACTGAAAAAATTAAATGCAAAAGTTATCAATGCAAAACAAATCCGGAGCAGCGTAATAACAGAATGGTTGAGAAAAAATAATTTACGGCAGGTGCAATACATGGCTGGACACAAATATGTAAGTTCAACAGAACGTTACCAAACAAACAACCTTGATGATTTACAAAACGAATTACAGCAGCACCATCCAATGAAATAACAGTCTTCAAACTCAAAGCAGAACAGCCCGACCCACAGGCACGGCTAAGGCTTGAGCCAACACACAGAAGCCAACGCACCAAGCCTTATGCGGTGTTGCAGTCAGTTTTTTTTTGTCATGGTTTTTGCAGCCAACACACTTGCACTACTTTATTTTTTTGCAAATGAAATCTGTAGTTGTTGGAAAAGTATTTGCAAAAAAATAAACAAGTGCAGCCAACGCCACGAAGCAAAAACCCACGCCAAAAAAAACTGCCTGAAGCTAAATAACATAATGTGGCATTATAGGATTTTTAGCCCGGCTCATGTAAACATGCTCTGAAAAAATCCTATAATACACATTAATGTTAAATAGCCAACACCGCAAGCAATAAAAAAAATAATGCTCCACCAAGCAGCCATGCTAATTATTTTTTTTATTGCAGCCGTGCCCAAAGACAGCCAACGCTTCCCCAAGCGGTGTGCAAGCACGACATTTTTTTATGCCATCTCACTACGTTCAGTCAATGGCAAAGCCTACCGGCAGTATGGTTTATTTTTTTATGCTGTCTCCTTCCAGTCGGTCAACAGCAAAGCCTGCGGCAGCAAGGTAAAAGAACAGCTACAAAAATGGCATAGCAAAGGTATTGCGGCAAGCCAACACACAAAACCCAGCCAAAAGATTGCTCAAAAAAATTGCATAAACACAGCCCCAACACACAGAAGCCATCTTTTATAAATTTTTTTTCCGCTTCCTTTTGGCTCTACGCACTTGCCGACAAAGGCTGGTCGCTAAGCATTTTTTGCTGCATTTTATTTTTTAACCAATCAAATATTTTTTATGAAGTCTGCAATTAAAAGTTCAATCGAATGGAACAACATCAACCGCATTTTTTACATGGGCTTGTACAAAGATTTAAACAACCCACAGTATTTAAAAACTTATTACAAGCTGCTTAATCAATCCATCATGCAGCGTGGTAAGTATTGCCCACATTACAGGCGGCAGCAGTAAAAGGCTGTCGCAGCCGCCGCAGGTTGCTTTTAAATTAAAGCATCTGCTGGCGGCTTTGACTTGCAAAAAAAACTTATTCGATTGCCCGGCTGTAGTATGAAGCTTTGAAGTTTATGCGGGGCAATCAAACAAATTTTTTTCGCTGCTGCCAGTCTCCAATACTTTAAAGGGTTATGATTTTTTTTCTTTCAATTGAAAATAAAAAATCAACCCTTATCTTTAAGCAACGAAAAAAAATGGGCTGTTTAAAACTGGCATATAACAAATCGGAAGGCTCTTTGAAAGTAGCATACCGCAACCCTGAAAACTTTAAAAATCAGGACGGTAGTTATTATCCGTTCGGGTTAATAATGCAAGGGATATCTGGCAAAGCGTTAGCATTTGGAAATCCCTACAATAAATTTAAATATAACGGAAAGGAAGAGCAAAGGCAGGAGTTCAGTGATGGCAGCGGGCTAGAATGGCTGGATTATGGGGCGAGGATGTACGATAATCAGATTGGGAGGTGGTTTGTCCCAGATCCGTTGGCTGAAAAGTATTTTTCGCAGTCTCCCTTTAGCTATGTACTAAACAGCCCAATTTCTTTCATCGACTACGACGGAATGGATGTGTACCTACTGAAGGCAGATGGAACAGTTGTATTAGCAAAGAAGGAAGATAAGAGGGATATCCTTTATTCAGTGGATAAAGACAATAACATTAGGGATACAAATGAGGACAAGAAAATAGATGACAAAGATGGGGCTACAGTAAATACCAAAGGAATGATTGGTCAGTTATCGAGAGAGCGACCAAGCAATCAAAAAGATTATACATTATTTTCAATTGTTAGTGTGCAATATTCTCAGGCAGAGAATGACCTTATGAAATTATTCTTCTATGTTACTAATAACACTGATGTGGAGTTCAATTTGACCTATTTTAATTATAATAACAAAGAATACATATCTCTGGCCACCTATCACCATAAAACATTAGCTCCCGGGGCCTATGCTTTGGGATTAAAAGATACAGACATCCGCAAGAAATTTCACAACCATCCACCTTCTAACGATAATGAAAGATGGACCATGGGTGAAACGAATGGGAAACCGGATGGCGGCGATTATGGAAGAATTGTTAGAGATAAAGTCACTCATCCAAACTATGTTTATTTTCCCAAATCCTCAAATCTCTATAATGTCACACAAAAAGGAATTTTCTTTATTCGCAAGATTAATGATAACCACAAAAGATTTAAATTTTAAATACAATGAAGTGGATTATTGCTATAGTTTTATTGGTTTGCAGTTCATGCCATGACCCAAAAAGGGAATTTAACTTGAGTGAAAATGTTCAGCCTTTGAGTTCTGAACTCAAGTCAATTATAATAGATTATCAAAAGAAATATCCAATTCCTTATAATGAGAGGGAGCATGGCCTTTATATTTACCTTGTTTCTTTTTACAAAAAGGCAAATGACACAATTGTGACTCTCAAACGACCAGCAGATGGCCTCAGTTTAGTAGGGTGGGATGTAGTATTGGGCGTCTATCAAGATTCTTTGCTATTACCAACTTTTATTAGAGATGACAGTGCATTGTATAGCAAAGGACTTATAAATAAGCAGATTCTGGATTCTGCGTCGCGAGAATTATATAGCCCACGTATAGAAAGTGATTATTCAGAAAGTTTTCCACCGATTTATCAGTACAGGAAAAAGAATGGCAGATTGATCTTAGATAAGATTGATACAGTTTGGAGTACATGGTAGTATAGTAGATAGTGAAGTGTTGGAAAGAACACATTACAAACCGTTCGGGTTAATAATGCAGGGGATTAGTTCAAAAACTTTAAGCCTTGGAAATCCTGAAAACAGACGAAAATTTATAGGGCAAGAATTAAATAGCGAACTTGATTTGAATTGGTATTCTTTTAGATATCGAAATCACGACCCACAGATTGGCCGATTTGTGCAAATAGACCCTCTTGCAGCCCAATATGCATACAATAGCACATTTGCTTATGCTGAGAATAAGCCGATAAATGGAATTGATTTAGAAGGTTTAGAATGGTTACCAATCAATAAAGAAGGAGAAGCAGTAAAACCGGAAGACAAAGAAAATATTAACGGTTACAGATGGGTAGGATATGATGTGAATGCAGAAACCGGAAAGAAAACAGCAAAGACGGGGACGGTAGCTCAAGCTTATACTTTTGGTGTGGAAGGTATGACAACGTTAAGTGCTGATGAAAAAGGAAATGCTTCTGAGAAATGGGATAGCTACTCAAGTTTAAGTACTGGCGACGCAGCCACTGATAAAAAGATAGCTACGTTACATTCTGATATACAAAACAAGGTTAAGGCCTTTATTCTAAAGGCAGATAATCGTTTTGGAATTAAAACCAGAGTTACAGATGGTTATAGAACGGTTGAAGAACAAGATGCACTTTATGCGAAAGGTCGAACTGCAGAAGGACAAAAAGTTACAAATGCAAGAGGCGGTTATAGCAATCATAATTTTGGCTTGGCAATAGATATCGTACCAATGGAAAATGGCAAGCCTAACTATAACTCATCGCAGTATCCTTTGTTAGGACGAATAGGAGAGTCTGTGGGACTCGAGTGGGGAGGTAGGTTTAAATCTATAGTTGATATGCCACACTTCCAAGATTTAAAAAGTATGTCTCTAAAAGAACTTAGAGCTCTTCCTAAAGATGAAAAAGGATTACCGGTACTACCAAATCAATAGCAATATGTGGACGAAGTTTTTTATAATCAGCTTACTTTTTATGTCATGTAACAATGAACCCAATAGCGACAAATCAGGTTCACTTTCTAATGATACAACTCATGTGATAAAAGATACAATTGCTGTAACAACAATAATGGATACATCTTCAGAGGCTAATCAAATTAAGTGTGACACAACAATCAAATATGACTTAGAAGATATTAGTTCTGAGGGCGCTGAAACAGAAGTATGTTATTTTAAAAAACAAATACACAAAGCCAGAATTATGATATATGGTGCATCTGGTCGAGTTGAAATCACTTATGACTTTACAAATGGTTCAATTAAGGCAGAAGAACATACCTATAAATATTTAAAGTCTTTGCCTGAAGTAGAAAGTGAGAAAGATATCAAACTTGAAAGTACAACTACCTACATTTTATCTATTAATGGAAAAATTATTGATGGTAAAAGTGCCGATGCGGAAGAAATATATAAATCCTTTATAGAAATTGTTCCTCTAAAAATTTAGTCAAGCCTTTTTGTAAGCTCCCCCCAAGCCGTTCCAGATCATGTCTGCCGTGGTGGCTATTGTGTACCGGCATACAACATTGAGCAAATACAAAGTCGCAGGCTTGACTTGAAATCGGGAAGCTTCCTTATCTAATTTTACATGCAGTTAGACAATACCTACACACAGCAGACATGGGCTGGAGCGGTTTGGGTGAGACAATGGGCGGAAAAAATTTGATACATTACCAATATATTTTAAATCAAATTTTTACTTCTAAGAATAATAAAAGTTAATAAACCAAATGTAAGAAAGCAATAAATTATTAGATATAAGTAACTCTTTTTATAATTGATTGAGTACCGGGCTTGAATATCAATAATATTATTCCTCTTGAAGGCTTTCATAAGTATAAAGTATACAGGTATAAAAACTACAGATATACTAAGAAACTTTTCTAATCTGGTACTCCCAAAGGTTACTCCACCGCCCCAAAAAAATACCTTAATCTGCAAGATGTGTATCATTATAAAAAAAGTAACAGTCATTAAAGCACTTTCATAGGCAATGGCCTTAGTCCCTCCTCCAAGATAATGTCTGTATAATAAGTGTATCGTAATACTAATTGTTTTCAGCATTTTATTAAATTTTACCACCAATCAAAGAGACAGTCAGTAATATTAGTTAAATCAAGTACAGTTGTTATTACTCCAACTACTGAACTTTTAACTCCAACTAATGCAGTTTTCACAGCCGCTTTTGTAAATTTTCCTAAAGAAGGGTCATCAGCAAACTCATTCCATGCATTAAACGCATCATACACACCTAATGCTTTCCCAACGATATTCATACCTTTTACAGCCTTCTTATCTATTGGAAAATCTTTGGGAGTACCTTTCTCAACTGCAAGCTTACCGCCCGCAATTCCCGTTGCCGTTACTTCTAAAAATCCATCAACACCTTCTTTCGAAACTCCCGTTCCGCCCTCTTTTCCCCTGTCAGTAGGTGGTTCAGCATTGGCAGGATCAGCTTGTGTAGTTGTAGGCTTCCCATATTCTAGTTGAGTGGCGGTTCCGTCGGCATTTAACTGATAGGGCTTTGTCTCTACATCACTATCCGTATAGCCCCTTTCTACTACTTTTGTTTCTCCTAAATATCTGACATTTGTATAATTACTTCCATTGACGTTTGCAAAAGCAGCCCAATCATTAGCATCTTTTTGACTCTTTATATCTTTACGCCAGATTATTTGGTCATTTCCGTATTCGTCAGCATATCTTATCCAATCAGTAGGAGCCATCCCATCCGGGTCAATATATCTTAATGGATTATCAAACGCATAATTGTACGGAGAGTAACGCCGCATTTTTTCACTCAACGGGTCTATATGATTCCATCTTCCTATTTGGGCATCATACATTCTTGCCCCATAGTCATACCAATCTAACCCCGAACCATCAGAGAACTCTTTTGATTGTTGTTCTTTGCCGTTGTATCTGTATTTATTTTCTGGAGTGTTGTTTAAAGCCTTCGACGATACTCCCTGCATTATTAACCCGAACGGATAATAATACCTGGTTCAAAGAGCTTTTCTGCAATGTACAAAATCAGTTGTAAAATACTAGATTAGAAGATCTCGATTTCAAGTCAAGCCTGTTACTTCGTATTAGCCCAATGTCGCATGCCGGTACACAACACCCACACACGGCAGACATGGGCGGGAACGATTGTTGGGGGCGAACCTGGGCGGAAAAAATATTAACTGTCTCAACATCATATATCATTACCAACATTAGAATCAACTAAACCTTTAAAAAGTTCAATTATTCTGCTAAGGCTATGAGTTCCTCCTGCTGCTTTAAAAACACCATTTTCTATAGAGTATCCGAACCAATCCTCATCTGCCCTTTCATTTAATGAATAAGGAATTTTTAGATTTTCCAATTCTGTGTTTTTTAAATCTATGACAATAGACCAACCAGGGTTATCCAAGGTATCTATCTTTATGCCATATTCATGCTCCCACTTACCATCACATTGACGAGCATACCAATTTTGTAGCCATTCTATCATTACAATAATTTTGTCAAATTACTTCCAAAACTCCCAAAATCTTTTATTATTTGGTGTTTCTTGCTTAGTCGGGGCTCTTACTCCTCCACTCTTTTCATTTATATGAGGGGTCTCAACACTTTTTCCTGTCTTCTTATCAAAATGTGGCTTGCCTTTTGAGCCATCAGACTTTCCGCCATCAAATCTATCCCCTTTATCGTAACCGTTCGGGTTAAAAGGATTTTTCCACCATTCTTGATACTGATAAACATTTCCGGCATTATCTCTCTTTAACGATACATGATCACCTCCTGCATCAGGATCAATATCTAATTCGTCCTGCTTTTTAGGAGCGGTTTTATCTGAATTACTACTTGAAGAATTGTCTTTACCATCGAGCCTTCTATCCTCTACTGATTTTATTACCTCATCTATGAGTGGCTCAGCCGTCTTCACCACTATTGCGGCCCCGACAGCTGCAATTACTGCTTTAGCAAGAGGTATTAGAAATAAACAGGGACACTTACCACTCGGATCGTTATATCGAACCGGATTATTATAACCAAATTGAAAAGGCGCTAAGGATCTTTGATCCAAAGTGTCACTCAAAGGATCAATTTGCATAAAACGACCTATCTGTTGATCATATGATCTTGCATTAAAATCAAAAAATTCAAGGCCGCTTCCATCATTAAACTCTCCGCTTTGTAATTCATTACCGTTATAACCTTTTTTATTCTTGGGACTACCAAAAGCTAAAGCCTTTGAACTTATCCCCGCCATTATTAACCCGAACGGATTGTAATGCTAGTCTCAAAGAACTAGGTTACAAGTTACAAAAACTGTTGCTGAAATACTCGAAAAAGCAGCCCTGCCTCCTAGCAAACAAGACTGGCGAAGAGATGCAAGAAAGAGAATAAATGATAAGAGCAGTGTAGGTGTCGCAAAGGCTAAATGTCGGCCGCCTAGCACTCAGCCATCCACCGCCAGACATGGGCAGGAACGATTGTGAAGGAGACGCTGGGCGGAAAAAATTTCTTTTATTTATTCACCATTCTCAGGACAACGGGGCAAATAAATTAGTCAAGACTTAATCTTATTTGTCGGTTTTCTAACTCTTTATTAAAAGCGGCAGAATCAAGAGGTCCTATCACATGAGACATAATTTCCTCTCTCATGCCGCTGTCATATTTAAATTCAATCGTAAATCCTTTGTCAATAATCCAATAGCTAACCCGGTCTTTATCTTCTGCCTTTGCTATTACCCATTTGCTATTTCGTTTATAAGAAACAACATTTGTAGGAACAATAGTAATACCCGCATAACAACATTTAGGAGAGGTGCAATAAAGGATTGATTTGTTGTTTTCATCAGCTTCTACCAATGCAAACTTGTTCCCTAATGCGGTTTCGCCAAATGATTTGCAAGTATTGCATGACGACAAACTACTCATTACAATAAGTATGCAAAAGGCATACAAACAATATTTGATATTTATATTATTCATAACTATTTCCTTAAAATACCAGTTCCGTAATAAAAGGTTTTAAATCCATGTGTATCATTTAGTCCTGCTCTTGCTCGTTCCAACCGAATAGCCGCATCCCTTACCTTGCCTCCGCCTCTGTTCCAGTCATAATCTGTAGCAGAATTATTCACTACCGTAACAGTTTTATTATCTCTGTTTGTCAGAGTAAGATCTACAGCTCCCAAAGCATAAACAGTTCCCCTTAATGTTTCGTTTGTGACAGAATTAGCAAAATTTCCCGTGTTAAATAAATTTATCGCTGTTGGTGCACCTACAACATCAAAGTCTGTTGTAGCAGTATTTCCAAAATCAAGCTTAGAAGCATCAATGTATAATGTATTTTCTGCAGTCGGTTTGTCTAAAGCGCCTGGATGAGATTTTGCCCAATCAACACCTTCTGTTATTGTTACAAATCCATCATAATCTGGTCTATTCTCTAAATTAGCAAAATGGTCTCCGTATTTTTGAGCGGCTTCTTTACTATCGAATCCAAAATTTGGATGACCTTTTACATATGTGTTATGCTTTTCTGCATCTTCTTTTGACATGCCCTGAACAAAATTTTCTTTTTTCATGACATACGCCCCCCCCTTTAAACCATTTTCATCAGTACCCAAAAAATTACCCTCAGTATCATAAATTGGAGAGGCTGCCATACCATCCGGATCAATAAATCGAATAGGGTTATCAACGGCATAGTTATAAGGGCTCCATCTACTGTATTGGTCAGCAAGCGGGTCAATACACATCCAACGTCCAATCTGATTATCATACATCCTCGCCCCATAATCTAACCACTCAAGACCGGTTCTATCGCTAAACTCCTGTCTTTGTTCTTCTTTACCGTTGTATTTATACTTATTCTCTGGTAAATTATTCAATGCCTTACTACTTATCCCTGCCATTATTAAACCGAACGGATAGTAATGTAAGAGGATGTATCCCTTACCGGTATTGTGTTTTCAAAGAACTAACGTATCGGAAAACCATGTCAAAAATGCGTTTTTTTGTTCAAAAATGGCTCTTGTTTATAAGGATTCCCCGTAAAGTGCTGCTGGGCTTACTAACTTTTGTTGTGCTGCTTTTACTTTACTGTTCAGATAGTCCTGTACGACGACGACATACCGGTAAAACTCCTTACTTCCTGCAGCATGACCTGAGATACGGCGAACAACTGATTCATCGACCCCGAGCATAAGCAGGGTAGTGATAGTGGTGCGCCGCATGGTATGGGCCGTTATATGATCGCAAAACCGGTAAGTTTGGCCGGCAGCAGTTTTTATTTCGACAGGGCATCCTTGCCGGTGCCGTATACGGGGAAGCGGATGGTCCCAGCCGGCCCGCCTGATCAATTCTTTTACCTGCAGATTGAGGTTGGTCCCAGAGAGGCGTGGCAGCACGAAACGACCAGCTGATTTATGATATTTTTTGATGATACCCACAGCATAGGGGGGTAGAGGGATACGTACCTCGGCTCCCGTTTTTTGGGTATGCAGCAGCAGGCTTACTTCTTGCTGCTGGTACTGGAGGTGGATTTTACGTAACTGCATCAGGTCACTATACCGAAGACCTACGGTGCAGCCAAATACAAAGATATCTTTGGTACGCTTCAGGTGAGGTGGTAATGTGATATTAAATTCTGCACTTGTAATAAGGAAGCTTAATTGCCCAGGGGTGAGGATGACGGGGGTAAACTGTTCAGGCGGTACCCTGAACTTTTTATGGAACTGACCAACGGGCAGTGCTCTTTCAACAGCGAGGTACTGGAAAAAAGTTTTAAGGATACGGAAAACCGAAGCGGCATAGTTATCAAAAACATTTCTTTGCCGGTACAGGTAAAAGCAGAACTGGCGAAAGAAACGGTCCCAATAGGTTTTCTCCTTTTGTATCAGCCGCATGGAATTTCGGTAGAGCAACCGGATACGAAGTGGCTCCTGCCGTTCACTTTCAAACTGGTTAAGAAGTTTACAGACTGTTTGATACTGCATCAGGGTGTTTTTGTGAATCTTTTTACCGGAAGGCATGAGACGGCGGCCGGCAGCAGATGCATTCATGAATTTTTGGAATTCGGGGAGGAGGAGAATATCTGTCATGACTGAAGGTTTTATAAATGAATAAAATCAGCGGAGCAAAATTTCGGAAAGAAGTTACGGTTAGCGGTGTATTTAGGGAAGCATTACGGATTGATGTAAACGGCTGTACTTTGCAATCACTAATCAGTCATGAATTATAAACTCATGATAATTTTTCCATGCTTCATAAAATTTTATAAGAGAGCAGGGTCTATTTGGCCATTTGTTTTGGTTGTGGAGTCGGTGTGGTGTTGAACTGCATTAAAACAATGAGCAGATTTTGATGTTTGGAGATGATTAACGAAATTTACTTTGTAAACACATTTGGGTACGGAATGGGTACAAAAGTTATCTTTTTGAAATTGGTAAGGTGTTGAAATGCAGGCTGGTAAAGGTTTTTGTAAATTTTACTAGTTTGCATGGCATGCAAAAGGTCACCGGTTCGACTCCGGTAACCTCCACTTTAACCGCCGAAGCTTTTGCGAGGGCGGTTTTTTATATTTTCGTAACCTTCTGTATTTAACAGAAGGTTTTTCTATTTTAGCTTGTATACAGAATTTTAATATCCTTATTTAATTACCCCGATCATTCATTTTTGGAACACTATTTTTTAATTTATTTGGTATAGAAATAAAGACATGTATCTGCAATGGGAAAAAGTGTAAAAAAATACCTGGTTGGGATAAACATCGTTGTGGTGTTTCTTTACCTGCTTGTTTGCCTGGTTCCGTTTCTAGAGTCAGGAAGTTTTTGGTTTATAGCATTTCTTGGTCTTGGTTTTCCGATACTATTTATAGTGGTTTTCCTGTTCCTTTTGATTTGGAGCCTGAAAAGGTCAAAATGGGCCTTGCTTTCATTA
>JBGSPB010000002.1:0-274818 GCA_041738795.1 Chitinophagaceae bacterium | reverse complement strand
CAAACGCCAGCAGGTAACAGCACATTTGCGATAGGCGGGGTGACATACTTCGGAGACAGTTTTGTGGTTAAAGAAAGTTCAGTGCTCCGAATGAGCCCTTGTGCTGAAAAGCCCGCCCATCGCAAATCTGCAAAACGTTGTGCGTCACTTATGCAAAGTGTATTCTGCTCGACACACAGAAACACCGTGAAAACACCCTATATTTTCAGAACAGGTTAATTTATTTTTAATATTAAACAACAGCTAATGAAACGTTTCATTATTTTCCTAACTTTATTAAGTAGCCAGACCAATATTGCCTTATCCCAGTCCCAGTGGGAGGAATGGATTCCGGTTCACCCAGCAATTCAAGTTTCGTTCAAACATGCACAAAAAGAAAGCGATTATAGCTTTGTCAGATTTAAAAGTGTTTCTCCACAAGAATTTTGTGCTGCAAGGGTTGAGTTCGAGATTCACGTAGATGGAGTTTATAAAATAATAGGATTTGAATCAGGTCGGATAAAGCCCATGAGCGTCATTGAAAGTAAAGGCAGTTACTTTCATACATCTAAAAAAGTGTCAAAAGCTCGATTAATAAAGCTATGGGATTCAGAATGTAACGATATATTGAATGGAAAAAATCAAAATAATGGGGTTAATGAAATTTCTTTTCCTAAAAAGGAACAAGGAAAAAATGAAGAAGAAGATAAAATAGAACAGGAAAAATTAAAAAAGCAAAATGAAGCAGCTCTGAAAGTTAGAGAACAGCAATTGAAAAAACAACAGGAATTATCTAACCAAAACAAAAAACGAGAAGAAGAATTAAGAACAAAAATAGCTAGTGAGAATGAAGCTAATACAAAATCAAAAAATGAACTGTCAAATTCAATTAAAGAAGCAGGTGATATAATAATAAACGGCATTAATGAGTATGAAAGAGAAAGAGAAGAACGCAAAAAACAAATTGAAGAAATAGTTAAAAATAGCACCACCAATACAGACGAGGACAGACTAATAGCATCAGATAATAATTTTTCTATCAGCGATATTTATTTAGATTATGATAAGAAAAAAGAAGAAGCAGGACAGAAACCAATTTCGCTCAATATTTCAGGAACAATATATAATGATTTTGGCTTTACAACCTTTGAATATCAATCATATCAAATCATTATTGCCTACCAAATGAATAGTGGAAGAATTTTCTATGGGCAAACAAGGTTAGAAGAAGGGAAAAATTATTTATTTGAAATCCCTACTAAATCCTCGAAAGTGGTTTTATATTTCCGGGGAAATGGTTTACAGAACGAAAATAGTTTAGACCCAGGTGTAAAAGCGTCCTCTCCACCAATGCTTTGGTTAGATTTTAGTAAAAAAGAATTCTATGAAGAAAAGGAGAAATTGGGAGCATGGAGAGATAATGGCTTCCGAGAAATATTTACAAATTTCACAAAAAAGGCTAATCAGGTTTTTGTATTACGAAAATCATTCAAAAATGATGGTTCAAAAGGAACTATAACTTTACATGAAGAACTTTTTAGATTCTAATAATTAACTTTAAATGATTCATTAACATGACGAAATTACTGATAGCGCAACTTTTAATATTATCGCTTTTTTTGTATTCGTGCAATAGTGCAAATGATGGTAATGACCCACACACATTAAAATCCGCTAAAGATTCAATAGAATCTAGTATTGATAGTATAGTTTCAGTTCCTGATTCACAGGCAAAAGAGAAAATAATTGAATTACCCGTAAAAGACCCAAATTCCGAACTGAATTGTAAATTTCTTGAAGGACGTTGGAGCGTGACAATTACTTCTGAAAAGGACGGCAAAATAAATAAAGAGGGAATTACCTTTGAATGTTATGGAGTCAACAAATTAAGACTCAAACCAAATTGGGGTATTAGCAGTATGCTAGTTTTTCAAGGTGAAGCAGTTGGGTATTTATGGCGTTTATCAAGTAAGAACATTAGAAATGAAACTGCTGACATTGAACTTACCAGAGATAACACTAAATTATTCGGAAGTTTAAAAAAGACCTTTGGCAAAAATGTTTATTACTATTCATTAGTCTTTGAGAAGTAACGAGTTTTTAAATTCAAAGTAATATGTCAAAATCTCTAATAGCGAACGCACAACATGGGGTTTGGCGTTATTGGGGCATGACGTTGTTATCTTCATCAGCAGCAACATGGCAGCAGTTGGTCGGGCTTGACCGAATTCTATTTGGCTTTTTGTTGTTATCTTCATCATCAGTTTTTCAATCATCATCGGTACCGGGCTGACGGAATACTAATTCCCGTACTTCGGCAAGCCCTGAACGTTGGCTACCATTTTTAGCAGCTTTGTAAAGACCGAAGATTAACGAAAATAATTCAGACATGAGATGTACAATTTTGCTATTGTTAATAACAATCGTTGCGTGTAACAATAACGAACACACAAAGATGACAGCAAAGGTTGATACCTTAAAAACCATTCCCGAAACACTTCAGGTAACAAAAGAAGCAAAGCCAGAAGTGCTTTTACCTAAAACATACTCTAATAAACGTTTTAGGTATGTAACAGTGGAAAGAATCGGTCAAGACACATTCTTAGTACGTGGGCAGGGTCAGATCTTCGAAGCAAATTTTAATTGGATCGTGGAAGACGGACACGAAGAGCTAAAGAAAGGTTTTCAAATGACTGATGCTGGCGCACCTGAATGGGGCAAATTTGAATTTGCAATTAATGTTTATAAAAAGCGTAAGAATTCAACATTAACGCTTATTTTATTTGAATCCAGTCCCAAGGATGGCAGTCGTGAATATGAATTGCCAATTCCTTTATACTAGTTAATATTAATTAGTGCCTTTATTATACGGCAAACAACAAGGGGTTTGGCGGTATGGCGGCTTTACGAATAAATCCCGGCTTTAGAATGTTTTTTCATCTTCCTATCTTTACTCAGCACCAGTCCAGGCTGACGTAACACGGAATACCGCCACGTCGCCAAGCCCGGACGTTGTCTCCCATGTTCGACCGACGTTTTCAATAGTATTGAATTTGCTAACGGTTACTTATATTTAAATATTCTAAGTTGAGGAATTAAATTTAAAGAAATTGGAATTTTCAAATCATCAAATGAAAAAGCAAATTTTAAATTCACTCCTGGCAATTCTGGTAACATCTATTTGTGCATGTAATCCGTCGCCTGATAACCGAAAGCCAGAAAAAGAGGCAAATCTATTAAATGAAGCAGCAGAAACAGAAGCAATTATGAAAGTGATTGATGGAGAAACTGAGTGCTTTTTTAAAGGTGATTACGAATGTTGGACAAAATATTGGAGCCATGAAAAATATGTTTTTCAAGGATGGAATAATAATGATGGTACAGCAGATGCTGCTATTGGATGGGATAAAATTAATTCGCAGGGGAAAGATTGGATTGAAAAGTATTATAAGAATGGTGAAAATGTAATCCACCCAATTGTAAAGAGGGAAAAACCTTTAGTCAGGTTTTTCAACAACAAAACGGCCTATTTAATCTGGAAGCAGTATAATGCTGATAAAGAAAAGACAAACTTTAGAACTAGCCAGGAGATCAGGATAATGGAAAAGGGCGAAGATGGATGGAAAATTGTGAATGTATCAGCCTTTTGGGATACTCAACCCAAAATTCCTTTTGATAGCCTTCAAATAAAGTAATATTCTACTGTCGTGTATTTACGGTTAACAATGTACGGCAGGCAACAAACGGATTTGTAGAAGCGGGGCAGGCGGAAGAAAACTTGGCTGTAATTCAACACTGTACTGCATCCGGGCCAGACAGAATTCTGCTGAACACTAGTTGTTAACTTGTATTTTTATTTAATTCTGTGGAACTTCGGTTCGGGGGCTTGACTAATAAAGCCCTGGTTTATTTCATAATATTTAGTTTTATCAAAAAGCCAGGCAACCGATCCGGGCTGGAGTTATAAATTCCAGCACAGCAGCAAGCCCTACCTGTTGTGTGCAAGACTAAATAAGTCAAAAATGGATATTAGTATTTTTATAGACAAAACAAATAAACCAGATCAAAAAGACCTGATAAAAGCTTTGGGAAAGACCTATAAGTTATGGGAGGACATCATTAAGTTAGTCAACCTCAAGTATCCAAATGCAATAAGTGAATGGAACTTTCCGGGACAAAAATATGGCTGGAGTTTTAAAATTAAAGACAAGAAAAGGGCAATCATTTATTTACTCCCGAGAGATAAACAATTTATGGCTGCATTCAATTTCGGTCAAAAGGATTTTGAAAAAATAATGGATAGCAATATCTCCGAAGTAATAAAACATAGCCTGGAATCTGCAAAAGTTTATGCCGAAGGCCGGGGAATCAGAATTGAAGTTAAAAATCAAAATCCGCTCAAAGATATCAGTCAGCTAATTGACATTAAGCTGGCCTTTTAAAATATAAAAGCCCAACACAAAAGTGAGGTTTTGGAAATTTCGCGGGGCAACAAATATGTTCTCAACTTGTTGTTCGCTATTTGGCTTCAATTCCAGCCTGCAAATAAAGTCAGGCTATTGTTCTTATCATCATCTTTTTTAACTTACATCGGCATCAGTTCCGGCTTGACATTAAAAATGCCAGCACAACAGCAAGCTCTTCCCGTTGCCAGCAATGCTTCTTTGCTAACAGTAAGACAAATAATGAAATAATCAAACCAACCAGACCATGCAACGCCACACTATAAATATAATAGCCCGGTACACAATTATTCTTTCTCTGATTCTTTTAGCTGACCCAATACTTGCTCAACGCCCAAATATTATTTACATCATGACGGATGATATGGGTTATGGTGATTTGAGTTGTTATGGGAACAAAAAATTTATTACACCCAACCTGGACAAACTGGCTTCACAGGGCGTAAAGTTTGTAAATGCTTATGCAGCCGCACCTGTTTGCACCCCAACCCGAACTGCCCTGATGACCGGTCGCTATCCTGCCAGACTGCCCCTTGGGTTACTGGAGCCGCTCCGCAGCCCGAAAAAAGACAGTGTCTATGGTTTGACTAAGGACATTCCTTCTTTAGGCACCCTAATGAAAGCAAGTGGGTACGAAACCGTTCTGATTGGAAAATGGCATTTAGGTTTTATGCCTCAGCATAGCCCAACAAAAAATGGATTTGATTATTTTTTTGGCATCCATAGCGGCGGGGCTGATTACATCTCACATAAAGGCGAAAATGGAACAAGGGCATATGACCTGTATGAAAATGATTCGTTAGTTTATACTGAAGGTTATCTGACTGATTTATTTTCTCAAAAATCTGTTTCATTTATAAATCAAAAACACAATAAACCATTCCTTTTACTGATAACGTTCAGTGCCCCTCACTGGCCCTGGCAGGGTCCCACTGATTTGGCTTATCCTGATTCAACAGACTTTACTGCAGGTGGCTCCCCATCTATATACGCTGCCATGATGAAAAGTCTGGACGATGGGGTTGGAAAAATAATGGAGGCCCTGAATGAATCACAATTAAACAACAATACAATAGTAATTTTTACAAACGATAATGGTGGTGAAAGGTATTCTGATAATGGAGGCTTATCTAAGTCTAAAATGACACTTTGGGAAGGCGGGATAAGAGTGCCGGCTTTTGTAAAATGGCCTGGCAAAATAAATGCCGGCATTACAACACAACAAGTAGCTACAACAATGGACTGGACTACTACCATTCTTAAAGCAGGAGGAGCAAAAGCTGATAAAAACTTCCCGTTAGATGGCATTGACCTGATGCCGGTTTTGACAGGAAAATCTAAAAATACAGTCAGAACACTTTACTGGAGAACATTTCAAAGGAGTAAACACAAAGCAGTAAGGGATGGAAAATGGAAATACCTGAAAGATGAAAAAGGTGAATATCTTTTTGACCTAAATGTTGACCAGATGGAAAAAAATGACCTCAAGACAAAAGAAAAAAAGAGGTTCGAAAAGATGAAAATAAAATTAGCCGAATGGGAAAAAACTGTATTGCAGCCAATACCGCTTTAATAAGTGCATAGTATTGCTGGCCACATTGCAATAGTAATATGACGGGGCAACAAGTATATTCTCAACCTTTTGTTTCCTCCTCAGCTTCAGTTCAAGCCGACAAATAAATACAGGCTATAGTTCTTATCATAATCTTTTGTAACTTACTCTGGCTTCAGTTCCGGGCTGTACGTTTTCCAAATGCCCCGCCGAAAGCATAACCCTAACATTAATGGCCATTTAGCGAGATTCTGTTAGACAGAGATTAGTACATAGAGTGTATTAAAAATTATCAAATGACTAATAAGAATAACATTTCAACTATTGTATTCTCAGTCTATATTCTGCTGTCTTTCTATGTTTTTGGAGGAGGCATAGTAAATTCCCTGGTTGCTTACCGGACATGGCGTGCAGTAGGTGCAAATGAATTCCCTGAATTTCATCAAATTGATAGTGCACTAATAATTCCGCTATTTGTTATTTTCTTTTTCTTATCCTTTATCCCCCAGATTTTAATGTTTTGGTTTCGCCCGATGATTATATCCAGGTGGCTGGTTTGGTCGGCATTATTTTTTAATTTAATAACCCTTGTCTCCACTATAACAATTCAAATCCCTATCCAGGTTGAGTTGGATAAAAGATTTTCTTTAGAATTAATTGAAAAGCTTATTTCAACCGATTTCATTTACAGAAGGATCCCAATGTTATTATTGGCAATAATAAATTTCATAATGTTATATAAAGTGGTGAAGCATTCTTTTACTAAACCAAACCCTTCGATATAAGAAAGACTTTGCCGCTTTCATGATTTGTGTAAAAATCAAATAAAATTTGACCATTTTACAGCGACACAATACAAACAGACAATACATTGAAAAACCACGACTACTGAAAACTTTTTGTTACGAGTGTGAAGAATGAGATTACTTTAAAAATAAAATTTCAATAACAATTAAAATTATGGCAAGTATCAATCCACACATAAATTTCAACGGCAATGCAGAAGAAGCATTCAATTTTTACAAATCAGTATTTGGCGGAGAGTTCGCAAAAATAATGCGTTTCAAAGATTTAGCCAGTGCTGAATTTCCAGTAGCAGAACATGAAGCAAATAATATAATGCACATTGCTTTACCAATTGGTAAAAGTATTTTAATGGCTAATGATGTACCTGAAATACTGGGACGAACAAACGAAAATGAGAACAGAAGCAAAATTGTAATTAGTGCAGAAAGCAAAGAAGAAGCTGACAAATTATTCAATGGACTTTCGGCAGGCGGACAAATTGAAATGCCTATTTCTGACAGCCCCTGGGGTTCCTATTTTGGTATGTTTAGAGACAAATATGGCATTGAATGGATGGTAGATTTTGACCCGAATTATAAAGAACAAATTTAGCCGAAGAAAAACAACGAACACCTAACATGAATTGTGTAAAAAACCCGCCACACCGCCAATGCTCTAAGGTTTGCGGTAATGCAGCATAACTAATAATCTTTTTTGAATGTTTAGAAAATCATTATCTATTTCCTTTTGTTTTTTGATTTTGACTGCAAGTTGTAACCGGTATTTTGGAAGAGTTTATTTTATTCCAACAATTCATGGCCTTCATAAGGCAAATAATAAATTCAATTACGATTCATTAAAACAAATAGTTTCTTCTCTTGATCCTGATATTATAGCCGTTGAAATTCGCTCTGAAGACATTAAACAGGATTCTGTTTATTTAAGCAAAAATTACCCTTACGAGATGCGGATGATGAAATTCTGGTTTCCTAAAGCTAAGATCTTAGGTTTTGATTGGTTAGGAAATGATATCGAAGGCAAATTGATTCCTGCAAATTACTGGAGTGAAATTTCATCTATAAAAAAATACGAGAAAGAACTTAATGCGGATAGTTTATTTACAAAGCTTACTTCAGAATGTGACACTTTTACACATCAAAGGCTTGAGATAATCAAAAACTATTCTTTAAAGGATATATTAGAAAGTAATGATGCTGTATTAACAAAACAATTCTATTCATGCCTTGATGAAAAATTAAAAGGAAGTGTCCATGAAAGAGTTTTACAATTTTATGATTTACGAAATTCCAAGATGTCAGAAAACATACAAAGAATTATTGCAGAAAATAAGAATAAACGAATTGTCATTTTATCCGGCGATGATCATTTTGTTTTTTTGAAAGACCAATTTCAAAGTGATCCTTTGTATTGACGTAATGCACAAACCGCCAACATGAACTGTATTAAAACCCAAATAAATTTTAACCATTTTACAGTTCTGCAAAGTGTAATTGTTTACACTGCTTCTTAATCTTCCATCATCACAAATGCTCCCCAGTAAAATGGCTCTTTATATTTCGTCATCAACTGCAGCTGTGCCTGCTTAAAGGCTTTTTGTTTATCGCCTGTCTTTGTCCAGTTGGTATAAAAGTTATTCATCAGTTGCTGGGTGGCAGCATCATCCACTTTCCACAAACTCATTAGGAGGGCTTCTGCTCCCGCCACCAGGAAGGCCCGTTGCAAACCATATACTCCCTCTCCTGCCCTTACCTCACCCAGCCCTGTTTCGCAGGCACTCAGTACCACGAGGTGGGTTCCCTGCAGGTCAAGATTCATCGCTTCATAAGAGGTAATGACACCATTGCTTTTATTTTCCAGGCTGGCTGATTCTTTATCCGATTCGGCAGCACCGCTCAGCATCAAACCCGAACGGAGCAATACATTTTCTTTTGCATTATCTGCATGCACCCCGATGGGCCAGCTGGCTTTCTCCACATCTTTCAGGAAATAACCATGCGTGGCAATGTGCAGGATGGATATTTTCCGGGTTGATTTAAGATTGACTTCTGTGGCATCCTTTTGAATGAACTCCGCCACCTGGTAACCGGATGATTGCAACACTTTATTGATCCCATCCACTTCTGTTTTAGTGGCCGGTAATTGCGGGATGGATGCAGAACTGTACTCAGGAAAACCGATCAGCGTTGCTTTCTTAATGGATGGATCAACCGGATTGTTTCCGGCCAACACATCTTTTGCGTTACCAAGTAAAACAATATCATACTTGTTGATAAGAAAGTCGCCACCGGGTTGTTTCAGGGTATACAGGCTTATCTGGCTGTACACCCCATCCGGTGAAACAAATATTTTCTTTTTTCCTTTTAGCTCCGGTTCAAATGCCGCCCAATAATGCGTATAGGATTTTTCATCACTGATCTTATTCTTCATCGATAAGCGGTAGGCTTTGGCAATTTTGCCTTCCATCGCTTCGCCATTGGTTAACAGTACCAGCTTCGGTTCTGGTTGCTCCTTAGTTATAACCAATCCAACATAACGGCATGAATCGGTAAGCACCTGGTCGTAATACCTTAGACGGATAATTTCAACAAGGGCCTCCTCCGGTTTTAATTGACGCTGTATCTCTGCAAAAGATATTTTGCTGGTAAAATAGAACTGCGAAAATTCTTTTGAACTCTCAGACAACTTTTTCTCCATCGAGTTAGCAGCCGCCTGTAACGAATCCAGGTTAACACTCTGCTCTTTCAATTCTTCTTTTGAATACGCATACAAAGTTGTCAGCTGCTCTTTCAGATCGATCCAGGTGAGGTAATCTTTCACCAATTGTTCATTACCACTTTGTAAAATACTTTCACTTACTTTTCTGACCGAACTAAGCAACAGCCCCTTTGTTGCCAGCCTGTATTCGAACAGGTCGGTGATAATTTTACTATTGGTAGCAGCTGCTTCTAAAGAAAAATTATAGAACCGCTGAAACCGCACCGACAGGATATCCCAGTACTTTGCTTTCTCTGCTTCACTCATCGGCGGAAAATAGCGGTTGATGAATGTCAGCGATTTTTCCATTACATCCCTGTATAATGTATAAGCTTTTGCATACTCCTTTTTCTTCCACCATAAGATTGCCAGGTCTTCTTCCGATTGAACATACAAAGGGTGATCAGTTCCCAAAGTCTGCTCCCTGTTTTGCATCACCCCCTCCAGCATGGGTGTTGCTTCTGCATAACGGCCTTTATACCGCAAAAAATTTCCAAGGTCACTCACCACTTTTGCATAAGCAGGACTTGTTTCTCCCATTGCAGTTTTATAGATATGTGCTGACCGCCTCAGCAGATCCTCTACCAGGTCATCCTTTTTCATCACCAGGTAAAGAATGGCCAGGTTATTCATCATGTTGGCATATTCCGGTTTTCCTTTTTCTAATCTTTTTTCCAGGCCCTGGTAAATCCGTTCCGCCTCGGCATATTTTCCCATTTGCTGGTAGAGCAGTGCCAGGTTGGAAAAAAACTTCAGGTGGTTCTTCGCCTTCGTTACTTCCAGCCTGCCAGCCAGGTGCAGCGCTTCTTCCAGCAGTTTTGCTCCTTCTTCGTAGCGGCCCATCGATTGATAAAGAATAGCTTTATTGTTTACGATAATGGCATACGACATTGATTCCTTCTGGTTATTTGCCGCAATGATGGAGAGTGCAGATTCAAATTCCTTTTCGGATTCATTATACTGACCAAGATTGTAATGCAACACTGCATAGTTATTGAACGAAGCAGCCACACTCATATTATCCTCTCCCATTTTATCCCGGCGCAGCTGCAACGCATCAATTGTAAATTTTTCCGCCTGGGCAAAACGTCCCATCGCTGTATATAATAATCCATGGCCTGAAATAGTTTTCAGGTAACCAAGGTCACTTGTGAGATATCCTTTTTCAAAATAGTTTTTGGCAGCCGTCAGTCTTTTTTCTGCATAGACATAGCGGCCGGTGGCATAGGCTGATTGTCCCAACTGCAGGTTCAACCTTGCATTCTCTTCATCAGTAAGATCAGCATCTTTGATTAGTGAATTGGCAATACCGGCCAAACGAATAAATTTTGCACCAAATTCACCTTTACCTCTTCCGCCAAATACTCCTGAATTATCACTCAACAGGATGGCATAGTCAATATCGGTAGAGTCGAACTGTGCATTGAAATCATCCAGTTCTTTACGGCCTGCTTCCCTTACTTTATTCTTTGCATTGTATTTGGCATTGCTGACTTCAGACCTGGCTTTACCGGCAGCCCTGTCTTTTATCCTGTTTAATATCTGTGCAGGTGATTGCAGAGTGTAAAAAATCAGCAGGCATACAAAAAGAATTTTCATGACCAGCTATTTGAGGTGAATGAAGATAAGATCCGTTCAGGAAGTTACGATAATTTGTAATTCGCAGTGCCGGTAAGCCGGTTTACACCTCATATCCTTTGCCACTGCAACTCATCCGTTCCATTTGTCATTGGTAATATAACTTTTTGTTCTTCAGTTTTCAGTGGTAGTTTGAGCATACTAAAACTCAGGTTATGAAAAAGATTTTGATGTTGCTTGCAACAGCCGGGCTTTCCCTTTTATCTGTTGCACAAATTCCATTAACTGTTTTGCCAAGCGGCGGCAACAAAAAAGCTTCGGTAAGTGAACGAATTGGTTTAACGGATGTAACTATTCATTATGACCGGCCGGGTGTAAAAGGCCGTGAAGGAAAAATATGGGGACAACTGGTACCAGTTGGTTTTACTGATCCGGGTTTCGGCAGCAGCAAGTCATCTCCCTGGCGGGCAGGCGCCAATGAGAACACTACGTTTGAATTTTCAACCGATGTGAAGATAGAAGGGCAACCTTTACCTGCCGGTAAATATGGATTCTTTATTGCGTATGATCCGGGTGAATGCACTCTTATCTTTTCAAAAAATGCTTCTTCCTGGGGACATTATTATTACGATGCCAAAGAAGATGCATTACGGGTAAAAGTGAAAGGGCAGCCCCTGGATAAATCGGTGGATTGGTTGAAATATGAATTCAGCAATCAGAAAGAAAATAGTGCCGTTGTTTCATTGGAATGGGAAAAATTAGCCATCCCGTTTACCATAGAAGTGGATTATATCAGCACACAGATCGCCTCATTCCGGAAAGAACTGAGAACAGAAAAAGGATTTATCTGGCAAAGCTGGGACCAGGCTGCCGGCTGGTGTGCGGAACGGAATGTAAACCTGGAAGAAGCGCTTCGCTGGACTGATTCTTCTACCCATAATTTCGGTGGCGAAAAGAGTTTTACTGCGTGGGGTACCCGTGCACAGGTATTGAATAAACTGGGAAAAAATGAGGAAGCTGCTGCAATAATAAAAAAAGCACTGCCATTGGGCAGCATGAACGAGATACATCAATACGGCCGTCAGTTACTTGGCATGAAATTATTCCGGCAGGCTTTTGAGATATTCAAAATGAACTATGATAAAAATCCTGACCAATACACCACTTTGATGGGAATGACTAGAGGTTATTCAGGATTAGGTGATTTTAAAAATGCCGCAAGGTATGGCACAATGGCTTTGGCAAAAGCACCGGATGAAGCCAATAAAAAATATACACAGGGATTGATTGATAAACTTAACGAAGGGAAAGATATAAATTAAAAAAGCTCAACAACCTGTAAGTAAAAAGTCCGGAAGAAACATCATTTAATATGATTGCTCTTCCGGACTTTCTGTCTAGCTGACCATTAATTAATTACAACCCAGTATCTCACACAGCTTGGCTTCAAGCGCCGGTCCTCTCAGGTTTTTAGCAATGATCTTACCTTCGGGATCTAGCAGAATATTCTGGGGTATACTCTGTACTTTATAAAGCTTAGCCACTTCATTATCCCAGAATTTCAGGTCACTTACATGTGTCCAGGTAAGTTTGTCTTCATGTATAGCATCTATCCATTTACTTTTTTGTCCGGGCCTGTCCAATGAAACACCCAGTACGGTAAAATTCTTTGTATTGAATTTATTGAAGGTCTCTACAACATTCGGGTTCTCCTGGCGGCAGGGGCCACACCAGCTGGCCCAGAAATCAACAAGCACATATTTACCGCGGAAAGAGGAAAGAGCTACTGGTGTACCCGTTGTATCCGGTTGTGTAAATTCCATCGCCATTGTACCAACAGCACCAATCTTGCTGTCAGCGATCTGAACTTCCAGTTGCTTCCCGGCTTCTGATTTCCGGACTACTGCATCGAGTTTATTAAACCGTTGCTCCAGTTGAATAGGATCTTCGTTGAACCCATAGGTAGCCCCTAAAACAAAAGCTGTAACCAATGACTTGGGTTTATCCTTTACCATCTTATCGATTGCCCCCTGGATACTTCCCTGTAAAGACGTATAGGTAACCATTAATGAATCCCGCTGTGGCCCGGGCACTGTATAGTTTAATGTATTTGCCAATGAACTCAGTTGCTGAGCCATGGGTACAAATTTCTTTACAAAGTTTGCAAAGTCTATATGAGAAGCAGAACCTTCGATCTTATAGTCGCCGGGTTTTGCTTTATCGCCTTTGAAGGAGATGATCTTATTCTCCACGTAGATCTCGGCCGGCTTTTGTTCATCGCCGATAAATAAAAAACAAAGGACCGCCTCGGGAATACTGCCTTTCAATACAAATTTTGATTTAAGCAGTTTTGCAGAAGACAATTCTGTGTTCTCACCATTCTTCACTAAACGGATCTCTGTACCGTCAGGGTACCCATCTAGTTTTCCATTGATGGTAAAACTTTTTGGTTTGGGTTGTGCAAAAACAAACAAGGGAGCTACTAATAAAAGAAAGACTGCTTTTTTCATATTTGGTAATTAGTATTCATAAATGATACAGGGAAAAAATTAGTGTACAAATTTAATGAAAGGAGCTGGTTGACAGAAACCTTATTGACCCAATATGGACGAGAGAAAGGATTTTGTGGATGCATTAACATCTGCACTGTTTTCCAACGCTTTAATGTAGGCACTGCCGATGATGGCACCGTCAGCCAGCCGGCAAACGGCATCGAAGGAAGCTTTGTCATTTATTCCAAAGCCAACCAGCACCGGGTTCTTAAGATTCAAACTCCTGAGCCTGCCGAGGTATTGACTGTAATCAACCGTCTGTTTATTACTGCCGGTGGTCGATGAAGAAGAGACGGCATATAAAAAGCCGGTACTAAGGCTGCCCAGTTGCAGGATCCTTTCTTCAGCAGTTTCCGGTGTTACTAAAAAAATAAAATCAAGGTTATATTTTTTGATGATAGCGCCGTATTCCGATTCAAATTCATATTCAGGCAAATCAGGTAAGATCAGTCCATCTATACCAACAGCAGCAGCATCCGCACAAAATTTTTCAAACCCATATTGTAAAACAGGATTCATATATCCCATTAATACCACCGGTATGGAAATCACTTTTCGGAAATCCCTTAATTGTTCAAACAGTATTGCCATCGTCATCCCGTTTGCTAATGCAACAGCACTGCTATGCTGTATCACCGGGCCATCAGCCAGCGGATCGCTATACGGCATACCGAGTTCGATAATATCGGCACCATTATCCTGCAGTGCTTTCATTACTTCCGGCGTTGAATGCAAACGGGGATAGCCTGCGGTGCAGTAAACGTTGAGCACCCGGTTTGATTTTTTATTGAATAATTCTTGTATCCGGCTCATGTAGTATTTTTTGCCACGGAGACACAAAGCCACAAAGACTTTGTGCCTCCGTGACTTTGTGGCTATAAATTTTTCATGTACATATCCAGGTCCTTATCCCCCCTCCCACTCAAACAAATCACCACTACGGCATTTTTATTAAAGTTGATCATCTTCAGGGCATGCAAAGCATGGGCTGATTCCAGTGCGGGAATAATGCCTTCCAATTTGGCACATTCAAAGGCGGCATTCAATGCTTTGTTATCAGTGGCACTCATGAAAGTGGCCCGGCCGGTTTTAAATAAATGTGCATGCAAAGGGCCAATTCCCGGATAATCCAATCCGGCTGATATACTATGCGGCTCCACTACCTGCCCATCATGGGTTTGCATCAGCAAACTTTTACTGCCATGCAAAATGCCCGGCGTACCGAGCTGCGTTGTTGCTGCACTCTTGCCACTGTTGATACCTTCCCCTGCTGCTTCTACTGCAATCAACTTCACTGATGGTTCCTCCAGGAAATGATAAAAAGCGCCTGCCGCATTACTGCCACCACCGACACAGGCAATTACATAATCGGGCAACTCATTACCGGTTTTCTCCAGCAATTGTTTACGCATCTCTTCACTGATGACACTCTGGAACCTGGCCACCATATCCGGGTATGGATGTGGCCCCACTACTGAACCAATGATATAATGTGTATCATCCGGGTGATTGATCCAATCCCGGATGGCTTCATTCGTTGCATCCTTCAGGGTCTTGCTTCCACTTGTCGCCGGTATCACCGTTGCACCCAGCATTTTCATTCTCGCCACATTCGGCGCCTGCCGTTCGATATCCTTTTCGCCCATATACACAATGCACTCCACCCCTTTCAATGCACATACAGTAGCGGTTGCTACTCCATGCTGACCAGCCCCTGTTTCAGCAATGATTCTTTTTTTCCCCAACCGTTGCGCCAGCAATATCTGCCCGATCGTATTATTTATCTTATGTGCGCCGGTATGACAAAGGTCTTCCCGCTTCAGGTAAATAACAGCACCGTATCGTTTACTCAACCGTTCTGCCAAATACAATGGTGTTGGTCTGCCCACATAATCCCGCAATAATTGCTGAAACTCTTTTTGAAAGCCTTCTTCATAGATTATCTCCAGGTACTTTGTCCGCAGCTCTTCCACATTGCGGTGCAGCATTTCGGGAATATAAGCCCCGCCAAAAGAACCGTAGTAACCTTGTTCATTTGGTTGTTGATATGTAATTCCAGACATTTTATTTCTTTAAAGCTTGTTTAAACTGCAGCACCATTCCCATATCCTTTACTCCGGGGCTTTTTTCAAACTGGCTGTTTATATCAACACCAAAAAAGTCAGGATGTTTGAATGCTTTTATTTTTACCGCATCTTCCACCCCAATGCCACCACTCAGGAAAAAAGGCTTTTCAATCTTTGCTTTGGTTAAAACACTCCAGTCAAATTGTTTGCCGGTACCGCCGAAACTGTTATCAATTGCTTTGTCAAACAAGTAATAATCACATACCGCATCATATGCCGCCACCAATGCATCGATATCTGTCACCCCCTCTTTAATACGAAATGCTTTTATCACTTCCACTTCGCTGCTCAGGTCTTCGCACATCTCCGGGCTTTCATCACCATGCAATTGCACTGCATCTAACCCATACTCATCAATCGCATCCAGCACTTCGATCATCTCCGGGTTT
Source organism: Chitinophagaceae bacterium (assembly GCA_041738795.1). Lineage (GTDB taxonomy): Bacteria > Bacteroidota > Bacteroidia > Chitinophagales > Chitinophagaceae > JJ008. The sequence continues at coordinate 258,618 of JBGSPB010000002.1, read as the reverse complement.
ACAAACACCCCTACTTTCTTCAGATCAAGATCGGCCCTTTTCAGATCCTCTTTTGAAATTTTATCTCCAATATATCGTGGCGATTCCTTATAAAATATCAACCCGGCAAAATCAATATCCAATCCGTCCAGCTGCTGCAGTTGCTTCATTTCAGTGATACCACAAACTTTAATATTCATTATAGTTGTTTTAGATTATATACAAATTCTTCAAATGCCCTTCCGGGATGTTCTTCTTTCATAAAATTCTCCCCGATCAGAAAACCTTTGAAACCGGCATTTCGCAAAGTTACAACAGTATCCACGCTGCTGATCCCACTTTCCGCAATAGCCGGTTTACCGGCCGGTATCTTATCTATCAGTTGCAGCGAGGTATTAATATCTACTTCAAACGTCTTCAGGTTACGGTTATTCACTCCCACCATACTTACTTCGTCGCAACAATGGCCCAGTTCTTCTTCATTATGCACTTCCAGTATTGACTCCAGGCCGATACTTTGTGCATACGAGGCAAACTCCTTCACCCGGGCCGGAGCCAGGCAGGCAGCGATCAATAAAATAACATCTGCCCCAAAAGCTTTCGCTTCAGCGATCTGCCATTTATCAATGATAAAATCTTTTCGCAGCACAGGTATATCGGTCACCACTTTTGTCTGAATCAAATCATCCAGGTCGCCGCCAAAAAATTCATCATCCGTCAATACTGAAATTCCTGCCGCAGTTTTATTATACGCTGTAACTACAGGTTCGGCTTCGAGCTCTTTGGTCTTGAACCATCCCTTGCTCGGGCTTTTTCGTTTGAACTCCGCAATGATGCCCGTACTACCTGGTAATAATAAAGATTGTACCAATGACCGGGTTCTGATCTGCCAGAAGAATCCCTCTCTTTCAAACCGTTCAATACTACTTAACGGTTTAAACTTTTCTATTTCTTTCCGCTTAGCGGCGATAATTTTTTCTAAAATATCCATTTGATCACTTTAAAATATATCCCTCCTGCGGAGCTCTCAAAAAATCATTTTTATCTCTTACCCCGGATTTCATCCGGGGCTACCAACATTTCGCCCCTTCGAAACGCAAAAAATTACTTTATCTTTTACCCCGGATTTCATCCGGGGCTATCAACATTTCGCCCCTTCGGGGCTTAAATATCACACCTCAACAACATTCATAGAATATATCCTGCATCAAATCATCAGGAACTAAAATCCACTTTGCAAAGATTTAAGCAACTTGAATTGAAATCAGTTTTCGTAAACATTCATTTGCCTTTCCACTTTCCAAACTATTCACCGCCGCATTATAAGCGTCGTCATACGAATTAAATTTCCCGGTGCAATGTAATGCCATTGACGCATTGGCCAATACTACGGCATTCTGCGCCCAGGTCCCTTCACCTTTCAATATCGTCGTAAATATTTTCGCTGCCTCTTCTACTGTATTGCCACCACTGATATCCGTTGCCGATACCATCCGTTTACCTAATTGTTCCGGCGTCATTATTCTTTCTCCTTCATTTGTTATCACTTTGGTATCATTCGTCAGCGATATTTCATCATATCCATCCAGGCTATGAATAATTGTAAAAGGCTTACCTCCCAGTTGCAACAGGTAATTATAAATCCTGGCCATCTCCAGGTTATAAACTCCTACCAGCTGAAAAGCGGGTTTCGCAGGATTGGCCATCGGTCCCAGCATATTAAAGAATGTCCGCATGGCAAGGTTCTTCCTGATCGGCCCGACTGTTTTCAATGCCGGATGAAACAAGGGAGCATGCAAAAAACAGATATTGGCTTCCTCTGTTTCTTTCTTCAGCTTTGCATTATCAGTACTGAATCTATATCCCAACTGTTCCATCACATTGCTGGCTCCACTGATAGAGGAAGCTCCATAATTACCGTGCTTCGCTACTTTCTGACCTGTTCCCGCGACAATAAAACAGGCCAGGGTGGAAATATTAAATGTATTCTTTCCATCTCCACCGGTACCAACAATATCCATTGTTTCATAGCCATCCAGGTCAACCTTCACGGATAATTCCAGCAACGCATCCCGAAAGCCCTGCAACTCTTCAATAGTGATACTGCGCATCAGGTACACCGTCATAAAAGCTGTTACTTCATGATCGTTGTACATGCCTTTAGCAATGTTCACTAACACATCTTTTGCCGCATCGCTTGTCAGTGTTTTATGCTCAAACAGGTATTGAAGTATTTTCTTCATTGTCTCATTTTCAAATTGCCGAATTGTCAAATTAGCTTTTAAGCCAGTTCCGTAAAATAGCTTCTCCCATTGGTGTAAGCACACTTTCCGGGTGAAACTGCACTCCCTGCACATCAAATTCTTTATGCTGTAAAGCCATGATATAATTATTCTCATCTCTGGCAGTCACTTCTAATACTGGGGGAAAGTCTTCATCCGAAACGATCCAGCTGTGATAACGTCCCACCTCAATTACAGGTGGTAATCCTACAAATAAGGGACTCTTCTTTTGCTCATCTACTTTTACCGGTGTGGCCACACCATGATAAACCGTTGACAGGTTCACCAGTTTGCCGCCAAATGCCTGGCCAATCGCCTGGTGGCCCAAACAAACTCCCAACATTGATTTAGAAGAAGCATACTCTTTTATCAATGGCAATAACAGTCCTGCTTCTTCCGGGATACCCGGACCGGGCGATAATATGATCTTATCATATTCTTTTACTTTTTCCAGAGGGATCTCATCATTGCGGTACACCTCCACTTTTGTATGTGTTATCTTCTCCACCAGGTGAACAAGATTGTAAGTAAAAGAATCGTAATTATCAAATACAAGTATTCTCATTTCAATTTACAAGTTGAGTTGTTGACAAGTTGGTAAGCATATTACATAGCAACTTGTCAACCTGTTAACTAATGCCGGCCCCCATCTCAATCGCCCTTTTTAATGCTCCTAATTTATTATTCACTTCCTGCAATTCACTGTCAGGGTTGCTGGCCGCTACCACCCCGGCACCTGCCTGGTACGTCAACGTATTATGACGGCTCAGGAATGTTCTGATCATAATAGCATGATTGCAACTGCCGTCAAAGCCCATGAAACCAATGGCACCACCGTAATAACTTCTTGCCGTGGGCTCATAGGCATCGATCAGCTCCATCGCTTTAAACTTCGGGGCACCGCTTAAAGTGCCGGCCGGAAATGTTTTAGCCAACAGTTCAAAAGGGTTTGCTCCTTCTTTCACTTTCCCTTTTACTTCACTGACCAGGTGAATAACATGAGAAAAATATTGCACCTGCCGGTAATGAGTAACTGCAACCTCTTCACACACCCGGCTCAGGTCATTCCTGGCCAGGTCCACCAGCATAACATGCTCTGCATTTTCTTTTGCATCTTCCAATAATCGTTGGGTGGCTTCCCTGTCCGCCTCATCATCACCGGTCCGTTTAAATGTTCCAGCAATAGGATGCACCACTGCTTTTCCGTTCTGTATCACTAACTGGGCTTCCGGTGAAGAACCCATCAGTTTGTAATCTCCATAATCAAAGAAGAATAAATATGGCGACGGGTTGATGCTGCGCAAGGCCCTGTACACATTAAATTCATCCCCGGTAAATGGCTGTTGAAATCTCCTGCTGAGTACGATCTGGAATACATCACCGCGATGGCAACTGGCAATTCCTTTTTTCACCATTTCTATATAAGCCGCATCACTCATGTTAGAACTTTCTTCCCCTTTGGGTGAAAATGGATACACAGGAACATCTTTACTTCGTATCAGCGATTCTACCGTCGCCACATCACTCTCCACTCCTGCCACTGTATTCTCACAGATAAATAATTCATCCTTAAAATGATTGATGGCAATGACATATTGATAAAGACGGTACCGAAGCAACCCTACTCCCTGGAGGGTGGTTTTGGAGAATTGTATCGATTCAAAAAATTGTACCGCATCATACGAAGTATATCCATAAAGACCCTGTGCAAATTTTCCTTCTTTTATAGCAGGTTTTTTTGCATCAAATCTTTGCATAAAATCCCACAAGAGCTGTGGCACTTCCTTCTTATTTTTCAAACCCAGCTTCCTGGGTTGCTGACCCGGCAGCTTAAATTCAATACTATCTGCTGCACTAATCTCTATTCCCCCGATGGCATTGATACAGATAAAGGAATAACTGTTTTCGGAGGAATGATGGTCAGTACTTTCCAGCAGTATGGTATCCCGGTATTTATCCCGCAGCCGCAGGTAAATACCAACCGGTGTAAACACATCTGCCAGCATTCTCTTACAAGTAGTATTTATTTCTATTTTCTTCATGCTTCCCTCCTGCATCCTCCCCGAAGGAAGGACTTGATTTTCTCATTGGTGCCCCCCAGTTCCCCTTCAGGGAGTAGGGGGCAAATTAAAAGCCCCGAACACTGTCGGGGCCTGAATATATTTAAACAAATATAACAATGACATTACAGCCCCGGAAGAGTTGTATGCCACCACCAAATATTTGTTTGTATCATTTTCATTTCCTTACAAAGATGTGGTGCTGAATTCAGATTAGCAAAAAAATCTTGTTAGTTTTATCAAAACTTGCTCCATGCTCATTCATCACAAACAGGTTGGGTCCAAAGGAATGTTCTTCATTGGTGAAGAAGGCGCCATCCTGGCCGAAATGGTGTACACGTCGCCATCAGCTGATAAAATGATCATCGAACATACAGAAGTAAGCGATGAACTCCGGGGACAAAATATCGGCTTTCAATTGGTGAATACCGCTGTTGAATATGCCCGGAAGCACCATATCAAAATAATACCTTTATGTCCATTCGCCAATTCAGTTTTTAAAAAGAAACCTGAATTCGCTGATGTACTTCACACTTCATAACAATAACATGAAAAAGAATTTTTTACTGATCGTTTGTTTACAATTCTTAATGACACTTGCGGCACAGCAGGCTGATAAATATATTTTACTGAAGCCTGACCGTGTATTTGATGGTGTACAAATGCAGACCGGCTGGGTAGTACTGGTGAAAAATAATAGTATTGAACAGGCCGGTGCCATGACCTTCAAATTGCCTGCAGGAACACAGATCATAGAATTAAAAGGCCACAGCTTGTTGCCCGGTTTAATTGAAGGCCATTCTCATTTATTCCTTCATCCCTATAATGAAACAAGCTGGGATGACCAGGTATTAAAAGAATCCAGGGCGGAAAGAACTGCAAGAGCTGTCAATCATGCCAAAGCAACACTGCTGGCAGGATTTACAACTGTAAGAGACCTGGGAACAGAAGGCGCTATGTATGATGATGCCGGTTTGAAAAAAGCAATTGAAAAAGGAGTTATACCCGGACCAAGAATGATCATTGCTACAAGAGCAATAGTTGCCCGGGGAGCATACGGACCCAAAAGTGAAAATCCTGATGTAGAACTGCCGCAGGGCGCTGAAGAAGTAGCAGGCCTGGAAGAACTAAGCAAAGCCATCCGTTCGCAGATCGGTCATGGTGCAGACCTGATCAAAGTATATGCAGACTACCGGTATGGACCTAATGGGGAAACGCAACCTACTTTCAGTGAAATTGAATTGGGTTGGTTAGTGGGAAACACTGTAAGCAGCGGAAGAAAAGCAGTAGCACATGCCAGTACACCGGAAGGAATGAAAAGAGCTATTCTTGCAGGTGTATCTTCTATTGAACATGGTGACGATGGCACAGAAGAAGTGTTTAAACTGATGAAAGAAAAAGGAGTGGCACTTTGTCCCACACTGGCAGCCGGTGAAGCAGTAGAACAATACAGGGGTTGGAAAAAAGGAATTGATCCCGAACCCAACCGCATCGTCAATAAAAGAAAAACATTTCAACTGGCTTTGCAGGCAGGTGTCACTATCTGTATGGGTGGAGATGCCGGTGTATATACCCATGGTGATAATGCCAGAGAAATGGAACTGATGGTGGACTATGGTATGAAGCCGCTGGAAGTACTGAGAGCAGCCACTGCTGTCAATGCGGATGTATTTGGCTATGCCAATAAGATCGGCAGAATCAAAAAAGGACTGGCCGCAGATATTATTGCTGTAGAAGGAGACCCTTCAGCAGACATAAAAAATATCCGCAAAGTTAACTTGGTGATCAAAGACGGGGTTATATATAAAAAATAAACCTGATTACTGATTTCTGCTCACTTTCATATACTCTTTCGGATCAGCAACAGGCTGCCGGATGGCTGGAAATAGCCTGGTGCCCACGCCAAAAAATTTACAACACCCCGATGGCAGCAAGCTTTTTTGGATGTAACTTGTTGCCTTAAAATTATTTTTATGGTACTGAAAAGATACTTCCTTTCGTTCCTGTTTTTTTTATCTCTTACAATAGTACATGCACAGGATGATGGTGGTTATAAAACACCCCCGAAAGATGTGGCCGATATGCTACTCGCTAAAAGATCTCCCAATGTAAGTGTGGATGATAATGCAGAGTGGATGCTCTTTATGGAGGGCAGCAGTTATCCATCCGTGGAAGAACTGGCACGGCCTGAATTAAAAATTGCAGGCCTTCGTATCAACCCCGCCAATTTTGCGCCCAGCCGCCAGAATTTTGTTACCAATCTTTCCCTGAAGAATATCAAGACCAATAAAGAATATAAGATCACCGGGCTGCCCGTTCCGTTATATGCAGGCAGCATCAGCTGGAGCGGTAATAATAAAAAAATTGCTTTCACCCATACCACCGCCAGTCGTGTTGACCTCTATGTGATCGATGTGGCGACCCAAAAAGCGATGAAGGTGAATAAAACGGCGTTGAACACCATCACCGGCGGCTACCAGTGGTATGATGATAATACATTGCTCTACCGTACCATTTTAAAACCTGCTGCCGCAGCACCGCCCAAACCAGCCGTACCTACCGGACCAACCATCCAGGAAAATTATGGCAAAGCCTCTCCCCGCCCTACTTTCCAGGACATGATCAAAAGTCCTTATGATGAAACACTGTATGCTTTTTATGCTACCACGCAACTGGTGAAGAACAGCAACGGGGTGGAAACAAAGATTGGCCAGCCGGCTATTTATAGTATGATCAGTGTATCGCCGGATAAAAAATATATGCTGCTCCGCACACTGAAAAAACCATTTTCTTACACAGTACCTGCCGGCGGCTTTCCTTCTATCGTAGCCATTACAGATATGAATGGAAAAGTTTTAAAAGAATTAGCGGACCTGCCATCAGCAGAAACAGCACCTGCTGGTTACGATAATGTGCAATTGGTACCCAGGGCTTTTGAATGGAGAGATGATGAACCGGCCACTGCCGTGTGGTGTATGCCGTTGGATAGTGGCTTCATTAAAAAGAATGTAGAATACCGCGATGCGGTCTATGCATTGTCAGCTCCTTTTAAAGGCATGTCCAAACTGCTTTTTAAAACCAAGATGCGTTATAGTGGCACAGTATGGGGCAATGCCAACCTGGCTATCGTTACAGAAGGATTAAGAAGCAAACAGGTGGTACAAATGGATCGTTTTAACCCCGTAACAGAAGACCTGGAAAAACTGATGACAAGAAATACCACGGATGCCTATTCTAATCCCGGTTTCCCGGTTACCAAACCCAACCAGTTTGGAAAAGAAGTATTGTGGACCATTGATAACGGCAATAAAATATTATTGAACAACAGCACCGGCAGTTCGCCCAAAGGTGATCTTCCTTTCTTATTGTCGTATGATGTGCATACCAAAAAAGCAGATACACTCTGGCGCTGCCAGGAAGGTTATTTTGAAAATGTAGTGAAAGTGCTGGATGCAGATAAACTGCAACTGCTGACCTCGAAAGAAAGTGAAAAAGAAGTACCCAACTACTGGATCAAAAATTTAAAATTGCGGATAGCGGACAGGCAACTCACACAATTCAGCAATCCTTACCCGCAAATGGTGGGAGTAAGCCAGGAAAAAATAAAATACAAAAGAGCAGATGGAGTGGACCTGACCGGTGACCTGTTTTTACCCAAAGGCTATGATCCCAAAAGAGATGGCAAACTCCCGGTGATCATCTGGGCTTATCCGAGAGAATTTAATTCTGCGGCTGATGCTGCACAGGTACGTGGCAGTGAGCATCGCTTTACATTAGTGGGCGGCGGTTCCCCGGTATTTTATGTAACACAGGGCTATGCAGTACTCAACAATGCAGAAATGCCGATCGTGGCCACCAATAAAGATGCTAAACCCAATGATAATTTCATTGAGCAGTTAACGATGAATGCAGAAGCCGCCATCAATGTACTCGATTCAATGGGTGTGGGTGATAAGAACCGGGTGGCCGTAGGCGGGCATAGCTACGGTGCATTTATGACTGCCAATTTATTAGCGCATACCAAACTCTTTAAAGCAGGTATTGCAAGAAGCGGTGCTTATAACCGCTCCCTCACTCCTTTTGGTTTTCAGAATGAGGACCGTACGTACTGGCAGGCGCAGGACCTGTATACCAAAATGAGCCCATTCAGTAATGCCGATAAAATAAAAACACCTATCCTGCTGATACATGGAGAAATGGATAATAACACCGGCACCTTCCCGATACAGAGTGAAAGAATGTACAATGCCATTAAAGGACATGGCGGCACGGTAAAATATGTAAGCCTGCCCTATGAAAGCCATGGCTATGCGGGCAGGGAAAATGTATTGCATACCCTGGCAGAACAGTTTGAATGGCTGGAGAAATATGTGAAGAATGCGGAAAAGAAGAACGAGAAGGAAGAGAAGAAAGGGTTCTGAGCCTGTCGAATAATTTGTTCCAAAAAATAGTTTATGAAAATCCCAGCCCTACGCCGGGATTTTTTACTTACTGCACAGTTGTATTGTCGCAATTCCAATGGGCTGATAAAAATGTTGTATAAACAAGCTTAAAATAATGAAAATCAAAGCAACAATACAATGCATATAAAAATATAGAAGGTTCGTATATTCGATAATTCATACGTCAGCAGCAATTTTAATACGACATTATGGACACAATTGAATTTCACAAATCAACAACAAAGGAACTCTTAGCAATTAAGGACAGAGTAAGAAATTTAATTAATCATTGGGGAGAAGATGGTCGGTATCAAGAGGCAGTTATCAAAACTATGATTCAAAGATTCTTGCCTGAAAAATTCCGAATAGGTAGCGGATTTATTGTAAGACAAACAAAAGAAAGAGGAAATCATGAACCCTCGAAACAAATTGATTTAATAATTTATGATACTTCATACCCAGTTCTCTTTAAGGAAAATGATTTTGTGATTCTGACACCCGATTCTGTTTTAGGAATTATTGAAGTAAAAGCCAATGCTATAAATCAAGGGCTACAACAGATTGTTAAGAAATCTAATGAAAATGGAAAATTTATTTTTGACGCAAGAATTGACAAGGCAAAACCATTATTTAACGGCATATTTTCATATGACTCAACTGTAAATAATGTTGATACAATTGCCAATGCTATTAATATCCCATGGCAAGAATTAGTTAATAATGAACACAAATATAAATTTAGTGTAAATCACATTTCTCTAAATCAAGATTGGTTTTATAAATTTTGGGAACATGAACACTTAAAACATCGCAATTCTCATTATTTATATAAAATAAGTGAATTATCCTTTTCATTCTTTATCTCAAATCTGATGGACTGGATAAGTGGAAACTCTGTAATTGAAAATAGTAATTTATGGTTTCCTGTTGATAAATCTATTGAAGTAAAAAAAACTTTTTAAAATCTACTAATGAAATATATTCAACCACAAGTATTTTTGAATTCCTATACATGCCCACACTGTGGAGCAATTGCTAAACAAGATTGGTGGTATAAACATTGGAATAATAGCCAAACTCTAACCCCTAAAGAAAATCATCCATTAAGAGTTGGTACATGTCAACATTGTGGTAAAACCACATTATGGGTTCAAGATAAAATGTATTTCCCTGATACTGGAAATGCACCATTTCCAAACCCAGAAATGCCTGAATCAGTTTTGAAACTTTACACTGAAGCATCTGCAATCAGTTCGAAATCTCCACGAGGAGCTGCAGCTTTGTTGAGACTTGCGATTCAAGTATTATGTCAAGAACTTGGTGAACCAGGTAATAACATCAACACAGACGTTGGAAATCTTGTAAAAAAAGGACTTCCTATAATTGTTCAACAATCATTAGATATTGTTCGTGTGACAGGAAATGACGCTGTTCATCCCGGACAAATCGATACAGATAATCCAGAAACAGTTGGACAGCTATTCGATTTGGTAAATATCATAATTGAATATATGATAGCATTACCTAAAAAGGTTAGTGGAATCTATTCAAGTTTACCTACGGACAAAGTAAGAGGGATAAATGATAGAGATGGGAAATAGAAAAGCTGGTACTAATAGTACATTTGCAATAGGCAGGGGGTTGTGCTCCGCAGACAGTTTTGTAGTTAAAGAAAGTGCAGTTCTACGCATCAACATTTGTGGTAAAAAACCCGCCCATCGCAAATCTGCAAAATGTTAGCAGTATCCGTATGACGACACAGCATCCACGATACTGGACAATAAATTGGGAAGTTGACGACTTGCAAGTTCAGTTGACTACTGACTTTTACAATCTGCATAAAGACAATGTATTTGTGCGGACAAGGGACAAGAGAAATGTTCAAAAATTAGGACTGGATTTTTCGAAAGAGTTTGTTTGGAAATCTCTCATTTCTTGTTTACTGACAACACAACAGAAATCTGGCCCGACAAGTAAGGTTGCTCAACTTTTACAGACAGACCCATTTCCGCTAAGTTTACAATTCTGCATTGCCAACTTGCCTCAACTTGACACAGTTGCTCAGACAATTCTTTCTAACTTTGGCGGACTTAGGCGAACTACAATTATCGCACAGCAACTCAAGAACAATCTTCAAAGCATCATTGACAACGACTGGTTTATTCTTAAAGAGATTACAAACTTCGAAGTATCTATTGACGACAAATATTGGGAGCAAAGATTAGCAAACACTATTCAAAAACAAGTGAATGGTTTCGGACCAAAGCAGTCAAGAAATTTTCTGCAAATTTTGGGAGTTACTAAATATGAAATTCCTCTTGACAGTAGAATTGCGGACTGGTTAAACAAAAACAACTTCCCTATTCGTTTGACAGCAGGTGGACTTTCTGACCCTCATTATTATCAGTTTATTTCGGACGGTATACAGCATCTTTGTAAACTAGCAAATATTTATCCTTGCTTACTTGACGCTGCAATATTTTCAAGTTATGACAAAGGCAAATGGACAGAGGAAAATTCAGTATTCTAATTGTACAACAGAGAACGGATACACCAATTGTTCTGAATATTCTGCTTGAAGGAATTGAAGATAACTGCTGTCAGAAAGCTTAATAAATAAAAAATCCTGAACGATTGTGGTTATCTTGCAACTAAACATCAGCTCCCGATAAATGGAGACAAATCTTGCTAAAAGCCGTTCAACTTATATCTTTAATTAAAAAGCGACCTGGTGTAATAAGAAAATAATATGGGACTATTTGACAGCATTTTTAAAAAACCTAGCTACACAGACAAACAGTTGAAAGACGCAACAGCATTAGTATCCTTATCACAAGGACTTGCTATTTCAAGTTACATGCCGCTACTTGACAAATTTCCTGACCTTGGTGTTGTTACTAAAGGCGGACAATTAGAAAAGTTCGACTTTCTATTGACAGTTGCTGGGGTTGGCGTTGCTTTTTCCCGGCTGACAAGTTCGGTGAAAGAAAATCAAATTGACGGCTATTCATTAGCAGTTAAACAAGCTTTGGACAATTGGAATAAAAACGGCTATTCAAGTTTATCCGAATTCGTAAAATATATTGTCTATCTCTTAAACAACGAAATTATTGACGACATTGAAAAATTTAAAGAGGCAGTAGGTGCTTGGATTTTTCTAAAACTTGAGGAAGACCCTAAATCTAACAGTGAAGTAAAACAACTTGCTAAACGACATGACTTATTTGTGGCTGTTGGAAATAGTCCATGTGTTACATTCGCAAATTATTGGAAAGAGATTGGTGTAGCTTAATTTAAAACGGTGGACAATGACGACAGAAAGAAACACTGCTGGTAACATGAACTGTTAAAAAAAACAACCAATTTCTTCTTTCTTTTACAGTTTTACCTGTGTAATGATCCGGGCTGACGAAACCCGGAATATCACTACATTGCAAAGTAGTGTTCCGTAAGTAACCATTCTGCAGCGACAGCGCAAAGAATGAACAGGCAGACAAGTAAATAAGAAAAATGATCACTCTACCAACCATCCTTGCACCATTAAGAAATTATACTTTTTTATTTCTATCCATTTCATTTGCTTCCTGCAACACGGATAACAAAACAGGCAACAGCAACAATACTGCAACAGAACCCACTTCGGCTCCCGGCAACAAATTCAATACTGATAATCTCCGTAAGGCAACAGCTGTCATTAACAAAAACATCCGCAGTATTTTCCAGGACAAAAAAGGCAATTACTGGTTCGGCACCAATGGTGCTGGTGTGTATCGTTATGATGGAAAAACGATACGGCATTTTACTGAGAAAGACGGCCTGGCAGGCAACCAGGTTCAAAGTATACAGGAAGATCAAACCGGTAATATTTTTTTCGGAACAGGTGGATTCGGCGTCAGTAAGTTTAACGGACAAAGTTTTACAACGCTGACAACAAAAGAAAATGTACAAGTAAGCAACGGGGCTCTCCGGGACTGGAAATCAACACCCGCCGACCTATGGTTCTATGCTGGTGGTGGCGCTTTTCGTTATAACGGCAATTCGCTTGTCTATTTGCCTTTAGATAATCCCGGTTTAAATCCAAAAAATCCGCAAAGCTCACCTTATGAGCTGAGTAGCTATGCTGTATACAGCATACTGCAGGACAAGAAAGGTAATATTTGGTTCGGTACACAGGCCCGTGGTGTGTGTCGCTTCGATGGACAATCTTTTACCTGGTTCACTGAAAAAGGACTGAGTGGCCCGGCCGTACTGGGTTTGTTTGAAGACAGTCACGGAAATATCTGGTTCGGAAATAATGGTGCCGGATTATTCCGGTATGATGGAAAGACCTTAACCAATTTTACAGCAGAAAAAAAACTGGGTAATAATGAATTCAGCCTTGCAGGTAAACCTGGCCCTGGTACCCTTGCCCGTATTTATTCAATAAACGAAGACAAGACGGGAAACCTCTGGATAGGAACCGTTGACGCAGGTGCCTGGAGATATGATGGAAACACTTTAACGAATTTTACGACCAAAGACGGACTGACCAGTAATGCAATAAATACAATTTATAAAGACAAGTTTGGCGAACTTTGGTTTGGAACGGACGGTGATGGCATGTGCCGGTTCAATGGAAAGACCTTTACAGCGTTGGTTGTACAATAGTGGTACAATAAAACAGAAGCAATCATCTAAAACATTAATACAATGAAAACATCCAAACATGTATTAATTGCATTGTTGCAGTTCACAATTATAAGCACACAAGCCCAGGTTGGTATTGGCACTCCTGCTCCTGCTGCTTCTGCCCAACTTGATATAACATCTACCAGCAAGGGGTTGCTGGTGCCCCGCATGACCCAGTCACAACGAACCGGCATTGCAGCCCCGGACGCCGGCTTGCTGGTGTACCAGACAGATGGTGCTTCTGGATTTTATTATTTTAAAAACGGTGGATGGTTACGATTGGTTGCCGAATCAGCTTATCCGGCAGTTACTATCTGCACACAAATGTGGATGGAAAAAAACCTTGATGTAACCACCTTTCGTAACGGGGATCCTATACCTTATGTTACGGACCAGGCAGAGTGGGCTGCATTAACAACAGGCGCCTGGTGTTATTATAATAATGACCCTTCCAACAATGCAGTATATGGCAAATTATATAACTGGTATGCCATAAATGATCCCCGTGGGCTTGCTCCGGCGGGCTGGCATGTGGCAACAGATCCCGAGTGGAGTACGTTGTCAACTTGTCTGGGCGGAACAACAGTGGCAGGAGGCAAAATGAAGGTGACAGGTACTACAACATGGGCATCACCGAATAATAATGCCAGCAATAGCAGTGGCTTTGCAGCCCTTCCGGGTGGTATCCGTACGAACGGCTCCAGCAATTACTTTGTTGACCTAAATTATTTTAGTCATTTCTGGAGTGCAACGGAAGTTATTCCCACACCCCAACTCGCCATCAGCCGGTACATAATTAACGCTGGCGGTGAACTCACCCAATATAACGGGTTTGCAAAGAGCTGTGGGCTGTCAGTTCGCTGTATCAGGGATTGATCATGGCGCAGTTTGATTATTCTATAATTGCAGTGACTATTATTCTACACTTTGTAAGTAAAATATTCCCATGCAGATAAACAAACAATGAAGACTTTATAGTTTTTCCTTGTACTGGTCTTGCCTGGTTAAATATTACGTCAACGCTTCCTTATAAATCCCGTTTTTCAGGGATAGAATAATATAATTAAGAAAGTCATATTTGTATTTAAAACTTAAGTAGTATGAAACTGCAATCCCTGATCATCGCACTAAGTTTGCTGACAAATGCAACTGCACAAAACGTAGGCATTGGCACTGTTACACCCGAGGCAAAGTTACATGTGCAAGGTGATCTTAAAGTGCAAAATGGCGTTGCCATAAATAAATTCAGTACCGATAGTCTGTTTTTGGAAAACAGCCACAGTAATATACCGACCGAAAAAGCAATTAAAGATTATGTACAAAAAGGGAATTGGATCGCCGGGAGCAATTCAACCCCGGGTTCGCAGGCCCCGTTGGCAAGAGGGATCGCTTCTGTAAATACATCGGGTGCCAATTCAGTGTATACACAAGGCAACTTTGCGTTTGTAACCACTTACAATAACAATCTAACTTCGTTCAACGTCAGTAATCCTGACAGCATTTTTTGGCGACAGAGCATTAGTACCAACTTAAGTTTTCCGGTTAATATTTTTGTACAGGGCTCCTATGCTTATGTTATTTCGCAGGGCAACGACAGGCTTTGCATTTTTGATATCAGTAACCCTGCCAATATAATTCCCAAAGCATTTACATCGACCAATATGCGAACACCGAATACGGTATTTGTACAGGGCAATTATGCGTATGTAACTTCCGAGTTTAATAACAACATGAGTATACATGATATCAGTAATCCCAATGCCATTGTGGCAAAAGGATTTATCAGCACCAATATGAATTTTCCAACAGATATTTTTGTGCAGGGTAATTATGCCTATGTAACATCTGTCGGTAATAACAGGCTCTGCATTTATGATATCAGCAACCCCGATGCGATCGTAGCAAAAGGATTCATTAATACCCTGTTGTCCGACCCCGTATCTGTTTCCGTAAAAGGCAGTTATGCTTATGTTGCTTCCCGTGCAAACAACAGGCTTTGCGTTTACAACATCAGTAATCCTGATATCATAACATCCGTTGGATTTAGCAGCACAAACCTCACTGCTCCCAATAGTATTTCCATTGCAGGTAATATAGCTTATGTTACCTCATTCGATTATAATATGCTTACCCTTTTCGATATCAGTAATCCGCTTTCCATAGTATCAAAAGGTTATTCCTACGCTAACCTGAGCGGGCCTGCAGATGTATATGCAAGTGGTGATTATGCTTATGTGGCTTCCTACAATAACAGCAGGCTGTGCATTTTTGACCTGGATAAAAATGGCAGTTTGGTTTCAACACCTTCGGGTGTACAGGTAGCTGCTACGCAATGGCAGGTAAGCGGCTCCGATATTTACCGCAGTAATGGTAATGTAGGTATTGGTACATCGGCCCTGCCGCCAGATACAAAATTGCAGGTTGCCGGCAATACGATTATTGATGGAAACCTGGGTATTGGTTCAACAGAAACGGTAGTTCCTATACAAATGGCTTCATCGTTGGGTAATAAATTATTGTTGTATGGTGACGGCTATTTGGCGCATTATGGAATGGGGATTCAGGGCGGGTTGTTGCAGCTGTACACGGATGCAGCAGCAGCCGACATCGCATTTGGTTATGGGAACAGCAACAGTTTTACCGAAAGAATGAGAATTAAAGGCAATGGGAATATTGGCATAAATACCATTAGCCCGTCAAATAAATTAACCGTTAATGGCAATGCAAATCTTACCGGCAACCTGGGCATTGGAAATGCCACCCCGGCAAAACCGCTTTCATTTCCTGCATTGTTAGGCGAAAAAATATTACTCTACCCCGGCGGCGTTGGTGAAGTAGGTATTGGTGTGTATGGAAATGAATTAAGATTGCATGCAGATAACCCGGGTGCTAAAGTAAGCTTTGGCACACAAACCAATGCCGGTGCTTTTACAGAAGCCGGAAAATTTGAAATTTCCGGAGGGTACGCATTAAGTGTATTCGGCAGTATCTGGGCAAACGGCACAACTTATGCCAGCGATGAACGCTTTAAGCAAAATATTACTGCCATAAAATCTCCTTTACAAAAACTACTGCAGCTAAACGGTGTGGAGTATGAAATGAAAGCAGATGAATTTTCTAAAAACCATTTCCTGCCGGGCCGGCAAATGGGTTTGCTGGCGCAGAATGTAGAAACAATCGTTCCGGAAGCTGTGCATGAAAAAGATGGTTACAAGGGGGTTGACTATGCCAGGCTGGTGCCGTTGCTGATAGAATCTATAAAAGAACAAAATAAAAAAATAGAGGAACAACAAAAGCAAATAGATGAACAGAAAAAAATGATTGAACAACTTTTAAAGAAACAGTTATGAAAAAAATGTTTACCATATTAATTATTGTTTCATCTTATATGCATCTTGAAGCACAAAATGTAGGCATTGGCACTACCACACCTTTAGCAAGATTACATGTTGCAGACAGTAATGTAGTCTTTAGTGCAACAGGTTTGGCACTTCCGGTTCCGGGTAACCCGCCTGTATCCGGCACCGGCCGGAGAATGATGTGGTATGCTGATAAAGGAGCCTTTAGGGTTGGCTATGCTGCAGGTACAAGTTGGGATAAAGCAAATGTGGGCAACTATTCCTTTGCATCCGGTTATGGCTCTATTGCTTCGGGTGATTATTCCTCAGCATTAGGCTTAAATAACAAAGCAGCAGGTATGAGCAGTGTTGCGATGGGCAATAATGCCCAGGCAAATACAGATTATTCCACAGCCATTGGAGGTGTAAGTTTTGCCAATGGGTTAAGTTCAACAGCCATCGGCTTCCAGACTTTTGCCACCGGCGACTATTCCACTGTATTGGGATATAACAATATTTCAAAAGCGCTGGGTGGAATTGTAATGGGTATGTATAATGATGCATCAGATACTCCGAATCCAAATGATACATCCTCTTTTGACAGGATATTTCAAATAGGTAATGGTTATTATGATGCCATTATTGATGATGAAGTAAGAAGAAATGCCATAACCGTTTTAAGAAATGGGAATACAGGCATCGGTACATCCACTCCTGCAGCCTCTGCAGTACTCGATGTTAGTTCTACAACCAAAGGATTTTTGCCACCCCGGATGACAGCTGCCCAACGAATAGCCATTACCATGCCTGCCGAAGGTTTACTGGTTTACCAAACAGATGCCGTAGCCGGCTTTTATTATATACGAAACGGAATATGGACAGGGTTAAATGATGCCGCAACATACCCCGCCAATACTATCTGCACACAGCAATGGATGGATAAAAACCTGGAAGTTACCACCTACCGTAACGGAGATCCCATACCTTATGTAACCGACCCTCTTGCATGGGCTGCATTAACCACCGGTGCCTGGTGTTACTATAATAATGATCCATCTAATAATGCAACCTATGGAAAATTGTATAACTGGTATGCTGTAAACGACCCACGGGGATTGGCCCCGGCCGGATGGCATGTACCCAGTGCTGCAGAATGGACTACGCTGGAAACCTGTTTAGGTGGACCATCAGTAGCAGGTGGTAAAATGAAAGTAAACGGTACCATAACCTGGCAAAGCCCAAATACCGGAGCCTCTAACAGCAGTGGCTTTGCAGGTCATCCGGGTGGATACCGTGACGAACTAAATGGGAGTTATGGATTTATTGGCCAATATGGTAACTGGTGGAGTTCAACTCAAAGTGGTCCTTCAAACGCATTTTTCCGTTACTTGTACTATGCGGATGCTTCCTTCTATGTATTCAGCTTGCCTAAGCAGAGAGGACATTTTGTACGCTGCATCAGGGATTGAATATTGTTGTACTGGATTTTTAATAACTACCCCGAAAAGGTCTTCCTTTCCTGATACAATGGTTGCAGGAGTCACTATTAATAATTCTGCTTGTAATTTGTGAGTGGAGAAAATTCATTTTATTAAAAATACTTTTGCCGGTTGATGAATACTATTGAATACTATGAAGCTGCATGTTGGTACAATCCAGGCGAAAAATTGAAAAATGATTAATTTAATACGATCATTTCCCTGTTCTTCATGAAATAAATAATTTATAAATGAAATTCAGTAAGACATTAGAAAATATTTCTTATTGACGGTAAACCAAATCAAATTGGTTTACCCAAAAAATACCAGAGATTGTAAACGATTGAAACAAATGCTCACTTGTATACGAACCAATTCTTCCCAAAATCATTTTCAGCAACTCGTCAGGGAACTGGATGCAGACCTGAGCGTAAGGGATGGCGAGGAACATGCCTTCTATGCCCAATTCAATAAAACGGATATGATTAAACATGTGGTGGTGGCGTATGATAACGAAACACCGGTTGGTTGCGGCGCCATCAAAGAATATGCAGCAAATACCATGGAAGTAAAGAGAATGTATGTACCCCTGCACCGGCGGGGACAGGGCATTGCTTCACTTATTTTACAGGAGCTGGAAAAATGGTGCCGGGAACTTAACTATAACAAGTGCATATTAGAAACAGGTATCCGGCAACCCGAAGCCATCCGCCTTTATGAAAAGAACGGGTATACCCGCATCCCCAACTATGGCCAATATGCCAACGTGGACAACAGTGTTTGCTTTGAGAAAAGTCTGTTGTAGCACCATCCCACTACACTTCTGCTAACCCCTTCATTCCCAAACTGCTAAAACATAGAAAGTTCAGCCCGTACAAAACGCTGAAACCCTTACCTTTGCGGCAATTTATTTTTAAGTTCTTATTTCTAAAACAAGCAGTTATGGCAGATATTTTCGAACGTTTACTGAAGAATGCCGGCCCTCTTGGTCAGCATCGTGAAAGGGCACACGGCTATTTTGCTTTCCCTAAACTGGAAGGAGAGATCAGCAGCCGCATGAAATTCCGCGGTAAAGACATGATCGTATGGAGCCTGAACAACTACCTGGGCCTGGCCAACCACCCCGAGGTACGCAAAGCAGATGCAGAAGGCGCTGCCCAATACGGACTCGCCTACCCCATGGGTGCCCGTATGATGAGTGGCAATAGTAACCTCCACGAACAATTAGAAGAAGAACTCGCTGCTTTTGAAAATAAAGAAGATGCAGCCCTGCTGAACTATGGTTACCAGGGAATGGTCAGTATCATTGATGTGTTGTGCAGCCGTCATGATGTGATTGTCTATGATGCCGAAAGCCATGCCTGTATCATTGATGGTGTTCGTTTACACCCGGGCCACCGTTTCGTATTCAAGCATAACGAGGTGGAGGATTGCGAAAAACAATTACAGAGAGCTACAACCTTGATAGAAAAACAAAAAGCAGGAGGTATACTGGTTATCACAGAAGGTGTGTTTGGCATGGCCGGCGACCAGGGTAAATTGAAAGAGATCGCTGCGCTGAAAGAAAAATACCAGTTCCGTTTATTGGTAGATGATGCACATGGCTTTGGCACCCTTGGCAAAACAGGTGCCGGTGCCGGTGAAGAACAGGGTGTTCAGGATAAGATAGATCTTTACTTTTCTACGTTTGCCAAATCAATGGCTTCAATCGGTGCCTTTGTGGCCGGTGACAAAAAGATCATTGATTTTATCCGGTATAATATCCGTTCACAAATCTTTGCCAAGAGCTTACCCATGCCATTGGTAATTGGAAACCTGAAGAGACTGGAACTGTTACGCAACCACCCCGAACTGAAAGAGAAACTCTGGAGCAATGCCCGGAAACTGCAAAATGGTTTAAAAGAAAGAGGATTTGATATCGGTAATACTGATTCTGTGGTTACACCGGTGTATATGAAAGGGGATGTACCCGAAGCTACTGCGATGGTGATGGACCTGCGGGAGAATTACGGCATTTTCGCTTCAATCGTAGTGTACCCGGTTATTCCGAAAGGACATATCATTTACCGCCTGATCCCCTCTGCTATCCATAATGATGAGGATATTGAACTGACACTGAAAGCTTTTTCAGAAACAAAGAAAAAACTGGACGCAGGGGCATATAAAGCGGAAGTAATTCCCGATATGGCAGAAACTAAATAAGCATTATAGTTTTTCATCCTGAGCCTGGCGAAGGATAAGTTTTTACAGGACGGCATCCGTTTCCGGATGCCGTCTTTTATTTGTACGGCAGCACCTTTTGCGCTGTTTACCCTACATTTACCCTTCAAAAATTACCACATTATGCGTAAGCTTTTTCTGTTACTCTTTCTGCTGCCGGTAATGGCCGTAGCACAAAAGAAATCCATCACTTTAGAAGACATTTATAAAAAGGGAACTTTCCGCGGCGAACCGGTCAGGGCTGTTTTTGATCAAACAGCAAAAGCACCGGAATTGAAACTGGATGGCCTGAAAGATGAGAACGGTAAAGCATTCGGTCAGCCGGAAGATGTGATCACCACTGAAGCTAACCCGGTCGTTGCTATCCTGAAAAAAGGAACGGAACCCATTTACCGCCGTTCTTCCAAATCATACATATACGTATACGATACCATTACTAAAAAACTGGTGAAGCCGGAGAATGAAAAAGTATTGCATCCAACCTTCTCGCCTGACGGAAGCAAGATCGCCTATGTAAAGGAAAATAATTTATACGTATATGATATTGCGGCCGGAAAATCCACAGCGATAACCACTGATGGTAAATGGAATTTTATTATCAATGGTAACTGCGACTGGGTATATGAGGAAGAATTTGAATTCACCCGGGCCTACGAATGGAGCCCCAAAGGAAATTATATCGCCTACTATCGTTTTGATGAAAGCAAAGTGAAAGAGTATAATATGACGATGTACGATAATGCCCACAATAAGGATTACCGGTATAAATATCCCAAAGCTGGTGATGAGAACTCCACCGTTGAGATTTATATCCACGATGTAGCCAAAGGGACCAAAGCAAAAGCCCAATATGAGCAGGGTGATATATATATTCCCCGTATCAAGTGGACAAAAGATGATAATAACCTTATCGTTTACTGGATGAACCGTCACCAGAATGAATTAAAATTATTATCTACCAATGCCACTACCGGTGCCAGTAACCTGCTGTATGAAGAAAAGAATAAATATTTCGTGGAGATCAACGATGACTGGTGGTATTTAAAAGATGGCAAAAATTATCTCTTCACCAGCGAGATGAATGGTTACCGGCATTTATATCTCTACAGTCTCGACGGGAAAACAAAAACACAGGTAACAAAGGGCAACTATGAAGTGACCGATGTAAACGGTGTGGATGAAGTGAATAAAAGAATTTATTTCACGATGGCTTACCCGAGACCGATGGACAGGAATTTGTTTGTGACGGATTTTGGTGGTAAAAAAACCTTCCAGCTTACCCAGGGTGAAGCATGGCACCGGGTGGAGTTCAATGATAACTTCACCAAATTTTACAATTTCCGCACCGACCTGAACACCCCTCAAACTGTAACGCTGAATACAATTGCCGTTAATAAAAAGAAAGAGATAAGTGCAGTGGTTGAAAAAACAGTGAATGAAAGTGCCAAACTGAAAAGCAAATTAGATGAGTATGGTTATGGCAAGGCAGAATTCATTAAAGTACCTAACAGCAAGGGTGATACATTGAATGGCTGGATGCTGAAGCCGGCCGGCTTTGATCCTGCAAAAAAATATCCTGTTTTATTTTGTAACTATGGTGGCCCCGGTTCACAGCAGGTGGCTAACCGGTTTGGCGCTGTAAGCCCCTGGCACCAGTTGCTGGCACAGAAAGGATTCATTGTAGTTAGTGTAGACAACACCGGCACTGGTTTCCGTGGTGAAGAATTTAAAAAGAAAACATACCTGCAGCTTGGCAAGTTTGAAATAGAAGACCAGATCGATGCGGCGAAGTATTTAGGCAATATGCCATTTGTTGATAAAGACAATATCGGGCACTGGGGCTGGAGCTATGGTGGTTTCATGAGTGCATTGGCAATCACAAAAGGTAATGAAGTGTTCAGTGCTGCTGTATCTGTGGCGCCGGTTACCAACTGGAGATATTATGACAATATCTATACGGAACGATATATGCGTACACCACAGGAGAATGCAAAAGGATATGATGATAACTCTCCTATCAATTTCACAGACCGTATAAAAGGAAAATACCTCATCATTCATGGTACTGCAGATGATAATGTGCATTTTCAGAATGCCACGCAGATGATCACGGCCCTGGTGAAAAGTAATATTGATTTTGAGAGTGCTTATTATCCCAATAAGAATCACGGTATCGGCGGCATGATGGATAACACTACATTCCACCTTTGGAGTAAGATGACGAACTGGATACTGGAGAATATGGGTAATGAGAATACTCAACAACCTAATCAACCTGCTAAGCAGCCCAAAGGGTTTTAACCGGCATATATTTTATCTGCTCAAAATCCCTTCATAGCAATGAGGGGATTTTTAGTTGTAACAACCTGTATTCTTTTCAGGATGGGGGGCAAAAAAAGACCCCCGACGAGAATCGGGGGGCCCTAATCAAAAACCATTAACCATTAAACCTTATCCTATGAAAATTCAATGCTAATATCGTTAATAATAGGATAACACAAAACATTTGGCTGTCATTTTTTGACTATTATGACAATAATCAGTACCAAATAATCAATTATTGACTTTACTCAATGCACCGGAGATTAAGCTTGTAGTTTTACAACTACAAGCCCCGAAGAGCAAACGTTTGCATAAATTGGTCTATCTTCCTGCAACTTTATCCAGCCTTACACAGTTATACATGTTATGAGAAAAATTGCAGTTGCCATTACCGGAGCCAGTGGTTCTATATATGCTGAAAATTTGCTGAAAAAATTCATTGCTGCTAAAGAACAGTGGGATGAATTATCTGTAGTAATGACCACCAATGCCAAAGAAGTGTGGAAGACAGAACTTGGTAATGAATCATGGAATGATTTTGCTGTGAAATTTTATACCACTACTGATTTCTCGGCACCTTTTGCTTCCGGCTCCGGTCAGTATGATACAATGATCATCATCCCCTGCTCAATGGGCACACTGGGCAGAATAGCAACGGGAGTTTCGAATGATCTTATTACAAGGGCTGCGGATGTTGTGTTGAAAGAAAGAAGAAAGCTGATCTGTGTGGTCCGGGATACGCCTTATAATCTTATTCATATCCGCAACATGGAGACAGTAACACTGGCCGGTGGTATCATCTGTCCAGCCACGCCGTCATTTTATAGTAAACCAACTACCATTGAAGAAGTAGCGGCTACTGTTACAGACAGGGTACTTGACCTGGCAGGTTTTACTATTAAAACTTACCGGTGGGGAAAATAAAAAAGGGATTGCCGGACAATAGCAACCCCATTGAACATACACCACCATGAACCAACTAATCGGTGAACTTACCACCAGCGTTAATCCAGTTAATAATTTTCTGACGTTCTGAAGCAGGGAGTAATCCTGTAGGTGGCATCGCAGATGGATTGGCATCAACTGCCCTTGCTCTTATTCTGTCTCTGTTTATCACAATATTGCAATCAATGGTCCAGTTCATTCCCCCTTCTGATTGTGAATTATTATGACAGGGTACACAATTAGCCTGCAATACAGCTTTCACTTGTGAGAATAAGGGGCCCTCAGGAAGATTGCTTACAATAGCCGGGATACTGGTTCCTGTACAACTATTAACATCTTTTGCTGTTACTGTATAACTGCCGGGACCAAGGTTTGAAAATATATTTAATGCCTGGAACACACCGCCATTCAGACTATAAGTATAAGTACCGTTTCCACCAGCGGCAACAGCTGTTATCATCCCGTTATTCGCCTGGCAGGGTGTATTTCCTGTTATATTGTTATTAACTGTAATGGTAACTCCGGCACAGGGATCAGGATCTGTCAGTGTAAAGTTGCCGGAACCAATACACCCATTAATATCCTTTGCAGAAACAACATAAGCTCCGGCTGTTAATCCATTAAAAACACCTGAAGCCTGGAAAGCACCGCCATTAATATTATACGTGAAGCCAGTACTTCCGGAAGCTGATGCCACAATACTTCCGTTATTCCCTCCAACAGTTGTTGGATTTGTTAGTGTAGCCGTTACTGTTATTACCAAGCCGGTACAGGGATTTGGAGCCGTTAAAGTAAAATTAGCTGACCCGATACAACCGTTACCATCTTTTGCTGTGATGGAATAGGCACCAGCTACAAGTCCGGTAAAATTTCCTGTAGGTTGAAAAGCACCTCCATTGATACTAAAGATGAACCCCGTACTACCCGAAGCCGCGGCAATAATACTGCCATTCGCTGCTGCAGCAGTAGTTGGGTTTGTGATAGTACCCGTAACTACTATTGCAACTGCTGTGCAGGGATTGGAAGGATTTACGACAACAAATGAAGATGAACCCGTGCAACCACTTGAATTCCTCGCCATGATAGTGTACGAACCGGCTGCAAGACCTGTAAAGCTCGAAGAAGATTGAAAAGCTCCCCCGTTGATATTGTAGGAGAACCCACTACCCCCTGATGCGGAAGCTACAATACTTCCATCACTTCCTCCAATGGTTGTGGGATTATTAACTGTTCCACTGATCGTAACAGTAACACCACTGCAAGGATCAGGTGCTGCTGTTCCTCCACCATTCTTGCTGCAGGAATACACAAGAATTACAGATAAAATAAAAAAGGTTAAGAACCTGAGTGTAAAAAAATATTTCACAAGCTGATTTTTTATACTGAATCGCAGTCTTGTAAAAACAGGTTGCCTCTTTTACTGATCAGGGCAGTGGTTTATTTTTTTTAGAAACAGTAAACGGTTTTACAGCAATTGAAAACAACAGACCAGCACTATTCAATTTTACTTTACCATATCCCACTCCGCTCATGGGTAGTTTCAAATAAGGTTCTGCAATAATTGAAAGGGACTTGCTTAGATTTCGCTGATAACCTGCAGAGATACCAAGTACAGAAAACAAATGCTGGTTTTCATTTTTTATACCCCACTTCCTGTTAACAGTAGTACCCAGGGGGGAAGTTTTATAAAAATAATTATAGGTCTCTGTTTTCATCAGGTACGAGGAAATGCCAGCTGATGCAAACCAATGTTGCTGTTTGGTACGCCCAAAATTATAGCTGAAAGTTAGCGGTATTTCATACACTTTACAATCTGCATCTACTTTTTCCAGGTAAGGATAATAGGAATAAAATACAGCAGGTGGGTGATAGGCTTCCGGCGATGCAGAATAGACCTTACTGGCTGAATAAAAGCCGGTCCGGACAGTAAGACGATCTTTAAAAGTAAAGCCAAGTCCCAGGCCCGCGACAGGTCTGATCTTGCCCGGTTTACCGGAACTTGTATAGCTCATATCCGGACCAGCAGAGAAGGTTAAAAAGAAAGCGTTTCTTTTTTGCGCCTTCCCATTTGTCTTCTTTTCTTCCTGCGTTTTCATTATGGTAATAGCGGATTCCTTTGTGACACTGTCAGCCGCTGCTATCTTTTCAGTGCCAGCTTTCACAGACATTTCTTTGGTATCGATATCCGCTTTATTATTATTATCAGAATCATTGATACTACTATTTTTTGCAACAGCTGTCACTGCTGGTTGCACAATACTGTTAGCAGGTTTGTCAAGATGCATATCAACACTTGTGACAGCTGCGTTGTCAATTGGCTTATCATACTGCACATACGACTGCCTTTTTTTCTGTTGATTTACTGAAGCGTTCAGCCTGGCTTGGCTGGCAGGATATTTTTTAGCAGCAATAGGAATATTATTCTTATTGTTATAATCGGAGTTAGCATCTATATCAACATCTGTAACTGCAGTACTTTTCTTCACAGCTATGGGATCTATGTCTTCAATCTTATCAAACTCTGTTACTGTCATTTCATCTGTTGTACCTGCTCCCGTTCCTTCAAATGAGTTATACGCCGGCTTGCTGCTTTTACTCTCTCCTGTTGCTTCTTCAGCACGGGCAAATTGCTTACCCGGCCGGAATGGCTTTCCAATAATTATTCCTGCTCCTCCCAAAAACAAAAACAACAATAAGAAAAAGATAAATCTTCTCTTCTTATCCTCTTTTTGAGGAAGATGTTTATCAAGCTGCTTCTCCATTTTATCCCATGCCATTTCATCATACGCCGGGTGGTGATGTTCTGCTGCTTCTTTAATCTTCTTATCAAAATCTTCAAACTGCATTTTTGGCAATTGATGTAATGTTATGTTTAAATAAAATTTTCTGTAATTGTCTTCTTGCTTTCGATAAATTTGATTTAGACGTACCAATCGAGATTCCCAGGTGCCCGGCAATCTCTTCATGACTAAATTCCTCAATCACAAAGAGATTGAAAACAGCCCTGTATCCGGGTGAAAGGTCCTGTACAGCCCTTATTATTTCGTCATAAGACAACTTATTGATCGCATCATCACTGATTGTAGGAACATGATATACTACATCATCCAATGATGCTACTAACTGATGTTTTTGATATTTCCGGAAATGATCGATAGCAGTATAAACCATTATCTTCCGCAGCCATCCCTTAAATGAGCTTATCACATCCTTATACGCAGGTTTGTAATGATGAATTTCTTTAAAAATTTTAAGAAACCCGTCATTCAAAATCTCAAGAGCATCATCCTGGTTATTGACATAGCGATCACAAATAGCCATAGCATACCCGTAGAAAGAGCTGTATAAAACTTTCTGGCTCTCCCTGCTATTGAGTGCACAAGCCTCAACATGATAGGTAAGTTCATCCGCAGATAACAATTGTGTGTAGTGTTTCTCCTCCATATCGGAGTATAAAAGGTTCAGGTTGCCTGTTTACAAGTTAATTAATAAATTCTCTTATTGGTAACCACCAACCAGCCCGGCATAACTATCTGAAGCGGAATTATTTAATTGACGAGTAGCGGATGAACTTACGCCAGTGGAATAAACCCGGAATTAATTTAGGTTCTTAGATTGTGCGGGAAGCTCCTTACCTTTTTACTGACTTCATGTTTCTGCACACCATAACTCTTTATACTGCTGCCAGGCCAATATGAAATCTCTTTCACTTCCCCTGGCTTTTAACCAAAATAACTGTAGCCAGTATTTTCGTTGCCTGTTGTTCCAGGTATGATGACCGGGAAGAATGGACCATAGCAATGCCCAGTTTTCCCATACGGAAATTTCCTCTTTGCTTAAATGTGGCATTGATTTTATACCTATGGATTTTCTCATTTTCCGGGTACAGGTAATAATGGCCTGTTCCCTGTCACCCTGAAATCCCTGCCGGATCATTGAACTGACCTGACTGCTTAACTCCCCTGCCAGCGGATGTGCCGCCATCTTCTTTTCCACAATCCATTCTTTATTACTGGCAGTAAAACTTTTTAATGTTTTCAGCGATGTGCGGTACGGGTTGCCGGCTGTAATTTTTTTCCATTCTGCTTCAGCTGCTTTCCTTATTTTTTCATTAACCGGTCTGAACCCTAATTTGTAGTAAAACCAAAAGGCTCCGCTCTTTAATCCTTCCGGGTTTCCTTTACCAAACTGGTATGGTTTTACAACAAAACGATGGACCTTGTAACGCTGATAATACAACCGCATCACCTGGCAAAACAACCATGCTGATTCAGCACCGCGGAAAGGAGGATAAATATTTACTCCTATCTTACACCGGTGGCCAAACAGCCAGCCACCACCATATGAAACCGGTACCCCGTTTTTAAAAGCCATAAAACCCACATAACTCTCTAAAGACAGGCGTCGTTCTTTGCGCATACCAGTCAATGCAACCTGCAGTCCCTGTCCCAATTCAAACAATTCAAGTGCCGAAGTATCGGCAAATGTAAAGGGATCCGTTTCCCTGTAATAAAAAGCCAGTGATGCCCTCATTGTTCCGATAAGCTCTTGCCTTTCCTGTTCCGTAAGTGGTAATGATGGTTTGACCGGTTGATGGATAATTAAACTACTGTTTACTTTCTTCTTTTTTATTGATTGACAGTATACATTATTTACCGGACAGTGAAGAAAACTGCGGTTCCATGAATTGCCTGTTAACGACCAGCTGATAAAAATATTCATATTATCATATAACTGATCTCTCAATAGTACAGGCCATTGCTGTTGCTGAATTAACTGTAATAACCATTTTAATGAGGGCACATTGAAATAATGACCGCTTAAAGATTTAATACGATTCCAAAGATTTAAATCACCATGTGTTGATCTTTCAAATTCAATTCCCGGCAACAAAGACTGGAATGTTTGCCGGACTGTTGTTGCTGTTGCTCCCGCTTCTGCCGGTTTTACCTGGCCCGGGAATTTATCTAATAACCAGCTCACCATTTCCTGGCTATATTGACATCTTAACTCTGTAAAGGGTAAGCCACTTCCTGCCAATACATGCTGCCAATGATTATTATACAGGTGCTTTTTGATGACCTGACCGAGCCTGTTCAATTCTTCTATCGCCAGTTCCCTCACTTTTTTATTGCCCGGGTATGCACAGAATAGTAGCAAGACCTCATGATACTCTTTCAATAACACTGGATTATTTAATGCCAGCTTGCTGCATTCCCGGAGTGCTACTAATTGTGCATTACCATCCACCGCATGGTGAAGGTTACTGATAAAATGACGATGGAGAATCTGGCCCATGTTAATTCAATGATTGAAAATATACAGGCAGCAAGGATAAGCTTATGAGAACGATCATGATTTATCATGATAAGATACAGAGATCCCTCTTATTTCAAGAGCTTAACAAATTTCTGGAGCTCTGCCAGTTCAGGGGGAGTGAGTACTTCATTATTATCGTATTTTGACTGAAGGAAAAGCACTCTTTTATGCTGCGGGTATTTTGAAAGGATTGTTTCTATCATTTTTCCTGCGGTCTCATCTTTGGTATATAATGGCGCTGTTTCCGGAAGTGCGGATTTATAACGGGTTGGCCTTTTTAAAATAATGGCCTCCAGTGTAGCCAGTTTACCCGGCGGAATTGTATCGATTTTAGAAGCCTTACCATACAAGCCCTGCAATTGCTTTTTACTTAGTCCGCCCCGCTCCAGGTATTGATACAAAAGGCTCTGTACAAAAGAGGATTCCGGCTGGGCTACCAGTACTGCTTCCAACAGGTCTTTTACTATATCTACTTCCGGTTTAAGTCGCTGCATTGCATAAAAATAACAAAGATCGGGAGAATAGTCGTTCCCATGCTATACATCAAGAATTCCGCTTCATTTATCAAGGATATTTTATACAGGCCTGTCCATATCCTTTTTTTGTGGATACAAGTAAATGACCATTTTCATTAATCTTAAAAAGAATTGCCATGAAAAAAAGTAAGCTTCCCGTTGTAACATTTTTACTGGTTACCATCAGTACCCTCTTTTTATCTTTTTCCCCTGGTAATAAATGGGGAGGTGAAGGATTTGAAGTATACCTGAATAATAAAATTGTATTACAGAAATATGGTAACAAGATGGATAATGTCCAAAATCTCCAATTAGATAAAGTGTCTCCCAATGACCAATTGATCATAAAGTATTCTCATTGTGGTGATATTGGGAAAAACAGGGTCATCACCATAAAAGACGGGCAGAATAAAGTGCTGAAAGAATTTCGTTTTAAAGATGCGGGTTATGCAGTAAAAGTAGATTACGGAATAAGCTGCCCCCTGAAAGAATTACTAAAACTGAAAAAGGGAACTACCAATACTTTTAAACTGTACTATTCTGCAAGTCAGTTACCTGAAGGGAGACTGCTTACGCATATTTGTTTTGATGGTCAAAATACTGCCCGGCTTTAACAACAAGCCTCTCTGCTTTATCTTTTTTAATCAATAGCCCTGTTTGTATACCGCATTCAGGGCTTTTTTGTACCCTGGCTTTACCGGAAATACTGTTCAGTTTTAGCTTTACATTTGCGTTTAAATTTAATACAAATGGTATTCCCCGATTTTGCTGATCCTTCCGTTTGGATCAGTCTGCTGACTTTGAGTTTTCTTGAAATAGTGCTTGGCGTTGATAATATCATTTTTATATCGATAGTTTCTAACAAATTGCCGGAGAGCCAGCAGCCCAAAGCCCGGTCGCTTGGTTTATTACTGGCTATGGTTTTCAGGATATTGCTTTTATTGACGATAACCTGGATCATCAAACTTACCAATCCCGTCTTTACGATACCTTTCATTGAAGAAAACGGGGCACCTATCGGTATCAGCTGGAAAGATATCATCTTGTTGCTGGGTGGTATTTTCCTTATAGCCAAAAGCACACTCGAGATCCATCACAAGCTGGAAAAATCAGCAACACCTAAAAACAAGGTTGTATACACCGCTTTTAGTGCCGTAATTTTTCAGATCGTATTGGTAGATGCTGTTTTTTCCTTTGACTCCATATTGACTGCCATTGGCCTGGTAGATAATGTTATCATTATGATCATTGCAGTGATAATATCGATGCTGGTGATGATTGCATTTGCCGGTGCAATCTCAGCCTTTATTAACAGGAATCCCACCCTGCAAATGCTGGCCCTGGCATTCCTGATTGTGATTGGCATCATGCTTATTGGGCAGGGATTCCATCAGCAGATCAGTAAAAGTTATATTTATACAGCTATGGCATTTTCACTCTTTGTTGAACTGTTAAATATGCGCCTGAGAAGAAATGTTGAAAAAGTTCACCTGAATACTGGTGAAAGTGAGGAAGAAAAATAATAGCACTGCGAATTTATTTATCATTAACCCGTTGCTTATAGAATCCATTTACCGGATCATTTTATTGAGCTAAGTGAAAGAATTTATACAGATTCAGAAAAGGTGAAAAAAAAGTGATTGAACTACTGAATTATATCAGCCGTTCAATCACTTTAAAATATTTCTCAAAATCGATTTGTAACTCAATCACTGTTCTCCAGGTGAAAATGCTGATGATAAGCCCCGGCTGCGATATGTAAAGCAAAAGCAGCAATCGCTGTATCTTTCAAAATATTAATCAGGGCGAGTTGCCTCATTTCAGGATCCCCGGCATGATTGTAATTTGGCAAGTGTATCGTCAGGATAAAAATCACCAGCAGGATAAATAACAGGTAACTGGAGATCTTTACAAATTGATTGGTCAGGTAACAAAGTGCAACGAGTATAAAAGCACCCCCCACTACATAAGCCCATTTAATACCCAGGGGTAAAAAATCGGGAACATAAACCAACAGGTCCCGGGGATACATAAAATGAAAAATACCAAAAACAAACAGGACGATAGCCAGCAAATAAATAGCTATCCTCGAAATAATATGATAATGCTTCATAACTGGAAGTTTTAATTGTGTAAAAGGTACAATATTTAAAATTTATAAATCATGATTTATTCCGACAGTGAAAATTTTCTCATAAAAATGAGATAGCAAAATGATAAATATCATAAATGGAAACAACTAAAATCATCTGAACAAATAACCGGAAAGATCATTGTGAGCAGGTAATAGTTCCCATTCATAAATAAGAAAGTCCCTGTCTTCGGGCAGGGGCTTTTTATTTAAAATTTTCCCGGCAACCGACTGTTGGCTATAGCCCATATCAGGTTGGTAATTGATGTTTGTCATACTATAATAGAGCAGGGAAAACTAAGTTGCGGAAACTTTTTATCTTGTTCGTTATGCTAACAGACATTGCCATCTCCCAATCAGCCCCTATCCGCCATATCAAAGAAATTGCTGCATCCATTGGTATCAGCAATAATGATCTTGAATATTATGGCAAACACAAAGCCAAGTTGCCGTTAACACTGATCAATAAAGAAAAGATCAGTCAACATCACCTGGTACTGGTAACAGCTATTACCCCAACCCCTGCGGGTGAAGGCAAGACCACTATTTCAGTGGGCCTTACCGATGGATTAAACCTGGTTGGTAAAAAAGCGATGGCCGTTTTAAGAGAGCCTTCTCTGGGTCCTGTTTTTGGATTAAAAGGTGGTGCCACCGGAGGCGGTTATTCACAGATCATTCCTATGGAAGATATCAACCTGCACTTTACCGGTGATTTTGCAGCTATTGAAAAAGCTAATAATCTCCTGGCGGCATTGATTGACCACAATCTTCAGAATAAAAAAAGAAGCCTGCAAATTGACCCCAGAACCATTGTGTGGAAAAGAGTAATGGATATGAATGACCGGGCTCTTCGTCATATTGTTATTGGACTGGGTGGCACGGCCAATGGTATCACCCGTGAAGACGGATTCAATATTACACCTGCATCAGAGATCATGGCAATACTTTGTATGTGCAAAGGAATGGACGATCTCAAACAACGTTTAGGGAATATCTACATTGGCACTACTTTCGGCGGCGATGCGGTATTTGCCCGTGACCTCAATGCTGTTGGTGCCATGGCCATTTTATTGAAAGATGCTATTAAACCAAACCTGGTGCAAACGCTGGAAGGTAATCCGGCCATCCTGCACGGCGGACCTTTTGCCAGTATCGCCCAGGGAACTAATTCTATACTGGCCACACAAATGGGTTTATCGCTTAGTGAGTACGTCATTACTGAAGCAGGCTTTGCGGCTGACCTTGGTGCAGAAAAATTCTTTGATATTAAATGTGTGAATGCAGGACTAAAACCAAAAGCAGTAGTGGTGGTTGCCACAGTAAGAGCATTACGGCATCATGGCGGTGCTAAAAAAGATGAACTGACAATTCCTTCTATTGAAAAAGTAGAAAGAGGATTAGCGAATCTTGGGAAACACCTGGAGAATATGCAACTGTTTGGCATGAAAGCAGTAGTGGCCATCAATCATTTTCCGGGAGATACCACCGAAGAAATAGTTGCCATAAAATCTTATTGTAAAAATTATAATACAGAGGCTGTTGTTTGTACAGGCTTCACTGAAGGTGGGAAAGGCATGACTGAATTAGCGCATGCTGTTGCTACTCTAGTAGAAAAGGGTGAAAGTAATTTCAAACCACTATACGATCGGGAAATTTCCATTGAAGAAAAGATACATGCCATCGCCACCAGAATTTATGGTGCTAATGCTGTAGAATTTTCAGTAAAAGCAAAAACGCAGTTAAAGCATATTAAAGAACTGGGCTTCGAGCATATGCCGGTATGTATGGCAAAAACGCCAAAGAGCCTGTCGGATGATGAAAAACGGATTGGAAGGCCGGTTGATTTTATTGTCAAGGTCCGGGAGTTTGAATTTGCAGCTGGTGCCGGTTTTGTAATTCCAATACTTGGAGAAATGATGCGGATGCCAGGGTTACCGGTTATTCCGGCCGCCGAAGGAATAGATATAGATGCCAATGGAGTCATTACCGGGCTCAGTTGAAATCATATATATACTGATCATCCGAATTTAACCGAGGTCATATTCAATGATCCTGCTACCAGTTTATCATTAAAGAAAACCGGTTCTTCATTCTTTTCCTGCAAGCCAAGAGTATACATTAACGGATAGTAATGATCGGGTGTGGGAACAGCCAGCTTTGCTGCTTTGCCCAACGTTTCATAATTGATCAAAGCCTGGTGATCCCCCTGTGTGATCTTTGTTTTAAACAATTCATGCATTTCAATGGCCCAGTCAAACCCAAAGCCCGGCTGATCCAGTTTATCCCAGGCAACCATCCTTAGATTATGTACCATATTACCACTGCCAATAATGAGTACTCCTTTTTTACGCAAGGCTGCCAGTTCCTTAGCCAGGTTATAATGATAATAGGCAGGCTTACTATAATCAATGCTCAATTGCAGGACAGGAATATTTGCTGCAGGATACATTCTTCTCACTACTGTCCAGGCACCATGGTCAAGTCCCCAATCATGGTTAAGTCCCACATCGGTTGATTTTATCAGCTCTTTCGTTTCTAAAGCTAATTGACTGTTACCCGGTGCCGGATAGTGAACATCAAACAGTGCCTGAGGAAAACCTCCAAAATCATGTATTGTTTTGGGAGAATCCATGGCAGTAATATGTGTTCCGTTGGTCAACCAGTGTGCAGAAACCACCAATATTGCATTAGGAACAGGTAACTCTTTTGCTGTTTTCTCCCATTGTAAACTGAACTCATTGTTCTCTATACCATTCATCGGCGATCCGTGACCAATAAAAAGAACAGGCATTTTAACATCCTGCTCTTCAAGATCATCAGTAAATCTTTTAAAAGTTGTTACACCACTCATAGCAAACAATCCTCCTGTTATTGTATAGATAAAGTTCTTTCTTTTCATGTACCGGGTAAAGATACAGCAATTATTTTAATTCAATGTTTAAACATTGATAAAATTACAACATGCTCCTTAATCATACAGCCCCCGTTAAATACCGGGGGCTGTATGAAAATTATCAGGAGCTTATTATTTTGCAAATTGACTGCGGATAACATTCAATGCCCCGCCGGCTTTGAACCATTCGATCTGCTGTTCATTGTAAGAATGATTAGCAATAATGGTTTCACTGCTGCCGTCTTTATGATTTAATACGACCTGTAATGGTTTACCTGGCGTAAAATTCGTCAGGCCAATCACATCAATTGCATCATCTTCCTGTATCTTCTCGTAGTCTTCCTTGCTGGCAAAAGTCAGTGCCAGCATTCCCTGCTTTTTAAGGTTTGTTTCATGAATTCGGGCAAAAGATTTCACCATCACTACACGAACACCAAGATGTCTTGGTTCCATGGCCGCATGTTCCCTGGAGGAACCTTCACCATAGTTTTCATCGCCAACAACGATAGTTCCGATACCAGCTGCTTTATAAGCTCTCTGTGTATTTGGGACTGTTCCATATTCACCTGTCAACTGGTTCTTTACATTGTCAGTCTTTTCATTGAAGAAATTAGTAGCTCCGATCAGCAGGTTATTACTGATATTATCCAGATGCCCGCGGAACTTTAACCAGGGACCAGCCATAGAAATATGGTCTGTCGTACATTTTCCTTTCGCCTTGATCAGTAATTTCAACCCCTTTAAATCTGTTCCTTCCCATGCAGCAAACGGATACAACAACTGAAGACGTTTACTGTCAGATTTCACGGCCACCTGCACTTTACTTCCATCTTCTGCCGGTGCCTGGTAACCGGCATCTTCTACTGCAAAACCTTTAACCGGTAACTCGTCACCGTTGGGCGGATCCAATTTTACCTGTTCGCCTTTATCATTCGTCAATGTATCAGTAAGCGGGTTAAAATTTAAATCACCGGCGATAGCCAATGCGGTAACCAGTTCTGGCGAAGCCACAAATGCCATCGTATTTGGATTGCCATCAGCTCTTTTGGCAAAGTTGCGGTTGAAAGAATGGACGATGGTATTCTTTTCCTGCTTTTCTGCTCCCATCCTGTCCCACATACCAATGCAGGGTCCGCAGGCATTGGCAAATACTGTTGCGCCAATTTCTTCAAACACATTCAGGAAACCATCTCTCTCAATCGTATAACGAACCTGTTCGGAACCCGGGGTGATCGTAAATTCTGATTTAAGTTTTAATCCTTTTGCTTTTACCTGCTTTGCCAAACTAACAGCACGGCTGATATCTTCATAAGAAGAATTCGTACAACTACCGATCAGTCCTACTTCAATTTTGGTAGGCCACCCGTTTTTTGCTGCAGCTTCTTTCATTTGAGAGATAGGAGTAGCCAAATCCGGTGTGAAAGGACCATTCAGGTGTGGCTCCAGTTCGCTAAGGTTAATTTCAATTACACGATCAAAATATTTTTCTGGATTAGCATATACCTCCGCATCACCGGTTAAATATTCCTTTATTTTATCCGCAGCTTCAGCCACTGCTGCACGACCGGTTGCTTTCAGGTAGCGGCTCATGCTTTCATCATATCCGAAGGTGGAAGTGGTAGCGCCGATCTCTGCACCCATGTTACAGATTGTGCCTTTACCGGTACAACTCATACTTTGAGCACCTTCACCAAAATATTCAACAATGGCATTGGTTCCTCCTTTTACGGTAAGAATACCGGCTACTTTTAAGATCACATCTTTGGCGGAAGTCCATCCATTCAGTTTACCGGTCAGTTTTACCCCAATCAGCTTCGGCATCAGCAATTCCCAGCTCAATCCGGCCATCACATCACAGGCATCAGCTCCACCCACACCTATGGCGATCATACCCAGACCCCCTGCATTTACGGTATGAGAATCTGTTCCGATCATCATCCCCCCGGGAAATGCATAGTTCTCCAGCACTACCTGGTGAATGATGCCGGCTCCAGGTTTCCAGAAACCGATGCCATATTTATTAGAAATAGAGGCCAGGAAATTATATACCTCCTCATTATCACTTACCGCTTTGGTCAGATCAGCTTTTCCTTCAACTTTTGCCACAATCAGGTGGTCGCAATGCACTGTTGAAGGTACCGCTACCGTCTTGCGGCCTGTTGTATCAAACTGCAACAGAGCCATTTGTGCCGTAGCATCCTGCATAGCTACACGGTCAGGGGCAAAATCTACATAAGCCTTTCCTCTTTCATACTCTTTCACCTCCACTCCATTCCAGAGATGAGCATATAGTATTTTCTCTGCCAGAGTAAGAGGGCGGCCCAGTGCTTTACGGGCATTATCCACTTTGGCAGGCATTTCGCTGTACAATTTTTTGATGAGGTCAAGATCGAATACCATAGAATTTGACAATTTGACGATTTGTAAATGAAACAATGTGCTGCTTAAAGCAATTCCTGTCATTCCTGTAAGATGCCACCCGAAAAATATTGGCAAAATGACCAATTGCCGGATTAACACATTGAAAAGTGTCGCAAAAGTACGAAAATCACCTATCTGAATAACTCCGGGTTGCAGAGATTGTTCAAATATTCTAAATTAGCAGTATGAACAAATTCAAAAATTTCGTGGAGTGGAATGCCTTTGGCGTTTGTTCTGCTATTGGCAACCGTTTAGGAATTGCCACCAGCAAGATCCGGCAGTATTTTATGTATGCTTCCATACTGACAATGGGCTCGCCGATTATCATTTATATGGTACTGGCTTTTTTCAGAAATGTGAAAAAGTATGTGATCGCCGCGAAAAGAAATCCCTGGTATTATTTATAATAGAATTCGACCAGCTATCGTCATTCTCATATCCCCCAAAAAATAAAAGGCCGGATTATTCCGGCCCCCAGGTAGTTTATAAAAAATTCAGCATTGATCTTTTTTCACTTCAGCCGGGAAGAGAAATGATGATATGGTAACTGGTTTCTGCACTTCTTTATTCTTCGTCCGGATGATAATAACACCATTCTTTCCTTTTCCCCCATATTGTTTTTCTGCTGCTTCCCCCTTTAAAACATCCACAGTCAGAATTGATTCAGCATTGATCTTATCAGCATCCGCTTTGGAAGAAATCACTCCGTCTATTACATACAAGGGCTGGGCTTCATTTTTTAATCTGACCTGCACTACTCCATCTTTTGCAATTTCGCCGTATAACGCAATGGCTGAATTACCTTTCAGCACATCAACAGTAGCAATCTTATCCGGGCTGATCTTTTCCATCTCATTCTTTGTGGAAATAACTCCATTAATCACATAGACCAGGTTATCTGGCAATGGCTGACCTTCTGCTGCCATTGAACTTACTGTACCATTCATTTTATGACCTTCCACTACTACGGTTCTTCCCGGAGCCGGGGGTGGCGGAGGAGGCGGCGGTGCCGGGTAACGGGCATCAAATTTTTTCTTTTCCTCCGGGTTATTCAGATCATACTCTTCCGTTTTCCCGTTTTTAAGTTCAACAATAGCTTTACCGCCATTCTTGATACTAATTGATTTTACATGTTCCGGCAGTTTAACTGGCTTAGGAGGGTTAGGGTATCCCATCACCACTACTTCTCCATTGGGCGCAACAGGAGGAATTGGATGTCCCTGAACTGTTATCACATCAGCCTGACCCGGTACAGCAGGAACCGGCGGAGGGGGTGGCGGAGGTGGAGGAGGTAATTTACCGTAGGTCTCTTCAAACGTCTCAGCATTTGCATTCCACTCGGTCAATAATAATCGTTTCACCTCTTTACCTGTTTTATCCTTAATCACCAGCAGGCACTCCCCTTTCCTGTCTTTTACATTAATGAAATAACCTTTGTTGTTGGGAACTGTCACTTCCGGAATAGTGTCTGTTGCATACGATGCAGCTAAGGTTTGTATTTGTTTCTGTTTCCCTGTTAATGTATCCCCGATTTCTTTCCGGAAAGAAAGGAGAATAAATGCAAGCACCGGCAACACGAACAGGAACCTGAGCAGGTGCATTTTTGCTGATTTGTTTTTGTTCATCATGGCTATTCTTTTTTTGAGTGACGAAAAATTGAACTTTTGGGCTATACTGAATTGATTGTTGCCAATTACTTTCAGCAACAGATATTGATATTGTTTTTTGTTGATGCCGTTCTGCAGCACTTTATTGTCGGCAACAAATTCAAGATTCTGGCGAATGGCTGATTTCAAAAACCATGCAAAAGGGTTGTACCAGTTAAAGAGGCATAACAGTTCTCCTAAAATAATGTCAATGCTATGCCTTTCTTTTACATGCACAAATTCATGCCGGATAATCTCTTCCAATTCTTCTGCTGTATGCAGGTGACGGTTTATGAACACGGCATTACCAAAAGAAAAAGGGATGATAGATTCATTTACCTGGTAAAGATTGATCGCTGAATCAGACCCGATGTTCAGCGGAACAGCTTTCTTCATCATGACGCGGAATGATACAAGTTGTATAAGCAACCGAATCAGCATTACCAGCATACCAATGATAATAAAAAGGAATAAAATATTCCAGACAGTAAGTGATGTACCGCCGGCCGATTGCTTATAGAGCAGGGGAACCCATTGCACCATGGAACTGTCAGTCAATTCATTCTGATGCAACGCCGGGCTAATATCAATTAATGGGATAATGAATGAAAGAAGCGTATAACCCAACAGGTACCACCGGTTCCAGTTATAGAATGTAAGCCTTCTCAGCACTAACTGGTAAAATAAAAAAACAATCCCCAGGCTTACAGAAAGCTTTAAAAAATAAATGAATGCGGCTGGCATAGAACTAAATTGATTGGTTTTACCAAAAACTATTTATTGCTTCCTTTTTCAATAAGGGTGATTATCTCCTTCAATTCTTTGGCAGATAGCTTTTTTTGCTCCACAAAAAAATTCACCAGTTCTTTATAAGAATTATCAAAATATTCCTTCACCACATTACCCATGAATTTCTGTTTATAATCATCTTCGCTGATGGCCGGTTTATACATATACACATTTCCAACCAGGCGGCTATTCAGATAACCCTTCTTTTCCAGGTTCTTGATAATAGATGCTACGGTAGTATAAGGAGCCGGTTCATCCATATTTTCCATAAAGGCTTTTACATTGCCTTCCCCGGTGCGCCAAACGGCCTGCATGGTTTCTTCTTCAGTATGGGTAAGTTTTTCCATTTCTACGAAATTTTCGTAAATCTACTAATTTTTCGTAGAACACCAAATTTATTTTTGCTAAGGGTTTTGAAACACAGAGGCACAATGACACGAAGGCACTGAACTATGTGTTCTTATGTGCCTATGATCCAATGTGGTGAGAAAATCAGATCAGTTCTTTTAATTTACTGATCACCACATCCACTTCTTCTTTCGTATTATGTTTACAAAAAGAAAAACGGACCGGAACCAGATTAGGATCATTAGTGATTGCCCTGATAACATGGCTGCCCACATCTGTTCCACTGCTGCAGGCACTGCCACCCGATACACAGATCCCCAGCATATCAAGGTTAAATAAGATCATTTCAGATTTCTCTGTCTTGGGGAATGAAGCATTTAATACGGTATATAAACTTTTACCTGCGTAATCGCCGTTAAACCGGACACCTTTAATATGTTTTCCCAATTGTTCAATCATATACGTTTTCAATGATTGTATTGCTGCACCATCCTTTTCCATATGGGCATCAGCTATTTCCAATGCTTTGGCAAAGCCTACAATTCCATACAGATTCTCTGTTCCTGCCCGCATATTACGTTCCTGCCCACCACCAAAAATCATAGGCTTTACTTTGATATTATCATTAATATACAAAATACCAACTCCCTTCGGCCCATGAAATTTATGTCCTGCACCGGCAGCAAAATGTACCGGCTTGCTGCGCAGGTCAATTTTATAATGCCCAATTGTTTGCACAGTATCGGAATGAAAGATGGCATTATATTTTTTACAGATTTCCCCCACCGCATCAATATCCAGCAGGTTTCCGATCTCATTGTTTGCATGCATCAATGAAACAAGGCAACGTTCTTTACGACCTGCCAGCTGGTCCTCAAGGTCGCCAAGGTCTATATGACCATCAGGCAACACTTTTACAAAACTGCTGGTCACCACATCATCATGATCGAAATGTTCGACAGCATGTAACACAGCGTGATGCTCAATCGGTGAAGTGATGATATGACGGCAGCCAAGGTCATGGATGGCACTGGCGATGGCCATATTATCACTTTCAGTTCCACCACTGGTGAAGAATATTTCGCCGGGATTGGCATTCAGGATCTTTGCAACCGTTTTACGGGCATTCTCGATTGCCAGCCTGCTTTCCCTTCCATAGGAATAAATGGAAGATGGGTTCCCGAAATGAGTGGTCATATAGGGCAACATCGCTTCAAGCACTTCTTTGTCAAGTGCAGTGGTAGCAGCATTATCAAAATAAATACGGTTCATAAATTGTCTTCCACCTGTTTAAAAAATAGTTGGCAAAGGTAAGCAATAACTGCGGCGAATTACCGGGTAACCCGCTCAGGAAAACAGTAACTGAGAAAAGATATTTTGACAACAATAATTAATTTTTGAGCAATTCTTTAATGAAGTAACTTGGTAGATATTAATTTCTATGGAACAAAAGCAAGACCATTGTTGTAACGGCGGGAGCCGGCGCAACTTTATCAAAAAAACAACTGCACTTACCGCTTTAAGTATTGTGCCTTCGGCTATCATTAAAGCAGGTGAGCATCACGAAGCCATTGCTTCATATATGGAGAAGACTCCGGTGCAACTGGAGATCAATGGAAAACCATACAAAGTGTTGGTCGACCCCGGAGTCAGCTTGCTGGATATGCTCCGGGAAAATGTAGGACTTACCGGCACCAAAAAAGGATGTGACCAGGGAGATTGCGGTGCCTGTATTGTACATGTAGATGGCAAAAGAGTGAATTCCTGTTTGTCAGAAGCAATAGACAACAATGGTAAGAAAATAACGACCATAGAAGGACTGGCAGAAGGCGATAAACTGCACCCGATGCAGGAAGCTTTTATAAAGCATGATGCTTTCCAGTGCGGTTATTGTACACCCGGCCAGATCATGTCCGCAGTGGCCTGCATCAGGGAGGGACAGGCAGGCTCTACCGAAGAAATAAAAGAATTCATGAGTGATAATATTTGCCGCTGCGGTGCCTATCCAAATATTGTAGCTGCTATCACGGAAGTAAAAAACAGCGGGCAAAAAATCTGATCATTACCGGTTCAACCCATTTCCTAATCAGTATTTACAACTATTATGAACAACAAGATAAAATTTTTCCAAACAGATAACGATGACGACCGTGTTGATGGTATTGATAAAGTAACCGGTCGTGCAAATTATACAGCTGATCATATGCTGGAGAATATGGCTTACGCCGTGTTTGTAACAAGCACCATAGCTAAAGGTGCTATTAAATCCATGCTCCTGCATGAAGCCAGGAATGCACCGGGTGTACTCGATATTATTTACTATCAGAACTGTCCGCCTGTTCCGGGTTACCGCCCTTATGCAAAAGACCCGGCAAAAAAAGGATTTGAATGGAGAGGCCTGAAAGTTTTTGATAATAACCTGGTGTATTATTATGGCCAGCCCATTGCATTGGTGGTAGCCACCACCTGGGAGAAAGCAGTAAAGGCAGCTTCATTGGTAAAAGCAGAATATATAACAGAAGCCTTTGAAACAGATTTCGAGGCACTCCGGAAAAATGAAAGAAAATTAAAACCTGCCGGCCAATATAAAAGAGGCGAAGAAGATGTCTGGAAAAATGCAGATGTTTCCATTGAAGCTGAATACTTCACGCCTATCGAAACCCACAACCCGATTGAACTGCATGCTACGATTGCAGTTTGGGAGGGTGATGATAAACTGACCGTGTACGATAAATCACAGGGACCGAAAGGAACTCAATCCGAACTGGCAAGAAACTTTGGTTTGGATGAAAAAAATGTAAGGGTCATCACCAAATTTGTAGGAGGCGCATTCGGCAGTGCTTTGCGAAGCTGGCCACATGTACCCGCAGCCTGTATTGCAGCAAAAGTGGTGAAACGTCCGGTGAAACTGGTACTCAACAGGAGACAAATGTTCACCATGGTGGGTTATCGTCCGCAATCATGGCAGAAAATTTCAATTGGCGCAACTAAAGAAGGAAAGTTAACCGGTATCACCCATCATGCGATCAGCAATACATCCCGTTATGAAGATTTCAGGGAAGGAATAGTAAATGCAGCACAATTTTTATATGAGTGCCCGAATGTAAATACCAGCTACAAAATATTACCACTTGATATCAACACTCCAACCTGGATGAGAGGGCCGGGTGAAGCCACCGGGGCTTTCGCATTGGAATGTGCCCTGGATGAACTGGCATATAAATTAAATATGGACCCGGTTGAGTTACGAATTAAAAATTATGCAGAAGTTCACCCGGTTAGTAAACTACCCTGGACAAGTAAATTCCTGAAAGAATGCTATACAGCCGGGAAAGAAATGATCGGTTGGCACAAACGTCCTTCAGTCCCCCGTTCACTGCAAGAGAACGGAATGCTGGTTGGTTATGGCATGGCTGGTGGTGTATTCGGTGCAGGCAGAGGGAATGCCACAGTTAAAGCCATTCTTAAAAATGATGGTACATTGATACTGCAGAGTGCTGTTAGCGATATGGGGCCGGGAACGGCCACTACTATGGTCAAAGTAGCAGCGGAAGTAATGCAAATGCCTGCGGGTAAAATTAAGTTCCAGTTGGGTGATACTGATTTCCCGCCCGGGCCTACACAGGGCGGCTCCACTACCACCTCTACATTGGGTTCAGGTGTAAGCATTGCCTGTGAAGCAATGAAGCAGGCATTAAAAGAACTCGTAAGAACAACTATGCCCTCTTTTTCAACAATTGCTGTGGAAGAGCTGGGAATAGCAGATGGATATATTGTATCAAAAAAGGACAGCCAGCAAAAAGTTTCCTTCACTGAGCTTTTGCAAAAAGCAGGTAAACCCGAAATTGAAATTATAAAAGAATCGACCCGGGCTACAGCAGAGTTCCAGAAATACGCAATGAATTCTTTCTCTGCGCATTTTGTAAAAGTGCATGTGCATCCAACCACCGGAGCTATCGGGCTCAAACAAATCATCGCTACAGGTGACGGAGGAAAGATCATCAGCGAAAAAACAGCCCGCAGCCAGATGATCGGCGGTGCCGTAGGCGGCATAGGTATGGCATTAACGGAAGAAGCACTGATCGATCATACCACCGGTAAGTATATCACTGACACATTAGGAAAGTACCAGGTGCCCAGGCACAGAGATGTACCTTTTATCGAAACTTATTTTCCAAACAAACCTGATCCGATTATCAACCCGATGGGCTCAAAAGGTGTGGGAGAAATTGCCCTGGTAGGTTTTGCCCCTGCTGTGGCAAATGCAATCTTTAATGCCACAGGAAAAAGAGTGAGAAGCTTACCGATAAAGCCGGAACATTTGATCTAATAAAATTTTACCGGCCAGGTATTCGTTTGCAGTAGTTGGGTTCAACTATTGGCAAAGCCTCGTCACTTATTTCATAAGCAATTGTTCTCAAACTAGCTTCATCTTACATCTCCTATATCTTACAGAATTTCATCAACTAAACTCTTTAATGTCACGCATCAGTTGCATCGCAATATTATTGGCCTTTGTTTCAAAATCACTTTCCGCATAAATGCGGATAATAGGTTCCGTATTGGAAGTACGCAGGTGTACCCAGTCATTATCAAAACCGATCTTCAGTCCATCTTCAGTATTAATGGGGTTGTTCTTATATTTTGTTTTGATCTTTTCAAAAATGGCTTTTACA
Organism: Chitinophagaceae bacterium; assembly: GCA_041738795.1. Classification (GTDB taxonomy): domain Bacteria; phylum Bacteroidota; class Bacteroidia; order Chitinophagales; family Chitinophagaceae; genus JJ008. Next base: position 214,146 of record JBGSPB010000002.1, on the reverse strand, counting down.
TCCACGCCATTATGCAGTTCAATCTTATTCTTCGAAATAAAATAATCGGGATAGGTAGTGCGCAGCGATTTAATCCCTTTTTTATGATCAGCCAGGTGGCTCAGGAATAAACCGATTCCGATCAGCGCATCACGGCCATAATGAAAATCAGGAACGATGATACCTCCGTTGCCTTCACCACCGATTACCGCATTTGTCTCTTTCATTTTCTTCACTACATTCACCTCTCCTACTGCTGAGGGGGAATATTCTCCGCCATGTTTGAGTGTGATCTCTTTCAACGCCTTGGTGCTGCTCATATTACTGACTGTATTCCCTTTTCTTTTACTCAACACATAATCTGCCACAGCCACCAAAGTATATTCCTCACCAAATAAAGTTCCATCTTCATTCACAAAACATAAACGGTCCACATCCGGGTCAACTGCAATTCCCAGATGAGCTTTCTGCTGAATCACTTCATTACATAATTGAGAAAGGTGTTCCGGCAATGGCTCGGGGTTATGGGCAAATTTTCCATTCACTTCACTGTTCAGCACTATCACATTGGTTACACCCAATGCTTTCAATAGAGCCGGTACATAGGTAGCACCGGTTGAGTTAATACCATCCACTACTACTTTAAAATCCTGTTTGGCAATAGCTTTCGCATTCACCAGCGGGTATTTCAGAATAGCATCAATATGTTTTTGTAAATAAGTATCATCGGTAGTTACCGTTCCAAGCTTATCAACAGTTGCAAAAGAAAAATCTTCCCTGGCTGCGAGTTCGAGCACCCTGGCACCAACTTCAGCAGAGATAAATTCCCCTTCCCCATTCAGGAGTTTCAATGCATTCCATTCTTTGGGGTTGTGGCTGGCTGTAAGTATGATACCACCATCAGCATTTTCCATTTTCACTGCTATTTCCACCGTAGGTGTGGTGGACAGATCAAGATCAATCACATCAATACCCAGGCCTGTCAATGTATTCACCACCAGGTTTTGTACCATGGCACCGCTGATACGGCCATCCCGGCCGATAACAATCTTTGTAGTTTGTTTTCCAGTTGCTATGATAGATCCAAATGCTGCAGTAAATTTTACCACATCTAAAGGGGTAAGGTTCTCGCCGGGTTTCCCGCCTATCGTTCCTCTTATTCCGGATATACTCTTTATTAAAGCCACAATTTTGTTTTTAGGTCGGCAAAAATACGTTTTTCAAATTCAACCCCCTTTTAAAAGTGCATCCGTACATTTGTTGGATGGCAGAAAAGGCTTGGTATAAAGAATGGTTCAACTCTTCCTTTTATCACAAACTCTACTTTGAAAGGGATGAAAAAGAAGCGGAAGCCTTCATAAAAAAACTGGTGCAGCATTTACAACCAGCTCCCGGCAGTCTTATGCTGGATGTTGCCTGTGGCAAAGGAAGGCATAGTAAGACGCTTGCTTCGCTGGGGTTCACAGTTACGGGCATTGATATTTCCGGCGACAGTATCGCTTATGCCAGGCAATTTGAAAAAGACAACCTTGACTTTTTTGTACATGATATGCGGCTGCCGTTTTGGGGGAATTATTTCCATTATGCATTTAATTTTTTTACCAGCTTTGGCTATTTCAAAACCAGGAGGGAACATGATAATGCCATACGTACCATTGCCAGAAGCCTGAAACCCGGCGGCAAATTTGTAATTGATTACCTGAATGTTCATTATGCAGAAGAACACCTTATTTACAATGAGTCGAAAGAAATAAGCGGAACAAACTACGCTATTCACCGCTGGGATGATGAAACACATTTCAATAAGAAAATAACAGTAACTGATGCTGCTTTAAAACAACCATTGGAATACACCGAAAAAGTAGCCAAATTCTCATTAGGTGATTTTACAGATATGCTTAGTTACCAGGGTATGCAGGTACAGGAGGTTTTCGGAGATTATCAATTCAACAGCTATGATGTCAGAAAAACGCCAAGGCTGATCGTAATTGCGGACAAAAAAGTCTAATCTTTCTGATTATTCATCATTAAATACTTTGACGTCTCATAAAAGGCAGTGGTGAATGCGGAGAGCTTCTTTCTGACCGAATCTTTTTTCGCTGTGGTATAATTCAAAGTGCCGGGATGCAATGAACTCAACTGTTCTTCCCCAGAATTGATATTACGGGTAAAATAAAAATCATCCGTAACTACACCTATACCATCTGCTGTGTTAGTAATAAATGCAAAATTATTTTTCTTACCGGGATCCAGTAAATCTCTGCCCAATGAGGTATTGACATAAGACTGGTGCAGCATTCCTGCAATAGTTGGCAGTACATCGATCTGGGAAACGACTTCACTCCTTCTTTGAGGAACCAGTAAGTCAGGTGCATAAAACAATAACGGCACATGCTCATCTGTAAGACGTTGTTCAGTCCATACAGGCGGGTACATTGCCTCCGCATTACCTGCCAGGCCATGATCACCTACAAAAACAAAAATTGTATTATGAAAATAATTTTCTTTCCGGGCTGCTTCAATAAACTTGCGGAAACAATAATCTGAATACCTGAAGCAGTTGTATTCATCCAGCGATTCAAAGCCGTATTTTATTAATTCCTCTTCCGGCACAACAACCCTTACAAAGTCTGTATCGCTTTCAGGTATTGTTTTATTATAGGGCCGGTGATTACCCGATGTCTGTATATACGCAAAGAAGGGTTTATCTTTTTTCCGGAACAATTCGTTTGCCTCCAGAAAAAGATCCTTATCACTTATACCCCACACATTAACCTTAGGCGCTTTAAAATAATCTCCGGTATGCATCTGCAATCCATCAATATTTTTTAACAGCCCTTCAAAATTGTTGAACTCCGGGCTTCCTCCCAGGAAATAATGTTTTTCATAGTCTTCCAGGTTATCTACTATAGTATGCTGCTGAACAGCCTGCGGATTCCGGCTGGAAAATTTGAACAACTGGGCATCCGGGATCCCGGACAAGATCGCAAACAATGCCCTTGCAGTAGAAAAATGTGGTGAAAAACAGCGGTCAAAAAATATTCCCTGCCGGCTTATTGAATCAAAAAAAGGAGTTGCATTCAATGGATTACCACTCATAGTACTTTTATACATGCTGAATGATTCGCATTGCACCAGTACAATATTTGGCGTGCTTTCAAAAGAGGAACTGCGGGGGCCAATTTCCCTGCGATAAGAAAAATCAGATTTGTCCGGCAACTCCATCCACTCTGCCATTACAGGAAAAACCTCCCTGGCTTTCCTTTCGTTGTAATCAGGTTTTCTCAGTTTAAGGGTCGCAACAAAGTTCTGCAGCGGGTTTATGGCCAGGTATGATTTAAAACTATTGTTGTAGCGGAAACTGTCTGAACGGCTTAATGGTGGCCATGATAGAGAACCATAAATAAAAAAACACAGCAAGATCACTGTTATTACAAAAAACTTTCTGCGGTGAGTAATGCCCAACCCTTCCGTCCGGTTGATCACCTGCCAGTGGCTCCGATGGTACATCCAGCGGAAGAATAATACCGCAACCAATAGCCCCAACAGCATCCATATCAACGGATACGTTTGCCATATCATCTTTATTGAAATGCTGAAGTCTTCTGCAAAATTCATGGCCCCGGCATCCAGCGGAGTCCGGTTATAAGAAAAACTTCCAAACCCGGCTGCAAAAAAGAAAAAAACAATAAAGGTCACAATAGCCAGATACCATGTCCACCATTTTTTATTGTGTGCTGAATAAAATGGGGACAATCGGGGGAAAGTACTAAATAATACAATGGGCATAAGTATGATCGCTATCCATCGCAGATCATACCGTAAACCCATCAAAAAAGAGGGAATCACATCCCCGAAAGAAATTCCTTTTGGTTTGAATGCAATAAAAGTAGCCAGCCTGAATAATGTAAAAATCAACAGGAAGATGACAAAAAGATTTGCCACCCATAAAATGGTTTTTGGTATTTTGTATTTTACCAGCATCAGCTTCTGCCCTTCAAATGTAATAATGGCGATAATGAAGGAGTACAAAGAAAATAATTAAAAAGGGGATGGCAATACCGGATATCATTTATTTACCACCGCTTTAAAGTATCAATCCCCTGCAAGCCCTACTTTTGCAGCAATGCCTTTCTTAGCAATAAATTTTTGGGAAAATCTGGTATTATGGGACAAATGGCTCTTTGTACAGATAAACAGCCAATGGACCAATCCGCTTTTCGATCAAATCATGCCGCTGTGGCGCAGCCCGGTTGTATGGGCGCCGCTTTATCTTTTTTTACTGGTATTCGTATTGATGAACTTTAAAGTAAAAGGACTTTGGTGGTCTCTTCTGTTTATTTGTTCGATCGCCCTTACAGATATGGTAGGCAATTATGTATTTAAACATGGAATTGAAAGAATTCGTCCCTGCAATGACCCTGATTTTTATATGCATGTCAGGCTCTTGTTGGAACATTGCGGAGTGGGTTACAGTTTTATTTCCAATCATGCGGCCAATCATTTTGGAATGGCTGTTTTTGGCTTTATCACCTTAAGACATATAATAGGCAATTGGGCATGGATCGGAATTGCCTGGGCATTGTCTGTCGCCTATGCACAGGTGTATGTTGGCGTTCATTATCCGCTGGATGTAGCCGGTGGCGCCCTTCTCGGTGTCATATTCGGTGTAACAACCGGTACGATCTTCAATAAGCGGTTCAGATTTGCTATCTTCGATAATCAATCAATTCCGGCTTCTTGATGGATATATTCATTTTAGGCGTTCTTATTTTAGTGAATGGCCTTTTCTCCATGTCGGAGATAGCCCTGGTCTCCGCCCGGAAAGCCCGGCTGGAGCACCTTGCAGAGAAAGGCGATAAGAAAGCTAAACTGGCATTAGAACTTTCCAACCACCCGGAATTATTTTTATCTGCTGTACAGATAGGTATTACGTTGATCTCTATTGTAACCGGTGTGTACTCCGGTGAAAGGTTTAGTAAGAACCTGCAACCGGTATTTGAGAATATTCCATTGTTGCAACCTTATGCTGAAACTATCTCCACCACACTCATCATCATTCTGGTTACTTTTCTATCTATCATTTTTGGAGAACTGATCCCTAAAAGATTCGGCTTGCTGCGGTCGGAGAAAATTTCAAAAGCGGTGGCAGGACCCATGAAAACGTTTGGAACCATCACCCACCCTATTGTTTGGTTACTAAACAGGACCAGTAATATCTTTTTCACCCTCTTTAATATCAAACGTTCCAAAGAGGATGCTGTAACAGAGGAAGAAATCAAGACGCTTATCACTGAAGGGGCGGAAGCAGGCACTATTGACGAAGCAGAACAGGAAATTATTGAAAGGGTCTTTCACCTGGGCGACCGGAATATTACCTCCCTCATGACACACCGGAGTGATATTATCTGGTTTAACCTGGATGATAACGAAGATAAGATCAAAGAGAAAATTTTACAGGAAACACATTCAGCATATCCTATCTGCGATGGATCAATTGATAATATTAAAGGAGTGGTATCTATTAAAGATCTGTATATAAGCCCGGACAACACCTTATTCAAGGAGATCATGCAACCGGCCTTATTCATTCCGGAAAACAATTCGCCGTACCAGGTAATGGAAAAATTCAAAGAATCAAAAATACATTCTGCCTTTATCGTAGATGAATATGGAAGTATACTAGGTTTATTAACCCTGAATGATATCCTGGAAGCCATTGTGGGTGATATACCGCAACAGAATGTACCCGATTATGAAATAATTGAACGGGAAGACGGCACTTATATAGTTGACGGGCAGATCCCTTTTTACGATTTTCTTACCCGGTTTGAAAAAACGGAATGGATGAATGAAGGGGAACATGATTTCGATACCTTAGCAGGCTTCATCCTTCATGAACTGGAACGAATACCCAAAACGGGTGACAAACTAAACTGGAAAGGGTTTACGATTGAGATCATCGATATGGACGGACATCGTATAGACAAAGTGCTCGTCACCATCAGCAAGGAACTCAGAGAAGAAATGGAAGAATAATTTTTGTTAGAAATTAAATTTAGCCTCTGCATCCGGAAAATTCAATTTGCTGCTTTTTCTGTTCCCATTTACCGTTACATGCATAATATTCATCTGGTCTTCAAACTGGTCAAACATAATATTCGTAGTCACTTTCAGTTTATTTACCACAGCTACATTTTCCACTTCGATATAACTGTATGCAGCTTCTTTATCATTTTCAAAACCGAGATAGGAAAATAAAACAGGTTTACCATTTGCTTTTATGGACAAATGACTGAACAGGTATTTTTTGACCAGTGAGTCCATCGCTGCCTTATTGGGAGGATTGATAAGATCAACTTTTGCTTTGTAATTCTTTGCCAGTATCTTCTCAAAATCATCAGTAAATATCTTACAGCTGATCTCCAGTGTTTTGTCAACTGCATTATGATTGATCTCAATGACACTGACATGAAAAGGGTGCACTACCACCGGACGTGCCGCTATCAAAATAACAGCCAGAAGCGGAATAATCGACCATTTATAGACTGATGCTGCCATTGACACAATATTTTTCATAGTTACACAACTTGGGCTTATTTTGAAGCCTGTTACAGTTTGAGACGCTAAAAATAGCGGAATGGTTCGAACAATGATGAGAAAAAAGTATGAGTGATTTCAATTTCTATTTTGGTTTAGGCTGGGAGCATATTATGAGCTGGGACGCACTGGATCATTTGCTTTTCATCGCTGCACTTGCCGCCATTTATTTATTAAAGGACTGGAAACAAGTCCTGATATTGGTCACCGCATTTACCCTCGGCCACTCTCTTACGCTGGCACTAAGTGTGATGGATGTTTTTCGTTTCCCTTCCAACTGGGTAGAATTCCTGATACCCTGCACTATTGTCGTCACTGCCATCAGCAACCTGTTTCAAAAAAAATTTACACCAAAGTCTATTCGCATCAATTATTTCCTGGCATTATTTTTTGGTTTAATACACGGCATGGGGTTTGCCAATACCATCCGGTTCATGCTGGCGAATGACCAAAGTTTTGGATGGGGATTGTTTGGATTTAATGTTGGACTGGAGGCCGGGCAGATCGTTGTTGTCAGTACTTTGTTATTAGTAACACAGGTACTTATCAATATAGTAAAGATTAACCGTCGTGAGTGGGTCATCTTTTTATCGGCCGCCATCTTTAGCCTGGCCCTGAAAATTGCAATAGAACGTTTACCTATATAATAATAAATAAATGAAGCCATGAAGAAAATTTGGTTATTGTGCTGCCTCCTGCTGCCATTTACAATAGCGACAAAGGCACAAATTCAGAATAATGCCAGCTCCAACCATGCCAACAAGTTTGAGCAATTGGGGACAATTTTACCAACTCCCAATGAACAGCGGACCGCCAGCGGAGCACCCGGCACCAAATACTGGCAGCAACGGGTGGATTATGATATAAAATGTGAATTAGATGAAGTCAGCAATAAATTGACTGGCAGCGAAACGATCACTTACTATAATAACTCACCAGATGTATTAAATTATTTCTGGATGCAGCTGGATGAAAACCAGCATAGCACCACCAAAAACGCCGACTACCAAAGCAGCAACCGCATGCCTCAGCAAGCCGTTGATAAACAGCTTGACCGTTATGAAGAAAGAAGGTCGGATAATGGTTATGGAGTTAATATCACAAAACTTATTGATGCCGCCGGCAAACCTTTAAAGTATACCATTAATAAAACTATGATGAAGGTGGACCTGCCTGCTCCATTAAAACCGGGGCAGAAATTTGTTTTTAAAGTAGACTGGAATTATAAACTGGCCACCCGGGGTGATTTTATGCGTTTTGGCGGTGCCAGGGGCGGTTATGAACATTTTGCAGAAGACGGAAATAATAATTATACCATGACACAATGGTATCCCCGTCTATGCAAATACAGTGATGACCAGGGCTGGCAAAATCACCAGTTTACCGGAACAGGTGAATTCACTTTATGCTTCGGTAATTTTAAAGTGCAGATGACCGTGCCTGCCGATCATATTGTAGGTGCCACCGGAGAGTGCCAGAATTATGCACAAACCTTATCGGCTACACAAATGGCCCGCTGGCAAAAAGCACAAACAGCTAAGGAGCCACTTCAGATCGTAACATTGGATGAAGCATTAGCTGCCTCTAAAAAAACAGGTAACAGTGCTAAAAAAACCTGGATCTATAAAGCGGATAATGTCCGTGACTTTGCATGGACATCATCCCGAAGGTTTGTATGGGATGCCATGGCCACCAATGTGGAAGGTAAAAAAGTAATGTCGATGAGCTACTATGCCAAAGAAGCCTACCCGATTTACAGTAAGTTTTCTACCAAAGCAGTAGCGCATACTTTAAAAACATATTCTAAATTTTCTTTCCCTTATCCCTACCCGGTCGCTATCAGTGTAGAAGGTAACCAGGGTATGGAATACCCGATGATCTCTTTCAATCCCGGCCGTGCAGAAAAAGACGGCACATATACAGAAGGCGCCAAGAATGCAGCAATTCTTGTTATCATTCATGAAGTTGGGCATACTTTCTTCCCGATGATCGTTAACAGTGACGAACGCCAATGGACCTGGATGGATGAAGGATTAAATTCTTACTTACAATATCTCACACAGGAATTATGGGATAATAAATTCCCATCCGATGGCGGGCCAGCCTGGACCATTACCAACTACATGAAGTTGCCAAAGGACCAGTTAGAACCCATTATGACCAATTCAGAAAACATCAACAACTTCGGGGCAAATGCGTACGATAAAGTGGCAACAGGATTAAATATTCTCAGAGAAACCATTGTTGGCCGTGAATTATTTGATAATGCCTTCCGTGAATATGCAAGACGCTGGGCTTTTAAATCACCCACACCCGCCGATTTTTTCCGCACTATTGAAGATGCCACCGGTGAAGATCTTGACTGGTTCTGGAGAGGCTGGTTTTATGGTACTGATGCCTGTGACATTGCTATCGACACGGTAAAACATGCCGTGCCGGATGTAACAGCAGTGCCTTCACAAACAAAAGATACCACTGTAATGAGAGGTTTACCCAAACCGGATGTCAATCCATTTGAGGATATCTCCAAGATCAGGAATAAGCAGGATAAGAACATAGTGTTTGAAACAGATAAGGACACCACCCTTCGGGATTTTTACTGGAAGTATGACAGGGAAATTGCAAAATATGATACTACAAAATATCCTGTTGTAGTAAGAGCACAGACGGATGCCCTGAATGAAGAAGGCCGTCAGAAATATGGCAGCAAACACTTTTATGAAATTTCCTTTTCCAATAAAGGTGGATTGGTAATGCCGATCATTCTGGAATGGACGTTCAAAGACGGTACAAAAGAAGTGGAAAGAATACCGGCACAGGTATGGCGAAAGAATGAAAAGAATGTGATCAAGACCTTTATGAAAGATAAAGAAGTAACTTCTATCAAACTGGACCCCTTCAGGGAAACAGCAGATATTGATGAAAGTAACAATACGTACGGCAATATTAAAGAACCGGGTAAATTCAAATTGTTCAAGCAAAAACAGAATGTGACTCCTGCCCTGGGCATCAACCCGATGCAGAAAGCACAGGAAAAGAAAGGATTCTAACCCCTTTACATCTCAACCGAAGGGGACTTCCTTACATAATTATCAAAAAGCCGCTCATAAAAAAAGCGGCTTTTTATTTTGCCTTACTGCTTAAGGGGAAATGCGATTTCCTTAGTTTTGGTGAAACGGCTGAAATAAAATCTATTATTTAAAAAATCAATATACCACATGAGACGTTTTATCACCTGTTTATTATTGGCATTGGGGTTAAGTGTAACAAGTTTTGCACAGAATATATATAATAACCCGAACAGCAATCACGGTAATAAATTTGAACAGATGGGTGGCACCTTACCCACACCGAATGAGTACCGCACTGCCAGCGGCGCCCCGGGACCCAGGTACTGGCAGCAAAGAGTAGACTATGATATCAAATGTGAACTGGATGAGAAAAACCTGAAACTTAACGGTAGCGAAACCATTACCTATTTTAATAACTCTCCGAATGAACTGGTATTTCTCTGGTTGCAATTAGACGAGAACCAGCACAGCAGTGTGAACAATGCCAATTACCAGACCAGCAATACGATGAGCAGGCAAACAAGTCCGCAACAGCTGGACAGGATTGACGAAGCTAAGACTGATAATGGGTATGGATTTAATATCATCAAACTGACAGATGCCGCCGGTAAACCTCTAAAATTTACTATCAACAAAACCATGATGCGGGTTGAATTACCTGCGCCACTGAAAGCCGGACAACGTTTTATTTTTAAACTGGATTGGAACTATAAACTGGCAGACCGTATGGGTCGTGGTGGCCGTGGTGGTTATGAATACTTTCCTGAAGATGGCAATCATTTATTCACGATGACTCAGTGGTATCCCCGCCTTTGTGTGTACAGCGATTTCCAGGGATGGCAGAACCACCAGTTTACAGGCCGTGGTGAATTTGCTTTAACCTTTGGCAATTTCAAAGTGCAAATGACAGTACCGGCTGATCATGTGATCATGTCAACCGGTGAGTGCCAGAATTATCCTGCTGTACTATCAGCTGCACAACTGGCCCGCTGGAATAAAGCAAAGAATGCCACTGAACCAATGGAAGTGGTAACGCTTGACGAAGCCAAAGTTGCTGAAAAACAGAAAAGCGAAAAGAAAAAAACATGGATTTTTAAAGCAGATAATGTCCGTGACTTTGCATGGGGTTCTTCCCGTAAATTTATCTGGGATGCGATGGCAACCAAAGTAGAAGGCAAAAAGATCATGTGCATGAGCGGGTATCCCAAAGAAGCGTATGGTTTGTACAGAAAATTCTCTACTAAAGCTGTTGAACACACTATAAAGACTTATTCCAAATTCACTATCCCTTATCCCTATCCTGTAGCACAAAGTATCGAAGCAGCCAATGGTATGGAGTACCCGATGATCTGCTTTAATTTTGGCCGTACCGAAAAAGATGGTACCTATAGTGAAGGCACCAAGAATGGTATGCTGGGTGTGATCATTCATGAAGTGGGGCATAACTTCTTCCCGATGATCATCAATAGTGATGAACGTCAGTGGAGCTGGATGGATGAGGGGCTGAATACATTTGTAGAATACCTGGCAGAAGAATTATGGGATAATAAATTCCCCAGCCGCCGCGGCCCTGCTGCCTTTATCACAGATTACATGAAATTACCGAAGGAACAACTGGAGCCGATCATGACCAATAGTGAGAACATTGTACAATATGGCCCCAATGCTTATTCCAAACCAGCTACAGGTTTGAATATACTCCGCGAAACTATTATGGGCCGTGAGCTATTTGATTATGCATTCAGGGAATATGCAAGAAGATGGGCTTTCAAACATCCTGAGCCGGCTGATTTCTTCCGCACCATGGAAGATGCCAGTGGTGAAGACCTGGATTGGTTCTGGAGAGGCTGGTTCTTCAGTACTGAAGTATGTGATATCTCTCTTGACACTGTGAAATATGCCAAGCCCGACCTGTCAGCAGTACCGAACGGCACCAATGAAATGACGATAAAACGCAGTGTTGATAAACCGCAGGTTCCCACATTTGATGATATTTCCAAGATCAGGAACAGGGAAGACAAAAAGATAACTTTTCAAACAGATGCAGATACAACCATCCGTGATTTTTACTGGAGATATTCCCGTGGCGTTGAACCATATGACACTGCAAGATACGAAGTGAAGATCCCGGGAAGCAAACCTGAAGGATTAAGTGATGCAGAAAAAGAAAAGTATGGCAACAAAAATATGTATGAACTTACCTTCAGCAATAAAGGTGGTCTGGTAATGCCGATCATTCTGGAATGGACCTATAAAGATGGCACCAAAGAAGTGGAAAGAATACCGGTGCAGGTGTGGCGTTTGAATGAGAACAAAGTGATCAAGACATTTGTGAAAGATAAAGAAGTAGCTTCTATCAAACTGGACCCGATGAGAGAGACAGCAGATATCAATGAAAGCAACAATAACTGGAACACAATACCCGAACCATCCAGGTTCACCATCTTTAAACAAACACAGGGCGGCGGCAGAAGAGGCGGTGGCGGACAAGGTGGCAACCCTATGCAAAAAGCACTGGAGAATAAGAAAGGGTTCTAAAGAAGTTTATACTTTGTAGTTTAAAATTTGTAGTTGAGAGGCATGAATGTATCATGCCTCTCATTTTTTATACCTGCGTAAATCTGCGTAGCCATCAGCACTATCTGCGGGAAAATAAGTCTTTCCGTTTAACTTTACAACATGACAAAAGTTTTCTGTCTCTCACTAAGCTTGCTTTTATCATTTGTTATTAAAGCTGCTACTGTAGACACTGTAAGCATTTACAGCACAGCCATGCAAAAAGAATATAAATGTGTGGTGATACAGCCAACAGTGTTGCCGGATAAAAATGCACCACTCCCGGTTGTTTATTTATTACACGGACATGGTGGCTGGTACGCCAACTGGATAATAAGAGTTCCGCAACTGAAAGATTATGCTGATCAATATCAATTAATGATTGTTTGCCCGGATGGCGGTTATAACAGCTGGTACCTTGACAGTCCATTGGATTCCACGGTACGGTTTGAAACATATGTCAGTAAAGAAATACCAGATTACATTGATACACATTACAACACTATCAAAGACAGAAAAGCAAGAGCGATTACAGGGTTGAGTATGGGCGGGCATGGCGGATTGTTTTTAGGTTTCAGAAATGCAGAACGCTTCGGTGCCTGTGGCAGCATGAGTGGTGGCGTGGACCTGCAGCCCTTTCCGAAGAACTGGCAACTGGCACAAAAGATCGGTGATACACTGAATTATGCAGCGAACTGGAAAAACTATTCCGTGATCAATGTGATCGAGAACTATCCTAAGGATTCTGTTGCAATAATTATTGATTGCGGCAATGAAGATTTTTTTATCAACGTAAACCATGCCTTACATGAAAAGATGCTGAAGCTGAAGATACCGCATGATTACATTGAACGGCCTGGTAAGCATGACTGGAATTACTGGAGAAATGCAGTGCAGTACCAGTTATTGTTTTTTAAAAATCATTTTAAAAGATCTATGCAAGACAAATAAGAAAGTTACAAATGTTTCGTTTAGAAAGAAAATCGAACACATGGCACCTGTTAATCTCTCTTATACAAAATCATTTGTATTTCCTGTTCTTACCTTTTTTTTAATCTCATTATCAAGTTGTTCAGGAAAACAAAAACAGAATGAGGCTATTTACAAGACATTGACTGCAAGTATAGAAGCATCAGCCAGAACTATTAAAATGTATACTGAACGGACACACTATTCAATGTCGCAAAAAGTTGCTGATCCAACTACAAATTACAAAGCAGAAATATGGAAGCCAAAAGCCGACAAAATAAGCGAACTAACTACAAGAATGAACAATTACCTGAACAAATTAAAAGAGGAAGTTGATTCAGATAACATTTCCCTTCCTTCTAAGAAAATTGATGCTCTTTTTGACAGTCTGGAAATTTATAAACATCAGTTATTATCAGTTGACTCGATGATAAATAAAGAATTTCGACAATACTTATTATCAAACAGCACTGTTACCGGTTTGCAAATCACTAAAAATGAGTTCAAAAAAAGATTCTTCAATCATAAATCACCAATATTATCAAAAATGTTATTAACCAAAGTAGAAAATGACATAAACATAACCGAAAATAAATTAGTCATTTTCTGCAGTGAAATGATTCCTTCTTCAGATCACTTTTATGATGCATTCTCTGTTATTTTAGGACAAAACGCAAAAATTTTATTCGCTGGGGAAAAACTGGAAATAACCACCGGTATCGGAAACTTTAGCAAGATTGCTAATCCAACAATCCTTATCAACAACAAACAAGTGCCCGTAAATGAATCTGGCGTTGCAATTTATAAAACCAGAACCCCAAGAAGATCGGGCAGTTATAGTGTACCGATCTTAATTGAATTTACAGGTATCGATGGAAATAAATTAACAAAAGAGTTTACTGTAGAATACACGGTCAGGGAGAAATGTAACTGACCACCATATTAAGGCTTCGGCAAATTTCCCGTACTACCATCCCTTACCCGTATTTTTTTCTTACCGGAATTTTTCTTTTCGTAATCCAGGATGGCTTGTGGTTTGGTGACGGTTTTTTTACCCGCCGTATCAGTCTTTGTTTTACCATCACTTACACTTAAAGGCTTAATATTTTCATCATCCAGCATCCCGCCATCTTCGGTTTGCAGTTTATTCATCACATAATTCTCCGTGGCTTCAATGGTACCTTCTCTCGGATCGTAGTATATCCATTTACCATGTTTCATGGCTATTCCTTCATTCTTCACCACCACCCTGTCTATTTCCTTGTCCGGGTCTCTCAGATCGTAAACCGCAACCGTATCAAATTTATTGGCCGGATCCATGGCCCTCCAGTTTTCTATCCGCAACAACCCGCCATTATAAGTAAAGTATTGTTGCCTGCCGTTGAGCTTGCCCCAGCGATAATTCTCTTCTGCAATCTTAACTCCTTCCAGGGAATACTTTTTCCAGGTACCTTCTTTCTGGTCATTCTCATAATAGCCCTCTGCTTCATAACCCCTTTCGCCCCGCAGGTCATCTACCCGAACAGACCAGGGGCCCTGTTTTCGGCCATCCATATCAACCCGGTTCAGTGTATCGCCGTGTTTGTTCAGGGTAAAGCTTTTCCATTGTCCGAAACTATTGATGGAAATAAATAATAAAAGGAGGGAAAGCAATCGCATAGTTTAGTAAGTTTGAAAGAGAAGCTATAAGCTTTCAGCGGTACGCCGGGAGCCGTTAGCCACTGCAATTTACTAACGAAATATAACTGCTTTTATGTCTGTCTTGTTAAAAAAAATGGGATGTAACACCCGGATATTCCTTCCTTTTGTTGTCACCCTTGTCAATTTACACCTTGCCACATCGCTTTTCGCACAGGTTCAGCCTACCCCGGCTGCTGAAAGGTTAAAAGTAACAGAACAACGGAAAGCCCTGGAATCCAAATCAGTATTGAATGAAATAAAATTTCGCAATATCGGCCCGACCATCATGAGCGGCCGTGTGGTGGATATTGATGCCAATCCCGAAGACCCAACCGAATTCTATGTGGCTTATGCCACTGGTGGCCTCTGGTATACTACCAACAACGGGCAAAGCTTTACGCCTATCATGGATAACCTTGATTTGTTATTCATTGGTGATATTGCTGTCAACTGGACATCGGTTCCAAGAACGATCTGGGTGGGCACCGGTGAAGTGAACAGCAGCCGTTCTTCGTATGCAGGCATGGGTATTTACAGATCTGCTGACAACGGAAAATCATGGGAATACCTGGGCTTACCGGAATCGCACCATATCGGTAAAATACAATTGCATCCTACAGATAACAACACCGTGTGGGTGGCAGCACTGGGTCATTTATATTCCGCCAACAAGGACAGGGGTGTTTATAAAACAACAGATGCTGGCAAAACATGGAAACAATCTTTATTTGTGGATGATAATACCGGTTGTGTTGACCTCGATATTAATCCTTCCAACCCTAAAGAAGTATATGCTGCGATGTGGTACCGGGTACGACGTGCCTGGAAGTTTGAAGAAAGCGGAAGCACCAGTGGCATTTACAAAAGCAATGATGGCGGAGAAACATGGAAACTGGTTTCGGCAGCGGGTTCTGGTTTTATGACTGGTGATAAAATTGGACGTATTGGAATTACAGTTTATCTTAAAAATCCAAACATCGTGTACGCAGTGGTTGATAATAATACCCCAAAACCGGCTGTTGTTAAGAAAAATGATTCAACGTATAAAAAAGAGGAATTCAAGAATATAACTAAAGAACAATTTGCGCAAATGAGCAATAAATGGCTGGACACTTTTTTAAGGGCCAACCGTTTCCCGAGAAAATATAATGCTGCTATTGTAAAAGAATTGGTCGCTGCTGATAAAATAAAGCCCACCGCCTTATGGGATTTCCTTGACAGTGATGATGGTTTTCAAAACACCGGCATTGCCGGTTGCGAAGTATATCGCAGTGATGATGCCGGACTAAGCTGGAAAAAAACAAATGAAAAACCCATTGGTATATTCAATACCTATGGTTATTACTTCGCTAAGATCTATACATCACATTATAATCCTGACAAGGTTTTCATTCTCGGTTTCTATGCAGAAGTTTCTACCGATGGCGGTAAAACATTTAAGACAATGGATAAGGGAAATGTACATGCCGATCACCATGCTTTATGGGTAAACCCCAAAAGAGATTCACATGTGATCAATGGAAATGACGGCGGTGCCAATATCACTTATGATGACGGAGCAAACTGGTTCAAAGCAAACACTCCACCGTTGGGACAATACTATGCGGTTACTACAGACGATGCCAAACCTTATAATGTATATGGTGGTATGCAGGATAACGGCAGCTGGTGGGGTCCTTCCAATCACAAAGAAGATATCGGCTGGATCGATAATGGTCAGTATGCATATAAAATGATCAATGGTGGTGATGGAATGCAGGCCCAGGTAGACACCAGGGATAATGCTACCGTGTATTCCGGTTCACAGTTTGGCGTATACGGACGCTACAACAAGGACAGGAGAGGCGCACAAAAATCTATTCGGCCGCAACATGAACTGGGTGACAAACCCTTACGGTTCAACTGGCAAACCCCCATCCTCTTAAGCAAACACAACCAGGATGTTTTGTATTATGGAAGCAACAGGTTGTATCGCTCCCTGAATAAGGGAGATACAATGATCGCCATGAGTAATGACCTGACCAATGGAAGAGTAAGCGGTAATGTTCCTTATGGTACTTTAACTACTATTTCTGAATCCCCGCTTCGTTTCGGATTGATCTATACTGGAACTGATGATGGTAATATCCATCGTTCTTTTGATGGAGGGTACAGCTGGGAACAACTGAATCAAACAACCTCTGCAGCATCTCTAAAAAAAGGAACAAAACCACCTGCCACCAATACTAAACTGAATACTAACCAACTCTGGGTCAGTCGTGTCACAGCATCACAACATAAAGAAGCAAGAGTTTATACTTCACTAAATGGGTATCGCTTTGACCATTTTGCTCCTTATCTCTATATAAGTGAAGATCATGGTAACAGTTGGAAACCGATTGGTAAAGACCTACCCAATGAGCCTATTAACGTAGTGAAAGAAGATCCTAAAGATGAGAACATTTTATATGTGGGTACGGATGGTGGTCTGTATGTAAGTTTTGATGCCGGCAACAGTTTCATGTTATGGAATGGCGGATTGCCTAAATCAGTTCCGGTACATGATATCGCCATTCAGCAACGAGACAATGAACTGGTATTGGGTACACATGGCCGCAGTTTGTATGTGACTAAACTGGACGATGTACAGGGTATAAAAAAAGATCCCGATTGGCTGAAGAAAAAACCGAAGGAAAAAACACAGGAAACAAGAAGGCCGGCAGATAATAATGAAAGTGACCCGGAAATGTAAATACAAAAAAGACTGTCTTAAAAGTTGGTTTGATTGTTATATTGTCTCGATACCTATAGGGATAGCGAAATATTAACAATCAAACCAATAGCCTTCGGCAAACTCAGGCCGATATAGATTTAAAAACAGCCTCTTTATTTTATACAAAGGGCAAGTAAATCCTAAAAAACTTTAAACCTTTCGAAACAGGCTTTCTCCAGTATCTCCCTGTCATCAGGGTGTGCAATCTCAATTAATGCCTTTGCCCGCTGGCGAAGATTCATTCCAAAGAGGTATGCAACGCCAAACTCTGTTACCACATAGTGAATATGCCCACGGGTGGTTACCACACCGGCACCGGGTTTCAGAAATGGTACAATGCGGCTGACACCTTTGGTGGTTCTGCTGGTCAGGGCAATGATAGGTTTACCTCCTTCACTGAGTGCGGCACCCCGCATAAAATCCATCTGCCCTCCAATCCCACTGTATTGTTTCGTGCCGATTGAATCAGCACATACCTGGCCAGTAATATCCACTTCAATTGCACTATTAATGGCCACTACTTTCGGATTGCGGCGGATAACATGCGGATCATTTACATAATCAATATCCAGGAAAACAAAAGCCGGATTATCATCCACATAATCGTATAAACGTCTGGTGCCAACAGCAAAACCGGTAACTGTTTTATTTGGGTGAATCCTTTTCTTCGAATTATTGATCACATCATTATCGAATAGGTCAATGATACCATCACTGCACATTTCTGTATGCACACCCAGGTTTTTGTGATTGTGGAGCGACCTTAATACTGCATCTGGTATGGTTCCGATTCCCATCTGCAAAGTGCTTCCATCTTCGATCAAACCGGCGATCAGTTGCCCGATCTTCAATTCATCTTCACGAACCTTGGTACCATAGTCAACTTCCGGCAAATCTTCTTCGTGATACACCATTGCTGTAAACCGCTTGGTGTGCACCAGGCTGTCTCCATGTGTACGGGGTACTTTTGGATTTACCTGTGCAATGATATGTGTAGCTGTATTCACGGCGCTGCGGGCTACATCCACAGATACTCCCAGCGAACAATAGCCATGCTGGTCAGGAGGCGACACCTGTACCAGCGCCACATCAATTTGCATTTGTTTGCGGAAAAGGTCAGGAATATCACTCAAAAAAACAGGGACAAAGTCAGCCCTCCCCTCATTCACTGCATTCCTGACTGATTCTGAAACGAACATGCAATTGATCTTAAATGCATCCGCATATTGCGGTTTGTCCAGTTCAATATCACCATGCACGGTAATGAATGTTAACTCAACATCACGAAGATCAGGGGCTCTTTTTGCCAGTTCTCTTAATAAATAAAGTGGTGTCTGGGCACTGCCCTGGATAAATACTCGCTGGCCGGATTTGATGACGGCCAAAGCTTCTTCAGCAGTCATATATTCAACAGGTAATTTCATACTGCAAAACTATTGCAAATAACAGATTGAAAAATGATTATCCTTATTCAGTAAAATGATAAGAATCAGTAGAATTATTGAGCGATCAGCCAGTCAATGGCTAATTCGTACCCTTTCAACCCCAAACCAAAAATACTTCCCGCTGCTTTGCCGCTAACATGTGATAATTTCCGGAAATCTTCCCTTGCATGTACATTGGAGATATGCACTTCCACCACCGGGGTTTTGATAGCAGCAATGGCATCACCGATTGCTACAGATGTATGAGTATAGCCGCCGGGATTCAAAACAATACCATCGTACTCAAATCCTACCCGCTGCAGTTCATTGATCAGCTCTCCTTCCACATTGCTCTGGAAATAACTGATCTCAATACTGGCATGTTTCTTTTTCAAAGAATCAAGAAACTGTTCAAAAGGCATGTTGCCATATATATCCGTTTCTCTTTTGCCGAGCAGGTTGAGGTTGGGGCCGTTGATGATAGCGATTTTCATAACTCGAATATAAATAAAACCACTGAGAGCACAGATCAAGTCACAAAGACCACAATGTAATCCGTGAATGCAAATGAAGTATAAACTTTAGCCTTGGTTTAAGCTTTAATTACGCTGCTCCTTTATCATCGCAATAAACTCATCAAATAAATACCGGCTATCATGTGGCCCGGGTGTTGCTTCCGGGTGATACTGCACTGAGAAAGCAGGCTTTCCTTTAACCCGGATACCTTCAATGGACTGATCATTCAGGTTAACATGGGTAATTTCAATATGAGAAGCTTTCTTCACCGCCTCAGGGTCTACTCCGAATCCATGATTTTGTGTCGTGATCTCTGACCGGCCGGAAATTATATTCTTCACCGGGTGGTTCAATCCCCGGTGACCGTGATGCATTTTAAAGGTGGGGATGTCGTTGGCCAATGCAAGCAACTGGTGACCGAGACAGATTCCAAATACCGGCTTTTCTTCTTTTAATATTTGTTTCAGGGTAGTCACCGCATAATCCATTGGTGCCGGGTCGCCGGGGCCATTGGAAATAAAATATCCATGTGGCTGAAATTGGTTTACTTCTTCCAGTTTGGTTTTGGCAGGAAACACTTTTACATGAGCCCCTCTTTCCACCATACAGTTCAATATATTTCGCTTTACACCATAATCCATCACTGCAATCCGGATTGCTGAATTCTTATCACCCATCTCATACGCTTCTTTGGTACTCACTTTAGAAGCCAGTTCCAGTCCGTCCATATTCGGGGTCTCAGCCAGCTCCTTTTTCAGCGTTTCTATATCGGTGGTTTCTGAAGAAATAATGCAGTTCATTGCACCTTTGGTGCGGATATGCGCCACCAATGCCCTTGTGTCCACTCCTTCTATTGACACGATCTTATTTGCCTTCAGGTATTCATTCAATGAACCATTAGCCATTTTCCGGCTATACTGATCTTCCAGGTTACGGCCGATCAGCCCATTAATTTTTACACTGTCCGATTCCACATCGGCTTCCTTCACTCCATAATTACCGATGTGGGCAGCGTTCATAATCAGTATCTGCCCAAAATAGCTGGGGTCAGTAAACACTTCCTGGTAGCCGGTCATACCGGTATTGAAACATATCTCACCGGTGGTGGTTCCGATAGCGCCAAAAGCCTGGCCATGCTGTACAGTACCATCAGCTAACAATAAAACAGCGGGAATAGGTTTGTCGTGCATTTTGTTATGGGTTTGTGTAAAAACAAATTGCGCAAATGTAGGGCAGAAAAGATGATTCTAAGGAAGGAATTTTAAAGCAGTTATACACAGATTTGATGGCAGTAATACTCTCCGGTAATCTATGAGGATGGTGTAACATCCCATACAATACAGTCACATTGTCCATTGACCGCCATCAATATTTTCATTAGTATGAAATGCAAGATATAACCCATAAACTCCTGAATCATAAGAGAAAGCCCATGAATAGCAAAACACCAGTGGCTGCCCGCCGGGTCAAACAAAATATATTAACAAGACATATATAAAAAACTGAAGTAGCTTTATAATCAATTAGTCTTTCGGCTACTATCTTTTCTAAGATTCATATTCCATTTATATTTTTTAAATCATAGTTACGGGGAATAATGAAAATAGTCATCAAATCCATTATCACTTTTTGTCTTCACTACTTATCTGTGGGTGCTATCAATGCTTGCCCCGGTAATGCTTCCCCTGGCCCGGAAAAAGGAATTGCGCATATGAAGGCAACACCGGCAGATCTATTAAAAGACACCACCACTGTCAATCCGGTCATCGATACTTCGTTTTACCGAATCAATACCACTTATAAGGCGGCCCTTACACGTTTACAACAACAGGCCGCTGCATTGAAAGAATATGTGGCCGCTAATAATTTCAATACAGAACATTGTTTCCTGGTAGATATGTCCATCCCTTCCGGAAAAAACCGCTTCTTTATTTACAATCTGAAAAAGGATTCAATTGAACTGTCATCGTTGGTAGCCCATGGATTTGGTTCAACCAGGAAGAATAGCTATGATGAGCTGGTGTTTTCCAATACACCTAACAGTTTTAAAACATCGCTGGGGAAATACAAAATAGGATATGCTTATAAAGGCTCTTTCGGGTTGTCTTATAAATTGTATGGATTAGACAGTACTAATAGCAAAGCCTTTGAACGGACCATCGTTTTACATGCCGATCAGCTTGTTCCGGAAAAAGAAGTCTTTCCATATCATATATTTCAAAGTGCCGGTTGCCCAACAGTTTCGCCTTCCTTTCTCGGTGTACTGACCAATTACATCAAAACTTCCAGGAAACCCATCCTGTTGTGGATCTATTATTCAGCGTAATTGCTCAACATTTATTCAGGACATACTTCAGTTACAGGAAAAGTGACAAACTAAATTACCCCAAATAGCCATCTGGCAGGGAGTTGCAAAGAGTAAAAATTTCCCCAGGGCCTATTCAATAGTCATCGGAGAAATATATAAGATGCTCATGGCGAAAAAAGCCATGTTGAAATAATATTTTAAACTATAAAAGAAGTACCCTGAACATACCCTTTGATTCTGTTTTTACAGCGGCAGTATTTGGAAAACATATTATCCTTATAACCGGGAATCACATCTTTTGAATGCAAGATCTGATTAACAGACAACCACTTTCAAAAACTATTTTTCAAGAAATATTTTCGTCTTTCCTCAAGAAGTATTTTCGTCTTTCCTTATTTGTCCTATTTTTAAATTCAATTAACTGGACAAAAAATGAAATCATTATTTACTCTTGTATTATTTTTCTTGTCATCGGGTCTTATAGCGCAACCAGATCAAGGAATTAAAAAAGCCATTGCCCCAAAAAATCCTATAGCGTTCAGTTACACTATCGAACATTTCGGACTAAATGGAAAAGTAAAATCTTTCAATGAAACAAGTGATGGCGACCCCTATTATAAAGACAGCCTTGCCTTTGACAATAAAGGGTATATCAAAAAACATGTAATGCAGAGATCCGGCCGTAGTATTGAGCAATTCAACTATAATTTAACTGCCCGCCAATTCGTCATGGAAAATAAACAGGACGGCGAAAAACTGGTTTATACACAAAAGCTGAACCAGCAGGGTGAAGTGACAGAGTCAAGCCTCGGAAAAAATTACAAAATAACTCACCTTTACAATGACAAAGGCCTTGTGTCTGAGAAAAAAGTAACTAACAGCAAAAGCTTTACCCGGTATGAATACAACGAAAACGGGCAGCTGACACGGGAAATAGTATTGAATAGTGATACAATATGGTCTTTGCAATCTTACCAGTACCGGCAGGAGAATAATATGCTGCTGATCACATTAACACAGGAACTGAGGTCAAGTGGAGAAAAGCTGATCTACAAATACACTTATGATAGTAAAGGCCTGCTGAAAAACGAAGTAAACAATTATGCAGAGGTCAATTATACGTACGAGCTGGACAAAATGGGTAATTGGATCAGTATGATCATTGATACTTATGACCCAAAAACAGAAAAGACAGAAACGGCAACCTGGAGAAGGGAATTTATCTATTATTAAATAGTAAGGGCCTATATCGCTTTCCTGTAAATAAATGTTGGCAGACTTCCTGCATTACTCATACAGTGTAAAAAAATCGGCCCGGGCAATATTACCCGGGCCTTTCTTTTTACTGCGAAGAATATATTTATTAAACTCTCATTTATAAGCTTAAGCTCACTCTGCAGGAGTGAGTACAATTGCTGGCACTGCAACAGGTGGCTTTATATCAAATGGTTCAGATGAAGATTGTGGTACTGGTGCATTTGAAAAAAGGAGCAAATTACCTTTAGTAGATTCATTGGCATCCCGGATACGAATAGTGATCTTTGGCAATGATGAGGTGGAACCATCAGTACGTTCTGTCACTTCCAGCACATCAAAAGATACAATACCAAGGTTTGCACCCATCAGGTTTCCCTGCAGTGGTGAATAATTGATGCTGACATCACTGTCGTATACAACTGCCAATACTGTTTTCCCTTTAAGCATTGTCAACCCGGTAGCACGGAGGGGTGTTATTCCAGGTATCTTATCCAGCAAAATTTCTTTATTATCATCAGGGTTGCCTGTACCTAAACCAGGCCCTGCCAGTAAATAATTCCTGGTTCCGTTAGCAGTAGGACCGGTACTCTTCCAAGTGGCTGGAATTTGTTTGACTGCATAAAGACCCTCATCACCCACCTGGCCGGTATATAAGGTGATTGTTTTCCCGATATTTTTCTGAAAATAATCCAATGGCTGTCTTAAACCCACCTTTGCCAGCTGGTCATTCACATTGACATCGGAAAAATTGTTTGGCTCATTGCCATTATCAATACTCTCTTCATCAATAACAAGGAATACAGGATCTGTCAGGTTATCCTGTTGTTCATCTCCGGCAGAAAGCACTTCCCGCTGGCAGGAGGTGAAAAAAAGTAACGAAGAAAAAAACAGAACCGGCAAAACATTTTTAACTGCTGTCATACTTATTAATTTTTGTTTCAGGAATAAAGAACGATTAAACATCATTGCAATAGGTTAGCCATATTGCTGACCATAAATCATACCAACAGGCAGTATCTCAAAAAGAAATTATCAACAGTTACTTGCTTGTTTAAAAAATCCATTAAAAACCAATAGACAACTTGAACAAACTTTATAAATTATTTTATACCGCTGAAAAAAAGCACTTCAAACAGAAAGAAAGATATGGGAAAGCTTAATCGTGGATATTAATGACAAGCAGCAGTATTGTTGAAGCTCCTGTTGTTTAATGATTTGAATGGTATTTATTAATAACATAAACAAATAAAGGTATTATCCAACTTTTGTCCACATCAAGAACCAACTCCATTCAGGATGGTTATTCTTTTATTCAAATCAAATAAATAAATTAAAAAAACTGATCAATGAAAAAATTATTACAATCTGCCATCCTGGCTGCCGTAGTCTTATTATCAAATGCTGCTTACGCACAAGAAAAAGATGTAGTTGATATTGCAGCAGGTTCTGAAGCACATTCAACACTCGTAGCGGCCGTAAAAGCAGCTGGTCTGGTTGAAACATTAAAAGGCGCAGGCCCCTTCACCGTATTTGCTCCTGTCAATGATGCGTTTGGCAAATTGCCTGCAGGAACTGTTGATTTTTTGTTGAAGCCGGAAAATAAAGCAACGCTGGTAAAAATTCTCACTTATCATGTAGTTGCTGGCAACCTTGATGCAAATGCAGTTGTAGCAGCCATTAAGGCCGGAAAAGGTAATGCTGTTTTAACAACAGTTAGTGGCAATATGCTTACTGCTACGATAGAAGACGGCAAAGTAAAATTAACAGATGAAAAAGGTGGTGTTGCATTTGTTACTGTTACGGATCTTAAAGGAAGTAATGGCATCATCCATGTTATTGATACCGTTGTGCTCCCCAAGTAATAGGTAGATTCATAACTGAGAAAAAGAGGCTGTCTCAAGAGGCCCAATCATTGTCATATTGAGCAAAGCCGAAATATGACAATGATTATGAAACAAATTTGTACGCATTTCGATAAACTCAATGTGACAAATTTGTTTGTTACTGAGACAGCCTCTTTCTTTTGAGTAGATAGTTTCAAAAAAAATAAGTTTCTATTTTAGCCGGCTACTTTTAATCCCCCTGATTTTTAAAGGCATTTTTACAGTTACAGATGACCCCCTTGCAAGAAATACAGAGTGAGGCTGCTTGTCAGCAATGAATGGTACAAACTCCTTCCCGTAGAGCCGTTCAATATCACAATCAATGGAAAAGCTGGTCACCGGATAAATTTTCCAGCGGGGATGTGCTACAGCATACTCAATTGTGCTGGTTGCTGTTAATTGATTATAGCCAAAATAATGCTCGAAGATAAATTCTGCTGCTGAACCATTTTTTATTTCCTGCAGTTCCGGTGTGGCATTAACCCGCATAACATTCCGGTGTTGATTTCCTTTTTTCCAGCTATATTCAACAAATAAGTTATCCGGCTTTTCCACTACCTGATGTCCCATTTTGGCCGTGCTGTAATGTTCATTATAAAATAAATTAGCCAGGGTGGCTACAAAAGGTTTGGGAACAATCTCCGAAACAAACCCTACTCCCCTTTTCCAACGGGTACCATCAAAACGTTTAATATAATAACGCAGGTTTGCTTCTTCAAAGTTTACATGAAAAGGCCAACGGATGCCTAACACTCTGGTATCATTAAATAAAAAACCAACGATACTTACCAGTGCCTTACCGTCAAAGTAATCAATCTCTGTACCAGGCGGCAAATGCTTTTGTAAAATTTGCGGATCCACCGTATAGTTAAACATGGCCAGGTACTCCCAGCGGGCAGATAAAAATATGCTATTCTTCATGGGATAATTTTAATACTGGTTTTTGACCGGGCTTAGCATAATTAAAACGACCTAAAGTTTGGGTGCTGTAATAGCTATCGATTCCACTACTGCAGACAGTTCCGGCTTTATGCAGATCAATGAAACCATCAGGTTTCAGTAGATCATCCTGCAAAAAGATGGAGTGAATTTTTCCAATTACCAGGAAAGTACTGTTAATTTTTAAAGGCACAATTTCCTGTAAGGTTAAGCCATATCTAACCTGGCTTTCACTCACAAATGGTGCAGGAAAACTATCAATATATTCAGGTGTAAGTCCCACTTCATCAAATTCTGATACTCCATCAGGATATTTAGCACTGGTTTGGTGTGCCTTTTCTAAAAAAGAAGAGAGAATGTGATTAATGGTATAAACACCTGTTGACTCAATATTAGCCAGCGTATGAGGAGCAGCTCCACGGGGACGGTTGATATATCCAACCAAAGCTGGATCAGAACCTAAGTGAACAATACTACTAAAAATCCCCAGGTTGGATTGACCTTGCTGATTGACAGTTCCAATCAAACAAACTGATTTAAAGCCACTGAGACTGTTGATCAGGTTAGCCCGGTAAAATCGTTCCCAGGATTGAATTACTGACTCTTTGTAAAATTGCATCAGAAGATATTATTATAAACTTTAAACAAAAACCTTGAAAAAATGTTCTACTAATCCAAACTGATTTGTGCTGAAGATTTTCCTATGAATAATTGAGACGTTCACGGATGAACTATATATGAATTAACTGATAACGAAACAACTATAAGCTATGTTTTCCAAATTTAAAGTATCAGAATTATTATTAATCGTACTGGTTATTGTATTGATTTTTATCTCCGAGTATTATTACGTAATTCTTAAAGATCCGATGAGAGCAATTTTTATTGGATTATGGCCCCCCACCATACTAGGTTTACTGATCTTTTTCAATATGAAAAGAAAATAAGAATAAATATGGAAAATTTAGATCTCATCATACTGACAACAATTGTTGTAATTCTATTTTTGGTTTTTATCCTTGCCACCTTTAAGGAAATGCTCGAGATTGCAAAAAAACCGATTGAAGCTGGAAAAGAACGGGGTCCCCGTGCTGATATGATGGAGTTTGTAGGTAGAATATTCTCGGAGAAAAATATTGAACCTAGTGAAAAAAAGAGCTTCTGAATATCATTAAGAAAAAAATTGATGAAATTGAAATTAATGATAATAAGACCAGTAGTCAATAAGATCATCGCTATTCGATGTTGTACAATTATGAAATAAATATTTTTATCGAAAAAAGACTCCACAGGAACTGGTAATTATCCTGCCCACCAGGTAACTTCAAATTGCGTCTTAGCCACCTTTAACAAACATTATTTTATTCCGCAGTAAAATGAGAGTTTAAATTTTCATAATGTAACGTTAACGACGAAGAAGGAAACTTTTATTCTCTCCACTAAAAATTTCATGATATCTTTTATTGTCCCGGCGACTCAACTAACAATCGGCATAGTAATGCAGCCGGGTAAGATAATAGTAGAGAATTTTGCTGCTATGATAGCACCCTGGCAATACTCTGTATTCAAGAACCAAACATAAAAATATTGCATAAATACCATTAAGAGGGTACATTACACTAACCGGTATTATTTAGTTTCGTTGTGTATCCTTAACAATAAAAAAAAATTATGAAACAATTCCGTATCGCTTTACCCTTGCTGATCGCTGTACCCTTTGTCATCACGGCATGCCCGGTAGGCAGTGCTTATCCCCTTGCTGAATCCTCTGCCGCCCTGCCTTTTGATAAGGCATTGACCGGCACCTGGGAAAATTTTACCGAAGATGCAGAGGCATCCCTTGTGACACTGGAAAAAGGAAACACAGACAATACCTATAAAATGAAAGTGCTGGAGACCGGTGAGATGTACGGAGCAGAAACAAAAGATTTTACTGCCTGGCAGGTAGCCCTGAATGGCAAAAGATTCCTCGTACTGAAAGAAACCGGCACCACTAATACAAGTCCTTATTACCTGTATCATATCGCATTGAATGGCAGTCAACTCATCACCCATGATGTCAGCCTGCTTGTCAATGGAACCGAAGCCATTACTTCAGTTAAAAATTACCAGGAAGAATTGATTGCTTCGATGAATAAGGAAGGGTTTCTCACCGGTAAAATTGAATGGAAGAAAAAATAAACAGGAGCAATATTTATATTCTGCACATATTATTCCTGTTTGATCTTTCTTACAGCGTAAAAAATTAACCGGATGAAGGAATCGGGACAGATATAAATGGTAGATTTTTTGTCGCACCCCATGCCCCTTTTTGTTTACTTTTACAAGCCTGCGGAAAACGGGGTTAAAGCATGACAAAATTCCTACTCTGTTTTTTATTTCTTCCGTTATTTAGTTTCTCCCAAGTAAAAGGAAAGGTTATTAAGATCACTGATGGTGATACTTTTGTTTTGTTAACTGATAGTAAAGAACAAATAAAAATCAGGCTGCATGGTATTGATGCACCTGAAAAAAAGCAGGACTATGGAACTGTTTCAAAAAACTATCTGAGCAACCTTGTATTCAAGAAGGATATTATAATAGAATATAAAAATCGTGACCGATATGGCAGAAGAATAGGAATTGCCTTTGTGGAAGGGGTAAATGTGAATGAAAAAATGCTATCTGAAGGGATGGCCTGGCATTTTAAAAAGTACGATACTAATTCACAATGGTCAGTACTGGAAAAAAAAGCAAAGGAAGAAAAAAAAGGGCTATGGTCACAGCCAAACCCTGTTGCCCCATGGGAATGGAGAGTTCGTAAAAAGCGGCCTGTGCTGTAACTTCACAGAAGTTGATGGCCAATCTGAGGTTGACCACTACTCATTACACATAACCCACTATTGACCACACATCTAACTACTCCCTCACCCTTCCCTATCTTTGTGTTCTAACGAAACAAGCACTATGAACCTCGAATTCAACCGCAACGAAGATGTACTGAAGCAATCATTGAGTGAGATGCGCCAGCGATTGGAAAAGATATATGAAGGCGGCGGTAAAAAAGCCATTGAACGGCAAAGGGAGAAAAACAAACTCACCCCCCGTGAACGGATCGGTTACTTAATTGATAAAGACAAGCCCTTTATTGAAATTGGCGCCTTTGCCGGGTACGAGATGTATGCTGATCAGGGTGGTTGCCCGGCCGGTGGTACGGTGGCAGGCATTGGTTATGTAAGTGGCCGGCAATGTGTGATACTTGCCAACGACCAGACGGTAAAGGCTGGTGCCTGGTTCCCTATTACCGGTAAAAAGAATTTGCGGTTGCAGGAGATAGCGATGGAAAATCACCTACCGGTAATTTACCTGGTTGACAGTGCCGGTGTATTTCTTCCAATGCAGGATGAGATATTTCCAGACAAAGAACATTTTGGCCGCATCTTTCGCAATAATGCCCGTATGAGCGGTATGGGTATCACTCAAATAGCAGCAGTGATGGGGCCCTGTGTGGCAGGTGGTGCTTATTTACCCATCATGAGTGATGAGACTTTAATGGTGGCAGGCAATGGTTCAATTTATTTAGCCGGCCCTTATTTAGTAAAAGCTGCCATTGGAGAAGATATAGACAATGAAACACTCGGTGGTGCAGTGACGCATACCGAAATATCAGGCATTGCCGATTATAAGTTTCAAACCGAGCAGGAATGCATGGACCATATCAAAAAAATGTTTTCGATGCTGGGTGATAAACCAAAAGCTGGTTTTGACCGGGTAAAAGCAAAAGCGCCGAAGAAGAACCCTGAAGAATTGTATGGGCTCTTTCCTTTTGATGGCAAACCATATAATATGCTGGATGTGATAGAAAGAATAGTTGATGACAGTGAATTTGAGCAGTTCAAAGAAGATTATGGTAAATCCATAGTTTGCGGTTATGGCCGTATTGATGGCTGGGCCGTCGGCATTGTAGCGAATCAGCGATTGATCGTAAAGAATAAGAAAGGCGAGATGCAGATGGGTGGTGTGATCTATAATGACAGTGCCGACAAAGCAGCGAGGTTTATTCTGAATTGTAATCAGAAGAAAATACCATTGGTATTCCTGCAGGATGTGACCGGCTTTATGGTGGGCAGCCGAAGCGAACATGCGGGCATCATCAAAGACGGGGCGAAAATGGTAAATGCAGTAGCCAATTCAGTGGTACCAAAAATTACGATCATCATCGGTAACTCTTACGGGGCCGGTAACTATGCCATGTGTGGTAAAGCGTATGATCCCCGTTTCATTTATGCATGGCCCACAGCAAAGATTGCAGTGATGGGTGGTGATGCGGCAGCAAAAACATTATTACAAATAGAAGTGGCTTCCCGTAAAGCTAAAGGCGAAACGCTAAATGCAGAAGTTGAACAAAAAATGTTCAGCGAAATAAAAAACCGGTATGAGAAACAAACCTCCCCGTATTATGCAGCAGCCCGGTTATGGGTGGATACTATAATTGACCCGGTGGATACAAGAAAGGTTATTTCTGAAGGCATTGCTGCAGCGAATTGTAATGCAGAGATGGGTGAATTAAGAACAGGGGTATTTCAAGTTTAAATACAAGATTAGAATTTAGAATTATGAGTTAAGGGCAGGCTCTACGTTATTAAGAACTCTTAACTCTACACCCATAATTCAAAGCTTTAATGAACAATACAGTAACAATCTATACAGACGGTTCTGCAAGAGGCAATCCCGGCCCCGGTGGATATGGTGTGGTATTAATGAGCGGTCATCACCGCAAAGAATTGTCACAGGGATATAAACACACTACGAACAACAGGATGGAATTAATGGCAGTGATCGCCGGGTTAAAAGCTTTGAAAAAAGAAGGAATGCAGGTCACTATTTATTCCGACAGTCAATATGTGGTGAAAGCCTGGGAAGAAGGCTGGTTGAAAAACTGGATAAAGACCAACTTCAAAGGCGGTAAGAAAAACCCGGATCTGTGGTGGGAGTTCTATGAACTCTCTCAAAAACATCATATCAAATTCAGATGGGTGAAGGGACATGCCGATAACCCGTATAATAACCGCTGCGATGAATTAGCTACCGAAGCAGCAGATGGGCACCATCATAAATTGCTGCATGATGAGGGATATGAAGGAACAGCCAGTTAAACCCTTACCCCAACAATGCTCAAAAGCGAAAGAACCTGCTTCTCTTTCTTTAATAAGAATTGCTGAAGAATAAAATAAAAAACCCACCAGCAAATACTGATGGGTTCAGATTATTTTTCTTAAAAATCTTATGCTAATGTAAGTACCGCTTTCTTCTTCGTTAAATAATTATATGCCACCAGGATCACCGGCAGGAATACTAAAGTTGCGATCAGGGAATTTCTGTAGAACGGAAGACCGGCTTCATAGCAAACCATCAAACCGCTGAAACTTTTTGCATACACTGCTTCAGTAGAAGCCGCCCACACCATGAAGTTGGAGACCAAAAAGAATACCGTAGGAGCAGCGAGGGCTCCGGCCATCAGGCTGCTGAAACTTCTGCCTTTTAATGCCCAGCCGATCAGTGTGGCTGCTAATAAGACAGCATAATTCTTCCACTGGCCCGCATAAAAACCTGCATAAGGAAACAGGTCCTGGCTATATAAAAACTGGATCACAGCATCACTAAGGAATAAAGCCAGCAATGGCAGGATAAATGACATATCTTTTTGTTTCATAATAAATCCGGCAAATAAAGCAATAGCGATCACCGGAGAGAAACCGGACCACCCGATATCAGGTCCGAAGAAATATTTACAGGCCGTTGCTAATGCTACCAGTATTAATGTAAAAACAATTAACCGTCCGTTGCTCTTCATAACATTTTATTGATAAGTTCTTGAAATACGGAGCAAAATTAGCAGAATTGCCCCAATTAGCCGGGCTATTTATTAACGATTGTGGAAAGCCCCGGAAGCCCTGAAAACAGTGGATTTGGCGGCTGCTGCCAGGTAAACGACCTGTCCCGGGAATACTACAGCTGCAGGATCACCCTTCTGCAATTTAATAATCTCCTTGTCATCGTCCAATTCCAGCACTCCTTCCGTTAGTAACAGTATTTCCACTTCTGCAGGTTGAAAAGAAATGGTATCCCCTTTTTCCAGTTCAAAAACACTCAGCTGAAAATCCGGAGCCGGAGTTTTATATGTTTTTTCCTCTTTGTTCCTCTCTCCGGGAAGTATGGTTGGGAAAGTGGCCTCACATTTTACATGTTTCAATAATTCTTTTACATCAATATTCTTGGTGGTGAGCCCGCCACGGAGCACATTGTCAGAGTTCGCCATAATCTCCACATTTTGTCCTTCCAGGTAGGCATGTGGTACACCGGCAGGCTGGTAGATACCCTCTCCCTTTTTCAGGTGAACAAGATTAAAAAAATAAATAGAGAAAATACCCCGGTCAATATTGCCATCAATAGAAAAAGTTTGTGCGGCCCTGGCTGTCCAAAAATCTTCGTCTGTTTTATCCGGCTTTTTATCTTTATAAATTGCAGAAATATTGTCAATCAAAGGCTGCAATATCCTGTTCACCTCTTCCTGCGGCATTTCCATTACGAATTTATACAGCCCTGCATAACCGGTTTGATTAAAGACCGGCAGCAACTCTCTTAATTCAACCACATTTAATAATGTATTACCTAATTCTTCTGGTGGTTTAAAACCATGGAGCAACCAGAAATCGCTGAGGGCCACCATCAATTCCGGTTTATGATTGTCGTCTTTATAATTACGCTTTGGTGAATCCAGCGGAATACCTTCTGTATTTTCCCGGGCAAATTCAATGGCTGCTTCTTCTTTGGAAGGATGCACCTGTATGGATAACATATTTTTTACATCCAGCACTTTCAAAAGAAAAGAAAGCTCTTCAACCAGAGCAGAGAGTGTGGTGGGTTCAACACCACCAGTTTCCACCAACGCATTGCCCAACGGATGTATTCCCATCCAGTATTCAGCAAATGGCTGATGATACTTATTCTCTATATTAAGTAAGGCAGGAATAAAGGAGTATCCACCCCAATCATAATATTTAACTACACCTTTCAATCGATAAATGCCCGGCATAAATAATTTTCTTTTTTATCTTGTTGTAAAGATAGTACATGGCCTCACATAATGAACTGGGAAAAGAAGGGGAAGAGATGGCAGCAAAATGGCTGACAGAAAAAGGGTATACTATACTGCACCGCAACTGGCGGCATTCATATCATGAACTGGATATAGTTGCCACTAAAGGAAAGTTCTTACATTTCGTGGAAGTAAAAGCAAGAAAGGCATCGCCATATGGTAACCCGGAAGATAGTGTCACCAAAAAGAAATTCAAGAACCTGCAGAGAGCAGCCGATGAATATCTTTTTCTTCATCCCGGTCATTCATGGATACAATATGACATTCTTTCAATCACCATCCATCAATGCGGGGAAGCGGAGTATTTTTTAATTGAAGATGTGTTTCTTTGAGGTGAACAATATTCAGTTAGTCTGGAACCTGGTTTAAAATACCAAACCTGAACGCTGTTCTAGTTAACACCCATCATCATCTTTTCAACCAGCCGGTATGTTGCCGGGCAATATTCTACATTCTGCTTATGGATATGTACAAAGTCTTTGAACTTTTTGGATAAATGCGGAAAGCCTGCACAATCAGCAGGCCGGATCTCATAAATACTGCACTTGTTATCTTTCAGATCCAGGAACTGGCAGGGTTCTGTTTTATTAAGCCAGTCACGGTCACCACCCCTTTCTTTACGCAGCCATTTTTTCTGGAATGCATCCACTGACATGCTGAAATGAGCCGATATCCTTTTCAAATCCTTTTTGGTAAATGTCGGCGTCATCGTCTTACAACAATTAGCACAGGAAAGACAGTCAGTTTCTGCCCAAACTTCTTTTTCCAGCACAGCAATTTTTTTATCCAGTCCCCGGGGGGCTTGTTTGTCCAGTTTGGAAAGGAAACGGCGCATACCCGTTTTCTGATAACGGGCTTTTTGTTTGAATGAACGCAGATTAATGGGTTGCATATTACTCATAAGCCCGAAGATAATGATTAGGCAGTTTCAGTTCACTCATCAAAAGAATTTTTACATCAGAGTTTTGCAATGGTTATTTTTGCAGTCTGTTAAACCAATTATTATGCAAAAACTTCTTATAGCTGCCGCCACCATACTGATGCTTTCTTTTGTTTCCTGCAAATCATCCACCACCACACCGAAAACATTTTGTGATACGGTTTGCCTGACTGATACGATAAAATTTACCGGGACCCACGAGAAAACACCAACTGTATTCATCACCGCGAAGAATTGTTTACCTGACAGCATAATCTGGAGTTATAAAGGCATGGCAGCCGACCGTAAAACAGGTTTTACTTACTTAATGGGTACTACCGTTAACATTAATAAAAATTTTATCCGGTGTTTTTTCAAAGACAACGAATATGCCTGGTTACTTTTTAATGATTGCATGACCGGCCGTGGTTTCCAGATCAAATTACCGTACGATAAGAATGCCAACTTCAGCCTGAAGAGCAGCGGCATCAATAGTCTTGATCCTAAATTTTCCATTGCTGAAAACCTGGTGGTCAATACTGACCGGGGAAATATCTATGTGGAAGACATGAGCAGCGGCAAAAAAGCAATGATGACCTTTGGGGAACCACTGCCCATTGACTACGATGCATTGCACGACCATATTGACTCTGTCAACGTTACTAACTCAAGGATATGGGTAAAAATCCTTATTGGTAAAAATTGGGTGGAGAAAGAGAAGAATATTGTGCTGGAATAAAATTGTTAATTAGTTAATTGGGAGTTGGTTAATCAGGAAGAATCTGCTCTAAAAAGGTTTCCCTAATTAATTATAAAAAAATAAACCAATTAACCTCCATGTGGGAGCCCTACAAAAAAGGATTCAAAGCTTACCTGCAATTAGAAAAATCATTGTCGGATAATTCCGTACAGGCTTACCTCCGGGATATTGAACACCTCACACAGTTTTTACTGGATAAGAAAAAACTTGTCCACCCGGCAGACCTGGTACTGAAAGACCTGCAGCAGTTCATGAAATGGATTACTGAGCTGGGCATGACGGCCTCTTCACAGGCAAGGATCATCTCCGGTATCAAAGCCTTTTATAAATACTGTTCATTAGAAAATATTTCACGGACAGACCCCACCACCCTGCTGGAAGCACCCAAACTGAAACGAAAATTACCGGATGTACTGAGCTTTGAAGAAATTGAAAGCATCATTGCACAGGTAGACCTGAGCAAACCAGAAAGCGGACGCAATAAAGCCATACTGGAAACAATGTACAGTTGCGGACTGCGGGTTAGTGAAGTGGTGAATTTAAAGATCTCTCAATTATACCTTGACCTTGGATTTATCCGGGTTACCGGTAAGGGCGATAAAGAAAGACTGATACCCATTGGCAGCAGCGCCATCAAATACATTACGGTATATAAAAATAATATCCGGGTACACAGTGCGCCAAAGAAAGGCCATGAGGATTTTTTATTTTTGAACAACCGGGGCAGCAAATTATCAAGGGTGATGATCTTCTACATCATTAAAGATCTTACGTTAAAGGCCGGGATCAAAAAAACGGTATCACCACATACATTCAGGCATTCTTTCGCTACACACCTGGTTGAGGGCGGCGCAGACCTGAGAGCAGTACAGGAAATGCTGGGCCATGAAAGCATCACCACCACAGAGATTTATACTCACCTTGACCGGGAGTTCTTACGAAAAACACTGGAACAGTTTCATCCGGGGTTCAGAGGTTAGTATGTAATTCCGGCCCTGAGCCGGAATCTTTTTCTAAAATAATTATACCATCCCGATTGTTTTCAGAACGAGGCGATAGTATTTACTTTACTCAACTTGGCCGGGAATTCTTACGAAAAAAGCCGGATCAGTTTCATCCAGAGTTCAAAAGTTAGAATGTCATTCCGGCCCTGAGCCGGAATCTTTTTCTAAAATAAACACACCATCCTGATAGTTATCAGAACGAGATGATACTTCATTATTGAATAATAATTCTCTCTGTAAACTTCTTTCCTGTTTTCTTACTGATGATTGACAGGAAATAATTCCCGGCTGCAACAGCAGGAAAATCAATATTCAGCAGTCTTGCTTCAGCATCGATCCATATTTCCTGCTGATGAACAGATTGACCCGCCTGATTAAATAATTGCAGTGAATAATACCCTTCTTCGGTTTGTTTCCATTCTATGGAAATATTTGAGCCAGCCGGAACAGGATTGGGATACACTTTAAAGAATTTATCAGCTGTGTCATTATATGTTTGTGTCAACAAGGGAATTGTTTTATCTGTTTTCTTTGTTCTTTTTACCGAAACCATACCAGCTACTACTACCACTTCCCCACCCGTAATAAGCAACCTTTTCACTACAATTGATAGGTCCTTTTTTTGTCCGACTGTTATTTCTGTTGTTTCAAGCCCGGCTCCTGATACAATTATTACATCATCAGTTTTAGCCATAAGTCTGAACCGGCCATTCATATCAGCTGCTACCCCCGTCCTTGTCCCTTTGATTCTTACAGAAGCACCGGGTAGCATGTTTCCTGTTTCATCCATTACTACGCCAACAACCTGGCTGTTATTATCAACAGGCTTACTTGTCACTTCCCCTTTTACTGCAGTAATAATTGTATCACCGGTAACAGGCTTGATGCAGGTGGGCAGTACCATTCCCAATGTCCGCATTTCAGTGGTTATTCTCACTTTCGATGTGTCTCTTCCATCTGGTGCAGCGGACTTGCCCATTACTTTCTGTGCGGAAACCTTTGATACGAAAAGTGCCGGCAAAGCGATCTGGAAAAAATATTTTAACCAGGGTATCCTTTTCTTCGGTATCTCTATTTCTCTATCCAGCTGGTCGTTCATAAATCGTCCACATACCGAACCGGTGGATGGTTTTTTAAAGAACTGTGCTATCTCCCGGTCACTCATAGTAGTGAAATCCATTACCTGCTTCTGGCAGGAACCGCAAAATTTTCCTTTTTCCACAGGTGTCATGGCGTCCCAGTTTTCGTGGCAGGGAGTTGGTACGGTAAGCTGTATTTTCTTGCTCATAATAGTGTTTTACTGGATAATTACTTTGTCAGATGCAAGAATCTTTCCGTTTGCATAAGCCAGCTGGATAATATATACTCCAGCTGCCCATCGGGTATCGGTAGCCAATTGAAAACGGCCGGAACCTTTTAACACCTGAACTGATTTATCCAGCAACACTCTGCCATCCAATGCCAACATTTTTACAGCGAGCCTTTCCTCCTTACTGTTTTCGATTTCAATATTTATTACCCCGCCTTTTCGAACCGGGTTGGGAAAGATTTTGAGCCCCGGTTTATTTATTTTTTTATTTATTGAATCTCCTTTAATCCTTATTCCTGCTATACAACAACTACCATAACATCTGATCGTATGACCAAAAAATGTAACCACTACTTCATCACACACTTTCTCTTTCCTGGATAATAATATCTCACTAAACAAACCGGTATGTTTATTTATGTAATCGACGCATATGTTTTTGTATCCTACAGCAGAAATTTTTATTTCATACTGAATAGCCGGCTTCAATTTATCAGCAACCACTATCCCGCTATCATTGGCTGCATACATCAGTGTATCTTTCTTATCGGCAGAAATAAAGGAAACAGTTGCCCAGGCAATCTTACTGCCATCAAGAAAATCCTTAAAAACAAAGGTTCTGCAATTCCCATTCTTTGTGGTCACATATATCGCCCCATATACACCTTCCGGGCCATATAAGGCTGTTGCCGCTGCACTTTTTAGAACATCAACACTTTTAATTGCACCAGGATTAATCGCTTGCAAAATAGAAAGCTCCTGAACTATACCATCTATGATAAGCAGTGGGGCCTCGTTCGGAAAATGTGTTCTGCCACACCTGAGTGTTATCCTTGCAGCTCCGGCATCTTTATTCACAGTTTGAACATTCAATCCAGATACTTTTCCAGTTAACCCCTTTGTGTTAGAATTGATTCCGGATTTTTTTTCATCTCCCCAATAATTTTCTGTTACGATAACCTTTGGCGTATCAATAGGTACTATTTTTTTATTTCCCGCTGATAACGGTCGGAGTGTACATTGTGCTACAACTACGATTTTTTCGGGAGCAGGTGTATGAACCTGGCCCAGTACTTTTACGGCAAATAATAAAAAAAAGAGAGTAGATAATATTCTCATAAGCATAGTTTTATTGTCACACATCGGCAGGCTCAGTGCGACAGGTTTAATAAAAAGGGGCCGGTAAAAACCAGCCCCGAATCACTAACCGGCTGTTAAATGATTAGCTATTTATTTTTATTTATTGACAGGCATTGGCTCGCTATCATCTGAATCAGCATCATCTTTGGGCTCTGCCTTTCCTTTTGCCAGCATTTGGGCACTCTCCACCAGCCTGATAAATTCAGAACGATATCCTTCATCATCATTGCCTCTGGCTTTACGGGCAAGTGTGATCACATCTAAATAGGAAGCATTGGATTTAAACTCAGAGTTACGGAGCAGCATACCAAACTGTGCCACTGCTGCTGCAAAGCGGAAATTGTCGGATGTTCTGGCAATGGGGATTTGCTTATCCTTTACCGGGTGTACAATCAGTTTGCTAACATCCCCATCAGGAGCTTTATAGCGAAACTTTACCGTTAATATTTCATCTGTATTAGACGACTTACTCAGCCGTTCTGTATTCTGCTGGTATTTCAGGGAATCTACCTTTTTAAGGAAACTGCTGTTCACTCCCACCGGGATCACTTCATACAACGCAGTAACAGTATGTCCGCTGCCGAGTTCACCGGCATCTTTTTTATCATCATTAAAATCTTCTTTAGCCAGCATCCTGTTCTCATAACCGATCAGGCGGTAGCCCTGTACTTTGGCAGGATTAAATTCGATCTGCAACTTCACATCTTTGGCAATAGTAAAAAGTGTACCGCCAAATTCATTCACCAATACTTTCTTTGCTTCGGTGATACCATCTATGTATGCATGGTTCCCATTACCCTTATCGGCCAGCTTTTGCATTTTAGCATCCTGGTAATTACCCATCCCATAACCTAACACCGTTAAAAACACACCACTTTTTCTTTCGGCTTCGATCATCCTTTCCATCGCATCATCACTGCTTTCCCCTACATTGAAGTCACCATCCGTACAAAGTATCACCCGGTTGTTACCCCCTTTTACAAAATATTCTTTTGCTGTTTTATAGGCCAGTTTGATACCAGCACCACCGGCAGTAGACCCGCCTGATTCCAGTTTGTCTATCGCCTCTTTTATTTCATTCTTATTCTCTCCAGTGGTGGGCGGCAATACCAACCCTGCAGCACCTGCATATACCACTATCGCAACTTTATCCTCTTCCCTCAATTGGTCCACCAGCATTTTCATGGAAGCCTTCACCAATGGAAGTTTGTTCTGTGAACTCATAGAACCCGAAACATCGATCAGGAAAACCAGGTTGGAAGCAGGCAAATTTTCTGTAGAGATCTTTTTGCCCTGCAAACCAATTAAAACAAGCTTATGGTTTTTATTCCATGGTGCATCAGCTATTTCAGTATTAATGGAAAAAGGCTCGTTGTTTTCTGGTTGCGGATATTCATATGTAAAATAGTTGACCATCTCTTCAATCCGTACTGCACCTGCCGGGGGTAACTGACCATTATTCAAAAACCGGCGAATATTACTGTAAGAGGCAGCATCCACATCAATAGAAAAAGTAGACAATGGGTTATCAACAGCTTTTAAGAATTTATTCTCTGTTATATTATCATAGCCTTCCCGCTCAAAATCCTCTCTAGGTTTATCATTTGTATAGTACCCCTGTTCTCCCTGTATATAAATACCAGCAACTTTCCCCTGCAATTGCTGATCGTAGCCTCTTGAACCATACAACTGCGATGGATGAACCGTTGCCACACTTCCAGTCATTTCTTTTTTACTGGCCCTCCCATATCCCACTACTACAACTTCACTCATACTATTTGTTGCCGTGGTTAATGACACATTAATAATTGATCGGCCCTTTACTTTTACTTCCTGTGTTTCCATTCCAACGGCTGAAAATACCAGTACATCATTAGCCTTTGCCACTACAATCCTGTACGTACCGTCAGTTTTGGAACTGGTACCTGTTTTTGTTCCCTTGACAAAAACAGAAACACCGGCAACAGGACTGCCTTTATCATCTGTTATTGATCCGGTAACAGTTATTAAAGTGATTGGCCGGAATGCCAGCAGGATCAGAATGACCGGCACTATGAGAAGGAGTATTCGTTTCATAAAAAAGTATTTACATACCCTGATGCGGGTATTTTTAGAATTGCATAAGGGGGTATAAAAATTTTATTCGCTAATTTTAAGCCGTTGACTTTTATCAGGAACATATCCCACTCCTCCCTAACCGATAAAGAGCTGGTGGCTCTGTATAAAGAGTCGGGCGACATGGCCATACTGGGCGAACTCTACCAGCGGTACATGGAACTGGTCTATGGTGTCTGCCTTAAGTATTTTAAAGAACCGGAACGGTCTAAAGACAGTGTGATGCTGATCTTTGAGGAACTGGTCACCAAATTGAAGAAGCATGAAGTGGAAAATTTCAGGGCCTGGCTGCACCAGGTGGCCAAAAATCACTGCCTGATGCAGCTACGGACACCAAAAAACATGAAAACCGTTGAGTTTAAGGTGGAACTTGTGCAATCGGAGGAAAATGTGCATCTGAATGGTGTGCTGGAAAAAGAGGAAAATTTCAGGAAACTGGAATACTGCCTCGGCACCCTGACAAGCGAGCAGAAAGAGTCCATTAAACTGTTTTACCTGGAAGGCAAATCGTATAATGAAATAGTGGATATCACCGGTATAGAATGGAACCAGGTACGCAGCCTGATACAGAACGGCAGACGAAATCTGAAGATCTGTATGGACAAAGCTGAGTCAGGAATCGGGAACAGGGAGTCAGAAGTATGAATGAAAAAAATAAGAACTTTGTAATGCCGTATGGCAAACGATAATAACATAAAAAAATTCACCGCTATTGATATTGAAAAATATCATAAGGGTCTGCTTTCCCCAAAAGAAATGCATGACCTGGAAAAAGCAGCACTGGAAGATCCTTTCCTGGCCGATGCACTGGAAGGGTATGCAGTGACTGGCGTAAATGCGGAAGCAGATATTGCAGAACTGAAAAAAAGATTGGCTGAAAAAACAGGGCAAGCCAAAGTGATACCGTTGAGCGGCGGCAATAAAAATAATGTTCCCTGGTTAAGAGCTGCAGCGATGGTAGTGCTGTTGGCCGGAGCTGCTGTGTTAGCTTATGTATTTGTATTTGATAAAAAATCCGATGAAATTGCCAAGGCAGAGCCTGCTAAAACTGAACAGGCAAAAAAAACTGACTCAGTTTCAATGCCGGCAACTGCTGATAAAACTACCACTGCACCTGTTGCCACTAATACAGGTGAGCAAACCCAGCCAGCCACTGCTATTAAAAAAGACAGTAAGGTGCCGGCTCATACTACCGGGGAAACAAGCAATGACATTACTTCCGCATCCGCTAAAGCCTCTAGCGACCTGAACAAACCTAATGTGGAAGAACCTGCAATTGTTCCCGGCGAAAATGTAGTACGGACAGAAAGCATGAAGGAAAAAAAATCGGAAGCTGATGAGGAAGTGAAAGCAAGGACTGCGGCGGCGGCTAAAAAAGATACCGATAAAAATTTGGCAGAAATTAGTGCAACACAGGACAATAAAGAGCAAAAAGTGAACAGGGCGGTAACAGTCAACCGCCAGGCTGCGGATCAGTACCGCAATACAAATATTTTCCGTGGCCGTGTTACGGACGCCTCCAATACCGGGGTACCTTTTGCCAATGTTACCAATGTGGAAGATAATGTAGGCACTTATGCTGATGCAAAAGGTTATTTCAATTTAACTTCCCCGGATACATTATTAAATGTGCAGGTACGTTCAATTGGTTTTGAAAACAGCAATATACAGTTGCGCAATAATGTTCCAAATAACCAGGTAGTGATGCAGGATGACCGCAGAAGTTTGTCTGAAGTAGTGATCAGTACTCAAAAGCCCAATGCCACAGCCCGTTCACAAAATAATAATGTTAAGCTGGAAGAACCCGAACCTGCCGATGGATGGGACAACTATGATGCATACCTGGCCAACAACCTGAACATGCCGGAAGATTTTAAATCGAAAGAAAATAACACCGCCATGGTACAGGTGTCTTTTGAAGTGGACAGGAATGGTGAACCCATTAATATCAGGGTCGAAAAATCCCTCTGCAAAAAGTGTGATAAAGAAGCTATCCGCCTTATTAAAGAAGGTCCAAAGTGGAAACGTAATGCCAAAAACGGAAGGACCACCGTTACCATTCCGTTCAACCAGCTGTTTCACTAACAGCTAAAACAGTCCTCCCGGTATTCAATCCATACGCTTACCTTCGCATTTCAAAAATTGCATAATATGAAAAAGTTATTGTTCACCTCTATCGCGGCTCTAAGCTTATTGATGGCTGAAGCCCAGTTAAAAACACCGGCTCCAAGTACCACCCAAACAATTAAACAGGATTTTGGTCTTGGCACTATTGAACTTTCTTATTCCCGCCCGGGTATGAAAGGAAGAAAAATATTTGGGGACCTCGTACCATTTGGCAATGTATGGCGTACAGGAGCTAATAATGCCACTATTATCACATTCAGTGATGCTGTAACTATCGGTGACAAAAAAGTACCTGCCGGAAAATATGGCCTGTTAAGTATCCCTGA
This sequence comes from Chitinophagaceae bacterium, assembly GCA_041738795.1. GTDB lineage: Bacteria > Bacteroidota > Bacteroidia > Chitinophagales > Chitinophagaceae > JJ008. Next base: position 171,374 of record JBGSPB010000002.1, on the reverse strand, counting down.
TAAAAACAACTGGATATTGATCATCACCAAACAATTGGATGTAACCAGCCCGGCTGCTTACAAACAGGAAAGTGATGTGGCAAGAGTGGAAGTGAAAACCATGAAAATGGGTGAGAAAGTAGAAACCTTTACCATGCAATTCGCCGATGTAAAACCAACTAGCTGCGAACTGCATATCATGTGGGATAACACGGCGGTAGCGCTGCCCATTACAACTGATGTAGATGGAAAAGTAATGGCGCAGATAGATAACCTGATGAACAAGGACAACCGTCCTTATTTCAATGCTGCTATGTATTATATGGATAATGGCAAAGATCTGAACCAGGCACTTACATGGTTTGACAAGGCTGTAGAACAAAATCCTTCAGCTTTCTGGATTCATCACCAGAGAGCAAATTGCCTGGCTAAGCTGGGCAAAAAAGCAGAAGCAAAAGCAGCCGCAGAAAAATCTAAAGAACTGGCTGCTGCAGCCAAGAATGGCGACTATGTAACGCTGAACGAAAAATTATTAGCTGAGTTGAATAAATAAGTGCTTCGCAATATTCTTATTCCCCGGAGAGCCTTGCTTATATAGCAGGGCTTTCTTTTTGCTTGTATATTCTTTCAAGCAATAAAGCAAAGAAAATAACCCCAAAGGCCCCTATAGGATTCAGCCATAGAAAGCCCATTTTAAAAACACCCGTCTTCGTCAAAATGAAAACTGTCAGTACCAGTAATTCTGCGAGTAGCGCTGCCCAAAAAACAACACTACCATTGGTAATTCTTTTGATAAAAAAGGCAACGAGAAATACGCCCAGAATAACGCCATAAAAAAGCGAACCTAACACATTAACGGCTTCTATCAGGCTATTACCAATATTGTAGGTAAACATGGCTACGATAATACAAAACACACCCCATGCCAGGGTGTACCATTTAGACAACCTGTATTCGGTTTCGCCAGTTTCTTCTTTTTTTGTAAATCGCCGGTGAAAGTCAACCATGGTGGAAGAGGAAAGTGAATTGATAGCCGCAGCAATACTTCCCCAGGAAGCAAGAAAAATGATGGCTATTAACAGGCCTACCAATCCAACAGGCAAATGATCTACCACAAACCGGAGAAAGATGTAGTTGGTATCGTTACCATCACCACCCACCTGTTTGCTGTTCAACCAGCCTTTTACTTTTCCCCGCAGGCTGTCTGCATTCTTTTGCAGGCTGCGCAAGCTTGCTAATGATGATTCTTCTGTTACCTCATCGCCATTATCTGTGGCTGTTGAATAAGCAATCACCATTTGATGCTTCTGTGCCGTAATGGCCTCATACTGTTGCTGCACCAGCACAAAGGAATCCTTGTAGGCAGACTGCTCCAGTTTCTTTACCTGCACCTCGTTAAAAAATATAGGCGCTGTATTGAATTGATAAAAAGTAAATACCAATGCACCTATCAATAAGATAGCAAACTGCATGGGCACTTTTACCAGGCCATTCATCAACAAACCAAGCCGGCTTTCTCTTAATGATTTTGCAGTAAGATACCGGCCTACCTGGCTCTGGTCGGTACCAAAATAAGATAGTGCCAGGAAAAAACCGCCGATCAGACCACTGAGTAAATTATACTGATCACTCCAGTTGAACTTACCATTCTCAAATCCGGTTGTGATCACATTTAGCTTACCTAATTTACCACTTACCTGTAATGCATCTGCAAAACTCACATTAGCCGGCAACATATTCACTACCATATACCCGGCAAGAAACATTCCTGTGAAAATAATAAGCAATTGTAGTTGCTGAGTATAGGCCACCGCTTTGGCTCCGCCACTCATCGTATAAATAATTAGCAACCCGCCCATCAGTATATTGGTATAATAAATGTTCCAACCGAATAAAGAGGAAAGAATGATAGAAGGTGCAAATACACTGATACCGGTTGACAGCCCTCTTTGCAAAAGAAATAAAAATGATGTCAGTGTTCTTGTTTTTCCATCAAACCGGTTCTCCAGGTATTCATACGCTGTAAAAACTTTTAGTTTACTGAAAATGGGGACGAAAAAAATACAGATAACGATCATGGCCAGCGGCAGACCAAAATAATATTGCACAAACCGCATCCCATCAGTGTAAGCCTGTCCCGGCGCAGATAAAAAAGTAATAGCACTTGCCTGTGTGCCCATGATACTCAATAACACCAGCCCCCAAGGCATACTCCGGTTGCTGAGAAAATAACCTTCAAGATTACGGGAAGTGCGGCTTTTATACAGGCCATAAGAAATGATGGCCAGCAGGGTAACAATCAGTACTATCCAATCGAGCTGGCTCATGCAAATCGTTTTGTGAACAAATAAAACAATACGATAAGCAGTACCAGGAAGAGGATGACGAACAAATACCAGCCTTTCCAGCTTTTAAATAATGGCGCCTTATCGTTATCCGGTGTTTGCATCTATTTATTTCCGGGTGGTTCGCAACCAACCCGTAAAGACAATTAATGAACCTAAAATAAGTCCTATTATTATACCTATTCTCACTTTCTTTATCAGGATTCCAATTACCAATCCGATTATTATTGCAAAGATGAAAGCCATCTCTCCTCTTCGTACAGAGGGTTTAGAATTATTTGCCATCAAAATCCTTTTTTCTTATTCAGTGCAATAATATTGGCCAGCAGCCTGTAAGCACCGGGAACACCGGCAGGCAGCTCCCTGAAAAATACAATACCGGTATAAGTAAACCAACCCTTCCCATATTTCGCCACGAGCAAACTTCCATCATCTGACTTTTCTCCCGGATCCGCCATACCAACCAGTTTCTCAAATTTTCCTGATGTATCTGTTGCATGATAAATACTTCTTTCCTGTATCCATCCTTTAAAATCATCACCAGAGATCTTATTAGGGAAATTGAAAACAGGATGTTCCGGTTTTAACAAGGTAACAGGTGCATTCTCATCTGTAACCCTTGTACGGGTAATATTAAAATTATAAGGTCCTATTTTGGCTCGTACCGGGCCGATCTGGTTACTGGTATTATACTGAACGATCAGGTTTCCTCCCTCATTCACATACTTCATCAGCTTTTCGTAATGCTTGTTCATCCAATCATGAGTATTGTAAGCCCTTACACCCGTAATGATCGCATCATATTGACCCAGGTTATTTCTTGAAAGTTCTTTATCTGTCAGCAGTATCACTTCATAGCCCATCTGCTCCAGCGACTCCGGGACCTTGTCTCCGGCACCTGTGATGTAACCAATCCTTTTGTTATACGTTTTTAAGTCAATATACTTTACGGCAACAACTGCTTTATGGAAGTAATTAATAAAAGGAATATGATCATACCTGATCTCGTGCCTGTCATCAGCAATATGATTTCCTTCACCTGATGAAATTCCAAAACGTATATCCTCATTCTTTTTTTCTGCCTCGCCGGTATAATCAACTTCTGTAAGCTGATTTTTTGTACTGATACTGATCGTATTGTTTTTGATGAAAACATTCTTCAAGGCTTTACCTGTAGTATCTGAAATGGCCTGCATCGTACCGGAGAACCCTTTCTTCATACCTCTTACCGTGACAGACCCTTTCAGGTTTATTTTATCACCAGTTACAATTTTCATATCCTCCACGGGAGTGATGATGACTGGTGGAATAACTACCAATGGCTGGTACAACTCACCTTTTACCGGGTCGGTGAATTTATACCGGACTGTTCGCATAAAAGTGAACCGTACTCCAAATATTTTTACCTGGATAAAAGCAGAATAGGCAGGATCAACATCCGGTTGACCAATGGACAACTGATCCTTCACATTAAAATATCCTTCAGCCATTTTATTCACCAGCCAGTAAGGCTGGGTAACAGGTTTATTGGCCGGCACAAATAAAGTCTTTGAAAAATTAATGTTCTTATTTTTCTCCAATGTTCTTAAAAAAGCAGAATCAAAATTATCAACCTGTACTTTTTGAAGCACCGCCTCAGTTCCGAGGCGATTATTGAAAGAAAAATTCAACCGGATAGAGTCAGTCTGCACGGCAAACTGATCCGTAGTAGTAACATCTAAAAACAAACCACTGCATTGTGCAATCAGCTGGTATACTTCTCCCGACTTTTGTGTTTTCCAGTAACTATCAGGAAGATTATTAATTGCCGTATATAATTTAACCAGGCCCTCTACCGATCTTTCAGGATGCAGGAGATCAAAAGTTGAGATGAGGCTGTCAATCTTTTTTCCAATTGCCTCACCGCCAGCAACCCTTTTCCATGACAGCTCCACTCCTTCCATTAAATCACTTACCGGTTGTTCCCCTTGTGTGGCCTTAAAGAATTCCAATGATTCACCCCTGGAAGCCGGCACACCAAAGCCCTGGCTTTTATGCTGACTGCGGCTTTCAGCAGCAATCTCTCCATAACTTTTTCCCAATAAAGGATTATATCCGCCTACATCAATCTTAAACTGATCATCTCTTGTTGTATTTGTCCCGCCAAAGTTGAATGTATTCCATAATACCCTTTTGGCTTTCCATACCGAAACAAATTTCAATTGCTCGGGAAAACGACCGGGGTCACCAGCAGCTTCGTATGCTTCGTTCGCCAGGATTCCGGACGCCGTGTGATGTCCGTGTCCGCCTTCACCAGTAGCAGGAAAGCGGTTAATAATAACATCCGGCTGAAACTTTCGTATCACCCATACCACATCACTCAATATTTTTTCTTTGTCCCATTTGTTAAATGTTTCCTGTGGTGTTTTGGAATAACCAAAATCATAAGCCCTGGTAAAAAACTGTTCCCCTCCATCAATTCTCCTGGCAGCTAACAGCTCCTGGGTTCTGATCATCCCCAACTCGATACCCTGTTCTTCACCGATAAGGTTTTGACCACCATCACCCCTTGTCATCGATAAGTAGCCGGTCCGGTATAATTTATCCTTTGACAAATAAGCAATCAATCTTGTGTTCTCATCATCCGGATGTGCAGCTACATATAATACCGACCCAAGCACATTCAGCTTGCGGAGTGCCTGGTACATATCAGCGGAAGACCAGCTTTGCGGAGATTGTGCCAATAGCTGGGCTGTAAATAAAAGAGGGAAAGCGAACACTGTCACAATTTTTCTTTTCATTACATTGGTTTAATAAGCGAATATAGTGTTTGTTCAAAAAGCAGCTGAACCTTCCATATAAAAGAAGAGGCTGCCTCAAAAGCCTCAATCATTGTCATATTGAGCATTGTCGAAATATAACAATGATTGGCAAACAAATTTGTACGCATTTCGATAAACTCAATGTGACAAATTTGTTTGCTTTTGAGAAAGCCTCTTCTTTCTGTCAATTATTTTATTATTGGCCCACCAAAAAAACGGCATTGCAAAACATCAGTTTTCCGTTTTCCCAAAAGTTGCGGAACAGAAGATTATCGGTCAGATAGCTGATACTGCCGCCTCCCATTTGCTGCACACCAAATAACAAACCATCCTTCAATTTGGATTGCAATCCTGCCCCAACAAAACCTGCTACCTGGTTTTCCTTTTTGATCACCCCAACATTCCAGCCACCCTCTTTCATGAACTCATAAATATTATCATCCATCTTTAAGGTATAATAATAATCCGGGTACCCAAAAGCCAGCGGATGCGAGTTGTCCAACTTCACTTTCCAGATAGAACCGGGTGTGAACCCCGTAATGGCATCTCTTTCACGGCCCTGGTACTCTTTTAATGCATCATAGTTTTCGCTTTTTTCTTTCTTATCTGCTTCTGCTTCCTCCGGTTTCTTTTGCTTTATACCCATTTCTGCTTTCGCCAACTGTGCTACGGCACTCTCCAGTGCCACCACTCTTCCTCCCTTATTGATCCAGGACTTAAATGCTTCCAGCTCCTCTTTATTAGTTAAGAACCGGTAATTACCATCCGGCATGATCAATACATCAATATCATTCCAGTTGACACGGCTGATATCATTACTGTTTATAAGTGTAACCGGGTAATCCAGCTGCCGGTCAAAGAAATGCCATATTTCACCGGCAGCATTACTGCCAATCCCTTCACCAGTCAATAATACTACGCTGGGTGCTTTCAGCGGATGAACCATATCGCTTCCAAAATCAAAACCCTTATCAACGAAACCGCTTGACACCGGATACAACTGTACACCATCAGCGTTTGCTGTTTCCCTCACTATATTCCAGAGATCCTTTCCGAATTTTTTATTCGCTGTTCTTAATACGATAACAGCACCACGGTCAAATTTATTTCCGTTCACCTCAAATGCCTGTTCTGCAAAACGAAGCAGTATTCCTTTCTGCAATAAATGGCCAACGGTCTTTGCTGCTTTTACACCACTCCATGGAATTACATACCCATATTCTGTTTCGGCATTACTTACTTTAGCCGGAACTGCATAAGCTCCTGCTCCTGTAATTTTATCTTTTGATGCAAATGCATTTACACCATACGCATAGGGTAATGACCAGGCAGTGATATCATAGGTAGCAGAATCAGACAGTTTAGATTTTGGTTCAAATAAAACTTTTACCATCGCCGAACGGGGCTGCAATACAGATACTACAATATCATTGGCACCTGCTGTAAATGTTTCTTCCTTACCGGTTATATAATTAATTCCTTTGGATGTCGCACCATTTCCGGTTGTGTACTGAATGCCATTTTTATCTAACAGTTCAACCAGTTTCTCAATTCTTTCCTGTTGGCGGGCATCATATTTTACTACATACGTTTTGTGTTCTCCCATTCCGGCAGTGACAGCATCATTGAAAAATTTGCGGAATTCCTTTACCAGTTTACCCGCATTGAGAGAAGAAATTTCCACCGTACTGAGTGAGGTGGTAAAGTGGTGTTGTGCCCTGTCAACCAGGGTAAGGGTGTCATCATCTTCATTAATAATACCAAGTCCGGCGCCGATTCCACCCTGTTCATAGGTCATCCCAATACTGCCATTATAAGTTGGATAGGTATCGCCGTAGGAAGGATATAACAGGTCAAATCTTTCTTTGGTAAAATACAACCAGCCATTGGCATCAAAATATTTTGCATGATTTTTTCCAATGGTGGTTTGAAACTCCCGTTGCCACGGTGTAATTACTTCATGAAAAGGTTCAGCAGCCGGGGCAAAATAATAGGGCTCATTGATTCCCTGCTCATGATAGTCCACATGCACCTGCGGCATCCATTGATTATATATTTTAATACGATGCTGGCTTTCTACTTGTGTTTGCCAGGCCCAGTCCCGGTTCAGGTCAAAATTATAGTGATTGGTCCTTCCTCCCGGCCAGGGCTCCCGGTGTTCTCTTGCCAGGCGCTGCGGGTTAAAGGTTTTACCCACTACGGAGTTAAACCAATTGATGTAACGGTCTCTGCCATCCGGGTTCAGGCAAGGGTCAATGATCACAACAGTATTCTTTAACCATTCCTTTGTTTTTAGTTGTGCAGGGTTTACCAGTTCATAGATAGTGAGCATGGATGCCTCGGAAGAGGATGTCTCATTGCCATGAACATTATAACTTAACCAGACAATAGCCGGTGCATTTTCTTCCATAGCGGCCATCTTGTCTTTTGCAAGATTAGCCAGCCTGAGATTGTTCATCCGTATCTGCTCCAGGTTCTTCATATTATCGGCAGAAGAAATAAAAGTCAGTAACAAAGGCCTGCCTTCATTGGTTTCCCCATATTGCTGCAATTTGACCATGGCAGAAGCATTTGCTGCGACATGATTAAAATAATTGACGATCTTAAAATGCGGGGTGTAACGGGTGCCTACTTTGTATCCGAGGAATTCTTCCGGGGATTTTAGCTGCGCATTAGTAACCAGTAAAAATAATAAAGCAATTAAAGAGAACAGTGCCTTACGGAACATAGTTGAAATTTTAGTGCAGCAAGTTAACAAAGGAAGCTTTAATTACCGCAAATTTTGATTGAAGTTAAATGCACCGGTTTATGTAGCTTTATTTACTTTAAAACCTGCCACATGCAAAAAAAAATTACTGCGTTTTTATTTGGGTTGTTGATATTGGCGGCCTGCAAGCCTTCGCAAAAGAATACAGCGGCTCCTGCTGTCAATGCATTTAATTATTCCGGTGCAAAAAAAGTAGTGGCTGAAAACGGGGCTGTAGTATCAGCTCATCCACTCGCCAGCAAAGTAGGTGTGGAGATCTTGAAAATGGGCGGTAATGCCGTAGATGCGGCTATTGCTACACAACTGGCACTCGCTGTTGTATATCCCAATGCCGGTAACCTGGGTGGCGGAGGTTTTATGGTGGCAAGATTGAGTAACGGAGAAACAGTGGCATTGGATTACCGGGAAAAAGCACCGGGACAGGCTCACCGGGATATGTATGTGGAAACTGATGGAAAAGCCAATACTGATAAAAGCCAGTTGGGGCATCTTTCATCCGGCGTACCCGGAACAGTATCCGGCCTTTTCGCATCGCATAAATATGGTAAACTGGCATTTGAAAAATTGATACAACCAGCTATTGAATTAGCAGAAAAAGGATTTGCTATTTCTGCGTCAGAAGCCAGGTCACTTAACTACTTACAGGGCGACTTAAAAAAATACAATACAGTAACACCGGTATTTATAAAAAATACGCCGTGGAAACAGGGCGATACCCTGCTGCAAACCGATCTTGCCAACACATTAAAACGAATGCAACAAAAAGGCGCTGCCGGTTTTTATGAAGGCGAAACCGCCAGGCTTATCGTGGAAGAAATGAAACGGGGTAATGGTATCATCAGTTTAGAAGACTTAAAAAACTACCAGGCAAAGTTCAGAACACCCCACTCCTTTCTATACAAAGGATACAAAATAGTAAGCATGCCCATGCCCAGTAGTGGCGGAGTGCTGATACACCAGATGATGAAAATGATTGAAGAGAGAAATATTGCTGCCATGGGTTTTCATTCCCTGCAGGCGGTTCAGTTAATGACCGAAGTGGAAAGAAGAGCTTTTGCAGACCGGGGTGAATACATGGGCGATGCAGATCATTACAAAGTGCCGGTAAATATGCTCACCAACGAAGTGTATTTGCAGGAAAGAATGAAAAACTATGATCCGGCAAAAGCAACGCCAAGTGTTATGGTACAACCCGGCACTGTGTTAAGAACAGAAAGTGAAGAAACTACGCACCTGAGTGTGATTGATAAAGAAGGGAATGCAGTAGCAGTAACCACTACTCTCAATAATTCATATGGCAGCCGGACAGTAGTGGGCGGTGCTGGTTTTTTTATGAATGACGAGATGGATGATTTCAGTATCAAACCCGGTGTGCCTAATATGTATGGTGCTATTGGTGGCGAAGCCAATGCGATCAAACCCGGTAAAAGAATGCTCAGCTCCATGACACCTACATTGGTATTAAAAGATGATAAGCCATATATCGTGGTAGGTACTCCGGGCGGTACTACAATTCCCACGCAGATCTTTCAGACACTGGTCAATATTCTTGAATTCAATATGAGTGCAGAGGATGCGGTATACAAACCTAAATTTCATCACCAGTGGCTGCCGGATGAGATCATGATTGAAAAAGGATTTCCGCTGGCTGTAAAAGAAGCACTGCAAAAAATGGGCTACAGTTTTAGCAAAGAACGTAGTGGTATCGGGCGAACAGAAATAATCAAGGTGTTGCCTGATGGTAAATTTGAGGCCGTAGCGGATAACCGGGGGGATGATGCGGCGGAAGGATGGTGAGTTTAGAGTTTGAAGTTTGAGGTTCGTAGTTTAATTAAATAAGTTATGAATACAGGAAAAGAATTTTTGCAAACAGCGATCCGTCGCCTGAAGTATTATAAAGACCTTGGCGATAAAACATTTGAACAGCTGAATGAATGGGATTTTCATTACCAGCCAAATAATGAATCGAACAGTATTGCTGTCATTATACAGCATATGGCGGGCAACATGCTTAGCCGCTGGACCAATTTCTTAACGGAGGATGGTGAAAAAGAATGGCGGCAGCGGGATGATGAATTTGAAGTGCATACATACAATAAACAGCAGTTGCTGGAATTATGGGAAAAAGGATGGGCTTGTTTCTTTACTGCTGTTGAAGCATTGAAAAAGAAAGACCTGAAAAAAACGGTAACCATCCGAAAAGAACCCCTAACAGTTATTGATGCCATCAACCGTCAACTGGCACACTATCCTTATCATGTGGGCCAGATCATCTTCCTGGCCAAGATCATAAAAAATAAAAGCTGGAAGAACCTGTCGATACCAAAGGGAGATTCAAAGAATTACAATAGTGCTGCCGATGTAAAAGACCCTGCAAAGAAGTATTAAGAACTTCCCGCTGATCTGCGTTAGCTGCGGGAAAACGTACTGTCAGGTTGAGCTTGCCGAAACCGGCTTCAGAATCGCCTTCGACAAGCTCAGGCTGACATCTTCGGCTATCCCGATAGCTATCGGGACAGGCTGACAAGACTTTTCAAACTGAGACACTACGGAAAACACCTCTCACTTGCATTCCCCGGATTTAATAGCTATTTTAGCCGCCCTATCCAGCCGTTGCCGTTGCGGAAAGCGGTGCAATCCTTACCGAAAAGCTTATATCAAACTGATTTTGAAAAGTAAAATTCAAAAATGAAACGTATTGTATCCGCCCTTACCCTTTTGTTGAGTTTAACTGCTGCCAGCCAGAACCAGGTAGCCATCTTTGCCGGGCCACAGGCCAGCACGGCTAATTATTCTATTCAGAATCAGAAGCAGGATACCAAAATGAAATATGGATTTAATGCCGGTGTGGCGATGAAAGTTCCTTTTGATGGCTTCCTGTATTTTGCCCCTGCTGCCTTCTATAGTATGAAGGGATATGATGTTACCTACAACTTGTATAATTCATTGCCGGATATAAATGCAACAGACAACAGCACCCGGTTTCATAGTTTCGAAATTGCTGCGTTGTTACAATTTGACCTGAGCCCCAAACCCAATCATATTTTTATTAAAGCAGGTCCTTCGCTTGACTTTATGTTATCTGCTACAGAAAAATTTAATTTGATTTCCGGGGGCAGTGTTAGCCGGACCATGAAATTTGGCCCCGGGGAATATGGCCGCTATTCTGCCAACCTGCTGGCACAACTCGGTTATGAAACAGCCAATGGCTTTCTCATCTTTGCCCAGTTTACCCATAGCCCCGCCAACCTGAGCAACCGTGACGGCGGCCCTTCAATCAAGCACAAAGTATTTGGCCTTTCTGTTGGCAAGTATTTTAACAACAAAAAGATTGTGATTGATACTAGGAACAGGGAATAATTTTCAATTGTATCTGGCATAAATTTATGTTGAGTACCAATTAAAAACTATGCCAGCAGTGGCGTATATTTATGAGTTGCCTGCAAGCTTATGACAACCATATCAAGACTTATTAGAGAAATTAGAAAGACAGGAAGCAAAATATCTTTGGCTTTAGGTGAATTTATAATTAATAATACCCCATTAGGTCAGGGCGGCAATGGAATTGTTTATGAAACAATAATTAATGAAAAAACTGTAGCAGTAAAATTTCTGCTATCAGACTCTTCAGGAAAAACAAAAGAGCAAAAAACTAAACGCTTTTTATCAGAATACTTTAATATAGTAACAATGGATGATACATCTTCAATTGTTCGCTATATAGACTATGATTTATTTAAATTCAAAGATGATGAAGGTGAATTACAAATTCCGGTCATTATAATGACAAAATATGAATCATCATTGACAAAGAGGCAAGAAAGTAAAACAGAAGAAGAGTTTTTATCGCTTTATAAGTTCTTAATAAATACAGTTGGGTTAATCCATAAAGCTGGGATTATTCATCGTGACATTAAACCTGAAAACATTCTATATGCAAATAACCAATTCTTTTTAGCGGATTTCGGAATCGCTAGCTATAATCCTGAGATGTTTAAAATTCTAGCTGAAACAGAAAAGAAAGAGAGAATTGGCAATAGGTTGTTTTCCGCACCAGAGCAAGAGGAAAGTGGAATAGAAGCTCATTCAACAATGGACATCTATGCCATTGGACAAGTTTTGCAATGGTATGTCACTGGATATACTCATAGGGGAACAGGAAGACAAAGGATTACAACTGTTTTTGAATCTTTGCAGGTGTATGATAGAATTATAGAGAAATGTTTAGAGCAAAATCCAAAGCTTCGATTTCAAAACACAATTGAAATTGAAGAATACTTGAAGAAAAGTAGAGAGAAGAATGTTTTTGAATATTTGTATTTGTTTCATCGAATTTGTGTTGCTAGTTTTCCGAGGAATGATTTTGGAATTGTACATTCAAGTGATAAAAATAAAATAGATAATTTTCTTGAGCTTTTAATGCAGAATCAAAGTGAATTTGATGATACACTTTGGTGGGTTGATGGGGATGGTAGTTTTGAATTTACTTTAAAACAAAAAGGGAACGGAATTTGGAAATTTTGGGATAGCGAATATGACCTCACTGATATTTGGATGCATTATGACAGTAGTGTTTTTAATGACTTTGCACTATTTCACTTTAAAGAAGGAGAGCCTTTTGAATTTGAAGGACAGAAAAGGTATTATGCTCCAATAGTTGACAATAAACATCACATATCATACTCTGAATATAATAATGGTTTTGCAGAAATCGAAGGAAAAGTAGTTGACCTTTCAAATCACTCTGTAGAATTTATTGATAGAAAAGACAAGGAAGGCTATTTTTTTATTGGACCAGCAGCAAGCTGTATAATACAATGGGAAAATGAAGAAGAAATGCGAAATTTCATTCAACTACTAATGACAGAAAAAAGACAACCAACACTTGATGAATTGAAAGACTTTCAGAGGAAAGTGCGTAGACATAAAAACGATGATGTGAGACGTCAATTGTAGAAAGCCAGCAGGCAACAAAAGTATTTGCAAAAGCAGGGCTGGACATTGTAACATCAGCTATGTGCAAGCATCAGCAGCGGTTCGGGCTCGACGTTCAATGTTCAGCTTTAGTTCATAACTTCAACAATATAATTTTAAATGTGCATTTGTACCGGGCTGGACAATCAATGAATTCCCTGCCTTCGCAAATACTCGAACGTTGGCCGCTAATCTAAAACAAACCGATACTTGAGGATTATCACATGGAACTGTAATATGGCTTTCCGAAAAAAAGCCGAATTTATTCTGACCTACAAACCAGATATTCTAATTGTTCCAGAATGTGAACATCCGGATAAATTAAAATTCAATCGTGATGTTCCAATCCCAACAGACATTTTATGGTATGGAAGCAATCAAAATAAAGGGCTGGGTGTTTTTTCATATAGTGATTATCGATTTCAACTATTAGACATTCATAATGCTGACCTTAAAATAATCTTACCTATAGCTGTTACTGGAGGTTCAATTGATTTTACTTTGCTTGCAATTTGGGCCTACAATCCTTCAGATCCAAGCTATAATTACATTGGACAGGTCTGGAAAGCAATTTATCACTATGAACAACTTCTAAGCGGTGACAATATTATCTTGGCCGGAGATTTCAATAGCAATGTCTTTTGGGATAAACTTCAGCGAAAATGCAATCACACAATGGTCGTTGAAAAATTAGCAGCCTTAAATATTTACAGTACTTATCATACATATTTAAATCTATCGCAAGGGCAGGAGGTACATCCAACATATTTTATGTATCGCCATAAAATTAGACCGTATCATATCGACTATTGTTTTGCATCGGCTGCCTTAATAACCAAATTAGATAACGTAGAAGTAGGAACTCATGAACAGTGGACAAATTACAGCGATCATATACCTCTAATTGTTTCTTTCAAGGCATAAACCTTTGGTGAGAAGACCAGCGGCCAACATGAACTGTGCAAAAAACAACCAAATCTCTCACTTCAACGTAAACCCTTCCAGAAACTTCGTATTGAAATCGCCACTGCGGAACCGTTCATCCTGCATCAGTTGCAGGTGAAAAGGAATGGTGGTCTTCACTCCTTCTATCACATATTCACTTAAGGCCCGGTACATGGTCTGTATGGCTTCCTGTCTTGTTTGTGCTACGGTGATCAGTTTACCGATCATAGAATCGTAGTATGGCGGAATAACATAACCGGCATACACATGACTGTCCACCCGAACACCATGGCCACCCGGCTGGTGCAGGGTGGTAATCCGGCCCGGTGAAGGACGGAAATCATTATAAGGATCTTCCGCATTGATACGGCATTCGATGGAATGCATCTGTGGTATATAATCTTTACCGGAAATACGGTGACCGGCCGCAATGAGTATCTGTTCTTTAATAAGATCGAAATTGATCACTTCTTCTGTTACACAATGTTCCACCTGTATCCGGGTGTTCATTTCCATGAAGTAGAAATTGCGGTGCTTATCCACCAAAAACTCTACTGTACCTACGCTTTCATAGTTGATGGCAGATGCTGCTTTCTTGGCCGCCTCTCCCATTCTGTAACGCAGTTCATCCGTCATAAACGGAGAAGGGGATTCTTCTACCAGCTTTTGGTGACGGCGCTGTATGGAACAATCTCTTTCGCTGAGATGACATACTGTTCCATATTGGTCACCGGCAATCTGTATCTCAATATGGCGGGGTTCTTCTACAAATTTTTCCATGTAGATACCATCATTCTTAAAAGAAGCGGCTGCTTCTGCTTTGGCCGTATCATAGGCTTTTTCCATTTCGCTTTCTTCCCACACAATACGCATACCCTTGCCACCACCACCGGCAGTTGCTTTTAAGATAACAGGGTATCCCATTTCCCCGGCAATTCCTTTCGCTTCATCCACACTTTGCAATAATCCCTGACCGCCGGGTACCACCGGCACACCGGCTTTGATCATCGTTTCTTTGGCAGTGATCTTATCTCCCATCGAACTGATCATATCAGGTGTAGGGCCGATAAACTTGATACCATGATCATTACAGATCTGTGCAAAACGGGCATTTTCAGCCAGGAAACCATACCCCGGATGAATAGCATCTGCATTGGTAATTTCAGCAGCGGCCATCAGGTGCGGAATATTAAGGTAAGAATCACTGCTCTGCGGGCGGCCGATACAAACAGCTTCATCAGCAAATTTTACATGGAGACTGTCCCTGTCGGCAGTGGAATAAACAGCCACCGTTTTAATACCCATTTCCCGGGCGGTACGAATAACCCTTAACGCTATCTCACCACGATTTGCTATCAGTATTTTCTTAAACACAGGTAATAATTAAAAATTAAAAAATCAAAAGTCAAAATCAAAAACAAGAGATAAGCTCTTATGAATTTTGACTTTTTACTTTTGACTTAAGCTGGTTCTACGAGGAACAACGGCTGATCATATTCAACCGGGGATGCATCATCCACCAGCACTTTTACGATCTTTCCTTTTACTTCACTTTCAATTTCATTGAAGAGCTTCATGGCTTCAATAATACAAACCACGGTTCCGGTGGCCACATCTGAACCCACATCTACCAGGTTGGGTTTATCAGGCGATGATTTGCGATAGAAAGTGCCGATCATCGGGCTCTTAATAGTAAGTAAATTGGAAGCAGGCGCTTCAGCTGCTTTTGGCTTTTCTGCCGGGGCCGCTGCCTGGTTACTGGCTGCAGGTTGCGGTGCTGCCATTTGCATTGGTGCAGCATGAACAGGTGCTGAAGAAACAACCTGTGTTACATGATCTTCTTTTTGTTTGATCGTAACACGGAAATCCTTTTGCTCAATTGTTACTTCGCCAATATTCGATTTGTTGACCATTTTGATCAACTCCTGAATTTGCTTAAAGTCCATGTGTTTCAATTTAGTAGATGTTTTGGTTTTAGAAAGCCTTACCCTGTTGGAAAGGGAGGCTAAGGTAAGGAAATCAAAAGGAGAAAAGGCATGATTTTTTGCTGTTTTTGGGCAAAAATGGGTAGAAATGAGACAAAAATGGCCTGAAACTGTGAATTTCCGGCCATTTTCTATCTATAATCATTTGCTTATTCTTTTACTCTTTCTACATATTCACCCGTCTTGGTGTTGATGCGGATGAGTTCACCTTCATTTACAAACAAAGGAACATTCACCGTAGCACCTGTTTCAACAGTGGCCTGCTTCAATGTGCGGGTTGCTGTATCACCTCTCAGACCAGGTTCTGTATACGTTATTTGTACCACAATTTTATCAGGTAACTCCACACTCATGGGCAACTCTGTTTCTGTATTAAAGAGTACACTTACTTCCTGGCCATCCTTCAGAAACTGGGGCGCATCCACCATATTCTCCTGCAATGCTACCTGCTCAAAAGTCTCGGTATCCATGAAATTATATCCGGTATCATCCTTATACAGGAACTGGTAACTTTTTCTTTCTACCCGTACAGGATATATATTATCACCTGAGTTCCATGTTTTTTCAATACTGCGGTTATTATCAACCCCTTTTAATTTTGCCCACACTTTAGCGGCGGCACGGGCTGTTTTATTTTCTCCAAATTCTACCACGGTGTATAAACTGCCATCCAGTTTAACGATAAGCCCTCTGCTGATATCTGCTGTTGTTGCCATTAGTATTTCTTTTTGAGGCGGCAAAGATAAGGGAGGGCCGTCTCCCAACAAAAGGAAGCTTATAAGAAGCCTTTATTGTATTAGTGGCAATTCATTCCGGCCTCATTGTTTTATATTCGCAAAAGGCCAAAAGAAGTATGAGATTTCGACTGCACCAACTATTCCTTTTTATTCTTTTTTCTTTCTTCAGTTATATTTCTGAGGCCCAGTTGATTATTACACCTCACCCAACTATACAGGCATTGGCACAACGGCTGGTTGGCGATGGTGTTACGATCAGCAATGTAAGTTTTACCGGTAATAGCCAGATGGCCTCCTTTTTTCTAAACCGGGCTGGCCGTACGAATATTGGAATAGACAGTGGTATTGTTTTAACAAGTGGACGGGCTAAAACAGTGGGCTCCCAGTTTGGTGTGGATGGCAATGGATTCGCTGCCGCTTCAACAGTTGATGCTGATAATGGATGGAACCTGCCTGGTGATCCTGACCTTGCCAATGCTATAGGCCAGCCTGTAACAGAACTGGAAGATGCTTGTATCCTTGAATTTGATTTTATTCCCCTTGGAGACAGTGTCCGGTTCAACTACGTTTTTAGTTCGGAAGAATACACTCCTTCTTTTGTTTGTGATTTCAATGATGCATTTGCCTTTTTTATTTCCGGGCCGGGCATTATGGGTTTGAAGAATATTGCCCTGATACCCAATACAAGTATCCCGGTTTCCATTTTTAATGTAAACAATGTACCGGGCGGCACTTGTCCAAATAATATTTCTTATTATAAAGACAACCAGGCAAATACTTTCTTCACCCATGACGGGCATACCGTGGTACTAACCGCAAGAGAACAGGTACAACCTTGTGAAACGTATCATCTCAAACTGGTCATTTCTGATGTTGGAGATGACCTGTTTGATACGGGTGTTTTCCTGCAGGCAAGAAGCCTTACATCAAACACATTTGGCATTACCAACCTGACTCAAATTGATCCTACTAGCGGAGAAAGTTACCTGGTAGAAGGATGTGCAGTTGGTGCTTTTAATATAACAAGACCCCGAAAAGATCCCTTTCCGCTAAATATTACTTTATCTTATGGAGGTTCCGCCATCAACTCTATTGATGTGCAAACGTTGCCTTCAAGTGTTATTATTCCTGCCAATGACAGTTTTGTTACCGTCAATGTTATTCCTTTGATAGATGGGGTACCGGAAGGTATTGAGCAATTAAAACTATTTGCCCTGGCAGGTTGTGCAGCGGGTACACCTACTGATAGCACCATGATTCAGCTTAGGGATTATGACATACTTACCCTTGTCCCGGATACGGCGATAATATGTAAAGGCAGTTCAATTCAATTGATAGCCTCTGCCGGTTATAGCACTTATCAATGGTTACCGGATCCTACATTAAGCAGCACAACTATCCGTAACCCGATAGCCACCCCTGTCAGTGATAACACTACCTATGTATGCACGGCCACTGAAGGTACCTGCAATGCCAGGGACTCTGCTCTCGTTCGCATGAAATTTGCGCAACTATTATCCAAAACTGATGTCAATTGCCGCAATGGCTCCACCGGTACAATCCGGGTATCAGCGGGTGGTGTATGGCAGGCGCCGGTTCAATTCTCCATAGACGGAATAAACTGGCAGGCCGACAGCAATTTTATAAACCTGCCTGCCGGCACCTATACTGTAAAAGTCCGCGATGCGGGCTGCACTGACAGCATTGTTGTTACAATTGCCCAGGCATTCCCGGATCTTGTTATCAGTAATACTATCATTACAGCAGCGGGTTGCTCCGGCGCCACAGACGGGCAAGTTAGTTTAACGGCCAGTGGTGGTAATGCGCCTTATTCTTACTCATTGGATGGTACTAATTTCCAGGCAAATAACAGCTTCAACCTTGGCACGGGAAATTTCACATTAACTGTTAAAGACATCAATAACTGCATCGCTTCACAGCCGGTTGTTATCCCGTTAAATAATACAGTTACAGTCAATGCAGGTGCAGATATTTCCATTTGTGAAGGTACTAGTTACCTGGTTCCGGCCACGTCCAATGCAACTGCATTTGCGTGGTCACCCGCAGCAACCTTGCAAAATGCAAACAGCTTAACTCCACTCGCATCACCTGTCACTGCAACCATGTATTATGTAACGGCCACAGATGGTATTTGTGCAAAAACAGATTCAATATGGATAAATGTATGGCCTGCACCTGTACCGGATGCTGGTAATGATGTGGCAGTTTGTTTTGGTAAAGTTTTTGAGCTGAACGGGAATGGTGGCGTTTCTTATCAATGGTCACCGGCAACCTATTTTACAACTGCTGCCAATATACCATCTCCCTCAGTAAAAGCCACAAATACCATATCTTATTTCCTGCAGGTGAAAGATAGCAGGGGTTGCAACTCACTTGTACCAGACGAAGTAATAGTAACGGTTACCCCGGCCGTTCAGCTCTTCGCCGGTAATGATACGATTGCTGCCACCAACCAACCCATACAGCTTGCTGCTATTGAATTAAGCAATTCGGGAGTAACGCGATACAACTGGTCACCTGCTACTTTCCTCAATAATCCCTCAGTCGCCAACCCGGTTGCCATTCTTCCGTTTGATATACGGTATACCGTTACTGGTATCACTCCCGAGGGTTGCGAAGGCAGGGATGAACTTTTTATCAAAGTATATAAAGGCCCTGAGATCTATGTACCCTCCGGTTTTACCCCGGATGATAACGGATTAAATGATATCCTTCGTGCCATCCCTGTCGGTATCCGGGAGTTTCGTTATTTCCGAATTTTTAACCGTTGGGGCCAATTGGTATTCCAGACACAGGACCCTGCCAAAGGATGGGATGGAAAAATTAACGGGGTAAAACAACCTACCGGCACATTTGTATGGATGGCTGAAGCTATTGACTATACAGGCAACCGCCTCAACAGGAAAGGTGTTGTTACAATCATCCGCTAACTAAGGACTGAACAGCACTTAACTTTACGGCATGAAAAAAATCATGTTCCTCTTCCTGAATCTTCTTGTCATTCAATCAGCCATTGCACAAACTGATAGTTTACAACCACCCTATAAAAGATTTCCTACCTACCCACCAGTAAAATTATTGCTGCCAGACAGTACCAGTTTTTTCAGCAAAGCCGACCTGCCTAAAAAAGCGGCGATCATGCTGATGCTTTTCAACCCGGAATGTGAACATTGCAAACAGGCGACAGAAGAAATGATCTCGAAAATTGACAGGTTTAAGAATATCCAGGTAGTAATGGCCACCAATACAACTTTTAGCAGGATGCTGGCATTCCGGGAAACATACCAGCTTGCGAAGTATAAAAATATTATTGTAGCACAGGACACCCATTACTTCCTGCCAACCTTTTATATGATCCGCAACCTGCCTTTCCTGGCATTTTATAACCGGAAGAAAGAACTTATTTCTGTTTTTGAAGGTTCCCTGCCGATGGAAAAAGTGTTGCTGGAATTTGAAAAATAAACAGCTTCATCACCCGAAAAACAAGGTGGTTCCGCTACCTTTGCGGCGAAAATATTTTCTCCATTTATAAATTTTTATTCATGAAAGTAACTGTTGTAGGCGCTGGTGCAGTAGGTGCAACCTGTGCTGATAATATTGCCCGTAAAGAACTTTGCACTGAACTGGTTTTACTTGATATCAAGGAAGGAATTGCAGAAGGCAAGGCACAGGACATGATGCAGACAGCCACCTTATTGGGTTTTGACACCAAGATCACCGGAAGCACCAACGATTATTCAAAAACGGCCGGCAGTGATGTGGTGGTCATTACTTCAGGATTGCCACGCAAACCTGGTATGACCCGTGAGGAACTGATCGGTGTGAATGCGGGTATTGTAAAAGGTGTATGTGAGAACATATTAAAGCATTCTCCCAATGCAATCATCATTGTGATCAGTAACCCGATGGATACGATGACCTATTTAGCGTTGCAATCAACTGGTTTACCCAAGAACAGAATTATCGGAATGGGCGGTACACTCGACAGCAGCCGTTTTAAATACCAGTTGAGCCAGCATTTAGGTTGCAGCCCTGCAGACCTTAATGCCGTGGTAGTTGGCGGACATGGTGATACTACCATGATCCCGTTGATACGCCTGGCTACATGGAACAGTGTTCCGGTTACCAATTTTTTAAGTGCAGAACAACAGGAAAAAATTGTAAAAGACACCATGGTGGGTGGTGCTACCTTAACAGCTTTGATCGGCACATCGGCCTGGTATGCACCAGGTGCGGCCGGAGCAGCACTGGTAGAATCTATTGTAAGAGATGAGAAAAAATTATTTACCTGCTGCGTGGCCCTGGATGGCGAATATGGACAAAAAGATATCTGCCTGGGTGTTCCCGTTACTATCGGCAAGAACGGCTGGGAAAAGATCGTTGACTTTAAACTGAACGAAGCTGAACAAGCTGCTTTCAATAAAAGTGCAGATGCCGTGAGGAGTATGAATGAGGTGCTGAAGACATTGTAATAGAGATATTCAAACTTTGAAAAACGGCATGGCTCATACATCCATGCCGTTTTTTTAAATTAAACTTCTGCTAACATTAATCAACAAGTACACCTCTTTTCCCTTGTACAGACCTGTTAGGCACACCACCTCCACAAGGACCTACCGCTGCTTCAAACGTATTACCTCCCTGTGCAGAACCGATAAATCCGGGGCTTAATATCAATTCTGTACCTGCCTTGTAATAAACATTTGCTCCACTCCCAAAATGAAATGCAGTAGAGCTGATAGTCTGTGACGCCTGGAAATAGTAAGGCATATAAATGGACGTATTACTTGTATTCAGAGTAATATTTGAAGGGCAACTGCTGTATAACGATGTCTCCCAAATACCACGTCCGTAGGTACCAGCTCTTAACAACCCTGTTGGGTGTATTTCCAAATCTGATACTTCCACAACCGGCAATCCGTTGCTGAAAGGTATCCAATCACCAAGGTTATTATCCCTGTAGAACACACCTATATCGGTACCGATGTAAATGGCATCTATGGAGGTACCATTCGGATCATATACAATACAGTTTACCGGTACATTGGGAAGTGACCCGGTAATATCTGTCCAACTGCCCCCATTATCTCCCCCATTACCGGAATACAAAACTTTATTGGTTGCATTATATCCGCCAAAGGTCAGCCACATTCTGCTTCCGTTGTTAGGAGCAAAGGCAAGATCGGTTACCGGCCTTCCGGAATGGTTAGCATCATACACATCACTCCAGTTTGACCCCATATCGGTACTCGTTTTGACCAGATTTTGCTGACTACCCCCAAAAGTATTGTCACCAACATAAATCCTGTTGGCATTACCCCTTGCTGTTTTAACAAAACTTCGGCCGGACCAACCAAGTCTTGTAAACGCATACACACCGGCACTGATCCTGGTGGCCAGAACCGCAGGCTGGTAACCCATTACAAATTGGGTGGAATTACCTGTAATTTCTGAAACAGGTGTTACCCAGTTGGAATTTACAGTAACACCAAGTGTATTTGACAAACTACTTTCATCACAAATTAATTCAAACGAAGAGCCTGCATCTGTAGAGTAATAAAACTTTCCATTCTGCACACTGGCTACATACCTGCTTGCATTATCTGGATCAATGTAACAATCCATTCCGTCCCCGCCCAGTATCTGTGAAAAAGTGCCACCTCCTCCTGTACTTCTTTTATTTGTACCATTATCCTGTGTACCACCGATCATTACATTTTCAGAACCAAGGCCACTGTTGGGGTTGGTGGCAATTTTATAATACTGGGTTAACTGCAGGTTATTATTAACATGGGTCCAGTTGTTCCCATTATCCGTACTTCGGTAAACACCACCATCGCCGCACATATACAGGATACCACTATTCAAAGGGTGATAAGTAAGATCATGAATATCGGGATGATAATAACTCGATGCACTTGCGTTATCATCCTGCCAGGTAAAACTGCTGCCGCCATTAGTGGAAGTCCATAACCGGATGCCACCACAGGCCACCTGGCTAATATTCGTTGGACTAACCGCTATCGCAAGATCATAGCGTTCCTGGTGATTATTATCTGAACCTGTTGAACTTCCGCCTAAAATATTTGGCGTATTAGTTCTTAGCGTAAATGATTCGCCTGCATCAACAGAACGAAAAACACCATGAAACACTCCACTAGCGGTAGCCGGCCCTGTCAGTAAATACACATAAGAACTATTGGCCGGGCTTACTGCCAATGCCGATCTGTTGGCAGCATTATTTCCATCTGCATCATCCACCCGGTCAATGCCATGAGTAGCGGTAAACGTTTGCCCGCTATTGGTGGATTTAAATACCCGTATACTGTCTGAAGCAGTAGCCGAAGCATATACAACAGAAGAATTGGATGGCTGAAACTCCATATCATAAACAACATGTCCGTTATTCGACTGAGTCCATGTATTACCTCCATCTGTGGTTCTGAAGATGCCATCGTTTGTTGCTACCAGTAATATTTGCGGGTTAGTGGGATGCATCATTAGTTTATACCCAAGATAATTGCCCGTTCCCGTTTCACCCCACTGAAGTCCTGTTTGATGCCAGGTGAATCCTCCGTCATAAGATTTTAAAACACCAGTTGATGTTTTTCCATAGGCAAATTGCCCCCTGGCACCGCTGAAAGCTGCATCCGCATCACCCGTTAAAATATAAATGATATTGGGATTGGTGTAATCTACGGCCACACCGCTCAGCGACATATTCGGGATACCCTCACTATAGGAATACCAGTTGGCTCCTCCGTCTGAAGTGATCCATAAACCACCTGTGGCACCTGCAACATATAATACATTTGGATTGGTAGGATGAAACGCAATCCTGTTTGCCCGGCCAATTCCCTTATCTCCCGAGTTTACAAAACCGGGACCCAGTGCTGACCAACTGCCGGTAGTTACATTGGTAAGTCCCGCAGACCCAGCACCGCTCAGGGACATACGCCTTACAGCCTCCTGGTTCAGCTGATGGTTATCTACCAATTGTCCGTTCCCGCCAAGGCGGGTAGAATAATACCATTCCCAGCGTTTGAATTGTTTATAACCAGGCTTGTCCTTACCAACCCTGTTATAATAATCGTTTTGCTCCCGGCTGATCTCATAAAAATTTCTGCCTGTTCCACTTTGTGAATAAAGCAGGCCAGTGCTTATGAGTAGTATGCTTAAAAAAAGACAGACTCTTTTCATAAATTATTTACTTAAGATAAAATGACCACTACCTGGATTCCTTTTTCAGGATATCAATCTGTTGCTGTAAACTGATGATGTAGAGAGTAAGCTCTTCAATCTTCTCCATCATTCTTTTTTGCATATCACCCACCTCCATACCATTGCTTTCTATTTCTTTAGCAGAGGGGATATTAGGCAGATGTTTATTCTGCCGAATAAACTTTGATAATTCACCAATGGTCATCAGCTTATGTTTATCATCAAACACATAATCCGGCCAGGCAGAGCTTAATTTTACTTTTACTTCTTCACAAATCATTTTACCATCCACCCGAAGTAAATAACCCGGCGCATCCGTTTGTGATCCGATATTTACATTTCCGCTTCCATCCACAAAAAACCTGTCTCCTCCATTGGTGCGGATGACAAATTTGCCGGCTGTATTTCCGCTGTTGGTGCCGATACGGATATTATCTCCGGAGAGTTGCATAAACCCTTTATTGACATCACTGTTTTGTAACTGGATGGTGGGATTGACTGTGTTCAGAGTCGCATCACCATCAATCATTGTGTTGCCATTAACATGTAATTTTTCTAGTGGGAAAGTCTCACCGATTCCTACATTCCCTCCGTTTTGCAGTATCACCCTTTCAACCCCCTGCTCAAGGAATAATAAACGGTCTGATGCACTCGAATACTGTAAATTCCAGAGTTTTGTATCGGTGGTGTTTTTTATCTGGATATAACCGTCTTCAGCAATAAAATTTCCCACCGTCCTGGTATTACCATCTACATCCAGTTTGTACGAAGGGTTTGTGAACCCGACACCCACATTCCCGTTTGGCGCAATAGTCATTCTGTCGATACTTTGCGTTTGAAAAAGCATTTTACCAAGATCATTAAATGCAAGAGTGCCGATACTGAGATCATCGTTGATTCCACCCATTGCAATACTGGCCCTGGCAATACCGGAAACCTTAAAGAAAAGAGTACCATAAGGATCATTAATACTTATATCGCCGCCCGTAACTAATAGATTTCCCGCTACACTAAATTTTGATGAAGGTGTACTGGTCCCTATACCCACATTACTGCTGTTGGTGTTATAAATATTATTACCCGATACCGCCCAGGGGGAAACACCACCTGAACTTTGCTGTACCCATACCGTACCATTATAAAGCCAGAGACTGTTCGTGGTCGTTTCATATACCATTAATCCAATAGCCGGGGAAGCAATGGCAGCCCGTTGGGCAGCCGTCATCCGGGGTATCAGTAATCCCTTGTTGGTACTGACTATATCCAATTGTGCGGATGCATTAGGAGTGGTAGTACCAATGCCTACAGTTTGTGCTGTTGTTAAATAACACTGTACTATGATCAGTACGCAGATAATTGCTTTTTTCATTATTTATAATTGTACTTTATGATAAAGAATCTAATTCTATTAATAACTGTAAAAGTTTCCCTTTTTGAATATCACTTCCGAAAAATTGCACGGCCTGTGGTACAATAAATATTTTTTCAGGGCGCTGTTGTTTGTTTTCAACTTCCAGCAGCATATTGGGCAGGTAGATAAATTGCAACCACTCATTAAAATCATCACCGGCATCCGTCCTTCTTTTTCCAAACTCTTTGACCCATTCCGGTAAACTGTTTTTCCAGGTACCTGTTTTCCGCATCTCTTCCCGCACTTCATTTATTTTTTCTGCAATCAATATGGTTTCAGTCATGTGGTGGCTTTCAGGAGGTAAATCTATTCGGGGCAACTTGTCTGTCAATCGACTAAAAAGCCAGCGGGGCAATACAATTATCGAATGGTATAGCCAGGCTTCATAATTAGGCAACGGTAGTTATAATGAGTGAATGGCAAAACAATCGGGAAAAGGATGTATATTTTTACTTCATAAATGATACTCAACCGGTACATATTGATTGTTTGGCTTTCTGCTGTATTGCCGGCTACCGGCTTTACACAATCATCGCAATACAGGTTAGAAACATTTGGCACCCGTGACGGACTCCTGTCATCCAAAGTATATGCACTGGCGCAAAGCAGCGACAGAATGCTCTGGATCGGTACAGAGTTAGGGGTAAGTGTGTATGACGGGTATAGTTTTATCAACTATCAGTATACATCGGGGAATGAATCTATCGGCCGGATCCTTTGCCTCACCCAGGATAAATTAAATGGTATGTGGTTGGGCGGCGATAAGGGACTTTTTTATTACAAAGGAGATAGTATAAAAAAGGTAGAGTTGCAAAATAAAACCTTATTGGCAGTGGAAGCTTTACTTACTGATGCCATCGGTAATGTGTGGGCAGGGGATCTGAATGCTTTGTATAAAATAACTGCAACCCAGGTTGAAAATTTGAATAAAACTAATTTAAACACTCTCTCACTCTCCCCTTATGCTTCTTTCAACGAAAGAGTTTTTAGTCTTGCCACAGACAACAGGCAAAATATGTATTGGGGCTCCTATGACGGAGTTTTTAAAATTCTTGCTGACAAGAACACTTACGAACAAATCTGGACCAACCCAAATCCACTCCTGCCTGTTCGTTCTGTAGCGGCGATTTCGCCGGATAGTATTTTCTGGAACTGCCTGGATGGGCATCCTATGCAAATGATTAATGGGAAAACAGGCAGCCATTTCACCGAGGACTTTTTAGGCAGAATGGTATTTACAAACAGGCAAAAGCCTTTTGCTCTAACAACCAATGGCGTTGGCCGAATACAAGAAGGCATCGTACAACCCATTATTTCATTCGTTACAATTACCAATAATGCCGTAACAGCATTGATAGATGCAGAGGAAAATATTTGGGTGGGCTCCTGGGAAGGTTTGCAAAAGTTCAGAAAAAACCCTTTCCTGCAATACCCTTTGCCCCTGACTGACCAAAAAGAAACCTATTCTTTCCTGGAGCTTAAGAACGGTGAGCTATTATTTGGCAGTAATCGTGGTATTGTATTTACCAGGAAAGAGGAATCCATTGTTACCAATAAAAAATTGCCGGTATTATTCCCCCTTGCAGAAGTGATGTGTATGTATGAGGATGCTGAAGGTGGATTATGGGCAGGCAGCGGGTACCAGGGCATAAGCCGGTTTAAAAATAAAAAACTGACCAATTGGAGCAATACAGGTTTTTTAAAAGATAATAATTGCGAAGCACTCTATCCTGCAGCGGATGGAAAACTATATGCCTGCACTGAAAATGGTGTTACCCTTATCGATCCAATGGTTGCTGAACCTATGACAGCTCATTATCCGTTTCAAAAAAAATATACAAGACGACCCGAATTATTTGGCTGTTTTCAAACCGGTAATTCCGGGTACTGGTTTTATGGAAGCCAGGGTTTGTATTCCCTCCGCAATGGCAGCCTGGTGGATGATTCCATTATAAATATGCCGGTAAAAAGTCTGTACATCAATAAGATCATCACCGATAATAAAGGAAATATATGGGTGGCTACACAGGGTAAAGGTTTGCTGCAATGCAAGTATCAAAACGAAAAACTGGTTTTACAAAAACAATACAATAGCCATAACGGACTTCCTTCCGATAATGCACTATCTGTACTGGCTGATAAAAATGATAATATCTGGTGGGGTGATTATATGAGCTTTTCAGTATTGATCAACCCGGGTGCTGATGAACAACTCATCACCTATAATGAGAAAGACGGGTTGCTTTCTTCTTACTATCAAACGTTGAAACTGGAACAACAAAAGAATGGTACCATCTGGGGTCTTACATCTATGGGCCTGGTTTCATTTCATCCCGATAGCATCAGCCGCAATGTTCTTCCTCCTGTTCTTCTCATTAATACTATCTCTGTAAGCGGATCAACCGGAAATTTCTTCAACGTAAAGTCGCCGGTACTTTCTTATGATCACAATTCAGTACAATTTCATTATACGGCTATTTGCCTGACTGATCCTTCCAAAATCCGGTATGCCTATCGTTTAAAGGAGCTGGACAGTAATTGGGTATATACCAATAACAGGAATGTTGATTTTAATTTTTTACAAGCCGGCACTTACACCTTTGAACTAAAAGCCTGTAATAATAATAATGTGTGGACCAGTCAGCCCCTGCAATATGTATTTATTATTCGTCCACCCTTCTGGCAAACATGGTGGTTCAGGGTAATACTATTATCAGTGATAACGGCTGTCATCTTTGCTATTTTCAGAATAAGGATGCGAAGTTTTAAAACCAAAGCAGCGATCAGGCAACAGATGGCAGAGCTGGAAGCCAAAGCCATCCGGGCACAGATGAACCCTCATTTTATATTTAACAGCCTGAATGCAATACAGGAACTGATCATCACAGAAAACTATACGGCTTCATACCAGTACCTGTCAAAATTTTCCAAATTGCTACGGCTGGTATTGAATAATTCGGAGAAGAACCTGATTCCCCTGAGAAATGAAATTGAAATGAACCAGCTTTACTTAGAACTTGAATCACTCCGATTTAAGCAGTCCTTTCATTATACAATCGTGGTGGATGAAAAAATAGATACCGACTCCGTATTATTTCCTTCGCTGCTGTTGCAACCGTTTATTGAAAATGCGATCTGGCATGGACTGATGCATAAAGAAGGAGATAAAAAACTGGCAGTTTCATTTATAGAAGAGAATAACCGGTTACGTTGTTTTGTAGAAGACAATGGAGTGGGCCGGATAAAAGCTGCTGAAATCAAAGCCCGGAAACTGGGAGCCCATCATTTTGATTCAAAAGGAACCCAGCTTGCGCTGCAAAGAATTGAGGCATTACAACAATCCGGTTTTACAGGTGCTGAAATAAAAACAGAAGATATCTATGACGGGAATGGAAACAATTCCGGAACAAAGGTCGAAATAAATATACCCTTACCTAAAAAAACTACAACCTCATGATACGAATTCTGATTGTAGATGATGAACCGTCTGCCAGGAATATCCTGCAAATGCTGATAGAAAAATATATTGCAGGTAATAAAGAAATCAAAACCTGTGCTTCCCCGGAAGAAGCCCTGGAAACGATTCCTGTTTTCAAACCCACTTTATTGATGCTGGATATTGAGATGCCTCATATGAATGGCTTTGACCTGCTCAACCGGATCGGTCATTGGGATTTTGATGTCATCTTTACTACAGCCTATGATAAATATGCGATAAAAGCTATCCGGTTCAGTGCACTTGATTATTTATTAAAACCTGTAGACATTGTAGACCTGCAAAATGCCGTAAACCGGCACATCGTAAAAAAAGAATATCCCCCGCAACAGGAAAAGCTCGTAACAAACCTCATAAACAATCTGCAACAAAAAGATGCCTCTTCTTTTAAACTGGCACTGAGCACCATGGAAGGTGTTTTCTTTTTTGAGCCTGCTGCTATTATCCGTTGTGAAGGCGAAAATAATTATACCCGTTTCTTTTTCCCTGACAGAAGACCATTGCTGGTTTCAAAAACCATCAAAGAATATGAGGAGATACTTGGTGAATACGGGTTCCTGAGAGTACATAAATCACACCTTGTCAATAAAATATTTGTCAGGCATTTAGACAAAGAAGGATTGCTATGGCTGACGGATGGCAGTCATATAGTTGTATCCCGACGCAAGAAAGAAGAGGTAATGAAAGAGTTAATGAATAAATCTAAACCTTAAGTATAATTATACTTTTTATTTTATTGAACCAGGTTTCCTTTCAGTCCATTATAAGTTGGCAATAAATATCCCGGTGGCACACCACCACTGAGGCAGGAGCCGACGGTAGCTGAGAATTTAGCATCCGTTAATGTACTCGCATAAAAGCCGGGCTGCAGAATAACTCTTCCTCCTGCCCTATACTGTACATTAGCTCCTGCTCCGCTTAACTGTGCTGTTGAAGTGATAGATGTACCGGCCTGGTAGAAATAAGGTGTACTGGGGTTATGGCTGTTAGCGCTGAACACATACGATGGGGTACATGTAGTAGAAAATAAAGGTGTTTGCCAGATACCTCTTCCATAAGTGCCGGCTCTTAATACCCCTGATGAATACTGAATTTCCAGGTCAGTCACTTCTACAACCGGCAATCCCATATTATAAGGTATCCAGTCACCTAAACTATTATCGCGGTAAAAAACACCGATATCAGTGCCGATATAAATAGCATCATCGGGACTGCCATTGGTGTCATAATAGACAATACAGTTAACCGGTACATTAGGAAGAGAGCCTGTATAGTCTGTCCAGTTGGCACCGCCATCATTTGATTTTAAAACCTTATTGTCAGCATCAAATCCTCCAAAACAGGCAAATATTTCATTCGCATTATCCGGGTTAACTGCTAAACCCGTAATAGGTGTTGAAGAATAAGTAGAAAGAATTTCGGTTGCGGAGACTCCTCCATTGTCACTTCTCCATGTTTTATAAATCACCGAATTCTCGGAAACTGTTATCCTCGAAGCAGCATAAATTTTGTCAGCGTTTGATGGAGCGACTGTTAAAACACTTCTTCCGCTCAATGCCAATTTTGTGATAAGCCTGACCCCTGCTTCTTCATATAATTTAATGACAGGAGCAGTGCCTATAAAAACCGTATTATTATCAGTAGGATGCAATGCCAGCGGAGTTACCCAGGCGGGAGATAAATTTTCGTTATCATGATCGTTATCATCCAGGATATTAAAAAATGAGGACCCATTATTAATAGATTTAAAAAAGACTCCATTTTGTAACGAACCATAAATAAAATTGCTATTGGATGGTGAAATGCCGTTATCCATTCCGTCACCCCCCAGTATTCGGTTATACACGGGGCTGATTAAATTCATCTTATGTGTGCCATTATCCTGGGTGCCCCCTGTAAGCTGGTGATTATTGGTTTGTGCCGTACTGATTTTATAATACTGTGTTACCTGTAAGCCGGTATTGAGATCTGACCACATTGCCGTAAGCGTATTCAGCAAATAAACACCCCCATCAGAACAATGATATAACAGGTGAGGGGCCAATGGATGATATTTAATATCATGTATATCTGCATGATAGCTAGAGGAGGGCGGTATCCTCGAAAAAGTATTTCCGCCGTTAACTGATTGCCACAAATAAATACCTCCAACTACAATATTCTCTTTATTGGCGGGAGCAACGGTAATGGTGAGGTCATACGAAGATTGATCATCAGCATCTAAGCCAAATTGATCCCGGCCCAGTATATTGGGAATGTTGGTCCTGACGGTGAAATTATCGCCGCCATCCGTAGATCTTACCAGGCCACGGAAGGAATTGTTTCCTGCCGGGCCACAAACCGCATACAAATAGTTTGCATCAAGCGCTGTAACGGCCAGTTCTGTTCTTCCATTCATAGAACCAGGCAGAGTATAAACCGAAGCCCAGTTTACACCTCCATCGGTTGAACGGAAAATATCCTGCCGGCCAGAAGCATAAACAACAGACGGATTACCCGGCTTGAATTCCAGGTCATAGGTAAACGCATTAAGCACTACTGACCATGTAGCACCCCCGTTAACAGTACGGTAAATCCCGCTACTGGATGTTACAAAGAGAATATCGGGATTAGTGGGGTGCATTTTGATATTATAACCAACCCATGGATTGGATATCGTATTTATTAGTCCAGTGGTTGACCAGGTATTTCCCCCATCGTATGTTTTTAGTACCCCTGAAGAATATTGTCCAAACTGGCAACAACCCATTGCCCCGGAAGATGAAGCATCCGCATCTCCCGTAAGCAGGTACATGATATTGGTATTATTATAATTCAACGCCATTCCGGAAGTGTTGATATTGGGCAGCCCGTCTGTCAAACAAGTCCAGTTGCTACCGGCGTTTGTCGTTTTCCATAATCCACCACCAGCTGCAGCAACAAAAAACGTATTGGCAATGGTCGGATGAAAAGTGATCCTGTTTACCCGGCCTATTCCATCATCAGAAGAGGTAACAGCGGTAGGTCCTAGAAAATTCCAGGAGGCCATAAACAAATCATTCTGAGTGGTACGTAATTGTTGAGTACGCATCGAAATCTGTTCAATCGCCTGCTGTTTCAGGTTCGCCATGGCTGGAACCTTTCCATTTGCATCAAGGCGGGTTTCCTGGTACCATTGTAACCTCTTCCATTGCTTATAACCCGGAGCTTTTTTCCCAACCTGTTCATAATAAGCATCCATCTGCCGGCTGTATTTATGAAAAGGTTCTGCCGGATTAAAAGAAGGTTGATCCTGTGCTGCAAGGAACACAGGAATAAACACAAGAATAAATAGGAAAAAAATAGTAACCCTCATACCGTTCTGAATTATTGGTTGGAATTATTTTTTTCAAGCACCGCTACTTTGTTCTTTAATGCATCAATCTCTTTACTCTGTTGTATCAGGTAAAGGGTGAGCTCTTCCACTTTTTCCAGTAACCGTTTATTCATATCACCCAATTCTATTCCTTCATTCTTTACCTGCTGTGCAGATGGTATTCCTTGCAGGTGGTGATTTTTTTGTATAAAATTCTCAACCTGTTTTAATGACGGCAACTTATACCCGGGTTTAAACACATAATCGGGCCAGTTCACATCCAGCTCTACCCGTACTTCTTCTGAAATTATTTTTCCATTTACTGATAACAAATAACCGGTTGCCGGTGTAGCTGTACCAACAGATAACCTGCCATCCGGATGTACCATCATACGATCAGCGGCTCCAAGTCTGAATATTAGCCTTCCTGCACTATTAGAACCGGGGGCGCCCAGTACAATGTCATCACCACCCAGACGAAGCACACCTTTCAGTACGCCATCCTGTGCCAATCCTAACTGAGGATCTGTTGTCGCATCCAATCGTAACTGTTCACCGCTGCTGCCAAATAAATGCAGTTTTACAGACGGATTGGAGAGTCCCATGCCTACCCGTCCATTGGCATCCATTACCCAGTCATACGTTGAAGCCGGTACTTTCAGAATCATCAACAAAGGATTAGTTCCTCCTAAATGAGTTATCTGGTGCGTTGGAGTACCATCATTTTTCTCAAACCTCACCTGAGATTGATTGCCGCTATTTTCATCCCTTATCTTAAACGGACCACCACCTGAAATCAATGCATCACCAAACACCTCCAGTCTTGCACCCGGATTGTTGGTATTGATACCTATTCTGCCACCTGCATTCGTATTATAAATATGATTACTCCCATTGATGGCCCAGTAATTCGTGGCGCTACCGGTACTAAGCTGAACCCAGCCGGAACCATTATAAAAATAAAAACCGGGTGTGTTGTC
Source organism: Chitinophagaceae bacterium (assembly GCA_041738795.1). Classification (GTDB taxonomy): domain Bacteria; phylum Bacteroidota; class Bacteroidia; order Chitinophagales; family Chitinophagaceae; genus JJ008. Next base: position 138,378 of record JBGSPB010000002.1, on the reverse strand, counting down.
CGTTTGGTAGATGATCAAACCTGTCGCTGGTGTGGGTATTAAATCCCGTTGGGCCATTGTCATCCGGGGCATTAGCAGTCCTTTGTTCGTACCTACTACTTCCAATTGGGATGATGCATGTGGTGTGTTGGTACCAATACCTACTGATTGGGCCACTAGCAGACTGTTGTAAATCAACAACAGGGCGAGGATGAGAAAAAACTGTTTTTTCATATTCTTAGTTTAGTAATAACAAAGGACAAACTTTGCTATTCAAATATGAAGGAATATGGTAAGACAGGCAATACCCTAATGATGTGATGCTTCAGGGCTTGCCCCCGTAAAACATTGTTGCAAAGCCTTGGATGTTGAACCCGGCCAAAAGATGAAGACACTCTGCTATTATCAGAAATAATATACTGCAGCCAGGATTTGAAACCCTGACAGTGGTTTTCATTTTTTATTTATCTAATCTCTTATCCTGTAAAAATTCAACACTCAAAACCCTACCAATGGACAATGACCAATCCGCTACCACCAAGACTTCTCAGTGCATATCCACCACCACCCCCGGCGCCGGGGCTGGCGCCGTTTCCACCTGGTTTTGATGAAAAGCTGGGAATGAGTTCCCCTGTGCCGTAGAAATGAAGGTTCACACCGGCTCCTCCTATTTGATTCGGATAAGAATTTCCACCCTTGCCTGATTGAATAACCCTTCTGTACAAGGTAGACGAAGATTGCATAAAACTATGGATGCTTTTTTCACCCGCCTCCCCGCTTACATGCTGCAACAAACCCGGAACTTGTGTAATCGTTGAATTGTTGACAATGATGCTGGTGTAATTTTGTGTTACTTCATATGTAAGGGCATTATTTACCACACGGGTATTCCCTCCCTGGAAACGATTCTGATTACCACCATTACCAATATTTATAGTAAGCTCTTGCCCGGGGGTAACTTCCAGGAGCAACGAAGCATAATCCCCGCCATCACCTCCTGCAGGATCAGATAATTCTGATGCATTAGCACCGGATGCTAATATTTGGCCGGCATCACCGGCTGCCCACATTTCCACCCACACCTGGGTGATGTTTGCAGGTATTGTCCACGTAGTATTGGTCTGGCTATTGGCAGAATTCACGTCGCCCCGGAAAGCTATGGCCCTGGGAAACCTGGTACTTAATGTGCCGCCCATACCTTGCCAATTTGATCCATTATAAAAATTGGGTTGTTGTGTAGTAGTATTATACAGCAGCAGTCCTTCCGCAGCATTACTCACCGCACCGGCCGGGTTAGCCACTCTCGGCAACAGCAGTCCCTTATCCGTAGCTTTAATATCCAGTGCAGCGCTGGCATGCGGCAGGCTCCCGTCATTATTAATAGCCACATTCTGTGCATACAGTAAAACAGTTGAAAACAAAAGAAAGGAAAATAAAACCAGCCTTTTCATAATTATCGTTTTTGAATAGATGTAAAATTCATTGCTATAACCATACATAACAATACCGCAATGATGTGATGTAAAAACAAGAAATAGCAAATTCGGAACAAGACTGACACGCTGCAGCTTTCAACGATAAACTTTTTTTCGGCTTTTCTTTTTAGTTTGCTTTAATTGTTCAACATCTTTTTTCAAGAGGCTTATTTGTTCTTGTTGTGTTTGTATCTGTTGCTGCTGTGTTTTAATCGCTTCAAGAAGGTAAGGAACCATCCCACTATAGTTCACCGCTAATTCACCTTCTGTATTGGTAGTGACCAGTTCCGGCATCTCTTGCTGTACTTCCTGTGCCAGCAGCCCGCTTTGAAGACCGGGTATATTTCCTTCGTCTTTCCAGTAATAGTTGTAGCCGTTAAGGCGGTTGATTTTGTCCAGCGCCTGGTCGAGTTTATGAATGTTCTTTTTGAGCCTCGCATCACTTGCCTGGGTGAGTGTGCCCTGCATCCAGCCATTGCCGTTCTTGTAGATAATGAAAGCACTTGAACGGGCTGCATCAGAAGTTCCGTCGCCTATAACAAATGCACGGTCTGTACTTACCCAACTGTTGGCGCTTGAAGCAGGGGCATCATTGAACCTTCCGATAGCCAGGGACGCATAGGAATTTGCATGCGTTTCTGCACCCATTGCTGTAGCATACCTGCCCGATGCAACAGTATAGTATCCAGATGCCATTGCGGTGGTACCGGATGCAAGGGCACCATCTCCCATGGCGGTGGTATATTGCCCTGATGCGACTGTATAATATCCCATTGACGTAGCCCCTGTACCGGATGCCGTTGTACGTTCTCCCATAGCAGTTGCAGCTATGCCGGTTGCCCATGACGCTTTACCCATGGCAGTCGAAACTTCATTGGTTGCCTGCGTTTGGTATCCCATGGCAGTTGCATTCCCTCCAGAGGCCAAAGTTTGTGTTCCCATTGCTGTGGCACCTGCGCTGGTTGCTTTTGTAACTTGCCCAAAGGCAATTGTAGCTGGTCCAGACGCAATATTGTTTAAACCCATAGCAATAGAATAGGTTCCGATATTGTCCTTTGATATGGCACCTACCCGGAATGCTGCCGAATTGGGATAATATACCATGGCTTTTTGACTGATATTAATTGGATCAGGTACTGAAAGGTTGGCAAATTTTCGGGTAAACAAGATAGAAAAACCGGATCCTACAGAAGCATCAGCATCGCTTTTGAATGAGCAATATCCAACATTAGAGGAGAAAGTCAGGCTGATGTTTGTTGCAGTATATCCATTACCAACTGCCAGTAATACGTCACCAAGTGAACCATAACTATCATATATTATGAGGGAATCGCCAACACCAAGGTTTATTGATTCAATCACTGCTTCCAGGTAACTTTCATTTGTAATATTTAAATTAATAAGCGTATTTCCGGTAAGGTTGGGTAAGTAATTCCCTGCCATACCACCGTGATCGTAAAGGCGGGCTACACTGTCCGTGCCCGGTATCTGTACAGTGTTTCCATTAATCATACTGTAAGTTTGCCCCGCAGTGGGTGAATTACTGCTGAAGGAATATAAAGATCTTGCACTAAAGCTACCTTCTACCTGTAGCTTACTGACCGGCTGTATGGTCCCGATACCCACATTCTGGGCATGTGTCATACCCAATGAAAAAAAGAAAATTACAAAGGCAGGTACTTTATATATCATTAGGAAATTTTTTAAGAAAAATTAATTACCTAAAGATGCAATCATTTTACACTTCAAAAAATACCGTGATGATGTGACACCTGCCAACAATAAAATGATAACAGAGCAATTAATTAGTGGAGATTTATACCAGCTTTTCACTGATCGCTTTACTCACGGCTTCTATTTGCGACCGTACATGCAACTTGTCGTAAATACGTTTGATATGAGTGCGGACTGTATCCAGGCTGATGCACAGATCAGCAGCGATCATTTTAAAACTATTGCCCTTGGAAAGCAATTGCAATATTTCTTTTTCCCGGTTGGTGAGCTGGTAATCATTATCTGCAATGGGTATCCCTTTTTGCATATTGGAGATCACCATGCGGGCAATGGAAGGGCTCATCGGGGCACCCCCGTCCAGCACCTCCCTGATAGAATGGATCAGCTTGTCAGAAACATATTTCTTGAGCAGGTAGCCATTGGCCCCGGCATACATGGCCTCAAATACATGGGTGTTATCATCAAATACGGTGAGCATGATGATCTGAACAGCAGGGTCGATCGTCCGGATTTTTTTTACTGCTTCAATACCATTAATACCCGGCATATCAATATCCATCAGTATCACCCCGGGTTTCCATTCTTTTACCTGTTGTATAACAGTGGTACAATCCGGGAAACTGGCCACCACATTATAATCACCGGTCAATGCCAGCAGGTTAACCAGGCTTTCCCGGAGGTTGCTGTTGTCTTCGAATATGATAATGTTGACTGGCATATTTCCCAGGTTTGAAAGTGCAGTAATGCTGCAACATAATGCAGATTTTTCATTTATTATATACCCTAATCATGTGACCTGTTTTTCGAGTAATACAGTGGTACCTGCACCTGCAATGGAAGTGATCCTTAGTATTGCCTGCATAGCTGCTGCCCGGCTGTGCATATTCTTCAATCCATTGCCTGCATAAGCGGTTGCTGTATCAAACCCCTTCCCATTATCTGTAACTGATAATCGCAATCGTTGATCATGCTGCTGCAGCGTTATGGTTATCTCCGTGGCCGCACTGTATTTAACTGCATTATTGATCGCTTCTTTAAAGATCATATACAGGTCTTTCCGCTGCTCCAGGTTCAACAATGATTTATCCAATGATCCCTCCGTGTCAAAATAATAATTGATCCGGGCAGGTTCCAGCATTTCTGCTGCGAATTCCTTCATGCGGATCAGTACTTTCTCGAGACTGTCATTAGCCGGATTGATGGCCCATACAATATCACTCATACTTTCCATCATCTTACCGGAGTTATCTTTTATTTTCTGCAGGTACGATCGTAGTTCTTCACTCACCTGCCCGGATTCCATTCCTACCTTGCTCAGGATATTGATACTGGTGAGTGTAGATCCCATTTCATCATGAAGGTCCCGGGCAATCTTTGTACGCAGCCTTTCTTCCGTCAGGTATTTGGAGATCCGCTCTGCACTGATAGCAGCAATTTTTTTCAGCATCCGCAGGTGATACATTTTAAAATAATTCCTCCGGTGGTGTTCAGAATCAATGATGGCATATACTTTTCCGTCAATGATCACCGGTACCGTAATTTCAGACAGCCTCCTCTCATCATCCACAATATACCGGGGATCTTTCTTTGTATTTTTAATAAGTTCTGGTTTACCGGTTTTCGCTACAGTACCAACGATCCCTTCTCCGATTGGGATCTCAAGCTGGTTGACGATATCCCTGCCTTTATACGGGTTCTTGGGACCCGCTGCTGCTCTTTGTATCATTATATCACGGTAGTCATCCTTCTGGTAGATGACACAGTCTTCAAAACCAAATATCCTGATACAATTATTGGCCATATCCCAAAATATATCATCCACAGTGGACTGGCCATACAAGGAAGTGGCAAAACTATTCAACTGTTCTTCCTCTTTCAGTTTCTGTTGCAATGAATGAATGATTCCATATACAGCCGCCAGTACTGCCAGGATACATAGTATCAAAAACCAACCTGTTTGCCAGAAAGCAGGAGATACGGAAACTTGAATACCTTTTAACTCTCCGGCTATCCTGCCAAACCTGTCCACGGCCCTTGCCTGGAAGGTATACGTACCGGCCGGCAGGTTCTGGTAAGTGATCCTGAAATTATTATTAGTCCGAACCCAACCGGTATCATGCCCTTTTAGCCTGTACTCATAAAGTATTTCATCCGACCCTCCAAAATAAAGGCCTGCAAACTGAAATTGCAGTGACCGGGTACCTGAAGGGATTTTTAACACTGATCCGGAATGTAACGGTTTTAAATTCTGCTGTGTACCCTCAACAACTACATCAGTTACAATCAGTGGAAATGAGATGTTGTTTTGCTCCGGGTAGGGATAATAAAACAAGGCCCCTCCCGCTGCTGCAATAACTAATTCCTGCCCGGCTATATTATAAAAAATATCATGCGGGATATTGACATCAGAACCATAGGAAGAAAAAGTAAAGGTCCTTTCATTGGTAAAACTGGAAAGAGGTCTTCCGGCTGTATCCATCACAGAGATACCGTTGCCGGATAATAACCACAGGTTACTCTTTTGATCTGCCACAAGGGATATAAAATTATTGCTCCCCAGCCCCGTTCGCATATCAAATTTTGTAAAGGCTTTTGTATATGACTGCCCCCTGTTATACCTGAATACTCCGCCTGCATGCGTAGCCAACCAGATAGTTCCGTTTTGATCTGCCGTTATATCATTGACAAGGTTTAGTGAAGCATAATCCCTGGTTTCTTCTGTCTCATAATAAGAAACCATTTTTTTCGTCACAAGGTCATACTTGTAAAGATTAGCTCCCATGGTTCCAATCCATACTTCTCTGTTTACACTATCCGAATAAAGACAGGTACCAAGCCGATTGAGATATTTGCCCAGTGAATCGGGAATATCAATACATTTTTTAGCTGTGGTATTATAATAATAGATACCCGATTGAAATCCGGCAAACCAGAGATTACCTTCAGCATCCTGAATTACATCCCGAAAACCTGCCACTCTTCCTTTGTTTGGCAAAGGGAATAACATAAAAGATCCGCTCTTTCGGTCATACAGATATACATTCCGCTCCGTAAGTAACCAAAGCCTGTTACCGGCATCTTTCTTTACGGCAAAACAAGCCGGTAAGGATGCCCCCGATTGATCCTTCGTTATTCGTTCGATCTTTCCTGTCTTTCGACTGATGATAAAAACAGTAGCCGGGTTAACAGAACAAACAAAATATTTATCCTCTTCCGCATCAAAGTATACACCTGCCAAATGATTTATTCCTTCTTTCCCGGAAGAAAGGAAAAGGGGTAAAAAAAATGAATACAAATTTGAATAATCAATACTGGTAATACCATTGGGAGTAGCCACCCAACGGATTCCTGTTTCATCTGTCATAAGGGAAGTCACTCCACCCGGTAATAAAGCACCCGGAAAAGGAAGGGCTGGTGAAGAAATCACGGCTTTGCTTTTAACAGGATCAATTTTCAACAACCCCTTTTCAGAAGCCATCCAGATTTCTGTTGGAGACAGCATCTTATATTCAATAGATGGATACGCTTCCGGATCCGGTTTCAGTTCAACATACTCTTTCGTTTCTTCATCATAACTGAATACCTGTCCATTTTGAACAGAAAGAAATACACGTCGGGAACCCGGATCATATTTTATATCATACACATCTGCATAATACTTCCCACCCAGGAATGTAAATTCCCCGGTTTCAGTTTGAAGGCTTACCAAGCCTTTGCTTGTACCCAGTAAAAACTCCTGGTCTCCTTTGGCGACAAACTTTTGAATGGAGTTATAATTACCTGCGTTGGCAAATTGCAGTTTTTCCCTTGCAAAACCCGGCCAGTCATAGTAGCTAAATTTTTTATTCTTTGTATCATAGCTGACAAACTCAAATACATCAGATGCGATCCATAAAAGTCCTTTTTTATCAAACCATATATCCCAGACAAGTAAATTGGGAATGTCATTTTTTGTTTTCTTTGCTCCCGGCAGTAATACTTCCCATGTATTTTCCACCGGGTCATAACAGTTCAACCCTCCCATTGTTGCAACCCATATTTTACCTTCGCTGTCACCGGCAATATCATTGATCACTTCATTGGAAATAGAATTTTCTTTAGAAGGTCTGAATATTTTAAAAGAATGGCCGTCATACCTGTTCAATCCGTTTTTGGTTCCTACCCACAAAAAACCGGTACGATCCTTATAAAAACAAGTTACCCGGTTATCAGAGAGTCCATCCGCTATGGTGAGGTTCCGGCCTTTATAATGAAGCTGGGCAAATAAAGCTGTTCCTGCAAAACAGAGCAGCAACAGTAGAATAGTTCTTATTGAGAATAAATATTTCAGTGCAGTAGAGTATATATCGTTCTAAAATACAGTTTTTATTTATCGCCTGAAATACCTTTATCGGGTGATAAGGTAACACCATCGGAAAAGTTTTCCCTCAAAATCAAATGGCGTAGTCACTTTGGTAATATCTTTTATTGAAGCGGAATTGATCTTTTCCTTTTCAAGTATGAATTTCCTGGAATTAGTACTGAAAAATAATTGTCCCCCCTTTTGTAACCCCCGGAGAGAATCATTGATCAATCCGGCATGATCCCGCTGTATGTCCAGGATATCCTCCATTCTTTTACTGTTACTGAAAGTTGGCGGATCCATTATAATAAGATCAAAATAACCTGCAGGAATAGTCTTCAAATATTGCTTTACATCGGCATGAATAATTTTATACTTTGAGGTATCAGAAAAACCGTTCAATTGCAGGTTTCGTTCGGCCCAGGTTAAATAGGTCTTTGACAGATCTACCGTAATAACTTCATCTGCACCACCCGCTGCAGCATACACTGAAAAAGATCCGGTATAGGCAAAAAGATTCAGCACTTTTTTATTGGCAGATCGTTCCCGGACCATTTGCCGGGTAATACGATGATCAAGGAACAGACCGGTATCCAGGTAATCACTCAGGTTCACTATAAACTTCAACCCGTTCTCCTGCACTTCAAACCCGATAGCTATCGGATCATGCTGCACTTCACCGTATTTCTGGTACTGCCCCAACCGTCCGGGTTTTCGCTGGCGCAGTTTTAGGAATATATTTTCTTTTGCAACCCCTAATACTTCTGTGACAACTTCCAGGCTTTTCTCCATCCAGTCTTCATGCGCATCTTCCGTCATCCCATGCTGACGTTTATACTCAGCCACATATAATTTTTCACCATAGAACTCGATACAGAAAGGAAATTCAGGCAGATCATGGTCATATACCCGGAAACAACTCAGCCCCTGTCGTTTTGCCTGCTTGCTGACATGACGGAACACTTTGGTCAGCCTGTTACGGAACATTATCAATTTTTCATCTGTCACTGATAGTTAAATTTTCACGAAATTCGTATTTCGTATGTAAACCTGTGTACTTATTTCATGTATGCCATTGTCGATATAGAAACTACCGGCAGTTATGCCGCTGCCAACGGTATCACTGAAATCTCTATTCATGTATTTGATGGTACAACAGTAGTAGAAAAGTTTGAGTCTCTTATCAATCCCGGGCAGCCAATTCCCTACTATATCCAGGCTATGACAGGCATCAATGATAAAATGGTTGCCGGTGCTCCCCGATTTGAAGAAGTGGCAGAAAAAATTTATACCCTGCTTCAGGATAAGATATTCATTGCGCATAATGTAAACTTTGATTACTCCTTTATAAAAGCACATTTAAGAGAATCGGGATTTGAATTGAACTCCAAAAAGCTTTGTACCGTACGATTGAGCAGAAAAATATTTCCAGGTTTTCCTTCTTACAGTTTGGGTAAACTTTGCCAGTCATTAGGGATACCAATCTATGACAGGCATCGTGCCGGAGGCGATACTGCGGCAACCGTAAAAGTCTTTCAGTTATTATTGCAAAATGATAAAGAACAGCATATTCAAAAAAGCCTGCAGCGTAATTCAAAAGAATCCGTTTTACCACCTAATGTACCGAAGGAACATTTTGATCAGCTGCCTTATACACCCGGTGTTTATTACTTTCATAATGAGAAAGGGAAAGTTGTTTATGTTGGCAAAGCAAATAATATCCGTTACCGGGTAAACAGTCATTTCAGCAATAATTCCCAAAGCCGGCAAAAACAAAATTTCTTGCAACATGTTCATGCAATCAGTTATCAACCCTGCGGCACTGAACTGATGGCATGTATACTTGAATCAACAGAAATAAAAAAAAGGTGGCCTGTATTCAATTCTTCACAGAAGAGATGGGAAGATGTATATGGCATTTATTTGTATGAAGATCAGAATGGCTACCTGCGGCTGGCTATTGACAAGAACAGGAAACGGTTAAATCCTGTATATACCTTTCATTATTTAGTGGATGGTCATGCCATCATCAGGAAACTGATTAAAGATTTTAAGCTTTGCCCAAAGCTATGCTTCCTTCAAAAAGACCCCGGTAAATGTGAAGGCATCAATGAAGGTTATTGCTCCGGTGCCTGTGAACAATTGGAATTACCTGCTACCTATAATAGCCATGTTGAAAAAGCCTGTGAATCACTTCGCTATCACCCTTCATTTGCCATCGTTGATAAGGGATTAAATGGAGAGGACCAGTCCTGTATTTTAGTGCTGGAAGGAAATTTTTATGGCATGGGTTATATTCCCACAGATGTACCCATAAGTGATATTGAAGTAGTAAAAGATCACCTCACTACTTACAGGGAGAATAGTTTTATCCGTAATCTTGTGAATGGATATGCTGCCCGTTTCCCGGATAAAGTGATAATGCTGGAAACGATCTCTTCTCAATCAATCCATTGAAAATTTTCACTATGAGGCATCTGCGTAAACACATCAACTGCCTCCTGTGGTGGTAAAGTAAGTTTCCTTTTTACTGTATCTAGCCAGGTACCGTCAATCGTAAGAATAGCAGCTACTGTGTCAGTATGTTTTACAATAGTATGCCGGATGGTCCACCTGGAATAGTCTCTTTTAGAATTAACCAGTTCGATCGATATCATTAAAGGATCTCCCATCCGTATTTCCCGGCGGAAAACACATTCTTCCCGGAATATGATGGGTCCTAATTGGAGCTTTTGCATCAACGCAGATGTAAGACCAAATTTTTCGAAAAATAGGATACGGCTCATCGCACCCCAATCGTAAAAAACGGAATGCCGGATGTGAAAATTCGGATCCATATCAGACCAACGAACCTGTACTGGTATAGAAAAAGACTCCATTTTTTACTTTATTTAACAGTTAAAATTAAATGAATGAAGGTATCGGATTTCCCTTTTCAACCTGTATTTTTGACAACTTAACAGATTATAATATGAAAAAACTGATCCTATCCATTTTCGTTCTGATTGCAACTATCTCACTGAGTGCACAACCCGGGCAAACGAAGCCTGCAACTAAACCTGCAGTGCCCAAACCTGTTTTACCGGTTTTAAAAACCATGAATGACTCAGCAAGTTATGCTGTGGGTGTAAGTGTGGCCAACTTTTATAAACAACAAGGCGTAAAAAAGCTTAATACTGTACTGGTTTCCCGTGCTATCAATGATATCCTGGGAAATAAAAAACCACTAATTGATGATGCTGCAGCAAATACTGTAATGAATAACTATATGACTATGCTGCAGGCAGAAAAGTCAAAATCGACAATCGAAGCTGGTGAAAAATTTTTAGCTCAAAACAAACTACGGCCAGAAGTAAAAACTACTGCCAGTGGTCTGCAATATGAGGTACTAACTGAAGGAACGGGTGAAAAACCAACAGCCTCAGATAGTGTAACCTGCCACTACAGGGGAACTTTCCTGGATGGTAACGGCTTTGATAATTCGTATGACCGTGGTCAACCTATCACTTTTGCATTGGGTGGTGTTATTCCCGGATGGACAGAAGGATTGCAACTGATGAGTGTGGGTTCCAAGTATAAATTTTACATTCCGTATAAACTTGGTTACGGAGCATTTGATTATATGACTATCCCGGGTGGCTCTATGCTGACATTTGAAGTGGAATTACTTGAAGTAAGAAAGAAAGTGCAATAATTAATCAGCCAAACTGATCTTAACTGTCCTAATAAATAGAATCTCACCGGGAAAACCAGGTGAGATTTTTTATTAATTCAAAAGTAATAATGGTCAGGCCAGGTTACCTTTCATCTCACCTATTTGTTGCTTTGTACCCAGGACAATCACCTTCATACCCGAAAAAATTGGTGTTGCATCAGGTGGGTTAATTATAAAATTTCCATCCTTATCTTTTATACCGATACAATTAACACCCGTTTTTTTCCAGCTCATAATTTCACTTAAGGACTTACCTTTTAATTCTTCCGGCAGCAATTCACAACTGACTGATTCCATATGGATGGAGTGGCCTTGTTCTCCGGAAAGAAAGTCAATAAACTCGACAATATCGGGTTTGGAAATTAATGTCGCCATATGTGTTCCACCGATATAATCCGGCATTATTACATTATCAGCCCCTGCCTTTTTCAACTTAGCCACTGAACTGGCTTCAGAAGCCCGGCTTATAATCTTCAATTGCGGATTCAGGGCTCTGGCAGAAAGCACAATGAACAGGTTATGAGAATCAACAGGCAATGTAGTAATTAGTGCTTTAGCCCTTTCAATACCTGCAGTACGAAGAACTTCATCCTCTGTACTATCCCCCTCAATATGAATTATTCTTTTCCCTTCAGCATCGATTCTCTGCATCAGGTGTTCGTCTTTTTCTATCACCACAAATTGTTCCTTGTGTGCCGACAGAATTTCAGCTGCCTGGTGACCATTCCGGCCATAGCCGCAAATAATTACATGATCATTTAATTTAGCAATATCTTTCATTAGTCGTCTTGTTTTAAAATACAGATTGATCTCCCCTCCTATAACAAATTGGGTGATACGGGTTATTACAAATGCATAAGTAAGCCAGCTGGCTACCAGGAGAAACATAGTGAATATCCTTCCGGCTGTGCTTAGCGGAATTGTTTCACCATAACCAACTGTGGTGATGGTAATGGTTGTCATGTAGATCGCATCAATTAAGGAAGCCCTTTCTATTATAATGTACCCCAGTATGCCTGTGACAACTATAATATGAAGAATGATAAAGGGCTGTAATAATTTGTAAGTGAAACTTTTCAACTGAAGCTCTTTGAAGTAAAAATAAAGAGTGAACAATGAAGATTCTAATGACTTATGTCAGGATTTTATTGATTTCACCCATTCCATTGCCTTTTTAAATTGCTGCTCCTCTGTGAGAGTGGTATTGTCTAATTCCAAAGCATCGTTTGCTTTCCGGAGTGGGCTCACTTCCCGGTGAGAATCGATATAGTCCCTCATTTCGAGGTTATTTTTCACCTCTTCAATTGTGATACTCGGGTTCTTTTCATACAACTCTTTAAATCTCCGTTCCACCCTGACCGCATTATCTGCTGTCATAAAAATTTTTAATTCTGCTTTGGGGAAAACAATGGTACCGATATCCCGGCCATCCATTACAATTCCTTTTTTTGTTCCCATCTTCTGCTGTTGTGCTACTGCAAACTCTCTGACTTCTTTAATAGCAGCCACATCACTTACTTTCTCAGCAATAATAAGGTCCCTGATCACATATTCAACATTTTCCCCATTTAAATACATTTCGCTGTGCTGGCTTGCCGGATTAAAAACAAATTCCAGGTTAATGCTCTTCAACGCTGCTTTTGTTTCTTTTTTATCCTCGATATTAATATTATTACGGAGAAAATAAAGTGTAATAGCCCGGTACATAGCGCCACTATCGACATAGATATAACCCAGCTCTTTTGCGAGCCTTTTTGCCAGGGTGCTTTTGCCACAACTTGACCAGCCATCAATTGTTATAATGATCCTCTTAGCCATATAAAAAGAATGACAAAATTAAAAAAGGAGTACCGTAGATTGGTACTCCTTTACAACTTTATTCAAAATAAATTATGCCGTAGACTTTTCTTCTGCTTTGTTTTTGAAAGTAAAAGACAGTTTTGTATTATCAGCATCTACATCAGCTATCAAAATATCTCCTGCTTTAACATTCATATTAAGGATCTCTTCAGCCAGCGGATCTTCCAGGTATTTCTGGATAGCCCTGTGCAGAGGCCTTGCTCCAAACTGCGAGTCATACCCTTTATCGGCCAGGAATGTCTTCGCAGCTTCTGTCAATTCAAGGCTGAAGCCTAGATTAGCCAACCTCTTCATTACCCCTTTCATCAGAATGTCGATAATATTAAAGATATTCTCTTTAGTCAGGCTGTTGAAAATCACCACATCGTCAATACGGTTCAGGAACTCCGGAGAGAAAGTTTTCTTCAAGGCTTTCTCAATCACTGCCTTATTTGCCTCGTCTTCATTCTCTACTCTTGCGGCAGTAGCAAAACCAACACCGGCACCAAAATCTTTCAACTGACGGACCCCGATATTAGATGTCATAATGATCAATGTATTCTTGAAATCTACTTTTCTGCCTAATCCATCTGTCAGTTGTCCGTCATCAAGCACCTGCAGTAATATATTATAAATATCAGGGTGTGCTTTTTCAATTTCATCCAGCAGAATAACACTGTAAGGCTTACGACGAACTCTTTCTGTCAACTGTCCGCCTTCCTCATAACCTACATAACCCGGAGGTGCGCCAATCAAACGGCTAACGGTAAATTTCTCCATGTATTCACTCATGTCGATCCGGATCAGGGAATCTTCGGAATCGAACATTTGTCTTGATAATGCACGGGCCAATTCTGTTTTACCAACGCCGGTTGGACCCAGGAAAATGAATGTGCCAATAGGTTTTTTGGGATCTTTTAATCCCACCCGGTTACGCTGGATGGCTTTAACCACTTTTGAAATAGCTTCATCCTGGCCAATCACCATCCCTCTCATATCATCTGCCATCTTACGCAGCTTATCTGTTTCCGCCTGTACCATTCTTTTTACAGGTATCCCTGTCATCATACTCACCACTTCTGCGATATCTTCCTCTCCGATAGGAAAACGCTTATGCTTACTCTCTTCTTCCCATTCTCCCTTAGCCTTTTCCAGGTCTTCCTGCAAACGTTTTTCAGTATCCCGGAGTGAAGCCGCTTCTTCAAACTTCTGGCTTTTCACCACTTTATTTTTCTCATTCTTCACATCTTCAATCTTCTTTTCCAGGTCAACAATATTTTCAGGAACATTGATATTTTTCAAATGCACCCTTGCGCCTACTTCATCCAAAACATCAATGGCCTTATCAGGAAGTAACCTGTCTGTAACATACCTGTCGCTGAGTTTTACACAAGCATCAATGGCCTCCTGGTCATAATTCACATTGTGATAATCCTCATATTTCGATTTGATATTGTTCAGTATTTGTATGGTATCGTCTACACTTGGAGGCTCAACCATTACCTTTTGGAAACGACGGTCCAGTGCGCCGTCTTTTTCAATATACATCCTGTATTCATCCAGTGTAGATGCACCAATGCATTGGAGTTCTCCCCTTGCTAAGGCGGGTTTGAATATATTACTGGCATCCAATGAACCACTGGCTCCACCAGCACCTACAATAGTGTGCAGCTCATCGATAAATAAAATAACATCCCGGTTCTTTTCCAGTTCGTTCATGATGGCTTTCATCCTTTCTTCAAACTGGCCACGATATTTTGTACCTGCTACCAGTGCAGCGAGGTCGAGTGAGATTACTCTTTTATCAAACAATACTCTTGAGACCTTACGCTGAACGATCCGAAGGGCAAGGCCTTCCACAATGGCTGTTTTACCTACACCCGGCTCACCAATTAAAATGGGGTTGTTCTTTTTACGACGGGAAAGTATCTGCGAAACTCTTTCAATCTCAGATTCACGGCCAACAATAGGATCCAATGCTCCGAGTTCAGCCATCTTGGTTATATCACGGCCAAAGTTGTCAAGTACGGGGGTCTTACTTTTTGTGGCACCCTGTTGCTTTGCACCGCCTTTGGGGGATGAATATTTTTTTTCTTCATCAAAATCGTCATCATTCTCGTCCTGGAATTCGGCACGGGGATCGTTAGATTTTACGATGCCCAGCTCTTGCCTGAAAAGATCGTAGTCCACGTCAAATTGATTTAAGATTTGTGTAGCAATATTTTCTTTGTTCTTCAGAATGGAAAGCATCAGGTGCTCTGTTTCCACAGTGGCACTTTTCAACGCCTTTGCCTCCAATACCGTTACTCTTATTACTTTTTCTGCCTGTTTGGTCAGTGGCAGGCTGTTAATATTGGCGATATTTTTCCCTGTCTTATCCTTTACGGCCAGCTCAATTTCTTTCCGTAATTCATAGAGGTCCACATTGAAGCTCTTCAGAATACGTACGGCAGTATTATCTCCTTCGCGGATAAGACCCAGCAAAAGATGCTCAGTGCCGATAAAATCGTTACCAAGCCTTAATGCCTCTTCCCTGCTGAATGAGATTATTTCTTTAACCTGTGCTGAAAAATTATTATCCATTTTTAGATAATTGGTTGTTATACAATATTAACGAATAAATTTGGTTCTTGTTCTCCTGTACTTATAAACGGAATGTTGATAATTTAAGTTGTAGGAAAACCCCGACTTTTTCACATTGCAGGTCCGCAGCCGGACAAACGCAACAATAAAAAAAGTAATAACTAATGAATGTCAAAACTGATACCAAAGAGAAATTTCATGCCATCACAGTTACAGATCCAATTCTGTCTGCTACTATGACAGATGGCATTGGAGAATGTTTACTTCCTTACCTGCAAAATGACGTTAAAAATCTGGTATTGATATTAAAAAACGTAACATCCATCGATACGGTTGCCGCTGAAAAACTCGTTTACATACAACAGAAATTCTACGAAAACAGCGCCTCTTTTGTGATTTGTGAGCTACAAAAACAAGTAGAGGATTTTCTTGACAAAAATGAAATGTTAGAAATGATGAACGTAACCCCTACTGAAAGTGAGGCCTGGGATATTGTACAAATGGAAGAAATTGAGAGAGATTTGATGGATGGGGAAAATTTCTGAACCAGTAAAATATGTTTGCCGGATTAAATGCAGCTAATTAGTTAAAGCTCCGGTCTTTAGTACTACCAAACACATCAAAAACCGCTGTTATATTCATGTTTGCAGTCACCATCCTTGGTAATAATTCGGCAGTTCCTGCATTTGACCGTCATCCTACCAGCCAGGTGGTGACGCTGGATGGCACTAATTACCTGGTTGATTGCGGTGAAGGAACCCAGATACAGCTGATAAATTATAAGATCCGCCGGAGTAAGATCTCCCATATATTTATTTCACACCTGCATGGCGACCACTACTTCGGACTTATTGGCTTGATCAATTCCCTCAGTCTGCTGAGCCGGCAACAGGAACTTCATATTTTTGGCCCATCCCCATTAAAAGAGATTATTGAACTGCAACTAAAAGTTGCAGATACCCATGTTTGCTACCCTCTTTATATACATCCGATAACTGAAGCTGCCACTCTTATCGATACGGACAAACTATCTGTAAAATGTTTTCGTACCAATCACCGCATTGAATGTTATGGGTTTTCCTTTACCGAGAAAAAGCAGCTCCGGAGGCTTAACCCCGATAAAGCAAAAGAGTACGAGATCCCCGCTTCATTCTATGAGCGGTTGACCAATGGTGAAGATTATACCCGAAAAGACGGAACACTTATAAAAAATGAATTGGTAACAACTCCCGGCGATCCTGGCAGAAAATATGCTTTTTGTGCCGACACAAAATATGACGAATCACTCATTCCGCATGTGGAGGGTTTTGACATGATCTATCATGAAACTACCTATCTTGATAACCTTCGGGAAAGGGCGGAACTACGTTTTCATTCCACCACCAAACAAGCTGCATTGATTGCCCAAAAAGCCGGTGTTAAGAAATTATTGATCGGTCACTTTAGCAGTAAATATGATACTTTGGAAGAATTTGAGGCAGAGGCGAGAGAAGTATTTCCAAATACTGATCTGGCTTTAGAGGGAGTGGCATATACCATCTGATCTTACCACTTAAGGAAGATAAATTCATACACTATATCCCCTAATGATTTTTTAACCCCTGTACTGATCAGAAGATTTCCCTTTTCAAATTCTTCTGTTTCGATCATATCGGGAAGTTTTCCTTTCTGAACCCCGCCAGAATTAAACTTAAGCAGTATGATCTGGTGTTTCAGATCTTCATATAATTCTTTCCGATAAGTAATAAAACTAACTCCCTCTATTTCATATTTTGAGTTAGCCCAGCATCCGATTGTATTACCTTTCAAAACTGGCTCTTTTGTAATGTAATTAAAAGACCCATTAGCTAGTACTGAACTGTCAAGTACAATATAACCCTGTTGCGCAACCAGTTTGGATAGGCTTATGAAATCCGCCTTCTCAGTAATTTTTACTAATGCCGCAATTTCAATTTTTTTATTCCCCTGCGCTATTGCGAAAAGGGAGCAAAGGGTGTATGCCAAGATTAAAAATGATGACTTCATTTAATGTCTATTTAAATATCCACGCATAAAACAATGGAAACTCCTTTCTCCATGTTGCTTCATTGTGTCTTCCTTCATCCCGAATCACCGTTGAAATTTTCGATCTGGAAACGGAAGTAAGTGCTTCAAATGCTTTCAACATATAGGGAACCATCGTTTCACCTTCCTGTTTACCGGCATAGAAATAGAGTTTACCTTTCACTTTCCTGCCCTTTGATTGTATATCATCATAAATTTTGGGAGCTACCCAAAATGCAGGTGAGAAAATTCCTGCTCCTCCAAATACCCTGGGGTATTTCAAAACGGCATACAAAGAAATCAGCCCTCCCATTGAACTGCCTGCCACAAACCTCTTTTTCCTGCACCGGTATGTTCTGTAATTTTTATCAATAAAAGGCTTCAGGGTTTGGGCTAAGAAATCAACATACTGATTACCCTCACCGGCGCCAAATTTTTCCATATCATATGGGCAATATTCATTCATACGTTTAGTGCTGCCATTGTCTATGGCCACCACAATACATTGTTTGAGTTTAGCCGAATCTAAAAACTCATCTACCCCCCATTCACCGGCATAGGAAGTGGCTTTGTCAAATACATTCTGTCCGTCGTGCATATACAAAACGGGGTATTTTTTCTTTGATGTAAAATAACCGGAGGGCAGATAAATCCAGACTTTTCTTGTACGTTGCAACTGGGGAATCCAGAATGCTGTATCAATAATTTTTACATTACTGCTGGCAGTACTGATAACTTGCCTTGACTCATTTTGTCCCAATGCAATGAAAACATCTAATAAGGCTGATATGAACAAAATAAGTCTGTACATTATAAAAACAATTAAGTTTTAAGAAATTATTTTCATCAACTCCCTGATCCGCTGATGATGTTTCTCACTGATCTTCCAGACTGGTGGCCTGAATGTGTTCTGACAAAGCCCCATTTCACTGAGGTAAGCTTTTACACCACCCGGACTGCCTTCAGCAAACATAGAGGTAATGATGTCTATATATTTATAATGAAGTTGTTGTGCTTCAGTAAATTTTCCTGCCAGGCAGAAACGAACCATATCTGAATACTCTTTTGGATAAGCATTGGCAACTACAGAGATCAGGCCTTCGGCTCCTGCCGCAATCATATGTAAAGTGATGGGGTCATCCCCGCTGATGACCATGAAATCAGCTGGTTTATTCTTAATGATCTGGTTGATCAGATCAAAATTTCCGCTGGCTTCTTTGGTCGCAAATATGTTTTTGCATTCACGGGCTATGCGGATCTGTGTATCGGCTGTTACACTTTGACCGGTACGGCCAGGCACATTATACATAATGATAGGTAATGGTGTAGCCGCATCCAAAGCTTTATAATGCTGAAAAATTCCTTCCTGGTTGGGTTTATTATAATAAGGACTCACTGAAAGTATTGCATCATATCCTGAAAGGTCAAATTCTTTAAATCCTTTGATTACTTCATGGGTATCATTTCCGCCAATGCCTGCCACAAGAGGTAAACGTCCGGCCACTTCATTTTTCACAAAAGAAAATACCTGTTGTTTTTCTTCACCATGTACTGTGGCACTTTCGCCTGTAGTGCCTAATACAACCAGGTACTCAGTTTTTCCTTCTATCCAGTACTGAATGAGTTTTTTAAAGCTAACCCAATCAATTGTTCCGTCTGCATGAAAGGGAGTTACAATAGCAATGCCTGTACCGGTAAATTTTTTCCTGAGTGACATTTTATGAATTGAAAATTAATTATGATGAATTAAAAAAAATTGATACCCAAAACCCTCAATAACAATCTGTACGATGAAGTGAGTAGTACAAAACAATTAATGCAATACTTAAGCTGTCAACAATAAACACAATCCCGTTTTAAGACTAAATACACCGGCTATTTATACTTCTTCCCAGAATCCCATCCTGCCAAACTTTTCAATCCGGTTATTTACCCTTTGTTCAACAGGGATCTGTTTCAATTCTTTCAGCACCGGCACCAGGTAATTTTTCAGGATTTGAGCCGCCTCATCATAATCCCAGTGAGCACCACCCGGAGGCTCAGGGATAATACCATCAATCAAACCGAAGCTCAGCATTTTATCGGCTGTTAACCGTAACTGTTCTGCGGCCACTTCTTTTTTATCCCAACTGCGCCATAAGATAGAAGAACAACTTTCCGGACTGATAACCGTGTACCATGTATTTTCCATCATAAATACTTTATCACCAACACCAATACCCAACGCCCCTCCACTGGCTCCTTCACCAATAATTACGCAGATGACTGGTACTTTAAGTCGTATCATTTCATATATATTCCGGGCAATGGCTTCACCCTGTCCTCTTTCTTCCGCTTCCAGACCAGGATAAGCACCGGGAGTATCAATCAGGGTAATAACCGGTTTATTGAACTTTTCAGCCAGTCTCATCAGCCGCAAAGCCTTTCTGTATCCTTCAGGATTGGCCATACCAAAATTCCGGAGTTGCCGCATTTTAGTATTAATCCCTTTTTGCTGACCAATGATCATTACTGTTTCTCCGTCCAATGTAGCAAATCCACCGACCATGGCTTTATCATCCTTCACGTTACGGTCACCATACAACTCTACAAAATTGCTGGTCATTTTAGTAATATACTTCAGCGTATAAGGCCTGTCGGGATGACGGCTTAGTTGTACCCGTTGCCAGCTGCTCAGGCTTTGAGTGATCTCTTTTCTTTTCTCAAGAACACTGCTTTCAAGCTTATGAATTACTTCACTGTAATCCACCTTACTTTTTTCAGCTTTTTGTTTCAGATCTTCTATTTCTTCTAAAAGGTCCTTTATAGGCTTTTCAAAGTCAATAAACTGTCGGTTTCTGTATGAAGGCATAAGCTATATATGAGGTGGCTAAATTAAGGATTAAATGATAATATGGGCATGATGCCAAAATGTTGAATTACAGGTGGATAATTAGTAGAAAAACTTTTGGCCGAAAAAGATTGCAGGCCTATCTTTGCCGTCCCTAAAAATGCTATGAGATTCAGAATGAAATTAGTCATCCTGAGGAGCGCAGCAACGAAGGAGGATCGGTAGTTCAGTTGGTTAGAATGCCGCCCTGTCACGGCGGAGGTCGCGGGTTCGAGTCCCGTCCGGTCCGCAAATAGAAAGGTTAGCTTGTTGTTAAACTTTCAAAAATCAAAACTAAAAACTGCCCGGTGAGAGATCACGGGCATTTTTTATTGATCAGGGTTAAGGCTTGTCCTGCAATAATAAAATCACTCCGGCGTCTAATGGTTAACGGTTAATGGTTAAAAAATAGTAGCTATGAAAAACAGATTCAAAGGATTTTATCTTTACCTCTCCTCTCTTGTAATTGCTCTCCTGCATTTACCTTTTGCATTTGCGAAATCTGCTTCGGGTAGCAGCCGGATGTTTTTCCATCCCGGCGATTCTGCAATAAGAAGTACTTCAGACTCTATGTATTTCACTCCCGAAACAATGTCCCTGTACGACAGCCTGCATTTAAGTCTTTTGGGGCTAAGCAAAGATGCTTTTGACTATGCAAAAAGAGGATTTGACAAACTTATAGAAGAAGGAAAACTCCTCAATAATTCAATCATTTCCATTGTTGACTTCAGCCAACCAAGCAATAAGAAAAGATTATTTGTTATTGACTTGAAAAACTACAAAGTCTTATTCAATACATTGGTGGCACATGGAAGAAACACCGGCCGTGAACTGGCCACTTCCTTTTCCAACCAAAGCTCTTCATATAAAAGCAGTCCTGGTTTTTATGTTACCAGGGAAACTTACCAGGGCAAACATGGTCTTTCGCTGAAACTCGAAGGCATAGAAAGCGGAATTAATGATAAGGCTTATCAAAGAGGGATTGTAGTCCACGGGGCTGAATATGTTTCTGATGCCATTGCAAATGCGCAGGGTTTTATTGGCCGTAGCCAGGGTTGCCCGGCTGTTCCGGTACATACATCCACACCCATCATAAACACAATCAAAAACGGCACTTGCTATTTCATTTATCATCCTTCTTACATTGATCAGTCCGAAGTATTGAATTAAAGCAATTTGTTCATAACTATCAGCTTTCTGCACCAGTCAAGCTTTATCTTTGCTGATTAATAAATTGTTATGCTCAAGATTGGTGTTTTTGGTGTCGGTCATCTGGGAAAATTTCATCTCAATAACTGGAAAGAGATTGCCGGTGCAGAACTGGTTGGTTTTTATGACCCCCATGATGAGACAGCTAAAGAAGTTTCCGAAAAATATCAATTACCCCGTTTCTTAGATGCTGATGCATTAATAGACGCCTGCGATGCCATTGATGTCGTTGCTCCCACTAACTATCATTTTGAATGGTGCGAAAAAGCCATCAAAAAAGGGAAACATGTATTTGTTGAAAAACCTCTGGCTAATACTATGGAGGAAGCCCGGCAACTGGTAAAATTGGCTGCAGAATCAGGTATCAAATTCCAGGTAGGGCATGTAGAAAGATTCAATCCGGCTTTTCTTGCCATAAAAGACATGGAATTAAATCCCATGTTCATCGAAGTACACCGTCTCGCCCAGTTCAATCCAAGAGGAACAGAAGTGAGTGTGATACTGGACCTGATGATACATGATATTGATATTATTTTAAGTATTGTAAAAAGTGATGTAAAGAGTATTTCGGCCAGTGGTGTAGGTGTAATGACAGAAACCCCTGATATTGCCAACGTAAGGATCGAATTTCATAATGGCTGTGTGGCGAATCTTACCAGTAGCCGCATTTCGATGAAAAAAATGCGGAAGATCAGGTTATTTCAAAAAGACTCTTATATAGGAATTGACTTCCTGAATAAGAAAACCGAAATAATAAAACTGAAAGGACCAGGTGATACCAATGTTTTTGCTTTTGATATAGAAACCCCTGCTGGCAAAAAAACCATAGCAATGGCTAACCCGGTTGTTCCCGAAGTGAATGCAATTAAAATGGAGCTGGAGGAATTTAAAAATGCAATCCTTAACAATACCAAAACCATTGTTTCTGAAATGGATGGTCTTATGGCCATGGATGTAGCTCACCAGATACTCGAAAAAATTGGAAATAATAATATCTCACATTAATGCAATCCGGCAAACAAATATCCCTTGCCTGGTATGTAGCTGTTGATTTTGTGATGGCAGCCCTGGCATGGCTTTGCTTTTACTTCTGGAGAAGCTGGATGTTGAATGATGCTGGTGCATATCCCATCAGCTATACATCATGGTTATATATTTTACTTATCGTACCTGCCGGATGGCTGGTGCTCTATACCATTGCCGGAACCTATAACTACCTTTACAAAAAATCAAGATTAGCAGAATTTACACTGACATTTGTTTGCAGTCTCATTGGAGGCATCGGTTTATTTATCGTATTTGTATTAAATGATTTCGATCCGAAAAATGGATACGCCTATTTTTACCTGGCCTTTGCCACCTTATTATCTATACATTTTTTACTTACTTTTTCAGGCAGATGGATTATACTGAATACTATAAAAAGGCAATTGCTCCGGGGTAAAGTATTTTTCAACACATTAATGGTAGGAAGCCAGGAAAATGCAATTCGTATTTTCAAAGAAACAGAAAATAACCTGCGTGATGGCGGTTATCGTTATGCAGGCTTTATAACACCTGACAATAACGGAAGAAATGGCATTCATAAACTACTGCCTAAATTGGGCACCGTACATGAATTAGAAAAAATTATAGATCAAACTAATATCCGGTTGGTTGTGCTCGCATTGGAAAAAACTGAACAACCACTATTGGAAAATATCATTAACAGGCTTAGTGAAAAAGATGTAGAAGTAAAAATCCAACCCAATACATTAGATATCCTTTCCGGTTCCGTAAAGACAAGCAATGTGATGGGTGCCGCATTAATTGATTTGCAAACGGGGTTGATGCCGCAATGGCAACAGAACTTCAAACGTCTTATCGATGTCGCTTCAGCGCTTTTTGGACTTGTTTTGCTCTCCCCTTTCATGGTATACATTGCAATAAGGGTAAAATTTTCTTCAAATGGACCGGTCTTCTATTCCCAGGAAAGGATTGGTTACAAGGGCAAGCCTTTTACAATGTATAAATTTCGTTCCATGATTAATGAGGCAGAAAAAGACGGACCGGCCCTTTCTTCTGAAAATGATTCCCGCATTACCAAATGGGGGAAGGTAATGCGTAAATGGCGGCTTGATGAATTACCACAACTCTGGAATATACTGTTGGGTGAAATGAGCCTGGTAGGGCCAAGGCCGGAGCGCCGTTTTTATATTGATCAGATTATTGCCCGCAATCCTTATTATAAATACCTGCTGAAAGTAAAACCCGGATTGACCAGTTGGGGTATGGTACAATTTGGCTATGCTGAAAATACAGACGAAATGATTGAAAGAAGTAAGTTTGACCTTCTTTACATAGAAAATATTTCACTGGTACTGGATTTTAAGATCATGATCCACACAATACGAATTATCTTAAAAGGCAAGGGTAAATAAACAGCTTGTATCAATCAGATTCAATTCTCTAAACCTTCTGCAGTTCGGGTTTTTAAACTATTTTTGAGAAAACTCCATCCTTTGAGAAAATTGCTCATATTCCTTTTCACTGTTATTAGCACATGGCAGGTTGCTCATTCCCAATACTGGCAACAACAAGTTAACTATAGCATCGATGTTTCTCTGGATGATAAAGTACATACATTGAGCGGCTTTGAAAAAATTGAATACATCAATAATTCACCGGACACAATTACATACATTTGGTTTCATCTCTGGCCAAATGCCTATAAGAATGATAAGACAGCATTCAGTGACCATATGCTGGAAAATGGAAATACCAGGTTTTATTTTTCGGATAAAGAAGATAAAGGTTATATCAATAAACTTGATTTTAAAGTAAACAATATCACAGCACAGGTCGAAGATCACCCCCAGCATATTGATATTGTAAAAGTGATTTTACCAGTTCCTCTCTCACCAGGACAAAAAACAATTATCACCACCCCATTTCACGTAAAACTTCCTTACAATTTTTCGAGAGGAGGACATGAGGGGCAAAGCTACCAGGCTACACAGTGGTACCCAAAGCCAGCAGTATATGATAAAAATGGCTGGCACCCGTTGCCTTATCTTGACCAGGGAGAATTTTACAGCGAGTTTGGGAATTTTGAAGTAAACATCACTGTTCCGAAAAATTATGTCGTTGCAGCGACCGGGGAGCTGCAGCAGACAGCTGAAATAGAATGGCTGAAATCAAGAGCTGCTTTTTCCTGGGAGCCTGTTAAACAAAAAACAAAAACTACGGGTGGCCAGGTTAAAACGAGTTATCAACTATTCCCTGAAACAGAAAAGGAAATTAAAATATTAACCTACAAGCAAAATAATATTCATGACTTTGCCTGGTTTACCGACAAGCGATTTATTGTAAACCATGATACCTGTAAGATGGCTTCGGGTAAAGTAATCGATGTATTTACTTATTACACTACTCCGCAAAAGGAAGTATGGAAAAGCAGTTTGCTGTATGCAAAAGATGCTATTCAGCATTATTCATCACTGGTTGGTGAGTACCCTTACAACGTAGTGAATGTGGTGCAGGGTCCGGCAAGTTTTGGCGGAGGTATGGAATATCCAACCATTACTGTATTATCGCCCGAAAAAAGCAGCCGCTCCTTAAATTTTACAATTGCGCATGAGATCGGCCATAATTGGTTCTACGGTATTCTTGGCACCAATGAAAGAAAACATGCATGGATGGATGAAGGAATAAATTCATTCTATGAAAGTAAATACCAGCAACGGGAAAATGATCATTTTGGACAACGCACAGAACAAAGCTTACTGGAAACGTTTGTTATTGAGAAAAAAGATCAGCCCATTGCAACATCATCAGAAGATTTTAATGAACCCAATTATGGATTGATTGCTTATTACAAAGCATCGCAATGGATGGCCTTACTGGAAAAACAATTAGGTACAGCAGTCTTCAATAAAGCCATGCAGGAGTATTACCGTCAATGGCAATTCAAACATCCGCAACCAAAAGACTTTAAAAAAGTACTGGAGGATATAAGTGGCAAAAACCTGGATACAACATTTGCGTTGCTGCGGCAAAGGGGTAATCTGCCGGGATCGGAGAAAAAGGGGATCGGATTCCAGGGGCCAATCGGAGCAGTTTCAGGAGTTAATAGTAATAAAAGTTCTGCCATTACGATCCTTCCCGCTTTAGGTTCGAACAGTTATAACAAATTGATGGCAGGTATCCTGCTAACTAATCTTCGGCTTCCTCCTAACCGTTTTCAATTCCTCATAGTACCGATGTATGGTTTTGCATCAAAGAATTTTAATGGCATTGGGTTTATCAATTATAGCTTTTATCCCAATAAAATTTTCAGGAAAATTGACATAGGAATTAGTGGTTCTGCATTTACCGTTGACCGTTTCACAGATATTGATAATAATAAAACATTTCTTGGCTTCAGTAAAGTAGTACCGGGAATAAGATTAACACTCAACAAAAAAGATCCCAGAAACAGTCTCAACCGTTATGTACAGTTTAAATCATTCCTGATTAATGAAGATGGACTTCGTTTCTATCGTGATACGGTTATTTCGGGACCTGATACAACTATTTTCAATAAATACAGAACCACCAGTGAAAACAGAACGTTAAATCAGGTTCAATTTGTGATTGAAAACAACAGGGCTCTTTATCCTTATCGCGGTGAACTAAAAATTGAACAGGGCAAAGATTTTATACGTACTGCCTTCACCGGAAAATATTTCTTTAATTATGCTAAAGAAGGAGGACTGAATGTTCGCCTGTTTGCCGGTAAATTCTTTTATAGCACCTCCAAAACAATTTCAAAACAATTTGCTACTGACCGGTATCATTTGAATATGACTGGTGCCAATGGCTATGAGGATTACACTTACAGTGATTATTTTATCGGCAGAAACGAATTTGAAGGGCCTCCCAGTCAGCAGATCATGGAAAGAGACGGTGCCTTTAAAGTAAGAACGGACCTCCTGGCTGAAAAAGTTGGTAAGACAGATGATTGGCTGATTGCCGCAAATTTCAGTACCACCATCCCTTCTTCCATCAATCCATTAAGTTTGTTGCCGGTCAAAATACCACTGAATTTATTTTTTGATATTGGCACTTATGCAGAAACCTGGAAGCAAGGGGCAGAAACAGATCGTTTTGTTTTTGACGCAGGTATCCATATACCATTATTGAAAGAAACGGTAAACATTTATATCCCATTGATCTATAGCAATATTTACAAAGACTATATTCAATCAACAATAGAGAAGAAAGGACGATTTTGGAAAAAGATCTCTTTTTCCATCGATATCTCCAATTTCAACTTCCGGAAATTTGACCGTAATCTTGATTTCTGATGAGTGCTCCGCTCAAAATACAACACCTGACCCATCGCCAGATTGACAAAGCCAAATGGGATGATTGTATTGACAAGGCTGATAATGGTTTACTTTATGCATATTCCTTCTATCTTGACCAGATGTCAAAAAACTGGGATGCATTGGTACTAAACGACTATACAGCAGTGATGCCCCTGACCTGGAACAGGAAGTATGGCATCAATTATCTATACCAACCTTTTCTTACTGCACAATTAGGAATATTTGGCAATAAGATTACTGAAGAACAAGTTGGTACTTTTATTCAGTCTATACCATCTTCATTCCGGTTCATTGACATCTCATTAAATAGCGGGAACATATCAGGAGTGCCCACGGGGTTCTCCATGCACAGAAGTAATTATGTTCTTGATTTAAATAATTCCTACGCTGAGCTTTATAAGGGCTACCGGGAAAATATAAAAAGAAACATTAAAAAAGCTACCCAATTGGGCTGCCGGGTCGAAAGAGATTTTGATGCGGGAAAAGTAATTGAACTGGCTTTACAGCAAATGGAAAGTTATGGCAAAGAATCAGCAGATAATGTTAACCGCTTCCGTAAACTGTATAAATATCTTCATGAAAAAAAAATGGCAACAACCTACGGGATTTCATTAAACGAAGAATTATTGGCCTCCTGTGTATTTTTTTTCTCCCATAAACGGGCCTATTATATACTAGTAGGTAATCATCCAAACGGGAAAACAATTGGCGCTTCGCATGCATTGATTGACGCCTTTATAAAAGATCATGCCGGGGAATATATGTCACTGGACTTCGAAGGTTCTGATATCCGCAATCTTGCTTTCTTCTATGCCAGCTTCGGTTCGAAACACGAGGTTTATCCTGCAATAAAGATCAACAGACTGCCATTTTATTTAAAATGGCTAAAGAATTGACATTATAAATCAGTTTCTTGCTGTCGCCTCTCTCTCTTCTATAATTTTTTCGGCAAACAATAAATCGATTGGCCGGGTTATCTTAATATTATTCTCTTCGCCTTCAATCAATGATACTTTCATGCCGTATGCTTCTACCACTGTAGCTTCATCCGTGAATTTATCTTTATAATCAATTTGGAAAGCAGGTAACAGGATCTTACTATGAAAAGTCTGTGGTGTCTGTATTAACATGACTTTGTTTCTGTCAAATGCTTCATTTCCTTCCTCATTCACCAACCGTATACTGTCTTTTGAAACAATTGCCGGTATAGCTGTTCCTGTTTCCAGCGCCTGTTGGTAACATTGTTGGATCAACTCTTTAGACAAGAGGCACCTTACTCCATCATGCACAAAAATGACCGATTCCTCTTCTACCATAGCTAACCCGTTCTTAACAGATTGAAAACGGGTATCACCACCGGCAGTGATTCTTATCCTTTCTTTATAGAAATAAGCGTCAATTATTTCCTGGCCCATATTTGTATACTCAACTGGTAATACAAGGATGATTTGTAAATCATCATAGGCTTCCTGAAACGCCTTCAATGTATAATAGAGTACTGGCTTATCCCTTAGTAGAATAAACTGCTTGGGCAGAATACTTCCCATTCTTGTTCCTGAACCCCCGGCAACTATTATAGCATATTTCTGCATAGGACAAATGTAAAAGGAAACAACTAATAATTATTTGTATACAGCAATCTCATTTCTTCCATCGCTGCATTTCAATCCCCTGTACATTCCCTCACTGTTAAAGACCATCGCAGCATTCCCTTTTGCATCCACCCCAATCATTCCACCTTCACCATCAATTTTTAACAGCTTATCATGTACCACAAAATGCATAGCCTCATTTAATGACAGTCCTTTATATTCCATAAGGCAACTGACATCGTAAGCTGTTACTGCCCTGATAAAAGGCTCACCATGCCCGGTGCAACTGATCGCACAAGTTTTATTATTGGCATAAGTGCCGGCCCCTATTATCGGACTATCCCCAATCCTGCCATATTGTTTATTCGTCATTCCTCCTGTACTAGTACCAGCAGCAATATTCCCATGTATATCAAGGGCTACGGCCCCTACCGTTCCGAATTTCTTCTCCTTTATCAATACATTATGATCAAGTGCCGCTTCATCAGTTCCCTGTAGCTGTTTCCATTGGTCATAGCGAAATTGTGAAAAGAAGTAACTATCTGGTTCCGTTTTTATGCCATGCTGCAATGCAAAATCATATGCACCTTTTCCATTCAGCATTACATGTTGACTTTTTGTCATCACCAAATAAGCCAGGTCAACCGGGTTTTTAATATTGCGGACAGCTGATACTGCACCTGCCATTAATGTTTTACCCTCCATTATAGAAGCGTCCATTTCCTGGCTGCCATCTTTTGCAAAAACAGAGCCCCGTCCGGCATTGAAAAGGATGCAATCCTCCAGTGACATCACAGCCGCTTTTACCGCATCTAATGACGTACCATTCTTTTCCAGCAACGTATAACCTGCATGGAGTGCCTGTTCCAACCCTTCTATATAAGCTTTTTCCAGCTCTGGTGTCATTGCTGAACGCAGAATGGTGCCTGCGCCACCATGAATAACTATTGTAAATTTTGACATACGGGTAAGTGGGTATTAATAAACGAACGAAATTAGGTATTTTGTATTCGAAAAATTTTCCTTTAATGATTAAAAGAAAAATATCAGGCTCAGACCTGCTTTTAATACTTGCCAACCTGATTCCGGTTTTTGGAGTGTGGTTTTTGGGATGGAGCCCCACAGAAGCATTTATCGTTTATGCCATGGAAACGATGATTGTAGGAATCCTCACTATCCTTAAAATGCTTATTGCCACTATTGTAAAAGGCAAAGATGAATGGCATGCCAATGGGAAAACAACCCTGCAAAGCGGTTTCTTCTTTATTTTGTTCTTTATTATACATTTTGGAATATTTGCCATGGTGCAAACAACCATTTTTTCCCAGGCTGCACAAATCACACCACCAAACAGTGGTATGATGCATTTCTTCTTTAAATGGTACACCTATATTAATGAAGATATTGCCTGGATGCTTGGCGCTTTTGTCATCAGCTATTTTGCCAAAAGTTTTATCCCATTCTTGCTCAATGGTGATTACAAAACAATGCCGATAATGGTCATAATGTTCCAGCCATATGGCAGAATCTTTATTCAACAGTTTACCGTCATCCTTGGCAGCATGTTTCTTAGTCTTGGATTAGGCAAAATATTTATACTCGTTTTTGCACTGGCAAAAATTGCATTTGAATTATTAATTGATTATGACAAATTGATGGGTAAAGCCATGAATGACTTAAAAAAAAGCTCAGCAAAGAAGTAGCTCACATTCTTTCAGTAGTTTTTCTTTATTTATTGCGACAGTTCCAACCTCTTCACAAACAAGACCGCCGGCTATATTTGCTACTTCGGCCATTAATTGTACATTTTTGGTAGCAGCATAAACCAAGGAAGCCACTGCAATCACTGTGTCACCTGCCCCTGACACATCTGCGATATTGCGGATATGAGATGAGATGATATGCCCTACTTCATCCTGCTGGTAGAAAACTCCCTTTTCGGATAGGGTGATAAAAGAAATATGATGATTCAACACCCGGTATAATTCAGCATGAATATTTTTTAATACTGCCTCATTGATATTATCTACAAGTAGATTTAATCCCTCTTTTACTTCCTTAAGGTTGGGTTTAAAAATATCAACGCCAATATAAGAAAAGAAATTTTTCCGCTTTGGATCTACTGCTGTAATAATATCTGACTGTTGACACCATTGAATAATCTTTTTAATAGTATGTTCAGAAAGGACTCCTTTATTGTAATCCTCAAATATAATGACAGTAGGCTGCTCAGTGTTAATATAAGCCTCCACCTTTTCCAGCAGTAATTTTTCATCAATAGCATCCAGGTCATTTGTCACTTCAGCATCAAGCCTCATCATTTGCTGGTTGCGACTGATAATACGGGTCTTGTTAGTAGTAATCCTGCGGGCACTTGGAACTAAATAGGAAGTATCAATTTTACTTTCCTCCAGGAGTTGCTTTAATATTACTGAATCTGAGTCATCTCCTGTAACTGATAAAATGGAAACCTCTGCATCCAAGGAACGGCAATTCAGGGCAACATTACCAGCTCCGCCAATTCTGTATTCCTTTTTCTGTAACGTGACGACGGGAACCGGCGCTTCCGGTGATATGCGTTCAACCTTTCCCCACATATAGGTATCCAGCATCACATCACCAATCACTCCAACTTTAACAGCAGGAAAAGAAGTAAAGAGTTTCTTAAAATCTTCCATACCCCAAAATACGGCAATATTTCTTTTGTACAGAAATGGGAGAAAATAAAAATGCCCCGGTAAGCAGGGCATTAAAATAAAATTTTATTAGTTCTTTTTAGTCTTGTAAAGGTCATTTAATCCCTTAACCACATCAGCTGTAATATTATAAGCGGTATCCTTATAATAAAACAATCCCT
This sequence comes from Chitinophagaceae bacterium, assembly GCA_041738795.1. Taxonomy (GTDB): domain Bacteria; phylum Bacteroidota; class Bacteroidia; order Chitinophagales; family Chitinophagaceae; genus JJ008. The sequence continues at coordinate 106,790 of JBGSPB010000002.1, read as the reverse complement.
GTTCGTAAGAAACTATATATGAATAATCTTTTGTCCTGTTATACTCTTTCAGGAAAGTTTCTATTTTGGATTTAATCTCATTTTGCCTTCGCATTACAAAGTCACTATAATCTGAATCCAGGGCTTGTTTGCGGCTTTTCATCTGATCATCCAGGTTCTTCATGTCCCTGCTTGCAGCTTCTGATTGCTCCTCTGTCATACTTCCTGATGTGGCCTGCTGCTGATAAGAATTAAATTTTTGCTGTAAGTTTTTTGAAAGCCGGTCCATCTCAGCATTTATAGTTTCTTCCCGTTTGATCATTTCAGCTTTCAGGTCTTTTACCATATCAAAATTTGCTGCCAGGGAGTCCATCTCAAAATAGGCAATACGAAAGCTGTTCGACGAGGTAGAAGTCGCCTTGCCATTATCTTTTTCTACAGATCCGGTATTTTTCTTACCAGAAAAGTGTGAAACAAGAAGATAGCCAGACGCCAGGGTCAACACCACATTCCATATAAACAAACCATTTTTCATCAAATTCATTTTTACAAAATAACTACGAATAGGCGGGCAAATATAAGGATTCGGTTTACTTTATGAAACCCTTAACAGGCCAGTCCGGGATTAAAAAAGGAGTAAGAAAATCTTACTCCTGTATTAAGTACATTTCAGTCAGTCAGAAGCTGTTACCAATTATTCTTCTTCATCAAAAGCCATCGCTTCCCGGGTAGTTTGTAATAACTCATATTCCTCTTTACTACCTACAATCATATTCTCAAATTCCCTCAGGCCAGTACCAGCAGGTATCGGGTGACCGGTAATTACATTCTCTTTCAATCCAAGCATATCATCGGTTTTACCGTTGATCGCTGCAGAAGACAACACTTTCGTTGTTTCCTGGAAGGATGCAGCAGATATCCAGCTTGGTACACCCAACGATGCTTTAGTAATACCCAGCAATGTAGGTGATGAAGTAGCTGGTTTCGCATCACGATACTCAACCAGTTTTTTGTCGTTACGGCGAAGAATAGAGTTTTCCTCCCTTACTTCGCGGAGACTAACAATTTGTCCAGCACGGAGCTTCGCACTATCTCCCACTTCAGTTACAACTTTCTTATCGTAGATGTAGTCATTCTCCTCCACAAATTCAAACTTATCAGTCAGGTCATCCTCCAGGAATCTTGTATCTCCCGGGTCAACAATATTCACCTTGCGCATCATCTGGCGAACAATTACTTCAATGTGTTTGTCATTGAGCCTCACACCCTGCAAACGATACACCTCCTGGATTTCATTCACCACATATTCCTGTACTGCAAACGGGCCTTTAATAGAAAGAATATCGAACGGTGCAATCTGACCATCACTTAATGGAACACCAGCTTTTACAAAGTCTCCATCCTGTGCCAGAATCTGCCTTGTTAAGGGCACCAGGTATTTTTTCTGTACTCCGTCTTTTGCTTCGATGATAATCTCACGGTTACCACGCTTTATAGCACCCATCATTACCACACCATCAATTTCAGAAACTACAGCAGGGTTGCTTGGGTTCCTTGCCTCGAATAATTCAGTAACACGGGGCAGACCTCCGGTAATATCCCGCAACTTACCCAGGATACGAGGAATCTTAACTATCACCTGGCCCGCCTTCACATCATCTCCTTCTTCCATAATGATATGACTTCCGGTTGGCAGGTTATATGATTTCTTGTCTTTACCTTCTACCAGGATTGAAGGTATCTTGGTTTTATCCCTTGTCTCAATTACCACTTTTTCACGGTGTCCTGTTTGTTCATCCGCTTCTTCCCGGTATGTAACACCATCAATAACATTCTCAAATTTCACGGTACCGTTAATTTCGGCCATGATTACGTTATTGAACGGGTCCCATGTGCAAACAACATCGCCTTTATTTACTTTTTGGCCGTCTTTAACATTTAATGTAGCCCCGTAAGGAATGTTATTGGTTATAAGCAAGCGGTCATTCTTTGTATCGATAATACGAACTTCACCCGTACGTCCGATTACCACCTGGTTTTTTTCACCTTCATTATTCTCAATAACAACAGTACGAAGACCATCAAACTGAATAGTTCCGTCAAACTTGGCAGCCAGGGTAGATTCAACAGAAGCAGAACCGGCCACACCACCTACGTGGAATGTACGGAGTGTCAACTGTGTTCCGGGCTCACCAATTGATTGAGCTGCAATAATACCTACCGCATCACCTTTCTGTGCAATATTACCTGAGGCAAGGTTCTTACCATAACACTTCACACAAACACCTCTCTTACTTTCGCAGGTAAGCACTGATCGGATCTCAACTGTTTCGATACCCGCCTCTTCAATTTTTTTAGCGATATCAGTAGTGATTTCCTCAGTGGCGGAAACAATTAACTGGTCACTTATCGGATCGTACACATCATGTAATGATGTACGACCGGCGATCCTGTCACTCAACGGTTCTATAATATCCTCATTATCTTTTAATGCAGAAGTAGCGATTCCACGTAGTGTTCCGCAATCTTCCTCAGTGATAACAACATCCTGTGAAACGTCAACCAAACGACGTGTCAGGTAACCGGCATCTGCAGTTTTCAGGGCTGTATCTGCGAGACCTTTACGGGCACCGTGGGTAGAGATAAAGTAATCCAATACATTCAATCCACCTTTAAAGTTAGAGAGAATCGGATTTTCAATAATCTCACTTCCTGTAGAACCGGATTTTCTTGGCTTGGCCATCAATCCCCTGATACCAGCCAGCTGCTTAATCTGCTGTTTAGAACCCCTTGCACCAGAATCAAGCATCATGTAAACTGAGTTGAATCCTTGCCTGTCATTCGCTAACTCACGGATCAATGTCTCCGTAATTCTTGTGTCGACACGGCTCCAGATATCAACTATCTGATTATAACGTTCATTGTTAGTAATAAGACCCATATTATAACTATCCCACACTTCATCTACTTCACCTTTTGCACTCTCCAGCAATTCCTGCTTGGTATCGGGTATAATCAGGTCATTAATACTAAATGACAGACCACCCTGGAAGGCTGTACGGAATCCAAGTGTCTTAATATCATCAAGGAATTTCGCTGTTTTTGGAACGTTGGTAATTTTTATTATATCACCAATGATTTCACGAAGGTTCTTTTTCGTCAACAGGGCATTTACAAAACCTACCTCAGCAGGTACATGCTGATTGAACAACACACGGCCAACTGTAGTTTCTATTAATTTATGCTCGAGCAATCCATCAGCGTTGCGGATGTTTGCTTTTACTTTGATCCATGCATGAAGGTCAACAACCCCTTCGTTATAGGCAATAATCACCTCTTCATTCGAATAAAATACTTTTCCTTCTCCGCGAACAATTTCCGTTGCTGTTGTTTTCTTACCCTTTGTGATATAATACAGACCCAATACCATGTCCTGAGAAGGAAGGGTGATTGGTGTACCATTCTGTGGATTAAGAATATTGTGAGAAGCCAGCATCAATAATTGAGCCTCCAGCACAGCAGCATGGCTCAGCGGCACATGCACCGCCATCTGGTCACCATCGAAGTCGGCGTTGAATGCGGTTGTTACCAGCGGATGCAACTGTATTGCTTTACCCTCAATCAATTTTGGCTGGAAAGCCTGGATTGACAAACGGTGCAGCGTTGGGGCACGGTTCAGCATTACAGGGTGCCCTTTCAATATATTTTCAAGAATATCCCAAACAACAGCTTCCTTCTTATCAACAAGTTTTCTTGCAGATTTTACCGTTTTAACGATACCTCTTTCAATTAACTTTCTGATGATAAATGGCTTGAATAATTCAGCTGCCATATCTTTTGGCAAACCACACTCATGCAATTTCAATTCAGGACCTACCACGATAACAGAACGACCAGAGTAGTCAACCCTTTTACCCAACAGGTTCTGACGGAAACGACCTTGCTTCCCTTTTAAAACATCACTGAGTGATTTTAATGCCCGTCCGCCTTCAGCTTTAACAGCATTGGACTTCCGGCTGTTATCGAACAATGAGTCAACAGCTTCCTGCAACATCCTTTTTTCGTTACGCAGGATTACTTCAGGTGCTTTGATCTCCAATAGTCTCTTCAAACGGTTATTACGAATAATAACCCGACGATATAAATCATTCAGATCGGATGAAGCAAAACGACCTCCATCCAGCGGCACTAAAGGACGCAGTTCTGGCGGAATTACAGGAATGTATTGCATTACCATCCACTCAGGACGGTTAGATATCCTTGTGTTAGCATCCCGGAATGCTTCCACCACACTCAGACGCTTCAATGCATCAGCCTTACGTTGCTGAGATGTTTCAGTAGCAGCAGCGTTACGCAGATCAAAAGATAACTGGTCAAGATCAATTCTAGCCAGCATATCATGCACCGCTTCTGCACCCATTTTAGCGATGAACTTATTAGGATCATCATCAGGCAGGTACTGATTATCTTTTGGTAATGTATCCAGTATATCCAAATATTCTTCTTCAGTCAACAGATCACCGGGGTTTTGTCCTTTGTCTGCACGAATACCGGATTGGATCACCACAAAACGTTCATAATAGACGATAGTCTCTAATTTTTTAGAACTAACACCTAACAGATAACCAATTTTATTTGGCAAAGATTTGAAATACCAGATGTGAACAACCGGAACCACCAGCTTGATGTGCCCCATTCTTTCACGACGCACTTTTTTCTCTGTTACTTCCACACCGCAACGATCACAAACGATGCCTTTATAACGGATACGTTTGTACTTACCACAAGCACACTCATAATCTTTTACCGGTCCGAATATTCTTTCACAGAACAAGCCATCTCTTTCAGGTTTGTAAGTACGATAGTTGATCGTTTCGGGCTTTAATATTTCACCATAACTTCTTTCCAGGATAGTATCCGGTGAGGCAAGACCAATTGTGATCTTTGAAAAAGCCGCTTTGGGACGATTTTCTTTTCTGATAGCCATAATCGTATTGACGATTTTAGATTTTAGATTTCTGATTTAGTTCTTCTTCCATAGTTCACCTTTGCAAACCATGGTCTTTCTCCGGCTGACCATTTATTCAAACTTCAGGTCAAGTCCTAATCCTCTCAGTTCATGCACCAATACATTGAATGACTCAGGAACACCGGCTCTTGGCACATTTTCACCTTTCACAATGGCTTCATATGTTTTTGCACGGCCGATAATATCATCTGATTTCAATGTCAGTAATTCCTGAAGAATATTAGATGCACCATAGGCTTCCAGTGCCCACACTTCCATCTCACCAAACCTTTGACCACCGAACTGAGCCTTACCACCCAGCGGCTGCTGCGTAATCAAGCTGTATGGTCCGATAGAACGGGCATGCATTTTATCATCCACCATATGGTGAAGTTTAATCACATAGATAATACCCACTGTGGCTTTTTGGTGGAATCTTTCACCGGTTTCACCATCATACAGGTAAGTGTGACCATACATTGGAATGTCAGCCTGCTTACAGTATTCAGCGATCTCTTCAACAGTAGCACCATCAAAGATCGGGGTTGAGAATTTCAAACCTAACTTCTCACCTGTCCATCCAAGAATGGTCTCATATATCTGACCAAGATTCATACGACTAGGTACACCCAACGGATTCAACACAATGTCAACAGGTGTTCCATCTTCAAGGAACGGCATGTCTTCATGACGAACGATCTTCGCAACAATACCTTTATTACCATGGCGGCCGGCCATTTTATCACCTACTTTCAACTTACGTTTTACTGCCAGATAAACTTTAGCCAGTTTTAATACACCTGCAGGTAATTCATCACCAATACTGATATTGAATTTCTCTCTCTTATAACGCCCCAACTCTTCGTTGAACTTGATATTATAATTGTGAAGAAGTGTATTAATTTGATCATCAATTTTTTTATCACCAGTCCACCCCAGGGGGTTAATGTTGGCATAATCAAGACCGCGAAGATTCTTTTCAGTAAACTTGGCTCCTTTGCCGATCTGTATTTCACCAAAATTATTACCTACACCTGCGGAAACATGATCTTTTAACAGCATAGCAAGCTTTTCCAGCAGTACTTCCATGAGATCAGTTTCATTTTTCTCATGCATCTTCTCCAATTTCTCAATGGCTGCTTTCTCTCTTACTTTGGCGTTCTTATCTTTTTTGGCCCGCTGGAATAATTTCTTGCCGATAACCACACCTTCCACTCCGTTCGGAGCTTTTAGTGAAGCATCTTTGGCATCTCCGGCTTTATCACCGAAAATAGCACGCAATAATTTTTCTTCCGGAGTCGGATCACTTTCGCCTTTCGGAGTGATCTTGCCAATTAAAATATCACCCTCTTTAACCTGTGCACCGATTCGTATGATACCGTTCTCATCCAGATCCTTTGTAGCTTCTTCAGATACGTTAGGAATATCAGGTGTCAGTTCTTCTTCACCCAGTTTAGTATCACGAACTTCCAGTTCATATTCAGAAATGTGAACAGAAGTAAACAAATCTTCCTTTACTACTCTTTCGCTGATAACGATGGCATCCTCGAAATTGTAACCTTTCCATGGCATGAATGCCACTTTAAGATTTTTACCCAGTGCCAACTCACCATTCTGAGTTGCATATCCTTCAGTTAAAAAATCACCCTTTTTCACTTTCTGACCTTTCTTAACCGCTGGTCTCAGGTTGATGCAGGTTTCCTGGTTGGTCTTGATAAATTTCGTTAACCTGTAAACTCTGAGATCATCTTCGAAACTTACCAATTTTTCAGCCTCATCCCTGTCATAACGAACATGGATTTCATTAGCATCTACAAACTCTACCACCCCATTACCATCTGCATGGATCTGAATCCTTGCATCTCTCGCTGCTTTACCTTCCAATCCTGTACCGACGATAGGCACATCAGGACGCAACAGTGGTACAGCCTGGCGTTGCATGTTAGAACCCATCAGAGCACGGTTAGCATCATCATGTTCAAGGAATGGAATCAGCGAAGCACTCAATCCAACAATCTGGTTTGGCGCAACGTCCATGAATTCCACATCATTTTTATCAAGAATCGGGAAATCTCCGGTCTCCCGGCTTACGATTTTCTCTTCTTTGAAATTACCCTTCTCATCAAGAGGTGTATTCGCCTGTGCAATTTTAGCCAGGTCTTCTTCCTCGGCACTCAGGAAACTTAATTCCTTCATGTTCACTTTTCCTTCATGTACCTTACGATAAGGCGTTTCTATAAAGCCCATATCATTGATCTTGGCATGCACACAAAGTGTGGAGATCAAACCAATGTTTGGACCTTCCGGAGTTTCAATCGTACACAAACGTCCATAGTGAGAATAGTGTACGTCACGAACCTCAAAGCCAGCTCTTTCACGACTCAAACCACCTGGCCCGAGTGCGGATATACGACGCTTGTGCGTTATTTCTGATAATGGGTTTGTCTGGTCAAGAAATTGGGATAATTGCGATGTTCCAAAGAAGGAATTGATCACAGAGGATAATGTTCTTGCATTTATAAGATCAACGGGTGTAAACACTTCGTTATCCCTTACATTCATTCTTTCACGAATAGTTCTGGCCATACGGGCAAGTCCTACCCCGAACTGAGCATATAATTGCTCACCCACTGTACGTACACGACGATTGCTCAGGTGATCGATATCATCTATCTCGGCTTTACCATTGGTAAGACGAACAAGATATTTGATAATAAGAATGATATCTTCCCTGGTAAGTGTTTTCTTCTCAAGGGGCAAGTCAACGTTCAGCTTGCGGTTAATTTTATAACGTCCCACTTCGCCTAGATCGTAACGCTTATCACTGAAGAATAATTTATCAATAATACCGCGGGCCGTCTCATTATCCGGGGCGTCTGCTCCACGTAATTGACGATAGATGAATTGAACCGCTTCCAGCTCACTATTAGAAGTATCCTTATTCAGTGTGTTGTAGATGATAGCATAATCACCGCCAACATCTTCTCGTTGAATAAACACACTGGCCACTTCCATTTCAGAAATGGTTTCAATAGCTTCCTCATCCAGTACGGTATCCCTCTCCATTACAATTTCGTTTCTTTCGATAGAAACAACTTCACCGGTATCTTCATCCACAAAATCTTCGACCCATGTTCTCAATACCCGGGCGGCAAGACGTTTACCAACATATTTACTTAAGGTCTTTTTATCAGTCTTAACTTCATCTGCCATACCAAACAGTTCCAGTATGTCTTTATCTGTTTCGTAGCCGATGGAACGTAACAAAGTAGTTACAGGGAATTTTTTCTTACGGTCGATGTATGCATACATCACATTGTTGATATCTGTAGCAAACTCCATCCAGGCACCTTTGAAAGGAATAACCCTTGCAGAGTATATCTTCGTTCCGTTCGGGTGGACTGATTGACCGAAGAATACACCCGGGGAACGGTGCAATTGCGAAACAACTACCCTTTCAGCTCCGTTGATTACAAACGTACCACGGGGCGTCATGTACGGTATATTACCCAGGAATACGTCCTGAACAATCGTCTGGAAATCGACGTGTTCCTCATCATTACAGCTCAAACGAAGTTTGGCTTTCAAAGGAACGGCGTAAGTCAATCCACGTTCCATACACTCTTCGATTGTATAACGGGGTGGATCGATGAAATAATCCAGGAACTCCAATACGAAAATATTTCGGGTATCCGTAATCGGAAAATTGTCTTTAAACACTCGGAACAAACCTTCGATGTTTCGCTTGTCCGGGGTAGTTTCTAACTGGAAGAATTCCTTGAACGATTGAATCTGTACTTCAAGAAGATCGGGAGTTTCAGCCAGGTGCTTAATCTTACCGAAATCCACTCTTGAGTTCATTTTTGTTGAAGACATATGCGTAAAACCGGTTTTTACAACGTTGAGGACACACAAATCATATTCAAGCTCTCATTTTAGAAAAAATGAAAGTCAGTGAAATTCAATTACTTACACATGATTTGGGATGTCAAAATATGTTTGGCCAAAATAAAGGATTGCAAAGGTAGGGATTTATAGTTCTTAGCCAAGAAAAATTTGCTCACAATAACCCGGCCAGAAATACCACTAAGTGGCCATTTTTTCTGACAGGAAACTGCGGTATTTTGACCCGAAATAAGGCCATGAAATGGAAAGAATTTACTGATGATTATCTCAATTTCAGCCGAAAAGACAGGATAGGAATAACTGTCATTTTAGGCGTAATTCTAAGTGCCTTTTTTCTTCCAGAAGCGTATTCAAAAGGAAAGTCCCTTCCTAAAGAAAACAGTTCTGATACTACCTGGATCGCTTCCATGATGAAACTGGAACAAAAAGAAACAGAAGGACAGGACGAACCCGGGAAATTTGCCGATGAGAACAGTAGCCATTACCAATTCGACCGTTCAACCAGCGACTATTATGGAAATACAAAAGTGAAATTATTTTACTTCGATCCCAATACACTTTCACCAGAAGGTTGGCAAAGATTAGGATTGAGAGACAAAACAATCAAAACTATTCAAAACTATCTGAGCAAAGGCGGACGTTTTAAAAACCCGGAAGATGTACAAAAAATTTATGGCTTATTTCCAGATGAATATAAACGAATAGTACCCTACATCAGGATAGAAAACGATTTACATTCAAAGAATACGCAGGATTATGCTTATAACGAGTCTCCAAAAGAAAGCTATCCTTCAAAAAAGTATACTCCTCCCTATTACACAGTTATTGATATTAATGAGACTGATACAACTGCGCTGATAGCTTTACCCGGAATCGGCAGTAAACTGGCAGCAAGAATTGTAAACTTCAGAGATAAGTTAGGAGGGTTTTATTCTGTTTCTCAAGTTGGCGAAACCTTTGGATTGCCCGATTCTACTTTTCAAAAAATAAAGCAGTATTTGAAACTGGAAAATACCACCATAAGAAAAATTAATATCAATACTGCAACACTTGATGAATTAAAAGCTCACCCTTATATCAAATGGGGCATTGCTAATCCAATTGTAGCGTACCGAAAAGAGCATGGCCCATTTTCAGGAATAGAGGACATAAAAAAAGTGATGACGGTTACGGATGAGATATATAATAAAATTTCACCTTACCTTGTAATTCATTAAAAAAACCCTCCGCAAGACGAAGGGTTTTAAAAATTATTCAGTAAAGAAATTAAGCGATCTCAACATCAGCGCCAGCTTCTTTCAGCTTAGCTGCGATATCTTCTGCCTCTGCCTTAGATACACCTTCTTTGATATTCTTGGGAGCACCGTCCACGAGGTCTTTTGCTTCTTTCAAACCTAAACCGGTTAAGTCTTTTACGATCTTAACTACGTTCAGTTTAGATGCACCACCACTCTTTAATACTACGTTGAATGCAGTTTTCTCTTCAACTGCTGCTGCACCTTCGCCACCACCTGCTGCAACGACAACAGCTGCTGCTGCTGGTTCGATACCGTATTCTGATTTTAAAAAGTCAGCCAGTTCCTGAACTTCTTTTACTGTTAAGGCTACAAGGCCTTCTGCTAATGCTTTTACGTCTGCCATTTTGTTTGAATTTTTACCGCCTTCATTGTTTGTTGACTCCGGCGGAGTTTAAAAAAATTGTTTTTTATACGTAAAAAGTCAAAATTAAAAACTCAAAATGTTCTCCGATTGAAGGAGTTTTTTACTTTTTAATTTTTTCTTTTTAGTTCCTTATTCTTCTGCTGCCACTTCAGCACTGCCCGCTTTCTGCTCGTGATGGTGCAATAAAGCTGCCAGAACTCTTTTCGCAGGAGACTGCAACAAACCAATAACTTCACCGATAAGCTCATTCTTAGTCTTAATCTGGGTAAGAGCTTTCAGTTGATTATCACCCATGTATACATCGCCATTGATAAAAGCGGCTTTTAATACCGGCTTTTCACCATTGCTTTCTTTACGGAAAGAACTGATGATGAGAGCAGGTTCTTTTGGATTTTCAGAAAACATAAGAGCTGTTACTTTATGCAGGGAATCATACATGCCTGCATATTTTTCACTGTCTAATGACTCTAATGCTTTTTTAATGAGAGTGTTCTTAGCAACTTTCATTTCCACCTGCTTGCTAAAACATGCACGGCGTAATTTGCCCACCTGTGCTACAGTCAGGGATTCTGTATCTGCAACATAGAAGTTATTGTATTGAGAGAATTTGCCTTTCAGCAATTCAATCACTTCATTTTTTTGATCTTTTGTCATGATAAAAAATTTATAATCACTTTATGGATTAGTGAACAAATGCTTTTGTGTCAACTGCGATACCAGGACTCATTGTACTGGCCATGCTGATACCCCTCAGGTAAGTACCCTTTGAGGAAGATGGCTTAGCCTTGATGATTGCATTGAGCAATTCCTGGCTGTTTTCGGCAATCTTTTCAGGAGCAAAACTTACACGGCCGATGGAAGCATGGATAATACCCACTTTATCAACCTTAAAAGCGATCTTACCACCTTTTACATCATTGATAGCATTGGCAACATCGTTGGTAACTGTACCTGTTTTGGGATTTGGCATCAGGTTACGGGGACCTAACACTTTACCCAGTTTACCAATCTTAGGCATTACAGAAGGTGTAGCGATGATCACATCTACATCTACCCAACCGCCCTCAATCTTTGTAACAAACTCGTCCAGGCCAACAAAGTCAGCACCAGCAGCTTTTGCTTCAGCCTCTTTATCAGGAGTACAGAGCACCAATACTTTCTTTGTTTTACCAGTACCATGTGGTAAAGTAACCGTACCACGGATAGCCTGGTCTGCTTTTTTGGGATCAACACCCAAACGGATGTGCAGATCTACAGAGGCATCGAATTTGCAGGTAGTGATACTTTTCACCAATGCAGATGCTTCTTTTAATGAATATGCTTTGTTTGCGTCAACTTTTGTATCAGCAACTTTTCTTTTTTTACTAATGAATGCCATTGTAATTCGTTTTTGGATTCAAGAATTAATTTTCCCACGGAGCTTTACCTTCTACATTCAAGCCCATGCTACGAGCAGTACCGGCTACCATTCTCATGGCACTTTCTACGGTAAAACAGTTCAGGTCGGGCATCTTGTCTTCAGCAATAGCCTTTACCTGGTCCCAGTTTACTTTTCCGACTTTTGCACGGTTACTCTCTTTGGAACCCTTTTGAATCTTTGCGGCTTCCATCAGCTGAATTGCTGCGGGGGGAGTTTTTAGAACAAAATCAAAACTCTTGTCGCTATAAACTGTGATTAATACGGGAATTACTTTTCCCATTTTGTCCTGTGTTCTTGCATTGAACTGTTTGCAGAATTCCATGATATTGATACCCTTGGAACCCAGCGCAGGACCGATTGGAGGTGCGGGGTTGGCCTGGCCACCCTTACACTGTAGCTTTACATAGCCACTGATTTCTTTTGCCATTTTTAATCTTTTTTGGTGTTAACGACCTTTCGCCTCCAGGGCTACTCAATCTCCCAAATTCCTCATTCCCGGTTGCCCGGGATTTCAAAAGAACTGATTGGGGCGGCAAAGGTAGGGGGAAATCCTTTATGGGCAAAGGCTTTAGGGATGTTTTTTTTTACTCCTATTACCACCCTATAGCGCATAAAAAATATACAAGACAGGGTAAATAATTCTATTAACATAATCTGCCAAAAAAAGCCACCCGTATGGATGGCTTCGCTATAATATCATGTAATAACTTTTAACTAATTTTTTCCACCTGCATATAATTCAGTTCTACTGGTGTAGAGCGTCCAAATATCTTAACCGTTACTTTCAATTTTTTCTTTTCATCATTAACTTCTTCTATCACACCATTAAAATCATTAAAAGGACCTTCTATGATTTTGATCGTTTCTCCAACAATAAATGGTTCACTCATACTTACTCCGCCAGCTTCGGCCATTTCATCCATTTTACCCAGCATCTTATTTACTTCTGCTTTACGAAGGGCAATAGGATTTTCCTTTCCTAAAAAATGAATTACGCTGTTGGTATTTTTGATAACATCCCTGAGATCATCACTTAATTTTCCTTCCGTAATCTCAATCATCACATAGCCCGGATAATAATTTCGTTCTCTCATCACCTTTTTACCACTGGCTACTTTGTACACTTTCTCTACTGGCAGGAATACCTGTTTAACAATTTCACTCCAGCCACCACGGGAAATCTCTTTGTCAAGATATTCCTTAACTTTTTTTTCTTTTCCACTTACAACACGCAGCACATACCATTTGGTTTCCTGCTGTTGTGTATCTGTGTTTGTAGTTGCTTCCATTAGAATAGTTGTTTGTAGATAAACTTCAATCCATTACCTGCCACAAAATCCATTGCAAGCACTATAAAGGTGAAAACGATAGTTGCAGCCAATACAATCATTGTTGATTGCTGAAGTTGTGGCCAGGTAGGCCAGGTCACTTTATCGGCCAGCTCTTTATAGCTTTCTTTGAAATAGGTAGTAATCTTGTTCATAAAAATCAATTTGCACGGGCAGAGAGATTCGAACTCCCATCAACGGTTTTGGAGACCGCTATTCTGCCATTGAACTATGCCCGTAAGAATCAAAAGTCACCGGTCGTTCGGAAAATCCTATTGACCAATGACTTTTGAAGTATCAAAGATAAAAGATTATTTTAAAATCTCAGTAACCTGACCGGCTCCTACTGTACGGCCACCTTCACGAATCGCAAACTTCAAACCTTTTTCCATCGCAATTGGCTGGATCAGTTTTACAGTAAGTGATGTGTTATCGCCAGGCATAACCATTTCAGTACCAGCATTCAACTCTACTTCTCCGGTTACGTCTGTAGTACGGAAATAGAACTGAGGACGGTATTTCTGGAAGAATGGAGTATGACGTCCGCCTTCTTCCTTGCTCAGAACATAAACCTCTGCTTTGAATTCAGTGTGAGGAGTAATTGACCCTGGTTTTACGATTACCATACCACGACGGATTTGGGTTTTCTCAATACCACGAAGCAACAAACCAGCATTATCTCCTGCTTCACCTTCGTCCAGTAATTTGCGGAACATTTCCACACCAGTTACAACTGAAGTCAGCGGTTCTGCAATCAAACCAACTATTTCAACTGGCTCACCAACTTTAATACGACCTCTCTCGATACGACCTGTAGCAACAGTACCACGACCGGTGATAGAGAATACGTCTTCCACTGACATCAGGAAGGGCTGATCAACCGGGCGAGGAGGCAACGGAATGTATGTGTCAACAGCTTCCATCAGTTCTTCAACTTGTTTTACTGCTTCTGCTTCACCTTCCAGGGCTTTAATAGCAGAACCTTTGATGATTGGCGTATTAGCACCATCAAAACCATAGAAAGTAAGGAGGTCACGGATTTCCATTTCCACCAATTCTAACAGTTCGGGATCATCAACCAGGTCAACTTTATTCATAAATACCACAATCTTAGGAACACCTACCTGGCGGGCCAGCAGAATGTGTTCTTTCGTTTGAGGCATAGGACCATCTGTAGCAGCCACAACCAGAATTGCGCCGTCCATCTGGGCAGCACCTGTAATCATGTTCTTCACATAGTCAGCGTGACCGGGACAGTCAACGTGAGCATAGTGACGGTTTGCCGTCTGGTACTCAACGTGAGCCGTGTTAATAGTGATACCCCTTTCTTTTTCTTCAGGAGCAGCGTCGATTTCATCATATTTTTTTGCCGTTGCCATACCTTTTGAAGCAAGAATGGTTGTAATAGCGGCGGTCAAAGTGGTTTTGCCGTGGTCAATATGACCAATGGTACCAACGTTAACGTGGGGTTTGTCCCTCTTAAAGGTCTCTTTTGACATTGTTATCGGTTTTAAAGTTGTGTTTTACAATTATTGTTTTTTATTATGAAGCCTTAGGTATTACTACTATTAGCTTTCATTACGTTGACTCCTTACTCCCCTTCCCGCAAATCAGCAGGTCATTTTTCCCTCAACCTGCTAAAATTTGAGCCGTTAAAGGGAATTGAACCCTTGACCTCTTCCTTACCAAGGAAGTGCTCTACCACTGAGCTACAACGGCTGGTCTTATCAGATCCGCCTCCGCTGAGCTATGGCGGTTTTGAGCGGGAGACCGGGCTCGAACCGGCCACCTGAAGCTTGGAAGGCTACCGCTCTACCAAATGAGCTACTCCCGCTGATACTATTTCAAACAAAGAACTTTCCAACCTTGGTTTTAATTAAGATTGATAAAGTGGGCAAGGATGGATTCGAACCACCGAACTCCGAAGAGGACAGATTTACAGTCTGTTGCCGTTGGCCACTTGGCTACTTGCCCGCCTTGAGCCACCTGCCAGAATCGAACTGGCGACCTACTGATTACAAATCAGTTGCTCTACCAGCTGAGCTAAGGTGGCAATTTTAATTTCGCCGTAGCTGGATAATGCGGCAAAACAGGCAATAAAGAACTACCCCCAATTTTTGGGAAGGCAAAGGTAAGGGAATTTAGATATTGCAAAAATTTTAGAAGAGATTTTTCTGCTGAAAATCAAGAAATAAAAAAGACCTCCGGGGAGGTCTTGAATTTTTTAAGCGGCTTGTTTTTCTTTTTTTCGTTTTATCTGGCTTACGAGAGAGTCGAAAGCACTTTCAAAAGATTCTTCAAATGATTTACTGGTTGCTTTTACAAAAAAATTGTGACGTGGCACATGTACTCTGATTTCTGCAATCTTGTCTTTAATCGAATGCGCCACATTGTCTAGTTTCAAAAAAACATTTACTTCGATGATGCGATCGCTAAACACCGTCAGCTTTTCAAGTTTTCGGTTTACATACTCTTTCAACTTGCTGTCAGCGTTGAAATGAACAGTTTGAATTTTTACATTCATGGTCATCATTTTTAAACTGTGAAACAATAAATAAAGAACTTTTCTGGAAAAACATTTCTAAGGGTTCGGTCCTTTTATCTTGATCAAGTTACAACAAAAGAAGATTTGCACCAAGTAAAAAAATCATAATTTTTTTACTTAAAACTGGAGAATTTCTAAGCTTTCGGATGGGCCTTTTTATGAATATCTTTCAACTTTGCAATGGTATTATGTGTATACACCTGTGTAGACGCCAGGCTGCTATGCCCCAGCAGCTCTTTCACAGCATTCAGATCAGCTCCGTTATTCATCAAATGAGTAGCAAAAGTGTGGCGGAGCACATGGGGGCTTTTTTTATCAAGTGTACTGGCTTGTCCAAGAACCTGGTTCACCAGTTGCCACGCATATCTTGGATAAAGCTTATTGCCCTTTTCCGTTATTAATAAATAATCTGCTGTTCCCGCAAAGTCCCTTCTTTTTAGTTGCTGATATTCCCCGATTACTACAATCACTTCATTACTGACAGGTATAATTCTTTCTTTATTTCCCTTTCCCAATACTTTTATATGTCCCCTGCTGATATCAATTTGCTTTTCTTTCAGATTAATGAGTTCACTTAATCGCATACCTGTAGCATAAAAAATAGTAATCAGCATTTTTGCGTTAAGGCTTTTCCAATCCTCAGCAGATTGATTTAATGCCACAACAAGTTTTTTAGTATCCTCCTCCTTTATAAAGACAGGCAGCCGCTTACTTATTTTAGGACTGATCACACTGCTCATAGGAGAATTTTCAATTTCTCCCGTTTTCAACAGGTATTTGAAAAAAGATTTGAGGCTGGATATTTTACGGTTTACTGATTTTGAGGTAAGACCTTTCTCTTTCAGGCCGGCGAGCCAGCTTCGGATAAAACCTGAACTAATCGCCTTCACATCAACCACGTCAAATTGCGATTCCAGGTAATCAAAAAAATCAATGAGGTCAGTAGTGTAAGAGGTGAGTGTATGAGGAGAGTATCTTCTCTCAAACTTGAGGTAATCTAGAAAGGATTGTATACGCTGACGGGCTGGTACAGGCATAAAAAAAGACAGCTACAAAGCTATTAAACTTTGCAGCTATCTGATAATATAATATTACCGGGCGGCTATAATCAGCTTTCGATCTTTCCGCTGGCCAAATTCTGCTTGTAAATTGCTTTCAGGACTTCACCACGACGCTTCACAGAGGGCTTGGTAAAGCTCTGGCGTTCCCGAAGCTGAAGAAGTACTTTTGACTTCTCAAACTTCTTTTTATACTTTTTTAACGCCTTGTCAATGTTTTCGCAATCTTTTGAGTCTATTATCAGCATAACTTATATACCTCCTTCGGTATTTTTTTAGGATGGCAAAGATAGGCGGTTCTTCTGAAAAAAGAAAATGAAAAAAGAAATGATTTAACTTGCTGCCATGTTTACTGGTATTATAGAAAGTACAGGGACCGTTAAGGAGGTCATTTCCAATGGTTCCAACCGAACTTTTTGGATCGAATCCCCTATTTCGAACCAACTTAAAATCGATCAAAGCATGAGCCATAATGGCGCCTGCCTGACTGTGGAGGAAATTAGTAATCACCGGCACCGGATAACTGCTATTGATGAAACAATTCAGAAAACGAACCTGGGACAATGGCAGGAGGGCTCTGTTGTTAACCTCGAACGATGTCTTCAGCTAAATGACCGTATCGATGGCCACCTCGTACAAGGGCATGTAGATGCAACCGGGACCTGTATCAGTAAGCTGGAAAAAGATGGTAGCTGGGAGTTTGGCTTTGCGTTTTCTAAAAAATTTTCTGCCCTGGTTATCGAAAAGGGGTCAATTTGCCTGAATGGAATAAGTCTTACTGTTTTCAATGTGAAAAAGAAAAGCTTCAACGTCGCTATCATACCCTATACTTTTGAACATACCAATATCAGTAAAGTAAATATTGGTGACCAGGTTAACCTGGAATTTGATATGATTGGAAAGTATCTGCTCAGAAGATTATCTTTGAAAGACTAATTACTAACCTATTTCATACCTGATGAACCCCGAAAATCCTAACAGGCAATATTACCCTGCCCTGGATGGCCTTAGGGGACTTGCTATCTTACTGGTGGTGGTTTACCATAACTTCGGCTTTATTGACTATTTCTTCTTCGGCTGGCTGGGAGTAGACCTGTTTTTTGTGCTTTCGGGCTTTTTAATTACCGATATACTGCTAAAAACGGTTGAAAGAAAAGACTTTCTCAAAAACTTCTACATAAGGCGGGCATTACGGATTTTCCCGTTGTACTATTTCTGTCTTGTACTTTTCCTCTTCGTCGTACCGGTACTAAGCAATCATTTTACTGTTAAATATTATACAGACAACCAGGTCTTTCTTTGGACTTACCTTCAAAACTGGTTATTCATTTTCAAAGAAGCAGGGCAAACTACCGGCCTGCATCATTTATGGTCACTGGCGGTAGAAGAACAATTCTATCTTATTTGGCCGCTGGTAATACTCGCTTTTAAGAAACCAAAAATCCTCTTTGCCTTCATTACAATTGTTTTATTATTGGTTATTGCATTCCGTTTATGGATATGGATATATGATGTAACCAATCTTGCTTATTTTAATCTTTATACGTTTAGCCGGATTGATGGATTATGTATAGGATGCTTAGTAGCTTTACTGCAGAAAATTGATACGAATTTTCTAAAAAAATATACTTTTTTTATTGTCCTGTTTTTTGCAATTGCCAATTTAGTTTTCTTTTTCATTAACCGCAGCTCAAATTTCTCTTTCCCCTACCTTGCGTTAATTGGATACACAACTTTTGCTATGATATTCGGATTATTAGTGAATGAAGCTGTAACTAAGGAAACCAAAATCATTAATGTTGTATTCACGATCACCCCCCTCCGTTTTTTGGGTAAAATATCTTACGGCTTATATATTTTCCACTGGCCGGTATACCTTATACTGCGCCCCTATTTACCTGAATTATTACCTGAGCTAGGACATAATTCCTATACTAATTTATTGTCATCGATAATCATTACACTTATCGGAATTTTTATCAGCTGGTTGAGTTATCATTATTTTGAAAAAAGATTTTTAGACTTAAAAAACAAATTTATTTAGCGTTTGAAACTCAGAGATGGACTTAAAAGAATACATACAAGTTATGAGCGCTGACTTTCAAAGGCATCCATGGGAGCTAACACGACTCCGGATCCTTCGTTTCTTTATTACAAATTCACCTTCCAAAACCAGCATCCTGGATATCGGAAGCGGAGATGGTTTTCTTGCAACCGGGATAGCAAAATATTTTCCATCATCATCCATAACTGCTGTAGATATCAACTACGAAAACGATGTTCTTTCGGCATTCAATAAAAACAAACCCAAAAACCTGACATTCTTAAAGAATCTTACAGGTATTCCGGAACAAGGAGAAATTGATATAATCATACTCATGGACGTACTTGAACATATAGAGTATCCCGAAACTGCATTAAAAGAATTGTTTGCTTTACCGGGAATAACCCAAAAAACAAGGTTGCTAATCACTGTACCAGCTTTTCAGGGATTATTTTCTGCTCATGATTTAAATCTTGGTCATTTCAGACGCTATAACCTGAAACAATTAAACGAGTTATTAAAAACTCAGCCAATTCAAACGATAGACTCCGGGTATTGTTTCAACACCTTGATCATATTCAGATTTTTCCAGCGCCTTTTAGAAAACAAAAATAATTCTTCAACTAAAAGTATTCATAACTGGAAAGGCGGCCGTATAACTACAAACATAATTGCCGGCATCTTTTGGCTTGAATTTAAAATTACTTGGTATCTTGCCCGCATCGGGTTAAAGCTGCCCGGCCTCACCTGTTATTGTATATGTCAACCCTCTCCATTATAGTCCCTTGTCATAACGAAGAAAAGAGGCTGGATATCGGAAAATTTCTTGACTTTCTCGGCCAAACCGAAAACACAAGGATAATTTTTGTCAATGATGGCAGTACAGACAATACCAGCTCCGTTTTGCAAAAGATCAAAGAAGGAAACCCGGAAAGAATCAGTATCATAAACCAGGTACAAAGAAAGGGAAAAGCCGAAGCGGTAAGAACAGGTTTGCTCGAAAGCATTGGTCAAAATAATTTTTCCTATCATGGCTTTATTGATGCTGACCTGGCAGTAAGTTTGGACGAAATGTACCGACTTTTCATCATCTTAGCTGGCTCTAATAAGAAGTTCATTATTGGGAGCAGGATTAAAAAAATCGGCGCTAGTATTACCAGGAACGAATGGAGACATTTTTATAGCAGGGTTATTGCAACCCTCGTAGGATACATTATCAAACTTGATGTGTACGATACCCAATGCAGTGCAAAAATTTTTAATACTGCTATGGTCATCCCAGTTTTCACCGAAGACTTCAGGACAAAATGGCTCTTTGACGTGGAAATTATCTGTCGCATTCATAAACAGGAAGGCTCATTAGAATCTGCAGGTCTTGAAGAACCACTCCTGCAATGGACTGAAATGAAGGGCTCCAAACTTCGCTGGTTTAACTTTTTTCAAATCGTAAGTGAAGTTTTTGTACTTAAAAAATACTACCGTAGCAAAAGATGAGTATGCTGAAAAACAAAAGGACTCAGGATTATATTTTTATTTTATTGCTGGCCATCATTGCCTATTGGCCGGTATCCTTTATGATTTACAGTGTCAAAAATGATGCTATTAATTATTTCATGGCGCTTCGTTATAATACAAGTGAAGCGATTCAGAACGGAATTTTCCCGCTATGGTCACCATACATCAACATGGGCTACCCTGTTCATGGTGATATGCAGGCAGGTGTCTGGAATCCCATTGTATTGTTACTAAGCATTTTCAGGAAGTACGATATCTACTGGCTTCAGGTGGAAACCATAATTACAATTATTATTTCAGGCCTGAGCATGTATCATCTTTTACGGCATTTTAAACTTGACAGAGCAGTTGTTCTTTCTCTTTCAGCAGCCTACATGCTTAGCGGCTATATTACCGATGCCGGCCAGTTTTTAAACTGGCTCTATGCTGCTTCATTTCTTCCTCTTGTGTTTCTCTTTGCATTGCGTTCTTTCGAATCATTCAAAGCTAAAGACAGTTTTCTACTGGGTTTATCCTGCACCCTGATGCTTCTTTGTGCTTACCCGGCTGATTTTATATTAGTTTCCTATTTTATTGCCGCCCTGATACTATTTCTTTTCTTTAACCACAAAAAAAATAACAGCCTTAAAAGATCAGCCAGTTTATTTACAAAGCAAATTGTGATTGCTGGAATAAGTTTCCTGGTCCTCAGCCTGCCAGCTTTGTTATCATACCTGCCTTTCATATCTTCTATTAACCGGGGGAATGGAGTATCACTGGACGATGCTCTTTCAAATTCGCTATCACCTGTTAACCTTATCTCATTTTTAACACCCTGGCCGACGCAACGAATTACAGTATACCAATATACGGACCCATTAATAAGAAACTGTTACATGGGCATCATTTCATTGATCTTTTTTATCTTTTATTTTTTTTATTATAAAGAAAAAACGCAACTACAGAAATTTCTCATCGGGGCATTTATTTTCTTTTTTTTATTCAGCCTTGGCAAGTTAGGAATCATTCGGGTTGCCGGCTATTACCTGTTGCCCTTTATGGATAGCTTCCGTCACCCAGCTAATGCCAAATTATTTTTCATATTTGCAGGTCAGTTGCTTACGGGATTTGCATTAAACAGATACCTGGCAGAACCAGAAACTTTCCGGTTGAAAATAATACGCATTACAAATTCTCTATTGTTAATGAGTGTAATTTTACTGGTTACAGGCATGCTACACAGTGATATCGGGAGCAACCTTTTGACATGGCTATCCGACCCTTCCCTTCCAGGCAGAGATATAATTAAAAATGCATTTACCAGTACCTCTTTTTCCGATTTTTTATTACTTAACTCTCTTTTTCTTATACTAACACTGGTAATCACTAGAAAATTTTTAAATAAAAATTTATTAAAAAAATATCTTGCTCTTATTATCTGTGCTGAGATGACAGTAGTGGCCCAATTGATGCTGCCTTTAACTTATGTGAGGATGTCACCACCATCTGTGGCACAATCCATATTCAATGTCCAGCCTGCCGGTTATCCAGTCCCTGAATTAGAGAGCACAATTGAAGATTATTCTAGACACGGAATGAAGTATTTTGATGAAATAGGCTGTTTGAACCCATATAATAAGAAACCCGGAAGATCTGACTATGTGATCACTCCTGCGAATCTTTCCACGCAGGAATCCTTTTGGGACTATTCAGCTTTCAAAAATAAAATAATAAAATATCCGTTATTCTATTTTGCAGATACTATTTACAAATTAAAAGATACAGCTATTTATATATCCTCTTCCTCTTCTCAAAAAGCTGCAATTGTAAATTTACCATTCGAACCTGGCAACAATACATCGTTGTCACAAAACAGTATTTCAGTTCTACGATTTTTACCCGGAACTGTTGACCTTAATACAAAAAGCAGCAATGCTGAATTCCTTGTATTTCTCCAAAACGATTACAAGAACTGGGAAGCCAGCATAAATGGTAAAAAAGTGCCAATATACCGCACAAACCTTGCTTTCATGGGCCTATATTTACCTGCCGGAAATAATCAGATTAAATTTAAATACAATGCCGATTATATAAAATTTTCAGCGATAGCACCAATTCTATTCTTAATTCTTGGCTTATTATATTTTAACCGCAAAGAAAAAAATGAACAGAAGAATAACTAATGGCATAAGGGCTATAATGGATGACGGACTGCCTGCATTTATCCGTGACAGCCGCTGGTTCATGTATCCTTTTTTCTGGTATTGGTTCAAAGGAAAGAATATTAATACTTACATGGATTTTAAAAAAATTGCATGGCAATTAACAGATAAAGAATTTAACAACATATACCAAGAATTGAACTGCAGAGCCACTGACCGGCCTTCTGACCTTAATAATAAATGTATTAACCTGATGCTAGATAACCTGTCAACCAACAGCAGTAATTTACTGGATGTCGGTTGTGGAAGAGGATTCTGGTTATCCATACTGGCCGAAAAGACAAACTATTCATTGACAGGATGTGACGTTTTTGAATCTTCCCCCTTAAAAAAAATAACTTATAAACAAGGCAATATTGAGCAACTTCCGTTTGAAGATAAATCATTCGACATTGTAACCTGTCATCATACAATTGAACATATAAGAAGTATTGAGAAAGCTGTAGCAGAATTAAAAAGAGTGGCCAGAAAACAACTAATAATTGTGACACCTAAACAACGTTACTTTTATTATACGCTTGACCTTCATTTGCATTTTTTTCCGGAAAAAGAATATTTACTACACCAATTCGGTTATAAAGAAGCAACCTGTATTAATTGTGCTGGTGACTGGTGCCTTGTCATAGACCTCTGAGTTTACTTAATTTTCGTATTCTTTAATGCAGCTTGAACCGATTTATCCATAAGCCGTTCTGCATAAGGTCTTGACACTTCATTAAGCTTTTCAATAGCAGCCTGTATTTCATCTTTTGTTCCCGTATCCATTACTTCGCGAAGAGCCATAATAGCTTGTTCTGTTTCATTTTGCTCCGCCTGTGTTAAGAAACCGGGATTTTTTAAAATGAACTGCGAAGTAACATCCAGTAATTGTTGACCTTCTGTTTGTGCCTCTACTAATGCCCTGGTCATCATATCTTCCTTAGCATACGTAATTGAATCCATTAGTAATCGTTCCACCTCTGTATCGGTAAGACCATACTGTGGCTTTACTTCAATACTCTGTTCAACCCCGCTTCGTATTTCCTTTGCTTTTACTACTAATATGCCATCTGCATTCACCAAAAAAGAAACCTCAACTTTGGGAAGGCCTGCAGGCATTCCTGGAATACCAGTCAAATTAAACTCAGCGAGTTTCCTGTTATCTTTTACAAGATCTCGTTCCCCCTGGTAAACAGAAATCCTCATACTACCCTGTCCATCTTTCTGGGTTGTGTATTGTCTTCCTGCTTTTGAAGGAATTTTAGAATTGCGGGAGATCAACACATCCATTAGGCCACCCATAGTTTCTATACCCAGTGACAAAGGTGTAATATCCAGCAACAGAAAATCTTTGTTGTTACCAGCCAAAATATCAGCCTGCACGGCAGCCCCTAATGCCACTACTTCATCCGGGTCCAATGAATCATGCACCTTTTTGTTAAAAAAACTGCTTATGCTTTCTTTAACGAGCGGTACCCTGGTAGAGCCTCCCACCATAACCACTTCATCTATTTCCCGTATCGATATTTTTGCATCCTGTAAGGCATTTCTACAGGAATCAATTGTTCTTTGAACGAATGGACTAATCATATCTTCAAAACGGGCTTTTGTCAATTTAACTTCCCGCTCTGCCACTGATCCAATAAATTCATCTGATGCACTAAGTACTTTTTTTGCTTCTTCTGCCACTAACCGTAATTCCTGGGCAAGAGCCTTATGGTTTGTTAATTCATCCTCGGTAATACCTAATTCTTTGCACCAATGAATGAGTATCTGCCTGTCAAAATCGTCTCCTCCCAGATAAGTATCCCCATTGGTAGAAAGCACTTCGAAAATTCCACCGGTAATACGTAGTACAGATATATCAAAAGTTCCGCCACCAAGGTCATATACTGCAATCGTCTTCGTCTCATCCTTTTTCAACCCCATGCCATAAGCAAGGCTTGCAGCAGTCGGCTCATTAATGATCCGTAAAACATCAAGACCAGCCAGTTTTCCGGCATCCCGTGTAGCCTGTCTCTGCGCATCGTTAAAATAAGCAGGCACTGTTATAACAGCCTTCGTGACAGGTGTTTTCAAAATATGCTCAGCTCTTGTTTTCAGCTCTTTCAATATAAAAGAAGATAGCTCAACTGGTGAATAAAATTTATCACCGACCATTATTTTTACTAAACCTTCGGTATTATCATCAATTATCTTATAGCTGAAAAAAGACGACTGATTTTGAACATCCCTGTAAGATTTTCCCATTAATCGTTTAATAGAAAAAATAGTATTATGGGGTTCCTTAAGCAAATATTTTCTTGCATCATCCCCAACAGTGATTTGTCCCGAAGTACCAAAATGGATAATAGAAGGAACAAGCGATAACCCGTCAAATTCTTTCAGGGCAACCGGTTGTTTTGTATCTGGATGGATAATTGCTACCAGGCTATTAGTTGTTCCCAGGTCGATACCCACAATCATTTCCTGTTTTTGCAGACTTCCTGTTGCTATATTGATTCCAATCTTTGCCATAATTCTCTGAAATATACAAAAGTAACATTTAGATTATTCTTTAGTTTACGATTAAAGAAAAAGGGTCGTCCCGGATGGAACAACCCTTTCCTTTCCAATATAATCGCTTTACCGCATCAGGTACATCTTACCGTATCCTTTATTAAAATATTTATCCGTATTGTCATTTTGAGCCTTGTATTTATCCAGTGATTTGCCATTCAAATTGGTAACCACTCTGTACAGGTAAATTCCATTGGCCAGCTTTTGGCCATACTGGTCAGTACCATCCCATTTAAATTCAGTGATATTTCTGCCTATCCTTAAGGGGCCCAATTCATCCTTGGTGATCTCTCTGACAATTTTACCTGTCACCGTCATAATCTCAATTTTAATATTCTGCGGAACCTCATTACCTGTAATAGTAAAGACAAACGCAGTAGAAGTGGTAAACGGATTAGGATAATTGAGCATATTTGAAATCATCGGTTTATTAATAACCTCGAACAGGACCCTATACTCAATTGCACCGGCCTCGTTATTACTTTTATCCTTACCGGTAATAATCATTTCATATTCACCATCCTGCTGGAAAAAAGGCTTGAAGTTGATAGTTGCGGTATTGTCCGGGTTTGGAGCCTGGCCAGCCGGGTTAAACTGCAACGTATCATTATTGAAGTAAAATCTCCTTAATGTACCATTCGGATATCTTACCTGCATTGTCAGCAGGGAAGTGTCATCAAGAATCATCCATTTTGCTTCATCTTTCAGCTTTATCAGGATATCCGGTTTAGAGGAAACAATATCCCGGTTTAGAATATGGATACCATCGAATGTTACATCCAATAACGGGTTCAGACTGTCTGGCTTAACATATAAGCTTCGATAAGCGAAGTTGTTAAAATGATATTGTTCCAATTGATCATTATCCGGATTAGCCTCAATATAAACTGTATTAGGTCCTGGTATAGAACCTGTATTTACAAGCGAACCAATTTGTAATGTATCGTTTACAGGCAATGGCCTCCTGCGGGGCATGGGAATAATATGCGGAACATTATTCCTGTCGGTAATCACCATTTTTACTTTAAGACTGTCAAACGCCACCTCGCTTACATTCTTAAATCCTACCTTAAAGTTATAAGGCTCGCCTACTTCCAGGGTATCCTTCACTACAAGATGCAGATTAGGAGCAATGGCTCCTTCCGGAACCGGAACGTATGTGATTCTCCAATACCGTAATTGGTAAGGTGTAAAATTCACATTGTCTTCCGATCTCAGCCTCAATTTCACATATGGATATTGAACCGGATCTATCGATGATACATCGAAATTCTGTTGTACAGTGGTCAAATTACTGAAAATGGTCTGCTCAGTCCCATCCTGCCTCACCCCTATTACATCTACAGTAGCGGTATCACCTGCAGGCTCACTGTTACCTCTCCATTTTAATTGCTTCCATGACCTGGCAGGTCCAAAGAGAGGGGAAGTAATATAGCCAACTGTATCCTTGGTAGGACAATCAACTGAAAATGTTGGATTATCAAATGCTCCATCCCCCACCAGCCATCTCGGCACAAAGCCCGGATCATTCTTTTTATATACAAACCCCCAGGGCCTGACTCTGTAAAAAGAGTCGATACCTGAGAAGCCGGCATTCTTCAAATAGTGATACAAAGAATTCCCGGTACCATAAATATTTTCATCAGCTGCCCAATCATTTGCATAGGCAATAGGAAAGTTAGGCGCTCCCCCAAAAGTATTAGAATCCAGGGTGAAATTTCGAACGACGACATAATGTCCATCAGGAATTGAATCCTTCATGAAATCCATCATTCTTTTCCTTAATTCTGTAGTGGTATACCTGTATTCAAAATTAAATGGTATAAGAACTCCTGTAAAATTCATTGGAGAATGACTTCCAAACCTTCCATCCCCTAAATCTGAAGGAAAACTTGTAGCCGGCCTTATAACAGTATTTTGCCACGGCCTAAAACTAACCGGGTCAAAAACATTAAATACCAATGATTGAAACCAAGAAGTAAGCCTGATGGCTGTCACTCCATTAATTGAAACAGAAAGTGCTGCCTGCTGAGTCGCTCCACTTGTTACATATGTACCCATTCTCAGGAATAAGTTTTGATAAACATTATCAAACTTATACGAACGATCCGAAGAATCAAGGCGCATTCTTTCATAGTCAGACTTTGTATGCTGATAAAAATCAGACTGATTATACCCAAGGTCACTACTATTAGGACCAGTGCTATTCAAATACACAAAAGAAGACTTATTCCATGAAGGCTGGCCGCTGGTAGGCACTGGTGCCACCCTCCAGTGATAAACAGTGCTGTCTGTAAAGGCAACTCCCGGAGTAAACTCCAATAGTCCGCCAGCAGAACTTATGGTACGGGTAATTTTGGCTGGAGAATTGAAGAATTCAGTAGTATCCATTTCCATGGTATACTGTTTTATCCCACTGAAAGGATTGGCAGTTGAAGCCACCAGTTTAATATCCTGCTTATTAATAATGGCATAAGTGTACGGGTAAACAGGCCTGGCCTCATCCTCATAAATAAACACATCTTTTGTTATACAATTATTTGTTTCATATAACTCATCCACCACATTATCAGCATCAATACAAATTGATATTTTATTCAACCCCTTATCCCGTGTAGGTACGATTTCGATAGCATATAAAATAGAGTCGATGAAACGGATGCCCGGAATAGTATCCCTGCGGATTACTTCCGTAGTCAGGTTAGGGTATGTTCTCTTAACTTCTACAACAATATTTTTGTTTATAGCCTTGCCCAGGTTCATGAACTTCGCATCCACCTTGAAATGTGTTTCTGCTACTGAGATAAAAGAGGGATTAACTTTTACCAACTGCTCTTCAATGGCATAATCCGGTTTCGGAGTTGAGGCATCAAACTTTAAAGCAGGATCCCCGTGAAGTGTAGTTTGCTCGCAATGAAACCTGGCATAGTAATCGTTCTGAGTAGTCAGATTATAAACCTGTGTAATTGATTCTATCAGTATCTCACCCAATGACTTCCCGTAATGAGATACAGAAGTAGCTGTCATCGTACGGGTATTGAAAATATCCAGGTAGTGTACAATGCCGAAATGGGTACTGGCTATAAATGCAATAGAACCCCGCTGATTGGCTAAAACAAATTTTTCAGATAAAGTTTCTTTAGTTATAAAGCGAAGCGTATTAAAATTAAAGAAATTGCCGGCATTACATCCCATTACAATTGTTACAGGATATTTACCCGCATTATTATATTGATCAGGGTTATCAAGATTAAATTCAAGAGTTGTAGCAGAAGAGTGACCGAAATAAGTCATAAGCCCAATCCCATCCTGGAATAATAGGTATAGTTTCTCACTGCTCGCCTGTTCCACAGGTGCAGAAGAAACCTTACTAAATGTGTTTACATTCGCTCCGAACAATGTATCAGAAATAATTGATTTATACCTGTTCATATCAGCTGTCAGAATCGCACCAAGACTTCCATCTGCTGCCCCAATTACATGTGCCACATTCTTCATCCATGCTTTATCGGCAATGAGGGGAGATGAAAAAGCCTGTTGTTGTTCATATTGAATAACTTTTGCAAGGTAAACTGACACTTCCTCAGCATTTATTGCCGAAATACGACCTACCGGAACCCTGGGTACTCCATCAAGCCCGGGTTCAGCTGCCAGCATGTTGTCAGATGCGGGGTAACCAAATGTTGGAATGAAGGATAATCTTTCTACATCCGGATTACTTTCATAGGCCCTGTATTGAACATAATTTAATCCCTTTCCCAGCAGAAGCACATTCTTAACTGGTGAGCTATAAGTAGCCCGGGTCCATCGTATAAAATTTCTTAAAGCAAGAGGATTTTTCTTTATTCCATAACCAAATTGATCAAATAATTCATCTACCAGGTAAATCTTTGCGGTATGACTACCCCCAGCTGCAGAACTACGATAATTCTTATAGTCCTCAACAGGATTTGATCCTCCGGTACCGTTCATCAAAGCAGGATGAGAGATTATGAGATAGTTCCCCTGGTTTGAAGCAGAAGCATAGTTTACAAAATTCCGTTGCTGCAATAATGTGACAGAGGTAACAGGAAATGAAGAATGCTGGCTTACCAGCAACAATTTCCTGTTAACAGACGAGGGTTCCAACGCTATCTTAACCAAAGAAGGAGTTGTTATATCACCAACGTATCTTTTACCGTTAGTCAAATCATATAAAACCGGGCTTATGCTTCCATGGTTAAATCCACTTATTTCAAGGTAGTTGCCTGCCGTATTTGCAGGAAGTTCAAAGGAAAAATTATTAGCACCTCCAAAATCAAACTGGCGGGCATATACCAACTCCGTTTGTGCTATAGACATTCTGTCGTTAGGTAATGTACAAAGATTCTTAATCTCAACATTAGCGGCTCCACCACTAATTAAAGATGCAGAAAATGCAGCCTGTACTTTTTTATAATCAAAAAAGTCCATTGTCTGCGTTGACAGCACGGTTCCGTTTATTTTTATTTCAAATTGCCTTGGGTTTAGGGCATTACCAGTAGCATTTACTTTAATTAATGGAGCAGGAGCACCGGCACCAGTATAAGGATAAAGATTCGAAAGATTTTCAGGCCTTGTAACGCCAGTTCCAAGATCATTGGATGTCCACCCCTCGCCCTGGTCATAAGAAGATGAATAAACATATTCGCCGACAACAGCTGCATATCCGGGATTTAGTTTCTCCCTGTAGTATTTACCGGCAGTATGAATAAAAAATGGTTCAGCAGGTAAAGCAGATGGTAACGTATTATTGGTGGGAACCAGACGCAAATTAGTTCCACCGGGATTTATAGCAAGAAAAAAAGAAACAGTATCAGTCTCCAAACTCCATTTATCATTTAGCTGAAAATCCGGGTTCCTGTAAAGTGGGTTATCAGGTTTACCATCATTCATTTCGCCCCAGAATTCAATATAATCAGAAACCCCCATTGGTCCTGTTTGAACAGTTGTATAAATGGGTATTTGTTGTCCGTTTCTCCACAATTGAAAATGCTCAGCAGGTGTGTTTCCAATGCCCAGAGTTGCAAGTGTCGGCTGACTGATCCTGAAAAGTCCTGTAGCCCCGATTTTAAATTTATAATAAGTGAGATTATAATTAATCCATTCATTATTATAATCCTGCGATTGGGCCAGCAGGCCGGTAAATAACAATAACGGGAGTAAAAATTTTTTCATGAATCTAGATTTATCAGGTACAGACAGATTAATTAGTTTTTGTTTCTAGTATTGACCAAGTTCAGTCTCAAAGAAAAAACATGGGTAAACAAAGGATTTGACTGGTTTGCAAGATTTGTAAATGCATAATCAACAGCTACGTTCTGAATACGGAATCCAGCTCCTGCACTTGGCTGGTATATCCATACTTTCTTCTGATTTAAGGTATCGCCATCAGAAAGGGCTTTTTGAAAGTTATTAATTCCACCCCGCAGGAAAAACACATTGTTCACATTCAATTCCAATCCGAGTTTAGGATCCGCACTTACCGGATCAGCACTTATAAGTGTATTACGCTGACCGTCAAAAGTCAGATCGATATTGGCTTCTGCCAACAGACTTGATTTTTGCCCCAGTTTGAATTCACGGCCAATTCCCAGAACAAGCCGGGGCGCTGTTAATTCAGTTGATTTGACAGGAATCTCATTATTTGTCAGGTACAATACTTCTTTTTCTCTCTCAGTAAAGGTAAACGACCATGCATTAAAAGTGCTGGTGATATCACGGCCTGCAACACCAAACCGCCATTTTCCGGAATGGATTTGCAATCCTGCGTCCAATCCAAAGCCCCAGGCCTTCGCAAATTTTCCAACACTTCTGTGAATCACTTTAGCATTCACGCCAAAGTTTACTTTCTTTCTTTCTGTTTCCTTTATTTTTTGTGCAAATGAGAAAATGAAAGCATAGTCGGCAGAAGAAAAAGACTGAATATTATTGTAATTAATAGAGCCATCCGGTTCTACTAAAAACAATGTATTCATAATATCGTCCACTGCAAAACGAAGTCCGGTAATTCCGATGGTTCTTTTATTATTTGCAGTAGGAAAAGCAATACTGGCATAATCGTACTTGCCGATTCCTGCAAAGTATTCGGCATGCATTAAATTGATCTGCGGATGATCTTTTATGCTGACAAGACCGGCAGGATTCCAGTAACCAGAAGTTCCATCGCTGACAGAAGCTACTTGTGCACTACCCATTGCAAGTCCTCTTGCACCGGCACCGATATTCAGGAATTCGTTAGAGTATTTACGAAATTGAGCGTTACTGGACAGGAATAGAAAAAACGCAATTAGGGTTAGGTATAAGCGGTTCGTTTTCATTCATTGAATTTTCAAATAAGCAATGGAATAAGAGTTGTCTTCAGTATATACGGATTGGTCGTAAAATTAGTCTTTAGGCCTGTAAAATCATAGGTTTGTTGAACCAAAAGGCTAAGCATTGAAAACGAGTAAATTAGAAAAATATTGTATCGTCAGACCAACAAAGCCAAACTGCCTTACTTTTGCAGGGTAAAGGCTTATTTCATTGCCTATAAATTGTAAATCACTGACTTAGAATTATGAACCTTATTGAAGAATTAAGATGGAGAGGCATGATACAGGATATAATGCCCGGGACGGAAGAACATTTAAGCAAAGAAATGACTACCGGCTACATAGGATTTGACCCTACTGCCGACAGCCTGCATATTGGTAGCCTTGTACCCATTTTATTACTGGTACATTTTCAAAAAGCCGGGCATAAACCCATTGCCCTTGTCGGAGGTGCTACCGGAATGGTGGGTGACCCAAGCGGAAAAAGCGAGGAAAGAAATTTGTTGAGTGAAGAGGCTTTACAAAAAAACGTGGCTGGTGTCAAAGCTCAACTGGAAAAATTCCTTGATTTTAATCCATCTCTGCAGAATGCAGCTGAAATGGCGAATAATTATGACTGGTTTAAATCCATTTCTTTTATTGACTTCCTGAGAGATGCCGGTAAACATATTACTGTCAATTATATGATGGCGAAAGACAGTGTAAAAAAAAGGATTGAAGGTGAGACCGGTATCAGTTATACAGAATTCGCCTACCAGTTGATGCAGGGTTATGATTTCTATTGGCTATATCAACATAAAAATTGCAAACTGCAAATGGGTGGTAGTGACCAGTGGGGCAATATGACAACAGGAACTGAACTGATCCGCCGAAAATGCGGAGGTGAGGCATTTGTTTTTACCAACCCATTAATTACAAAAGCGGATGGCGGTAAGTTTGGCAAAACTGAAAGTGGAAATGTTTGGTTAGATGCAAACAGAACTTCCCCTTTCCAATTTTACCAGTTTTGGTTGAATGCCAGTGATACAGATTCTGAGAAATGGATCAAAATATTCACATTTTTATCAAAGGATGCAATAGAAATGCTGGTTCATGAGCACAAGATGAATCCGGCTGCGAGAGTATTGCAAAAAACGCTGGCGCAGGAAATAACCAGTTTTGTACATGGAAAAGAGGAATACGAAAAAGCAGTGGAAACAACACAGAAACTTTTTGCTAATCAAAATGCTCCCGCTGAAAGCCTCAGTGTAGAAGACCTGGAAAATCTGGAAGGTGTGGTAAAAAGCAATTTTTCAAAAGAAAAAATTACTGCAGGCATAGACATTGTTTCTTTCCTGGCAGAAACAGCCATTTTTGACAGCAAGGGAAATGCACGAAAAAATGTACAAGGTGGAGGTGTAAGTATTAACAGAAAGAAAGTAGAAGCCGCTGATTTTAAAATTGATCCTTCACTGCTATTACATGATAAGTATATACTTGTGCAAAAAGGAAAAAAGAATTATTACCTGGTTCAGGTTATTTAATTTCTTTTATGGCCTTCCACATCGCATCAGCCACTAATTGATTCCCTTTGGCATTCAGATGCACCCGGTCGTAAGTAAGGATGTCCTTTTCCTTATTCTCAGGGTTATTGACGTTGTTATAATCAAGAAATTTTTGCCGCAGATCCACTAATGGAAGATCATTCTTCTTTGCAATATCCCTGATGATGTTACTGTACCGGTTCAGGTCACCATCCAATGGGTTACTCATATCGGTTTTCTCCCCAACCACTGCTGGAGTGCAAAGAATTGCTTTAATATTTCTTTCCTTCAATTTTCTAAGGATGGCATTATAAAATTTTTCAAACTTATCGGGGTCGGTACCAGTCCCAAGCAGTGATTTATGCCATACATCATTCACACCAACATAAATAACCACAATATCCGGATTCTTGCCAAGCACATCTTCATCCAGCCGTAAATACAAATCGTAAACCTTATTGGCACTTATCCCGGAACCTATCAACTCATACTGATCATCTTTTTTCCCGGCTTTTAGCATACTATCCATCCGTACTATATAACCAACATACTTATCCTTTTTTACACCCAGCTCAGTAATTGAATCTCCAAAAAAGATGACTTTGGTTTTCTTTTGCGGTGCAAATGCCAAACCAAGTACAACCAGGATAACAAGTGATAATAGCTTTTTCATAGTAAAATATTAGTACCGCAATATAAAACAAAAGCACCCTGAAAAATCAGGATGCTTTTACAATCGAAACAGTTGTATCCGGTTATTTTTTCACTTCTTCTTTAGAAGCAGACAAATGCCTGGCAAAAAAGCTTTCCATTGCTTTATAAAAATCGATTGAATTTTTTTCATTGGCAAATCCATGGCCTTCATCATCTTTGACCATGTACTCCACTTCAATACCTCTTTTTTTCAGTGCTTCTACCATCTGGTCACTTTCAGCTTTGTTGACACGGGGATCATTTGCCCCCTGCGCAATGAACAAAGGTGCTTTTATCTTATCAGCATGAAAAGCAGGAGAAACTTCTGCCAGCAATGCGCTGTCTTTTACGGGATCACCTACCAACTCATAAAACATGGCCTTATAGGGCTCCCAGTATGGCGGAATTGTTTTCATAAAGGTGAACATATTGGAAACGCCTACATAATCAACAGCACAACAATACAGATCAGGCGAAAAAGCTACACCGGCCAATGTAGCATAACCGCCATAGCTACCTCCATAAATAGCAACCCGTTTCGGATCAGCTATACCTTCTGTAATCAACCATTGTACCCCATCTGTAATATCATCCTGCATTTTTTTGCCCCATTCTTTGGCTCCCTTCAGCCAAAATTCTTTCCCATACCCAGTAGAACCACGAAAATTCATCTGCAAAACAGCATAGCCGCGGTTTGCCAGGAATTGTATCTCTCCGTTATATCCCCAACTATCCCTGGCCCAGGGACCTCCATGCGGATTAATTACTACCGGAAGATTTTTTGCTTCTATTCCTTTAGGCAAAGTAAGGTAACCATGAATAGTAAGGCCATCCCTTGATTTATACTCAACTGGCTTTACTGAAGCCATATTTTCCTCCTTCAACCAGGGAAAAGCGTCGGACAAAAATTTGGTTTCACCACTTTTCTTATCATAGAAATAATATTTAGCGGCCAGTTTATCATTACCAGTCCACACAACAAACTTATCTTCTGCATCATTACTGCCATAGAGCCCAACCTCATACCCTTCAAATTTCGCTTTCATCTTGTTATATTCAGTTTCTGCCTCTTTATCAAGAAATTTTTGTTCTCGTTTCCATGAGGTAAAGTCAGCAGACTCCAGTACTTTTCTTTTTGGCGACCAGGAAAGTCCGTCCACATCATAATCAGGATTGCTGTAAATTTCTTTTACCTCCTTCCGTGCAGCAAGGTCATACTCTACGATGGTAGTTTTATCTCTTCCGATATTGGAAGCCACGTAAAGATTCTTATTATCAAAAGTAAATAGCTGGATACCAAAATTGTCTTTATATGTTGTAGTCAGTAATGAATCAAAAGCAACTGTTTCTGAGGCACGGTGATAGTAAGTAGTATTTACACCATCTGTTTTGGTAGCAATCCTTATCAACCCTGTATGGTCTGTAAACCAGCCGTCATAATTCTTATCATTCTGAAAAAGTACTTTCATTTCACCCGTCTCAATATTGATGCTGTACGGATCAAAAAAGCGGGGGTCTCTTTTATTCATCTGTATCATCACTTCTTTTTCTTTACCCGGTACATACCTGAGATCATTTAAAATTGAGGTACGGACTTTTGCAAAAGGTGTGAGTGGCTTCATATCCTTTCCATCTAATCCCACTGAAAAAAGTTGAAAGTTCTCATCACCACCAATATCCTGGAGGTATAATATCCTGTTACCCTTCCATTGATAGTCATAAATATTCCGGACTGAATCAGTAGTAACAGGAATCGCAACACTGTCTGCAATCTTTCTTACATATACGTTGGTGTGTCCCTTGTATGGCGACAGGTAAGAAATATACTCACCATCGGGAGAAATACGCCAGCCAAAGTTCTCGGGATTTTTAAAGAAATTTTCTACCGGAATAACCGGTGGTTTCTCTTCCTTTACTGTTTTTGATTTGCAGGCTGCAAAAACTAATATAGCCAAAGCCGCAACTGCCAGTAAACGTTGTTGAAAAAGTTTCATGAGAGTTTGTTTAAAGTTATAAAATGGCCGGGCAGGGATAGCGTATTACATATGGCCGGAAGAATGGAGAGCTAAGGTAGATTCTTTTCAAACAAAAAGGCATTCCTGTAACCGGAATTCTCTCACTTTAACGCTATCAGAAAAATATTATTCCACATCCACCTGTTTCTTAATTACTGAGCCATCGCTGGCCTCTGGCAGGTATTTGCGTTCCTTTATCAGGTAACCGTTCCCTTTTTCGCAGAAATGGACTTTGAGGTTTTCTATGCTAATGGGGTTCCCGTCTGGTATATCCGCAATATTGGAATGGAGTATATCATGACCATCGATAATAACCACCAAACCACTACCGATGGCTTCCATTTTATTTCCTTCTGTAATGAGCATCCCGGTATCTTCTCCTAGACCCACACCAATACATCCCGGGTTACCAGCTACTGCCTGCACCAATCTGCCAAACCGTCCCCTTTTTTCAAAATGAGAATCTATAATAATATTGTTCATAAAACCCAGACCGGTAGTAATTTTTACCTGGCCCTTTAAATGGGCCCTGGTAGCATTACCCTCATAGATCATCGTATTACTCATTGCCATCGCTCCGGCTGAAGTACCTGCAATTAAAAAATTCTCATCTTCCAAAAATCTTTTCTTCAGAATAGTAAGAAATTCAGTGCCGCCGTCTGTAGCACTAAGCCGAAGCTGATTTCCTCCACTAAACATCACTGCTTCGCAGTGACGGATCCGATCCACATATTCCTCATTCATGGCATCCTGCCTTGTGCGGATATGTAAAAGGCCTATATTGGTACACCCGATTTTACCAAAAGCATTCAGATAATTCTCACCAACTTCGTAGGGAATCATTGAAGCGGTAGTTATCACTTCAATGCGGGCATTGATGCCCCCGGCCTCCTCCACCACCCGGCGAAGTATACCAAGTTCAAAAAAATTCAGATTGTTGCGGTGATAACCGTCTGCTTCTAATTCATTGCCTTTGTGTTCAGCTCCACCTATGGCTATCAGTTTTCCCTTCGGATTACTCATTCATTGGGGTTTGATTATGAACAAATGTAATAGAAAAAAAATATACCTGTCAACAGGAAAGGCTGGCTTGTGGATATGTGGAAAATATTAACTACTCCGACTTCTTAAGCCTGCTGGTAAAAATATAAACCCCAACGCCACCTAATGCAATCAAACTTCCCCACAATGCAAACCAACCGGTAGATACAAACAAAAACAACCAAATAGCAATGGAGAGGATAACTGGTAAAGGGAACAGCATCATTTTAAAAGGAAGATCTTTTTCTCCAAATCGCTTCCGCAATAACACGACTCCCACAGCCTGACCAATAAACTGAATAACAATCCGCATAGCTAAAATGGAACTGATCACTTCCGCTAGCTTAAACAACAGGCTGAATATAAACCCCAGTGTACACAGCACAATTAGCGATATATAGGGAAAATTCTTTGACGGGTGCAGTTTAGCGAAAGGTTTAAAGAAATTTCCATCTACTGCCGCGGCATACGGCACCCTTGAGTATCCCAGTACAACGGCAAAAAGGGAAGAGAATGCAATACAAAGAATCAATACTGTAACAATAATTCCTGCTTTAGTTCCATACAGCTGTTGCATAAAAGAACTCACCAGGTACTTATCATCTGCCTTAACCGATTCCCAGGGCATTACCCCCATCACACTTATATTCATTAATAGATACAAAGTGGCAATACCAAAAACAGAAATAAAAATACTTCGCGGAATATTTTTGCCCGGATTCTTTATCTCGCCACCCAGGTGACAAACATTATAATACCCAAGGTAAGCATACACTGTTTTTACAGAAGCCTGTCCCACTGCAGCCCAGAAAGCATAGGTAAAAAATGACTCATTACCTGTCGGGATGAATTTAACAGGGTGTTGTTGATTCAATAATCCACTGATGATGATCCAGATGATTGTGAGCACAACGATAGTCCCCATTACCACAGATATCTTTCCAATTGTTTCAATCTTACGGTAAAGCAACAAGAAAACCAGAATTACCAATCCGCCAGAAACAATTTTCTGTTGCCAGAGATCCAACGGAACAATATAAGTCAGGTACTGTGCAAATCCAATGGATGCAGATGCGACCACCAGCGGAGCTTGTATGGATGTTTGCCAAACGAACAAGAAACTCATTAACCTGCCGCCTTTTTCTCCAAATGCAATACGGTGAAAATTGTAAGTACCCCCGGCTAAAGGATATTTTGATCCCAGTTCACTCCATATCATCGCATCCATAAAAGCTGTGAATGCTCCAAATATCCATGCCCAAATAAACAAACCGTTATTGAACTGTGCCACTACAAAGGGCATTACCACAAAAGGACCGATACCTACCATATCTATCATATTGATAGAGGTGGCCTGAAGCAGATTTATTTTTCGGTTAGTAAGCGGTATGGACAAGAAAGTAAATGATTTATGGTTCGTGTTTTATTTAACTCTTTGCAAATGCATTAATTCCCTCTATCAATACGTCTAAATTCTTAGTGGTTGTATAAACATTCGGCGTTACCCTTACTCCTACAATATTTTCCCAGGTAATGGCTACAGTGTGAACTTTGTATTTTTCCAGCAGGAATGAATCCAGTTCATTGGGTTTCTTTCCTTCTATACCCACATTACCAATTGCGCAGCCCCATTTTGGATGGAGGGATGTATTCAGTTTAACTTTCGGAATATTTTTTACTTTTTCCATCCAGTAGTTCTTCAGATAGTGCAACCGCTTTTCTTTCCGTTCGATGCCGATCATTTCATGAAATTCTATGGCCTTACCAATGGCCTGTTCAATATAAAAAGGACGGGTGCCCAACGCTTCAAATTTCCTGATATCATCTTTTAGCGGTTTATCAACGGCAAACATGGGATAAATATCTTTTATCTTTTCTTTCCTGACATATAAAAGACCACTGCCAATTGGTGCATATAACCACTTGTGTAAACTGGCAGCGAAATAGTCTGCATCCAGGTCAGGGATCTTAAAATCGAAATGAGCAAAACTATGTGCACCATCCACCACCACTTCAATTCCTCGTTTATGGGCTTCCTGTGCAATTTTTTTTACGGGTAATATCTGACCATTCCAGTTAATAACATGGGTAATATGCACCACTTTTGTTTTGTCCGTAAATGCGTTTACATACTGCTGCACCAAATAATTTTCATCTTCGCTTGGCAGTTCAAGACTAATCCATTTTATTTTAATTCCATCCCGCATTTCCCTTTGCTTGTAAGCATTAACCATATTGGGATAATCCTGTTTAGCAGCTACCACTTCATCGCCTTCTCTTAATTGTAATCCGAAAATGATTGTCTCCAATCCTTCGGATGAATTTCTGTTGATAGCGATTTCTTCCGGGGAACATCCGGCCAGCTTTGCCAGGTTTTTTCTCAATGGCTCCCTCCCCTGGTCAAGTATCCTCCACATGTAATAGCTGGGCGCTTCATTACAGAGGTCATAATACCTCTTCATTGCCTCCTGCACTGTTTTAGGAGCAGGAGAAACACCGCCGTTATTCAAATTGATTAATGAAGGCGAAACGGTAAATGATTGCTGTACATAATACCAGAAATCTTCTTCAGATGCTAAATCTTCCGGGGAAATTCCTTCTGCATTGCGCAGGACATTTTCCAAATCCCGGCTCCATACAGGTTGTCCCAATGAAGAAAGTAATGCTGTGGCAGAAAACATACCAGCTTTTTGCAGAAAGCCGCGACGGTTGGTTGCTGACATAATAATCAATTTAAGTTCCTAAATGTACTGAAAAGGTTCCCGCAAATACACAGTTACATCCGAAACTGCCCCACAGAAATACGGTAGCTGCTATGTGCGACGCAAGGAACGATGATAGCAGCACAACTGTTGGCTACATAAGCAAAAAAAACTATCTTCCAACCTGTCCCGGGCATAGCGGGATCTTAAACTAAATAACACATGCAGATACTGGAGATTAAAGTGCTAAAAGGCCCTAATTACTGGAGTGTCCGCCGGACCAAACTCATACAAATGAAACTGGACCTGGAGGAAAAAGAGAATATGCCAACAAATAAGATTCCGGGCTTCAGGGAGAGGCTGGAAAAAATGTTGCCTTCTTTATACGAACACCGCTGCAGTGTAGGTAAACCAGGTGGTTTTTTTGAACGGGTGGATGAAGGCACCTGGATGGGACATGTGGTAGAGCATATAGCTTTGGAAATTCAGACACTGGCAGGAATGGATACCGGCTTTGGAAGAACCAGAACTCCGGAAGGAGAAAAAGAAGGTATTTATTATGTAGTGTTTAGTTACATGGAAGAAGATGCCGGTGTATATGCTGCTAAAGCTGCGGTTCGCATTGCCCAGGCTTTGATCACTGGTGTGGATTATGATTTGACTGAAGATATTCAGCAAATGCGGGTGATAAGAGAAAATACAAGACTTGGCCCTTCCACCGGTTGTATCGTAGATGAAGCTGCTAAAAGAGGGATTCCTTATATACGGTTGAATAAAGCAAGTTTGGTTCAGTTGGGATACGGGGTAAATCAAAAAAGAATCAGGGCCACGATTGCATCAACTACTTCCAACATTGCCGTTGATATTGCCTGTGATAAGGAAGAAACTAAAATGCTGCTGGAAGCTGCTGAAATTCCGGTACCGAGAGGAACAGTTGTCAGAACAGAGGAAGAACTTGACCAGGCAATTGAAAAATTTGGTTATCCCTTGGTGATTAAACCTATTGATGGCAATCATGGAAAAGGAAACACCACGAATATTACTAACCGGAATCAGGCTATTAAAGCATTTGATGCAGCCAAAGTATACAGCCGCAGTGTTATTGTGGAACATTTTATCACCGGTTATGATTTCCGGTGCCTGGTGATTAATTATAAATTCATTTGCGCAGCATTGAGAACGCCGGCCTCCGTAGTGGGTGATGGTGTTCATGATATCCGGTATTTGATTGAAGAGGTGAATAAAGACCCGCGTCGTGGTTATGGACATGAAAAAGTACTGACACAAATAACCGTAGACCAGTTTACTCAAAAAATGCTGGATGATGCAGGGATTACATTGGAAACTGTTCCACCAAAAGGGGAAAGAGTTTTATTGAAACCAACTGCTAATTTATCAACAGGCGGAACATCCACTGATATAACAGACGAAGTACACCCGGCTAATATTTTCATGTTTGAACGAATTGCCAGGATCATCGGGCTTGACATTTGCGGTATTGATGTCATGGCCATGGATTTAAAAACTCCTGTTGCTGAAAATGGCGGAGCTATACTTGAAGTAAATGCAGCACCAGGATTCCGTATGCATATTGAACCGGCAGAAGGATTGCCCAGAAATGTGGCAGAACCGGTAGTGGATATGTTGTTCCCAAAAGGAAGTGCAGGCAGAATTCCAATAATTGCTATTACCGGCACCAATGGAAAAACAACTACCACAAGACTTACCGCACATATTGCCAAAAGTGCAGGTAAGAAAGTTGGATATACCACCTCCGATGGTGTCTATATCCAAAATCAGCTGATGATGAAGGGCGATTGCACAGGACCTGTTTCGTCAACATTTGTATTAAAAGATCCGACAGTTGATTTTGCAGTATTAGAATGTGCCCGGGGGGGTATTTTAAAAGCCGGCCTTGCATTCCAGCATTGCGATGTGGCCGTGGTCACCAATGTGGCTGCTGACCATATTGGCCTTGGTGGAATCGAGTCGGTGGAGCAGATGGCAAAAGTAAAAGCAGTAGTACCGGAAACCGTTTTTCCGCATGGATATGCTGTGCTGAATGCGGATGATGACCTTGTGTACAAAATGAAGAAGGATTTGAAATGTAATATCGCCCTGTTTAGTATGGATGAGAATAATCCAAGAATAAAGGAACATTGTGCCAATCATGGATTAGCCTGTGTATATGAAAATGGGTATGTCACTATCATGAAGGGCAACTGGAAGATAAGGGTACTGGCAGCAAGGGACATTCCACTGACCTATGAAGCAAAAGCAGTCCATAATATCAATAACTGTTTACCTGCAGTGCTGGCTGCATATTTATACCGCGACATTACCATTGATGATATTCGTATTGGATTGCAAACTTTCATTCCCAGTGAAAGCCTGACACCGGGCCGTTTGAATTTCTTCCATTTCAAACATTTTACAATGCTGGCTGATTTTGCTCACAATCCGCATGGACTGAGACTGCTTTGTGATTTTGTTAGTAAGCTGGATTATACCACTAAAATCGGTGTCATCAGCGGCACTGGCGACCGGAGGGATGAAGATATCCGGGAATTAGGTGAAATATCAGCTACTCATTTTGATGAAATCATTATCCGCTGCGACAAAAACCTGCGGGGAAGAACAGCGGATGAAATTATTGACCTGTTAAAAGAAGGCATCAATAAAGTCAATCCTGACATTCCAGTGTTGACAATTCCTAATGAGGACAAGGCGCTGGACTATATTTATGAAAATGCAAAACCGGGTGCTTTGTATACGATCATGTGCGATGTAGTAGCCAGGGCTTTGGATAAGATAAAGGAATTGAAGGTAAGGGAGGAGAAAGAGGGTCAAAAAACAGCTCAAACTGCATAATTTCTTTCAAAAACCATTTGGGAGAAAAGGCATATAGCCCTATTTTTGCACTCCCAATTGAAAAATTGGAACAGGATTGACCCATGGTGTAATGGTAACACTACTGATTTTGGTTCAGTCATTTATGGTTCGAATCCATATGGGTCAACAGAACCCCGCTAAACGGCGGGGTTTTTTCATTTTAGCCGTGATAAACAGGTTTCGAGGCTTGCCTTCCAATCCTTAATCCGTACACTGAATGCAGACTGAATCTTCGTCTTATCCAATACAGAATAGGCCGGTCTTTTGGCAGGAGTGGGATATTGAGAGGTTGGGATCGGGTTTAGTTTACAAATGTTACCCGACAATTCCTTTACTGCAACTGCAAATTCATACCAGCTGATTATTCCCTCATTGCTGAAATGATAAATACCCGGATGCCATTGCTCCGACGAAATGATCTGTAATATCGCTTCTGCCAGATCGGCTGCATAGGTGGGAGAACCAAACTGGTCGCTAACGACATTCAATTCTTCTCTTTCACTCATCAATTTCAGCATAGTTTTTACAAAATTCTTCCCAAATTCTGAATACACCCATGATGTCCGGATAATAATGGAATCAGGATTGAATCGCAGTGCCTCTTTCTCTCCTTCCAATTTTGATGCCCCGTAAACTGATTGAGGATTGGTCAGTGATTCTTCTTTATAAGGAATAGTAGCTGTACCATCAAACACATAATCTGTAGATATATGCATCAACTTTGTACCGTACTCTTTACAGACTGCTGCCAGTACACCTACAGATTCCCCGTTTACCTGGAATGCCAGCTCCTTTTCAGACTCTGCCCTGTCAACAGCTGTATAAGCAGCACAATTAATTAAAAATTGCGGCTGATACCCTTTAAAAAAATTACGGACCAATTCATAATGATGAATCGGCAGATCTTCTCTTGACAGGAAAATAAAATTGAATTGCGAATATGAGTTTTCCAGCCGCTTTAACTCTTTTCCCAACTGACCATTAGAACCTGTGATGAGTATTTTTTGTTTTGATTCCATCAGCCATTAAATACAAAGCTGTTATTACATGCTGCCAACACAGGCAGTACCTTATCTTTATCCGAAATGATTGCGTCTGCTGCAGGTATCCTCCAGTCAATATTCAGTGCCGGATCATTGTACACAATTCCTCCTTCACTTTCTTTATTGTAAAAGCCGTCACATTTATACAATACTTCAGCGTTCTTACTCAATACAGAGAAACCATGAGCAAACCCTTTTGGGACTAATAATTGCCGTTTATTTTTTGCAGACAATACTATACTGAATACTTTACTGTAGGTTGGCGAACCCTTCCGTATATCCACAACAACATCCAGAATTTTACCCCGCAGCACTCTTACCAATTTTGTCTGGTCATTTGGAGGAAGCTGATAGTGCAGACCCCGTATAACTCCGTAAGCTGACGAAGACTGGTTATCCTGAACCCAGCGGGTGTAGATTCCCTGCT
This sequence comes from Chitinophagaceae bacterium, assembly GCA_041738795.1. Taxonomy (GTDB): domain Bacteria; phylum Bacteroidota; class Bacteroidia; order Chitinophagales; family Chitinophagaceae; genus JJ008. The sequence continues at coordinate 62,918 of JBGSPB010000002.1, read as the reverse complement.
GCTGAAAAATATTTTCATTATATGATTCAAAGAAGTAACCACGGCTATCCTCAAATACGTTAGGTTCAAAGACAAATAATCCTGAAAATGCTGTTTTACTAAATGGCATATTACAAACTCCAGTATGTTCGGTTAGTAATTTTATTACGAAAGATTCCTTTCAGGTCTGCAATCATACCATGGGTCTTGGTTATTCCCGCAAAGAAATTTTCATCCAGTTCCTTGTACTCTCTATGTGGTACCGGGATAATTACAGCATCGTAATCGTTTGCTATTTCTTTCACCAGACCAAATCCGTATTCATGCTTTAGTTCATCTGAATCAGCATAAGGATCCTGCACCTCCACATTTACATAAAATTCTTTCAGTGCATTCACGACATCACTCACTTTGGAATTACGGATATCACTTACATCTTCCTTAAAAGTAGCGCCCATGATCAGCACTTTGGATGATTTAACATCGCCGTTATTTTTAATAATATGCTGTATTACTTTCTTTGCTACATACTTTCCCATATTATCATTGATATTACGGCCTGCTAATATTACTTCAGAGTGATAACCGAGCTCCTTTGCTTTATATGTCAGGTAATAAGGATCCACACCAATACAATGACCTCCAACCAGGCCGGGCTGAAATTTCAGAAAATTCCATTTTGTTCCGGCTGCTTCCAGTACTTCATAAGTATTGATATTCATCTTGTCAAAAATGACAGATAACTCATTCATCAATGCAATGTTCAGATCCCGTTGTGTATTCTCAATGATCTTGGCAGCTTCTGCAACTTTGATTGAAGACGCCCTGTGTACGCCTGCTTTTACAACCAATTCATACGTTTTTGCTACTTCTTCCAGCGATTCGGCATCACAACCGGAAACAACTTTTACAATAGTTGCCAAAGTATGATTTTTATCTCCCGGGTTAATACGTTCGGGTGAATAGCCTGATTTAAAGTCAACAACGTTTTTCAGTCCTGATAACTTTTCGATAATAGGCAGGCAATCTTCTTCTGTACATCCGGGATAAACAGTTGATTCAAACACTACATAATCACCTTTCTTAATCACTTTGCCTACCGTTTCAGATGCTTTTTGTACGGGTGTCAGATCTGGCACTTTATGATCATCTACCGGTGTGGGAACAGCTACTATGAAAAATTTTGCTTCCCGTAAAACATCCAGTGAATCTGTAAATGTAATATCACAATCTTCAAATGCCTCTTTTTCCAATTCATTGCTCGGATCAATACCATTTTTCATCATTTCTATCCGTTTTGCACTGATGTCAAAACCGATAACAGATATCTTCCGGGCAAATTCCAAAGCAATAGGAAGTCCCACATAACCTAATCCGATAACAGCCAATTTCGCTTTTTTGTCAATTAGTTCCTGGTACATTTTTCGTTAAGATTTATGAAATAAGTAAAGAATGCTTAAATTATTTATTGATATAGTTCAGCACATTTGATGCAATAAAATTTAATTGCTCCTCATCAAGCTCAGTGTGCATGGGTAATGAAATTACCCTTTCAGTGAGCCAGTCAGTTATTGGCATTTCCTGGGAAGCTGTATTAAACTGTTCAAACATTTTCTGTTTGTGCCCGGGCACCGGGTAATAGATCATTGAAGGCACTTGCTGTTCAGCCAGGTACAGATTCAATCCATCACGGTCAACCCCATCCAAAATCAAAGTATACTGGTGAAATGCATGATCAGAATAAAAAGCCCTGTATGGAGTTGTTATTTTAGCATGACCGGCAAAAGCCTTATCATAAAAATCAGCAACTTTTCTTCTTGCAGTAATGTACTCATCCAGGTGTTTCAGCTTGATATCAAGAATGGCAGCCTGGATTGTATCCAGCCTGCTGTTGCATCCTACCACATCATGATAATATCTTTTACTTTGACCATGATTAGCAATCATTTTCAGTTTTACCGCTAACCCATCATCATTAGTAAAAATGGCACCGCCATCCCCAAAAGCCCCAAGATTTTTGGATGGATAGAATGAGGTACACCCAATATGACCGATAGCACCAGTTTTTTTAGTTATACCATCTGAAAATGTATAATTACAGCCAATCGCCTGGGCATTATCCTCGATCACAAACAGGTTATGCTTTTTTGCAATTGTCAATATCTCCTCCATCGGTGCAGCATGGCCATAAAGATGTACCGGAACAATCGCTTTTGTTTTTGGAGTGACCGCTTTCTCAATGGCTGAAGGATCGATACAGAAAGTTTTTGCATCCACTTCTACAAATACAGGTTTCAGCTGCAGCAATGCTATGACCTCAGTAGTAGCGATATAAGTAAATGAGGGTGTAATAACTTCATCCCCCGGCTGAAACCCCAGCGCCATCATCGCAATCTGTAATGCATCTGTTCCATTGGCACAGGGTATTGTATGTTTTACACCTAAATAAGACGACAGGCTATTAGCGAAATCCTGAACAGGCTTACCATTGATGAAAGCAGAACTTTCCATCACATCTAAAACAGCTTTATCAACTTCCGCTTTAATCTTATGATACTGAGCCCGGGTATCAACCATCTGAATTTGCCGCATAGAACCAATTATTTCTTGTAAAGTGCCGCAAAAATAGTAAAATACAGGTAGTTTGCCCGAATGCTTTTACATTTGTTACCAATTCAATTCCAGCGTTTTGGCCGTTTTTTTCTATACTATTTTTCTTTGGCTGTTTAAAGGCAGCACCCATATTGCTGCTTTATTCAATGCCAAAGCTGCAAAATGGGTGACAGGCAGAAAAAATATATTCAAACGGCTTGAGGAGGCTATTCCTCAAAATGAAAAGACTATATGGATGCATTGTGCTTCCCTTGGCGAATTTGAACAGGGAAGACCTTTGCTGGAAAAATTAAGACTTCAATACCCGGATTATAAACTTCTTTTGACTTTCTTCTCTCCTTCTGGCTATGAAGTACAAAAAAATTATCCCGGCGCCGATTGGATTTTCTATTTACCTATGGATGGGCCAAAAAATGCCAAACGCTTCCTGGAAATAGTCCACCCCTCACTAGTAATTTTTGTGAAATATGAATTCTGGTATTACTATCTCAAAAAGATAAAATACAGGAATATTCCTTTACTGCTGGTATCTGCTTTATTCAGAAAAGATATGTCATTCTTTAAATGGTATGGAGGACTCCAGCGAAAAATGCTTTCCCGTTTTAACCATCTTTTTGTACAAACACCGGAATCAAAAAAACTGGTAGACGAAATTGGCTTACCGGATATATGTACTGTTTCCGGAGACACCCGGTTTGACCGGGTAATTGAAATTGCATCAGCATTTGAACCCATTCCGGCTATCGGCGATTTTATTGGAAACTGCAGGGCCATCGTAGCAGGCAGCACCTGGCCTGAAGATGAAGAAGTATTACAAAAAGTGTTCTCAGCGATCAACGACCCTTCCCTCAAACTTATTATTGCCCCGCATGAGATCAATGAAAAACACCTGAATGATATAAGCATACTTTTCCCGGCCGCTGTCAGATTCTCGTCACTAACAAATCCTGGCCAGGGGATCTCCAATATTCTTATTATCGATAATATAGGTATGCTCTCCAGGTTATACAAATATGCTTACTTCACCTATGTTGGTGGCGGGCTTTCCAAAAATGGAGTACATAATGTACTGGAAGCAGCTGTTTATAACAAGATCGTATTCTTTGGACCTTATTATTTCAAGTATACTGAAGCAGTCGGACTCGTAAAATCAGGAGGTGGGCTATCTTTCACCGATGAAAAAAGAGACGGCACTATGCTACGATTGTTAATAGAAGCATTATTGAACGAAGAGGATGAATTCAAATTCAGAAGTAATGCGGCGGGAGAATTTGTACAATCACATAAGGGGGCAACCAATAGGATTTTGCACTTTATTCAGGAGAAACGTCTTTTAACCAGCTGATCGAAATGCAGTACAGCAGTGCTGGCGCCATCCCATCCCAGTTTCAACTTCAATTCCCGGCTGATCCAGTAATCAGCCTCAGCATAAATATGAAAGTTATTGATAGTTTTTATGCTCCTCTCATACATATTCTCATCACCCCGAAAAAGTTCATGAATAAACAAAAAGCGATCATTAATTCCTATGGCTTTACGAAGGTCTTTCACCGGTGTTTCCTTTAACACTTCCATCAACTCTGTTTTACCGTGCTTCAATTTATCATTAAGCGATTCTGCAGGCCCGTTTGTATCATTTATTTCCCTGTCTTTTAACTGGTGTGACAAGGTTGGTATTTCTGACATGGGGTCAAATACCATATCTAACTGGCCGTTTTTCTGTACTAATGAAACAGACCCATCATCCACCAAAACGGTTTCTTTTGTTTCCCGGGTCTCTTTTACATCGTCCACAATTTGTTTTTCCACGGGTTTTGGGGCATATTTTTCATATTGGGGCAATCCGACCGTTGTAGTTGCCATACTGGCTGCTGCCGGTAGTACCACCGCGACTTTGGCCGTGCCCAGCCCCATGAAACCGGGTGACTTAAGTTTCGTCAATTCAAATTGAAGTAACTGGACTGTTCCGAGCAACAAAGCCGGATCAGCTTTCTGTTCAAATTGTTCTTTTAATTTATTGATCAGGATTTCTATTCGTTCCATTCATTTATATTTGACGCCAGCAAAAATTGAGACCCATTAAAGTTACAAACAGTTTGCCAATATAATCAATCACCAAAAAGTCACACAAAATCTTAACAATGTTTATTGAACCGAATACCAGTGGTGAGCGGCGTGGAAGTATAGAAGTGATCTGCGGCTCTATGTTCAGTGGCAAAACAGAAGAGCTTATCCGTCGCCTGAAAAGAGTAAAGATTGCCAACCAGAAAGTGGAGATCTTCAAACCTGCAATTGATGTACGGTATGATGAAGTAAAAATTGTTTCGCATGATACCAATGCTATTCAATCCACCCCAATTGATAATTCACAGAAAATATTGTTGATGGCCGGAGATGTTGATGTAATTGGTATTGATGAAGCACAGTTTTTTGATGAGGAAATCGCCAATGTCTGCGACGAGCTGGCTTTTCGCGGCATCAGGGTTATTGTTGCGGGTCTGGATATGGATTATCTCGGTAAACCTTTCGGACAAATGCCTTATATAATGGCAAAAGCCGATTATGTAACAAAACTGCATGCTATCTGTATGAAATGCGGAAGTATTGCCAATTATTCTTACCGAAAGATCCCCAACGAAGACCAGGTAATGCTGGGCGCTACGGATGTGTATGAACCCCGTTGCAGAAAATGTTATCATGAAAAATAAGGCTGTCTCAAAAATATATGTCAGCCTGAACATACCGGGAACTATCGTAACAATTGCCATAATCCCGGTATCCCGATTGCTATCGGGACAAAATGACTATCAAACCGGCAATTGAAATTGCCTCTTTTTAAACCATTTTTAAGTTTATTGCCTTGCTTTCCCTTTTATTTTTGTTTTCCCTTTAATATCTATTGCTATTCCTCCTGCTTTTGCAGTCATATTCATATCAAGATCTGCTGTAACGACCAGTCCAGTCCGGCTATCAACGACAAGGATACCGTTTTGTTCCCCTTCTAATTCAGCTCCTTCTTCAGCGGATCCGATTTTAGTTTTCTCTTCCAGTGTTACCATATCACCTTCTATATCTGTTACCGTATAAGTTGAGTTCATCTTTCCTGTCAGTTGACCAGCCATGTTGGTACTTTTTTCCCAGCTATCCCCCACTTTCACTTCTTTATTCGGGAAAATGTATAAAACCCTTTCAAACTGCTCCCTTATATTCTTATCGTTAAACTGCTGATCAAATTGCTTTTTCATTTTTTCACTTTCCTCTTTTCCTCCTTTATCATCAATATCCATCGAGGAAACAATTGATTCTGCCATTTCTTTAAACCCTTTTACTTCCAGTATTTTCCCTTCTGCATCAACCTTCATTGTAAATTCTTGACCTTTAATTGCGGCAAATAACTTACTCACTTTATTCATAGGGTTCATATCCTCTTCACCTGAGGCTGGTAAAGGTTTGTCAGTATCCACATCTAATTGCATACCCATCACATCCATGTTAATTTTGAACCTGTCATATTTAGTAAGTAATGTTTTTACAGCGCCATCATCTTCTTGTACATCCATAGAATAGTAAGTGCTGATCTCTAATTTTGTGGGGCTGCCCATTATCTCCTGGTTCATATTAATATTCATCTCGTAGTCGTAGCCTTTACCTTTCTCAAAATTAAATTTCAGCATCCTGGAGGTAGTGGCAGACCTGGTAGACTGGCAGGAACTAAAGCAAAGAATGAAGCTGAAAGCTGCAGCAGCCACAGGTAATAGTGAAAATTTCACTTTATTCATTGTATTTTTTTGGCAAATTAGAACATTAAAGTAAGAGAGAAGCTACCTGTAAGTACTATTTTTGCCGGCAAAACTACATTTATCAGCTCCCTGCATCATATAATCACTCTCTTTAAAAAAGACCTGTTGCTGGAAGTAAGACAGCAATACAGCTTTTATGGCATACTGTTATATATAGGTGCCACAATTTTTGTATTATTCATGGCCATTGAAGAACCTGAAAGTAAAGTATGGAATGGTTTGTTCTGGGTAATTCAGCTGTTTATATGTATTAATGCCGTTGCCAAAAGCTTTTTACAGGAAAGCAAGGGCAGGATGCTTTATTTTTATTCTATCGCCAGTCCAACGGCTTTCGTTTTGTCAAAACTGCTTTTCAATTCACTTTTAATGCTGGTGATGAGTGTACTGAGCCTGCTATTATTCACCCTTTTTCTTGGCAACCCTATGCTCAAAGCGGGACAGTTTATAGGGCTTGTACTATTGGGTGGCTGGAGCCTCAGTCTTGTTTTCAGTTTTTTGGCAGCCATTGCCGCCAAAGCGCAGCAAAACGCAGCGATTATGGCAGTACTTGGTTTTCCAATTATTATTCCCCAACTTATTTTGTTAATGCGGCTTTCTAATGCTGCTTTCGCCCCACTGCTCACCATTCCGGTAAGCACTGTCCTGTTATTGGTCGCTTTGGATGCAATGATAATATTACTGGCAGTAATTCTATTTCCCTTTTTATGGAAAGATTAAAAAGTCATGTGTTTTTCACACATATCAGCGGAAAAGAATTTTTACGAACGTTTAGTTGCATCACCTTAATTTTGCCTCACTTTACCCGGCCATGAATCTACTTTGGCTATTCTGATGACTGACACTAATAACTATATGTATAAGTCCTGGTGGAAGATTGCAAGTATTGCTTTGCTTATCTATACTTTTATTGCCGGCTTTTTATGGGAGGTCCCCCGTTTGCCGTTATTACAGGAAACTATCCGCAATCTTTATTTCCATGTATGTATGTGGTTTGCTATGATGATACTTTTTACAGTATCCGTAGTTAATGCCATCCGTTACCTGAGAACCTTTAACCTTAAATATGATATTTATGCCCGCCATTTTGCCGTGGTGGCAATCGTATTTGGCCTGTTAGGTTACTCAACCGGGGCGATTTGGGCCTCTTACACCTGGGCCGATCCAAATAAACCTGCCATCAATTCTTTCAGTACCATAGCGAGGGATCCGAAATTGATAGGTGCAGCCATTGCATTGTTAGTGTATTTCGCTTACCTGATTTTGAGGGATTCAATTCAGGACATGGATAAAAGAGCCAGAATCAGCGCTGTTTATAACATATTTGCTTATGCCATTTTGTTTCCGGCTATCTGGATTTTACCTAGAATTTTACCCAGCCTTCACCCGGGTAATGAAGACAACCCTGCCCTGGATGTTAAAAATGATATAAGCGGTTCCATGAGAATTGTTTTTTACCCGGCAGTTATCGGCTGGACGCTTCTGGGAGTATGGATAACCACATTGAAAATTCGTTTCACATTACTGAAAGAAAAAAAGATGATGCCATGAGAATTAGCAGAAAAATAATTATGATGCTGGCAACAGCATTGACATTCCTTCCCGTTTTTGCGCAGGATAAAAAAACAGAAATGGCCGATCTTATGCGGGAGAATGGTCGTATTTATGTGGTAGTAGCGGTAGTACTCACTATACTTATTGGACTTATATTATATGTGGTACGACTGGATAAAAAAATAAGCAGGCTGGAAAAAGAAAACTGATTTACTAGCGAAACATGATGGATATAACATTTCATGTTTCTTACCTACAATAACGATTGCAAAAATTTAAAAAAGAAATCATGTCAGACAATTACAGTTTTTTTGGCGCCGTCGAAAAAAGTTTTGACAAAGCTGCCAAATTCACCAAATGGGATACGGGAATTTTAGACCAGATCAAAGCATGCAACCACGTTTACAGGATGCGTTTCCCCATAAAAAGAGATGACGGAAATGTTGAAGTTATTGAAGCTTACCGGGTACAACATTCACATCATAAAACACCCTGCAAGGGAGGTATCCGTTTTGCAGCTGAAGTAAACCAGGATGAAGTGATGGCATTGGCCGCATTGATGACTTATAAATGTGCTATCGTAAATGTTCCTTTTGGTGGTGCTAAAGGAGGTATCAAGATTAATCCCCGCAAATATTCACCATATGAACTGGAAAAAATTACCCGCCGCTATACTGCCGAATTGATCAAGAAAAACTTTATCGGCCCCGGCATTGATGTACCTGCACCTGATTATGGTACCGGTGAAAGAGAAATGTCCTGGATACTGGATACATATAGTGCAATGCACCCCAGTGAAATTGATGCAGCTGCCTGTGTAACCGGAAAACCAATCACACAGGGTGGAGTCCGTGGTCGCCGTGAAGCAACAGGCCTGGGCGTTTTTTTTGGCGTCCGTGAGGTTTGCAATATGCCTGATGTAATGCAAAAATTAGGGCTGCCCGTTGGAGTGGAAGATAAAAATGTGATCGTTCAGGGGCTTGGTAATGTGGGCTACCACTCTGCCAAATTCTTCCAGGATGCCGGAGCAAAAATAATTGCACTTGCAGAATACGAGGGAGCGATCTGGAGTAAAGAAGGACTTGATGTTGACGCCGTTTTCAATCATCGTAAAACAACCGGTTCCATCCTGAACTTCCCCGGCGCCAACAATTTTGAAAAATCCGGTGATGCATTAGAAATGGAATGTGATATACTGATTCCTGCTGCATTGGAAAATGTAATTGATGGTGATAATGCACCGAGAATAAAAGCTAAATTAATCGGAGAAGCAGCCAATGGCCCGCTAACACCAGAGGCAGATGAAATTTTTGCCCAGAAAGGAATTGTTGTTATTCCGGATATGTACCTGAATGCCGGTGGTGTTACTGTTTCCTATTTTGAATGGTTAAAAAATCTGAGCCATGTTCGTTACGGCCGTTTAGAAAAACGTTTTACGGAGAACCTGAATTCACACATTATTGGCCAGATCGAAGAACTAAGCGGAAAAAAAGTTAAAGAATCAGAGAAAGATTTTATTATGCGTGGACCCGACGAAGTGGACCTGGTATACAGTGGATTGGAAGAAACAATGATCAATGCCACACATGAAATAATGAATGCATGGAAAGCAAATCCTGAAATACCGGATATGCGTACAGCGGCCTATGTTGTTGCCATCAATAAAGTAGGTACCAGCTATGCTGAGCTGGGTATCTTCCCATAAAAGACCTCAAACCAATTGCTTATTTAGTACAATCCCGTTTGCAAAAGCAGACGGGATTTTTTTTATTCTCCCGTTACTCTACACTTTTAAACCCCTCAGGAAAGACGGCACACCGGGGGAGCGAAATTAAAATAAATGAAAGTCTGATCAGTATCAGAAGTATTATGCTGTAAAATTATACCCAACAGATAAAGGAATATAGTGCCCGAAAAACAGGTCTATATTTCAAACTCAGTAACAATAACGACCCAAACATGAAATTCCTATCTTCGCTTTTCAATAATCAAAAAATCATGAAAAAATTCTTTTTGACACTGCTTGGGTTTGCAGTTATAGCTGCGCAGGCTCAAACCGCTGATGAAATTATACAGAAACATATAGCTGCCATGGGCGGGTTGGATGCATTTAATTCTGTAACGTCTGTTAAAATAACGGGTATTGTTACAGCCCAGGGTATGGACCTGCCGGTAACCACCCAAATCATTAATGGAAAAGCCATGCGTACAGATGTGGAAGTAATGGGACAATCCATCACTAATGTCTATTATAATGGCACCGGATGGAAAATAAACCCATTTGCCGGCGCAGAAACGGCTACCGAAGTTACGGGTACTGAACTAATCGATTTTAAAGGACAAGCCAGTCTTGTCAGCAACCTGATGGATTATAAAAGCAGAGGCCACCAGGTGGAATTACTTTCACCCGAAGAAATGGATGGCATAACCGTTCAAAAACTAAAACTCACCAGCAAGGAAGATGGCCGGATAACTACCTATTACATTAACGCTGCAACTTCCCTGGTGCATAAATCTGTTACGAAACGGGAAATGCAGGGTCAGGAATTTGATTTTGAAACTTACTATTCCGATTATAAAGAATTTGGCGGAATTAAGTTTGCGATGTCAAGAAGCCAGAAAGTAGAAGGCCAGGTAGTACAGGAAATGAATATGGAAAAAGTAGAACTGAATGCAGCAATTGACGAATCTATTTTTAAGATGTAAGAGATAAAAATATGAACTGTATAAAATCCTTCCGTATGCCGGGGGGATTTTTTTTGTTTATACAGGAAGCTCGTCTATCAAAATAAGTTCTTTGTCTTTCTTCTGCCAGGCATAAGCCAACTTACCATTTGTAATCACCATAAACTCAACCGGCACACTTATATTATAACGAAGTACCTGCTCCAGTACCATTTCATCCAGTTTTATTTCCATGGCCTTGCATTCCACCATCATCCATGGTTGGTACTCCTTATTATAAACAAGAATATCAAATCTCTTTTTCAACTCTCCTAAAAGGATCTCCTTTTCGACAGCGATCAGTGCAGCGGGATATTTTTTTACCTGCAACAGGTATTGAAGAAAATTCTGCCGCACCCATTCTTCCGGCGTCAGCACCAGCCATTTTTTACGAAGCGGATCAAAGATAAACTCCTTACCATTCTCCTTTTTTATCCGGAATGCCGGCTCAGGATATCTGATATTGATCATGCTTCAAAAGTAATTGATTAAATTCGCCTTTATGAAGACAAAAGAAGAAATCGTACACAACTGGCTACCCCGTTACACCGGTGAAAAGCTGGAAAATTTTGGCGAGTACATACTACTGACCAACTTCGGAAACTATGTTCATATGTTTGCTGATTGGAATAATGTGCCGGTCATTGGAGAGGACAAACCTATGCAATGTGCTACAGCCGATAATATCAGTATCATCAACTTCGGCATGGGAAGTCCCACCGCTGCAACGATAATGGATCTGCTTACTGCCATCAACCCAAAAGCAGTATTATTCCTTGGAAAATGTGGTGGCCTGAAAAAAAGAAATAAACTTGGCGACCTGATTTTGCCAATTGCTGCGATCAGGGGCGAGGGGACATCAAATGATTATTTTCCAGCAGAAGTACCGGCACTTCCTGCTTTCGCCCTGCAAAAAGCTGTATCAACCACGATCCGTGAATACGAAGTGGACTACTGGACGGGCACTGTGTACACAACCAACCGCAGGGTATGGGAACATGATGAACCCTTTAAAGAATATCTTCAAAAAGTGAGGGCATATGCCATTGATATGGAAACAGCTACCATTTTTATAGTTGGTTTCTACAATAAAATACCCACCGGGGCGCTGTTGCTTGTAAGTGACCAACCCATGATACCCGAAGGTGTGAAGACTGAAGAAAGCGATAAAAAAGTAACAGCAAGTTTTGTAGAAAATCATCTTAAGATCGGGATCGATTCTCTGAAACAACTGATCAATGACGGATTAACAGTAAGACATTTGAAATTTTAAAACGGTAAACATGAAACTCTTTTTCCTTCTGACTACAGTTTTCCTGGTATCTGTTTCAGCTGAGAACTGCACTAAAGAGAGTGCAAAAAAAACTTATAAAGGACGTTTAGAGATTGCAGGGATCTGCATGAACTATACAATCAGTGTACCCGAAGGAAATATTGATACTTCACTGATTGTTGCAGATTGGACTGATGATGTAACCGGGAAATCCTATCAAAATGTTTTCAAGCTGGGATCGCCATGTACTTTTCCTGCAACTATCAAACAAGGGGATGAGTTTTATTTTGTTATTGACAGCTCACAGGCTCAAAATTGTGCAGTCTGTCTTGCTTACTATCCTACTCCAAAAAAGACACTGCCTATTAAAATTGTTACACCATAATGCATCCGCTGTTAAGTATAAAAAATCTTTCAGTCGATTTTATAGCAGAATCAGGTGTTACCCATGCATTAAAAAATATAAGCATCAGCGTAAACCGTGGTGAAATAGTAGCATTGGTCGGCGAATCCGGTTCCGGCAAATCTGTTACTTCTCTTTCTATATTACAATTACTTCCATCCCCTCCGGCAAAATATTCTACCGGAGAAATTATATTTTCTGAAAATGGTATTGATGCAACTGACCTTTTAAAAAGAAACCGGTACGAGATGCAGGATATCCGTGGCAACAAGATCGCCATGATATTCCAGGAACCGATGACTTCATTAAACCCGGTGCTTACCTGCGGTGACCAGGTAATGGAAGCTATCCTGCTGCACAAACAGGTTTCGAAAGAAAATGCAAAATCACAAACCATCGCCTGGTTTGAAAAAGTGAAACTGCCCGATCCCGAAGCTATTTTTAAGCGCTACCCGCATCAACTAAGCGGCGGACAAAAGCAGCGGGTAATGATTGCGATGGCAATGTCTTGCGAACCTGCTTTATTGATCTGCGATGAACCAACTACTGCACTGGACGTTACGGTGCAAAAAACAATTCTGCAACTGATTAAGGAACTGCAGCAACAATCGAATATAGGTGTCATATTCATCACCCATGACCTTGGTGTGGTGGCTGAAGTTGCAGACAGAGCCGTGGTAATGTATAAAGGAGAAATAGTGGAACAGCATACAGTAAAAGAGATTTTTACCAATCCAAAACATCCGTATACACAAGCCTTGCTGGCCTGCCGGCCCGTGAACCATGAGCGGGGTAAAAGACTACCAATAGTCAGTGATTTTCTGCAGCCTGCAGACTTTAGTGCACAAACCATAGTCTGCAACCCAAAATCGAAAAATAATTTCAGTACCCAGGAGTCATCACCTGAAGTTCTGCTCACTGTAGAAAACTTATCTGTCTGGTTTCCCACAAAAAAAACATGGCTGGGCAAACCAGTTTCATTTACCAAAGCGGTCGACAACGTAAGCTTTGAAGTTTACAAAGGTGAAACACTGGGATTAGTTGGTGAAAGTGGCTGTGGCAAAACAACATTGGGCAGGGCATTATTACGATTGATAGAACCCACCACCGGAAAAATTATTTATGATGATCTCGATCTGACCTCTAAAAAAAGAGACGAATTGCAAACCTTAAGAAAAGACATCCAGATAATCTTCCAGGATCCCTATTCCTCGCTGAATCCACGTTTAACTATTGGTTCTGCAATTGCCGAACCCATGAAAGTCCATCATATTCTTACCAATGAAAAACAACGAAAGGAAAAAGTAACCGAGTTACTGGAAAAAGTAAACCTGAAGGCAGAACATTTCTCCCGGTACCCACATGAGTTCAGCGGTGGTCAGCGGCAGCGAATAGTTATTGCAAGAGCACTGGCACTCAATCCATCTTTTATTATTTGTGATGAATCAGTTTCTGCACTGGACGTAAGTGTGCAGGCCCAGGTTCTGAATTTATTAAATGATCTGAAAAAAGAGTTTGGCTTCACCGTTATATTCATATCGCATGACTTGTCAGTTGTCCGTTATATCAGCGACCGGATAATGGTTATGAACAAAGGGAAGATTGAGGAAACCGGCCTTGCCGATGAGATTTACTACAATCCCCAATCTGCTTATACCCAAAAGCTGATCGAATCAATCCCTAAGGGCCTGATAGCCTGAAACAGTTACGGCTTAATCAATATGCTGTGAAAGCATCGTTCCATTTTTTTCCCCTTCATAAAACTCCTTTGCACTTTTTCTTCTTGAATAAAGCATTTTTTTAAGCTCCTTTTTAAGTTGGTCCGCTAACATCCCATTTGTATCGGCTTTAGTATCGGTGAAGCCGGTAAAATTGTACCTGTTATACCCGGAATTATTAAATACCTCATAAGAAAACCCGGGAAGCCTGGCTTTTATCGTATCCTCAAATAAAAACTCAGCTGTGTTTTCAGAGACCAGTCCTACTGTTGCCAGCTTCCAGGTCAGATCATCCTTTTTCGTTTTGTATTTAAAAAAATAAACAAAGCCTTTTTTCCCCTTGTATTCAGTTTTCAGCCTGTCTATATAAACCAGGGAATCAGGTTTGCCATAGGATTTTTCAGCCAGTAAAGCACTTTTACCAAGGTCTGTATGATTATTATACAAAGGCGGAAATTTATCCAGCTTCTTCATTCGCTTCAGATCATTATATAGTGTAAATCGGTAATCATCAAGGCTGCTAAAATATTTTAAAAGCGTATCCGGAAATGAAAGATTATGTTTCAGCATTTGCATCAGGGTATTATACTTCAACTTTTTATCATTGGATGCCAGCATTTGCCCGATCAATGGCCTTACAACGGGATTACTTTCCCATGATGGTATCAATAAAGCAGCATAGAGGCTCAGGTCTTCATTTCCCTTATCTTTTTCACTTTCCTCATCATAGTAATAAGATGGCTTTTTCTCTTCTTTACTTTCCTCGGCCATTTTTATTGCTTTTTTCTTTTCAGCAATGGATTGCTTCTTAAGTTCCTGCCTGGCTTCCAGCAAGAATTTACTGAAATACATTTGATAATCTGCAGGCTTTACAATACTACTGTCTGCCATTTCACCAAGTATTTTCATAACAGCACTCTTATAGTCATCAAGGTTCAACAGCGGAAGTAAATCCGGCAGAATAGTTTTTGTCAGCGCTAAAGAATCAGACAATTCATCCAGGAACTTACCATCATCATAACTATAATCGCCATCAACCATTGCAGAAATAGTTGGCGGCGTATAAGGATAAAAATCAGTAGTGCTGAAATCCAATACCGGTGGCTCTGTACTGATAATATCCCGAAACACCTGGTAGGCATGCAGGGTTCTATGCTGAAGCAGGTTTTCAAGTACAGGATATTGAAGCTCTATAGTATCATCCAGGGCATAATACAGCTCTTTCAGATAATTGGCAGCTGCGGCTGTCTTAATATTACCCAGTTTATTAATCAGCGACTTTTTAGTGTCAAGGTATTTTTTCTCCTTCCAGTTAAACCATGAAATTGCCTTTTTCAAGGGTGGCAGATCTGATGAATCCAGGTAGATATCACCAATATGCTTTATGGCCCTTTTTTGCAAGGCACTATCTTTACTCATGAGATCTTCAAAAAAAAGATCTGATTTTTTAACAAATGGATTAGTCCCTTTTAATGTATCAACCGGTGTAAATGTTTCATAGAATTTTTTTACAAAATCACCCGGCGGAGTCAGTGTATCAGCCTGGGTGGTAAGTGAAAAATTAATACCGTTCTTGTAATAAGTCTTTGTCCAGATAGTTCGGCTGCTGCCGGTATCTGTGAGAATAGCTTCCCAGACTTTCATTTTACCGGGCAAGTAAGTTTTCTTATACAGTTTTACTATCCAGGTAGAATCCCCCCGGTAGGAGACAAACTTATCCCTGTCCATCAGGGAACTGCCTTTACTGTAGTAATAACGGGGGGAGCGGTAAAAAGAAATATATATTTTTTCCCCTGTTGTATCATTAGCCACAATTTTATTCCTGAAAGCGCCACTTTCCAGTAATAAATCCTCTGACTCCGGATCCTCATAATCACCTTCTCCACCCATCCACTGGTAGCGGGGTATGTCTAACTTTATTTTTTTCTCTTCCGGAAATACGGGAGTAATTACACTAAAATAAAGGGTGGTATCCGTTTCTTTTTTTGCCGCCTGGTAAATAAAAGGTTTTATCTCAAACGAATTAAGAAAATTATTCATTACCGGCAATTCCTGTCTTCCATGTGCTATCAATGTATAATAATGCGGACCCTGAATAATAAAGCGAACGGCATAAATGGATCCTTGCTTGTCCCTGTACTTTGCTTCCAGTGCCGGATAACCTTTATAGGTTGTTTGAACCCTGGATAGTTGTGTGTCAATAAATTCAGAGGCCATAAAACTTTCTTCCATAAGGCCAAGGTCGAAAGTATCTTCTTCAGCAAAATTGTAATTGTGAATATCACTACGTATCACCCGGTAATGTGTTGCGGTGGTCTTGTCCTCAGCATCAAAAATCCAGCTGCCATCATTTCCTATATAGGGCACATACGGTAAATCAACTGCAAACCCTCCGTATCCCGGAGAATATTTTTTCCAGCCCACAGCGACCTCCACATCATTCTTATATTCCTTCAGCTGAATACTTCCAAAAAAACGCTTTGCTTCATCACCAAGTTTTACATAGTCGCCATTCCCGCTTATTTTAAAAAAAAACACTTCGAACGGAGTCACGAAAATATTATACCGCTGCAGATCACCCCGCCGGGTACGGTTGGTAATATCAAATCCTTTATAGCCGTTTTTTATAACAGGTATCTTAGCAATTATTTTGCCCGGTACATTCTCATACAACAGGCTATCCACTTTCTTCAGTACATCATCAACAGTATGATTCCACATCCAGGCATTTGTCATTATTCTTGTAACCATATAATAACTTCCATTGGCCATATCTGCATATTGCTTTTGATCCAATGCTGCATCCTCACCGAACTTGTAGAATTTACCTGGTATGTCCACTTTAAAAAAACCATCCTCTGCAGATTCAGTATGAAAAGTGACAGGCACCCGTATCTTATCAACCATGTCTTTTTCCCTGCTGGCTCTTTCGCCCATTTTTATAGGACGCAGTTTATACCCTTTGGCCCGCAACATTTCTATCACTCCACGCTGCCCGGGCAAATGAGCAGCCCCCACCCCAACAAATAATACAGACCCGGACTTAAGAATTGAATCAATGGAATTAGCCTGTATCTCATTCCGTTTGTATAAAAATTTCTCATCGAAAGCCGCAGAGAAACTATTGTATGTATTAATGGAATCTAACAGGTCAAGATCACCTTTACGATAAGCCTCCTGGAGTCTGTCCGCAGCATATTCTTCATCCACGTCGCCATAGCTTCTGTCTTTCTTGTTTTTATCTTTGGCAGCATCTTTATAGGCCTCGGCCATCAGCCGCATACTTTGACCATAATCTTCCACACCAGTTATCTTTTTCCCCCACTTCTTGCCACACTGGTAGATGTACATATCCAGGTAGGTATCTTCTTCAAAATCACTTGTTTCATTCCCATAGGAGCGATATAACAAATTATTGATCGTGGATGGATTGCTGAAAAGTGCTCTTTCAATCTTTGAATCATATTTATAGAACTTTAATGTATTGATGCCCAGGTAATCCTCCGGCATGCTGGTATACTCCCCATATCCGCCACTTCCACCATAATATCCTTCTTCGCCCAGGTCGTATTTACTCATATCCTCCTGCCATGTTTCCGGGTTGGTTTCCAGCGCTACTACCTGTGCCTTCCTGATAGCAATATAAAATGAATCCGGCAGGTTAAAAGCCAGTTTGCTGCTTACATGCATGGTACCAATAAGGTAAGAGGGCTTTTTGCCGGCATTGCCGGTAATCTCCCACAACAGACTGGGATATTTTTTTTCCTTAATGTTTGCCTGCGCCTGTACTAAAACAAAAGAAAAAGTTGCTACAAAGAATATTAGAAATCGTTTCATAAAGGCTGGTATCCCGACAGCTGCGGGCGGCTTTTGTAAAAAACAAAAGTAAGATGCCGGGTAGCAATAAAACCATAAAATTATTTTGGGAGCCAATGGTTTGGACAAATAACGATGAATGAATTATCCTAAAAGCTAACATCCTTTGCACATATCCCTGCGTTTAAAAAAATATACGGTTTTTAGCCGATAAAATCTTACTTTTGCCCGCTTTAAAAGCAGTCGTTTTGACCAAACCCGGCGCCGTAAGGCCGGCTAGGATCATCTCTCCGGCGTTTGCCCGGTTTGCGTCATGAGACTTTTTTGTTATAAACCCAAACACTCATGAAGCTTTCACAATTCCGATTCGACCTTCCGTTAAACCTTATTGCACAAAATCCGACCAAAAGACGTGAAGATGCCCGTATGATGGTGGTCCATCGCCATACCGGGGAAATTGAAAACAAGCACTTCCGTGATATTATTGACTATTTTGATGACAAGGATTGTTTTGTGGTGAATAATACCAAAGTATTTCCTGCCCGTATGTACGGACGTAAAGAAAAAACAGGAGCCAAGATCGAAGTGTTCCTGCTCCGTGAACTTAACAAACCAAACCGTCTCTGGGATGTGATCGTTGATCCCGCAAGAAAGATCCGTGTTGGCAACAAGTTATATTTCGGCGAACAGGAAGACCTGGTGGCTGAAGTAATTGATAACACCACCAGCCGTGGACGTACCATTCGTTTTTTATGGGATGGCACCGAAGAAGAATTCAGGGCTGTGCTGGAAAGATTAGGTGAAACTCCTTTGCCTAAGTACATTAAAAGAAAACCAGACGAAGAAGATAAAGAACGTTACCAGACAGTTTATGCCAAACATGAAGGAGCAGTAGCTGCACCAACAGCCGGCTTGCATTTCAGCCGTGAACTGATCAAAAGATTAGAGATCAAAGGTATCCGTTTTGCAGAAGTAACCTTGCATACAGGACTGGGCACATTCCGCCCAATTGAGGTGGAAGACCTGAGTAAGCATAAAATGGATGCTGAATATTATAATATTGATGAAACAGCCTGTAAAGTGGTCAACCGTGCAAAGGAATACGGCCATCGTGTATGTTCAGTTGGCACTACTACTATGCGGGCACTGGAGTCTTCATTCACTGCACAAAAACTATTAAAGCCGTCTGAAGGATGGACCAATATGTTTATTCATCCGCCTTACGATTTCAGCATTGCCGATTCATTGGTTACCAATTTTCATTTGCCAAAAACCAGCCTGCTGATCATGACCTGTGCTTTTGCGGGTTATGAACTGGCAATGGAAGCCTATAAAAAGGCGATCAAAGACAAATACAGGTTCTTCAGTTATGGTGATGCCCTGTTGATAATATAACTTAAGAATTAATTGAATTAAAAATGCCCTGGATAGCCGGGGCATTTTAATTTATGATTGATTATACTATTTGAACTTCAGGTTCATTGATATAATATCTGAGTTAAGGCCATTGGTTCTTGTATAATGTCCATACCTCAGTTCCAGCATATTAAGACGCTGAATGCCAAATACACCCTTAGGCGGCACTATCCGGAAACCTGCGCCATAAAAATTACTACTGAACTTTGATAAATCATAGTTACTGGTATAATACTGGTCGGCAGCTGTATGGACTTTATACCCCCCAAAAAAATCAATCGCTGATTGAGTATAATACCGGTAAAATGGAGTTACAGATAAAAACGGGTTGATTTTTATTGGTGTTTCCAGGTCAATAGTATGTGCACTCAATCCCCAGTCATCATGATAATACCGGTAAAAGCTCCGGAGAATAACCTTATCACTAATAAAATAATTTGCCCGAAATCCAATTGGTATTTTCAAACGGGTATCCGGTAAATTTTCAATAACAGGCAATGTTGCTCCGTTAAAATATACCCTGTGAAAAGGAAGGCCGAGATAACCCTGCTGATAGATAAGATCAGCAATGAACATTATTTGCAACTGTTGATTAATTACCTGGGAATATGAAAAAGAACCGCTGAAAGAATTTCTTGTTTTAGACGGATAATCCTTCCTGCTCTCTTCTTCACCATTCCCCCCGCCTCCCCCTCCACCAGGTCGCAATTCAATAGGAGTGATGTAGGCAAGGTTATCAATATAGGCTTGTAGTTTCGCAGAAAACTCACCACTTCTGTTCTTTGTTTTTTGTGCAAAACTTATATTGGCTCCAAAAGACATATAATCAAATTCAGAGGAGGCTGAAATACCAGCGCCTAAAGTGCTGCCTTTTTTCTCATTTTCCATAGACCATGCCAGAGAAGGGAAAACTCTTGTATCGGCATGGGAAGCTGAAGAAACTGTAAAAGGATCAATTTTATCTGAAGAAGCAGAAGTATAATGGTCAATCCCAACTTCCAGATCAAAACTATGTTTCCTGTTTTTCTTATCCCACTTTGTAAATTTTACATCGATAGTATTTGAAATATCAGTAAGCTTTTGAGTTCCAATTCCACCAGTCACTGCTGCATTGTTACCATCCTGGGTATAATAGCTGGAAACCAGGTTGGCCTCTTCAAAAGTGAGTTTACGGCTTTTGTACCCGACTGAGTCTTTAGGTACTGATTGTGCAAATGTGGCAAAGAAAGTAAGGAATATACCCGCAACGGATAAGCAGATTTTTCTCATATAAATGTTTTAAAAAAGAATCAATTACAACCACAGCCACCCCCGGTTTTACCTCCATTAGCGCCGGAAGCACCTTCCCGGTACGTTTGGAAACTGCTTTCCGTTTTTTGAATTTTCCTGCTGCCTAAAACCATTTCACCATCGTTCAATTTATTTTTCTGATACTCTTTTACAGAAGTGCAGGATCCTAACACCGCCAAAGCTGCAATAACGGTAATTGCCATTATTGTAATTGGTTGATTCCTTTTTGCTTTAGTCATTTGAGGGTTATATTTTTTGATGTATAAATTTTATTACTATCATCGATGATAATACAGCTTACTCCTTTTATCTGGTTTATCATATCAAGTCCTACTTTAATCCCCATGATCATAACTGGCGTAGCCATGGCATCAGCAATCTCGGCATTAGGACTGATTATTGTCACACTCTTTATCCCATTAACCGGAAGTCCTGTTTTCGGATCGATGGTATGGGAATATTTTTTACCCCCAATCATCACATACTTTTCATAATTCCCCGATGTAGCAACTGCCATATTTGTAATACTTAAATAAGAAAATGGATGACGGGCAGCATCCGGATCAGCAATTCCAATTGTCCATTCTTTACCATTTGGTTGGTATCCCCATACTGTCAGGTCACCTGCTGCATTTACAATACCACTTTCCACTTCTTTTTGTTGCAGAATAAGTTTAGCCCTTTCAGCAGCATACCCTTTACCAATACCACCAAATCCTATTCGCATACCCTTCTCCTTTAAAAAGACAGTAGATTTTTTCTCATCCACTATTACATTCTTGTAGTTAATGAGCCGAACCATTTTCCTGGCCAGGTCAGCGTCGGGCAATGAAGTCATGTGCTTATCAAAATTCCACAACTTCTTATCTACAGATCCGTAAGTAATATCAAATGCTCCCTGGGTAATATCAGAGATCTTTTTTGAACGCTGAATAATATCAACCAATTCTCTATCCACCTTTACAGGTTTTACACCAGCATACCTGTTAATAAGATTTGTCTGACTGTTTTCGTCATAAGTGGTCAATAATTTTTCAATACGCCTGATTTCAGCAATGGCTTCATCAATCCTGGCCAAGGCTTCATTTTCATTTTCAGACACGACTGTGATCTCAAACCGGTTACCCATCAGTTTAAGAATTTTCTTATGAATAACTGATGATATGGAGAGAGTGCTACCTATGGGCATCCACATATATTTTTAATTGCCCTGCAAATTGTTCTGCTGTTAAATTGGGATAACCTTCCCATGCCCTGATCATTTTCCCTTCTTCATCCACTAATACTGTGAATGGAAAACTACCTTTAGGATTGTATTTATCTGCCAGCTCATCATTCCTTTTTTGTTGTTCTTTTGGCAACTGGTTTTTCTTAAGTCGTGGAAAGTCAGCATTAACCAGGATTAAATTGCTGTCAGCAAAAATTTTGAATGAACTATTCGCAAACACCTCCTTATGGAGCCTGATACAGGGAACACACCAGTCGGAGCCTGAAAAATTGAGCAGGATGAGTTTGTGTTCCTGCTTTGCCTTTTGTAAGGCAATGCCAAAATCTTGCTCCCAACCGGCAAACGAAACAATGAAAAAAAATGATAGTACTGCTGTATAATAGCGCATAATTAATCTTGAATGACTAAAATTAGCATTAGTCAGTCAGGAAAAAAGTGAAATAAGTCACTTTAACAGACTTATGTCATACGCATCCAGGCAAATTATGTAGATATTACTCTAAACCAAACATGCCTTTGTTCAGCTGTTGTAATATTTGTGTTTTGTATTCAGCGGCTATCAATAAGGATATATTATGAGGGCTGCCGCCATAGCTGACCATACGAACAGGAATGTTCATGATGGAGCCAAACAGTTTCTTCACCATATCCTCTGTTTGTGCGATCTCATTACCAACCACTGAAATAATGGTCTGGTGCTTGTCTAATTCCACCGTTCCGAAAGGCTCCAGTTCTTTTAGTATTGCCCTCAGGTTTGTGTCATTGTCTATTGTCAATGATACAGCCACTTCTGATGTGGTGATCATATCAATAGGTGTTCGGTATTTCTCAAATACTTCAAATATCTTTCTTAAAAAACCATAGGCCAGTAACATGCGGCTGCTTTTGATACGGATAGCAATAATATTATCCTTCGCGGCTACTGCCTTTACTCCCACACTACCCGCCTCCTCTGTGATCAAAGTGCCTTTTGCATCTGGCTGCATGGTATTCAGCAATCTTACAGGGATTTTATAGGTCTGTGCAGGCCAGATAGAAGCCGGGTGCAGGATCTTCGCCCCGAAATAAGCCAGCTCGGCGGCCTCATCAAAACTCATCTGTTCCACAGGTACCGTTTTCTTTACGATCCTCGGATCATTATTATGCATACCATCTATATCTGTCCATATCTCACAAACAGAAGCATTGATAGCAGCAGCGATCAATGATGCAGAATAATCACTGCCTCCCCGTTTCAGGTTATCCACCTCACCTCTAGCATTTCGGCAGATATAGCCTTGTGTAACAAATAACTTTTTGTCCTTATGTTGCTGTAATAATTGAGTCAGTTTTACTTTAATACTTCCTATCTGTGGTTCATCATAACTATCAATCGTCATAAATTCCAGTGCAGGCAGCAACAAATGGCTGATGCCCTGTTCTTCAAGGTATATACAGAAAAGTTTAGTGGACAATAATTCACCCTGCGCCAAAATATCTTTACTCAGCGCTTCACTGAAGGAAATTTTCAGGATAATATTCAGGAATTCAAAATGCTCTGCGATGATCGCTTTCGCTTTTGCCAGTGATTCTTCTTTCTTCACCAGTTCTGTAATGAACGCCTGGTAATGCTCTTCCAGTTTATCGATGCACTGTTTTGCACCGCCCCGATCGCCTTTCGAAATATGCTCACCAATTTCCACCAATGCATTGGTAGTTCCTGATAAAGCTGACAGTACTACAATAACCGGTTCTGTCACTTTTGTTACCAGTCCTGCTATGTGATGCATTCTTTCCGGTTTGCCCACACTGGTACCTCCAAACTTCATTACTTTCATGTTTGTCCCCCCTCCCGAGATTTTAATTGATTAATTAACAGCCTTAGCAAGCAAGGCCGCAAAGATAAGATTCGGCAGCAAAGTATTATTAGATTAAAGGACAGGCAGTCCAAATTTTTCCGCCAACGATTGCAGGTCATCCACAACAGGCGTTAGTAATGGAATACCATCCCTGCTTCTTATAGCTTCATACTCTCTTTCCGGGTCACCGGGAACCAAAACCTTTTCTTCACCAGGAATTGTTTTGCAGGAACGAAAACCCTGTATCCAATGGTCCATATCTTTTTTGAACTCATCTGCCGGCCGGAAAGCATCTATACGCATAGCGCCCAAAAAATGACCGATGCCTTTTCCGGGTTGCTGTGCAGGCATCGGTACATATGCCGGGAATGGCGGCACCCAGGGAGCATAATTGGCGCCACTGAGTAATGCTGAAAAAATATCAACGATAGCTCCGAGTGCATACCCTTTATGCGAACCATGCTCCCTGTCGCCTCCCAATGGTAATAAGGCACCACCTTTCTTTAAAATATGCGGATCATGTGATTCATTGCCATCTTTATCCTGTACCCAGCCGGTTGGGGTTTCCAGATTTTTTCGTTGCAAAATTTCCAGCTTACCGTTTGCAGCAGTAGTAGTAGCCAGGTCGGCAACAAAAGCTGGTTCCTTACCGGCAGGTGCTGCCACACAAATAGGGTTTGTACCCAACATCTTGTCAATAGAAAAAGTAGGTGCCACTAAGGGACTGGCATTGGTCATGGCAATTCCCATCATATCATATTCTAAAGCCATCATAGCATGATAACCGGCAATGCCAAAATGATTGCTATTCTGCACACTCACCCAACCGGTGCCCACCTTCTTTGCTTTTTCAATAGCGACCTGCATGGCAAAAGGAGCTACTACTAATCCCAATCCGCTGTCACCATCCACTACTGCAGTAGAAGGTGTTTCATGAATAATTTTTATAACGGGAGTAGCATTGACTCTCTTTACTTCCCACAATCTTACATAACCACTCAATCGGGCAATACCATGTGAATCGATCCCCCGAAGATCGGCGGATAATAAAGTTGTTGTTGCAGTATGAGCATGTTCAGGTGAACAACCGATCTTTTGAAAAACTGAATTGGTAAAATTGAAAAGTTGCTGGTAGGAAAATAGTTGGTCTGGCATGTGGCAAAGATAGCCCCCAACCGCCTAAAGGGGGCTTTCAGAAGTCCAAAAATCAGAGAAGTTTAAAGTAGAGCTTGTCGAAGCATTACCGAATAGCCATCAATCACCCTTGAATGCTTTGACAAGCGTTCGGGTGTATATGCCGAATGGTAATTCAGAGTTACGTCAGATGGGTATAAAAATCCTAAAAAATATGGAGATAAGAATATGTACAAAAGCATATTTATATTCTTCAGCCGGTACTACAGTTGATTTATAATATTGGCTGAGATTTTATTCGCAGTACATATTGCAAAATATATTTATTGGCAGAAGTAATCCTCATTTAATTATTTTTCACTTTTGAATCCTTTAAATAATTGCTTATATCTATTACTTGCAATTTTGTCTACTTCTTTACTTAGCCCTAATTTAATACAACCGGATACAATGGGTTTTTTATAGCCAGCATCTTCATAATTTATAATCGCTATTTTTTTTGAATAAACTCGCCCACATGAGTCTGCTTCTTTAACAATTGGATATGAGACTAACTCAATATCAGAAAATAACCCATTGTCATTGACGTTAGTCATAAACGTTTTTAAGCTATCATTTGTTAAATTATTTATACATCCGCAAATAAATGCTGATTTATAACTGTTGCTAAAATCTGTTTTGGAGACATAATAATCCGACTTTCTAAATTTTTGGACTCCTGTACAACTTTTAGACAGAATTGCAAAACAAACAACTACTAATATTCTTTTTAGTTTAACATCCATACTCTAATAGATTTTACGCCTCCTGTGGGTTTTGTATATGAGCCACTTAGACAGTTACCATTTAAAATTAAATCAACATGGCCTGAATAGCCAGGGCCAGTTGGTGGACTACTTGAATTATTATTAATTATTACATATACCCCGTTCTTATCTTTTAACAAGTCCGCCACTTTTTGAGGATTATCTGCATCTGCACCTTCAAGTTTGTGAGGTGTGTCACCAAATTTACTTATCATAAATTTGTTGAACGATACAGCATCAAGGATATAATTATTATTGTCACTCCCTTTTTCAGTTCTTTGCAATGAACCAATCCTTATTACGGGGATATTTATTCCTGAATAAAGTAAGGCTCTTGAACCTCTTAAAGCACATGCATTCTGATAATTAGGATTACCTGTTAAATGATTACTGTAAAGGCTTCCTCCTACTAACTGATATACTTGCGGGGATGGCATGTAAGAGTAATTTCCCGCAGTTCCAAGTTTTGGAAAATGTGTAACAAAAGTACTCAATTGTGGAAGTGGTGTTTGTACAACAGGGTCATCAAATGTAATCATATCTGGATCAATCATAACTTCTCCACCAGTATACTCAGGAGATAAAAAAAACCAATTTATAAAAGTTAGAAATCCAATGGAGGGATTTAAAGAGAGATAGTTAATTGCCCAAGACCCAAATGAAATTCCTCCATATGGTTGTAAGAAAAAACTATTTTCCCACCATTTCCAGTGAAATCCAAAATTATTCCCAGGAAAATTTGTTGTTGAATACCAAACGCCATTGAAATTTACAGGATCGTAATATGTGCCTCCCGGGTCATCCTCAATTGGAATAGGTTCCCATCCGCCAGTACAAGAATCACCAAGGTTAGCTCGTCCGGCGAAAGGAGCCGTTGTGCCACCACATGGGTTATCGGGTGGTGTTGAACTACCACCTCCTGTACCTCCACCTCCACCTGTTCCGCCACTACCCCCACCGGTTCCACCACCACTTCCTCCCCCAGCCCCCGCTTCATACTCCCAGCATATTTCAAATATACCACAGGTAGGCGGGGAAGCACAATTCAGATAATCGCAACCACTAGGTGTAGTACAGTATACAGAGTTAGGACTACCGCAATAGGCGAACTGGAGGCATTCTTCATAGTAAACAAGATTATTTCTTTCTGCTGTTTTGCTTGTTGTATTCAGTAAGTGAATTTTAGCAGTAGTACTGCCGTTTTCCTTAGGCCAGCTCCCAAATAGTGCTGAATCAGTTATTGCAAAATCATTATACCCAAATACATTTTTATCCATCATCATAAAAAATAAGGCCATCCCTTCTGCTGTTGTATCAGATAGTGAGGAACTAAATACTTTTTCCCTGTATTGCCAGTCACATAAATACGAAAATGATGTATCAGAGGTAGAGATTCTTATCACCATGGTAGAATTCACATAGTTTTGAGAATCTCTTACAAAAGGAATATATGTATAATTGGTAGAGTCTGATGCACCTCGTCCCTGATCCTGAGATTTGCCTCTTACCATTGCCTTATCCCAGCGGGGAAACCCAATTTGTTTAACTGTTTTTTCTACAAAATGGTGTTTATCATTTTTTCTTTTTACAAAATCTACCAGTGCTTTTTCGATTGGGTCAGCAGTACGATTTGAGTTAAAGAATTTTTCTTCCAATGTACTTTCGGAATGTGGTTGCGTATGCGATAAAGTGTCTGCTTTACGACATGAGATATAGACTAATAATCCTGAAAGTATAAATCCTAAATATAAAAGTCTCTTGAATTTCATAAACAATAAGTTTAGGCGACAAAATAGTTAATTGATAAGTTTCAAACAATACCACTAACTGGTAATTTTTGCTGGATTTATTCGCCAAGTTTGCTTACAACTCTGTACTCAGGGTGACACTATCTTCATCTTAACCGGATCCCAGTTAATTACTTTCTTCTGAAAATAACTTTCATTACATGCTAAACAGGGAGCGGCGGCACGGAAACCGAATGCGGCATCTTCCACAACGGGTTTGCCGTTTCTTACTGATTCAAAGAAATTGATAAAATGATCCAACCGGTCATCATACCCATCAGGTGCCATAAACTTAATAGGAGAAGCATCCATCTGCAACCTGGCAGCTTCCGGATACTTTTGTTTATACATCTTCATGATCTCCTTTTGCATGACCTCAGGATAAGTATCTAATGCATCCCAACCACCAATATTCGGATGAGATGAGAATTTATTCCGGTAAATAGTAAAATCATTCCAGCCAAAATCAATGACACCTTCCGTACCATAAAATTTTACTTTGCCGCTTTCAACCTTTTCTGCACCGCTGGCAAGATTTACTTTCAGTAATACCTGGAAAGCCGGATGTTCGGTAGTGGCTTTGTATTCCATTACTCCCGTCATCACATCAGGTACATTGCGGCCATCTTTCCAGTAACTCAGATCACCGGTGGCAAATATTCTCGACGGACCTTTTGAATCGGTGAGAAAATGAATGCCGGATAATAAATGAACAAACAGGTCTCCGGCTACTCCGGTTCCGTATTCTTTATAGTTGCGCCACCAGAAAAATCGTTTGGCATCAAACGGAGTATTGGGATCAGCTTTCAAATATTTTTTCCAGGCAATAGTATCCATTGATGCATCCAATGGCATAGTATATTGCCAGGCGCCTAATGCTGTATGCCTGTCAAAAGAGGCTTCAATACAATTCAACTGGCCAATTTCCCCGGCTTTATAATGTCGTTTTGCTTCTGCATACGCAATACTGCTTACCCGCTGACTGCCTACCTGCAACACCACTCCTGTTTGCTGTTGCACATTGATCAGCTCCCAACCCTGGTTGAGCTGGTGCACTACCGGCTTTTCACAATACACGGCTTTTCGTTTTCGCATGGCATCAATGGAAATCTTATCATGCCACTGATCACTGGTGCAAACGATGACTGCATCAATATCACTTAGGTTCAATACTTCCTCGTATGACTGTGTTACAAACAAATCAGTTCCATATAACTCTTTCGCTCTTTCCAGCCGGCCTTTGTAGAGATCGCAAACAGCCTTTAATTTTATTCCCGGTATTTGTAAAATTGTTTTAGCATTACGACTACCCATGATTCCAAATCCAATGATCCCAACATTGATATCATCAAACGAAGAATGCTTTTTTTCATACGGGATGATTCGCTTCTCCAGTTCTTCTTCGCTGATAGTGGCATAAGAATACACCGGAGCTATCAATGATGCGGCTCCAAGCTGCTTTAAAAATTTTCTTCTGGATGACATGGCGCTTATTAATTTTTTATTGCAGTACTACCCATTTCAAAGTTTACCCAGCTGCCCGAGATAATACAACACATTCTGTTGCATTTCACTCATGTTCCTAAGAGGATTTACTTCATATTCAATAGAGACCACACCTTTGAACTTTTGCCGTTTGAGTTCCTTCATCACGGCAGGAATATCACACACACCCTGTCCCAGCAATGTATCTTCCGCCGCCGTATTATTAAACTCCTTGATATCCTTCAGGTGCAGGCCCCAGATCTTTCCCTCTACTTTCTTCATAGCATCCTGGATATTGATTCCATTCCGGGCCCAGTGACCAATGTCAGGCCAGGCACCTATATGTTGCCTTCCGTTCATCGCTGCTACCGTAGAATCCGGATGCCAGTAATGACTGGATGGTTTGGGGTGACAATGCAATGCTACTTTTACTTTATACTTTCCGGCCAGCCTGTTGAATTCATCAAGGTCATTCCATTCAGGTTCGGCCGTGATAAAAGATATGCCCATATATTTGGCAAACTCAAAGAATTTTTCCAGGTTGTCCTTGTTGTAATAATCTTTGTCAATCACTCCCAAAGCCACTACTTTAATACCCCGGTATTCCAAAAACTGTTTCAATTTATCTCTTGAATCTTTATCAAGGGTATAACTAAAGGCGCCTTGTATATCACCCCCCACTTTCTGACCGGGATAAACTTCCAGGAATTTCACGCCAAGGCTGTCCGCTTTCTCCACAGATTGCAAAAAGGAATATTTATGAAAAGTCCAGGTCTGGATGGAAAGTTTCCAGTTGTTTTTATTTCCATATTGTGAAAACACATAGTTATGCACCAATAAAAACAAAACCCCAATAAAATATTTTTTCATCGTTAAAATTTACCTGTTATTGTAATTAGCTTGCCCCCGATCGAAAAAGGATCCAGTAAAGAATCAAGCAGTGCAGCCAGTTCATACCTTTTTATCAGCCTGTTCGGTTGATATTCTTTCAACCCGATATTATTCCAGATTGTATTAAAATCGCCTGTATTGAAAATATCACCAATAAGAGAGGGATATTTTGCATAACTGCGGTTGATAATTCTGTGAAGCCGTTCCAGTATATGGAAAGCGGTGGAGATCGTCATTAATGAATCCCTGATCAATGCACCTGCATGCACTTCTTCATAAGCCGGCAGATAGTCCTTTATATTAGCCTCTAATTCTCTAATGATAATAGTGCTATCCGGGTAAAAGAACATTTTATTCGCCCAGCCTTCAGCTTTACCCGTACCTCTCAGTATACCCGTAACA
Organism: Chitinophagaceae bacterium; assembly: GCA_041738795.1. Lineage (GTDB taxonomy): Bacteria > Bacteroidota > Bacteroidia > Chitinophagales > Chitinophagaceae > JJ008. The sequence continues at coordinate 32,764 of JBGSPB010000002.1, read as the reverse complement.
CCTATCTTTTGTAATTGCTCCCAGTAAGGATGACCTGGTTTTACATCTGTAAATGGAAGCAGGTAAGCTTTTGCCTTTAGCAATCCATCCTGAACAGATCTTACTGTTACTCTTCTTATCCCGGTTTTTTCTTTATGATGTCGTTGAACAGCCTTTGCCGCCAGCACTCCAGCTGCCTGCCCGGTCAATAACACCACCGGCTGTAACCTCGTCGTTCCATTTACAATATTGGTGACTGAAATTCCTTTCTCGCAAACGATCAGCCCGTCAATGTTTTCCGGTATCAATGCTCCCATTGGAATACTGTACGCTGGTATTGGTGGAAATTCTATTTCCGGTACTTTACCGGGATATCTTGCATGGTGATGATCTACGGGATAGTCACCAACTGATATTCCTGTTCTGTATAATGTATGATCATACGGATTTTTAATATGATTGATATTCATCCGCACCAATCCTTTCACTCTTCGCCCTTCCCGGTTATACGGGATCAAGGCCATGCCGCCATCCAGTTCATCATCCGCCAGTCCGATATTCTTCATTCCCAGTTCTGTTTGCATAAAGTAAATAAAGCCCAGCGTATGCTGTTTTGCGCTGTCATACTTCATACTTCTGACCTCCGGCTTTTCTTCCACTACATTCAAATAAATATCATTGCCAAACGGTGGCCAGTTGAGCATATACTTATCCTGTTTCGCACCGGGACTTTTGGGCAACTTACCATAATTCAGCATTTTTAGCTTATCCCCATTCCATGGTTTGTCATTGCAGGGTGCATCTGTACAGGTGCAATAGAATTTTTTGGCGTCATACCCATCGGGTTTTGCAATAGTTTTATCAGCACCGGGACCATAATCTTTTAATACTGCTGCCCAGGTGAGGTCCTGTATGATATCATTTTTTTCTCTTGCTTCTTTTTCGCCGCTTATGGCCGGATCATCCATACCGAGGTCATAGGCAGCACCGGCTTGTGCAAACACATCACCCAACTCTGTCCCATCAATCACTACACTGGCTTTTATCTTCAGTGCTGCTGTATTATCCTTATTACGTAGTGTGGCGCCTGTAACTATATTACCTGCTTTATGGACCGATTCAAATTCGTAACCGAAATACACTTTCAGGTTTTTTTCTTTTGCTGCCCATGCTTTGAAAATACTGTCGCCCACTTTGGGTTCAAAGTTGGTATTGCTTACCCAGCCTGTGTTCAGTCTTTTTCTTCCATAATGCTGATACAAAGCCTGCCTCAATTCTTCCCACATGCCACTGGGTAACTGATCATTGCCATCGGTGCAACTTACTCCTGCAGCCGTCAGCATTCCTCCCAGCATGTGAGTGGGTTCTACCAATATTGTTTTCGCTCCTGATCTTGCAGATTGAATAGCCGCTGCTGTTCCGCCCACACCACCTCCGATCACCAATACCTCCGTGCTTGTTGTTTTCACCTGGCGTTGGGCAAAAGCAAAAACAGGAATAAGAAAAATAATACTGAATGCGATCTGCTTCATATTGTCAAGATACAGGAATCAGGTAAGAAAATAAAAGAGGGTGACTCAAAAATCCCAATCATTGTCATATTGAGCAAAGCCGAAATTTGACAATGATTGGGAAACAAATTTGTCTGCATTTCGATAAACTCAATGTGACAAATTTGTTTTTTGAGTCAGCCTCTTATAAAGTAGCTGTTGAATACTTTTAGAATGGAAGATCATCCACCGGTTCAGTAATATCACTGGGCGAAGTAACGGGGCTGCCGGAAGATACTGATGAAGTGTTAGGCTGATAAGATGATGGGCCACCACTGCTATCTGCTTTTCCTCCTAATAATTGTACTTCCCTTACCCGAAGTGAAAGCGAAGAACCCGGGGTGCCGTCATTGCGCTGAAAAGACCTTGCCTCCGGCTGACCTTCTGCATAAACCTGGGTACCTTTTGTAAGATACTGGGCCACTGCTGTCCGGTCTGTCCAGTATGCACAATCCACCCACACTGTTTTTTCCTGTAAAGAACCCTGGCTGTCTTTGTATTTTTCTGAGTGGGCTACAGAAAAATTAATAACATTTTTGCCATTGACTGTGTTCACCACACAATCTTTACCAAGGCGTCCGATAACCTGCATTTTAATCATAGTGCTCAATTTTTAAAGTGACGTAATTAATTAAGGGAGCTAAAATAAGATTAATTAACATCGGAAAATAACATCACCCGGGCCAATCAAAAAATGTGAATAAATTCTACTCTGCTGACCGGCCGCTTGCAGCATCAATGATCCTTCCAAAAAAAATGGCATTCATAAACAATTTGCTGCCACCCAGCCAGAAAGCCCGGAAGTTGGGATTGTCAGCAATATTGATAACACGGCCACTGCCCAACGTATTCACAATTACAGCGGCTGAATTTTTAATTACATCTGCATTCTCCCTGCTTACCCATCCGCTTTGCAATGGCTTGCTTCCATAATAAAATGGAGTAGCATACGGATTCCTGCTTTTCTCCATAAATACTTTATTCCCCTTGAACAGGCTCACTGTCTTTTGTGTGTACCCGTATGACAATGGATGCGTAAGATCAACATCTGCTCCAAAGATGGCACCCCTGACCTGTTGTGATCCTTCTACCTGCTCCCGGTCAACATAAGTCAGTTTTTGTGTACTGTCAACTGCAGCCTTTGCTCTTTTGAATTTCACATCGGCAATGCCACTCTGCGCAGCCCAGCTAACAGCTTCTTCAGTCAGTATTAATGTACCGCCACCCTGCACCCACGACTTCAGTTTTTCTTTATTGAGCTCATTGTAATTACCTCCCACCATGATCATCGTATTATACTTAGCAAGATCAACCCTGTTGAAAATGGAAGGTTCCAGGTGTGTGGCGGGCATATTCATCCGCTGATCCAGCAAATGCCATACCTCGCCTGCATCGAGTGCATTTACACCGGGACCGGTGATCATGGCAATGGAAGGTTTTGTGATGGTAACAAATTTGCTGCTGCCCAGGTCACTCCCGCTATTTACATTGCCAGAAGGAACAGCAACTGTTTTCAACCGGTATTTTTCAGTTAATGCACTCAATTTTGCAAACACTGTTTCGCTGTTATCTTGCTGTAGTTTCACCGGCACAAGGATGGTTCCGTAATTAAACTTCTTTACTACACCGCCTGCCAACATTTCAAAATTATTAGTTGCCACTTTCGCAAGGATACCCGCATTCAATAATTCATATAATGCAGCAGGTGCATAGAGTTCATCCCATTGTATAAGGTAGGCATACTCCGTTTTTCCACCTGCTACAGCCTGTTTGGACATTCTTAAAGCATCCACTTTTTCACCCGTTACAAAAGATGCTGTAGTGATCTCTTTATAAGGCAGGCCGAAAGCCAATGGCATGGTCCACGAAGTAATATCATAGAAAAGGCTATCCTTATATTCAAAATTTTTATCAAAAATGGCTCTTATCAAACTATGCTGAGGCTGGTTCAATGAAACCATATAAGCACTTGACTTATCGAACTCCGCATCTTTCCAGGTATCAGGTAATGCAGTTATTTCTACCTGGTGGCGCTTCAGCATTTCAGCAAAATGAAATGTCTTTGCCAGGTCGTTCTTATCACCAAACACATATCCTTTTACCGGGTAAGCAGCAGCACGGCTGGCGGCCTGTTTGTAAAAATCTCTTTGGTATTCTAAAAATTCTTTGCGCAGGGTCTTTGCTCCCTCCAATGTAGAGAGGGCTGTTACAAACTGGTTTTTAATAGTAGCCGGGAAGCTGAGCAAGCCATTCGCTGTTTCCTGCAAATGCCCTCTGGAGGAAGCCTGTTCAAATAATATTCCTATTGCACCATTGATATCAGGATAAGTAGACCCTTTGCCATAATAAAAATCATCATAGTTCTCTTTGGTGAAATAAAGAGAACCGATACGATCTAAAAATTGTGCATGAAATTTTCCCAGTTTTGCAGTCAGCTCCTGGTTCTTTTCAGGGGTCAATGGGTTTACCCGTGAAGGAACTCCCGGTTGAAAAAAGAAAGTGGCATTACTTCCCTGCTCATGATGGTCCGTTAAAAGATTCGGCTTCCAGAGATGAAACCATTTTAACCGGTTCTGGCTTTCTACATGTACTGCGGGCAACCAGTCACGGTTCAGGTCGAACCAATAGTGATTGAACCGGCCACCGGGCCATACTTCATTAAATTCTCTTGAATTAGGATCACTCACTAAATTTTTACTCCTGTGCTGGTTGGCCCATGTGGAAAAACGTTGTAGTCCATCGGGGTTAAAAGAAGGATCAAATAATATCACCACCTTATCCAATAATTCATCTATTTGTTTTCCCTGTGCGGCTGCCAGGTAATAAGCAGTCAATAAACTGGCATTGGCACCACTGGGTTCATTGCCGTGAATAGAATGCCCGATCCAGGTTACCACCGGCATATTATCCAGCGGCAGGGAGGCAGAGGCAGAAGGATCGGTTAGTTGTACATGCTGCTGTCGTATTTGCTCCAGGTTGGCCAGGTTTTTTTTAGAAGTGATGACCAGTAATACCTGTGGCCGTTTCTCGTAAGTGTACCCCATTATCTCCAGCTTCACTCTTTCGGGTGCCGCTGCGGCAATGGCTTTCATATAATTTACCAGCCGGTCGTGGGTAACATGCCACTCTCCCACTTCATGGTCAATAATGTCTTTGGGCTTGGGAATAGAAGCGTTATACGAAACACTGTCGGGCAAATAATAACTAAGCTGCTGTGCATACACAGAGCTGCTTACTACAAAAAAACTAACCAGGAATAACCATTTTTTCATACAGGTGATTTTAGAGAGGGGGAAATTACGGAATCGGAGATAAAATCAAATGATAATATCAAAAAGGCAACGGGTACACCTCCGTGTAAATAATGAGCTCCTTACGGACCAGGCCTTTCTTTAAGGTAAGGTAGCTGATCCGTTTTCCGGAGACCGGTAACCGGTAAGCAAGCCGCCCCTGGCAAATGATAGTTTTTAGTTTTACCGGTGCTGCTCCGTTCTCCAGCAACCAGGCATTTCTTATATCCTCCAGGCCAATTTGATACTTCGGATGAACATATTTAATAAGAACCGGTATGCGCATAATAAATTGTTTCTGGCATAAATTTATGTTGATTATCAATTAAAAACTATGCCAGCAGTGGCGTATATTTATGTGTTGCCTGCAAGTTTTTTGTGACACACTATGTAATTAATCTTCACCTTGCATCCTGTGACAAATGACAAAAGTTTTCACTCATCTTCTCTTACTCATAGCGACCTCTTTATATAGTCAAGAAGTCGACACAATATCAGAAGTTTACTATATGCACGGTCCGACTCTTTTTGAATGTAAGGCCGGACCATGCAATGGATTTAAGGTGAGTTATCACCCCAACGGACAAATCCATATTATTGGTAGGTTTGAAAATGGCAAACCGATTGACTCAGTAATAACATACTTTGACAATGGACAAATTCAAGACCGACGTTACTATTCTCAAGGAAAGTTGGATAGAAGTCTTACCTATTACGAAAACGGACAACTTAAAAGAGACTTAAACTGGCTAAAAAAGAAGGAAACTCGTTTCTATCCCGACAATATAATTGAATCAGTAACAAGTTTTCGTAAAAAGTATTATCAAAGAATTTACTATCCCTCAGGACAATTGAAGGTTGCCGAAAACCGAAAGAACAAAAAGACTTTTTCCGAATCTGGAGCGATTGCAACCGTATGGACACGAAAAGAAGTTTTGAAGTTTCAAAGAATCTTTAAAAAACAAATACCTTTCTATGAATATACCTATAAAGAGTATGAGGACAGTTTGCGCTTAGTTAAAGAAGCTGCGTTTTATGACCATAACATAAACTGGCCAGGCTTTTATTATCCAAACTCGTTTGACATAATTGATACGTTAGACCTTGACTCAGTAGTTTACTATAACAAACAGGGGCAGCAAATAAAAAAAGAAATTTATAAGTGGGAACCCGGTGCATCTGTAAGAAAGAATAAAATAACGTATATCAAGGAAGGAGAATTGTGGCGACGAGAATAAACCTGCAGGCAACATGCAGTTTTGCGTCAGCAGGGCTGACGGGGTTAAGCCCCATCTTTTGTACTACTATCGGCTGCATATCGGGCTTGACCCAACACGGATGAACAGTAGAATATGTTCTCAACTTTTGTAACTTTAATCATCAGCAGTTCCGGGCAGGACATTTTTCAAATGCCCTGCCGAACGCAAAGCTGCTGCCGTTGGTGGCATAAAAGAAAAAACAACTACTTTCAAAACCATCGATATAAGAGCAATACAGGCAGGTTTTATTTAACAGGATGAAGAATAAGAAAAGTATTTACATAATTGTCTCAATCTCCCTGTTTGTCGGACTATTACATTTCGTAATCGGACCTGACTATCAGGGGATTTTCAGGCATTTTATTCGTGGCTATTTAATTGACATTCTTCTACCAATGAATCTATACTTATTGCTACAAATATCCCTAAGAAAGAACATACCAGTTAATAATGCCCGAATCACAGGTGCACTATTCACCTTTGCTTTTGGAACATTAGTAGAACTATTACAATTTTATGAAATCGAATTTCTTGGCAGGACTTATGACCCCTGGGATATACTAATGTATGGAATTGGAATAGGAATAGGGATTGTAATTGATTTGACAATAATTGACAAATTCGAAAAGCAACGACAGAAAAATGAATAATTACGCAACACAACATTACATAGGGGCTTGCCACTAGTGAGGCTGGAAATTGAAGCAATCAGCAGCGTTAATTCTGCTGTCCTTTGGTTTGGGGCCTGACGAACATAGCCCTCCCGATAGCTATCGGGATTAGTTCTTACTATTTAACTTTATCTAAAAGCCAGGCAGCAGTTACGGGCGGACGAATATAAAATTCCCCACCATCGGCAATACCTGGTCGTTAGCGGTCAGGCTAACGCAGAATCGTAAATTCAATAACTTAATCCAATTAAAATAAATGAAACAACATATATTTTTTATTACTCTTATATTATTTTCACCAATACTCTCAGCTCAAGAGATTGTAAATGATGTTCTTGATGCGTACATTCAAATTATTGGAGGACAAAAATACATTGACAAAGCACAAAGCATTTATTCTTTTGCAGATTGCATTGGACCAAACGGTAAATACCAAACCGAAATCCACTCTGCCAAAGGTAGTAAAACGATTTTTCGACAAATAAAAGAAAACAAACCAGACTATATTGGTATTGTAAATGGAACTACTTATTGGACAAAAGGTAATGAATTAGCTGTTTCCAACGATAAATTTGCTTTTGCTTGGCGTTCCCATGAAGTTCAATGGATTGTTACTCATCTAACTGAAAGATTTCATGATATAAAGTTTGTTGGAAATGAAGAATTCGCAGGTAAACAAGCTGTAAAACTTTCCGCTACTGATGAATTGAATAAAACAACTTATCTATTTTTTGAAAAAACTACAAACATGTTTCTTGGATTGACTAATCTTAGTCCTTTGAACGAAAATCAAGAAACCATTCGTTTAACTATAAATACTTGGAAAAAAATTGGAAAATTACTTCTGCCTTCAAAAGTAACATATAGCGATAAACAAGGGGAATTTATTTTGAATTTTCATACCATAAAAATCAATCAGATAAATGAGAATGTTTTTGAAGTCCCAAAGAAAATTATTGCCATCAAAAGGTTAATAGAATTGCACGAACTACAACGAACTGCTCATTTTAATCGTGATGCTAAATTATTAGTTTCCATTTTAGCAGACGATTATACAGAAATTAATAATGGCAAAGTCACATCTTCTAAAAAAGAAGACCTTATTAAACGATTTCAAGATTACTTTGACTTAGTAACATTTATCGAGTGGGACGATATAGCACCTCCCATTATTGAGGTTTCCGACGATGCAACAATTGCTTATGTACTAGTAAATAAAAGAGTTAAACTTACAACCCAAGATAAAAAAGAAGAACTCACAATCTTTGCATGGACAGCTACATTCAAAAACATTAATGGCAATTGGTTAATGACAAGTATAACTTCAACAGTTGGAAAACAGGGTGCAAACAAATGAAAATTTAAATGAATTCTTATCAAAACATAATGAAGCCCGAACCGCTAACATGAACTGTGTAAAAAATTAAGCAAAAAGCTAACTTTTTTTAAGGTATAGCTGAACAATAATGTGGCTGATACAAGCTGTTGTTCGGGTTAGACGAATAAAGCCCGGCAAAAGATCTTAACTTGATCAACAAAAAAAAGCCAGGCTGCAGTTCCGGGCGGACGAATATAAATTCCCCACCATCGTCAATACCTGGCCCTTGGCTGCAAGCATTTTGCGACACTTAAACAAAGATTGAGATGAAACTAAAAACGCTAATTATAGCTTATATCTCCTGCACTCTTTTTTTTGTATTGACTTCGTGTAACACGATAAAAAATGCACAAACTTCACCAACTAAAAAAGTTTACATTCCAGCAGACAAACCTCTTTATGAGACAATCATAAAAAAGGACAGTATTTTGTTTGAAGCTTTCAATACAAGAGACATAACAGCACTTAAATCCTATTTTACAGACAATCTTGAAGTTTATCAAGACAATACGGGATTAAGAAATTATGAGGAAACAGTTCAAGCATTCACAGAACTTTTCAAAATGGATTATGTATTGACAAGAAAACCAATTCTTGAAAGTATTGAAGTTTATCCTGTTAGAAATTTTGGGGCAATTGAGACTGGACAACACACATTTTGCCATACAGAAAATGGAAAGTTAGAATGTGCAACTTTTAAATTTGTTCATATATGGGAAAATAAAAATGGACAATGGAAAGTTGCAAAAATTATTACTTATGACCATAAAATGTAGTATGCCAGCAGCAAACATAGGATGGGTATTTGCAAAAGCCGGGGCTGGACATTGTAACATCAACTATGTGCAAGCATCAGCTGCGGTTCGGGCTCGACGTACAATTTTCATCTTTAGTTCTTAACTTCAACCACATATTATCAAATCAGCATTTGTACCGGGCTGGACGAGCAATGAATTCCCTGCCTTCGCAAATACTCGAACGTTGTGCGTCACTTTAGGAGCTGACAAGCCATCTGGTTTACAATAAATTAAATTAATCTAAAAGTCAACTAAATGTATAAGCTTTATTTTGTGCACAAGTCAACATTACTGTGTCTTGCTCTGGTTTTCACTTTTTCAATAACAAATGGACAGAACTCAGGGTCTGAAACAATTGACTTGCAAAAAGCAAGAATAATAATCGACAGTCTTGACAAACAATTCGCACAACACTTTTATAATGGAGACTCTATTTCATTGTATAATATGTATGCTAAAGGTGCCAGTTTAGGAAATAAAAGGGGCAATGAAATTCTTTTATCCTGGGGACAGCAGATTAGAAATTCAATTAGGAATGACACTCGAACCATAATATATACCACAACTTCTCTTTCTACTGACTCAGAATTTCTCGTTGAGTTAGGCATATATGAATTTAGGGACAGCAAAGGCAATCTAAAACATAAAGGAAAATATCTTGTTGTGTGGAAACAAGAGGATGGCAAGTGGAAACTATATCGCGACATGGGTTTGTAAAAATCTTTATTATACTCATATATATTTAAATCAAGAAAAGCGAACGCCTAACATGAACTGTGTAAAAAACCAAGCAAAAAGCTAACTTTTTTTAAGGTTTAGCTAAACAATAATTTGGCTGACACAAGAAGTAGTTCGGGTTCGACGAATAAAGCCAGGCAAAAGTTCTTAACTTGATCAACAAAAAAAAGTCAGGCTGCAGTTCCGGGCGGACGAATATAAATCCCCCACCATCGCCATTGCTTTAACGTTGTGCGTCAGCTTGAAATCGACTAGTTTAACTAAATAAAACTTGCAATGACAAATACAAATGAAAAAGTTGTTTGGATAACAGGTGCTTCGTCTGGTATTGGCAAAGCTATGGCGTTTGAATGGGCAAGATTAGGGTATAAAGTGGTGCTTTCTGCCAGACGTAAAGAATTATTGGAAGAGATAGCTGTCGAAATTAAGAATTCGGGTGGCGAAGCATTGGTAGTTCCTGTTGATATTATGGAAGAAAAATCAATAGAAAATGCTGTTCAAATTATCATAACCACCTCGGGGCGTTTAGATGTTGCTGTGGCCAATGCCGGATTTGGTGTTTTTGGAAGTATAGATAAGCTGACTGCAAAAGATTGGAACAGGCAATTACAAGGTAATGTCACCGGGTTAGCATTGACGGTAAAATACGCCATACCATATTTGAAACAAAATCAGGGGCGCATTGGTTTAGTGGGCAGTGTAGGAGCTTATCTTCCCAATCCTAATGTCGGAGCCTATGGCGCTTCAAAAGCTGCTGTACATTCAATTGGTCTGACCTTGCAGGTTGAATTAATGGGTACCGGTGTGAGTTGTACTACCCTGCATCCTGGATTTGTGGTGTCGGAAATTGCCAGGATTGATAATGAAGGCATGTGGCATCCAGAACGTCCGGATCCACGTCCGGCAAATTTAATGTGGCCTACAGATAAAGCTGCGAAAGTTATGGTGAAGGCAATAATTAAGCGAAAAAGAAATTATATTTTCACAACCCATGGGAGAGTTTTTGTTTGGTTACAACGTTGGATTCCTGGCTTGCTTAGAAAGATTGTTTCAAAAGGTCCAAAACCAAAATAAAAAAAGATAAGACGTAATCTGCCTACCAATGAAAAGGAAAGCCGAATGCACAACATGAACTGTGTAAAAAACCAAGCGAAAAGCTAACTTTTTTAAAAGGTTTAGCTGAACAATAATGTGGTTACTTCAAGCTGTAGTTCGGGCTCGATGAATAAAGCCAAGCAAAAGATCTCAATTTGACTAACAAAACAAAGCCAGGCAGCAGTTCCGGGCTGGATATTTTAAAATCCACCTCCTGTAGCAATACCTGACCGTAACCGACAATTTTGCTGATTGACTATAAACATTCCATCTTTGAGTAAAATATTTAAAAATGCGGTTTTTATTCATTCTCCTTTTTACATTCTTATATATTGTTTCCCCTGGTCAACATTCAGCAACAACTACTTTTAAGAGAGACAGTTTAATTGTTGTTGCAAAGAATCCTGAAAAGGGATTTCACCATGATTATATTTTGTTTATCCCAAAAGGAACACCGGTAAAGAAAAAAATATTCCTGCTTGTGGAGCCTAATAATACAGGGAAAATAACAGACAGTATAGAAGTTCATAAAAAATATGCGATTGACCTGGCCTCTGTGAGTTCTGTTGGAAATAATATTTCAACTGAGTTAAAAATACCGTTGCTTGTTCCGGTTTTTCCGAGACCAGCATCACAGCCTTTACTGTATACGCATGCCCTGGACAGGGATGTGATGATACAAAGAAAACCAGCATTAAAAAGACTGGACTTACAATTATTGGAAATGATAAGTGATGCCCGAAATGTTTTAGCAGCTATGGATTTCCAGGTTGATCCCAAATTTTTCATGAATGGTTTTTCGGCTTCTGCTACGTTTACCAATCGTTTTTCTTTCATACATCCCGGTAAGATAAAAGCACTAGCCATAGGTGGATTTAATGGGGAACTTATGTTTCCCCAAAAAAAGATCAACAACATTAAACTCAACTACCCGCTTGGAACGAATGATTTTACTAAACTATTCGGATACAATTTTGATCTGCTTGCATACAGGCAAATTCCACAATTCATTTACATGGGCAAGTTAGACGACAATGATGCCGTTCAGTTTGACGATGCGTACAGCAAAAAAGAACGTAAAATAATTAATGAGAATATCGGAAGCACGGTGCAGGAAAGATACCTGGCCTGTCAAAAGACTTATTTGAATAAAAATATTACTACCACCTTCAAAACCTATGAAAATGTAGGGCATTGGACTACATCTGCTGTAAATTTAGAAGTTATTAAATTCTTCCTCGCTATTATGCGTGAAGAATAGAAAAACAACCACTAACACATGATGGTCAAACGATATGAAACTTTACATTAAAAATATGGTTTGCAGCAGATGCAAGATGGTAGTAAAAGACCAAATGGAAAAGTTAGGCCTTCACACCCTAACTGTTAATTTGGGCGAAGTAGAAATTGAAGGCAACTTATCCAAAGACCAATTACTTCAACTTGACACCACATTAAAGTCAGTAGGCTTTGAACTCATAGACAACAAAAAAAGCCAAACCATCGAAAAAATTAAAACCGCTATCGTAACGCTGATCCACCATTCAGACCCCGACTTAAAGACAAACCTTTCTGAGTTTATCACTTCACAAATACACCAGGACTATAATTATTTAAGTAACCTCTTTTCAGAAGTGGAAGGCACAACCATAGAAAAATATTTTATAACCCAACGAATCGAGAAAGTTAAAGAACTGATCGTTTATAACGAACTAACTTTATCTGAAATTGCTGACCAATTAGGTTATAGCAGCGTGGCGTATTTATCCAACCAATTCAAAAAAATAACAGGCTTTACACCGAGTTACTTTAAATCGCTGAAAGAATACAAACGTAAAAACATAGAAGAACTGTAAATCTTACAACTCTTATACAGAATTCCACAACAACCAGTCCGGGTACCTGAATTACTTTTGTGTCAAACAAATGAATTATGACACATACCTATAAAGTTACCGGCATGACATGCGGCAGTTGCGAGGCAAAAGTAAAAAGCAGTTTGCTGATGTTACCAAATGTTACCGGAGTGGAAGTTTCGAAAGAAACCCAGTCGGCTACTATTACAATGGACAAGCATATTGCACTTTCGGCTTTTCAAAATGCATTGGATAAGAAATATTCTATCACCGCAACAGAACACCAGGAAACCACAGAGCAGGCCAAAAGCTGGTTTTCAACATATAAACCCATCTTACTGATTTTTGCTTACATAACTGTAATTGCAATCATAGGAGCAACACACCAAAAAACATTTAATTGGATGCAAGCCATGAACATTTTTATGGCAGGCTTCTTTCTCACCTTTTCTTTCTTTAAAATGCTGGACCTGGATGGCTTTGCCGAAAGCTACAGCATGTATGACATTGTGGCGAAAAAACTGAAGGCCTGGGGTTTTATGTATGCCTTTATCGAATTGGCCTTAGGCATAGCCTATGCAACCAACTTTCAACCCTTTATTACAAATATTGTCACCTTATTGGTAATGACAATCAGCATTATAGGGGTATTGCAGAGTGTATTGAACAAAAGAAAAATACAATGTGCCTGTTTAGGTGCCGTATTCAACCTGCCCATGAGTACCGTAACTATTATTGAAGATGCTTTAATGATAGTAATGAGTGCAGTAATGCTATTAGCAAACATTTAAACTATATAATTATGAACCACCAGATTCACTCAAAGCAGGAGCACCAGCCTCATGCAAGTCACCAACATCATTCGGCAGCGGAACATCAACAGTTTTTAAAAGCCGAAAAGGACTCAAATTTTAAACTGGCGGTAAGTGCAACATTACACTGTTTATTGGGATGCGGCATAGGTGAAGTGTTAGGTATGATTCTTGGAGCTTATTTCGGCTGGGGCATGATCGACACAATGATTGTAGCCATCACTTTGGGCTTTGTATTTGGCTTTTTACTGGGCATGATACCACTCCTCCGTAAAAGATTTAGTATTAAGAATGCATTTAAAATTGTATTTGCAGCCGAATTTATTAGTATAGTAGTAATGGAAGCATTCGAGGTCGGTACGCAGCTTATTATTCCTGGCGTAATGGAAGCCGGCCTGGCAGATTCAATATTCTGGATAGGGATGCTTGCAGCTCTTGCTGTTGGCTTTATTGCAGCATTCCCGGTCAATTATTATATGATTAGACGGGGAGTCAGGCATCAGCATTAATAGTATAACTTTAATAAGTGAAGAAAATAGCAATCATATTACTGTTACTTATCTATGGGTCTGTAAACATGGGTGCTGTTATTCATATGTATTTTTGTACGGACAAACTTATTGGATGGAGTTTGTGGTGCAGCAGCAAAGACAAAAAATGCAGCGACTGCGGCATGAAGGAAAAAAAAGGTGCCTGCTGTAAAGACGAACACAAACAGGTAAAACTAAATACCGTGCATCAAAAAAGTGCAACAGCACAAAACATTCAATTTATAGATGCTCCTGTATTAGCGAATCGAATTGCCGACTTTAGTGTTAAGGGAATTGCAAAATCAAAGACTTTTAGAGTAACTAACGCTCCGCCAAAGATCCCCGGAGAACGGCTTTACATTCTCAATAGCGCACATTTAATTTAATTTATAATAAGTTCTCCAATACCGCGACAGGAAAAGCACACCGGCTAATTGTGCATTTATATATCAATAATAAAACTTAAAAAAATGAAATCAATAATATTAATAGCAGCTGTTGTTCTATTATCAACTACTGCCTGCCAGGCTCAAATAAATAATGCCAAAACAGACACTATCAAAGTGTATGGCAATTGCGGGATATGTGAAACCGCTATTGAAAAGGCCGCTAACAAAAAAAATATATCAAAAGCAGATTGGAACAAAGACTCCAAAATGGCAATTATTACTTATGACAGTAAAAAAACCGATCTGGATGCGGTATTAAAAAACATAGCCCTTGCAGGGTATGACAATCAAAATTTTCTTGCACCTGATGCCGCTTATAATAATTTGCCAGGCTGCTGTAAGTATGACAGGGTGAAAAAGCAAATGGCAATAGTAACACTGCCCTCAACTGACACCACAATCCCTAAGCCAGGGCCTATTAGTCACCAGCATGATGGCATAACCCATGCAACACAGGAAACAAACCAGTTGAAAGCTGTATTTGACAGTTATTTTTCATTGAAAGATGAATTAGTGAAAACAGATGGAAATAAAGCATCCGCAAAAGCAAAAGATTTGCAAACCGCTATTAATACCGTAAAAATGGAAAAACTACCAATGGATGTGCATACAATTTGGATGAAAATAGTTACCGGCCTGAAAGAAGATGCTGAACATATAAACGGCACAAATGACATAGCCCGGCAGCGAGACCATTTTATGAGTTTATCAACAAATATGTATGAGTTAATAAAGATCGCAAAACCTGTGGAAACTATCTATTATCAATTTTGTCCGATGGCTAATGATGGGAAAGGTGCCAATTGGTTAAGCAAAGAAAGCAATATTAAGAATCCATACTACGGCTCAATGATGCTTACTTGCGGAAAAACAGTGGAGACAATAAAGCAATGAAACAAAGAACCTGTTTAAAATAAAGCAAACGCCTTATCAATTTTACATAAATGAAATTCCTAAAATGGCTATACAGAAAACTGTTTATAAAAAAATGTTGCCGTTAGCAGCCTTTTTTACATTACTTGTATCAAATCTGCTTTCTCAAAAAATTGTACGGTATGATTTGTATATAAAAGATACCCTCGTCAATTTTACAGGGAAAGAAAAAAGAGCCATTGCAGTAAATGGTCAAATACCAATGCCCACGCTTACTTTCACTGAAGGCGATACAGCGGAAATCCATGTACACAATGAGTTAAATGAATCAACTTCATTGCATTGGCATGGTTTGTTTTTACCCAACAAAGAAGATGGTGTCCCCAATCTTACTCAAATGCCCATCAAGCCACATACAACACATATTTACAGGTTTCCGATTATACAGCATGGCACACATTGGTATCACAGTCACAGCGGATTGCAGGAGCAAATTGGAATGTACGGGAACTTTATAATGCTCAAAAAACAAACCGACCCGGCCTTTAGAAAAGGAATTGATGATTTGCCAGCAGTTCCAATCGTTTTAAGTGAATGGACCGACTACAGACCTGAAAATGTACACCGTATGTTGCACAATGCAACAGATTGGTTTGCTATCAGAAAAAATGCCACACAGAGCTATGGCGAAGCTATAAAAGCAGGGCACTTCAACACCAAACTGAAAAATGAATGGAAGCGAATGCTGGCTATGGACGTAAGTGATGTGTATTACGATAAAATTTTAATGAACGGAAGGCCTGATACAGATATAAAAAGTATTGACGGAAAAATATTGAAAGCTGGCGATAAAGTACGGATTCGCATTTCAAACGGTGGCGCATCCTCCTATTTTTGGCTAACGTATGCAGGAGGTAAAATAACAGTTGTGGCAAACGATGGCAACGATACAGAGCCTGTAGAAGTAGACAGATTAATCATTGCTGTCTCAGAAACTTACGATGTGGTAGTTACCATTCCTGCAGATAGTACCGCTTACGAATTGCTGGCAACTACCGAAGACCGGACCAATTCAGCATCTTTTTATATTGGAAACGGGATCAAACAACTCCTGTCGCCCCTGCCAAGGTTAAAATATTTTGAAGGAATGAAGATGATGAATGACATGATGAAAATGAATGGCGACCTGGATGACATGGGAATGAAAATGAGTCTGAATCAGATGGATATGAATGTAGTGATGTATCCTGAAATTACTGGCGAACTTAAAAGAAAGGATGACAAAAAAAGGCTGGAACCGGAACTAGAAAATGACCATTCCAATCATGCCGGTAATAAATACAACGCTAATGCACTTTCTGATATTGTAACGCTAAACTATGCCATGCTCAAATCGCCGCATAAAACAAATCTTCCAAAAGATGCACCAGTCAAGGAATTGAAATTTGAACTTACCGGAAACATGAATCGTTATGTATGGAGTTTGAATAACAAAGTAGTTTCCGAAGCAGATAAAATACTAATCAAAAAAGGTGAAAATGTCAGGCTTGTTTTGTACAACGGTTCAATGATGCGCCACCCCATGCACCTGCACGGTCATGACTTTCGTTTGCTGAACGGACAGGGCGAGAATGCTCCACTAAAAAACGTGGTGGACATTATGCCCATGGAAACTGACACATTGGAATTTCATGCAAATGTGGAAGGCGATTGGTTTTTTCATTGCCATATTTTATACCATATGATGAGCGGAATGGGCAGAGTGTTTACTTACGAAAATCAAGCTCCCAATCCATTAATACCAAATCCCAGACTGGCACAACGCAGACTATTTGCTGACGACAGAAAAATGCACTTCATGTTTCAGAATGATTTTGCCACAAATGGGAATGACGGAGAATTGATGTTTCAAAATACCCGTTGGAGTATTGGCAGCGAGTGGCGTTTAGGCTATCATGATATGCACGGCTACGAGACGGAAACACATATCGGCAGATATTTGGGGAAAATGCAATGGCTCATGCCATTTGTCGGGTTTGACTGGCGATACAGAAAAATGGGTATTGATGAACAAGAAAAAAACCTCTTCGGACAGACAAGCACAAAAGACAACAGGGCTGTATTAAGTGTTGGCGTAAATTATACATTACCCATGCTGGTTCGTTTCCAGGCTGAAATTTTTACGGATGGTATTTTTCGTTTACAATTAATGAGGGAAGACATTCCGGTTTCAAAACGGCTTCGTGCTGCTTTTATGGTTAACACCGACAAAGAATATATGGCGGGGCTTAACTATATTTTAAACCGCAGCTTCTCTGTGCGGACACACTATGACAGCGACATGGGCTTTGGTGCAGGGTTAACATTCTCCTATTAGACAATGCAGGAAGGCAACCTATGCCCTGGTTCGTGACTCCATATACCATTTTAATTTTGTTTAAATTTGGTTCGGAAATAATCGAACCGGAGCATTGAAATACTTTCAAGTTCCATTAAATTCCGGCAGATTAAAAAAGCAATTGTGAAAATTGAATTATTATTTTTAACAATAATAGTTATAGTGACTATAAGCATTTCATGCATTCAGGGAGCTAGTATAAAGCCTGTATTCATAAATGAATTGAACAAAGACACAATAATCAATATCAAAACCTCTGCAACTTACCCAACAACATTGAAAATTGCTATTAAAGGTACCGCTAATGATAGCTTTATCATATCAGGATTCAAAATCAAGGGTGGCAAAGTTGATACTTTCTGGCATACAGACTGGTATAAAAAAACAATCACAATAAACTACCAGGCATATAAAGCCACAAAAGGAAAACTATCGATGAAATGCCTATTATACTAAAGTAAAAAAATTACTTCTATACTTTGGTTCTTAGCTCTAAACTTTTCAAGCCAAACAAAATTTATCCATCAGCTGTTAAACCTATTCAATGAAGATCAATATGAAAAATATGCTTATTGCTTTCATTTTATTTTTTACATTAAACAACCTTAACGCTCAAAACAATAAACCAAAAATCAAGGTTTATTTACTCGGCACCTTTCATTTTGTACAAACAGGCGATGCCTGATGCTAACATGAACTGTGTAAAACCCCGGTCTGCCCCTGCCCATCCCCTTCCCTATTTTACCCTTTTCCGTAAACCCCCTCCCGTTTGTCCTTCGTATATTTGCCCCTTGAATTTTAGCGACTATGAGTAAGAAAGGAAAAGTGCTGGTGGCCATGAGCGGCGGTATCGACAGTACCGTTACAGCCCTGATGCTCAATGCCGAAGGCTACGAAGTGGTCGGCATCACCATGAAAACATGGGACTACATGGCCAGCGGTGGCAGCAAAAAAGAAACAGGCTGTTGTAATCTTGATTCCTTCAACGATGCGAGACAGGCAGCGGTGGAGCATGGCTTTGCACATTATATACTCGACATACGGGAAGAGTTTGGCGATTTTGTGATCGAGAATTTTGTAGAAGAATACCTGGCCGGCAGAACACCCAACCCCTGTGTACTTTGTAATACGCATATCAAATGGCGGGCTTTATTAAAAAGAGCCGATGCCCTGGGCTGTGAGTTTATTGCTACCGGTCACTATGCCAAAATAAGACAGCATGATAATGGACGGTTTGTTGTCAGCAAAGCCATTGATGACACCAAAGACCAGAGTTATGTATTATGGGGATTGCAACAAGACCTGCTTAGCAGAACATTACTGCCCCTTGGACCTTACCGTAAAACAGAGATCCGCCAGATGGCGCATGATTTTGGTTATCCAGAACTGGCAAAAAAGAATGAAAGCTATGAGATCTGTTTTGTGCCGGATAATGACTACCGCGGCTTCCTGAAAAGAAGAGTGGATGGGCTGGAAGAAAGAGTGGCCGGTGGCAACTTCATTGATAAAAATGGTAAAATTCTGGGGCAGCATAGAGGCTATCCTTTTTATACAATAGGGCAACGAAAAGGGCTCGACATAGCAATGGGAAGACCCGTTTTCGTTACAAAAATTGACCCTGATAATAACACGGTGATGCTGGGCGATGAAGAGGACCTGGAGCAAAATGAAATGATAGTGGGTAAGCTGAATTTAATAAAATATGACAGCATCACCCCTGGCATGGAAGCTGTGACAAAGATCCGTTACAAAGACAAGGGTGCTCTTTCCAACATCTATCCTGACACTTCGGCTTCGCTTAGTGGTACCATGAAAGTCCGATTCTATGAACATGTAAAAGGCATTGCACCGGGACAAAGTGCCGTTTTTTATGAAGGGGATGATGTGATTGGCGGGGGAATCATTCAGCGGGGCGAACTCGTTTAAAATCAGGCAATAAAGCGAAATAAAATACGTTCTAAACCGGGGAGTTATGTTTCCCCGTTTTTTGTTTGTAGTTTTAACCGTTTATTTTGTATCCGTGAACAAAGAAAAACCACTTATGAGAATTTTTTCACCCGTTCGCCTTGGTCTGTTAGCTATACTTTCCGCAGCTCTCTTTTCCTGTAATGAAAAAGAAGATTTTACTACGGAAGCATTAGCAGATTATATCCCCTTAACTGCAAAGAAATATATCACTTACCGGCTCGACTCAATGGTATTCACCAATTTTGGACGGAATACAGAGATTCGTAAATACCAGGTAAAACATGTAATAGACACCCTTATCACCGACAACCTGGGCCGACCCAGTTACAGGGTTTATCGTTACCTGAGTGACTCATCAGGTACGCAGCCCTGGCAACCTTCCGGTACCTACTTCATCACTCCCCTGTCTGACCAGGTAGAATTGATTGAAGACAATCTTCGTTTTATCAAAATGCATTTACCGATTCGCAACGGCTTTAGCTGGAAAGGAAACCGGTTTCTTCCGTCAGATCCTTATGGTACTATCTACAATTTCAGCAATGATGACAGTATGGAAGACTGGGATTTCTATTTCGACGGGGAACCATCTTCATTCAGCCATAGGGGAATTAATTACACCGATGTGCATAGTATAGAGCAGGTGGATGAAGCGTTCAATGTACCTATTACCAGTCCAACGGCATATGCTGCAAAATCAAGATCAGTTGAAAAATATGCTAAAAATATAGGACTTGTATACCGTGAATATGAGCTGTGGGAATACCAGCCAAACCCCGGCGGAGCCGGCGGGCCTTATAAAACAGGCTTTGGTATCACCATGTGGATGGTAGATCATAATTAGTTATTGGTATTCTCTAAATTTGTGGTTGGAAAAAAATACCGGTATTCCATGAAAAAAATTTTACTCCTGTTTATAGTTGCGGTTACTTTCATTGTTGAATCGCAGGCACAATTTACCCGGTACATTGTAAAACTTAAAGACAAAGGCAACAATACGTTTTCCCTTGCCAACCCTTCCGGTTATTTATCACAAAGGTCGATTGAAAGAAGAACCCGTTATGGAATAGCAATTGACAGCACAGACCTGCCGGTTACACCTTCGTATGTTACCCAGATCAGAAATGTACCCAACGTTACTATTTTAAATGTATCCAAATGGCTGAATGCTGTCTCCATTCAAACCTCCGATGCAAATGCGATTACAGCGATCACTGCTTTACCATTTGTAAAAAGTGTTGGCGGACTGGCCGCAAGAAGTACAGGCTATGAACCCGGACCCACCAGGAATAAATTTGTAACGGAAGAAGCGATCACTCCCTTACCCGTACAGACACAACGAACCGAACAGCTTACCGGTGATTTTTTCAATTATGGAACCGGTTCCTTTAATGAGATTCACCTGCACAATGGTGAGTTCTTACATAATATTGGATTAAGAGGCCAGGGCATGCAAATCGCTATGCTCGACGGTGGTTTTTTCAACTACAATTCATTACGGGCTTTTGACAGTGCCAATACCAACAGCCAGGTATTAAGTACCTGGGATTTTGTATCCCGCAATGCGACAGTCACGGACGATCATCCCCATGGCATGCAATGCTTCTCAACCATTGCGGCCAATATTCCGGGACAATTTGTAGGCAAAGCGCCCAAAGCAAGTTTTCATTTATTCCGTACAGAAGATGTAGCATCAGAATACCCGATCGAAGAACATAATTGGGTATGTGGTGCAGAGAGAGCGGATAGTGCCGGCTCAGATATTATTTCTTCTTCCCTGGGATATTATGATTTTGATAATGCTGCTTTCAATTATACCTACAGCAATATGGATGGCAATACCACTATGGCCGTGATTGGTGCTGACCTGGCTGCTAAAAAAGGATTGATGGTATTTAATTCTGCAGGGAATGAAGGGGGCAATGCCTGGCGTTTCCTCGTCACTCCATCCGATGGTGATAGTGTAGTGGCCGTAGGGGCAGTGAATTCTTCCGGAATAGTTGGCAGCTTCTCCAGTTATGGACCTTCCGGCGACGGACAGATAAAGCCCGATATGGCTTCTGTTGGTGTAGCTGCAATGGTTCAAACAAGCAGCAATACAATTGGAACAAGCAATGGTACATCCTTTGCCTGTCCCAATATGGCAGGATTGGCAACTTGTCTCTGGCAGGGTTTTCCTGAATATAATAATATGAAGATCATCCAGGCATTGAAACAGGCCAGTAATAAATTCAGCACACCGGATGACAGGATTGGTTATGGTATTCCCAACCTGAAACTGGCGTTTACAAACCTGCTGACAGAATATGCCACAGCAGCTGCATCAGCAAATGCCTGTACTATTACTGTAACATGGAACAGCAAAGACGTAGCAAACATGAAGTACGAGATCGAAAGAAAAGTGCCGGGTGAATCTGTATACACAAAAGTGGGAGATGTTAACGCACAGGCTGGAACCATACTCGCTAATAAAAGTTATTCCTTCAACAATACATTGGTTGGAGTAAATCCGGGTACTGTTTCGTACCGTATTCGCCAGGTATTTGACACTGCTGCTGCTACATTTACTGCAGTTTATATTGATACAGCTGATGTAACTATCACAGCCGGTTGTTTTGCTGCCGGAACCAGCAATCAGTTGGTAATGGTGCAGCCAAACCCGGTAAGTGGCAGTACTGTTACGCTGGTTGTGGAAACACCTTATGCCATTCCAACTATGACAGTTATGATGTATGATGCAAAAGGCAGCCTCGTAATGCAAACCAAAGATGCAAAAGGGATCGGTAAAAAACTGATCGATCTTTCTGTAAGCAAACTTTCAGCAGGTAAATACTATATCACTGTTTATAACAATCAAAAATTTTTAGGCACTGCAGAGCTGATCAGGTTATAAAGGTTTTTGTAAAAGAGAGGCAAACAAAGTGTCGGCCTTTTTATCATAACCGGTCAATGATTTTTTTTGAACTTCTGCCAGGCCGTAGTTTTCTTTTAAATATTCCACCACCAACTCATTTTCTTTTTTAAATACCGAACAGGTAATATAGAGAAGAAAGCCTCCGGGTCTCAGAGAGGGAATGATAGCCGAAGTGATTTTCTTTTGCAGGAGACTGTATTCATCAATCTTTTGTGCATCGAAAAAATAAAGTTGCTCGGGTGTGCGACTCCAGGTGCCACTGCCACTGCAGGGAACATCAGCAATGACCAGATCATATTGCTGCTTTGCAGGTAGAGAACCGGTTACGGTAAGATCAGCCACAAAACTTTTGTACTGTTTAATACCAGCTTCAGCAAATCGTTGTTTCAGGTTGTGAAGTATATTTTCCCGTATATCTGATACGGTGAGGTCAATATCCCCAAGCACATCTTTGGCCATAATAGACTTACCACCACTGGCAGCACAGCAGTCCCAAACCCGGGAAACATTATCCTTCTTAACCTGTGCCAGCAACTCTCCCACTTGTTGAGAACTGTAATCCTGTATGACAGCTTCTTTATTCAATTTGATTATTGTATCCACTTTTAAAGAGTTCGCTACTGCAATACAACTGTCATTGATAGACTCAAACACAATTTCCTTTTCCCGGAGTTTGGACATTACTCTCTCTTTATTACCGGGCCGCAAACGAAGAAAGAGATCTGGCTGAATGAAGAAAGCTGCACAAAATTTATCATAGTCAATCCCTTCACTTAATTCACCCCCCCACGGAAAAACATCATTGAAAGAAAAAGAAGAGTCCGGCAATTGATTTTTTTTAGAAACTGGTAATGCTGCCTGCATATCTAAGTTTGGCCTCAAATGCTGAAGCAGCACATTAGATGTTGAAGAACATAAAAACAAGCCGGTAATAATTCTTTCCTCAACCGGCATTTCTGCTACTGCTTTACCCAACCTGAAATAACAGTAACATAAATGGCTTATACTTTTCCTGTCCTTGGATCCATATTTTTTATTGGTTGAAAAATGCCTTTTCAGGAACAGAGAAAAAGGCTCGTCCCCCTTGTATTTACTAACAAGCTGGACAGCACTGTTCAGGTATGAATAATATCGGCTCACCCTGCAAAATAAGGCAAGCAAACCGGCTTCCGCAAATGAATTGATAAAAGCAGAGTTATTGATAATGATAGGTAGAAACAGTAAGTTCTCCGGGAGGTGTTCGGATAGAAAAAGCTGAATCAGGCTTGCCCGCAGTATTATACCTGTAAATTATATCGAGGTTAAAATTGGCGGTTGGGTCTGCAGTATTGGTAAATACAGTCTTTAAACTATTATTAGCATTGAACAGACCTGTTCTCGATAATAAAACAGCCTCGTGGGACAATATCAGCGGGTTGCTTTTATTATCATAAGTGTAGGTTTGAGACGAAACAGGTAACATAGGACCTCCGGGAGTAGTAGCGGCCATTTGATCCTGCCTGGTTATGTTTACCCCATCAGCAGAATAAGTATAATCATTTTTCAAACTTTGGATAGGAGGTAAAAAACCAGTTGCCAGGTAATGCACATCACTTACAATCTTACCACTTGCATCATAGGAGTAAACGGCACTATCGGTAACCGAAAAGCCAAACGCAGTCAGAGAAAAAACTGATGAAGTGTAACGGGATGTTGAAGTATTATAATTATACCGGGTAACCACACTATCAATACCTGCAGTTACCAATGCTGCTGCCTTTTGCACAGTTGTAAGAATAACACCAGCAGCATTCCGGTTTATTATCAATTCATTGTCAAGTGTAAGTCCTCCGGAAATACCTGTTGTCTTTTCCCTGATCAATCTGTTCTGGGAATTGTAAAAATAACTGACCTCGGAGGAGTCTGTACCTGTTTTTGAATTGATTCTTGAAAGCAGGTTATTGCCACCCGTACCACCCAGCCCCCAATCAATTTCTTTCTGACAAGACATATAAACTAAAGAAAGCAGTATAATTACTAAGGCTAAAAATCTTTTCATGTAATCGCAAAAATTTTCTTGTTCATAATTCAAGCAATGTTTTAACCGGGTCCTTTCCAATCAGTAATTGCTCCGGGTTCTCCAATAATTCTTTCACTCTCACCAGGAAACTTACAGATTCACGGCCATCAACAATACGATGATCATAACTCAATGCGAGGTACATCATAGGTCTTATCACAACCTGCCCGTTTACCGCCATTGGTCTTTCCTGTATTTTATGCATACCAAGAATAGCACTTTGTGGAATATTGATAATGGGTGTACTCATTAACGAACCAAAAACACCGCCATTGGTGATTGTGAAAGTTCCACCCGTCAATTCCTCCGTTGTTAATTTACTGTCTCTTGCTTTGCCTGCCAGTTCCACTACCGTCTTCTCAATATCGGCCATACTCATGCTTTCTACATTTCGCATTACCGGTACGGTCAGTCCTCTTGGCGTGCTAACGGCTATGCTGATATCAGCATAATCATGATACACTAACTGATCTCCGTCTATATAAGCATTTACCGATGGCCATTCTGCCAGTGCCACTGCACAGGCTTTGGCAAAGAAGCTCATGAAGCCTAGTCCTACCCCATGTATCTCCTTAAACTTGTCTTTATACTTCGTTCTTATTTCCATGATAGTGCCCATATCCACTTCATTAAAAGTGGTGAGCATCGCTGTTGTATTTTTGGCTTCTACCAATCGGCGTGAAATAGTTTTGCGCAGGTTACTCATCTTCTCGACACGAACATTCCTGCTGAACAATTCAGCCCCGGTAAAGGCTTTCTTACCGGGATTTGATAAAGCAGCTAACACATCATCTTTCATGATCTTGCCCTGGTAGCCGCTTGCTGTTACAGATTTAGGATCTACTTTTTTATCTGCAATGATGGCTGAAGCAACAGGAGAGGCTTTGATATCATTGGGAATTGAGCTGACAGGAGCAGTTGAGGTTGCAGGTTTTGCAGTCTCCGTTTTGGGAACACTGGCATTTTCTGCTTTCTGAGCTGCGGCAGGTTTTGCTGCTGTTTCATCAATACTCGCCAGCAGGTCACCAATTTTAATAGTATCGCCTTCGTTTACTGAACCGAGCTTCAACACACCTGCCTGCTCCGCATTTACTTCAAAAGTAGCTTTCTCACTTTCCAGTTCGGCGATCACTTCATCTCTTTCCACATAGTCGCCATCTTTCTTATTCCATTTCAATAAAGTGACTTCGCTGATAGACTCTCCTACCGTTGGTACTTTTATTTCAATCATAATATTCTATTAATTCAATTTAAATACTAAAAGCTGTTTCAATTATTTCAGCCTGCTCCTGTAAATGAACTTTATTATATCCCGTTGCGGTAGAAGCAGAAGGTTGCCTGCCTATTACTCCATAGTTAATACCCGTTAAATTCATTTTAAGGAATGAAGCAGCTCCCATATTCATGGGCTCTTCCTGCACCCAGAACCAGGTTGCCTTACTATATTTCCGTTGTAATACATCAAGCTTTTTGTAGGGCAAAGGATATATCTGTTCCAGCCTGATTATCGCAATATCATTTCTGTTTTCTTTCTGCTGGCGTTCAGCCATATCAAAATATATCTTGCCACTGCAGAATAACACTTTTTTCACTTTAGCTGCATCTGCCTGTGCATCGTCAATCACTTCTTTAAAGCCGCCACTGGTAAATTCCTCGATTCTTGAATAAGAACCAGCATGACGAAGATTTGCTTTGGGAGAAAAATTGATCAGCGGTTTACGGAAAGGCCATGCCAGTTGACGTCTTAAAGCATGAAAGAAATTAGCAGCAGTAGTTATATTTGTTACCACCATATTTAATTCTGCACATAATTGTAAAAACCGTTCCAGCCTCGCACTACTATGCTCCGGCCCCTGTCCTTCATAGCCATGTGGCAGTAACATCGTAACACCATTCATCCTGTTCCATTTTTGTTCCCCGGCTGCGATGAACTGGTCAATCATTGTTTGAGCACCATTGGCAAAATCACCAAACTGAGCTTCCCACAAAACCAATGCATTCGGATTGGCCAATGCGTAGCCATATTCAAAACCCAGCACACCATATTCACTCAGCAGAGAATTGTAAATCCTGAACTTTCCTGTTGCACCGGGTATATGAGACAACCTGCTGTATGGCTTATCTGTATTTTCATCTCTCAGTACTGCATGACGGTGCGAAAAAGTTCCCCTTCTCACATCCTGTCCGCTCATTCTTACATCTTTTCCATCCAGTAATAAGCTGCCATAGGCAAGTAATTCACCGGTAGCCCAATCAACTTTTCGTTCTGTTTCAAATAATTTTATTTTGTCCTGTAGGATCTTCTCAACTTTTCGTAGTGGCTTGAAATCTGCAGGCCATATCATCATGGCGTCAAAAACTTTCCGAAAGTCTGTTTCTGTAATACTTGTAACTGGTGATGCATCGAAATCTTCCGGAGTCGCCCTGCGAAGCTTTTTCCACTCCAGCTCAGGGGGCTGATAATGATAGGGCAATGGATTCTGTTTCACTTCATCCAGTCGCTCCTGCAGATCAGCCCAAAACTTTTTTTCCATTTCTTTGGCCAATTGCTGTGCATCTGGCTCACCATTCTCCAAAAGATATTTAATATACACTTCTCTTGGATTGGGATGCTTATCAATTAAAGCATACAAATGAGGTTGTGTGAATTTAGGATCATCTCCTTCATTGTGACCATGACGGCGGTAACACACCATATCAATAAAAAAATCACTGTTAAATTCCTGGCGGAAACGGGTTGCAATTTCCACACATTTGATCACAGCTTCAGGATCATCTCCGTTTACATGAAATACCGGCGCCTGGATAGCAGCCGCTAATGAAGTACAATAATCAGAACTTCTTGCATCATCAAAATCAGTGGTGAAACCAATCTGGTTGTTGATAACAAAATGAATGGTCCCACCGGTGTAATATCCTTTCAGGTAGCTCATCTGTAACACTTCATACACAACTCCCTGGCCGGCTACTGAAGCATCACCATGTATCAGAATTGGAAGTATTCTGTCAAACTCACTGTGATACATTACATCTGCTTTAGCCCGGGAAAAACCTACCACTACCGGGTTAACAGCCTCCAGGTGTGACGGATTAGGCATCAGCTTAAGATGAATGGTTTTGTCATTCATTGTTTTCACTTCACTGCCATACCCCATGTGATATTTCACATCGCCACTACCCATGGTTTGATCCATCTTGGCAGTTCCTTCAAACTCACTGAAGATCTGTTCATATGTTTTTCCCATGATGTTGGCCAGGATATTTAACCTGCCCCTGTGTGCCATACCAATCACTACTTCATGTACATCATTATCTGCGGCTGTATTTATAATGGCATCGAGAGCTGCAATTGTAGTTTCGCCCCCTTCGAGTGAAAACCTTTTCTGACCAACATACTTGGTATGAAGAAATTTTTCAAACATCACCCCCTGGTTAAGTTTTTCTAATGCTCTTCTCTTCTTATCCAATGGTAAAGGTTCCAGCATTCTCTTCTCAATCTCGTTGGTCAGCCAGTCTATCTTTTTCTGATCGCTGATATATTTAAACTCAGCCCCCACACTTGATGCATAGCATTTTTCAAGATGAGTTAATATATTTCTTAATGAGGTTGTGCCCAGTCCGATAAGCTGGCCTGCATGAAATTCTTTATCCAGATCAGCCTCAGTAAATCCATAAAACGCAAGGTCAATATTGGCACCCCTGTCCTTTCGTTGACGGATAGGATTTGTTTTTGCAATCAAATGACCTTTATTCCTATACCCCACTATTAAACGGTATGCTTTTATCTCCCGCATCCAATCTACCTCGGCATTTATCACTTTTCCAGTTTCAACAGGTATTTTCTTTCCATTACCTACCCCTGTCTTGCTACTATTGCCAATAGCAAAATCAAACCCCTCAAAGAATTTTTTTAGTTCGGGGTCAACACTGGTAGGGTCATTTACAAAATCACGGTAAAGGTTTTCGATAAACTCCGGGTGAGAATTAGTGATATAGGAAAAATCCTTCATGAAAAGAGGTATTAAAATACAAGTGAAAATTGGGCCACAAATATCGCTGAAAAAACGGAAATCCCTGCCTCATTATGAGGGATTTAGAAAGCCCTGAAGCACAATGGGATATTCTTTGCAATAGTCCTTTTTGTCTGCAGGCCCATTAAAAAAGCAGGAGGATTAGAGTACTAACAATTATTATGACCATTTAGGAATAAAACCTCCGGAAATTTGGTTAATAGGCGCCCCAACCCTACCTTTGCAATCCTTAAAATTGATATAGATGGCTAATCACAGTGCAACAAAGAAGGATGCCCGCCAGGCAGCTAAACGTCGTGACAGGAACAAATACTATGGCAAAACGACCCGTAATGCTATCCGTGACCTGAAAGCGGCCCCTGTAAAGGAAATGGGTGAAAAATTTCCTCTTGTTGAAAGCATGATTGACAAACTGGCAAAACGTGGTGTTATTCACAAGAATAAAGCCGCTAACCTGAAAAGTAAACTCGCAAAAAAAGTTAATTCAGCTAAATAAGCTGTACTAATATCTCTTTTGAAAGGCATCTCAGTTTGGGATGCCTTTTTATTTTTAGTAGCTTCCTGCGAAATAGTATTTTTAAGCATCAACCCACGATAGTATGCGACACTCCTTTTTGATATTTTGTCTACTTGTTTCCTTTATTGCCGGGGCTCAAAAGCTAACCACCAGATTTGAACAATCGAATGGTACCCAAACTCCTGACTATTTTGAAATAATTGATTGGTGGAAAAAACTGGATTTTCAATCTGGCAAAATAAAAATGCTGACAATGGGGATTACAGATGCGGGGTATCCTTTACACCTGGTCGTTGTCTCAAATAATGGGGATTACAATTTCAGTAATATCCGGAAAAATAATAAAAGGATCATACTAATCAATAATGGTATTCACCCCGGCGAACCCGATGGCATTGACGCCAGCATGTTACTGGCAAGAGACATTGTTGCCGGTAAATATAAAATACCTGATAATATAGTATTGGCCATTATCCCGGTCTATAATATTGGTGGTTGCTTAAACCGAAGTGCAAACTACAGGGTCGATCAAAATGGTCCTGAAGAATTTGGTTTCCGTGGCAACTCACAAAATCTTGATCTGAACCGGGATTTTATTAAATGTGATTCGAGAGATGCAAGGGCTTTCACTGAAATATTTCATCTAACAGATCCTGACGTATTTGTTGATAACCATGTAAGCAATGGCGCAGATTACCAGCATGTAATGACATTGCTTACCACACAAAATAGCAAATTGGGTGGCACAATGGGAGAATATATAAGCAAAGAATTTGAGCCGGCTTTATATTCGTTAATGAAAACAAAGGGATTTGATCTTATCCCTTACGTCAATTCTTTTGGTGATACACCAGAGAACGGATGGCCGGAATACTGGGATAGCCCCAGGTATGCCAGCGGCTATGCTGCTTTATGGCATACATTCGCTTTTGTTCCTGAAAGCCATATGTTGAAACCTTACGATCAAAGGGTGAAAGCCACTTATGCCCTGATGCAATCGTTTATTGAATTCACCAAAAAGAATAGCGAACAGATAAAAAGTATACGTAATCAAACAAAAAAAAATGTTGAAACTGCAAACGAGTTTCCTGTAAGTTGGTCATTGAACCGTTCTCAATTTAAGGAAGTAATGTACAAAGGATACGAAGCTGGACGGAAACCCAGTGAGATTTCTGGCTTGCCCAGATTGTTCTACGACCGTAATAAACCCTTTGAAAAAAAGGTGAAAATTTTCAACCACTTTGCACAAAAAACAATAATAAAAAAACCCAAAGCATATGTAATTCCTCAGGGATGGTGGAAAGTCATTGAGCTCCTGAAATTAAACAAGGTGCAGATGAGTCAGCTAAAAAAGGATACCATCATTGAAGCAGAAGTCTATAAAATTGAGGATTACAAGACTACCCCCCGGCAGTATGAAATGCACCATTTAAACAGTGATGTAAAAATCACTTCATCAATACAAACAATCAGGCTTCTTAAAGGTGACTGGTATATACCTATGAACCAGGCTGCTAATCGTTTTTTAATGGAAACCCTGGAGCCTCAAGCCGAAGACTCCTATTTCGCCTGGAATTATTTTGATGCCATTCTTGGTCAGAAAGAAGGTTATTCAGCCTACGTTTTTGAAGATATAGCAGCCGGTTATCTGAAAAATAATACTGATTTAAGAGTAAAATTGGAACAAAGAAAGCTATCTGATACTGTATTCGCCGGCAATGCAAGAGCACAACTAAATTTTGTCTACCAAAACTCTTCCTGGTATGAGCCGGCTCATATGCGTTATCCGGTTTATAGAATTTTAAAATAGTTATTCGTTGATAATATTCTTATCCGATATTTCTTTTTCAGCTCTGTCAATTTTTTTAAACAATATTCTTCCAAGCACAAGGCTCATAAGCAACACAGCGATGCTGAGATAGCCTAACCAGTCAAACCGTTGTATTTTACCGGTATTATCTTTTAACACAATAACACCAGCAGCCATGGAAGCAATAAAGGTTCCCAGTTGCTGCATACTGCCATTGAAACTCATAAAACTGCCTCTTTGTTCAGTCTTTACAACCTCACTCACCATTGCTTGTGCAGTAACTGCCCTTCCGGTTGCCAATATAAACCATACTGCAAAAAATGCCAGTACAATGGAGAAATGAACATCAGGCATATTGGTAATTACCAATACCATGAATAAAGAAAAGAAAACAGAGATTGAAAATACCGGCAGTTTCCCCTTCTTGTCTGAAAAACGACCAAGGAGTATTGCCGCTGCAAAAGAAGAAATACCACCTACCAGGTAAACCATAGGTGTCAGATCCTTTGAAAATCCTTTATTAAATTCCAGGTAAGGATTCAGGAACGGTATGATCAGAAAATGTCCCATCATCAATAGTCCTGAAAATAGCAATGCTTGCTGCTGTGCTGGACTTTCAAAAACTTTGCCTAACACTCTCCAGGTTGATTCCCTATTCCCTGCCGATTTTAAATGCGCCGACATACCGGGAATAAATTTGTAAATCAGTGGTATCAAAACAATTCCTATTCCTCCAACAAGCAGGAAAGGCACATGCCAGTTAAAATTGAAAAGATTTGTTAGGTATAATGAGAATGGAACACCCAATGTTGAAGCAACTGCGAAAGCACTCATTACAGCTCCCATAGCAGTGCCTCTTCTTTCATATACAAAAAGGTCGGCAATGATTGACAACACCTGTGCACCAATAATACCACCAAATAATCCAGCCAATATTCTTGATCCCAGGAGTAGTCCATAAGTAGGAGCCATGCCACATGCCAATGTTCCAACTATAAAGCCGATATAAGAAACAAGTAATACTTTTTTCCTGTCAAATCTGTCCACAATAAAAGCAGCCGTGAAGCCGGATACAGCTGCACTTATAGAATAGGCCCCTACAAGTAAACTGAACTGCCAGGGAGAAATATGGAAATATGGCATTAAATAATTACCCAATGGCATCATAATCATAAAATCGAGAATATGGGTAAAATTCAATCCGGCCAGAAGAAATAATATAATTCTTTCTTTTTGATTCATTGATTCGTCAGAAAATGCATTAGAAAAAATGAGGGATACAGATATGTTGACAAAGATTAATTTAATTTATATAATAAAAAAGCCTCTCAGAATAAACTGAAAGGCTTTTAAATGAATATGGCAGCTACCTACTCTCCCGCATTGTGGTGCAGTACCATCGGCCATGAGGGACTTAACTTCTCTGTTCGGTATGGGAAGAGGTGAACACCCTCGGCAAAACCACCATAAGATCTTAAATAAAATTACATATTGGAAAATGTTAGAGAGTATCTACTTCCTTTTCACCAGTAAAGGCTATAAAGAAAGAAAAAAAATTAAAGCGTACGGGCAATTAGTACTACTCGGCTTTGATGTTACCACCTTTACACCTGTAGCCTATCAACGTCATAGTCTCTGACGGCCCTTAAAAGTAAACTCATCTTGAGGAAGGTTTCACGCTTAGATGCTTTCAGCGTTTATCCTGTCCGTACATAGCTACTCAGCATTGCACCTGGCGGCACAACTGATACACCAGCGGTACGTACGACCCGGTCCTCTCGTACTAAGGTCAT
>JBGSPB010000017.1:0-6578 GCA_041738795.1 Chitinophagaceae bacterium | reverse complement strand
AGTAACCGATAATCAGGGAGCGACCGGTCGTGATACAGTGGTAGTGACTGTAAATGCAGCGGCGCCACCGCCTAACCAGGCCCCGACAGTAAATGCAGGCATTGATCAAAATATTACGCTACCAACAAATACTGTAAACTTTAATGGTAGTGGTTCGGATCCTGATGGAACGATCGCTTCTTACCAGTGGACGAAGATCGCTGGACCTGCCCAGTTCAATATTGTATCTGCCTCTGCAGCCCAGACAGTAGTAAACAATCTTGTGCAGGGAGTCTACCAGTTTGTTCTGACAGTAACCGATAACCAGGGAGCGACCGGTCGTGATACAGTGGTAGTGACTGTAAATGCTGCACCACCTCCGATAAACCAGGCACCGGCTGCGAATGCTGGTTCTGATAAGATCATCACATTACCTGTAAATAGTGTGTTGATCTCAGGTAACGGAACTGATCCCGATGGAACGATTGTGTCTTATCGCTGGACAAAGATCAGCGGCCCATCACAATATACAATAGTGGCACCCAACCAGGCACAAACAGAATTCACTAACCTGGTACAGGGAGTTTATGAATTTGAATTAGCAGTAACTGATAACCAGGGAGCCATTGCCAGGGATGTAGTGAGAGTTACAGTTGAAGCAGAACCTCAGTCAATATCAACTGCTAAAATCTTCCCTAACCCGGCAGTTTCCATTATCAATATCCGGATAGATGCGGTAACTAATGCCAATAAAACAAAGATTACAATTGTGAATATGGCGGGTATGATCGTATTCCAGAAAGAGGTGATGAGGACTCAGCAGGTGATGGTCGAACAGGTTGATGTGAGCCGGTTCGCAAGGGGTTCATACGTTATAACGATTGGTTTGGATATCAATAATTCTATGACATTGTTGTTTATTAAGAAATAGAATTGAATGAGTTTAAATTTTTAATAAGGTCTGATTTTATCAGACCTTATTTTTTATTTTGTATTGAGAATGATATAGCATTTCAGAAGACTATTTCTAAGTATTTAAATAATCAATAAGCAAACTTCTGCAAATAATATACATTAAATGATTTTTATGCACCGAATATTTTTTTCATTTTAAGAAATGGCATTTCAATAAGTTTAAAGCTAAGTACACTGATACCTACGGAGAAAAGAAAGATTGTGCTTCCAGCTAATATAAAAGTGAGCAAATCGTTATTTATATATTTATTGATTATACTTTTTAGGTTTTCATCAAAGAACATAAATAAAATATAATGATACACATACAATCCATAAGAATACTTTCCTAGAAATATAAATATTTTTTGATTGAGTATCTTTTGAATTATGTCCTCTTTTTTTATACAAAGCATATGTACCAAAAGGCATCCGGCAAGAATATCAATGAAAATAAAGATGGAGGATAAGTTGATAAATAAAAGGCTACGCTTGTAAATTATACCGGCAACAACCATAATTAAAGAAGTGACGAAAAAGTATTTTGTATACTTTTCAAGCCAATGTTTCCTTTTTCTAATAAGTATTGCAATAACGGCTCCTATTAAAAGACCATCCATTCGGGATAGTGTTGCCATATATTCATAAGGACTTATGAACCCTATTTCTTGACCGATATAAGATCTGAACAACACACTAAAAGCTATCAGGAGAATAGTAAATTTTAATAAATTTCTGGTATTAAAAATTTTTACAAACAGGGGCCAAAAAAGATAAAACTGTTCTTCAACAGCAAGTGACCAAAAGTGAACAAGAGTAAGGTTTTCCGGGAATCCTGTTTTCGAAAACAGCCAATTCTGACTGTAAGTCCAGAAATATACTTGGTTATTAATATAATAGTCATACTTGTCATCTATTAGAAAGGGTAGAAAGCGGGGAATAATAATCAGGCAAACCAGTAAAGCAAAATAATAGAGTGGAAAAATACGTAATGTTCTCCTGGCTATAAAATTGATGTAATATCTTTTCGAAGCCTTACTATCTAAAAGTATCCCCGTAATGAGAAAGCCCGAAAGAACAAAAAACAGGTCAACACCAACCCATCCAAATTTTGTTACAGTATGCGGGTAGCAATGGAAAAATATTACCAATAACACAGCAAGCCCTCTAAGCTTATCCAGTGCAGGCAAATGTCTGCCAGGGGTATATTCGATATTCATTTAAGTCAATATGAATGAAATACTTTTAATTATTAAAATAATTGTACTTGAGATGTGTACTGAGTTTAATATTAAATTTAAATAATTAATTTATTTAAAAACTTTGGTATATAAAAAAAAGGCCGAATATTAATCCGGCCTTTAAGAGGTTAAACTATTTTTATTGTTTAATAATTTTTTGTGTTTCTAAACGCAGGCCATCCTGGAATACCACCATATGATAAATGCCGGGCGCCAGCTCACCGACGCTGAGTTCATGATTGCCCGGTTGCAGGTTCATATTTTTAAGTGTTCTGCCACTCAGATCCACCAGCATAATGCGAATGTTTTCTGCCTGAACTGAAAGTTGTAACCGGTCTCTTACGGGGTTTGGTGTTACAAGGATAGGCGCAACAGTACCTTTGCTGAAACGAACCGGGCGAATAACGGAGTAAG
Source organism: Chitinophagaceae bacterium (assembly GCA_041738795.1). Lineage (GTDB taxonomy): Bacteria > Bacteroidota > Bacteroidia > Chitinophagales > Chitinophagaceae > JJ008. Next base: position 3,990 of record JBGSPB010000017.1, on the reverse strand, counting down.
CTGTTTTGCCATCCAGGTCAGATTGTCTGATCCTGTAATAATTTGTTTTTTGTACGTCAGGGGTGTTATGTACAAAACTATAATTTGTAACATCTGTTGTATTGCCGGCAGCCGCTATAGTGCCGATAGAGGTATAATCACGGCCATTTGCTGAATATTCTACAGTGTAGTGCGATACATTATTTTCCTGCAGGGTGCTCCAGTTCAGGTTTACCCTGTTATTATTCTTTGCCAGGGCATTGAACTCACCCCAAACAGCAGGTAAAGTAGAACCAATTTTAGTAACAACAACTGTTGCAGAGCCCGCTGGGTTATAAGTAATGGTATATCCAAGAGGAATGACGACAGTCGCAAAATTGCCAACAAAATTACCACCGGTATTATTCATAATTGTATATATACCCGGTTGAGCATTTACATCATCCTCCTCTACAATCAATGTGGTGCCTGAAACATCCACCGTAGCTGCATTGAATGTAAGTTGGTCATAGTTAGTTCCGGCATTAGGAGCCCCCGGTCCTAGAATTTCGATACGAACGGTAGGTGTTTGTCCTGTAAGTAAATTAGCACTCAGGCCAAGAATACCTGGAGAATTTCCAGGAGCAATAGTTCCCGTGTTTATGACTGCGCCTAAGAAACTGTATGTTCCTATTCCTTGTAATCTATTGTTATTCGTAAATGTAAGACCAGAATTGGTTTGTACTTGGAATGTGGAGGTCTTATTTATGAGACCATTATTGATAACAGCATTAGATCCTGTAGAATGAAAAAAGCCACGGTTAGCATTTGTAAAACTTTCGTTGATTGTACCATTATTAGTGAAAGTGGCATCGGTTAAACTAATACTACCTCCCGTAGGACCGTCATTCCAGGATACAGTACCATTATTGATAAAGTTTGCATTTAAATTTTTTCCAAAAGTGTTGAAATTACCGGTAGCTCCGTTTTCAAGGGTAGTGTTGATGTCTAATGTTGATCCTTGCCAGTTTAAGCTGTTTGTGAGTACAAGCGAACCTGAACCTTGTATAGTGCCGGCAACAAAAGTGGCATTACTTAAGGAGAGTGGTATATTGATATTGGTTGTACTAAAAGAGCCATTTGTATAATTAGATGTACCTGTAATAACCGTTCCTGAGTTAAAGTTGACTGTACCACCATCATTAGAAAGTGTTGTATTAGAAAAGCTTATTGTCCCCGTGTTAGTAAATACAGCAGAAGCACTATTATTTGAAATTATCCCTGTATTTATATTTATGGTACCACTATTGTTTAAGGGGATAGCAATAAAAGATGTGCCCACACCAACACTTTTCGTAAAAATACCAGAAGAATTATTATTTAATGCATTAACGCCCGAGGTATTTGACATTGTATTATTTCCAGTAGCGTTAATTTGCCCATTATTATTCAGAGTACTGTTATTAAACCGGATGGAAGCATCGGGCCAGTTTATTGTTCCGTTATTAGTGATTGTGGTGTTAATGATTTTTTCTGTAGCACCGGATAATGATAATAAGGCTCCGCCGTTAATTGTTGTTGGGACTGCGATAGTGCCACTGGTCCACGTCATAGTTCCATTAATAACTACCGTGCCACTGCCTTGTAGTCGATTAAAAGTTCCTAATGTCAGGCTTCCGTTCACTTCTAAATCAGTTCCTGTTCCATCGGTTAATGTTAAGTCGTTGCCTCCACTTCCTGAAATAAATACATTAATGTTCAATGTGCCACCGCTATTAACAATTATTTGATCAGCCGTTACAGGTGCGTTAATTGATATTGTGTGAGTATTTAGAATTGCGATAACACCATCTGTTGAAGTAGGGGGAGTAGAAGGTGTAATCCATCCAAAACCATCCCATCTTGCCCAAGAGGCAGAACTACTCCAGTTACCAGAAGCAGTAGTCTGATAATCACCAGTTGACTGCGCTGTTACGTTTTGTGAGAAAAAAAGGGAAAATAGCGATAATTTTAAAAAAGTAAAGATCGTTTTCATACTTGAGGTTTTATATTGTTAACTAAATTATTTAATAAAATCATTCCGGGTTGTATAAACTTATAGTGTTTCATTAAGAAGAATAAAGGAGCACATATGAAACTAGCTGCTACAAATCTTACTTAAGAAGGTTTAAAAAAGGATAGAGGAGGGGGAATAGATTATATATTACAAATCTATTATAAAATAAGGAAAAAAAATAATCTATTAATATGTCGGCATTTTTTGAAATCAGGTTTCAATAACTCATTAGCCTTACTATGACATACTTGTCAGACATTCACCTTTTTAGTAAAACCACCCTTTTTTCCGGGTATTTTAGAAAGAGGAGAGATTTCTACACAGCATAAATATTTAAATGAATAAAACCATTTTCAATTAGTGTTGGCGGCTCCTTTTAAATTAGCAGCCAATATTTTATATAATTCGTTCATACTGTTTTCCCAGGTATGGCTCCTGGCAAAGGCAATACGTTCCTCCTGGTTTCTTTTATTATCAACCAGTGCTTTTTCTATCAAACCGGGATATTCATCGGGTCTATTGGCCAGGTAAGTAAATTTTTCAAATAGTTTCATGGCACTGGTTCTGGACGCAACTACGGGTTTACCCATAGCGAGATATTCATCAATTTTTAATGGATAATTTCCCTGGGTGATGGTATTAACAAGCTGGGGATTAATGCAAACATCAAATGCCGCTACAAAATCAGGTAAGTGTTGTAAAGGGTGCCTGCCCAAAAAATGCACATTCTTATAAGCGTGTAGCGGGCTTTTTGTAAAGTATTCGTCTTCGGGGCCTACCAGCACTATTGTCCAGGCAGGGTTTGCCGTAGCAATTGTTGTAATGATATTTACATCCAGCCTTGCAGAGTCCAGTGCTCCTACATACCCAATTATTGGATAGGAAAATTGTTTCATTACTTCCGGAATCTCCCTTTTTTTGTTACTATCAAAAAGTTCAATATTACAACCCTGCCCGATGTAATGTGAGTTCCTGTTATAGTTTGAACAATATTCTGCATAATAAGTGGAGTTAGTTACTACTAAGTCCGCTTTTTTAATGAGTTTAGGTTCAAGCACCGAAGCATGTTTTTTCCAGAAACTGTATCCTTGTAAAAAATCCCGGCAATAGTACAGGTAAATGGAGGGAGATATCATTTTTTTTAAGTGGTAACCATTATAGATATCATTGTCGTTAAAAAGAATTATGTCTTTAAAATCAAGCTTTTTTAAAGCTTTTTTGATATCATTTGCAAAGCGTTTGTTGTTTAAATAATTAATCAGGCTGAACATTTTTGAAGAAGGTAACCAGTTAATGGATTCAATTAATGTAGTAGGAAATAATTGCCACATATATTTGTTAATAACTTTAATTGTTTCTCCCTTTTCTTTAATTATGTGGCAATGTTCTACCAGGCCGGTTGATTTTTTTTTTGAAAAAAATGTTTTTCTTGTGATAGGGATGTTCACATATAAAACCCGGTTATTTTTAGAAAAATAGGTAGCAATATTTTTACAATTGCTGCCTAGTTCATAGTACCATGGTTGAATACTGATTACAACAATATCTCTATTTTTAATAATAGGGGTCTGATTATTCATTTATTGTAAATTTATCTAAATGGCTTCATAGAAGGAAAATGGGCAAGGGCCAGCATCGGTTTGTCTCCGGATGTATCTCCGTAAGCATGAATTTCTGCATAGGTACTAAGGTCATATGTTTCTTTAATCCTTCTTACTTTTTCCTGTCCGTGGCAATTGGTGCCTTTTATCTTTCCTGTCAGCTGTTCATTATTAATCTCGAGTTGTGTGGCAATAAGGCTGAGTTTCAGGGATCGGGCCCATCCGCTGATCCAGTTTTCCGGAGATGCAGAAACGATCACTACAGTTACCCCGGCTTTATGGAATTTTTCAATTTCCGTGAGTGCCTGCGGACGAATCAGACCTGGTAAGACCTGCTGCCCGAATTGCTCGCAATAATTTTGAAATTCAGGCAGG
>JBGSPB010000016.1:0-40326 GCA_041738795.1 Chitinophagaceae bacterium | reverse complement strand
AGCTACCGGTTTGTCAGCAGGATCTTATACAGTAACTGTAACAGATGCGAATGGTTGTACAGCAACAGCGACCACAACAGTAGGATCACCTGCCTGTAATGTGGTGTTGTCATTCACACAAGTAAATGTATTATGCTTTGGCGCTTCAACAGGCAGTGCAACAGTAACGGCAGCAAATACTACCGGAACTGTAACATATCTGTGGAGCAATGGTCAGACAGGAGCAACAGCCACTGGTTTGGCAGCAGGTACATACAGTGTGACAGTAACAGACGGAGCAGGATGTACTGCTTCCGGTTCAGTAACGATATCACAGCCTGCACAGTTAGTCGCTTCATCCACTGCTCCGGCTATCACTGCAGCAGGAGGTTCAACAACTGTAACAGTGGCAGCTACGGGAGGGATGGCACCATATAGCGGTACAGGATCATTTACGAGGACAGCAGGTACATATACGTTTACTGTAACGGATGCAAACGGATGTACAGCAACAACAACAATAACATTAACGGAACCATCAGGTTGTAACATTACACTTTCTACAATATTTACCAATGTAAGTTGTAATGGAGGAAACAATGCTGCAATTAATCTTATAGTAGCCGGCGCAACAGGTACAGTAACCTATTCATGGAGTAATGGTGCGACAACAGAAGACCTGAGCGGATTAACTGCCGCTACATATAGTGTGACAGTAACCGATGCGAATGGCTGTACAGCAACAGCCAGTGTAACGGTCACTCAACCTGCCACTGCGGTTTCGCCCAGTGTAGCCGTTACAAACGCTGCCTGTGGCAATGCCAACGGTGCAGTGAATTTAACTGTAACCGGAGGTACAGCGCCGTACACTTATTTGTGGAGTAATGGTGCAATAACAGAAGATCTGAACGGAGTAGCTGCCGGCACATATAATGTGACAGTAACAGATGCGAATGGCTGTACAGCAACAGCCAGTGCGATCGTAGCAAATGAAGGAGGGCCCATTGTGAATGTGGCTGGTAGTTTAGATGTGGCCTGCTTTGGTCTTGCCACTGGTTCAATTAACATTACTGTCACAGGCGGCAAGATGCCATATAGTTTTTTATGGTCAAATGGTGCAGTAACGGAAGATATCAGCGGTCTTACTGCCGGAACATATAGTGTAACCATTACGGACGCAAATGGATGCACAGCCAATACAAATGTAATAATTGCACAACCTTTGCAATTAATTGCTTCGTCAAGTGCTTCGCCAATTACAATACCCGGAGGGACGACCACCGTAAGTGTATCTGCTGTTGGAGGAACGGCTCCTTATAGTGGTACAGGATCATTTATCAGGTCAGCCGGTACTTATACATTTACAGTTACGGACGCAAATGGTTGTACTGCCAATACACTAATAACTATTGCTGAACCTTCGGCATGTAATATAACCTTATTCCACAGTGTGCTGAATGCCACCTGCTACGGAGGCTCTGATGGATCCATTAACCTGATTGTGACAGGTGCCACTCAACCTGTTTCTTATGCCTGGTCAAATGGAGCAACAACAGAAGATATTACCGGGCTCTCTGCTGGATTTTATTCAGTAATAGTTACAGATGCCAATGGTTGTACAGCCAGTTACCAGGCATTCGTTTCACAGCCCAGTGAATTTATCGTAACGGCTGCTGCAAACCAGATATCATGCAACGGGACCACAACAAATGTAGTTGTATCTGCTACCGGAGGCACGCCTCCATATACCGGAACCGGAACATTTGTAAGAAGTGCTGGTACATATACTTTTACCGTAACGGATGCGAATGGTTGTGTTAGAACAGCTTCAATAACTATTGCCACTCCGCCTCCCTGCCAAACCGGTTGTACAAAAACACAGACTATCTCCCAGGATTTTGTTCATATACCGGTGCAGGCAAACAGGTATATATGGTTTAGCAGTGTGATCGATTTAGAAGAAAAATGCGGATACCAGCCTGTAATTATTAATGTAACAAATGCTAAGATCAGGTACAAAAAGAATAACAACTGGATTACCCTTACTGTGCCTGACTCCAGGATTGAATTTTCTGCCAATACATTTTTTGCAAGCACCCAATTTATTAATGGTCAGTGGGTGACAAAAGCGCCGTTATGGACTTTGGGTAGAAATGTTTTTATGGCGGGACTGGCTTACCAGGTACCTTCAGGAGGAATACCAGCAGGTATTGATGATGTGAAATGGACAGCCTCTATTAATATTAACAGAGATGGTGTAAAAATAAAATGGAAATGGGCGGCTGCTATTTACTCGCAATTTTCACAAAGCTATTCTTCACTTGGAATAAAGCCACTTGATGGGTATTTACAGAACCCCTACTTTAATAATAATAAGGCAGGCACCCCGAATAATTTTAAGAATCATCTAAAAAGCGGAGGCACCGGATGGGGTGGTACGAATTATACCGGTTCATACAGCGGAATGAAAATAGTTAAGTGTGGCCATTGCGATTGCGGCGGTAACCAGCAAAGGGGTGAACTAAATAGCGATTTAGAAGAAGCAGAAGAGGAGTATACTGAAAAAGAAATTCTGGTGAAGCAATTGGAAGTCATAGTCAGACCTAATCCAAGCAGTAATTATTTCGATCTGCAGATCAGGAGTAATGAGAAGACGGCGGTATCAGTCAGGATTACAGATTCTTATGGTAAAGTTGTTTTGATCAACAACAATGTTCCGTATAACAGCACACTGCGTATCGGGGATAGATGGGCAAGCGGAATGTATATGGCAGAGATTATGCAGGGATCGCAGCGTAAAATAATAAGATTAGTAAAAGCCAACTGACGAAATGTTTATTACAGTAAAGAGAAAGCATAAATATTGTTTATGCTTTCTCTTTTTTACATATTTAGTTACCAGAAATTATTATTTCAGTTTTGAATGCAGGGGGTGATACATGACTCATAATTAATTATTTGATTATAATTCCTTAACGTCTGTAATCCTTGCCATATCTACATTTGATAAATCTGATGTATTTATTTTTTCAATTTTATGTTGCTGCATTTACCCCCTGAAAACTAAAAGGATCTTTTTACACAATAATAAAAATCATGAAATTTGTTAAGCGGCTGGTATTTTTTATAATAGGTGCTTTTCTGGTATATAGTGCATCGGGACAAGCCAATGCATCAATCAATATCCTTACATTGAATGGCGGGCAGGTAACGCTGGGGCAAACAGTGGATATTCAGGTTACCGTGGGAAATACAGGCCCCGTTTCATCCATTGGTGTAAATAAAGTAAGGGCACAAATAAGCATACCATCGGCAATAGCTACAGCGCTACCAAATCCCCAACAAACCGGATTGCCGTCAGGTTGGATTATATTATCAAATACCGGGGGAACCATCCAGGTTTGTAATGGCACTGATATTATTCCGGTTGGACAACAACGGCAGATTTTTATAAAAGTTCAGGCAAATGCTGTAGGGGGGCCTTCAACCGTCTCGGGTGTTTTATCTTTTGGCCCTGGTACGGGTGTTTGCACCGGATTGGGTACTTTACCTGGAAATATTACAGCTGATGATATTTCTCAATCAACCATCCAGGTGGTACCAGCATTGCCCTGTACTATTGCCCTGACAGCTTCTGCCGGAACAATACAATGTAACGGTGGCACAACTACTCTGACTGCAACTGCAACTGGTGCAAATGGAAGTGTTGAGTACAGTCTCAACGGGGGAGCTTTCCAATCGGGAAATACATTTACAGTTAATGCTGCAGGATCGCCCTATACTGTTGTGGCCAGAGAACTTACTAATCCTTCTTGTACAGCAACTGCAACACCTGTAACAATAACCGAACCGCCGGTAGTACCGGCACCGACAGTAAATGTTGTTCAACCAACCTGTACCATTGCTAACGGAACGATTACTGTTACATCTTCTACAGCAGGACTGACTTTTAGTCTAGACGGAGGAGTATATGCCGCTTATCCATCCGGTGGATACAATGTAGCTACGGGAATACATACACTTGCCGCACAAAATATCAATGGTTGTATCTCAGCTGTTACTAATATCACAGTAAATGCTCAGCCTCCTGTACCTGCAATGCCGACAGTAAATGTTGTTCAGCCAACCTGTACTGTAGTAAATGGAACGATTACAGTTACTTCGTCCACAACAGGACTAACATTTAGTCTTGACGGGGGAGTATATGCCTCTTATCCGGCTGGTGGATATATTGTTCCTGGAGGAACACATACACTCACAGCCCAGGATGCCGGTGGTTGTATATCTACAGCAGCAAGCATTATTGTGAATGCACAGCCTACTACTCCAACTGCACCGGTTGTTGGAGCTATCATCCAGCCAACCTGTACTGTTTCAACAGGATCTGTTGTGCTGAATGGGTTACCGTCGGGGAATTGGACAATTAACCCCGGAGCTATAGCAGGTAATACAACAAGTGCAACGATAAACGGGCTAGCTCCCGGCACCTATAATTTTACGGTAACTAATTCTGTTGGCTGTATTTCTCCTGCCTCAGCTGATATAGTCATTAATATTGTTTTAGGAACACCATTAGCTCCCATAGTTAGTATTGTTCAACCAAATTGTACTGTGGCGAATGGAATAATAACTGTTACATCTCCCACAACAGGGTTGACATTCAGTTTTGACGGAGGAGCATATACTGTATATCCGGCAGGTGGTTATATTGCAGCACCGGGTTCACATACACTTACAGCACAAAATGCAAGCGGCTGTTTTTCTCCGGTAACAAACATTACCGTGGATGCACAGCCGCCAACACCAGCGGCACCAGATATAAACGTTACTCAACCAACCTGTACTGTTGCTACCGGAATAATTACTGTTACTTCCTCAACAACGGGGTTAACATTCAGTTTTGATGGCGGACCTTATACCGCCTATCCCGCAGGTGGTTATATTACTGCGCCGGGAACACATACCCTCACGGCACAAAATAGCAATGGATGCATATCTCCTGTTGTTACTATTATTATAGATGCCCAGCCCCCGATACCTTCTGCTCCAATTATCGGCAGTATTACCCAGCCCACCTGTATTATATTAACCGGATCAGTTGAACTGAACGGGTTACCACCCGGAAACTGGACCCTGATCCGGAATCCCGGTGGTATTACAACAACGGGAAATACAGCGACCACAACAATCAGCGGCCTTGCTACAGGAACATACAATTTTACAGTAACTAACTCTAATGGTTGTATATCATCTTCATCTGCTGACGTAATTATTATGCCAGTAGCAGGAACACCAACTGCCCCTGCAGTAAATGTTGTTCAGCCAACCTGTACGGTGGCGACCGGAACAATTACTGTTACTTCTTCAACCACCGGATTAATTTTTAGTCTTGACGGAGGGCCTTATACTGTTTATCCTCCCAGCGGATACATTGTACTGCCAGGAGCTCATACAATTACAGCACAGAATGCAGCCAGCTGTACATCACCTGTAACTAATGTTATAGTAGATGTACAACCTCCCACACCCGCCGCACCGACAGTAAATGTTTTTCAACCAACCTGTACGGTGGCGACCGGAACAATTAATATCACCTCTTCAACTACGGGATTAATATTTAGTCTTGACGGTGGCGTATATGCAATATACCCTCCCGGCGGATATATTACCGGAACCGGATCTCATACACTTACTGCACAAAATGTTTCGGGTTGTATATCAGCTATTACCAATGTGGTGGTGAATTTACCACCAGTACCACCCACCGTATCTGCATCAGCAGGAACCATATCTTGTTTTGGAGGAACAACCACTCTTACTGTTGATGTTTTGGGAGGATCGGCACCTTTCGAATACAGTTTGAATGGCGGGGCAGCATTCCAGCCGGGTAATACTTTTACAGTAACTGCAGGCTCCTATACCGTTATTGTAAGAGATGCAAATTTATGTACAGCCACAACAAATACAGTAATAGTAACCCAACCAACTGTCATTACAGCATCGGTATCCAACGGTATAATTGTATGCAATGCCGGGACAACCACTCTTGTTATTTCTACTGCGGGTGGAACAGCACCATATGAATACAGACTGAATGGAGGAGCCTACCAGGGAAACAATTCCTTTATTGTGGGTGCAGGTGCTTACACGATTACTGTGAGAGATGCAAATCTTTGTACTGCTACTTCATCAATTACAGTAACCCAGCCAGGTGTTTTCTCAGCTTCCTCCACTGCCAGAAGAATCACCCAATGCGGAGGGACTACTGAAGTCATTGTAGCCGTATCAGGCGGAACAGCGCCATACACAGGTACTGGTACTTTTACAAGAGGCCCCGGTACCTTTATCTTTCCTGTTACAGATGCAAGAGGGTGTACCACCAACACCGAAATTACCATTGAAGCTCCCGGTTGTATGAATTTAAGGGTATATCCAAACCCTGCGGGTAACTCACTAAACATTAATCATTCAATAGCTGAGCCGGGAGCCGTTATGCAGGTATTCAGTACGAATGGGGCCCTGGTACTCTCTAAGAGTGTTTCGCAAAATACTTTCCTGACAACGATTGATATCAGCAGACTTGCCGCAGGCATCTATATTGCTGTGTTCATAAACGGTAGTGATAAGAAATCCATATTTTTTGAAAAGGGAGTATCAGAATAAAGATTATATGTTTAACAGAAAAATGGATCTGCTAATAATAAATGCTATTATAATAGCGCTGAGCAGGTTTATTAGCAGAAACACCCGATTTTAATAATTGAACAACCAGGAGCTACGTAGAATATGCAAGCCATACTAAGAGGAAAACATGATAGGTTTTGTAAAATGGTTCAGGATCTGATAAGTTCCCAGGAAGTTCCGGACAGAAGATTGGCAGAACTTGAAGCGGAATTGAATACTGCTTACCAGCATTATCTTGAACGAATAACTGATATAAAAGGTATAATCCAAGAGTATGAGGAAAAGCAAAAAGAGTTAAGATACAGAATGCGAAAGCAGATATATATGAGGAGAGTATGATTCTTTAATTTTTATTTTCACACTAATACTTATTTTAACCAAAATACTAAAAGCCGGTTGGAAAATTTTAGGTTAGTAAAATTTCAGAATAAGTGTATCGTTATTTTTTTATAAGTATAAGTTTTAAGTCCGGGATACTTTATTTACTTGTACAGATTAGTTAAAACAGGTTAAGATTCCCTTCCAAAATTTTGATTTACAGTAATGGTTTCTATTTTTTAAAAAGCAATGCTTGCTATCAGCTTTTGGTACTTAGAAAAATAGTTCTAAAATCGGACGCCTCTACCTCCGGAACAAAAGTAATCTCAGGGATGTCTTTATTTACTGTGCAATATAGGCCCTGCTCCATTTTGGGGTATAATGAATACGAAGTGAATCCATGATCCTGGCTGTATCAGCCACTGCCGCAGGCAACACATAGAATAATTGATAAGTGATGGAATCACTGGTACCGATTTGAATATTGGTGGGTAAACTTTTAAGTAATTTGAAACGTTTGAAAGCTCTTTCTCTGCCGGCGGTTTCAACAATAAACTTGTAATTACCACCTGGTACTGCCATTGGCTGTGGCCCGGCAACATTATCTTTTGGGGGCAGTAAAGTATCTTTTGTTGTTGTACTGTCCATTATAATAGTCGCAGGTACAACCTCTTCAATTTTCTTTTTTTCTACCGTGGGAACAAGTTCATTTTCTGCAGATGAATTTTTATAGATCGTATATCCTCCCCATATCGCAAGTGCTATTCCTGCCACCACTAAAAAGAACGTTACCGGTTTTTTCCATTGCAGCTTCTCTTTCCGGGGCCTGAGAATATCTTTATAACTGGAAAATGCTTCTTCCTGCACTTCTGCAGAATGAATCTGTTTTGAAGGTTGTTCTTTTAATACTTCCGGCATTAATTGACCTGAAGTAAAGGCATATTGACCGGCCTGCGTTTTAACAAGGCTGCCAATTCCCTCCAGCATAAACGGTTTGCCAATATTCAGAAACTGCTGGCCAAGGGACAGGTGCGAGTCGAGGTCAGCTGCGGCTAAGGCCTTTATTTTCCCGGTATGAGAAGCAATGAAATCAATTAAGGCTTGATTTTCTTTAATAGCCGGCTTGTTTTCAAATGTGATAGACTCTCCAAAGTCTTTTTTGGTGTTTTTATCCGTTTCGGGTTCAATGGCCACCGATGGATCAAGAAGAAAAGTGCCAATACCCGGCAGGTCCAGCCTTTTATGGGTATAAAGGTATTGAGCAAGAAGCAGGGTTATTTTCAAAGTTTTGGCTTTTAAAGAGTACAATATAAATATTTTATATCACCAATGCAAGTGTGAAGAACGGTTGTAGTTTAACTTTGCATGAATTATGCTGACCAAACACGAATCCGATTTTATCAGTTATTGGGAACAAAACCGGCTGGTGAAAAAAAAAGTATTACGACAGATTTATGTGGGGCTGCCATTGGCAGTTATATTGGTGGTTGCCATTTTTGCCAACCTGCTTTCCGGATGGTATGGAAGGGCGCAGATGGTCATGTTCAGGGAAAACGCCTCCTTAATTGTTATCCTGCTGGTAGCAGCTTTGTCGATAGTGGTGTTTATTGTTATTTTTTCTGCCCGTCACCGCTGGGATATGAATGAACAGCGCTACCGGGAATTATTAAGCAGGAAAGAGGAATCTTAAAAATTTTACCCTCTGTTGCAGCGAATTATAGTTTTACGGGGTCTTACAACAGATTTTGTACCAATAATCATATATGAAAAAAATAGCTCTGTTTTTGTCCGTATCCTTCATTTTATTGTTGAACAGCGGTTGCCTGAAAGATGATAGCTGCAATGCGAAAACTGTCGAGAGTGAGCAGGCAGCCATTGTTAATTATGCCTTGGCCAATGGTATGACGACTACTGCTCATAGCAGTGGTTTACATTACCAGGTGATAAATGCAGGCTCCGGACCAGCACCCACCATCAATTCTACCGTATCTGTAAGATATACCGGGAAACTGCTGAGTGGAACAATATTCGATAGCCAAACCGGAACACCTATCACTTTTCCGCTTAGCCAGGTGATACAGGGATGGCAAATAGGGATGCCGTTGATACAGGAAGGCGGAACGATAAAATTAATCCTTCCCTCATCGCTGGCATATGGTTGTACGGGTTATGGGTCTATTCCTCCCGATGCCATCTTATATTTTGAAATAGAACTTGTCGATGTTCAATAATAGCTGAGCCTTACTGCTTATGCTCTGCTGCCCCGTCCTGCTTCTTGCAGTGACGGGGTTTTTTACTGTATTTTTGATTTTAAACATTACATTTTGCCACACGAAGCAATTTCTGTCTTTGATATTTTCAAAATCGGGGTAGGTCCTTCCAGTTCTCATACATTGGGCCCCTGGAGGGCAGCCCAGCGCTTCGTTCAGTCATTACAACAGGAAAATAGGTTATCTGATGTAACACAGGTACGGGTGCTGTTGTATGGCTCATTAGCAAAAACAGGCAAGGGCCATGGTACTGATGTGGCCGTGCAATTAGGTTTATGTGGTGATGATCCGGTTACATTTGCAGTGGATCAGATCGATTCAAAAATCCGTGATATAGCAGCCATGAAAAAAATGGTATTGCTCGGTATGCATGAAGTGGATTTTGATCCGCAGGAAGATATAGAGTTCCTTATTACAGAAACGTTGCCGTATCATCCTAATGCTGTTACCTTCCTGGCAACGATGCGAGATGGTGAATCAATTGCCGAAACATATTACTCCGTTGGCGGCGGTTTTGTTATAAAAGAAGGGGAAGAGGCCGGAGCGGTACAAACTGTTCAATTACCATTCCCGGTAAATAATGCTGATGACCTGCTGCACTGGTGTATTAAAACAGGCCTGAGTATTCATGAAATTGTGATGGAAAATGAAACGGCCTGGCGGGGTGAAGAGGAAACAAGAAATAGTGCTTTGAATATCTGGCAGGTAATGAAAGAATGTATCTACCGGGGCTGTCATACTCCCGGCATATTGCCGGGCGGGCTGAATGTAAAACGTCGCAGTGCAGCGCTCAATAAAAAGCTAATGGCTGGGAAAGAATATCACGATTATGATTCATGGCTGAATGCAATCCGCTCCGGTGGGAATGATTTTAAATACACATTGGACTGGGTCAGTTGCTTTGCACTTGCCGTGAATGAAGAGAATGCCTCCTTTGGCCGGGTCGTAACGGCACCCACCAATGGCGCTGCGGGTGTAATACCTGCTGTCCTGCAATATTATATTTCATTTTGCAACGGAAATAATGAGGATAAGATCATACAATTTTTATTAACAGCTGCGGAAATTGGAAGCATCTTTAAAAAAGGAGCCACCCTGTCTGCTGCGATGGGAGGATGCCAGGCAGAAATCGGGGTTTCTTCTGCTATGGCGGCTGCCGGTCTTACTGAATGTATGGGTGGTACACAAAAACAAGTGATGATGGCTTCGGAGATTGCCATGGAGCATCACCTGGGCCTGACCTGTGATCCGATTGCCGGCCTGGTGCAGGTGCCATGCATTGAGCGAAATACTATGGGGGCAATTAAGGCCATCACGGCTTCCCAGCTGGCCCTGCAGAGCACCCCTGACTTTGCTAAAGTATCCCTTGATGCTGTTATAAAAACGATGTGGGAGACTGCCCTTGACATGAACCATAAGTATAAGGAAACGGCTGATGGCGGGCTGGCAGTGAATGTACCCCTCAGTCTGCCGGAGTGTTAGCTATTTACCTGTAATTTTTTCTGCACATTAAGCTTTTAGTCAAAGCAAGTTGTAATTTTAGTGTCCCCGTAAGACAACATGATTATCCTTAACATTTAAATTATTCTGTCATGGCTACTAAAAAGAATGCAAAGAGAAAACCTGCTAAACCAACTCCCAAAAGAAAAGCAACTGCAAAAAAGAAAGTAACAAAGAAAAAAGCGGCACCAAAGAGAGTGAAAGCAGTTAAGAAGAAAGTGGTTAAGAAGGTGGTGAAAAAGAAAGTAGCTAAAGCCCAACCAAAGCGTAAGGCAGCTCCAAAGAAAAAAATAGCTCCAAAGAAAGCGAAAGCAGCTAAGAAAAAAGTTGTAAAAAAAGCTGTAAAGAAAGTTGTAAAGAAAGTTGTCAAAAAAGCAGCGCCTAAAAAAGCAGTTGCAGTAAAAGCCAAAGTGGTGAAAAAGAAAAGTCCGGCCAGGACAGTGAAAGTAGCTCCATCGGAGACTAAAGCTCCCGTAAATGTGATTCCTGTTATGGTGGAAGAAGTAAAAGATATTTACATAACACCGGATGGAGAACTGGAAGTAACGGAGACTATTATTTCAGTTGATGATGATGACGTAGTAGGAACCGGTTTTGAGGAGGATGATATAGCAGAAGCTGATGATGAAAAGGATGAAGATGAGCCGGGATTATAATAATTACTTAACTCATAATAGTAAAGCCGCCTGATTTCAGGCGGCTTTTTTTTTAGTATTCTATTCTATGAATCTATTATTAAAGTAATTGAAATGGTGGATTCATAAAACGGGAAATAATTTTATTAATTCAACCCGGCATTTACCTCCACAGGAACGTTACTATAGTTTTTGATTTCATTATACAGGGTATCTCTCTCCACAGGTTCTCTCTTGGCCTGCCTGATCAATGTTACCAGCTCTGCTGTTGTCATGGATGGACTTTGTTCTTCAGATCCTGCCATGCTGTATATTTTGGTGGTGTCGTCAATTGTTCCGTCAATATCATCTACACCAAATGAAAGTGAGAGTTGGGCATTCTGTCTGCCGATCATCGGCCAGTAAGCTTTCAGGTGAGGGAAATTGTCGAGATAGATCCGGGCAATGGCATACATCTTCATGTCTTCAATATGGGTGCTTTCCGGCACATTGCTCATATCATTATCCTTATTACGGAATTTCAATGGGATGAAAGTGTTGAAGCCATTGGTTCTGTCCTGCAACTCTCTTAATCTTCTCATGTGATCAATGCGGTGTTCAAATTTTTCAATATGCCCGTAGAGCATCGTCGCATTGGAATGTAATCCCAGTTTATGTGCCACTTCATGAATATTCAGCCAGCCATCCGCATTCACTTTATCCGCACATATTTTTTCTCTAATCTCCGGGTGAAAAATTTCAGCACCTCCGCCAGGTATAGAGTCAAGCCCGGCTGCAATCAAAAATTTCAAACCCTCTTCTGCACTCACTTTTGCTTTGCGGAACATATAATCGTATTCCACAGCAGTAAATGCTTTAATATGCAAATCAGGTCGATGTGTTTTAATGGCTTTTAGCAGATCTGCAAAGAATTGCAGGTCCATCTTCGGGTGCACTCCTCCTACAATATGTACTTCTGTTATAGGTTTCCCGTCATATTTTTTTACCAGGTGCAACATCTGCTCAATACTCAATTCCCAGCCTTCTTCCCGGTGTGCATAGAGTTTACTATAACTGCAGAAGTTGCAACTGAATACACAGACATTTGTTGGCTCAATATGAAAATTACGGTTGAAAAAAACTTTATCGCCATGCAGTTTTTCTTTGATGGCATTGGCCAGGCTGCCTGCAAAACCAAGACTTGCTTTTTCAAATAGTAGTAAACAATCCTCGTCGGTTATTCGCTGGCCTGCTTTTACTTTTTCAGCTATGGACTGAAGCTCGGGGGAAAGTGTTGTTGTGGTGATCATATTGCTGTAACAATTAACTGCGGGCAAAGTTACAACTACAAAAGGGAACTAAGGGAAGGCAGGTACAGAGAGTTTGAAGAACACAGGGCAAGAAAAAGGGTACAATGAAAGAAATTCTCCGGGCTTTTCTGTCCTGGTGTCTTTGTCATTCAAAACACTAAAATCCTTATCTTCCCTTTTCAATAATTTCATTTTTATGAATTTAAAAGGAAGGCTGACTGTATTGAGTTTTCTGCAATTCTTTGTGTGGGGTGCCTGGCTAATTACAATTGCTACTTATTTTTTCTCTAATAACATGGGGACAGGAGCCCAGTTTGGAGCAATCTTTTCCACGCTGGCCATATCTTCTCTGATCATGCCTGCTCTCACAGGTATTATTGCTGATAAGTGGATGAATGCCGAAAGGTTATATGGACTCCTGCATATTTTATATGGAGCGGTTCTGCTGTATGTGCCACAGGTAAAGGATGCTGGTACACTCTATTATGTCATCCTGGTAGCTATGCTCTTTTATATGCCTACCATCTCTTTATCTAATTCCATTTCTTACACGCTACTCAAACAAAATAACTACGATGTGGTAAAGGTTTTTCCTCCGATCAGGGTGTGGGGAACAATTGGTTTTATTGTGGCTATGTGGATGACAAACCTCACCGGAAGTAAAGCGAATGCCAACCAGTTTATAATTGGAGGGGTGGCGGCTATTTTGCTGGGGATATATTCCTTCACCTTGCCCAAATGTCCTCCGCAACGATCTATTGCTAAAGATGCATCCATTATAGAGCAATTAGGTTTGAACGCTTTCAGGCTTTTTGCAAAATACAAGATGGCGTTGTTTTTTATCTTCTCTATGTTTCTTGGTGCTGCTTTACAGCTTACCAATATGTATGGAGATACATTCCTGGATGATTTCAGAAAAGTACCGGAATACGGGCCAGAGTCTTTTGTGGTGAAATATTCCACTATCATCATGTCTATTTCCCAGATATCGGAAACTGTATTTATTCTTACTATCCCGTTTTTCCTGAAAAAGTTCGGAATTAAAAAGGTAATGCTCTTTTCTATGATTGCCTGGGTGCTGCGGTTTGGTCTGTTTGCTTATGGTAATCCAGCCGATGGATTGTGGATGATCATTCTTTCCTGCATCGTCTATGGAATGGCATTCGACTTTTTTAATATCTCTGGTTCTTTATTTGTTGAAACCACTACCGATTCTTCTATCCGGTCAAGTGCCCAGGGTTTGTTTATGATGATGACAAATGGGGTAGGAGCTTTTTTAGGCAGTAAAATAAGCGGTTATGTGATTGACAAATATTTTACCGTGAATGGAGCAGATAAAGACTGGCAGAATATCTGGCTGGCGTTTGCAGCATATGCACTGGTTGTCGCCGTGTTATTTGCGGTGCTCTTCAAGCATAAGCATAATCCTGATGTAATAGAAAAAGTGGCTCATTAAATTGAACAGAATTGGTATAAAATAATAACCCCGTTCAGAAGAACGGGGTTATTATTTTATAAGGAATAAGCTTAAATATGCGCCTCAATTTTCTTTACAAAATTTGCTTTAGGCTGTGCACCCACTAATTTATCAACTACCTGCCCGTTTTTGATAAACAGGATAGCAGGAATGGAAGTGATGCCATAGTTCATAGAGACTTCCGGGTTATTGTCGACATTCAGTTTACCAATGTTGGCCTTTCCATCATATTCTTTTGATAATTCTTCAATAACGGGTCCGATTGCACGGCAGGGACCACACCATTCTGCCCAAAAATCGATAACAGTCAATTTATCGGAAGCCAGTACATCCGACTGGAAATTAGAGTCTGTGAATTCTTTTGCCATTTGTATAAATTTTATTTTTTGTTTTTAAAGGGATTGCAAATTTAAGTCCTGCCTCAATAACATGCGATACTGGCACAAAGTTGTGCAAAACTTGTCCAACTCATGGAAAATTTGACAGGCTTAAGCGTTGAAAAACGGTAAAACCTCTTTCTCCTCCATATATCAGCTGGTTACAACCTGTACCTCCAGTTCTGGTTTATTTTCCAAAAACTGGATCATTTCCTCGTTCATCTCAAAACCACTATTCATTGTCACCAGGCTGATTTTCATCTTGTTCTTAGGTTCTGATAAAGTGAATTTAAGGGTTGACTTACCAGGATTATTCTTAACATTTTTTTCAATGAAGTTTACCAATTCGCGGCTGATATCCTGCGGATGTGCCTCAATGGTAAGTTGTTTTGTCATGTTTCGTTTCATGGTTTCAGCCAGCGAAACACTCATTACCTTAAATTCAAATTCATCTTTATTGTATCGTTGTTTGAAATATCCGTGTATAAGAACAGTACTGCCCTGTTGCAATATGGGAGTCAGCCGCATATAATCTTCACTGAACAGCGGAAATTCAGTTTTACCGGAATAGTCTTCGATCACAAAATTGCCATACTTGTTACCACTCCGGGCTATCCGGTGCTGTGCATCTGATACCAGCCCCACAATACGGAACGGTCTGCCCGGATTGGGCTGCATTTTTATCGCTTCTTTGAACTCATTGAAATCAGCCAATGGAGTTACACCATAGTGCTTCATTTCAAATTTGTAATTGTCCAACGGATGGCCGCTCAGGAATATTCCGGTAACTTCTTTTTCATGATCCAGTTGTACAATTAATGGCCAGGGTGCACAATCAGGAATCCGTGGCGGAGGTATTTCCATGCTGATGGGCAGGTCCCCAAACAACGTATTGGTGGTTGTGGCATTTTGTGTAGCCATCACCTGCCCGTATTTGATCACCCTCTCCAGGCCGTTAATTGTTTCTCCTTCAGGGATAGTGAAATACTGTGCCCGGTGATGTTCAGGAAAACAATCAAAGCCCCCGGCATAGGCAAGGCTTTCTATTGTCTTTTTATTTACCGTTCGCTGGTTGATACGCCTGATGAAGTCAAAAATATTAGTGAAGGTGCCGCCCTTTTTCCTTTCTTCAATAATACTTTCTACGGCCGCTTCACCAACACCTTTCAATCCGCCCAGGCCAAAACGTATTTCACCTTTATCGTTTACTGCAAATCCTTTTAGCGATTCGTTGATATCAGGCCCCAGTACTTTTAATCCCATTCGTTTACACTCTTCCATGAAGAAGGTGATCTTTTCAATACTGCCGGCATTGTTTAAAACCGCTGACATATACTCAGCAGGATAGTGCGCCTTTAAATAAGCAGTTTGGTACGCTACATATGCGTAACAGGTAGAGTGAGATTTGTTGAATGCATATTGGGCAAATGCTTCCCAGTCCGCCCATATTTTTTCCAGCTTTTCAGGAGGCAGCAATTTTTCAGTAGCTCCGGCAATGAACTGGGCTTTCATTTTATCCAGTACCGCTTTTTGTTTTTTACCCATCGCTTTACGCAAAACGTCTGCATCCCCTTTGCTGAAACCTGCTAATTTTTGAGCCAGCAGCATTACCTGTTCCTGGTATACTGTAATACCATAGGTTTCTTCCAGGTATTCTGCCATTTCCGGAACATCGTAGGAGATAGCTTCCCTTCCATGTTTACGGTCAATGTAATTGGGGATATACGCAATGGGCCCGGGGCGGTACAGGGCATTCATGGCAATGAGGTCGCCGAATTTATCAGGTTTCAGGTCTCTCAGGTATTTCTGCATACCGGCACTCTCAAACTGGAATGTGCCGATTGTAGAACCGTGCTGATATAATTCAAATGTTTTTTTATCATCCAGCGGGATTTCGTCAATATTTATTTCAATGCCATGATTTAATTTGATAAGTGCTAAAGCATTTTTAATAATGGTCAATGTTTTTAATCCAAGAAAGTCCATTTTAATAACTCCTGCATTCTCAATATCCGTTCCTTCGATCTGTGTCAGCCATAAGGTTGACTCTTTAGAAGTGGCAACAGGAATTAATTCCGTGAGATCTCTTGGCGCAATAATGATTCCTGCCGCATGGATACCGGTGTTACGTACCGATCCTTCCAGCCGCTCTGCTTCATGTAATACTTTACTGGCCGGTGAACCTGATTGATTATAAATCTCTCTGAGTTTTTTTACATTTTCCAGGTCATCATTACCCAGGCCATCTTTTTCTTCCAGTGATTTTTCACCATCCTTCGCTTTAAGAGGCGCATGCAGCACTCTTTTTAATTCTGTTCCGGGGCGATCCGGAACTAATTTCGTTAAGGCCCTGCTTTCCGGTAATGGCAGGTCCATCACTCTTGCTACATCAGCAATACTTGATTTGGCTGCCATGGTGCCATAGGTAATGATCTGGGCTACCTGGTTCTTGCCATATTTTTCAACAACATAATCAATGACCTTTTGTCTCCCTTCATCATCAAAGTCAGTATCTATATCGGGCATTGACTTACGGTCCGGATTCAGGAACCTTTCAAATAGCAAATTGTATTTGATAGGGTCAATATTGGTAATGCCGATGCAATAGGCCACCACAGAACCGGCAGCTGAACCCCGGCCGGGACCAATAAACACACCTTTGTCTCTGCCGGCTTTTATAAAATCACTTACAATCAGGAAATAACCGGCAAAGCCCATCATTTTGATTGTGAAAAGTTCGAATTCAATCCTTTCTTTTACATCATCAGTTAATTCAGTATATCGTTTTGTGGCACCTTCGTAAGTGATATGCTTCAGGTATTCCCATTGATTCTGCGATTCAGCTGATACTTTGTATTTGCCGATTGTTTCTTCTTTACTATGAATCTCGAATCTTTTCTCGACCGGGAAGTTGGGTAATAAAATATCACGGGTAAGATTCAGTAACTCTACTTTATCAACAACCTCGTTGGTGTTATCTATTGCTTCGGGCAGGTCGTGAAAGACCTTGCTCATTTCTTCTGTGGTCTTGAAATAGAACTGGTCGTTCGGAAAAGCAAAGCGTTTATCTTTTATATGAACATCATCATCTGCAAAATCCCGCAGGGCAGGAGTAGCCTGTTTTTCTCCGGTATTGATACAAAGTAAAATATCATGTGCATTAAAATCATCCTGCTCCACATAGTGAGAGTCGTTGCTGGCAATGATTTTTACATTATACTTTTTAGCAAATTTTATCAATACTTCATTCACTTTATCCTGTTCGGCCATGCCATGTCGCTGCAGCTCCACATAATAATCCTCCTGGAATACATTCAGCCACCATTTAAATTCATTTTCACCATCTTCATCACCTTTTCTGAGTATTGCCTGCGGTACCGATGCGCCGAGACAGCAGGTTGTGGCAATCAATCCCTCATGATATTTCAGGATGAGCTCTTTATCAATACGGGGATATTTGCCATACATGCCTTCAATAAAACCCAGTGAAGTAAGTTTTACAAGATTCCTGTAACCCTGTTCATTTTTTGCAAGTAATATCTGGTGATAGCGTTTGTCTTTTAGTTCCTTGGTAAAAGTTTTTTGGTGTCTTGTTTCCGTAATGTAAAACTCACATCCAACGATGGGCTTTACTTTTACATTGCCGTTCTCGTCTTTATGTTTATACGCTTCGGCTACAAATTCAAAGGCCCCAAACATATTGCCATGGTCACTAATGGCAAGGGCAGGCATCCCGTCTTTAATGGCTTTTTTATAAAGATTCTGAATAGAAGCGGCTCCGTCTAATAAGGAGAATTGTGTATGTACGTGGAGATGCGAAAATTTCATACTCACTGTCCTTTATTTCTTTTTAAAACTATAAATATTAATCAGGCCGTTACTGTAGCTGCACACCCAGGCTTCCAGTTTAGTATCATTTTCAAAAATATCCACACCTACCGGGTGACCACTACAGGGCAAAGATGCCACTTTCTCAAAGTTATCAGCATTGATTTTGTACACATCCACAAAATCACTGCTGTAGCAGGTTACAAAAATGAATTTGTGATTTTTTGACAGTACGATTGTCCTGGGCTGTGCATGGGTTTTGGCAGTGAATAAAGATTTACCCGTGGCAGCATCCAGGCAGGCAATAGTGCCAAGACTATTGTAAGAAACAAATAAATGTCCGCTGGTATCCATTACCAGGTGCCGGGGACTGGCTGCAACATTCATATCGTCTTCTTTCATCCAGACGGAATTGCTGATTACTGAAATACTTGATCCGCCCATGATAGCCACATAAGACAGACCGGTTTTATCGTCTACTGCAATACCTCTTGGTATTGCTGAAACAGGGATGGTGCTGATTACTTTTCCGTAGGGTGTAATCGTATCATTGATTTCAAGCACACTCACATTACGGGAATGCCAGTTGCTGACGAGGAGATTTTTATTGTCAGCTGTTCTTGAGATTACTTTTGGTGTTTTTCCCGTTTCAATTAACGGCACCAGGAATGAATCTTTTTTATTGCTTCCGGGGTAAATAACAGTTACCGGTTTTGTTTTTTGATTTGCCGAACGCTTTGCATTGTTTTTTGAAAAATCATCTACCCAGATCGGAATAATCCCATCGGCATTGTGTAAGGAAACCCATAAAATTTTATCATCATGGCTAAAACAGGCTTCAACCGGTTTTTCCTGGTAAGATGCAATGGGCCTGCTTTTATTGTAATCCCATCCTGTTCCCCTGGTAGGTTTGAATTTAAATTCACGGGTAATTTTCCTGGAGGCCTGGTCAAATTCATAAACACTCATTCCTTCCAGGTTCATCGCAAATAATTTTGACCCTTTTGTATTGAATAACACTGATTTTGTCCCGGAGGCGGCTGCCAGCACTTCCTTTTTTTCATATTCCAGTTTGGAATAAGGCCTGGGGACTGGTGGAAGTAAAGGGACAATGGTATCCCTGACAACTACACTGGCTGCCAGTACCTTAGTGTGACCTTTATCATCTGCGGTATTTTGGCAACCGGCAGTTAACAAAAGCAAAGTGAAGTAGGATAATAGAGCTTGCATGGTTTAATAGTTGCTTCAATAATAATCAAATAATCGCACCTGGCAATTGGGTTGATTTTACTCAATATACACAGCCTGTTAGAAACTATAAATCATTTACTTACAGGGGTTTAGGGGTGTGGCAATTTTTGCCAGGAAAATTCGTTTAAGGGATGTCAATTTTTTAGGATAATAACCTATATTTTTGCACGCCTCCCTACGGGGAATCAGCAAATCCAGGAAAACAGGTTTTTAACCGACCTATGAAATCAACTTAACATGATATCCCGTATGGTTAAGCAATTTTTACCAGCATTAGCATTTATAATACTGCTCAACAGCTGTTCTACATTCAAGCCGTTGAATTTTACCAGCAATAAGCAACTTTCTGCATCCGAAGAATCAGTAGCTCCTTCCAACGCAAAATTTATTGAAGAAATTTCTGTTACTCCCCAGATGGCTGAAGTTAAAACGGCGCAACATGATATGGGGGGAATTAAAAAAGCGAAGGCTGTTAAAACCCAGAACGAGGTTAGTAAGGAGGAAGATAACAGGAAAGTAATTAAGGAGACAGTTACCAGTGAGGAACCCCAGGCTTCTGTTAACCTGTTTGCTAATCGTACACCATCCATTGAGAGTGCTTCTTCTGTTCAATTAAAATATTCAATACTTCTGAATACCGAAGTTGAATCATTGCCAAGCAGATCATTACTTGAAAGTGTGGACGAATGGTACGGTGTAAGGTACCGTGTAGGTGGAAATACAAAAACGGGTATTGATTGCTCCGGATTAACCGTAGCAGTTTATGCTGCCGTGTATGGTATGATGATTCCAAGAGTTTCCCGTGAGCAATACCGCATCAGCAGGAAAATATCTACTACAGAATTACAGGAAGGCGATCTTGTTTTTTTTAATACCAATGGCCGTGGCGTATCTCATGTGGGTGTGTACCTCGGTAATAACAAATTCATCCACGCTTCTGTTTCGAAAGGCGTTATGGTAAATGATTTATTTGAACCATACTATCTGAAACGGTTTGTTGGCGCAGGAAGAATTGATGATAAACAAGCTGTAGCCAGCAACTGATAATTACTTTCTTATTCCTAATCTTTTCCTGACATTTTGAAGCACCGGTTGAATATCCGGTGATAATTTCATATAGATTGCTCCTGCACCATATAAAGTGATGAAAGCAATACTCCTTATAAACATACCTGCCAGGCCATCGATATTCCGGAAGGCAAAATAGCAGATACCATAGCATACAGTGGCAAGTAGTAATGTATAGCCTGACTGAACAGTTAGCGGAAATAACCGGAATTTTTTCCATAAAAAAATGATCCGCATAAGGTTATAAACACTCATTGAAATCAGGGTGGCAAATGCAGGGCCGATGATGCCATACTGTTTTGTAAGCAGGTAGGTAAGGGGCAGCATGATGAGTAAGAGCACAATACCACTGATAAGCTCAAATTTCCAGTAAGTCGATGTGACGATGATCTGTGAATTAACCCCGGTGCCCATATCGATTATAACGGTAATCCCTAAAACAAAGAAGACCCAGGCAGCATCCAGGTAAATGGGTTTTAATCCAAATGTAATTATCCCATCAGTAAAGTTGAGCCAGATTAGCAGGAAGATTGCACAGGCAAAGAGAAGTTGATTTATGGAAGACCGCTGGTAAACCTTTTGCAGCAACGCTATATTCTTTTCTTTCCATGCCCTCGATAAATGAGGCATAGCGGCAGACACAATACCTCTTTGCGGGGCCTGGATGATACTTGTAACGACAGTGGCCAATGCAAATATCCCTGCTTTATCCAGACCATCGTCCAGTACTGAAGCAATTACAAAAGAATCAAAAACCTTTGAAAGAGTTTGTATCAGCATCGCACCATAAAAGAAAGAGCAAAACAGAATTATTTTTTTCAGGAATCTTCTGCTGACCTTACTGATAGTAAAAGAAAGATGAATTTTTTTAGTGATAAGCAGGTAAATGAACAGGCCAATGGCTATGCCCGGGTATGTAAATGCAAAGAGTTTTATAAATAAGTCGAAATCTCTGATGACATTCAGAAGAAAGAGGAGTATTAATATAGTTGTAAATAATCTCCATTGTACTTCTTTAAAATAATTGGTAACGACTGGTTTCCCAATGCTCCAGGTATAGGCTTCAAGGATTGAATAGATGGTAAGGCCTATTCCAAGCGGGAAAATCCAATAATAGTAAACCACCAGCAATGGTGAATTGGTACCATATTTTTGAATAACAAGATCTTTCAAAAACCACCCGGCTGCCATTACAAGAATAAAACCAATAAAGCCGGTAAGCAGTGCCCACGACAGCATGTCATTTTTCCGGTCCGGCAAATGGTCTTTATAATAAGGATAAAATTTGTAGATATAAGAGGGCATTGCCATATTCGAAAGACTGCTCATCATAGTGGCAATGGCAATGAAAACGGTAGTGAGGCCATACTGGGCTTCTGTGAAAAGACCCTGCTTGGTAAAAAAATAAACGTTGATTAATCCTACGGCAAATCCAACATAAATAACAAGCGACGAAATAATGCTTTGCCGGCGGATATTACTCATGTGGTAAAGGTAAGTTGTGAAAGATCAATGACCAATATGTTATTGACCGGGTGTACTCAGTTTACCTTTTTAGTAGTGATGTAGAAATTGGCATTTGCATTTAATTGATCAACGAGCCCAGCCGGGATCATTTTGTCTTTCCATTCAGTTGTAGGGGAAAGCCAGCCGATCTTTTCTGTGTAAACCGGCATATTAAAACCGGTGATGCAATTTGCCCATCGGTAGGAAAAATTACCGGCATTAATTCTATATTCCAGTACCGGAATTTCAGTTGTTCGCAGGAACTGGTCAAAGATTTTCGACAAATCCTTACCCGAATGCCTGGAAAAATAGTCTTCCACATCTTTTGTATCTACCATCTTGTGATAGAAATCTTTATTCAGTCCCCTTAGTATTTTTCTGAAAACAGTATCATCATTGATAACCTGCCGGATTGTATGCAGCAGGCTGGCTCCTTTATTATACATGTCACCGCTTCCTTCTTTGTTCACCCCATAAGGGCCGATCAGTGGCCTGTCATTGCTGATTTTTTGCCGGATACCCTGCAGGTATTCATCCCCGGCCTGTTTACCATAGTGGTATTCTGTAAACAACACTTCTGAGTACATCGTAAATCCTTCATGTACCCACATATCTGCAATATCATTTGTAGTGATATTATTGGCAAACCATTCATGACCACTTTCATGAACAATAATATAATCCCATTTTTTGCCCCATCCGCTGCCGGAAAGGTCCATACCGAGATAACCATCCAGGTAATAATTTCCATAAGCGATTGCACTCTGGTGTTCCATTCCCAAATGGGAGGACTCTACAATTTTAAATCCATCTTCATAAAAAGGATAGGGGCCAAACCAATATTCAAATGCTTCCAGCATTCTTTTTACATCCCGGCCAAACTGTTTTTTTGACTTTTCTAAATTATAATCTAAAACCCAGTAGTCTAGTGACAGATTTTTTTCAGTCTCGCCAATATAATTATCCGACCAGTGTACATATTTACCGATATAAGGAACAATGTTATAGTTGTTGATCGGATTTTTTACCTGCCAGGTGTATAAAACCGTACCATCTTTCTGTTCATCAGCAGCAAACAATTTCCCATTGGCAACAGCAACCAGTGTATCCGGAACTCGTACCTGTAAAAGCGCACCGAGATCTGGTTCATCACCCTGGTAATCTTTACAGGGATACCAAACGCTGGCGCCTAATCCCTGGCAGGCGACGGTCATCCAGGGACGTCCTTTGGCATCTTTACTCCATATCCAGCCTCCATTCCAGGGTGGATTGATGGCTTCCCGGGGTTTGCCGTGAAAATAAATTTTGATACTGTGAAGGGGGATGGCTTTATCTTTTTTTACCAATGTCCTCGCTGCAGTGAATACATAATTGCCAAAATCAATGATATAAACATTGCCCAAACGTTTAAATGTGCTGATCCTTTTTTTCTCAAATAGGATACTGTCAATCTCCATGGGTTGTTGCAGGTCAATTTGCATCTTCCTGTTTTTGCCATCAGAATTGATGTCAAAACTTATCTGGTTCCAGCCGCTTATTGTCTTGGTTTTATAGTCAGGAGTTACCTGTATATTGTAGGAAGCAACATCCCACCAGGCCCGTTCTGGCGTTACACTGCCTCTTAGTGTATCCTGTCGTGTAAATTGATTTTGCCGGTTTAATGGCTGTGCACAACTATACATTACAAAAAAGAGAGGGACAATGAAACTAAAACGAAAAAATAGCGTAGCCATCTTAATTTGATTGAATGAATGTTTGCGATACTTTGCTAATTTAGACCGCTTGTAATTAATTCATGAACCGTTTAACAAAATATTCTCTGCTTTTTTGGATAATGTTGCTGTTGTTGACCTCTTGTTATAACAAAAAGAGTCATGAAGGCAAGATCTTCCATTATAATGAATTTTCGGGTATCCCCACATTGGATCCGGCTTTTGCCAAAAGCCAGGCTACCATGTGGCCTGCTCACCAGTTGTTCAATACACTGGTTGAAATAGATGACAGTCTGCATATTGTTCCTTCCCTGGCCAAAAGCTGGGATATTTCACCAGATCGTACTATCTATACTTTTCATCTCAGAACTGACGTCTTTTTTCATGATGACGCTGCATTTGAAAAGGGGAAAGGCAGGAAGATGACAGCCGCTGATATTGAGTATAGTCTCGAAAGGATCATTGATAAGCAGGTGGCCAGTCCCGGTTCCTGGATATTTAACAGGAAAGCAGATACAATCCAGCCATTTAAGGCCATTGATGATTCTACTTTTCAATTAAAACTGCTGCGTCCGTACAATCCGATACTCGGTATTCTTTCCATGCAATATTGTTCTATTGTACCAAAGGAAGTAGTGGAAATGTATGGCACAGATTTTCGTCGTCACCCGGTTGGCACCGGGCCATTCCGTTTTGTACACTGGGAAGAAGGGCAGGCTTTGGTACTAAAGAAAAACGAAAATTATTTTGAAAGAGACAGCGCCGGTAACCGGTTGCCTTATCTTGACGGGATTAAAGTTACTTTTTATGATAGTAAGGCGACCGAATTCTTATTGTTCCGTCAGCAAGAGCTGGAGTTCATCAATGATATAGAAGCATCCTTTAAAGATGAAGTGCTGACAAAGAATGGAACACTGCGTAAAAATTGGGAGGGAAAGATCGCATTGCATACAAGCCCGTATCTCAATATTGAATACCTGGGTATTTTGGTTGATTCAAGTAATGAACTGTTGAAGAACTCGCCAATGAGGTCACGAAAAATCCGGCAGGCAATTAACTATGGATTCGACAGGCGTAAAATGATCCTGTATCTACGCAATTCATTGGGTACTCCTGCGGAATCTGGTTTTGTACCAATGGGTTTGCCTTCTTTTGATTCATCAGTAGTGAAAGGATACAATTATAACCCGGCGAAAACAAAACAGTTATTAGCCGAAGCAGGATACCCGGATGGAAAGGGGATGAATGCCATAAAACTGCTGACCATTGCTATTTATGCTGACATGGCAAATTTTATTGCCAAACAATTAGAAGAATCCGGCATACCGGTCCAGGTAGAAGTGGTACAGAAATCCTTGCTGCTGGATATGACCTCTAATTCAAGAGCTGCATTTTTCCGGGGAAGCTGGATAGCGGATTATCCTGATGCTGAAAATTACCTCTCTGTTTTCTATTCCAAAAACCCCGCACCGCCTAATTATACCCGGTATAAAAACCCGGTTTTTGATGTTCTTTTCGAAAATGCCATCGCAGAAACGAATGATTCGTTGCGCTACAAGCTTTACCAGCAGGCGGACCAGGTGATGATACAGGACGCACCGGTGGTGCCATTATGGTACGACAAAGCCGTTCATTTGGTTCAGCCAAACGTAACAGGATTTAATCCCAATGCACTTAACCTGCTTGAATTAAGGCGCACAGAAATAAAATAATATTTTTTTTCAACTCTTTTTCGCTTTAAATCGTAATTATACGAGCTATTTCGGACTAGGATTTATACGTACACTATTGCATAATTCCACATCGTATATTACTTTTGAGCTGTAAGTAAAAAGACGGGTACATTTTCATATAGTGTATCGTAGTTTTTGAAAGCAATTCCAAGTTCCTCTGTTGAGCCGATAATCACAACCCTGGTAAAAACTAAAAAACCGTACTATGAAACTATTTTCTATTCGCATTTTAATGCTGTTCAGCATTACTATTTTTTTGCTTCCATCTTTCGCAATTGCCCAATCAAAATATGAATTTAAAGGGGCTACATTAATTTCTGGTACTGCATTAAGTATTGGTGCAGTGTATAAATTTTCTTCAGTAAAAGCAGGAGCTGATGCAACTGTTACTATAGCAGATATTACAGGAGGAATTTCAATAACCAATATAGATGGAGGAGGAGGTTTTGACAAGGCTTTACAACCTGTAATATCTGTTCCGGCAAATCGAAATGGGTATATTGAATTTAAAATTGATTTTTTTGAAGCTGGCACAAATAATCCTCTTATACAACCAGAGGTTCCGGTTACCCCGATTGACGTAGATGGTCAAATGTATTCTGGTCTTCCTCTTTACGAATTTGATGAAGTAGATATGCCAAACGGGTATACTTATTTTCAGTGGGCCGGAAGTGAATTAAACATGTCCCGCAATGGAACCTGGGCTAGGGGTAAAAATAAAGCAGCAGTGGATTATCCCGGAATTGATACGGCACAAAAAACAGTAATGTTTACTACTATTAATGCAAACATCAGCTCAATCAGTATACGGGTAGGGGCAGATAATCAATCAAATACTGGCGCATCAAGATTACGAAGTTTGTATTTTCAAAGGTTTTCCTATCCTTTTGAAATAGTATTACCCAACAGGACATTAATAAGTTTTAATGGAGTATTCAAATCAAACCAGGTTGAGTTAAAAGGTGTTTTATCTGCCAGTCATACATATGATAAAATTATTATTGAGAAAAGTAGTAACGGATCTTTTTTTGAAGAGGCTGGAAATTTGGCAATAACCAATAGTGGATCCGGCGAATTTCCATTTACTTTTTTGGATAGTCATCCTTACGAGGGAGTTAATTATTACAGGATCAAACTTGTAAATACTATTCAAAAAATTTATGAAATAAGTAATACAATTATGATAAAAGTGGGTAATGAGAAAAAAATGTTTACGTTTTATAATACTATTTTGCGTCAGGCTGATCCTGCAGTTACAATACAATGTAATGACCAGAAAGAAGTACAGTTGGAAGTGGCAGATATGGCCGGGAGGATGGTATATAGTAAAAAAACTAAACTCATGAAGGGAGTTAATGTTGTTGATTTGCCCTATTTCAAAGCAGGGAGGGGTTATTTTGTACTGGTGGTTCGAACAGCGCAGGAGTTTAATAGTCAGAAAATAATAGTTCAATAAAATAAAGCGGGTTATCCCCGCTTTATTTATCTGTCAATTATCGACTTTCAATTTCTTCTTAAAAACTTTTCTGAATTTTTCCAGCTTGGGCTGTATCACTATCTTACAATAAGGATTGCTGTTGCCATTTAATTCATAATACTGCTGGTGATAGTCCTCTGCAGGATAAAATTTGCTGAAAGCTGTTATCTCTGTTACAATAGGGTTGTTAAAAGCCCCACTTTTATCCAGGTCCGTTTTATATTTTTCCGCTTTTTCTTTTTGTTCTGAATTGTGATAAAAAATACCGCTTCGGTATTGCGTGCCCACATCTGCTCCCTGCCGGTTGAGTGTAGTGGGATCATGTGTTTGCCAGAAAACTTCCAGCAGTTCATCAAATGTTATTTTTGTGGTGTCATATGTAATTTGAAGGCATTCTGCATGCCCGGTTTCCCCATTGCTTACTTCTTTATAAGTGGGATTTGCTGTTTGTCCACCGGTGTACCCGGACACCGCACTAATTACTCCGTTCAATTCTTCAAAAATGGCTTCAGTACACCAGAAACATCCGTTGGCAAAAGTAGCTATGGCCGTATTGGGTTGGGTTGTCATATGATTATTATCTTTTTTTATTTTATCTGTTGCGGGAGATTGCTGGGCACAGGAAGACAGGGTTGACAGTCCTGCTATGACTACCGTTAAAAATGGTTTCATTATTTCAGTTTTAGAAATCATTATATAAATTTCGGTCAATTATTCTTTTGGCAACTGCTTAAATTGCAGTTTGTAGGTTTATTAGTAACAAATTAACCTACGAAGTGTTGAATAAAGAAGATTTATTATGAAGAGCCTTGTAATTATTTTAACATCCTTATTTTTCACAGCATGTCAATCAGGCAATATGGACCAGGAAAGAGTTTCAACTTATGCATTTCGTCTTAAACCCGGAGAAGACCTGAAAGCTGGTATTGAGAGAGTCGTGAAAGCTAATAATATAAAGGCCGGATGGATTTCCACCTGTGCAGGCAGCCTGACAGATTATGCGATCCGCTTTGCCAATGAGCCAGCGGCTTCAAATGGCAATGGTCATTTTGAGATAGTTAGTGTAGTTGGAACGGTAAGCACAAATGGTTGTCACCTGCATATCAGTCTAAGCGATAACACCGGGAAAACAATTGGAGGACATTTAATGACCGGGTGTAAAGTGTATACAACTGCTGAAATTGTACTTCAGTCAACGGATAAATATGAATTTACCAGGGAGAAAGATGGTACTACTTCCTGGGAAGAATTGCAGGTTAAGGATAAATAAATGAAAGTATGTCATCTTAAAGCAAAAAACCCATCGTTCGGACGATGGGTTTTTAAGTTATACTTTACCTGGTTATTTACGCTCCAGTGCATTATTGATCAGAAATATCAGGTTACCCCTGTGTGCTCTTGTTTCTTCATTCAGGGAAACGGCAGAAGCTAATTGTGTTTTTAGTTTCTTAACGGTATTCAGGGCAGCAGCCCTTGCTACATCATCATATCCGGGAGATTTGGGATCCAGTATTACAGCTGCTTGTTTTACAAATGCGGTCTGCAGGTATTGACGATATACGTTTACATTACCCTTCATGTCTGCTTCGAAGCAGGCCTTTAACAGGTCATTCATTACATCAGCTACGCTGTATTGGTTGCCATATAGACGGCTGTTGGTAATACGCTGTACCGTGGAAGGATGCAATATATGTGCAATCGCGGCTCCCTGGTTATTCAGTATTACGCTGGTGATCCTGTAGTCGTCGCCACTTCCATTTTGATTAAAACCGCGGCGTTGGGGTTGAAGGTAAGGGAATACCTGTGCATCACTCTCAAATGCATTAGGGGCCAATACATATTTACTCAATACTTCCATTGCCTTCTTTTGAGTAGCCAATGGAACTGGTGTAAATGGTTTGTTACCTGAATTTTGATCAGGGGTACTCCGGTCAACATAAACACCACCGATGTAACGGCTCACAGCAGCAATCATACTACTTCTTTGTCCCTGCAACGCTCCATATCGTGAACGAAGTTCAGCATAGCTTTGCCCGGGTTTGCTGTATTTCTGTACTAACCTGCCCATTACATTATTCACAAGTTTGAACCTCTCTTCAGCATATCCGATCGCATCACTGCTCATATCATTCACATTCACTCTTGGATCCATGGCTTTACCCGGTGCCCTCATGTCGTCGCCATCATTACCAAATGTAAGTTTAGGGTCTGTGCTTTTGCTGAGGATTTTTTTGAGTTCAGCTTCTTCTGCTGATTCCGCAAAAGGTGTATATCCGTATTCGATAGCCCAGATATCATAAGGCCCAACTACTGTAGTATAATAATCACCTTGTTTACTTTTATCGGATGCAATATTGATGGCAGGGTAGTCCATTACAGAGCCTATAAGACCAATCTTTCTGGTGATTTCTTTATTATGTGCTTCGGATGGAGAAAGCATCTGGCTGGCTTTCATATTATGGTTCAGACCAAGGGTGTGTCCCATTTCATGCATAATAAGGTATAATAAGAATTGCTTATGCATTTCTTTGATCTCGGCCGGGTTGGCATCCATGGCATCTGCTACTGTCATACCGGTTGTCAGCTGTGCTTTCAATTCCCGGGCCATGATACAAGTTGCATAATGATTGTGGTCCATTCCCGGAATAGTAAATTCCTGTTTAGTATTGTCAGCAGCAGGTCCGCTGAATAGTTCGTCAATAATTGGGGTGGCACTTCCGCTAAACCATTCTACGGTGATATCCGCACCTAATATCTGACCTGTCTTGGGGTTTACGAAGCTTGGTCCGATAGCACCATAACCGGGCTGAGCAGAAGATACCCAGCGGATAACATTATAGCGTATATCTGCCGGATCCCAATCAGCATCATCTGGCATTATTTTCATTTGTACCGCATCTTTAAAACCAGCTTTTTCAAAAGCTGCATTCCATTTAAGACCGGCATCAACTATCGTTTGACGGTATTCAAGCGGAGTTGTATTCTCTACCCAATAGACAATTGGTTCAATGGGCTCGCTGATGACAGCACCGGGATCCTTTTTCTGTAAGTTCCAACGATTGATCATGTCTTTGTATGGAACAGGGCTGATACTTGTCTGGTCGGTTACCTGTTGCATGAAATAACCCACTCTTGGATCATCGCGACGGGGGCGGAAATCGTTGGAAGGCATTTCAATTAAACTATGCTGCATACGTACCCTTACATATCTTGGGTCTGTAATGTCTGGACCTCCTGATACGATCGCTCCGGGATTATCATAGGCCATGTCTACTACCACATCAGTGTTGTTCGGAAAAGAACGAATCGTATGATATTTTGATTTCTGGGGATTCAATCCGCCAAGACTAAAAGAAAGTCCGGGTGGCATACCAGGAAAACTGGCTGGCTTCACCGGGTCCATTTTTTCACTGATAAAAAATGCATCAGCTGCAATAAGGTATCCTGCAGAATCTTCTGATACATATTTTTCTGATAAAAATACTGCTTCAGGTTTATCCACATTCTTTGTCTTACTTACCGGATTGCTTTCGTCATAATAAAATGAAGTATTGACTCTCGAGAATTCAAGTTTGTCAAATGCCTTTTGCACTTTAAAAACAAAAGTGGCCCTGTGCATGCTTTGATTCAGGAAGAACTGTGTAGGTCCACTAATAGAAAAACTTTGGTAAATAAACTCTTTACCCAGTTGGTTTTTTTTGACATACAATTGCACACTTCCTGTGGCTGTGTCCTGGTATAAAGTAAATAAACCATCTATCTTTTTACTACTTTTTACTTTGTCTGTAATGCCGGCTGGTTTTTTTGCCCTGGAAGTATCCAGGTTAACCCCGGCACTTCCGGTTTGTGTTTGCATCAGGGGTTTGTTCTGCGCCATGGCGGAAAAAATAAGTCCCGATGAGAGAACGGTAAGTAATGACTTTAACTTCATAAAATTGATTTGATTGTAGATAAAAGACTCACAAGTATAATTCTATATTATAGGCGGAAGATAAGGAATTGTATGAATGGGATAAAAGCAGGGATAAGAGACCCTTTTCCCGGATGAAATCAGTGGAAAACAAGCCTATATTTCTGTTGAATAAACACATAAAATGCATGGAGGATCAGAAGTATGATCTAAAGTCCGAAATTTGCAGCGCCCTGAAATACCCACTAAAACGGATTTTGATGAAGCTTTTTCCTGAATCGGCGCCTGTACAATTAGAGTTTAATAAAGTGAAAGACCTGCTGACTAATTACTGCCAGACCGACCATGCCCGCAATAAGGCCCGGGAACTTCGTATCCATACCCGCAAAGAATTCATTGAAGTTGATCTGAAACAAAGTCATGAGTACAGACAATTGATTGTTAACAGTATTTACTTCCCCAATGACAATGTATTGAACCTGTCCAAAGAGTTGAAGCTGATATCAATTCCGGGTGCCGTATTATCAGGGGAACAGTTAATGCTCATCAGAAAACTTGCAGAAAGTATTGAAAAGATCTTTCGCTGGTTCGATACGGAAAGAAGGATTGCCTATGATGCACTGACCAGGGTTTTCGAAGGGACTTATTACGAGAAAGCGATTCTTGAATTGATCGATGATGTGCTGGATGAATATGGACAGGTAAAAGATAATGCATCGGGTGAATTGAAGGAAATCCGGATGAATTTATACCGTAAAAGAAATGAGCTGCGGAGAGTGTTTGAAAAAATTATTTCAAAACTCAACAAGCAGGGGTACCTCGCAGACATTGAAGAAAGTTTTATGAGTGGAAGGCGGGTAGTAGCTGTTTTTGCAGAGCAAAAAAGAACGGTAAAAGGAATTTTGCACGGAGAGAGCGACAGCCGGAAGACGGCATTTGTTGAACCTGAAGAAACCATTGAATTGAATAACCAGGTACATGAGCTGGAGAATGAGGAAAGGAAGGAAGTATACCGGATCCTCCGGGAATTAACCACTAAGCTCTCTGTATATGCATCTCTTCTTACTATTTACCATGAAGTGATCGGGGAATATGATTTTATACGGGCCAAAGCAAAACTTGCTGGAGACATAAAGGGGGAATATCCATCCATAACAGATAAAGCAACCGTTCATTTGCTGGAGGCGTATCACCCGCTATTGTATTTGTATAATCAACGGGTCAATAAGCCAACGATCCCGGTTTCTATTACATTGGATGATACAAAACGGATTTTAGTGATCAGCGGACCTAATGCTGGTGGTAAAACTGTTACATTAAAAACTATTGGTCTTTTACAGATGATGGTACAAAGTGGCCTGTTGGTACCCGTACATCCTTCTTCGCAATTTGGTATTTTTAAACAACTAATGATTCATATTGGTGATACTCAAAGTATAGAATTTGAACTAAGTACCTACAGCAGCCATTTATTGCATATGAAATATTTCATGGAAAATGCCAATGGCAGAACCTTGTTCTTTATTGATGAACTGGGCAGTGGCAGCGACCCCAACCTTGGCGGTGCATTTGCCGAAGTAATATTACAGGAGTTGGTAAAAAAACATGCCATGGGTGTGGTGACAACGCATTACCTGAACCTTAAGGTGATGGCAGGTAAAACTCCGGGTGTCATTAATGGGGCTATGGCTTTTGATGAGAAGCACTTACAACCTCAATACAAATTACTTATTGGTAAACCCGGAAGCTCATATACTTTTTCCATTGCTGAGAGGATTGGGTTAGATAAAAATTTAATAAACCGGGCAAGACAACTGGTTGATGAGGACCACTTCAGGCTGGATAAATTATTGAACAGAACCGAACAGGACTTACAGGCGATTGAAAAAAAAGAAATGAATCTGAACCAGGCTATAAAGGAAAATGAACGGCTGAAAAAAGAGATGGTACAGGTGCTGGACAAAGAAAAACACCGGCAACAGGTAGAACTGCTGAAAGAGCAAAACCGTGTTTCGGAAGAAAAGATTGCTTACCTGAAAGATATGGACCGAAAACTGAAACAATTATTGATTGAATGGAGAAAGGAGGAGAATAAAAATAAAGTAATAAAACAAATGGAGGCGCTATTGTTTAAGAAAGATGAGAAAAAAGTGGTGAGTAAAATGCAGAAAAAGATAGATGCAAAGTTCAGTGAGATTGGTGGTGACATAAAAGTCGGTAATAAGGTAATGATGAAACGCAATCACCAGGTGGGCGAAGTGATGGAATTACGGGGTAAAAGAGCGGTGGTGAAAATCGGGTTACTTCCGATGCAGGTGGAAATGAAAGACCTGGTAGTGGTAAAAGAAAAGAAAGAAGAAGAAAAATAAAAAAGCGAAACCTTACGGGGTTTCGCTGCGTATTTAATGAGTGTGTAAGTTAACTGTTAATGTAGCTATGTAATTGATTAATGGTTTCTTTCTGGGCCAGGATAGTCTCCTTCACCACATCACTCATAGAAATGATACCAACGAGTTTATTATTTTCAAATACCGGCATATACCGGATGTTTTTCATCGTCATAAGTTCCATGCAGTGTTCAATTTTGTCTGACGGATTAATTATCGGAAGGTCTTTTGACATGATCTCTGACACCTTAGTTTCGGTGGAATTTTTTCCTTTCAGTATTACTTTTCGGGAATAGTCCCTTTCTGTGACGATGCCCTGAAAATTATCACCTTCCATTATTACTAAGGAGCCAATATTTTTTTCTGCCATTATTTTTAATGCTTCTATTACAGTTGTTTCTGGTGAAACTGTAACAGGCTGAAAATTTTTCCGGGTAAGAACAGAAGAAACATTATTCATTATGGCATATTTTTCTACATGAAATTTACGGAAAGAATCAGCCAATCCCAAAATTATTTTGATTAATTGATTTTTCCTGAAAACATTTTTTCGATTGTATAATCTTAGCCCGGAAATTCGATCCGTTTTTATACCTTGTATCGGTTTTATCACCTATTTATTACATGGATCAAAAGCCCGCAACAATAAAGGAAATAGCACAACGGCTGAATGTATCGGTTTCAACCGTGTCAAGGGCATTAC
This sequence comes from Chitinophagaceae bacterium, assembly GCA_041738795.1. GTDB lineage: Bacteria > Bacteroidota > Bacteroidia > Chitinophagales > Chitinophagaceae > JJ008. Next base: position 6,222 of record JBGSPB010000016.1, on the reverse strand, counting down.
ATGATCATCCGAGTATCGGGCTTCGTACCAAGATGCAGGTTCAGAAATTAGCAGAAGAACTTCATTATGAACCCAACCAGGCAGCTATTTCGTTCAAACAGGGAAAAACAATGACCCTGGGAGTCATCCTGCCCAGCCTTGGAGAAGAATTCTTTTCTATGGCGATCAACGGAATTGAAGATGTTGCCACTCAAAACAAATACACGGTATTGATTGGTCAGTCGCATGATAATACGGAAAGAGAGGTTCAGATTGTTGACACCATGCGACGCCACAGGGTAGATGGGTTGGTAGTATCCCTGGCTAAGACCACTAAATCATATGAACATTTTGAGCAATTAGAAAAATATAATATTCCGGTTGTTTTTTTCGATAGGGTACCTGGCAATCCTGACGCATATACTGTTTCCTGCAACCTGCAAAATAGTTCGGTTGAATTGGTGGACTGGCTGGTTCAGCAAGGTCATAAAAAAATTGGTTTTATTAAAGGCCCTGATGCTATTCTTCACTCCAGGGAACGTTTAATTGGGTACCAGGAGGGGTTAAAGAAGCATCGTATAAAGCCGGATACAGCTTTTGTGGTGGCAACTGACCTCAGTGGTACAAAAACAAATGATGCGATGCATAAATTGCTGGCATTAAAGAACAGGCCTACTGCTGTAATTGCATTTAACGATTATGTGGCGCTGGATGCTATAAAGTATGCCCGCAGCCAGGGAGTCAGGATCAATAAGGATATCTCGTTTGTTAGTTATGCTAATCTTCCTATAACAAGCTATATGGATTATCCCCCTGTTGCATCGGTTGAGCAATTCCCTTATCAACAAGCGGAAAAGGCAACTCAAATCTTATTACAACTGATTACATCCAAAGAAGCAGGCGATAGTATTCCACGGAAAGTAATTTTGGAAAGTAAGGTCATTGTTAATAAACATTGACAGGGATTGGTTAATAATTTTATAGCCTGGTGAGAACCAGATATTCAAAGGCATATTATTTTACATAACTTTACAGGCATTTTTAAAAAATAATACCAAATAATTTACCATGAAAAAACATTTTCTGTATTCTTTAATGGGGTTGATGTTATTGTCTACTTTTTCGCAGGCCCAGCAGGCCGATAATGATCCAAATGTGATAGCCAAAGACGGAAGCTTGTCTAAAAGGGTTTTCAAGAATCAGAATCCTGCAGAAGATAAAACGGAGTTGATTGATATCATTGGAACAGGCAGTGCCGCTTTTTCTGCTTCCAATACAGCAGATGGATCTACCGCCAGCTACAAGCATTCTCTGAAGATTACGTTAGCTCTATCTACTCCGGCAACTGTAAAAGGAAGTTATCAGCTGGTTTTTTATACCATTTATGAGAATATCCCATATGCAGCAGCTACAGAGGGTGGAGTGGTGACTGTTTTTTACCCTATTAGTATGTACGATGGGATAAAACAAAAACTTGACCAGTCTTTTGCGGCAAAAAAGAAAGTGCAATTAAAAGTAATTCAAAAAACAAACGGATACAGGGAAGGAACGCTGATGTTCTGATACCCGGAATAAAATTTTAACCAGGAAATGCGAACTATTTGTTCGCATTTTTAGTAAAAAAGGGTATGCGGTATAAAATAAAAATCCCTCCATCGCTTTAACGAAGGAGGGTGAAAGCGGAGAGAGAGGGATTCGAACCCCCGGACCTGTTACAGTCAACGGTTTTCAAGACCGCCGCATTAGACCGCTCTGCCATCTCTCCGGCGCAAATGTACGTTCTCATCTATTTCAACCCAAACTTTAGTGACACATCATTTACCTTCGCAGCAAATTTTTTTGAGTGAAACATCTCAGATCCCTGAATAAATATTTTTGGAAATATCGTGTCCGCCTCGGTGGAGGGATCGTTTTTGTTTTTCTGTCCAATTATTTTAACGTTCTTTCCCCGCAGGTTACCGGGTTTGTAATCGATTTTGTTCAACGGTCATTAAATCTTCCCGGTTATAAAGCCCCCGCCAAACAACCCGATTATGATGGCCTCGTAGATAAGTTTATCGATACCGTAGGAGGAAGTGATTTTTCTATCGGTAAAGTAGTCGCATTATGCGGTATCACAATACTGGTGCTGGCTTTACTGCGTGGTTTCTTTCTTTTTTTGATGCGGCAGACTATCATTGTGATGAGCCGTTACATCGAGTACGAACAAAAGAATGAGGTCTTTGATCATTATCAGAAATTAGATACTGCTTTTTATAAAACACAAAGTACAGGCGACCTCATGAATCGTATTACTGAAGATGTAAGCCGTGTAAGGATGTTTACCGGTCCTGCGATCATGTACCTGGCCAATCTTCTTTCTATTATTTCTCTCAGTGTATTCTTTATGCTAAAAAGAGATACAGAGCTAACCATGTATGTGCTGGCTCCTTTACCAATATTGGCTATTACTATTTACTTTATCAATAATACCATTCATAAAAGAAGTGAGAAGATCCAGCAGTCACTCTCGGATCTTACCACAAATGCCCAGGAAACCTATTCGGGAATCAGGGTTATTAAGTCATTTGTACAGGAAAAGGCAATGCTTGGTTTTTTTACCCGGACTGCAGAAGAGTTCAAAAAAAATGTACTGGGCCTTGTCAAAGTGGAAGCTATTTATTTTCCTTCTATTACCTTGCTTATTGGCCTGAGTACATTACTTACAATAATGATCGGAGGGTTATATTATATATACGGGGGGCATAATATTGGTATTAACACAATTGTTGAATTTGTCATGTATATTAACATGCTCACCTTTCCGGTGAGTGCAATTGGTCTTACCGCCAGTATGATCCAGCGGGCTGCTGCTTCACAAAAAAGGATCAATGAGTTTTTGGATATAAAACCCGGCATTCGAAACCAGCCTGCAGCTCTCCACATTCCCTTGCAGGGCGATATTAAATTTGACAAAGTAAGTTTTACCTATCCCCACACGGGTATAGAAGCAATTAAAGATTTCAGTTTACATATCCGGAGTGGTGAGAAAGTAGCTATTGTGGGAAGGACAGGCAGTGGCAAGTCGACCCTTGCGCAATTACTGCTGAGGATGTATGATGTGACAGACGGAACACTTGAAATGGATGGTAATAATATCAGTAAAATAGATTTGAAAGTACTCCGTCAACAAATAAGCTATGTGCCCCAGGATGTATTTCTGTTTAGCGAAACGGTTGAAAACAATATGGGTTTCGGAATGATGCAGTTCAACAGAAATGCGGTTGAAAAAGCAGCTATAAAAGCAAGTGTAGAAAAGGAAATTGCCAATTTTTCCGGGCAATACGATACAATGATTGGTGAAAGGGGAGTGACACTCAGCGGCGGACAAAAACAACGGATTTCCATTGCCAGGGCATTGATCAAAGACTCAAATATTGTAGTGTTTGATGATTGCCTGAGTGCGGTTGACGCCAGGACAGAGAAAGAGATTATTTCAAACCTGAATGATTACCTGCATCAGAAAACAGCGATTATTATAACACACAGGATTTTTTCTTTGCTCAATTTTGATAAGATCGTAGTGCTGGAAGCCGGCCGGATAATAGAGCAGGGTACCCACGATGAGCTTATTCAGCAAAAGGGCTATTATGCAAAATTATACCTCCGGCAGCAGCAACAGGACCGGGGAACAAATTAGCAGGGCAGCCAATTTCTCAATTGGGAAGCAATATTTCCGGTTTTTTGCAGGCCATATATTGGCTAAATAAAGATTTTTTGTCAATTTGGCCGTTTCGAAAACATATCTATATTTGTAGCTTCCAAAACTAAAGTAATTCATTAACTGCTAAAAACTTATACAGTGGCGTACGAGAATAACGACAAGAAAATGGAGAGTATCTACAGTAAACGCATCCGTGCAGGTAAAAGAAGGACTTACTTCTTTGATGTAAGAGCTACCCGCGGAAATGATTATTACCTCACAATAACTGAAAGCCGGAAACGATTTGATGACAATGGCTATGACCGTCATAAGGTTTTTCTTTACAAAGAGGATTTCAACAAGTTTATTAAAGCTTTGGGTGAGGCCGTTGACTATGTGAAAACAGAATTGATGCCTGACTTTGATTTTGATGCTTTCAACCATGATGAGAACCCGGATGAGTATAATCAAAACGGTGCAGAGGTTAGCCAGGAAGCAGCACCGGTCGTTGAAGCTTCAAGTGATGTTGTGTCTGAAGCCCCGGTTGCTGAAACAAATACAAGCCCGGATACCAGCGGTGAAGAAGTCGATAAATGGTAATAAAATAGCATAAAATAAATATACCTGCTCAGGCGGGTATTTTTATTTGAATACTATACCTTTATGACAACCAAATCGGGCGAATGAGAAAAATTTACATTTACTTGTTTACTGGAAATTTTAGAAAATTTTAAAGTCCCGTTGCTTTATGCAAGGGGCTTTTGTGTTTATTCAAATTTAAAATGGGAAATATGCAATCAAAATTTACACTTAAAAAAAAGATGTTTTTGCTGACGAGGATTTTTGCCATGGCATTAATTTTCTTGTCTTTGTCAAAGACATCAACTGCTCAGGTCCTCTATAGTGAGGGATTTACTGATATTACTGTACTACCGGGCTGGGCCAATCAAAACCTGAGTTCTCCGGTTGGAAGTACAGGCTGGTTCCAGGGAAATTCTGGTGTTTTTCCTTCGCAAGCCGGTGCTGCAACAGCTTATATTGGTGCCAATTTTAATAATACTACTGGTGCCAATACGATCAGCAACTGGCTGTTTATGCCGAACATCTCGATTAAGAACGGTGACCAGTTTACATTCTATACCAGGGTGCCGACTGGTGGTGCTGCTTTCCCTGATCGCTTACAGGTAAGAATGAGTCTCAATGGTGCCAGTACAAATGCGGGAGCAACTGCTACTTCTGTTGGAGACTTCACCAATTTACTATTAGATATTAATCCTACCTACGGAGCTGCATATCCTGAAACTTGGCAACAATTTACTGTTATCATTTCAGGAGTACCTGCACCAACTTCCGGCAGGTTAGCATTTCGTTATTTCGTAGAAAATGGTGGCCCTTCCGGTGCTAATTCTAATTATATCGGGATAGATGAAGTTGTTTATACTGCTATTGGTGCCTGTACTGGTACACCTGCTCCGGGAGCTACAAATAGTACAGCCAACCCAGTTTGCCCGGGTATCAATTTTACTTTATCATTAGCCACACCGGGATCAGGTGTTACTTATCAGTGGCAATCATCACCGGATGGTACTACCTGGACAAATATTGCTGCAGCCACTAATGGAACATTGACAACCTCACAAACTGTTGCAACTTATTACAGATGCAATGTGACCTGTGGTGCTAATACCGGTACATCTACACCGTTACAAGTGAATATGGCTGCACCATCAGCCTGTTATTGTACACCCGCTGCAACGACGTGTACGTTGGATGATGAGATATTGAATGTGAGATTAGGAACACTTAATAATCCTTCTTCGGGTTGTTCCGGAGCTGGTTATACATATTATTCAGCTGTCGCTGCGCCTGATGTATTTATTGGTGCTCCAAACCCCATGAGTGTAAGTGTAGGTCCTGGCGGAACTGAGCATGTGGCTGTTTGGATCGATTATAACAAAAATGGCCAGTTTGAGACTACAGAATTTACTGCGCTTGGAAGCGGAAACGGAACTACAATTAATGGTGCAGTGACTGTACCGGGATCAGCCCTTACTGGTACAACGAGAATGAGAGTTAGGGTTCGTTGGAATACAGCATTAACCGGAGCACAAGCTTGTACCGGGGGATTCTTTGGAGAAACTGAAGATTATAATGTGAACCTGATTCCATGTGTGCCAGCTACGATTACAAGTGCACCCACAAGTGTATCGATCGTATGTGGTGCCAATGCAAGCTTTACGGTAGCGGCTGCGGGTAGTTTACCAACTTATTCCTGGCAGTTCCGTACAAGTGCATCCGGTATCTGGCAGACTGTAACCAATGGAGGTATTTACAGTGGCGCTACTACAGCGACCCTGAGTCTGACCAATATACCACAGACCTATAACGGATACCAGTACCGTGCTTTGGTAACGGGGGCTTGTTCTGCAGTAGACTTCACTTCACCACCTGCTACATTAACGGTGAATGCCCTGGTACCTGTAGTGAACCCTGCGTCAGCAACGATATGTACTGGTTCCGTGCAGCAATTAAGCCTGACCAATTCTGTATCAGCGCCAACA
>JBGSPB010000014.1:0-727360 GCA_041738795.1 Chitinophagaceae bacterium | reverse complement strand
AGGATTAATCACAGCACAAAATGGCGGCACAGTCACTATTGAGATACGTTCCGGACAAGCATCGTATAAAGGAAGTCTCCGGAACGGGGTTACCAGTAAAGACTGGGGAGCTTTCGGCGGCAGTTTTGTTTTTGTTGATGGAAATGAAGGCCAACCCGTACTCACTCCAACTGCTATCCAGGGAACCTGGGCCACACAAGCTAATGAGTATGCTAATAATATAGGTCAGCGGTACACATTTTATTTCCCGGCCGGTGGTACTATCTCCAGCCGGGTTTGGGGTACTGATACTTACACTTATGATTGTTCCATTGCCAGTGCTGCTGTTCATGCAGGATTAATCACAGCACAAAATGGCGGCACAGTCAGTATTGAGATACGTTCCGGACAAGCATCGTATAAAGGAAGTATTCGGAACGGGGTTACCAGTAAAGACTGGGGAGCATTCGGCGGTAGTTTTATTTTTATAAAATAAGTAAAATGATTTTCACCCAAAAAAAGAAAAAAAATTACAAGCAGAACAAAGAAGAAAAATAACTTCAATAAAGGCCATTGTCTGTAAATAATTTTCGGCAAAGATTTTTATTTATAAGCTTTTGTTAGAGATGTACTTAAAAACTGCATCTTATTTATATACCAGTCATACTTACTATCATTTTATTTTGACATATTGATGAAATGAAGGTTCACATGGTATAATTGTTGAATTATAATTAAAAAAAAGCCCCGCAGAAGTTCCTGATTCCCGAAGCTTCATACATTATTCCATCATCAGTTCTTACCTTTGTACTATGCTAACAATCTCCCAACGGGGTAACCAGATGCCCCCCTCTCCGATTCGGAAACTGGTGCCTTATGCTGAGGCAGCCAAGAAGAAAGGAATAAAAGTATATCACCTTAACATAGGACAACCTGACATTGAAACGCCACCAGCTATACTGGATGCTGTTCGAAATGCCGAAATCAAAACACTGGAGTATAGTCACAGTGCAGGTAATGAAAGCTACCGTCGTAAACTGGTGCAATATTATAAGAAAGTGGGCATTGATGTAAGTCATGACCAGATACTGATAACCACTGGTGGCAGCGAGGCTATCATGTTTGGTTTCTTTACCTGCCTCAATCCAGGCGATGAAGTGATCATTCCTGAACCTTTCTATGCCAACTATAATGGTTTTGCCTGTGCTGCCGGGGTAAATGTGGTACCAATTACGTCCCGCATTGAAACGGGTTTTGCCCTGCCCCCCATTCATGATTTTGAAAAAGTGATAACTGCTAAAACAAAAGCCATCATCATCTGCAGTCCGAATAATCCGACTGGCTATCTATACAGCAGGGATGAGATGGAAGCACTAAAAGAAATATGTATCAAATATAATTTGTACCTCTTCAGCGATGAGGCATACCGTGAGTTTTGCTATGATGGGGAGTATATTAGTTCCATGCATCTCCAGGGGTTGGACCAGCATGTGGTGTTGATGGATACCATTTCTAAAAGATATAGTGCTTGTGGTGCCAGGTTAGGTGCATTTGTTACAAAAAATAAAGCCGTCTACGATACGGCGATGAAGTTTGCACAGGCAAGGCTAAGTCCGCCGGGCCTGGCACAAATAATGGGTGAAGCCGCCGTTGATCTTCCTGATAGTTATTTTGATGCCCCCAAAGCAGAATACCTGCTTAGGAGAAATTTATTAGTTCAACGCCTTAATGCAATGCAGGGAGTTTTTTGCCCTAATCCCGGCGGTGCTTTTTACGCCATAGCCCAACTCCCTATTGACGATAGTGATAAATTTTGTCAGTGGATGCTGGAAGAATTCTCTTATAACAACCAGACCGTGATGCTGGCACCTGCTACCGGCTTTTATGGTACTGCCGGATTGGGTAAGAATGAAGTCCGGTTAGCATATGTATTAAACCTCGATGCAATCAATGCAGCAATGGATTGCCTGGAGAAAGCATTGGAAGTATACCCGGGAAAAGTAGTTACAGAAAAAATAACTGCTGTAGCTGCACAATAATGTCTGTGCCTTCTTATTTTTTTTGAAAGCTGCTGATGCAGCTTTTTTTATTATAACCTATAAACCGCTTAACCCGCCAGTTTAGATATTTATAAGTATGTTTCCAGTAGTTACTCAATTTTTCCACCTTAATTTACCCTATTGCAGGTTACACTTTTCACATCGCTTGATAGAAAGCCGTTTCATTTCAATATAATTTCCTTTATATTTAAGTCATCTTTTAATCTACCTGTCGGCAGACAGGCCAAAACTAACTTATATGAGAAAGGCGCTCTTTCTATTACTCACCTTTATGTGTATAGGGGTAACTGTCATGGCACAGCAACCCGTAACCGGTAAAGTAACCGATGCTAACGGGTTACCTGTGGCAGGCGTTTCAGTTAAATCAAAAAAAACTGGTAAGATGGCGCTGACAGGCGCCGATGGAACATTCAGCCTGACCGTTAATTCGGATGATGAAATCGAAATTTCATCCATTGGTTTTGTACAACAAACCATCAAAGCCAATGTTACCAGCCCGGTAAACATCACCCTTGCCCAATCTATTGAAGAACTGAGCCAGGTGGTACTGGTGGGCTCCAGACGAGCCGGCCGGGTGAAAACGGAAACCACTGCTCCCGTTGATGTAATCAATGTGTCACAGGCCACATCTTCTACCGCCAGGATGGATCTGACATCCGTATTAAATTATTCAGCCCCATCCTTCAACTATAACAAGCAAAGTGGTAGTGATGGTGCAGACCATGTTGATCTCGCTACATTACGTGGCCTTGGTCCTGACCAAACATTAGTATTAGTAAATGGTAAACGTCGCCACCAGACAGCTTTTGTTGCCATGTTTGGTACAAGAGGTCGCGGTAATTCAGGAACTGACCTGAATGCATTGCCTGCGAGTGCTATTGAAAGAGTGGAAATATTAAGAGATGGCGCTTCCGCACAATATGGTTCAGATGCCATTGCCGGTGTTATCAACTTAATAACCAAAAAATCTGTGAACCAGATAACTGGTTCTGTAGGCGTGGCTGGTTATTATGATCCAAAATTCAATACTGCATTTGAATCAGGTCTTCACCAGGATTACGAACATGCAGGTAAGATTGACGGCAAATCAATAGCTGCCAATGTGAATTTCGGATTACCTCTAGGAGAAAGAGGTGGTTTTATCAACCTCACCTTCGAAGGAGTGAGTACTTCCAAGACATTCCGCCAGGCATTAAAGACTGATAATTATATCTCAGACGATGATGCTATGTACCTGAATATTTATCGCCGGGGTCATGGTGATGCTGGTGTAAACACTTTTGGTACTTTCTACAACCTGGAATTGCCTACCAAAGGAAAGGCAACTTTATATTCCTATGGTGGCCACAACAGTAAATCATCTGATGCCTATGCATTCACCCGCAACTGGTCTGCCAGGCCCGATCGTTTTCCTACAGATGCATTCGGTGATTTGATTTTTGTTCCCGAAATAATGCGAACAGGAAGTGACGGAGAGATATGGTATAGCCCTCATATACAAACGAAGATTAAAGATTTCTCTATTACAGGAGGAGTTAAAAGTGTGGCCTGGGGCAATTGGAACTGGGACCTGAGCAATACCGTTGGTAAAAACAATTTTCATTTCTATGGAGATAAAACATTTAATGCCTCTTTAGGTTCTGCTCAAACCTTTTTTGATGACGGAGGTTTTTCTTTTTTACAAAACACCACTAACCTGAACTTCAGCCGTGAATTTGCCAAAAATTTCAATCTTGGTTTGGGTGCTGAATTCCGGTATGAAAATTACCAGATATATGCAGGTGAAGCAGCTTCATATACTAATTATGACCTGTCAGGAAATAAGGCAACGGGTTCACAGGGCTTCCCCGGTTATCAACCTAATGATGAAGTGAATGCACAGCGTAAAGTGTTTGGTGCTTATGCTGATGCTGAATTTGATATCATTCCGGCCTGGCTGGTTAACCTGGCTGTTCGTTTAGAGAACTACAGCGATTTTGGTTTTACCCATAACTACAAATTTGCTACCCGGGTTAAAGCTTCCAAGACTGTTAACCTGAGAGGTTCCTTTAGCACTGGCTTCAGAGCGCCGTCTTTGCAACAGATAAATTTCAGTTCTACTTTCACTACCGTGCAGGCAGGAAACATTGCAGAAGTAAAAATTGCACCAAATTACAGTTCACTGGCAAAAGCTGCAGGCATACCTGACCTGACGCAGGAGAAAAGTCTCAGCACCAGTGTTGGTTTTACCTGGAAAGCAACGCCAACCCTGAATGTAACATTGGATGGATATATGACAAAAATCAAAGACCGTGTAGTGATAAGCGGGCAGTTTGATGGCAGTGATCCTAGTCTTGATCCGGGACTGGCCTCACAGATGGCTGCACTAAATGTGAGCTATGCTCAATTCTTTGCCAATGCTGTCAATACAACCAATATGGGTGTTGATGTAGTTATAGAATACAATAAAAAAGTAGGAGACAACCGCTTCCGTGCCTTGTTTGCAGGTAATATTCAGAAAATGGAGATTGATAAGATCAATGTGCCTGATAAACTCAGCGGGTCTGCATTTTTACAGCAGACATTCCTGAGTGACAGGGAACAGAAATTCATTTTGGCTTCTGCACCGAATATGAAAGGAGCATTGAGTTTTGAATACGGCAGAAAGAAACTGACACTGGGTACAAGGTTAACCTATTTTGGAAAAGTTACTTTGCTCGGTTATGGCCAGGATGGGTTAGGTATTTCTCCAACAGTACCACTTGACAATGGCAGTGGCGATGTACCGGATCAGTTTGACTATTCAGGAAAACTGGTGACAGATATTTATGCCAGCCACCCGATATTTAAAAAATTGGTACTGCATGCAGGTGTTGACAACCTGCTGAATGCACACCCTGATTTTGGTGTTGTAAAAGGAGCAAAAGACTGGGCCTATAATACAGAAACAGGTGGTGCGTGGGATGCTGTGCAGATGGGAACAGCCGGACGTCGCTTGTTTGTCCGTATCGCATTTAGCTTTTAGAACGATTGCCCGCTATATTCAAGCCGTCCCTTTATTGGGGCGGCTTTTTTTATCATGGAGCAGGAGTATTGCTTTTTGAAAAACATCCGGCAGGAAATCTTTCTCCAATTGAGAAAAGCAAACAGGTGCAGCTGGTTCATCACTAAATTCATTTAAAATCAATCTCCACCAGCCTACATTTTTCCATTGGCCCAACTTATAGCCCACTTTTTCATAGGTGGCAAAATAATTGAACCCGCAACTTTCATGAAAGGCAACACTGTTCACATTTGGTAAATTGATAACAGCATACACATTCCGGAATCCCTGTTTTTTCAATATTTCAAACAGTGCTGTATACAAAGCCCTGGCCACTCCCTGTCGATGAAAATCATCATGTATATATACTGAGCACTCCACTGACCATTGATACGCTGTCCTCTCACGATAGCGGGATGCATAAGCATAACCAGCAATCGATCCATTTATTTCACATACCAGCCAGGGCCAGTTTTCAAGATAAGAATTGATCCTGTTTGCAAAAATTTCAGGAGAAGGTACTTCTGTTTCGAAGGTGAATGAAGTCTTTTCAATATACGGTGCATATATTGCCAGAACTCCTTCCGCATCAGATGATCTGGCTAAACGAATAATGATCATATCATTTATTACTGACCGATATGAACGGCAGCTATACCGAAAATAAAGAATTTAATCAACGGTGTAATAATACATTGTACTTTAAATACAGAAGTGTAACTAATTCAGGTTCCGGCGTCTACATACCTTTTGCTTTCTGTTTCTCCAGCTTTTTGAAATATCCCCTTAATAAGAAATTATGTTTCATGGCTTCCATAACTTCATTAAAACCGGCCGTCCCTTTTTGTATATTCTCAATGCTCCGATTCAGATTACGAACCATGGCAGAATCTTTTAACAGGGTGTTTAATGGCCCTTTACCATTGTCTATTTCGTTCCGGATATTTTTGGTCAGTGAATTCAGTTCCAGAGCCAGCTTGTCTGCATCTTCTCCTACTGTTTTAAATTTTATAATCGCTTCATTCAGATTAGTGGCAAAAACAGTATCGGTAAGTAATGCTCCCAAAGAACCCTTTCCCTCTTTGATATCCACGACCAACTGGTTGAGATCATGTATCATAGTATTAGCTTTTGCCGTAGCAGCTCTTGCATTAGACAAAGATGCCCGCAGGTTTTCTGGCAGTGTATTATCATTTAATAATGTCCAAATAGCCGTACTACTGTTGATCCGTTGCATGGTACTCTTTAATTCGGCTGCAATCAATGCAACATCATTATTTGTTTTGGCCAGTGTCTGCAGCATATCACCCATATCCACTGTTTTTTTAGTGACCAGGATATCGTCTTCTTCTACCAGGGCAGCTGGCTCTTTGGAAGGTGTAATATCCAGCACCCTGTTTCCCATTAAGCCGTCAGTCGTTATAGATACAATCGCATTTTTATGTATATAATTTTTCATTTTGGATTCAATCAGCAGGTCTACTTCAATCAGCGTATCATTCAATATTTTTACTTTTTTAACGGTGCCTACCTGTATACCGGAGAACCGGATATTATTTCCTGAATTCAACCCCTGTACATTATGAAACCTGGCCTTTAGCCTGAAGTAGTCTCCAAACATGCTTTCATTCCGGCCAATCATATACAACAGCAGGATCAGGAACAGCAAACCTACTATCACAAATAAACCCAGCTTAATATTAGAAACCATATTCTTACTCATAAAATTTATTCAAAGAATTCTTTGATTTTAGGATCAGTTAATTTTTTAAGTTCATCATAGGTTCCCCCCGCATAACATTTACCATCAATCAGCATAATCACCCTGTCTGATGCCATCCGTACACAATTCATATCATGCGAAATAATAAGGGAAGCCGAGTTATATTTTTTCTGAATCTCAATCATCAGATCAATGATCTCTTTACCTGTTATGGGATCCAATCCCGTTGTCGGCTCATCATAAAGAATGATAGCTGGTTTCAAAATAAGTGTCCTTGCCAGTGCAATTCTTTTACGCATTCCGCCGGATAATTCAGCAGGCATCATATCTATTGTATGCGCCAGTCCAACATCTTCCAGTGCATCTTTTACAAGTCTTTCTGTTTCTTTTTGTGCCATTTTAATAGTATGCCGGCGCAATGGAAATTCAAGATTTTCCCTGACGGTCATTGAATCATATAAAGCATTGCTTTGAAAAAGGAAACCTACTTTTACCCTCATCTCATCCAGTGCATCATGTCCCAGGTCAGGAATATTCTTCCCAAATACTTCAATGGTTCCATTATCTGGTTCCAGCAGGCCAATAATACATTTTATCAAAACAGATTTTCCTGAACCCGATTTCCCTAACACTACAACATTTTCACCTGCATAGAGTGAAAGGTTGAAATCTATCAACACTTTATTATCACCAAATGATTTATACAGGTGACTGATGGCAATAACTTTCTCTTTTTCTGTTATTATTTTTTTTTCTGTTACTATCGAAGCTGTTGCCAGCATAAAAATTAGTTGAGATGGAGAAGATCTGTAATTTGTACTGCAATCAGGTCAATCATAAAAATAAGTATAGAGGAAAGAACGACTGCTGAGTTAGCAGACCGTCCCACTCCTTCTGTTCCTTTCCGGGAATTATAGCCCTTATAACAACCGACTATACCCACCGCAAAACCAAAGAAATATGATTTAACAAAAGCAGGTACCACATCGCCAAAGGAGAGATTGTCAAATATCTGTTGCCAGAACAGATCAAAACTGGTTACACCGCGAATATTAACACCCAGGTAAGCTCCGTATAATGAAACTGCATCTGCCAGCATTACCAGTATAGGTAACATCAGCGTGGCAGCCAGCACTCTTGTTACCACCAGGTATTTGAAAGGGTTTGTACCGGAGACTTCCATAGCATCGATCTGCTCTGTGACTTTCATAGAACCCAATTCAGCACCGATACTACTTCCGATCTTTCCTGCAAATATCAAAGCGGCAATAACAGGACCAATTTCCCTGACAATAGCAATACCTACCATGGCCGGCAGTTGTGACTCTACTCCATAACTTACTAAAGAAGGACGCAATTGCATCGTCAATACCAACCCCATGATAAAACCAGTCAATCCAACCAGCGGTAAAGATTTGTACCCGATAATAAAACATTGCCTGAAAAATTCAGCTACTTCGTATCGTGGCCGGAACCATTGAGAAAAAAATCTTCCTGTAAAACGGGAAATATCCCCGGCCTCATCCAGAAACTGCCTCCAAGGTCTTGTTTGTACCACAAGCTTTAATTCTTACCAAATTTGCTGAAAACATTGGACTTTTTGAATGAAGACGGTCAGTGTGGCTGGTGATAGTCGTCATTAAAAGAAAACACCTGTTTTCTGATAAACTCTTCTGTTCTACACAAATTTCAGCTCGGTTTTTTTCAATCAGCCCAAATTCTTATAAATTAAAGATTTAGGCCTGGAAAGTGAAAATTGAAAATGACTGTGCAGGTGAAGAATTTTATTAACTTCATACAGTTTCATAATCCGGAACTAGCCTTAATTAACGCCAGAACAACGGGAACAGGAACCTGTGGGATGTTCAGGTTAGAAGCCGTCACAGATTAATGAATTCAAAGTAAGGTGGTTTGAGCTTTGCAGATCTTGTATACTTTTCGGTGTACATTTTACTATTTAAAATACATATCATCAACAATGAAACGCTTAACATTACTATTGATCTTCTTCTATTTTTCTTCACTGTCCTTTGCACAGAAAAATAATTCTGATAGCAAGATTCCCATCCTTTTCCGTTTAGATGATATCGGTATGTGTCATGCCGTGAATATGGCAGCCAAAGAAGTGCTGGAAACCGGTATTCCTGTCTCAATGTCTGTAATGGTTCCCTGTCCCTGGTTTTCTGAGGGAGTAGCGCTTTTGAAAAAATATTCAAACGTCTCTGTTGGCATTCACCTTACGCTCAACTCAGAATGGAAGCAATACCGCTGGGGGCCCGTGTCGGGCCCATTGGCTGTTCCAACGCTGGTTGACTCTTTCGGTTATTTCTTTCCCTCACGCAGTAAACTCTTCGGCAATAACCCGAAACTCAGTGAGATTGAAACAGAACTCCGTGCACAGATCGATAAAGCACTACTCGCAGGCTTGAAGATCGATTATCTTGACTATCACATGGGAGCTGCCATGCAAACCCCGGAAACAAGAGCCATTGTCGAAAAACTTGCCGCTGAATATAAAGTTGCCATTTCCCGCTATTATGATGAAGTAGATGTTGAAGGCGGATACTCTGCTCCTATCGGCAATAAACTGGATACGATGTTGGTCAAGGTGAAAAACCTGCAGCCCGGCGGCACAAAATTATTTGTTGTTCATATCGGACTTGATGATCCGGAAATGAGTGCGATGGAAGATCTAAATCCTTCAGGGCCGAAAGAGATGAGCAAGCACCGTTATGCAGAATTAAAAACAATGGTTTCCCCGCAACTGCAAGAGCTCCTCCGCGACCCGAAGTACCGTCTCGTTAATTATCGTATACTTAATGAAGAAAAAGGACTCGGAACGATGAAAAGACCGGTAGTGAATTAACTTTAAAGAGAAAAAATCTGACATAGCCTGAAAATAGGGAAGCTTACAATTCCTGTACTTTGCCTCTGATATTTACATTGGTAATTTCTACCCGGTACTAAAAGCCTTGTAGTAACCCCAGGAAATAAAATTACTTTGTAGATTCATTTGAATTATAAACCAGTTTCCCGTTAGAGATGGTTTTTAAAACTTTTACATCGCTAATTTTTTCTGCAGGAATGCTGAACAAATCATCGCTTAAAACAACAAAATCAGCAAGCATACCTGCCTTCAGCATACCCAAATTATTCTCCTGGAAACCGGCGTAAGCATTATTGATTGTATAACAACGCAATGCCTGTTCTACTGTAATTCTTTCTTCAGGGTACCATCCATCCGGGTTTTTATCATCTAATGTCTTGCGGGTAACAGCTGCATAGATGCCTTCTAACGGGGTGAGCGGAGCCACGGTCCAGTCAGAACCAAATGTAAGTTTAGCATTCGCATCCAAAAGAGATTTGAAAGCATAGGTTCTTTTCAATCGATCATCTTCTAATCTTTTGGCTGCCCACCGGCCATCATCAATGGCATGGTATGGCTGCATAGAAGGAATCACATTTAATAAAGCAAATTTTGGTATTGCTGATTCACTCAGGTGCTGTGCATGTTCTATTCTGAAACGGCTGCTTTTCTTACCATTGATTTTTCTGGCTTCCTCAAAAACAGTTAAAAGCCAGTCATTGGCCCTGTCGCCAATAGCATGTACTGCCACTTGCAGGTCTTCAGCAGAAGCATTAAGTATCCATTTCCGCAATACGTTTGTATCGTTCAGCACAAGGCCAGTGCTTTTGGGGGCATCGAGATAGGGCTTATAAAACCAGGCAGTTGTTGAACCCAATGATCCATCTACAAAACCTTTTAAACCTCCCCAGCGCAACAGGTCATCTCCTTTTCCATTCTGCTTTACATAGTCAGCCATCTTTTGCCATGTACTCAGCGAAACAAAAGAATAAATTCGAATACCAAGTGTTTGGTTCGCATAGGCCCTGCGGTAAGTCTCGAGATCAATCCAACCACCATAGCTGCCCATATCATGCACTTGTGTTACACCATTTTTATGAGCATGTTCAGTTGCCTGTTGCAATAATTTATCCAGTTGCTGCGAAGTCGGATCAGGTATTTTATTGTACACCAGTCCCATGGCATCATCTTTCAAAACACCACCAGGCTCACCGCTTTGTGCATCTTTTATTATTTCACCTCCATCAGGGCTTTTTGTGTTTTTATCAATACCTGCCAATTTCAAAGCAGCTGAATTGGCCAGGGCCATGTGACCGTCATATCGTGACAAAAATACCGGACGGTTGCCAGTGATACTATCTATCCATTCTTTGACTGGTAATTCACCACCCCAGGCTTCATGATCCCAATCGCCGCCCTGGATCCAGGTGTCGCCAGGATTAGCCATGATATAATCTTTAAGTATTGCGATGAATTGATTCTTTGTTTTGGCTTTCCTGAGGTCTACTGCATTTAACTGGTAACCGCCACTAAGAAAGTGTGTATGATTATCAATTAAACCCGGCACAATCATCCTTCCCTGAAGGTCTACTACTGAATCCGCTTTGATACTGTCTGAATTGGATCCAACATAAAGAATGGCTTCACCCTGGATGGCTATGCAAGAAGCTGATAAATTACTGCTGTCACCTGTCCAGATTTTAGCATTCTTATAGAGAATTACTTTCCCACCTGTATCTTGCTGTTCATTGCATGAATAAAACATAACCAGTCCTATGATCACAGGGATAAAAGCATTTTTGATCTGCATAACTACCATTATTTTATTTTTAGATAAATGGCCGTTTCACACAGCCTTGATGATTTCACAGTATGTTTCATCATATCCACTTTATAAAAAAAAGTTTCCCTGAACTTCCCGTAAAGAATCATTTTCCCCTGGTCAAAAAAACTGGCCGCGGATCAAATGATTCTTCTCCCTATAACACTGTTTTTTCTTTCACTTTCTCTCCAGGTTTCACAACAATAACAAAACTACTGGTATAAGTTACAATTAGCGGACTGCTAAATACAAGTATTTATAACTATTAAACAGATAGATTAATCATTGTGTAGCATTTTGCAGGTTTTTTACAAGAAATACGCTGAGATAATAAGAATAAAAAAGCCTAAATCTTTGATTAACAAGATTTAGGCTTAGTACCGGAGAGCAGACTTGAACTGCCGACCTTCGGGTTATGAATCCGATGCTCTAACCAGCTGAGCTACCCCGGCAACGGGCGGCAAAAATAGCTATTTTGCCTAAACGGGAGAAATGAAATTTGATCGGTTTTTCTGCCTGCATTGATTTTTCCAGCATGGAAAAGCAGTAATAAATTTAGCGTATACAACTTGTCAGGTCAGCCCTATTTCATAATGAGGGGCTGGTATCTCTACATCCGGAAACCCCTTCCGGATAAGCCTGTTTTGAAAATCCTGCTGCACCTCATACTCTCCATGTACTAAAAATATTTTTTTAACCTTTTTAGGGTCCTGGCAAGCCAGCCACTGGCTCATGTCCTCATAATCTCCATGAGCACTCATACTCCGGATAGAGCTGATCTCAGCATGTACTTCATGCATGACACCGAATATACTTACATCTTTATCACCGGAAAGTAATCTGCCACCTAATGATCGGGGCTCACAATATCCAGTAAACAGGATTGTATTGTGGCTGTTTTCAATATTATTACTGATATGATGTTTTACCCTGCCCGCATCACCCATTCCGCTGGCAGAAATGATAACCATAGGACCATTCTGAAAATTCAGCAATTTGGATTGTTCTACCGTTTTTACATACCGCAATCCTTTAAAAGAGAATGGGTCCCTGTCTGACTGCATTATCTTCTGAATAGTCTTATTAAAATAATTGGGGTAATTTTTTACAATCTCTGTTGCCTGGATACTCAGCGGACTATCCACATAATAGTCAAGATCCGGCAAGCGATTTTCGATTTCCAGTTGATTCAAAGAATACAAAATCTCCTGGGTACGGCCTACGCTGAATGCCGGCATGATGAGTTTTCCTTTTTTCTGCAAGCAGGCTTTTTCAATCCAGTGCAACAGCATATCCGGGGTTGTAACATGGGTATCATGCAGGCTGTTGCCATAGGTTGATTCCATAATTATGTAATCAGCTTGCGGGAAAGTATCCGGAGATTTAAGAATGGCATCCCGGTATCGTCCTATATCACCACTGAACGTTATCCGGGTCTCTTTTCCATGCTCATTTATTTTCAGGTGCACACAGGTACTTCCAATGATATGGCCTGCATCTGTAAACATTGCCTGTACCCCCTCCATGACATCGAACCACAGGCCATAATCTGCTTCTTCAAAATATTTAGTTGCATTCAGTGCATCCTCAACAGTGTATAGTGGTTGCAGATAAACCTGTCCCGAAGCTGCTCTTCGCTTATTAATATATTTTACATCATCTTCCTGTATCTCTGCCGAATCTTCCAGCAACACTGTTACCAATTCCCGGGTACCATGAGTGCAGAATATTTTTCCTTTAAAACCTTCCTTAATCAATCGGGGTATCAGCCCGCTATGGTCAATATGAGCATGGGAAAGTATCATCATATCCACTTCCAGGGGATCAAAACCAAAACTACGGTTCAGTACATCTGTTTCCCTCCCTAATCCCTGGAACATACCACAATCCAATAATATCTTTTTACCACTTTTTAAAGTCAGTAAATGTTTTGAACCCGTTACAGTTCTGGCAGCGCCGTGAAATGCAATTTTCATTTTTACCCCTCCGCCCCTGAAGAGAGAACATGGTCGTTCCTCCCGGGGCATTTTAAATAAGTTAGAAAATATTTTTACTTCTTAAATTTTGATTTAAAGGACCAGGTAATATAAAATTCCGCTACTTTCTCCCCAGCCTTATTGGTTCCAATTGATTTTGCTTTAACTGTTCTTGGCTCTCCGGTTGCGATTGTTTCTTCAATTGTTTTTTGAAATAGCTCACCATCCTCACAAACAAAACTTGATTTGTCAGTTGCTTTTTTAAAATACTCCGACTCTACTTTTACGACCAGCATAGAAACAGGCGGATCGCTTTTGTATAATTGTGTCATTGCTAATGCCCCGGTACTCAATTCAGCGGCCATGCTCAGGCATGCAAAGTAGGTGGAACGGAAAGGGTTTTGTGATAGCCACTTATAGGGCACTGTCACTACACATTTTTTTTCATCCACCTCCCTTACTCTTACACCGGCAAAAAAGGCAGCCGGCAATTTGAAAAACAGAAACATCCTGAACTTAACAGGATGTTTCATCATTTTTATAAACTCAGGTGCATTCGTATTCATCAAACCAGGATTATCTTTTATCAAATGCCACAATAGCAGCTACCGCTTTATTATCATTTGCATCTACTTTGAAATAAATTCTGCCATCATTAGTACTATTGAATCTCGCAGTACGTATCAATATACTCTGTAATGCTTCATTTACTTTTCCTGCATAGGTAGATTGGCGACTCTGGCTGATGGCCTGGTTGATACGGTTATAATCCAGTTCATCTTTACTCACTACTATTGCTATATAATCCTTTGTACCGATACTATCTGCTTCCAGCGACTGCGCTTTAGGGAATAAACGATAACCGGTAATTCCGCAATAGGGAGAGTGTTTAGAAACTGTTTCCCCGGTTTTCAGGTAAGGAAACAAAACAAAACTGGAACCATCAACTTCCTGACCAAATACATAGATATAACATTCTGTGGCATTCTCAATTGACATTTTGAAACGGGTGCCGACTTTGATCGGAGACACCGTTTCAAATAAATTATTACCGGCCAACCGAAGTGCAATATTTTGCTTATCCTCATTTCTCACCAGTCCAATGTTGCACTCCAGCGGAATATTTGCCACATTACTTCTTTTGGGTAATGGGTCGATACCATAAGCTTCTCTTACATAGGTTTTAAAATCGCCATATCTCACCCAGGCTATGCCATTGTTTCCCCATTCAGGTCCCCAGCTATTCATGATCTGGAAAGCACCACCAAATTTCCTGTCATCATAACCAATAACTGTCATTGCATGACCACCCATACCCATTTGAGACGCATCCATATCACTGGGTTCCCACAGTTCCTGTCCCATCATGTTTTGCATAAAGCTTTGGCCTACCATCATTCCAATCGCCACCGGCGCATTCTTATTCAGGTGTTCTTTAATGCCTCTGACACTGATCTCATTGATATTATCACCATTGGTAATGCGGGTAAAGCCGTGGATCACATTCTGCCTTCCGGCTTGTTTTGCTGACTCATCGGGAACCCGGTTGCAATCCTGGTCAGTATAAGGAAACTGGCTCAGTGGCACACCTCCATTAGTTTGCATAGCTTCCATTGCCCGTTGCAGATAAGAGCCCTGGCATCCCTCCAGTTTAATCTGGTTGTATAAATAAGCCGGGCTAAATCGAATGGTATTTGGATCTGCCCCTGTTGCAGCCGCTGTTAAGATAGTTTGAGCACCGTAAGCACAACTCCAGGCCACACAACTACCCTGTTCACCCTGGTTGGACCTGTCTGGAGCAAACCGCAACAATGATACTGCCTCCGGTAAGGGATTCTTTCCCGCATCATCCTCTAATCCTTCATACACTGACGCTTTATTAAATTCAGCAGGATCAAAATTGTACCCACTTTTTGAAAATAGCTGCTGTGCTACCTGAGCTACATTACAACCGCCTCCCTTTCCTAATAAAAAATAAGCGCCGGCAGCCAGAACTAATAGGATTATAATTCCTTTCCCTTTAAACAGGCCTAACAACATTGGTAACAGCGACATCAGGCCACCCCCACCACCGCCGGGAAAATTCGGCCGGTTTCCACCACCACCATCATCATCCCGTTGATTCGGATCTACAGGGTCATCCGTCATTCTTATTGGCATAGCGAATAGTTTTTAATTTAAATTGTCTTTAAAAATAGAAAGTTAAGATAAAATACGTTGTACCAATCAAGCCTGTAATAACAATTATTTTTCCCCCTCAGTGCAACGAATATGGCGAAGAATCGTCAAATTTGTTGGATAATCATATTTTAAAAATATACCCTTCCTATGTTTAGAATTAGTGTATTTATTCCAGTAATACTGATTACTTACAGTTCTGTTTTTGCGCAAATGGCAGATGGACGATTAAAGTTTCAACAGGGACAAGTATTTGAAATTAATTTACAGACAAAAACTACTGTTGCCCAACAGGCAATGGGTCAGTCTATCGATTTTAATGTTGATGCCAGTGGTATTCATACCTACAAAGTAACCAATACAACCGACGACAATCATACACTTAATCATACCGTTAACAGAATAACTTTTTCCTTTGACGGCATGGGGCAAAAGCAATCCTTTGATTCGGATAAGCCCAAAGACCTGAATGGGCAGTTTGGTAAACCAATCAAAGAAATGCTGGAGAAAAAATATGATATGATCATTGACCCATTTGGCAAAGTACTCATGGTAATGCCTGAAAGTTTTACGGCTTCAGCAAATGACAGCAGGATGGCTGTCATTACCAATATGATGAAAGAAGTAGTTGATGTGGTGCAACCTCCTGGTAAAGGCAAAGCCAGTTTTTTTAATGTGATCCCGGAAAAAGATGGAGGACTAAATGTGGGTGATGCATGGACTCAATCCGGAGAAACACCAGCAGAGAAATTTGAATCAGCATTTTCTATTACAGCTATAACCGATTCTACGATCATAGTGGATTTCGCCACTAACTCCAATACTGTTACCAAAGCAGAAATGATGGGTAATGAGACCATCACTAATATGAAAAATAAATCTACCGGCAAGATCACTCTTGACAGAATAACCGGAATTATCAGGGAAAAAACAATTACAACCGATTCAAACGGCAGCACTGAAACTTCATTTGGAACATTACCTGTAACCTCCAAAACAACAACAACATTAATTGTAAAAGCTATTCAGTAGAAAAGCCGGAAATCAGAAACTGATCTCAGGCTGGCCTTTAAGCAGATCTTCCAGTTCATCTCTTTTACGTATAAGAATAGGCTTCCCGTCTTTTATCATCACCTCTGCCGGTTTGAACCTTGAATTATAGTGAGAGGACATTTCAAAGCAGTAGGCACCGGCATTGAAGAAGACAAGATAATCATCTTCCCTTATTTCAGGTAAAGAGCGGTTCTCGGCAAATGTGTCTGTTTCACAAATATTTCCCACTACATTATAACTCTTTTTTTCACCGGAAGGATTTGAAATATTTTCGATTTCGTGATAAGCCCCGTAAAACATAGGGCGGATAAAATGATTAAGTCCTGTATCCACCCCGGCAAATACCGCATTACCGGCGGGTTTCAGCACATTCACTTTCGTGATAAAATATCCTGCTTCACTAACAATATACTTACCGGGTTCAAACCAAACCTGGAGATGGCGGTTGTACTTTTTTTCAAACCACTCAAATTCTTCTTTTACTTTTTTTCCCAATAACTCAATGTCGGTTCCTTCATCACCCGGTTTATAAGGCACTTTAAATCCACCTCCCAGATCAATAACTTCTAACTCCGGGAAATACTTAACCATTTCAAACAGCACTTCAATCCCTTTAGCAAATACTTCCACATCTTTTATCTCACTGCCTGTATGTATGTGCAAGGTGCGGATAAACAGGCCCGTTTCCTTTATCACCTGTAACACTTCTTCGATATCCTCCAGCGGCACACCAAATTTGCTATCGGCATGACCTGTTGATATCTTAAGATTTCCTCCGGCCATAATATTAGGCCGTAGCCGGATACCGACGGGATAACTATGTCCGAATTTTTGGCCAAACTTTCTCAGGTTAGAAATGCTATCGATATTAATATGAATACCCATCCGCTGTGCTTCTTCTATTTCTTCGAATGCAATATTGTTGGAAGTGTACAGAATATCTGCGGACTCAAAACCTGCAATAGCTGCCAGTTTTGCTTCATTAATAGAACTGCAGTCAATATTACAACCTGTACTTTTTAAATAACGGAGTATATTGATATTGGTAAGCGCTTTTGCAGCATAGAAAAAACGTACATCAACACCTTTAAAAGAGGTCAGCAATTTATCATACTGCTCTTTAATTTTTTCGGCATGATAAACATACAAAGGTGTACCAAATTGATGAGCCAGTGCTACCAGTTGTTCGTGAGAAAGTTGTTGTGACATAGGTTGGCGAAGATAAAAAAGAAGTGGTTCAGTTAACGCTGAACCACTTTCCTGTTTAAATATTATTCAAATCCTTAATTAACTCTCCTCCCCTTCACCCTGCTCCTTATTGATGATCAGCTCACCTCCTTCAGTTACAGCTAATGCTTCCACATCATCAGTTCCTTCAATCTCGTCTGACTTTACTTCCGTTTCTCCATCCTCATTTAAATCCTTAATAACGGTGGGTTCTACTAATTGCTCGGCCAGTACTTCCTTGATCTTTGGCAAATCATCAGCTGAATTAATACCGAAGTAATCCATAAAGTTTTTGGAAGTAGCATATACCAATGGATGCCCGGGTAATTTTTCATTCCGGCCTGTAATGATAATTAGCTCTTTTTCCAATAATTTCTGTACGGCATAATCAGAACTTACGCCCCGGATAGCCTCAATTTCGCCTTTTGTCACCGGCTGTTTGTAAGCAATAATCGCCAGTGTTTCCAGCGATGCGGCTGAAAGGCGCTTCAGAAACTTATCGCCATTGATCTGTGCAATTGTTTTATGGAATTCCTTTTTAGTCAGAAATTGCCAGCCACCTCCGCTTTGCTTCATTTCAAAAGGATAAAATTCAGATGCATATTTTTCTGTGATCCCTTCAATGGCAGCTTCTACCTGGTCCAATGAAATTTTATCTTCCATGAAGCCAAAGGCATTATTCACCAGTTCAGTTATTTCCAGGGTGGTCAATGGCTTATCACTGGCAAAAATCAATGCTTCAATATGTGGTATCAGATTCGTAATCTCCATGTCAGTTCGAAATTAAAAAGCTTGCAACAATAGCCGCAAGCTTCATGAAAAAGTTAACAATTCAAAAATTAGTTTCTCACATTTTAGCCCTGCAAAGCAGCAGCACCGCTTACAATCTCAGTCAATTCTGTAGTGATAGCAGCTTGTCTTGCACGGTTATATGAAATCTTCAAAGCCCTCAGCATTTCGTTGGCATTTTCGCTGGCTTTATCCATTGCCGTCATCCTGGCACCATGCTCTGATGCATTGGAATCCAGTACTGCTTTATATAATTGTGTATTGAGGATCTTTGGCATCAGTTCAGCGATCAATTGCTCTTTGGAGGGGTCGTAAATAAAATCGGCTTTAACAGCCCCGGCCTTTTTCTGCACTTTGGGGATCGGCAAATATCTTTCCACCTCAAAGCGTTGTGTTGCTGCATTTTTAAACTGGCTGTATACGATTTCCACCACATCAAATTCCTTTTCTTCAAATGCCTTCATCGCGGCTTTAGCAGCTTTTTGAACATTTTCAAAAGTAAGATTCAGAAAAATATCTTTGAAAGTGGCATCTGCCTTATAGTTGCCTTTTATAAAATTCTCGTACCCTTTTTTACCAATATTCCAGACTGCTACATTTCCTTTCTTGTTCTGTTCAGCATATTTCTCAACGATGGTAGCCTTCGCCAGTTTTATGATATTGGCATTAAAAGCACCAGCCAGGCCACGGTCACTGGTAATAACAATCAGCAATACTTTTTCTACCTGACGTTCCGCTGCCAATGACATACCGGATCCGGCCTCACTGTTACTTACAATATTACTGAGCATCTCCTGCAACTTTTGTGCATACGGACGCATTTGAATAATAGCATCCTGTGCACGGCGCAGTTTTGCAGCACTCACCATTTTCATAGCTTTGGTGATCTGCTGTGTACTTTGAACTGATTTGATGCGGTTTCTAACCTCTTTTAACTGACCTGCCATAAATCTTGCTTAAATTGGCCGCAAAGGTATGGTCTGAGGGCTTAAATTCCATCGTCATATTAAAATATTCCTGCCCCGGGTAACGCTGTTGTTACTTAGTTGTGTAAATCTCTATGGATCAGCTCAGTCTTTTAGAAAAAACTCTCTCCTGAGCCTGTAATTAATAGCTATTTTACCCCCCGCATCTGTACCATTTTTTACCCTGTTCTCATTCTCCCTGATAAGCTCCAACTGAATAGGACCGTTTACCAACATTCCCAGATCATCCAGTGAGAGGATTAATTTGCCATTATTCACAGTATCGAGCCGGTTGATACCTCCGCTTGTAAAAAGGGTATCAGTCGCCAAAACTCTCACATAGTCCTCCGGTTCAAGCCCTTCCAACTCAAATAACAAATCACTTCTTTTAATTGTATCTGGAATATATGTGGTTAGCACCAATGGCTGAAATTGAAAATCTTCTTTGTACTCATTTCCCTCATCATCTTTGAACAGGATAGAATGGTTACCAGCAAAGTTTGCTATTGGCTTATGTGTTTCATAAAAAGCCCCCGTTCGCTTCGAACTATCAGCAACCAATATTTCCCCGTCAAGCGAAACGGATGAAATACCCGAAAGCGATATAGCTTCACCCTCTTCACCGTCTCTGAACCTGATCAATACAGTCAGGTTATCATCTCCTTCTTCTGCCAGCACCTGGTAATCAAAGTAAATATTCTCCACCGCTGGATTTTGAACAGCTTTTTCATCTTTACTGCCGCATGAGCTAACCAAAAAAATAGTTATTATGTAAAACAAAGTGAACAGCCTTCTCATCGGAAAAGTTTAAAGAATTTTTAGCCCACCAAGATACATTAACGATTGAAGAATATCTGTTAATAAGAGTTTCTTTTTCAGTCCCGTAAATGGTTGACAATATCCACAAAACAGCTGTAAACAAACTCCAAACTAAGGCTTATCTTTGCCGGCCCCTGTAAACCGGGGCAATCGCTGTCAAAATGGCTTATATTTTTTTTCAGCACCGTTTTTGACAACCTGATACCTTAATTACATAATAACTAATCAAAATAGCCATGCTTGGTTTCATTTCAAAAATTTTTGGCGGCAGCAAGTCTGAAAAAGATGTAAAGAAAATTGAACCTTATGTTGCCAAAATCAACCATTTTTTTTCTTCTTATCAATCACTAAGCAATGATCAGCTCCGCAATAAAACGCAGGAATTTCGCCAGCGCATCAAAGAATACCTGGCAGCAATCGATGCAGAGATAACTGCAAAAAATATAGCGGCTGAAGAACTTCCTTACAACGACCTGTTGGGTAAAGATGCTATATACCAGGAAGTTGATAAGCTGAAAAAAGACCGGGATAAAAAAATTGAAGAAGTACTGGAAGAAATCCTTCCGGAGGCTTTTGCCGTAGTAAAAGAGACAGCCCGCCGTTTTAAAGAAAATACAGAAATCATTGCGACTGCCACACAGTTGGACAGGGATTTGAGTGTAGTAAAGGATTATATCACTATTGATGGCGATAAATCAATATTTAAAAACAGCTGGACAGCTGCAGGCGGACAGGTTACCTGGAACATGGTTCACTACGATGTGCAGCTGATCGGTGGAATTGTATTGCACCAGGGAAAGATATCTGAAATGGCAACCGGTGAAGGTAAAACCCTTGTTTCTACCCTGCCTGCTTACCTTAATGCATTACCGAGTGAAGGCGTTCACATTGTAACGGTAAATGATTACCTGGCCCGTCGTGACCAGGAATGGAACGGCACCATCTTCGAATGGCTGGGAATCACAGTTGATTGTATTGATAAACATCAGCCCAATAGCGAGGAAAGAAGAAAAGCATACCTGTCAGATATTACCTATGGCACTAATAATGAATTTGGTTTCGATTATCTCAGGGATAACATGGTGCATACGCCGGAGGAAATGGTACAGCGTAAACACCATTATGCGATGGTGGATGAGGTGGACTCTGTATTGATTGACGATGCAAGAACGCCGTTGATCATTTCTGGCCCGGTGCCTAAAGGGGATGACCAGCAATTCCATATACATAAACCAAGAATTCAGCAGTTGGTGCAGGAACAGGAAAAGATCGTACGTCACTGCCTGAATGAAGCAAAGAAACGTATTGCCGAAGGTGATGATGATCCAAAAGGTGGCGGACTTTACCTGTTCAGGGCACATCGTGGTTTACCGAAATACGGACCTGTAATTAAGTATTTGAGCGAACCGGGAATCAGGGTAAAAATGCAGAAAGCAGAAAATTATTACCTGCAGGACCAGATGCGGAATATGCATATTGTTGATGAAGAATTGCTTTTTCAAATAGATGAGAAGAATAATTCAGTAGAGTTAACAGATAAAGGTCTCACCCTGATCACAAAAACCGGGGAAGATCCTGAATTCTTTGTATTACCTGATATCGGCGTTAAGCTGGCCGAAGTAGAAAAAAGTGCTGTAACCGCTGAAGAGAAACTACAAATCAAAGAAACAGTACTGAATGACTATGCACAAAAAGCTGATCGTATCCACACTGTACAGCAATTATTAAAAGCATATACTCTCTTTGATAAAGATGTGGAATATGTAATAATAGACGGAGCAATCAAGATAGTGGATGAGCAAACCGGCCGTATCATGGAAGGGCGGCGCTACAGCGATGGTTTGCACCAGGCATTGGAAGCGAAGGAAAATGTAAAGATTGAAGCTGCTACACAAACCTATGCCACAATCACTTTACAAAATTATTTCCGTATGTACCACAAGCTGGCCGGTATGACTGGTACAGCAGAAACAGAAGCAGCAGAATTATGGAGTATTTATAAATTAGATGTGGTTAATGTTCCTACCAATCTCAAAATGATCAGGGATGATAAACAGGACCTGGTTTATAAAACTAAAAGGGAAAAATATAAAGCGGTTATTGACGAGATAGAAGCTTTACGGAATGCTGGCCGGCCTTGTTTGGTGGGTACTACTTCAGTGGAAGTAAGTGAATTGCTCGGAAGGATGTTACAACAAAAGAAAATCCCTCATAATGTTTTGAACGCAAAACAACATGCCAGGGAAGCACAGGTTGTTGCTGAAGCAGGATTAGCCGGTGCTGTTACGATTGCAACAAATATGGCAGGTCGTGGTACGGATATCAAACTCGGCCCCGGCGTGAAGGAAGCCGGAGGGCTGGCCATTATTGGCACAGAACGACATGAAAGCCGTCGTGTAGACAGACAATTGCGTGGCCGTGCCGGCCGCCAGGGCGACCCGGGTTCTACTCAGTTCTATGTATCGCTCGAAGATGACCTGATGCGTATGTTCGGCAGTGAACGTATCGCCTCCCTCATGGATAAACTGGGCTACAAAGAAGGAGATGTGATACAGCATAGCATGATCAGTAACAGCATCCAGCGGGCACAAAAGAAAGTGGAAGAAAACAACTTTGGCATCCGTAAACGATTACTGGAATATGATGACGTAATGAACATGCAGCGTAATGCTGTTTATAAAAGACGTAATCATGCCCTCTTTGGTGAAAGGCTTGCATTGGATATTGATACTTCTTTCTCGGCGCTTGTTGAAGGCCTGGTAAGCTCTTTCCGTGAACAGGAAGATTTTGAAGGTTTCAGACTGGCTTGTATTGTCAACTTTGGACTCGATACAAAAATTACAGAAGACGAATTCAAAAAAGGAGATATAAATAAACTGACTGATCAACTGTATAATGAATCAACGGAAAGATATAATCGCCACAAAGAAGAGATTCAGAAGCAGGCGATCCCTGTTTTCAAAAATATTAGGCTGACACAGGGCAGTCATATTGAAAATGTAGTGGTTCCCTTCACAGATGGTCGTAAGGGCCTGAATGTATTAACCAATCTTGATAAGACACTAAGCACAACAGGTGTTGAGCTGACTAACTCTTTGGAAAAAACCATTACCCTGGCAGTGATCGATGACTCATGGAAAGAACACCTGCGAGCCATGGATGACCTGAAACAAAGTGTGCAGACGGCTTACCTGGAGCAGAAAGACCCATTGGTTATTTATAAGATGGAAGCTTATAACCAGTTCAGGAACATGAATGCTGATGTGAACAAGGATATTGTCTCATTCCTTTGTCATTCTTCTATTCCTATCCAGGAGGAAAATGCGCAGTTGAAAGAAGGTCGTCAGCAAAAGACAGACATGAGCAGGATGAGAGCCAATAAAGACGATGTTGATAATGCAGGTCAGGATTACGCTGCTAATGAAAGGGATAAATTTGAACCCGGTGGCGGCGGAGAACCCGTTGTAAAACATGAACCGATAAAAGTCGGACCAAAAGTCGGACGCAATGATCCCTGCCCCTGCGGAAGTGGTAAGAAGTACAAGCAGTGTCATGGTAAAGAGGCATAATCCCAATCTTAGACCTGACAATATTTAATTCATTAATAAAAATCCCCCGGTTGAATTAACCGGGGGATTTTATTTTATCTTTAGAACGACCAAAACCTGCAGATAAATGTACAAGGGTACAAAAAAGAAAGTGCATGGACTGCTGCACCCCGAAATAGTAGGCGATAAACGCTGGGACAAGATCATCAATGTTTTTATCATTGTGCTGATAATCCTTAACGTTGTGGCTGTCATCCTTGAAACGGTTAAAGAAGTACATGATAAATACTCAGAATTTTTCTATTATTTCGACCTTGTATCCGTAATCATATTTTCTATTGAATACATCCTTCGGGTATGGAGCAGCAACCATGAAGACAAATATAAACACAGCTTTTGGGGTAGGATAAAGTACATGCTATCACCTGGCGCATTGATTGACCTGTTTGCTATTCTCCCTTCCATCCTGGCATATTTTATTGGTATAAGATTCGATTTGCGGGAACTAAGGATATTAAGGCTGCTGCGGGTTATCAGGTTGTTCAGGCTTACTGCCTACACAGAATCTGTACATATGATTGCCAATGTATTTAAACGCAGAAAAAATGAACTGATGCTGAGCTTTATACTGGCACTGTTCCTTATTATTATTTCTGCCTGCATCATCTATTTTGCAGAGCATATGTATCCAACTGAAGATACAAGCGAGTTTAAAAGTATACCTCATACTATCTGGTGGGCAGTAGTAACACTTACCACCACAGGCTACGGAGATATGTATCCGCTAACCAACCTTGGTAAAGCAATGGCCAGTGTAATTATGCTTACCGGTATTGCCTTTTTTGCCATACCTGCTGGTATTCTGGCTGCAGGTTTCCAGGAAGAATTCAAAAAAAACAAAATAAAGAAGACGCACCGTTGCCCTAATTGCGGAGAACATATCGAATTAGATGTTAATAATGAACCTAATAATCAGTAAAAGGCCGGATGAACTGATTTGTTCATCCGGCTTTTTCTATATAATTGAATTTTTAAAACCCTTTTTTAGTTTTCAATTCATATTTCTGCTCATATTTTTCATTCAGCAATTTATGTTTATCAGTGAGATCAATTTTTCTTCCCTGTATAAATGCATCCGTCACATTACTGGTACGCATGTCTAAAAGATCACCTTCACTAACTACAATATTGGCATCCTTACCCACTTCGATACTTCCTGTTTTATCGGCTACTCCCATAATTTTTGCGGCATTCAATGAAATGGCTGCCAATGCCTCCTCTTTGGATAATCCATAAGCAGCTGCGGTACCTGCATTGAAAGGAAGGTTACGGCCCCGGGTCTGGGGATCATCATCAGAAATAGCAAATAAAACACCTGCTTTTTGCAAAGCTGCCGCTGTTTTATAAGGCTGATCCACATCATCATCTTCCCCAGTTGGTAAACTATGGGGTTGTTGTAAAATAACAGATACATTATTTTGTTTCAGCAAATCAGCTACCTGGTAGCTTTCGCTTCCACCTACCAGCACTACCTCAAAACCAAACTCCTTCACAAAATCCAATGCTACTAATGTTTGCTTTACGGTATTGGCATGCACATAGAGTTTCTGGCTTTTATTGAACAACCCTTTTACAGCTTCAAATTTCAGGTTGGTTTCTTCATGTACTGTTTCAGCATGATAAGCTTTTGCTTCTTTAAAGAATGACTTCAATCCTTCAATTTTTTCCAGTCCTTCTTTCACCGGATCAACCTGTGGTGCCTGGGGGCCACCACCGCCACCAAATCTCCCAAAACTGGGACGGGGCATTAAGGATGGCATATAAACATGTATTCCTGCATCAGATTTATATGCGGCATCTTCCCAGTTCCATGCATCCAGCTGAACTACTGAGGAGGAACCTGCAACAAAACTGCCCTGTGGCACTACATTGGCCAGTAAAACCCCATTTGAACGAAGTGTATTGATAACTTTTGAATCGGTATTATATGCAACCAGGGCCCTTACATTCGGATTCATGTCTCCTATCTCTCTTGAATCCTGTGTAGCCCTGACGGAACTGATCTCCACCAAACCAAGTGTACTTGTTGGCAGAATCAATCCCGGATATACATGCTTGCCTTTCATATCATACACTTTCACATCATCCATCGGAATGGGAAGATTAGCACCAACTTCTTCAATTTTTCCATCTTTTATTTTGATTGTTCCGTTCTCTATCACTTTTCCATTGCCTACATGTATTGTAGCATTTTTAATAAATAGCAGGCCTTTCTGTTCTTTCGCAGGCAGCACCGTTTCCTGTGCATTGGCGGCTATCATGAACAAAGCTGATATAGCTATAAATATTTTTCGCATTACTGTTGTTTTTATTCGTTTGTAATATCATCTGCGTCAATAACCAATAATCCATGACTGTGCCCATGATCGCTGCAGGTATGCATGATCTGGTAACTTGGCTGCGCAGGAATTGTTGGAGCACCACTTCTTTTTTCTCCGTTCATTTTTCTTACCAGCCGGAGCCTTTCTGCATCAATTTCTTTTTGCAGTTGTTCATCTTTCTGCCTGTCGAAATAGATAGTACCGTCAACAATTGTATACAATGATTTTGCATAGATGCTCAATGGATGGTCACTCCATAGCACCACATCACCATCTTTACCTACTTTCAGGCTTCCCACTTTATCATCTATATGCAGCATCCTGGCAGGATTCAATGTTACCATTTTCAGCGCTTCCTCTTCAGTAACTCCACCATACTTTACAATTTTCGCCGCTTCCTGGTTAAGACGACGGGCCATTTCTGCATCGTCGCTGTTGATCGCAACAGTTAATCCGACTTTTTGCATAATGGCAGCATTATAAGGAATAGCATCTTCCACTTCCATTTTATAAGCCCACCAGTCGGAGAATGTAGAAGCAAATGATCCATGCTTCTTCATTTTATCTGCTACTTTATATCCTTCCAGTATATGGGTAAATGTATTAACGGTGTAACCCATTTTATTAGCTACTTCCATAGCCCCGTTAATCTCACTTTGCACATAAGAGTGGCAGGTAATGAAACGTTTTTTCTCTAAAATTTCAACCAGTGCATCCAATTCAAGATCACGGCGTGGAGCTAACAGAGAAACAGTTGATTTCTTTTCTTTGATCAGCTTTTCCTTTGCCGTGTTATACTCTTTCCAGTCTTGCTGGTAATCTTTGGCCCTGGTAAAGGCATCGATCAGCACCTGCTCTACTCCCATCCTGGTATCAGGGTAGCGGTTGTTACCACCAGGAATACTAAAATTGGAACGCTTTACATTTTCTCCCAAAGCAAATTTTATCTGGCCAGGCCAGCCTTTAAACTTCAGGTCATCGTCGTTTGCACCCCAACGCAGCTTGATAAGCTGTGTTTGTCCCCCAATCACATTTGCTGATCCATGAAGGATATGTGAAGTAGTAACACCCCCACTAAGCTGGCGATAAATATTTATATCATCCGGGTTTAAATTGTCGGCGATCCGTACTTCAGATGTTACCGATTGTCCGCCTTCATTGATAGAGGCAGCCGCAATATGTGAATGCTCATCAATGATCCCTGCTGTAACATGTTTACCAGTTCCATCTATTACCCTGGCAGATGATTCCGTAAGATTTTTACCAACGGCTGCTATCTTGCCATTTTTTATCAGCACATCTGTATTTTGTACTACTCCTTCTTTTTCATTGGTCCATACAGTTGCATTCCTGATAAGAATATTTTCCTGTTTTGGTTGCTGGTTTTCATCCCATCCGAACGGTTCGAAAGGATAAACGACCTTTCCTACTGCAGGTACTTCTTTCTTCTTTACACTATCGGTTTTAGCCTCGGCTGCTTTAACCAGGCTGGCAGTCCATGTCAATGGATTCCCCAAAGAATCAGTGCCGGTTCCATTCCATTCCGTTCCATTACTTACGCCACTTAACCTGGTGGCCGTAACAGGTAATGTCTGATCCATTCCGGTTCCACCTCTACCGGGGAAACCAACTCCGCCCATTCTCCTGGCTGAATCCGGCATTTGACCCGGGTTCATAGCAGGCCGCTGACGATGGGTCATTGGGGCATAACTGATCTTCACCAGCTTACCATCAAAACTGAATTTGGAATTCAAAGTATCTTTTGCAAACATCGTTACAGCACTGGCACTCTTCACATCCAGCGTATATGTTTCTTTGCCGGAAGGAGAAGTAACAGTAAGAGCATAAGTGCCGGCCACACTGGCTGCATCTTCTTTTACTGTGTATTTAATTCCCTGCACCCAGTTTTGCAGAATGATTGTTTTTTCATTAAAAAGAGGGCCGTTAGTGATTAAGAAATTTCCAAGTTTTCCTGCATCAAGGCTTCCGACTTTATCATATATACCAAGAGTGATCGCCGGAGTTTTCGTCAACGCTTCCATAACTTTATTTTCACTCAATCCGTATTCCATCGCTTTGCGAAGATTTGCCCAGAACTGGTTTACACTGCGTAAATCAGCAGTGGTTAAACAAAAAGGAATGCCTGCCTTTTCAAAAGCAGCTGCATTGGCCGGAGCAAGCTCCCAGTGTTTCATATCCTGTAACGAAACAAATCTTGCATCGTTGGGGTCTTCCACATCCTGTGCCTGTGGATAGTTGAGTGGTAATATGAAAGTGGCATTAGTACCTTTCATCTCTTTGATACGCTGATATTCATTCTGTCCGGCTTTGATAATATATTGCACTCCAAATTCATCTCCAATCCGGTCGGCCCGCAGGTTGTTCCACTTATCCCCGGCTTCAAAGATTTGAGGCAGATCCTGCGTTTCATTCCATGCTTTAAGGCTCAGGTTAAGACCTTCTGTAACGGGTTTATTTTTATACCATTGAGCATCAAGATAAGTCTGACGAAGTAAGGCGATCATTCCCATCATCGAACCAGGATAGCTTTGTGTGGATGTACCCTTGCTGAATGAATAATGAGCGGAAGCTCTTTCTTTAATTATAACCAGGTTCTCCTTTTCAGAGGCCAGGGAAACAACAGCACCTGTACCCCGGGCAATACCATCTCTTATATGGGTAAGAACAGTTCCGAAACCGGCTTCACGAAGTGGTTTTGCTTTTGCATCATCCACTGCAAACATCCTGTATGCTTCCGCATCGCTTTTAATTGCCTGGTTCCACCCATAGGCACCCTTAGTGGCTGTTTCTAATTGTGGTTGTTGGGAAGGATTGAACTGACCGCCTGCCCCTGTACGTTGCGGCTGTGGAATGCCATAATCAGCATACACATCAATAAAAGAAGGATAAATGTACTTCCCTTTACAATCCACTTCAACGGCTCCTGCAGGAACTTTCAATCCGATTCCTACGGCAACAATTTTTCCATCTTTAACAACCATTGTGGCATTTGTAATTGTTGTACCCGCATCTTTTACGATGGTGGCATTCGTAAAGGCATAATGACCATGCCTTGGATCCGCCACCCCATTTTCCGGAAAAGTAGGTTGGGAAAATGATACGTTGGCAAGCAGTAAGAATAGTCCTGCCCCCGCCAGTTTCTTCAGTTTTCTCATACAGTTTATAGATTTTAGTGAAAGTTATCGAAAAACGATTTTACATAAAAAACTTGTTGATCTGCCTCTATTGGGATGAACGGCAGAAACAGTCCTTTTGACGCTGAAAACCAAATTACCTTTCAGCAGGTTGTACATATTATTTGCACAGTTTTAATCCCCGCAAATAGTTTTACTTTTGAAACCAAGAAAACAGAATTATGCCTGTAATAAAAGATAGAATTAATCTCCCGGACTTTAACCTTTCTCCACGGATTGACCAGGTCGGTGTGGAAGAAAGGGCTTCCCGTTTCACCAAGCGAAGCATTAAGAAAGAATCCAAAATGAATGGCCTCAGGCTGGTGCTAAACATGATTGACCTGACCACCCTGGAAGGAAAAGACACTGACGGTAAAGTGAAACAGCTTTGTTATAAAGCCATGCATCCGCATGATGCGGTGACAGATATTCCAACTGTGGCAGCGATTTGTGTATATCCGTCGATGGTGAAAGTGGCGAAAAAAGCATTGGGTGATTCAGGGATAAAAGTAGCTTCTGTAGCCACTGCTTTCCCCAGCGGGCAGGCGCCGAGAGATATTAAAATAAGAGATACCAGGTATGCGGTAAATGAAGGGGCAGATGAAGTGGATATGGTTATAAGCCGCGGAAAATTCCATGCCGGTGAATATAACTTTGTATTTGATGAAATAGCGGCTATTAAAGAAGCCTGTGGTACTGCAAGATTAAAAGTGATCCTTGAAACAGGCGAGCTCGGAACTTTTGACAAGGTTCGCCGGGCCAGTGATATCGCAATGCTTGCAGGAGCTGACTTTATTAAAACATCCACCGGGAAAATACAACCTGCCGCAACCATGCCAGTGACATTAGTTATGCTGGAAGCTATCCGTGATTTTTATTATAAGACAGGAAAAATGATTGGAATGAAGCCTGCCGGCGGCATTTCCAAGTCCAAACTGGCTTTGCATTACCTCGTTATGGTAAAAGAAGTGCTGGGTGAAGACTGGCTGAATAATGAATGGTTCCGTTTTGGTGCCAGCAGCCTTGCCAATGATGTGCTGATGCAGATAGTGAAAGAGAAGACAGGATTGTACCAGAGTGCAAATTATTTTTCGGTAGATTAGATTTTCTCACAAAGACGCCAGGAAGCAAAGACGCAAAAATTTAAAGTTGAAAAAATTCTGGGGGAGATATGGATTATGGATTCAAATAATTGTCCTATCCGCATACTTAACCCTCATGATATATTATAAATTTTGGGAGGAAGTACCGGAGAAAAGATGGATGAGGTGGGTTCAGTTTTTTCTGTTCTCAGCTTATTTGATTGACCGTGTTGTAAAATTAAAAAACAAGAGAAAAGTAACAAATACCCGGTAAGTGAGCCCTGTGGGATTTTTTTTGATGATAAGCGAATAAAACGATGAAGAGTGCGACGCAACGGAAGTTCATCCGTGTTAATGTCGCTGGTAACATAAATTAATTTTTTACATGGCAAAAGCAATTGCAAAAAAGCATGTCCCGAAAAAATCAGGGAAAAGCAACACGATCAAATTAAAATTTGATACCTCATGGAGCTATGCCCCAGCACCGGAAAGCAAAAGCGCAGCAACTATTAATAAGCAATACGACTTGTTTATTAACGGGGAATGGCAAAAACCAATAAGTAAAAAATATTTTGACACCATAAATCCGGCAACGGAAGAAAAGCTGAGCGAAGTGGCAGAAGCGAATGCAGCAGATGTGGACAAAGCGGTAAAGGCCGCAAGAAATGCTTATGAAAAAGTGTGGAAGAAAATGGCGGCAAAAGAAAGGGCTAAATATATTTTCCGCATCGCCAGGATAATGCAGGAAAAAGCCAGGGAACTGGCTATCATTGAAACACTCAACGGAGGCAAACCAATTAAGGAAAGCCGTGATTTTGATGTACCAACCGCTGCCAATCATTTCTTTTACTATGCCGGATGGGCTGATAAACTGGAATATGCTTTTCCCAACAGAAAAACAGAACCACTGGGCGTAGCGGGGCAAATTATTCCCTGGAACTTTCCACTACTGATGGCGGCATGGAAAATTGCACCGGCGTTGGCAACAGGAAATACAGTTGTCTTAAAACCGGCAGAAACAACGCCATTGACCGCAATGAAACTGGCGGAAATAATACAGGAAGCTGATTTGCCTCCGGGTGTAGTAAATATTATATCTGGTGCAGGAACAACAGGTGCGGCTATCGTTAATCACCCTGACGTTAATAAAATTGCTTTTACCGGCTCAACTGATGTTGGAAAAATAATTCAACGGGCTATTGCCGGAACCAATAAAAAAGCAACACTTGAATTGGGTGGTAAAGCCGCCAATATCATATTTGAAGATGCGCCTATTGACCAGGCAGTAGAAGGTGTTATCAATGGTATATTCTTTAACCAGGGACATGTTTGCTGCGCCGGATCAAGATTATATGTACAGGAATCTGTGGCCAAAGAAGTCATCAGAAAATTAAAAGACCGGTTGGAGTCATTGATCGTTGGTGATCCATTGGATAAGAATACTGACATAGGCGCCATCAATTCCAAATCACAATTGGATATTATTCATAAATACATCAGTATTGGTAAAAAAGAAGGTGCTGAAATGTATGAAAGCAGCTGCCGCCTGCCGGGCAAAGGATTTTTCTGCCGTCCTACTTTGTTTACCAATGTTGCACAAAGTAACCGTATAGCCCAGGAAGAAATATTCGGACCGGTGTTAGCCATCCTTACCTTCCGAACAGATGATGAAGTAATTGAGAAAGCTAATAATTCACCTTATGGGCTTAGTGCCGGTGTGTGGACTGATAAAGGTTCCAAGATCTTTAATATGACAAAAAGAATGAGAGCTGGTGTGGTATGGGCAAATACGTTCAATAAGTTTGATCCAACATCACCATTTGGCGGCTATAAAGAAAGTGGATTTGGAAGAGAAGGCGGGTTGCATGGATTATCAGCTTATGTTAATATTATTTAACTGAATGTAAAAAATAAAAAGTCAAAATTTAAAAACACAGTAGCTACCCTTTTTACTTTTGACTTTTAACTTTTGAATTTTTTAAGCATGGAAAAAGCAATTAAAAAATCTTCGCTCAGTATCAGTGAGAACGGATTAGAAAAAAATTCTTCTGCCAGAAGACTTGAAGTGCTGAAGACCTATAAGATCTATATCGGTGGACAGTTTCCCCGAACAGAATCGGGCCGTTACTATATCCCAACCAATGCAGCAGGAAAGAAACTGGCCAATGTCTGCCTCAGTTCCCGAAAGGATTTCAGGGATGCAGTAGTGGCTGCAAGAGCTGCCTTTGGCGGATGGAGTGGCCGTACAGCATTCAACCGCAGCCAGATATTATACCGCATGGCAGAAATGCTGGAAGGAAGAAAATCACAATTTATTGATGAGTTGATACAACAGGATTCCCCGAAAGCAAAAGCAGAAAAAGAAGTTAACCTGGCTATTGACCGGCTGATCTATTATGCCGGATGGTGTGATAAATTTCAACAACTATTCAGCGCTGTGAATCCTGTTGCAAGTTCTCATTTCAATTTTTCTGTTCCTGAACCAACCGGAGTTGTATCTGTCATCGCTCCGCAGGGAGACGCATTATTAGGTTTGGTATCCGTGATTGCCCCTGTAATTGCCGGTGGCAATACTTGTATCATTCTGGCATCAGAAACAAAACCCCTCTGTGCCGTTACATTTGCGGAAGTGCTTAATTCATCTGATCTGCCGGGTGGGGTTGTCAATATTTTAACAGGAAAGCCATCCGAACTGGCTTCCTGGTTCGTTGATCATATGGATGTAAATGCAACCATTTATTGTGAAAACAATTCTGAGATAAAGAAAATGATAAGGGAAAAATCTGCTATGAACCTGAAACGCATTACTTTCTATGACAAAGTAAACTGGTACACCACTGAGGGCCAGTCTCCTTACTTCATAATGGACACCCAGGAAATAAAAACTACCTGGCACCCTGTTGAGAATATTGCCGGCGCAGGCGGAGGATACTAATTTTGGTAAGATATTTGCAACTTATGCCGCACATGAAATTCCTATTTACAATTGCAGGCTTTTTGTTAACAACTGCCTGTTTTGCACAAGACACGGCCTGGAAAAAGCCCGCAGACAGTAACTCCGTTGTTGTTCATAAAGACCCCCGTATTGACCTCTTAGTGAAAAAACAAGCCCAGATCAACGAAGAAACCAGCCGGGCCGGAAGAAGAACAGATAAAGGTTTTCGCCTGATGATCATCAGTACCAATAACCGGGATGAAGCGCTGGCTGCCAAAACAAAAGTATATACCTACTTCCCTGAATTGAAAGCTTACCTATGGCACCAATCGCCTTATTACAAAGTGAAAGCCGGCAACTTCAAAGACCGGAAAGAAGCAGAAGCCTACCAGAAAAGACTGAATGTTTACTTCCCGAAAGGCGTCTTTATTATGAAAGATATCATTGAAGTAAAATCAGCCAGACCGGGAGAAGAAGAAACGATACTGTAAAAGAATAAAACAACTTATCTGACAAACCATTCTTACACAGAATGGTTTGTTTATTTTTGCCCCATGCAAGAAAAAATCAAAGCCCTCGCAAAAAAATATTCTCCTGAATTTATAGAGATCCGTCATCATCTTCATGCTCATCCCGAATTAAGTTACCAGGAATTTGAAACATCCAAGTTTGTACAGAAAAAATTAACAGCGCTTGGAATTCCTTTTGAAGTAAAAGCAACAACAGGAGTTGTCGGTTTGATAAAAGGTAAAAATCCTGAATCAAGAATAATTGCACTTCGTGCCGATATGGATGCCCTCCCTATCAAAGAGGAGAATGAGATCCCCTACAAATCAAAGAATGAAGGGGTGATGCATGCCTGCGGGCATGATGTGCACACCACCTGCTTACTGGGTGCTGCAAAGATCCTGCAGGAATTGAAAGAAGAATGGGAAGGCACAGTGAAATTAATATTTCAACCCGGTGAGGAAAAAAATCCCGGTGGTGCTTCGCTGATGATAAAAGATGGTGTATTGGAAAATCCAAAACCGCAGGCTATACTTGCCTTGCATGTAAATACCATCCTGGAAACAGGTCAATTGAGTTTTCGTGGTGGTAAAGTTATGGCAAGTGCCGATGAATTGTATTTTACAATTAAAGGAAAAGGAGGCCACGCCGCTTCTCCGCATCTGATAGTAGACCCGATCCTTATCAGTTCTCACCTGGTCATTGCTTTACAACAATTGATCAGCAGAAATAACAATCCTTTTAATCCATCCGTTCTTTCCATTACTTCTTTTAATGGAGGTAACACCACCAATGTTATTCCCAATGAAGTAAAGTTGATGGGAACATTCAGGGCAATGGATGAAGAATGGCGTTTTAAAGCGCATGGCCTCATGGGCAAGTTAACCAGGGACCTTGTACATTCAATGGGAGGAGAAGTTGACCTGCACATCGATGTAGGCTATCCCTGTGTAATGAATAATGAAAAACTCACTGCTGATGCAATGAAAAAAGCATCTCTGTATATGGGTGCAGAAAACGTAAGCGAAACAGAGCTCCGGATGGGTGCTGAAGATTTTGGCTATTATGCACAACAAATACCGGCCTGTTTTTATCGCTTGGGCACTATGAATGCTTCGAAAGGCATTACAGCAGGGGTACACACTCCTACCTTTAATATTGATGAGAATGCAATTGAAATCGGAATGGGGATGATGGCATGGCTGGGCAGCAGTATCCACCCTTAAACAACTTCCTTATTCAATACCTTTTCTTTAAAATTTCACCGGGTTTTTATTTTGTACCTTGCACTTCCGTATGAAAATTCAGTGATGAATGATCAGAATTAAAACAGATTTATGCAAAACGACCTACGCAAACAACAGGCTCTTGAATACCACGCCAAAGGAAGACCCGGAAAGATTGAAGTAATACCAACCAAAGAAGCCAAAACTCAACGAGACCTTTCACTGGCTTACTCACCCGGTGTTGCTGCACCTTGTCTCGAAATAGCTGCTAACCCTGAAGATGTTTATAAATATACCGCCAAAGGAAACCTGGTTGCGGTTATCAGTAACGGAACTGCAGTGTTAGGTTTAGGTGATATCGGCCCGGAAGCCGGAAAACCTGTAATGGAGGGTAAAGCAGTGCTTTTCAAAATATTTGCAGACATCGATGTTTTCGATATTGAGATCAATGAAAAGGATCCCGAAAAATTTGTACAGATTGTAAAAGCCCTGGAGCCAACCTTTGGAGGCATCAACCTTGAAGATATTAAAGCTCCTGAATGCTTCTATATTGAACAAAGATTGAAAGCGGAGATGAATATTCCGGTTATGCATGACGACCAGCATGGTACCGCTATCATCAGCGCAGCTGCTTTATTGAATGCCTGTGAAATACAGAAAAAGAAAATTGACAAAGCAAAATTTGTGGTAAGTGGCGCCGGCGCAGCAGCAGTTGCCTGTATGAAATTATATATTGCCTTGGGAGCAAAAAGAGAGAATTTCAGGGTTTTTGATAGTAAGGGGCTTATCCATGAAAGCCGCACTGACCTGGATGAACTAAAAAAAGAATTTATTACAGCTGGGAAAAATGTATCCCTCACAGAGGGCATGAAAGATGCTGATGTTTTTATAGGGTTAAGTAAGGGGGGCTTGTTAAATGCTGATATGATCAAAAGCATGGCAAAAAATCCCATCGTTTTTGCAATGGCCAATCCTGATCCTGAAATAAGCTGGGAAGACGCTACCGGTGCAAGAAAAGATATCATCATGGCCACCGGCCGCAGCGATTATCCCAACCAAGTAAATAATGTACTCGGTTTCCCTTACATTTTCCGCGGTGCACTTGATGTCCGTGCAAAACATATCAACGAAGCCATGAAACTGGCTGCTGTAAAAGCATTGGCCGAATTGGCTAAAAAACCTGTTCCTGACATTGTGAATATGGCATACAATGAAACCAATATCAGTTTCGGAGAACATTATATTATTCCCAAACCATTAGACCCAAGATTATTGGTCACCGTAGCTCCGGCAGTTGCAAAGGCTGCCATGGAAAGTGGTGAAGCGCAGCAACCGATTACTAACTGGGAAGAATATGTAAATAACCTGGAAAAAAGATTGGGACTGGATAACCATGTAATGAGGGCTATTGGTAATAAAGCCCGTCGTGATCCAA
The DNA here is from genome assembly GCA_041738795.1 of Chitinophagaceae bacterium. Taxonomy (GTDB): domain Bacteria; phylum Bacteroidota; class Bacteroidia; order Chitinophagales; family Chitinophagaceae; genus JJ008. Next base: position 690,573 of record JBGSPB010000014.1, on the reverse strand, counting down.
AACGTATTGTTTTTGCGGAGGCTGACAATGTAAAAATTCTTAAATCAGCACAGATCATCTTTGATGAAGGTATTGGTTACCCGATCCTGCTGGGAGATGAAAATAAAATAAGAACGATTGCAGATGCTAACGGGATTGACATTGAAGGTTTACCCATTTTCGATCCGAGAAGTGATGCAATGGAGGATAAAAGGAACCAGTATGCAGAAATATTTTTTGCCAAAAGAGGAAGAAAAGGCTTTAATGCCTATGAAGCAAAAAAAATAATGAAGGACCGCAATTACTATGGTTGTATGATGGTGGAATGTGGCGATGCTGATGCCATGATCTCCGGCCTTTCCAAGAACTATCCTGATACCATCCGCCCGGCTATGCAAATAATCGGTACCGAGGAAGGTGTTAGCAAGATTGCAGGAATGTACTTGATGCTGACCAAAAGAGGACCACTTTTCCTTGCAGACACTACAGTCAACTTCAATCCCACGGCGGAAGAACTGGCTGAAATAACCCTTTTAGCAGCCAGGGAAGTACGTTATTTCAATATTGTTCCCCGTATCGCCATGCTGAGTTACTCCACTTTTGGCAGCAGTAATTCACCCGAAGCAAGATTAGTTGCTGAAGCTAGAAAAATTGTAAAAGCAAAAATGCCTTCCTTAATAGTTGATGGCGAGATGCAGGTAAATGTGGCGTTCAATAAAGAATTAATGAAAGAAAACTATCCATTCTGTGAGTTGGTGGATAAAGATGTAAACACATTAATTTTTCCTAACCTGGCAGCAGGCAATATAGCTTACAACCTGATGAAAGAACTGGAGACGGCGGATGCTGTGGGGCCAATTCTGTTGGGATTGAAAAAACCGGTTCATATTCTTCAACTGGGGAGCTCGGTTCGCAGCATCCTGAATATGGCTTTAATTGCTGTGGTAGATGCACAGATCAAAAGCAAAACCCCTACGGATGAAATAGTCAAACGTTCCCGTTGGTGGAAACGTTTTCGTAAGGAAAAGCCGGCAGATGCAGGAGCTTACCGTTAAAATAATACTTAATCGAAAAGCCAATAGCCCCGCTACTGGCTTTTCTCTTTTCATCCTGTATCTTAGCAACTCAAATGACCATTTTCAACGACATAGGCCGTTACCTTTTGATGATAAAAGGAATGTTTTCCAAACCGGAAAACGGTAAGATGTATTGGAAAGAGTTTATTCATCAATGTACTGAGATCGGGTTTGGTTCACTGGGCATTGTAGCCATCATCTCTGTATTCATTGGAGCCGTTTCTACAATCCAGACTGCCTACCAGTTGGTTAGCCCCCTGATTCCCCCCTCTACCATTGCTCAAATTGTAAGGGATACCGTAATTCTTGAATTTGCACCTACGCTTGTATGTATTGTGTTAGCTGGGGTAGCGGGTAGCCGTATTGCCAGTGAGTTGGGAAATATGCGGGTAAGTGAACAGATAGATGCACTCGAAATCATGGGCATAAATACCAAAGCCTATTTAATAATGCCAAAAATTACTGCCGCCTTATTAATGATCCCTTTGCTGGTAGTAATTGCCATGGCATTGGGCATCTGGGGGGGAAGGCTTGCCGGAACCATGTCCGGGATTCTTTCCGGAAACATTTATGATAAAGGACTCCTTGAGTTCTTTGTACCCTATAATGTAATTTTTGCCCTTACCAAGGCTTATGTGTTCTCCTTCATTATTTCCAGCATACCGGCTTTTTATGGTTATTATGTAAAAGGGGGTGCATTGGAAATTGGCAGGGCCAGTACAAAAGCTGTTGTGGTAAGTTGTATTCTTATTTTGTTTGCGGATTATATTTTATCAGCATTACTCCTGTAATCGATTGAATGATTGAAGTAAAAAACATAAAAAAGAGCTTTGACGGAAAAGTTGTCATCGAAGACGTAAGCGCTGTGATGAAGGCAGGGCAGTGCAATCTTATTATTGGAACCAGTGGCAGCGGAAAGACAGTTTTACAAAAATGCATCGTAGGGTTATTTGAACCGGACAGTGGGGAAGTTTTATACAGCGGGAATAATTTTACAGCGATGAAGGGGGAAGAAAAAACCGAAATCAGGAAAGAGATAGGCATGCTTTTCCAGGGCTCTGCTCTTTTTGACAGCCTGAATGTGGAAGAAAATATCATGTTCCCGCTAAGTATGTTTACACATAATACACATAAACAAAAACTCGATCGGGTAAACGAAGTTCTGAACCGGGTTAATCTTCCTGGCGTTAATAAAAAATTCCCGGCCGAATTAAGTGGCGGAATGAAAAAAAGAGTTGCCCTTGCCAGAGCAATTGTGCTTAATCCTAAATATCTTTTTTGTGATGAACCAAATTCAGGCCTGGATCCCCAAACATCGCTGGTAATTGACAAACTGATCAAAGAAATAACCATAGAGTTTAATATGACTACTGTGGTAAACACCCATGACATGAATAGTGTGATGGAAATAGGTGATTATATTTTATATATGTACCAGGGCCGGAAAGAATGGGAAGGTTCTAAAAAAGACATCATATTTAGCAAAAACCAGCTGCTAAACGAATTTATTTTCGCATCCGAATTCCTGCAGGATGCCAAAGACATGCGGATGCTGGAAGAAACAGGCAAAATTCCCAACCACCGGAATATGGACCTTATGCTTGATAAGGACACAGCGCCATTGGCCCCTCCTGACCAGGGGGAATAAAGCCGCTTTATTATAAAGCGTCAATACCTTACTTTTGCCCAACTTTTAAGAACATTATATGAGTATTCTTATCAATAAAGATTCCAAAATCCTCGTACAGGGTTTTACCGGTACTGAAGGTACTTTTCACGCTACACAAATGATTGAATACGGCACCAATGTAATAGGTGGGGTCACCCCCGGCAAAGGTGGCAGCAGGCATTTGGAAAGGCCCGTTTTCAATACCGTAGCAGACTGCGTAATGGAGACCAATGCTGATGTAAGTATCATTTTTGTACCCCCGGCTTTCGCTGCGGATGCTATCATGGAAGCTGCAGACGCAGGTATCAAACTGGTTGTCTGTATTACTGAAGGCATTCCTGTACAGGACATGGTAAAAGTGAAAAATTACCTGTTGGGAAAAAACACAAGACTGGTAGGCCCTAACTGTCCCGGTGTTATCACAGCCGGAGAATGTAAAGTAGGTATCATGCCTGGATTCGTTTTCATCCCGGGCAGGATAGGCATTGTATCAAAATCAGGTACGCTTACCTATGAAGCTGCCGACCAGGTAGCCAAAGCAGGTCTGGGCATTTCTACTGCTGTTGGAATAGGTGGTGACCCGATCATTGGCACTACGACCAAAGAAGCGGTTGAATTATTTATGAATGATGCCGACACAGATGCGATCGTAATGATTGGTGAAATTGGTGGTGGTATGGAAGCCGAAGCAGCTAACTGGATCAAAGCAAATGGAAATAAAAAACCGGTTGTAGGCTTTATCGCCGGCCAAACAGCCCCTCCTGGCCGCCGTATGGGACATGCTGGTGCTATCGTTGGAGGAGCAGATGATACCGCTGCTGCTAAAATGAAGATCATGGCTGAATGCGGTATTCATGTGGTAAGCAGCCCGGCAGATATCGGAAAGAAAATGGCGGAAGTGATGAAAAAGTAATTGGTGAATAGAAAATAGATTAAAAAGCCCTCTGCATTATCAGAGGGCTTTTTATATGGATAGAATTCCCTTCTCACCACTTACCATTCTTACTATCTTACTTGCTGTTACGGATAAAACGGGCCAGTTCATCTTTGCTGCTGCTGAATGTCAGCGCTTCGTTTACCAGATAATAATTTTTCTTATCCACTGTTTTTGAATAAGCATACCTGGCAATTTCCAGCCTGTTTTTTTCAAAAGTGAATAATAACATGAGCTCTTTAACCTGCTGCGTGGTGAAGTTATTCTGATCAATAATAAATCTTACAGAAATCAACCTGTTTGCTTCAAACCATTCCTTACGAAGTGATTCCTTTAATACTTCAAACTCACGGCCATTCATTACATTACCATACCCATTATTCCAGCCACCATTGCCATTATCATAATAATCGTCTTCATCCTGGTACCAGTCATCGTCCCGGTCAATACGGCGTTCATCAAGCAGTACTTTGCCAAAACGGTTCACCGTAATGTCGAGATGAAAGCCTCTCTTCAGAAACACTGAGTTGCTGTAAACTATTACATCATTACGGCCAAAGGCGAACCCTTTTCCTTTCTTCTCCCGGAAAATTTTTACCTGGTGGTATCCTTCAGCAAGGTAACTCAGTGTAATACTGTTATTTTTCATGGTGAATTTTCTGCCATCCACTTCAATTTTCATTTCTGCACTGGTTGCCAATGAAGAGATGCTGAGACGACTGCCTTCAAAGGCCAGCAGGGAAAGTGAAAACAAGGAAGCAAAAAAGAGTGTAAAAAATTTTTTCATGATTGTAAATTTAATTGGTGATCAAAATTTGTTTCCTCTTTGATTATTTCCAAAGCCATGCCATCGTACCAAAATATCATTCAACGAAATGTTAAAGCAAAAACTAAATCCAAAAGGGAATTTGCAGGATTATGCAGGATTACAAACCAGTAAAGGGTTTCAGAATCCGTTTTTTTGCGCCAGCTACGGGAAAAAATTTTCCTATTATCTTACCGGGCAGTCAATTTTATCTTTTTAAGGGGGAAAATTATGAATTACCATGAGTTAAAGCATCATATACCCGCATCAGATTAATTACCTTGTACTAAATTTTTGAAGCATGAAAATGCAAACAGCAAGAACCTTTTTCCTAACCGTTAGCCTATTCAGTTTATTCGCTATGAAAGCCGGAAGCCAGCAACCCATAAAGAACTATGATAACGAGTGGAAGAAAGTGGACGCCTTTAACAAAAAAGAACTTCCTAAGTCTGCTTTGGCCGAAGTAAAAAAAATATATGTGCTGGCCAAAAAGGAAAAGCAGGATGCCCAGGTCATCAAATCACTGGTTTACATGACTGGTCTGCAATCAGAAAACCGGGAGGACAATGAAGTCTTTTCTATTGCAGAAGTAGAAAAAGAGATCAGCCTTAGCAAGGAACCTGTAACTGCTATTCTGAAAAGTCTTTTAGCAGAAATGTACTGGAACTATTACCAGCAGCACCGCTGGCAGCTTTACGACAGAACTAAAACAGAAAAGTTCAATAAAACAGATATTGCCACATGGGATGCCGTAGATTTTCACAAAAAGATCGGGGAGTTGTACCTGCAATCCGTAAAAGAAGAAAAATTATTACAACAAACAAAACTGGAACCATTTGATGCCATTATTATCAGGGGAAATGTCCGCCATCTCCGTCCCACCCTATACGATTTACTGGCCCACCGCGCCATCAGTTATTTTGAAAATGATGAAAGAGATATCAATAAGCCTGCTTATGCTTTTGAAATTGACCAGGCCAGTGCTTTTGACCCTGCTGCCGATTTTGTTAAAAGAAAATTCACAACCAGAGATTCTCTATCCTTACAACATAAAGCACTGCTGATTTATCAAAAGCTGATCAACTTTCACCTTGCCGATAAAAAGCCGGATGCACTAATTGATGCAGATATCAAGCGAATTGAATTTGTAAATACTAACTCGACACACCCGGATAAAGACAAGTTATATTTCAATGCCATTAATCATATAGCGTATCAATACGAAAATATGCCGGCAGCCTCGCAAGCCTGGTATTTGCTGGCACAATACTATAATGAAAAAGCAGACAGCTATAAACCCTATGGTGATACCACTTACCGGTTTGACCGGCTAAAAGCAAAAGAAATTTGTGAAAAAGTGCTTCAACAAACAGATTCTTCTGAAGGAAAGATCAATGCTTATAACCTGCTGAATGCCATTAATAGTAAGTCGCTGCAGTTCACCGTAGAAAAAGTAAATGTTCCGGGTCAATCTTTCCGGTCATTGGTTAACTACAAAAATATCAATACCCTTTACCTGCGCATCATCAAAGCTGATGAAAAATTGAAAGAACTGCTGATGAACCCGTATGATGAAAAATACTGGCCTGTTATCATTAGTACAACTCCTTTTAAAAACTGGCAGCAGCAATTACCTGCTACCAACGATCTGCAGGAACATAGTGTAGAAATAAAGATTGATGGACTTGCCACTGGTGAATATATACTGGTAGCTTCAGATAAAAAGGAATTTGATGGCAATAAAACGATCATTGGTGCCCGGTTTTTTTATGTATCCGGTATCAGCTATGTGAATAATAGTAACGATTATTTTGTATTGAACCGTGATAATGGCCAGCCACTGGCCAAAGCGTTGGTGCAGGTATGGGAGCAGAAATATGATTATAAACAATCCAAATACATTAAAGAAAAAGGGAAAAGTTATACTACTGATGCCAACGGTTTCTTTATCCTCGATAAACCGAAAAAAGAAAGTAATAATTATGGCAATTACTCTTACCTCCTTGATATAAGACATGAAGCTGACAGGTTATTTATGAATGACCTGGCTTATGATTATTATTATTATAACAATGAACCGGTGGAAAACAAACCCGTCACCAGCATTCACCTGTTCACTGACAGAGCTATTTACAGACCAGGGCAGACTGTTTATTTCAAGGGAATCGTTTTGAGCAGAAACCAAAAAGATAAAACCGGGAGTGTTAATGCTGATTATTCAACAACGATTGTACTCCGGGATGCAAATTACAAAGATACAGATACCCTCAGCCTGAAAACAAATGAATTCGGCTCTTTCAATGGGAAATTCCAATTGCCACAAACCGGTATGAATGGCCAGTTCAGTATCTATACCCGGAAAGATGGTGGCCACGCTGGTTTTAAAGTAGAAGAATACAAACGACCTAAATTCTACGTGGAGTATGAAACGATTAAAGGCACTTACAAAGTGAATGATACTATTCTTGTGACCGGTATTGCAAAAGCTTATGCCGGTAACAATATTGATGGAGCTACAGTGAAATATCGGGTAGTACGAAATCCCCGGTTCATTTATCCATGGCTGTTCTGGCGTTGGTGGCGGCCACCCGGTGAGCCTATGGAAATTGCGCATGGGGAAGTAAAAACAGATAAGGATGGAAAATTTGCCGTAAAATTCACTGCCATACCTGACCTGAAAATTGAAAAGAAATTCGAACCGGTATTTGATTATACTGTGTATGCTGATGTAACCGACATCAATGGTGAAACAAGAAGCGGAGAGAAATCAGTGTCAGTAAGCTATAAATCACTGATCCTGGTAACCAGTATACCATCTACCCTGCCAGCAGATAGTCTAAAGACACTGTCTATCCGCACCCAGAATTTGAATGGTGAATATGAGCCGGCAGTCGTGAAAGTTACTATTCATAAATTATTAGAAGAAAAAAGGCTGATCCGTGACCGCTACTGGGAAAGACCAGACCAGTTTGTCATGACAAAAGACGAGTATATCCGAAACTTCCCTTATGACGAATATGATAATGAAAGTGATTATAAAAGTTGGGAGAAGGGAGCCGAAGTATTTAATATGACAGATTCTGCAACTGAGAATTCAATATTCAAAATTCAAAATTCAAAATTTGCACCTGGTTCTTATATTATTGAAATGAGCACTAAGGATAAGAACGGTGAGGAAGTAAAAGATGTAAAATATATTGAGCTTTTTGATGAAAAAAGTAACCAACTGAACCGCCCGGATTATTTGTGGACCGGAGTCAAGAAAACAACTGCAGAACCAGGCGAAACAGCCAAAGTAGAACTGGGAACAGCTGCAGATAATTTATTTGTAGTACAGCAGTTGGAAAAACAAATTGGCATCCAGGATCCATCAGCTCACAAATATTCCTTTCTCAAACTTCACCAGGAGAAAAAAATCTTCTCTTTCCCGGTGGCTGAGGCCGATCGGGGTGGCTATGGCGCAGGCTGGATGTTTATCAAACATAATCGTTTTTACCAGCTGAACCAGCTGATTAACGTACCCTGGACTAACAAGGATCTAAATATTGAGTATGCCACCTATCGTGATAAAACATTGCCCGGCAGTGAAGAAAAATGGACATTAAAAATAAGCGGTTATAAAAATGAAAAAGTAGCTGCCGAACTACTGGCCAGTATGTATGATGCATCACTTGACCAGTTTTATCTCCATGGATGGAGCAGGCCTTATATCTGGTATAATAACTATAAAATGAGCAGCTGGAACAGTACTCAAAATTTTATTAAAAGCGAATCTGTTTCAAGATACGAAGCAATGCAGGAACAGAAATCCCTGGATAAACGATATGACTATCTCCTTTCCAATGAAAGAGGAGGCGTTTTTTCTGATCAACGAATAACTTTAAGAGGAATCAACTCCGTATCTGCTGAAATGATGACACAAGCAAAAGAAGATGGAAATATCCAACCGGCATTAACAGGTAAAGTTTCAGGATTAGAGGTAAGGCTTGATTCGATTGTTCGATTTGATGAACAACCAATAAACAAACAAACACAGGGTAATGATGTCAAAATCCGTAAAAACTTCAACGAAACGGCCTTCTTTTTCCCTGACCTGAGAACAGACAGTACAGGTATGATTGAATTTTCTTTTACTATGCCGGAAGCACTGACAAGGTGGAAATTCATGGCGCTGGCGCATACTAAAGAAGCAGCTTTTGGTAGTAGTACCAAAGAAATTGTTACGCAAAAAGAACTGATGGTACAGCCCAATGCGCCAAGATTTTTGAGAGAAGGTGATAAAATGGAATTCAGTTCCAAGATCGTTAACCTTTCTGATAAAGAGCTGACTGGAACGGCTGAACTGCAGTTGTTTGATGCCACTACTAATCAATCCGTGGATGGCTGGTTCCGGAATTCTTTCCCTAATCAGTATTTCACCGTGGCCGCAGGACAAAGTGAAGCGGTGAAATTCCCGATAGAAGTACCCTACTTATTCAACAAAGCATTGGTATGGAGAATCATTGCCAAAGCCGGCAACTATAGTGACGGCGAAGAAAACGCCATGCCTGTTCTTACTAACAGGATGCTCGTTACTGAAACAATGCCATTACCAATGCGTGGCAGCGGAACAAAGGATTTCTCTTTTGAAAAACTACTGATCAGCGGCAGCAGTGAATCATTGCAACACTATGCATTAACGGTTGAATACACTTCCAACCCTGCCTGGTATGCCGTGCAGGCCCTGCCCTACCTGATGGAATACCCGTATGACTGTGCGGAGCAAACATGGAACCGTTATTATGCCAATTCATTGGCCGGCTATATTGCTAATTCATCACCAAAGATCAAACAGGTATTTGAACAATGGAATATAAAAGATACAGCCGCCCTGATGAGTAACCTGCAAAAGAACCAGGAACTAAAAGCTGTGTTACTGGAAGAAACACCCTGGGTCCTTCAGGCAAAAAATGAAACAGAACAAAAAAAGAATATTGCCCTGCTGTTTGATATGGTAAAAATGAGTGAGCAACTTAACAGTTCCTATGAGAAACTGAAACAAATGCAAAGCAGCAATGGTGGCTTTGTATGGTTCACTGGTGGTCCGGATGATCGTTACATTACTCAATACATTGTTACCGGTATTGGTCACCTTAAAAAACTAAAAGGCATTGCTGCCGGGCAGGAAGCCAAACTGAAAGCCATCCTGTCAACAGCGATTCCCTACCTGGATAAAAAAATAAAAGAAGACTACGATCTCCTTATTAAAAACAAAACTGACCTGAAGAAATATTCACCGGGACATAGTATAATTCAGTACCTGTACATGAGAAGTTTCTTTCCTGAATATGAGATTGCCAAAGCATCACAAACAGCTTATACCTATTTCCGAAGCCGGATGCAGCAAACATGGGTGGGTCAAAGCAAGTACATGCAGGGAATGGCAGCACTGGCCCTGCACAGAACCGGTGATGTAAAAACTCCGGCAGCCATTCTAAAATCGCTGAAAGAAACATCCATAACAAATGAAGAACTGGGTATGTACTGGAAAAATCAACGTTATGGCTGGTTCTGGTATGAAATGCCAATTGAAACACATTCATTACTGATAGAAACTTTCCAGGAAGTGGCGAAAGATTCAAAAACAGTAGATGACCTGAAAACATGGTTATTAAAGAATAAACAAACCAATAACTGGAAAACTACCAAAGCCACAGCAGAAGCCTGTTATGCATTATTATTACAGGGAACTAACTGGCTGGCAACAGAACCTGTCGTGACTATCAATCTCGATAACATGGTTATCAGTTCCAACGATAATAAAGTTGAAGTCGGCACCGGTTACTTTAAGAAAACCATTGAGGGAAATAAAGTACAACCGGTGATGGGTAAAATAACTGTTAAGGTAGAGGAAACACAGACCCCGCCGGCGGGGAACAGGGGGGCCTCCTGGGGCGGTATTTACTGGCAGTATTTTGAAGACCTTGATAAAATAACTACAGCCACCACTCCATTGAAATTATCGAAGAAATTATTTGTGGAAACCAATACTGACCGGGGACCAGTAATCACTCCGGTAAATGATGGTGATGCAATTAAAGTTGGAGATAAAATAAAAGTAAGAGTAGAACTCCGGGTGGACAGGGATATGGAATATGTACACATGAAAGACATGCGGGCCTCAGCACTGGAGCCTGTAAATGTTTTGAGTACTTACAAATGGCAGGGAGGATTGGGTTATTACGAGAGTACCAAAGATGCCAGTACCAATTTCTTCTTCAGTTACCTGCGGAAAGGAACTTATGTGTTTGAATATACCTTATTCGCTACTCATGCCGGTAATTTCAGTAACGGTATCACAACTATTCAGTGTATGTATGCGCCGGAATTCTCATCGCATTCAGAAGGAGTCAGGATTACTGTTGAATAATATAAACAGCCTTGTCAATTGGCAAGGCTGTTCACTAAAATAAATAATCAACTTTGCAGTCAGAATGATAACCCTTATAATAGCAAGACATGGTGAAACGATCGAGAATGGGTTGAATATTTGCCAGGGACAAACGCATGGTATTTTATCTGAAACAGGAATCCGGCAGAATGAAAAATTGGGTGCACAGTTAACGAAATACCAATTTCAAACAATTTATTCCAGTCCGCTTAACCGGGCTTTGCAAACAGCTAAAACCATTCAACAACATACTCCACACTCTTTTCTCATTACAGATGACCGTTTAATGGAAAGACAGCTCGGTATTTTACAGGGGGAAAAATACCCCGCCCCTTACCTCGAATCTGACCTGTACGAAGGAATGGAAACGGTGGAATCAATGGCGGAAAGAATGAACAAATTTTTATCACATATAAAACAAAAACACCCGGGTGAAACTATTGTCATAGTAAGCCACGGATACATCATAAAAGTATTGCTCTCCCTTATAAACAATTTACCAGTCCGGGATTTTTACAAAGTAAAACTAATGAGTAACTCCGGTTTTATAGAAGTAACCCTTGAATAAATAACTGGCAAGTGTCAATTACTAATTCGTTTACTTTTACGCTATGAATGTTGACTACTTAATTGTTGGCCAGGGCATTTCCGGAACATGGTTATCTTATTTTCTGCAAAAAGAAAACAAATCATTTCTTGTAATTGACAATAACGACAGGAAAGCCCCATCCCGGTTAGCTGCCGGTATTATCAATCCTGTAACCGGCCGCCGTCATGTAGAAGTATGGATGGCAGAAGAAATACTTCCCTTCGCCCTGGAAGCATATACCCGGATCGGGAATGAACTTGCTATTACTGCCATCTCTCAAAAGAATATTATTGATTTCTTTCCCAGCCCGCAGATGCGGCAAAGTTTTTTTCAGCGTATTGCAGAAAAAGGAGAGTATGTTTCGGACTACCGGGAGCAAGATCATTTCACTAAGTTTTTTAACTATGATTTTGGATGCGGTATAATAAACCCTGTTTACACTGCCCACCTTGAAACAATTATACCAGCCTGGCAGCAACGATTAAAAAAAACTAACAACCTGCTGGAAGAAGCATTCGATATCAATAAACTTTCGGTTGCGCCTGGTAAAATTCAATACAATACTATAACGGCAACTGCAATTATTTTTTGTGATGGCACCGGAAGTAACAATAATCCTTATTTCAAACTTCTTCCTTTTGCTCCGAATAAAGGAGAGGTTTTGATTGCTGAAATTCCCGGGCTGCCGGATGAGCATATTTATAAAAGGGGAATGATACTGGCACCGCTTGTTACCCCAGGCCAGTGGTGGGTAGGATCAAATTATCAGTGGGAATTTGAAAATGATCACCCCAGTAAAGAATTCAGGGAAAAAACGGAGCAGCTTTTAAATGACTGGCTGAAGATTCCTTTTACAATAACAGAACATCATTGCGGTATCAGGCCAGCTACCTTGGAAAGAAGGCCCTTTGTCGGCTTTCATCCTCTTTATAGAAATATCGGTATCCTGAATGGGATGGGTACCAAAGGATCCTCCTTAGCTCCTTTCTTTGCCAGGCAACTCACCTATAATATCCTGAGAAATGAGACCATACACCCGGAAGCTGATATTAACCGTTTCAGCCGGATACTTTCCCGCAACATTTCTTAACTTCCTCTACAAAACAAACTGACTGATGAATCAAACCAACGAAGACCAGTACATCATACCGTCCCGTTATCGCCGGATGGAAAATATGCATATTGCTTTCTGGCTGGTAAAAGATATCAGCTGGTGCCTGATATGGAAAGTACTGGGAATTATAATGATTGTCCCTACCCTAACAGTGGCTATCCTGATAGCCTGGAGAACCCGTAAGCTCGCCTCTGAGTTAGCCCATAACCTGGCCGTGGCTTTTTGGATCAGTGCCAATTCATTCTGGATGATCAGTGAATTCCTGGGGTTTGATGAAAAAGAATTCTGGGGTGGAATTACGGGTAAACAACTTTCTCTCATTCCCTTTTTTATCGGGGCTTTCATATTGCTCTATTACTATTCAGTACAACGCCCCAGAGAAATAAAACTTCAGAAAACGACAACGATGTAACACAGTCCCGGCTTTGCTCACGGGGCTTTTGCCTTATCTTTGCGCCTCAGAAAAAAGAACAAAAAATGTACAGAACTCACACCTGTGGCGAATTAAGGATCGGGAATAATGGCAAAGAAGTTACACTGGCCGGATGGGTACAAACCATTAGAAAATTTGGTGCTATTACCTTTGTTGACCTTCGTGACCGTTATGGTATCACCCAATTATTATTTGGCGAAGAACTGAACAATCAACTGGAAGTAAATCCGCTGGGCCGGGAGTTTGTAATACAGGTAACCGGCATGGTGAATGAAAGAAGTAATAAGAATCCTAATATCCCGACAGGTGAAATTGAAATAGTGGTTTCTACTTTTAAAGTGTTGAACAGATCTGCCGTACCCCCATTCACTATACAGGATGACACCGATGGCGGTGATGACCTACGGATGAAATACCGTTTCCTTGATCTGCGCCGCAACGCTGTGAAAAGGAATCTTGAACTGCGTTATGCTGTAAACCGTGCTGCCAGGAATTACCTGCACCAGCATAATTTCATGGATATAGAAACCCCTTTCCTTATCAAATCAACACCGGAAGGTGCAAGGGATTTTGTGGTTCCTTCAAGAATGAACCCCGGACAGTTTTATGCTTTGCCGCAATCGCCACAAACATTCAAGCAATTATTAATGGTAAGCGGGTACGATCGTTACTATCAGATTGTAAAATGCTTTCGTGACGAAGACCTCAGAGCAGACCGCCAGCCGGAGTTCACCCAGATAGACTGTGAAATGGCATTTGTAGAACAGGAGGATATTCTGAACATGTTTGAAGGCATGATTAAATCTATTTTTAAGGAAGTAAAGGGAATTGATTATACAGAGACTGTACAACGCATGACATGGGAAGATGCGATGTGGAATTATGGTAATGATAAACCAGACATCCGGTTCGACATGAAAGTGTTGAACCTTAAAAAACCTGCCACTGTTTATACAGACAAACAGGATAATGCTGATTTAATAAACGGAGCCGACTTTAAAGTATTTGATGAAGCAGAAACAGTTCTTGCTATTGCTGTTCCCGGATGCAGCGAGTACAGCCGCAAACAAACGGATGAACTGACCGAATGGGTTAAACGTCCGCAGATAGGAATGAAAGGCCTGGTGTTTATTAAAGTAAATACGGACGGTACTTACAAAAGCAGTGTAGATAAATTTTACAGCGAAGAAAAACTGAAAGCCATTGCAGAAGCGGCTACTGCAAAAGCAGGTGATTTAATTTTGATACTGGCAGGCGCTGAAGAAAGAACAAGAAAAGCCATCAGCGACCTGAGGATGGAAATGGCCAGCCGTCTGGGATTAAGAAAAGATACTGAATTCAAATTGCTTTGGGTGCTTGACTTTCCCTTATTTGAATACGATGAAGAAGGCAACCGCTGGGTAGCCCGTCATCATCCGTTCACTTCACCCAAACCCACACAGATTGAAACAATGATCAATAATAATCCTGTTATTGAAAATGCTGCTGAATACCTGAAACACCCCTATGCCAATATCAAAGCAAATGCCTATGATATGGTACTGAACGGTAATGAAATTGGTGGTGGCTCTATCAGAATCTACCAAAGAGAATTGCAGGAAAAAATGTTTGCAGCGTTGGGTATGGACGCCACTGAACAACAACACAAATTTGGTTTCTTACTCGGTGCTTTTGAATATGGTGCTCCCCCACATGGTGGTATTGCCTTTGGCTTCGATAGGCTATGCGCAATATTAGGAGGGAGTGAAAGCATCCGTGACTTTATTGCGTTTCCTAAAAATAATGCCGGAAGAGATGTAATGCTGGATGCACCTGCTACGATTGATGAGAAGCAGTTTGAAGAATTGCAGATAAAACTGGATTTAAAAAATTAAGAAACCAGCAGTTGCTTTAAACGAGCTGATACTTTCTCCGCATTCGGCAGCATCGCCTGTTCCAATCCCATATTCATAGGTACAGCCGGAAGGTTTAATGCACCCATCACTTCAACAGGTGCATCCAATGATTGAAAACAGTTTTTGGAAATTCGGCCTGCCAGGGCTTCTGCAAAAGAATTATTCTGTTGCTCTTCGGTTACTACAAAACATTTTCCGTGCAATTTTACCCGTTCGAAAACCAGTACTTCATCAAGTGGATATAATGTCCGCAAGTCAACCACTTCAATTTGCTGGTTAAAATTCTTTGCAGCCGCTTTGGCCCAGTACACTCCCATTCCATAGGTGATCACCACACAGCTTTCACCATTTTCAATTGCTTTGGCAGAAGCCTGTGTTACAATATTTGCCTTACCAAATGGGAGAATATAATCCTTCGACGGCTCTGTTGTTTTGGCGTCTTCTGTACCGGGCACTTTACTCCAGTACAATCCTTTATGTTCCAGCATCACTACCGGGTTAGGATCATAATAGGCCGCTTTCATCAATCCCTTCATATCGGCCGCATTGGAAGGATAGGCCACTTTTATTCCTTTGATGGAAAGTAATGTTGTTTCCACACTGCCGCTGTGATAAGGTCCACCACCTCCGTAAGCGCCGATAGGAACCCGCAATATCATGGACACCGGAAATTTACCGCAAGTAAGGTAACAACTCTTCGAAACCTCTGTCACCAATTGATTAAACCCCGGGTAAATATAATCCGCAAATTGAACTTCCACTATAGGCCGCAGGCCAACAGCACTCATGCCAACCGTAGAACCCACCACATAAGCCTCCTGGATAGCTGTATTAAAAACACGATGTTCGCCAAACATATCCCCTAATGTGGCTGCTTCACGGAATACACCACCCAGTCTTTTCCCTACATCCTGTCCATACAGTATAGCTTCCGGATGTTGCTCCATTATTTCCCTGATAGCAAATAATGCTGCATCCACCATTATAACTTTATCTGCCCCTGCAGGACTCCTCTCTCCTTTCTCTTCT
Source organism: Chitinophagaceae bacterium (assembly GCA_041738795.1). Lineage (GTDB taxonomy): Bacteria > Bacteroidota > Bacteroidia > Chitinophagales > Chitinophagaceae > JJ008. The sequence goes on along the minus strand of JBGSPB010000014.1, from coordinate 674,620 downwards.
GTAATGGGTGTTGCAACAAAAATATGATCTTCCACTGTTGCAGGGTCTGGCTCAGGGGAAGCTACTGCTTTTGCAAAATCACCAGCAACCAATTCAGCCGCTTCTTTTTCTATCTGCAGCAATTCATTTTCAAGTACACCCTTCTCTACTAATTTTTTCCGAAGTTTTGAATTAGGATCATGCTCCTGGTGCCTGGCCCAGTCTTCATCAGTTCTGTAAAACTCTCTTCTTACCCCGCTTGTATGATGACCAAGCAATGGAACCTGTGCATGAACGAGATACGGTTTTCTTTCCCGGCGTACAAAATCCACAACCTCTTTCATTACAGAATAAGATGCTTCAAAATCACTTCCATCCACCTGTACCCGGTTCATTCCTTTAAAACCGGCAGCAAACTCAAAAGCATTCATAGACCTTGCTTCCTGTGCCGTTACACTAATACCCCAGTTATTATCCTGTACTAAATAAATAACCGGTAATTGTTTTAATACAGCAAACTGAAAAGCTTCGCTTACTTCCCCTTCGGTTACACTTGCATCACCTAAAGAACATAATGTAACCGGCAAAACACCGTTTATTCCTTTTTTAAGCAGCGAAACATTATACCTTTCCAGGTACTGAATACCCTGTGCGATCCCTGTAGTGGGTATCACCTGCATACCCGTAGCGCTGCTTTGATGTATCATTGTCGGTTTATCATCCCCCCGATAATTAGGATGAGAATAATACTCACGGCCTCCGGTAAAAATATCACCTCCTTTGGCTAATAATTGCAGCATCTGATGGTATGGAGTAAATCCTAATCCAAGTATCATGCTTTCATCCCGGTAATACGGACTTACGAAATCCTGTGGTTGCAATTGAAAAGCAGCAGCCAGTTGTATAGCCTCATGCCCTCTTGAAGTAGAATGAACATACTTGCAAACAGAGCGGTTTGCTTCATATGTTTCAGCCATCGCTTTTACCTGGCTCATGAAGCGATAGGCCCGTAGTAATATATTGGTATCAATCATGTAGAGCAATCATTGCAGTGAGCAAAAATAAGGGAAAGCGTTGCCCCGTAAAAAGAAAAGCCACCCGCTTTTAAACGAATGGCCTTCCTGTTGCAGTTGGTCTTGGCTTACAGTATAGGAAAAATTTTTTGCCCGTTAATTCTTATTTTACTTCCAGCGTAAACATGCTGTCGTCTTCAATGAATCCTTCCAATTCGTCTCCCACTACTACTTCACCCACACCCGCCGGAGTACCGGTAAAAATTACATCACCAATATTCACTGAAAAGTAATTTGAAATATAAGACACGATCTGGTCAAAGCTATGTATCATGTTCACTGAATTTCCCTGCTGTACCAGTTCTTTGTTCTTGTAGAGGCAGAAATTAATATCTTTTTTATTCTTGATATTGGCAAAAGGAACCCATTTACCGATCACCGCTGAATTATCCCAGGCCTTTGCCTTTTCCCAGGGCAATCCTTTTTCTTTCAGTTCATTCTGAATATCACGGGCCGTAAAGTCAATACCGGCTGTAATCGCATCATAATATTTACTGGCAAATTTTTCCTGGATATACTTACCGTTTTTGCAGATACGTAAAACCAGTTCACATTCGTAATGCAACTCGTTGGTGAATTCGGGATAATAAAACGGAGTATGCGGCTGCAGCAAGGCACTTTTTGGCTTCATAAATATGACCGGTTCATCGGGCACTTCATTACCAAGTTCTTGGGCATGCGCTACATAGTTACGTCCAACACAGAAAATTTTCATAACAGGAAGTCATATTTTAATTAAATACATCGGATACAAAACTCATAGGGCTGTTATCCCATATATTCAGTGGTAATCAATATGTTTATTGGATTTTCCCGGTATTCATTTTAATCAGAGACCTCCGGGACAGAGGGTCAGGGATGCTAAAGTAAGTAATCCATCTGATTTCTCATAGCGAAAATTCTTTATTATTTACCTGGTTCATGGCGGTGGTAATACCCTGTGCAGCAAAGATTTCAATTATTTCTGTTGCCTGTTGTATTTTCAGTTTCACTAATGGTTCTTCTTCCTTTTTCCACTTTCCCAATACAAAATCTGACTGGTGACCTTTTGGGTAATCACTGCCAATTCCAAACCGCAGTTTGGGATAGTCCCTGGTGCCCAGGACTTCCTGCAGGCTTTTCAGCCCATTATGTCCGGCATCACTCCCGCCAGGCTTTACCCGTAGTTTGCTTAATGGGAGTGCCAGGTCATCAACAATTACCAATGTATTCTCCAGCAACACTTTCTCTTTATCTATCCAGTATTTCACAGCTTTCCCACTAAGGTTCATATAGGTTGTGGGACAAATACAAATAAATGTCTTCCCTTTCCATTTAATATCTGCAACATAGGCCAATCGGTCAACCCGGAAACTTCCCCCATGCTTTTGAACAAATGCATTCACGACATCAAAACCTATATTATGCCTTGTATGAGCATATTCGTCACCAATATTTCCAAGGCCAACAATAAGAAATTTCATACACAATTTACTTATGTCAAATATCGGGCATAGCCAATAAAAAACCCGCATCTCTTGATACGGGTCTATGATTAGTTTGAAAAAACTTATTTTTTTGCAGCAGCGGCCGGAGCAGCAGCAGCAGGGGCAGCACCTGCAGCAGGAGCAGCAGTTGCTTCCTCTTGTTTCAATTGTCTTGTCAACACAACTGAAGCGATGGGAATACGGGGGGAGTTAAGTATCTCGTAATGCTCTTCCTTTACATCCTCAACCCTGATATTTCCATTCAATTCAAGATTGTCGATGGATACTTCAATTTGCGCTTTCAGGTATTTGGGATAGGTCTTTATTTTCAGAGACTTCATCTTAGTAACCAGCTTACCACCATCTTTCACACCTTTTGAAACACCAACAAACTTCAACGGAATATCAGCGATCACTTTCTTATCCTCTACCAGTTCCAGCAAATCAACGTGGATCAGTTTATCATCCACTTTGTCAAACTGCAGGTCTTTCATGATAGTCCTGTACGTTTTGCCATCCAATTTAACTTCTGCGATCTGGAAACTTGGTGTGTACACTAATTTTTTGAAAGCTGCAGCAGGAGCATGGAAGTTGACCTCCTGAGAGCCGCCATAAATTACACCAGGCACCAGTTCCTGAGAGCGGAGTTGTCGGGTGGCGCCTTTGCCGAATCCGGTCCTCAGTTGTCCTTCGATTGTAATTGTTTTCATTTGTTATTTTTTATTGATTTAAAATGGTCTGATGCAATTGCCTTGCGGCGCTGCATTTTATCTTGCTTAATTTATTTACTTGTCCCGTCGCTGCGAATGAATAAAAAGGCTTGTTATACTCTTATTTTCATATGCATTCCTGATAGCTACGGCAAAAAGTTCAGCCACACTCAGCACTTTTATTTTCTGGCTCTCCTTTTTAACCGGTATCGTATCACACACTATCAACTCTTCCAGCACACTATTCTCAATATTCTCGTAGGCTTTTCCACTCAATACCGGGTGAGTTATTAAAGCCCTTACTGTTCTTGCCCCTTTTTCCTTTAAAAGACCTGCACTTTTTGCCAGTGTGCCACCAGTATCACAGATATCGTCAATAATTACCACGTCCCTGTCTGTCACATCTCCTATAACCACCATACTGGCTATCTCATTGGCCCTTTTGCGGTGCTTATCACAAATCACCATTTCGGCATTGAAATAACTGGCAATTTCCCTGATACGGTTAGTAGCTCCCACATCAGGGGCCGCAAAGGTAAGGTTTTCCAGCTTCAAATTCTCTATGTAAGGGATAAAAACAGCATGGCTATCAAGGTGGTCCACGGGTATATCAAAATAGCCCTGGATCTGGGGTGCATGTAAATCCATTGTGATCACCCTGTCAGCTCCGGCGGCTACTAACATATTGGCTACCAGCTTACTACCGATGGCTACCCGTGGGCGGTCTTTTCGGTCTTGCCGGGCATAACCATAATAAGGTATCACAGCGATAACCTTGTAGGCGGATGCCCTTCGGGCTGCATCGATCATCAGCAGCAATTCCATCAGGTTTTCTGCGGGTGAAAAAGTGCTTTGAACAAGGAAAACATAGTCTCCTCTCACACTTTCCAGGAAAATTGGGCTTATTTCTCCATCACTGAATTTCTGAATGTTGACTTTACCCAGCTTGGTTCCATATCGTTTACAAATTTGTTCGGCCAGCTTCTGAGAGCCTGTTCCTGAGAAGATTTTAGCGTATTGCATGGTGGGATTATATGCGGCGAAGATATTACTCTCACAGCAATCACCGCAAGCTGGTCAAAAAAATATTGTCCAGGGAAAGGATTATCGATGCAAGGCGACTGTACTGGCAGCAACAACAGTACTTCCGGGCATCTGCTGCTGGCTTTTTTCCACGTTACCTATCTTTTCAGAAGAGGAATTAAACGTATAAAAAAGGGATGAACAGATAAATATTGATAGCATTAATGCCACAACATAAACAACAACAAAGAAAAGGATAGGATGCAGAGATCCCATGGGGGTAAAGGTCTTGGTTTTCATACGCATTAGATTTTAAAGTTTTTCAAATAGGTCGGATTTTTTAACAGCTTTTTATCAGTACCGCTAAATGGTATTGACAGGATTAAAATTATTGGCTAATCTTGTTTCATGCAAGAGCACAAGTACTCAATTAAGCAATGGTCAAAAGACGATAGACCAAGAGAAAAATTACTATACTCAGGTGCAGAAAACCTCAGCAATTCTGAATTACTGGCCATCCTGATCCATAATGGTACAAAGCAAAAATCGGCCGTTGATGTAGCAAAAGAGGTACTGAAACTGGGAAAAGATAACCTGGTAGAATTAGGCAAGCTCTCTGTGAAAGAGCTGATGAAAATAAAAGGAATTGGCGAAGCCAAAGCAATCAGCATTGCTGCTGCACTCGAATTGGGAAGAAGAAGACAGGCTGCAGCCTCACTTGAAAAAACAATGGTGAAGACCAGCAGCGATATTGCCAGTTACCTGCAAACAAAACTTAAAGATTTCCGCCATGAGGTTTTTGCTGTGCTATACCTGAACCGGGCCAATAAGATCAACCACTTTCAGATTATAAGCGAAGGCGGTATTACAGGCACTGTGGCTGATCCACGAATCATCCTGAGAAAAGCACTGGAAGAAGACGCTGTGAACCTTATACTCTGCCACAATCACCCCTCAGGCAGCCTGAAACCGAGCCGGGCAGATGAACAATTGACTACCAAAATAAAAGAAGCTGCCCGTTTCCTCGACATTACCGTTTTAGACCATATTATCGTCAGTGAAGATGGTTATTACAGTTTTGCTGATGAAGGACTTATTTAGTCTATTGTTTATTGTTCAGGTTTTCAATAATTTATAAGACTTAAAAGCCTGGCAAAATAGATTTTTCCAAAATTTTTTGTACCCCTGTACAACGAACGTTGAAATCCTATCATATTATGCCTGTGCCGTTGGCCCTCCAAAATTCAGTGGTAATTGTATTTCTTCCAGGTCTTTAATAAGGCCATTAACAGATTCGTATTTATCAATATTCTCTGTCAGGGCTTTCATAAAGCGTTTGGCATGTTGGGGGGTCAGGATAATCCTTGATTTTACTTTGCTTTTTGGTGTACCGGGCATTACATTCACAAAGTCAATAACAAACTCTGCATGAGAGTGAGTGATTATTGCAAGATTGGCATAAGAACCTTCTGCTACTTCTTCTGATATTTCAATATTAAGCTGGTTCGGTATATTCTGCTGATCATTCATGTATAATAATTAATTATTGAGGAAATCAAATGCTTTTTTCAAAGCATCGTCGGGATTGACGGCAAAAGCATCATTAGTTAATACGGAGGAAATATCTTTTACACTTTTAAACTCCTTACTAATACTACTTACATTCGATTTTAATTTCTTTACTCCCTTACCTTCTGTATCGGTGTAAAAATAATCAAATAAAAGATCGAACTGCCTGAGTTCTGATTGTACATAGTTAGTGGAAACATAACCGAGATCTGATTTGTATCGTTTAAACAGGCTGTATCTTTTACCTGTAAACAATTCCATGTAATACGACTTATCAGTGGCACCAAGATGGTTTCCGTAAACAAATTTAAGGGGGTTCAAAATCCCCAGGCTCTGATTTTCATTGATCATAAATGAATCAACAGAACCCGGTTCTTTTATCAATGGCTTATCCGGGTTCGAGGCGGAATAAAACTCCACTTCCTGGTTATAGGTGTTATAGCTGAGAAAAATATTGTAAGCTTTTGCTTCCGGAGAGAACAAGTTGCCTTTCTGTCTTTCGCCAAATAAATAGGAGGTACCAATCACTTTAAAGGTTCCAACCAGTTTATACACCCCATCAGCGGTTTGTTCTCTTATTAACCTGTTATGGTTCAAAGCAGGATCCACCCAACCGACAGTTGGAGTAAAACCAGCCTGGGCAAAAGAACTGCTGGCAGACAAACATAGTACCAAACCGGCAATTACAAATTTTACATGTTTACTCATTCTTCCTGATTTTAAAGTACTTAAATCTTAGTTTTCCAGCATTAATTATTCAGCGAGGTAAAGGCATTTATCAAACCTTGCTCGGGATTAGACGTAAAGGATTCATTATTTACTGCTGAGGAAAGATCTTTTATTGATTTAAATTCTTTGATCACATTACCTGCATTGGGTTTTATTTTTTTAACGCCTTTGCCGGCAGCATCGGTGTAATAGTATTCATAATGCAGATCAAACTGGCGCAACTCCGGCTGGGCCAGGTTATTAGAGACATAATCGAGTCCGGATTTGTAACGTTTATACAAACTGAATTTTGGTCCCCGATAGATCTCCATGTAATAGTACTGATCTTTTGCTCCCAGGGTTGAGCCATATACAAACTTTAGTGGTGTTCTGATACCAAGGCTTGGATTTTCCTGTATCGTAAAAGAATCAAGAGTTCCCGGCTCCCTCACCAATGGTTTATCCGGGTTGGAAGTGGAATAAAACTCCACTTCCTGGTTGTAGGTGTTATAGCTGAGATAAACATTATAAGCCTTTACTTCTTTGGCAAACATGTCACCCTTGTGATGCTCTCCAAACAAGAACTGGGTACCTATTACTTTATACGTACCGATTAATTTATATGTTCCATCCCCGCCGTTTTGCTGCTGAATTAATTTGTTGTGGTTAAGCGCCGGATCTGTCCAGCCTCTGCTGTCTGGAGCCAGACCACCAAATTTAGTAGGACTTCCGGATAATGAGCCTGAATTGGCAGATAATGCAACCGGATGTTGTAATTGCTGGGCAGCAGCTATATCAACAGACAATATTGCTGCTAAAGCAATGCTGATCCTGCAAAAAATGTGATGCATAACTATAAAATTTAATTAGACAATAAAAGTACTAAAAACTTACAGTTGACCCCGCCAGATAAAAAAAGGGATTGTTAATTAAACAATCCCTTTTTAAATATCAAAAGCATTTATTATCTCGGACCTACATATTCCAGATTGTCAAAGAATGCACGGAGAGGATTTCCATTGTAATTCCAGTCTACCGTAATATCTCTTGTTGCCGGATCCCACTTACTTTGCCTGCTTCCTGCACCAGTAAATAAGGTAATGGGAGGACCAGCCGGGTCACTGCCATATACACTCGTTACAAGATTTGTAGTAAGATTAAATACAACCACAGGAGCAACTGTTGGGCCGTACCAGCTCAGCGCATTATTGGGGCCAATACCGATAGGATGTCCAACACCACCAACCTCAGGCCAGTAAAAGAAAACTGCATCAGGACCAGCAGTCACCATATGCATATCAGTTTCATATGGGAAAGTATATGGGGTACGATTATGATAACCTGTAAGGATATACCTGCCATCATATTTATTCTTAATAGTGAATTCGATGAATAAATTTTTCAGGTTGTCAGCAATTACATAATTACCTGAAACAGCTGTAATCCTCAAACCAACACCATATGCCAGGTTTGGATTCAGCGTAAGTGTGCTGGGAACCGTTAAAGGAACCTGTACATTACGTTGCCCAGCTGGAATAGTGAGAGTGAGAGGAACAGAATAAAGAGAAGGGCTCAATACCTGTACATTAGTACCATTGGCTGTATTATAGGCACTAACGATCTCGGCACTTTTAATTTCCAGTGTAATGGTAATATCAGAAGGAGCCGGGCTACCTGCATTCAGGTTCACATATACCATATCATTAACTACCTGGGTGCTGCCGGAAACATCCAATCCAAAAGGATTCTTGGCTTTGGCAGCCAGGGGAAAACCAACGCCAGGAGGTTGTGTATCCGGATCATTGATCCCGTACTCGTAATTATCAAAGCCCTTGTCTTTTAAACAGCCCGTAAAGGTCATTGCCAGGAGGGCTACAAAAAGGACTGAAGCTAAACTTGTTTTTTTCATATTTTTCAATTTAGAGGTGTGCAAAATTAATTGATATCCCAGAAAATTTTGGTGTACCTGTCAATACTTCCTTCAGCAGCCACATTTGCAGAATTGTAATTGTATTCTGCCTGCGGGTAAAGGTATCTAACTGGTATCTTGGTTGATGTATTCTGAGGTGCCACAGAAATTGGAGGACCCGGATCATAACCAACACCAGCTCCATAAACAAACCTGTCATTAACAGAAGAGGCAGAAACCACTTCGTTATAACCAAGCCTGCGATAATCTGTCCACACTTCCAGTGTATTTACACCATTCAGTGCAAACCACTTCTGTGATATAATCGTAAAAAGACCACCCACAGGTTGCGTGCCGGCAGGATTTACAGGAGAATTTGATACCGCTGTAACATCCACATCAGAGTAACCGGCATTGTTTGCCAGGTAAGTGGAAGGATCCCCACCACCAATGTAGCGGAAACTTTCAGCAATACCTGTATTAGTCAGTGCCGCAACTGATGAACCGGAAGTGATAATATTTCTCCATCTTGCTTCAGCCTGTAAGAAATAGCTTTCAGCAGCTGTCAGAATAGCCTGGGCAGCTGTATTGGTTTTATACAAACCGGGGCCAATACCAGCCAGGTTTGCTGAAGCATTTTCAGTTACAGGTGGCAGACCATAAGCTACACCAGTATATCCATTGGAACCAGCCTCATAAAAACGGCTTCTCCTGGGATCACCATTGTAAGAGTAATAATCGATACCCCACTTATTAGCCCTATAGTATACATTGTTAGCAGTTTGTGCCCCGGCAATTGAAGTCTTGAATACATTATAAAAGGGATTTGGTTTGTCAGCTGCATAGCCAGGCTGAATCATTGCATCTTCACCAGCTCCAAGGAAACCGGAGCCTTCTGTGTTGATAATAGCCATTTCAGCAGCTTTATTTATACCGGCCACAGCATATGCATGTATCAGCATTCTGAGTTTCAGGGTATTTCCAAATTTGGCCCATTTAACTTTATCCCCTTTAAAAAGAATATCATTAGTAGCAATATTCTTGTTAGCATTTGTTGTAGTAACCAAAGCATCCTTGATCTGCGCTATACCTGTATCGATCTGGCGGAATAGATCCTTATACACATCGATCCCTTTATCATAAGCCGGAGTGGGGTTAGCACCACCTTTAAGAGACTGGCTGTAAGGAACGTTACCATATACGTCCACCAGCATCTGGAAATTATGTGCTTTCATGATACGGGCTATCCCTGCATAAAAACCTGCACCGGCAACGCTTGCCTTATTCTGTACTATCTGGTAATCATAGTTATTATCGTAACAGTTATTCCAGATACCATTTCCGAAACCGGTAGTAATCTCGTAGGTTTCTTCGAGAACGTTTGGCGCATAAGTACCAGATCTTGCCCAAAAGCCCATCCAGTTCTGGATCGGCCCCCAGGATGTACCTACGATTCCACCAGTGGAATGGAGGGCAGCCGGTAATACTACATCATAGCTTACCGTACTATCCGTAGGGCTGTTTGTATTCTGATTGATGTTAAACTGGCTCTTCCGGCAACCAGATCCCACAGCAATCAATATTACTGCGAGAGTGACACCATATATTAATTTTTTCAGTTTCATATCTTAATAATTTATTACAATTCTTATAAATTAAGGTTTAAGGTTGCACCAAATATTCTTGTTGGAGGTGTATTATCCAAACCACTCACCCCTTGTGCATTTCCTGTTGTATTAGCAAACTCAGGATCTGTCCATTCATTTGTCTTAGGCAGGAACATAAAGAGGTTTCTTCCGGACAATGTGAAAGTGGCACCTTTAATTGCATTCTTAGTAAATCCAAATACTTTGGCAGGAATATTATAGCTTAAGCTCATCTCCCTGATCTTCCAGAAGTCACCGCTAACCAGGTAGTTAGTGTTAGCATTCTGGTTAGTTGCCTGTGACCAGAAATTATAACCGCCAGTCATATAGATGCTTGTATTGTCTACATATTTAGAACCATCCCAGTAAGATGAATTCGGCATGATGAAAGGCTGACGGGAATTCTGAGCACTTCTTTTTGAAATACCAGAGAAGTCCATTCCTGTACCGAGGTTACCAGTATAGATCTGGGCACCACCACGATAATCAGCAACTGCGCTGAACGTAAGGTCTTTCCAGCTAATATTCAGATTCAAACCTATTAAATGGTTTGGCTGTGTGTGACCAAAAGGCTTGATAACAGGATCAACAGTTGGTAAACCAGTTGAACTGTTAACAATTACACGACCCTGGTCATCTCTTACATAGTCAGTTAACTGGAAAGTATAAGCGGGCTTGCCAACAATTACATAGTTAGCATTACCGATACCTAACTCGTCAACACCTTCGATGATCTGGGTAACCTCGTTGGTCTGGTATGTATAGTTTGCTTTAAAATCAATGGATACGTCGCGGATCTTAACCAATGGAGTTAATCTCAAGTCAAACTCAAAACCATCATTTGTAAAGGAAGCTGCATTCAACAAAGCACTGGTAAAACCAGTGGCACCTGAATACTGTACCTGAACGATCTGGTCAGAGTTGTTCTGTGTATAATAAGTAGCCTCCAGGTTGATACGATTCTTCAATAAACCTAATTCAAAACCGATCTCGTTATTCTTAACGAACTCAGGAGTGTATTTTGGCAGACGTAAAACGTTACCAGAAGTGTAACCCACTAATGAACCATAAGGGAAGCCACCACCTAAACCGTAAGTATTTTCAAGAGCCTGGGTACCCAGGTTTACGTTACCGGTTTTAGATTTAGCAGCACGAATCTTGAAATAAGAAATAACCTTACTGTTCTTGATGGCAGGAATGGCCTCACTTAACAATACAGAAAGGCTGGCTCCGGGATAGAAGAAGCTGATTGCTTTGAAATCAAAATCATAATAATAAGCAAGACGGCTGTTCATATCATAGCTGCCAGTAACCTCAGCAAATGCCCAGTTGTTATAACCAACAGACAATTTACCAAAGAAACGCTGCAATCTTGATTTGAAATTACTTTCAGAAACACCAGGTTCACCTTTACGACCAATTACATTGAAAAGGGTCGGGAAAGCCAGGTTATTACTGGAAACATTTATATTTTTTGAATTATCCTCACGGAAAGACTGACCCACTAAGGCATTAAAATCAAAGTTTCCTGCTTTTTTCCTGATTGTGGCAAAAAACTCAGAGTTGATACGGCTTGAGGTAGAGATACCATCACCCACCTGGGCAACCACATCACCTGATTGAGCATTTGATTTTCCTGAAGCTTTAGCGAAATCACTATAAGTGAATGCTTCTGCCCTGCTCTTAGCATTACCATTTGAAATGGTAGCACCTAAACGGTAAGTGAATGTCAACCAGTTGGTAGCTTTGAAGTTCAATTCAAAGTTTCCGAAGATATCTTCTGTTCTTCCCACACTTCTGAAATTATCGATCATGAAGTAAGGGTTAAAATAATAATCGTTGAAATATCCATTTGGATTTGCCCAATAGTTATTTCTCCAGTCTTTAAACCTTGTGATCGGAATTTGCTGAGGTGTGTTGATCAGGTTCCAATATACAGTATAGTCACGACCGTTACCAAAGCTGGAACCGGCAGTTACATCATAGTTACCTTTTGTATAGTTGATGCTGTAAGAAGCTTTGAACCTGTTATATTCTTTATTACCAGCCATGTGAACGGAAACCCTGCGGTTTACATCTTTTGGCATGATACCCTGGATCAGTACATTCTGAGCACTCAGGTAGAAATCACCAGTGGAGAATGATACATCTGTCTGGTTAGTGATACCGGTATTCCAGAATTTTCTTTTCTCTTCAGGGCGGGCAATATATTCAACAAGGTACTGCTCACCATTAGGACCATCACGGCCTATCTGGCGCATAGAACCATCAAATTCATCACCATAGCACTGGTTCTCAATGGGGTCATACACACCATAACCGAAAGCATCTACTGAAGAACCTGAACCAAATTGGTTTTGCAGTTCTGGCATATAAGATACTCTCTCTATCTGTACGGTATGTCCAACACTAACCTGTGGCTTGGTTTTACTACCTTTTCTGGTAGTAACCACAAGGGCACCGTTAGCTCCATCAGGACCATAAATAGCAGTAGCGGAAGCAGATTTAAGAATTGTTACATCTACGATGTCATTGGGGTTAATTGAACTGAGGTAACCCAAAGCAATGGGCACACCGTCCAAAATCAGCATCGGCTGGTTATTACCAGTCAAAGAACGGATACCACGAAGTGTGATCCTGGTATCAGCGAAAACGCCGTTGTTTACTGTTTGAATGTTCAAACCAGAAACTTTACCAGTCAAACCATTTTGCAGGTTAACTGCTTTTGCCTGGGTCAATTCGGCCGCTTTTACTTTCGTAGTAGCATAACCTAATTCTTTGGCCTGGCGGGTTTGGCCCATGGCAGTTACCACCACCTCAGTACCAGTTAAAACAAGTCGGTTTACAGTAATGGATACCGTGTTTCCGGCTCCTACCGTTAAAGTTGTAGTCTCAAGACCAGCGCCTGAAACAACGAGTACATCCCCCGTTTTAGCCAGAATGCGGAACTGACCATTATTGTCAGCAGCCACACCTGTACGGGTTCCTTCGATTCTAACGGAAGCTCCGGGTAGTGGAGCACCAGTTTCATCGGTCACAGTACCGGTAATCGTCCGGTTTTGACCAAATGCTAAAGCAGAAAACAGCATTAGCATCGTAAACAGTGATGCGATTTTTCTCATGTTAACGTTAATTTTTAAAATTTAAAAGCATTGATTATCAGGGAAAACCGTTAAATTTTCAGGGGTAAGGATGTTATTTAAGACATAGATGCGTCCTAAAATGCTGCGGCAAGTTAATTTTTTTTTTAACAATTAGTTAAAAATCAGCAAAAAATATTGAACAAGCATTTGTACTAAAATAAAACCCTGACCTGGAATTTCACATCAGATCGCCGATTTCCGGGTATTTCATCCAAACCCGAGCCGACTGTGTCCCTGTTTTTGTAAATAGTTTGGGCCCAGCGAAGCCAAAATGTGAGCTTTTTCCCCCAATCGTAATTTAAATTCAGATAATAACGGAAACCTTTATCAAAGAAAGCAGGTATTGAATAGCTGTATAAAACATCATTTTCGTAAGCATAAATTCTTGAATTATAATCATCTGTCTCAAAATATTGTAGCCGGAGTATGCCAGAGAAAGGCTTCATTACAGGCTTATATACAACATCCACAAAGGTTAAAAACCCCTTTTCGTTGTTTTCTCCTTTTCTGTCAAACCACATTAGCTCCACCCGGTTCCTCAGACTGATGGCAGTATTGAGCTTATAACTAACCTGTGTTCGCCAGCTTTGCCGGGGTAATAAAACCAAAAAATTAGTTGTAGTTAAGTTGCCGGGTTGGTTTCCCTTTTTAGATTCATTCCTGAATCTTGTATATATCTCTGCTTGCCGGTTGGGAGTATAGGTAAGTTGAGCAAGGAAATCTTTACCACTGCTTGGAGCATCTACCAGGTATTTGAGCCAGGGAAATTTGAAAATATCACAATATGCATCTATACGCCATCCAATACCCGGACGGATGCTGATACCGGCGTAAAAACCTGATTCATTAGTCGGATAGGTATTCTCAGTAAATGCATTCCCGTTGACAGACTGGTAAGCAGCACCGATCGTTCGTTGAACAAATGACAGATCGACATTGGGGTCCACACTGATCAGTAGTCCATTGATAAAAGCTTTGTTGAAATTTTTATCTGAAGCTGCTTCCCCAAACAAATGAAGGTTTTTGTACGTATAACTATAGTCGATACTGAAGTTGTACCAGTTCTTTCCACTAATGGCATAAAGATTATATGGCTCATCTCTTTTTTGTACCGGAAATGAAAAATTATAATAAATACTATTTACACCGAGATGCCAGCGATTCCCACGGAATATAATATTACCACCGAATGCAGTTTGGGTAAGCCGGTTCCTGTCTGTTATTTCACTATTGGTACGGTGATATCCTGAAGTCAGAAAAGAAGAAATATACTCTTCATTGTTTACAGTATCAGCTACAAAATTGGCACTCACTTTTCGTAGTGAAGCAAAAAAGGTGGTTTCAAAACTTCCCTTTCGTATTGTAATGCCGGCGCCGCGATGATAATTAAATTCCCCGGCAGAACTATAAGGGCGCAGCACTGCAGCCTGTCGCTTCACTCCCATTACATCCACACTTTTTTTAAAGGCAAGGCTTTGCCATTGTATAAGACCCTGACCCATATTGACTGTAAAATCGCCAATGGCCAATGCCTGTATCACTCCGATTTTCCTGGCAAAAAGATGAAAAGAATAAAAATCAAAACCGTAGCGCTGCGCTCCTTTCAAAAACTGTTCACCTGCATCTTTATCACCCAACAAACCAAACTGCATTAAATTTTTATAAGTGTACCGGTAGCGCAGAAACAATCGCTGCGGGCTTCCTAAATACTTTGTGCCGGTTATTGTATTATCAAATCCTTTAGCTTTTTCCAATACTTGTGATAACCGGAACAATAAACTGTGTTCCCCATCCCTGAATCTTTTACCCGCTTCTTGTTGCAATGACAATGATGATGATACAGTTATAAACGGCAATAATCTTCTGACCGTTATTAGATCCCATGCAGGTACCGCCTGTAATTCATATACACTTATAAGTTTTCCAAATAATTTGCGATAGGCAACCAGGTTCGCTATTTGCAGATCAGTTAATATTCTTAATAGCTTCAACTCTTCTGCCTCAGCATTATTTAAATTAAGTGGATTCTTTCTGAAATATTCAAGCTCCTGCAGGTATGAATCATCCTCTGTTTCTGCCTGGTCTGTATCAGCCAGGTTTTCTAATTGTTGTTCCGTATTTACAGGAATTTCCTGGGCATAAGAGTACAGCGAAAGGAGAATTGTTAATAATATTAAGACTACACTTCTCAATCTCCCTTTTTATTAAAGTTGAATAAAACCAATAGCCCGGGTGTAACACCCAACTGCGGATGCCAGCTAGTCGTAACATCCAGCCGGAATGATTTAATTGATAATCCCAGCCCGGCCCAGCCTGATGATGTAGCGGAAGAGAGGCCTGCCCTAACCAGTAGTTGCGGAATAAATTTATACTGTATTCCTGCATTTACATTTACCGGCTGGTCTTCTTCTTTTTCTATCTCTGCGCTGACAAAGAACTTTTCTGATGCTTCATAACCAAAACCAACAGCATATACAGATGACAGTTTTTCCTGCTGATCTTTCCCAAATTTTCCTCCAACAGGATTATTCACATGTATACCGGCATGGAATTTATCTGTTAAATGCATGATGACTCCTAATTCAAAACTGAGGGCAGCAGCATTACCATATCCTGCAATACGGATACCATTATAATTAAACTGAGCACCTGCATCTATTTTATTTCCCAGCTTTCTTCCGTATGCCAAACCAATCTGCGTTTCATTATAATCACTAAACCCGGAGTAGTTGGCTTTTATCCCAAAATTTCCCGAGGAAGTAATAAGGCCGGCTGCAGCCGTATAGTTGTTTAATTCACTGAGTAAAAAGCGTCTTTCGCCATACACTCCTACAACTGCATTTTTTAACTGCGCTAATGATGCCTGGTTAGCAGTAAAAGAAAAAATATCTGTATGGCTGAGGCTATATGCTCCAAGACCGGTGTAGCCTGCAGTCTGCGGACGCCGCAACGTTTGCGCTTCCGGCATTTTTGATAAACTAAAAAGAATAAGCAGTAATAAACTGAATTTTCTATACAAGTGATAAGGTTTTACTTGTAAGTTACAGGGATGAAAAATTGTTTCAAAAAAAATGACCCTGATTTTTCACAACCGGAGCATAAGAACAACACAACACGTACCTTTGCGCCATGCAAATTTTAGATGGGAAAAAAGCCTCACAGGCAATCAAAGACGAACTGAAAATTGAAGTGGCGCAATTAACCGCCGAAGGGAAAAAGATACCACACCTGGCGGCCATATTAGTAGGCGATAGTGGGGCAAGTGCCACCTATGTTGCTGCCAAAGTAAAAGCTTGTGAAGAGGTGGGCTTTAAATCAACGCTTATCCATTATGAAGAAACAATCAGTGAAACAAAACTTCTCGATAAGATACGGGAATTGAATACGGATCCTGATGTGGATGGGATACTGGTACAACTGCCACTACCTAAAAATATTTCTGACGAAGAAGTGATCAATGCTATCGATCCGGATAAAGATGTGGATGGTTTTCACCCCATCAATGTAGGTAATATGGTACAGGGACTTCCCACTTTTGTACCGGCCACGCCACATGGCATTATGTTATTACTGGAACATTTTAAAATCGATACCAAAGGGAAACATGCTGTAGTGGTGGGACGCAGTAATATTGTTGGCAGGCCGATGAGTATTTTATTAAGCAGCAATACAAACCCGGGCAATTGCACGGTTACCATCTGTCATTCCCAAACAAAAAATTTAAAAGATTTTTGCCTGCAGGCAGATATAATCGTTGCTGCATTGGGCAAACCGGAGTTTGTAACAGCCGATATGGTTAAAGAAGGGGCGATTGTAATTGATGTGGGTATTACAAGAATGGAAGACGCAACAAAGAAAAGTGGTTTCAAGCTTAAAGGCGATGTCAACTTTGAAACTGTAGCTCCCAAATGTTCATGGATAACACCTGTTCCCGGTGGTGTAGGCCCTATGACAATTGCAGCGCTGATGAAAAATACATTCCGCTCCTGTATGCAAAAGAATTAGACTGCTGGTTTCATGGATTAAATGATTGGATTAACATGAATGAAGTATTGAAAGAAACTAAAATGCTTCCCGTAATGGAGCATTTCTATACCCTGCAGGGAGAAGGTTTTCACCAGGGCAGGGCAGCTTATTTCATTCGCCTGGGTGGCTGTGATGTTGGTTGTGTATGGTGTGATGTAAAAGATAGCTGGAACGCAGAGAACCATCCAAAATTGGAGATAAAAGATATTGTTGCAGCAATTAAAAAAACACCGGCGCAATTAGTTGTCATTACCGGAGGTGAGCCCCTGCTGCATCATCTTGATGAATTGACAAATCAATTAAAAGCAGCCGGATTGCAAACAAACATTGAAACTTCTGGTGCACATCCATTAAGTGGCAACTGGGACTGGATCTGTCTTTCTCCAAAAAAATTTAAAGCACCGTTGCCGGAAATTTTACCCAAAGCCAATGAACTGAAGGTTGTTATTTTCAACAAATCAGATCTTGAATGGGCTGAACAATATGCAGCACTGGTGTCTCCATCCTGCAAACTATACCTGCAACCTGAATGGGATAAAGCAGCACAAATGATTCCTTTGATAACAGATTACATCAAAGCCCACCCTGCATGGGAACTGAGTCTGCAGATACATAAGTATATTAATGTGCCGTAAGCAACTATTCATTTAACATTTTCCTCTTCCCAACGGAATAAAATTAGTTTAGCTTCGCTATAGAAATCCTAATCTTATATCAATGAAGAGATTGTTGTTATTTTTTGCATGTTGCTCACTGTTTCAATACTCTTTTTCACAACCTTATGATCCTGAAAAAGTAAATAAGAAGGCGGTTCAATTTTTTGACCAGGCTTACGAAAGAGCACAGGATGGGAACTATCCCAATGCTATCGGGCTTTTGTTACAAGCCGTTAAAACAGATGCTAAATATGTAGATGCCTACCTGGCACTGGGGAATATCTATGGCCTAATGAAGAATTATAAGTCTGCCATCGGGTATTATGAAAAAGCATTTGCTATAGATTCCGGTTACACATTACAGGATAAACTTCCTTATTCCATCAATCTTGCCGGACTAGGTGAATTCGAAAGAGCATTGGCAGCAGTGAACGAACTGCTGACAAAAAAACCACCCAAAAATCCTGTCACACTGGAAAATGCGCATAAGCGGAAGCGTTCGTATGAATTTGCTGTGGAATATGCCAGCAATAACCCGCAAAAGAATTATGTATTTGCTCCGCAAAACATGGGTGATAGTGTGAATTCAAATGAATCGGAATATTTTCCCTGTTTAACAATTGATGGAAAACAACTTGCCTTTACCAGGAAACTCAACGGACGCAATGAAGATTTTTTTACCAGCAGTAAAACACCGTCCGGTAATTGGGGAATAGCAAAACCAATGGAGGGTAATGTAAATACAGAGCAAAGTGAAGGAGCTCAAAATATTTCACAAGACGGGCAATGGCTGGTCTTCACCGGCTGTTACCGGCCAGATGGAATGGGCGGCTGTGATCTTTATATCTCCTACAAAACAGAAAATGGCTGGAGTGAAGCGATCAATCTCGGTGGCAATATCAATTCTGATCAATGGGAATCACAACCCTGTCTTTCGCCGGACAAAAATGAATTATATTTTGTAAGCAGGCGATTTGGCGGCTATGGCGGCAGTGATATTTATGTTTCCCGGATGCAGCCAAATGGCAAATGGGGTAAACCGGAAAACCTGGGACCGGGCATCAACACTCCTGCTGATGAACAATGCCCTTTTATTCATGCAGATAATCAAACATTATATTTTACATCTGATCACTGGCCTGGTTATGGCGATGAAGATCTCTTTTATGTACGTAAACAACCAGGTGGCAGGTGGAGCAAACCGGTGAATCTTGGCTATCCAGTAAATACGATAGACAGGGAAGGAACTTTATTTATTGCTGCCGATGGAAAGACTGCCTACTATGCCAGCGACAGAAGCGATTCGAAAGGAGGTTTGGATATTTACAGTTTTGAACTGAGAGAAAATATCCGTCCGGCCAAAACACTTTGGGTAAAAGGAAAAGTATTTGATAAAAAAACTACGAATGGACTCTCCGCTGCAGTTGAATTAATTGATCTTGCCACTAAACAAGTAATAACAAAAGTACAGACCAGCGAATCCGGAGAGTACTTTATCACATTACCTGTTGGGAAAGACTATGCATTTAATGTAACCCGGAAAGGCTACCTCTTTTACTCTGATAATTTCCCCATGAGCAACCGCTCTCCTGATTCTATCTATGAAAAGAATATCGGGCTTCAACCTATCGAAGCCAATGCCAGTATCGTATTGAAAAATATTTTCTTTGACGTGAACAAGTTTGAGCTGAAACCAGCATCACAGGCCGAACTGGATATCCTTGTGCAATTGCTCGCGGAAAACCCGTCTGTAAAGATCGAAATCAGCGGCCATACCGATAATGTGGGACAACCAGCGGATAACCTAACGCTTAGTATCAACCGGGCAAAGGCTGTGGTTAGTTACCTGGTCAATAAAAATATTTCGGCCCAACGATTAATCGCCAAAGGTTATGGCGAAACAAAACCCATCGCAGATAATAAATCCGAAGAAGGAAGAGCAGAGAACCGCCGTACAGAAATGAAAGTGGTCAGTCAATAATCAAAAACGGCGAGTTCCGCTTATATTTGATGCTACACTTATCCTGCTATGCATCCTGACCTGCTTTACCGGCTTTCGCTAACGATGGTACCCAATATTGGTCCCGTACAGGCGAAGATATTATTACAACACTGCGAAGCAGAAGAAATATTTCATGCCAAAAAATCATTTCTCGAAAAAATTGAAGGTATCGGACCGGTAAGAGCAGAGTCCATCAAAAAATTTGATGGCTTTTACAGGGCAGAAGATGAAATAAAGTTTATTGAGAAATACAAGATCAGGCCATTGTTTCTCACCGATGAAGCATACCCGAAACGTTTACTGAATTGTTATGACTCCCCCACCTTACTCTATTACCGGGGCGAAGCAGACCTGAACGCACCAAAAATCATTGCCATCATCGGTACAAGAAGCCATACCGATTATGCCAAACAGGCAACCGAAAAAATAATAAAAGAAATAGCCGGACTGAATGTGGCGGTAATCAGCGGTCTTGCCTATGGTGTAGATGCAATTGCGCATAAAGCGTCCATTAAAAACAACCTGCCGACAGTTGGCGTATTGGCACATGGGCTTGATCATATCTACCCTCCGGAACATACCCATCTTGCGAAAGAGATGGTAAAAAACAATGGTGGATTATTGACAGAATTCAGGAGTAATACCAAACCAGATAAACATAATTTTCCTACCCGCAACCGGATAGTGGCGGGCATGAGTGATGCAACCCTGGTTATAGAAACAGGATTGAAGGGAGGAAGTATGATCACTGCAGAGTTAGCCAACGGTTATAATAAAGATGTGTTTGCCCTGCCCGGAAAAATAACGGATGCGAAAAGTGCCGGTTGTAATTTTCTTATTAAAAACAACAAAGCAATGCTGCTGACAGATGCGCAGGAGATCATAGACGTGATGGGCTGGGAGGAAAAGAAAAACAGAAAGAACGAGAAAAAAAATCAGCGGGAATTATTCATTGAACTTACGGCAGATGAAAAAATAATTGTTGACATCCTGAAAGAAAAAGAATCAGTTCCTATTGATGAAATAAATAGTAAAAGCGGATTGAGCAGCAGTGCAGTAGCAGGCGCCATCCTTAACTTAGAATTACAAAGTGTGGTACTATCTTTGCCGGGCAAACTTTACCGTCTTGCCTGATTTCAGGCAACATATCAGCCTGAATTGTTGTCATAATATTCAACTATAGTATAGTACAATGAGGTTATCATATAAATTCATTCTTTCCTTTTTCCTTGTATTTCTATATGCAGAAAATTCATTGTTTGCTCAAACCTGTACTACTTTGGGGCAAACACCTTCTACCGCCTTTCCCGTTTGCGGTACAACTGTCTTTACACAAGCCAGTGTTCCGCTTTGCGCCACTAACAGCTTATTTGTTCCCGGCTGTTCCGGTGATGGCGCCAATTATGAAAACAGGAACCCCTTCTTTTACCGTTTTACCTGTTTTGTTTCGGGAACATTGGGTTTTTTAATTACTCCTCTTGCAGCAAACGAGGATTATGACTGGCAGTTGTATGATATCACCGGGAGAGACCCAAATGAAATTTTTACTAATAATTCGCTGGTATTTACAGGTAATTGGGCGGGTACATATGGACCAACCGGTGCTTCCGCCAGTGGTGTACCCGGAATTCAGTGTGCGTCTGACCCGACAGCCGGAGCCAATACTTTTGCAACAATGCCCAACCTGGTCCAGGGGCATGAATATCTTTTACTCATCAGTCATTTTACTAATACACAAAGTGGTTATAATTTATCATTTGGTGGTGGCACAGCAGTGATTACAGATCCAACTGAACCACACCTGCAAAATGCAAAGGCTGATTGTGACGGAACAAAGATCACAGTGAAACTGAATAAAAAAGTAAGGTGTAACAGTATCACACTGACAGGTACAGAATTCAGCCTTTTACCTGCTGTCACCACTGTTGTTGCTGCTGCCCCGGATTCTTGTGCCTTTGCTTTCGATTTTGACGAGATCATACTAACACTGGCAGCTCCGTTAACGAACGGCAATTACCAACTGGTGATCAATAATGGCGCCGATGCAAATACTTTATTAGATAACTGTGCAAGAGCCATTCCGCAAAATGAACAGGTTCCATTTATTTATGCTGTACCACAACCCATTTTTGCTGACAGCATTGGCCGTGTGGGCTGT
Organism: Chitinophagaceae bacterium; assembly: GCA_041738795.1. GTDB lineage: Bacteria > Bacteroidota > Bacteroidia > Chitinophagales > Chitinophagaceae > JJ008. The sequence goes on along the minus strand of JBGSPB010000014.1, from coordinate 652,552 downwards.
GCATCGGATTCAATAAAAGTTTATTTCCCAAAAAAAATCAGTTGTGCCAGTATCGCTGCTAATGGCAGTGACTTTTCTGTTACTGGCCCTGCTCCTCTTACCATTTCATCTGCTTCGGGCAACTGTGTTGATGGAAAAACAGAATATGTGGTGGTAAAATTTACCACGCCTGTGTACATCGGCGGAACTTACCAGCTCAGTTTAAAAGCAGGAAATGACGGAACCATACTGGTTGATGAATGCGGACAGGAAATGCCGGTACAGACACTCCCGTTTATAGCTGCGGATACCGTGAATGCTTCATTTACATATACTGCTGTGTACGGGTGCCAAAGAGATACTTTTTTATTCTCTCATAATGGGGCGCACAATGTTAATAGCTGGAACTGGACTTTCAATACTATAACAGCAACCACTCAAAACCATACAATCATTTTTCCTGCTACCAGCACAAATGATATCCAATTAATAGTGAGCAATGGCGTATGTAAGGATACAGCAACAACACAGGTGGTACTAAGCAATGAAGTAAAAGCTTCCTTCACTATGCCTGATATTATTTGTCCGGAAGATCCGCTGGAAGTGGTCAATACCAGTACAGGACAGATAAGTTCCTGGTTGTGGAAATATGATGTGGTGGGCAGCAGCACATTGAAAGATCCTCCACCATTCCTTTTTCCGACTATAAACAGGGAAGCTTACTATACCGTTAAATTGCTTGCTTATAACAGTTCATTGGGTTGTGCAGACAGTGCCAGAAAAACACTTACAGTACTTGATCATTGTTTGATTGAAGTGCCTTCCGGATTTACCCCCAATAATGACGGCCTCAACGATTTCTTTCAGCCGCACAATGCATTGAAAGCCGATAATTATGAATTCAAAGTGTATAACCGATGGGGGCAACTCGTATTTCAATCCCGGAACTGGAGAGAAAAATGGGATGGGAAAATCAACGGCGCTTACCAGACAACAGGAGTTTTTGTCTGGATGCTCAGCTACACCCACCGGGATACCGGAAAACAAGTTTTCCGTAAAGGAACTGTCACCCTGATACGCTGATAATTTCATTTGGGAGATAATTACCCGGCGGGCTATCTTTGCACATGGCAACAAGAAAATCTTCCCCCCACCCCAATTCAACGAAATTTTTTGGTGAAGGTCTAACCTTCGATGATGTATTACTGATGCCCGGCTTCAGCCAGGTATTACCCCGTGATGTGGAGATCAAAAGCCGGCTTACTAAAAATATTACGCTGAATGTACCCCTGCTTTCGGCCGCCATGGACACTGTAACAGAAGCGTCACTGGCAACCGCCCTTGCCCGTGAAGGTGGTCTCGGTATCCTGCATAAAAATATGCCAATTGATAAGCAGGCGGAGCAGGTAAGAAAAGTAAAACGCAGTGAAAGCGGGCTGATAATTGATCCCGTCACTTTGCTGGAAGATGCCACTATTGGAGATGCATTACGACTGATGCGGGAAAATAAAATTGGCGGTATTCCTATTATTGATAAAACCCGTAAGCTTGTAGGTATTCTTACCAATCGGGACCTTCGTTTTGAAGACAATCCAAAAAGAAAAGTGAGTGAGGTAATGACAAAGGAAAATCTGTATACCGCTCCTGAAGGAACTGATCTTAAAAAAGCGGAACAATTGTTCAAAAAAACTAAAGTGGAGAAACTGCCTATCATCAATAAGCAGGGCCAACTGACAGGGCTTTTTACCTACAGTGATATTTTGAAATTGAAAAGTCATCCTAATGCGGTAAAAGATGCATTCGGAAGATTGTTAGTGGGTGCCGGTGTGGGCATTACCAAAGACCTGTTAGACAGGGTTGCTGCTTTACAGGCTGTAGGCGCAGATATTATTGCACTGGACAGTGCACATGGGCACAGTAAAGGCGTCATTGATGCGTTGAAAAATGTAAAGAAGAATTTCAAAGGCATCAGTGTTATTGCAGGCAATGTAGGAACAGCCGCCGGAGCCAAAGCCTTAGCGGAAGCCGGGGCTGATGCAATAAAAGTCGGAATCGGTCCTGGTTCCATTTGTACTACCAGGATCGTGGCAGGTGCTGGTGTACCCCAATTAACTGCTATAATGGAAGCAGCCTCCGTATTAAAACCAAAAAATATTCCCCTGATCGCAGACGGAGGCATCCGCTACACAGGAGATATGGTAAAAGCGTTAGCCGCAGGCGCTGATTGTGTAATGATGGGCAGCATATTTGCCGGTACAGAAGAAAGCCCTGGTGAAACAATCATCTACGAAGGAAGGAAATTCAAGGAATATCGTGGGATGGGTTCTTTGGGTGCCATGGCTACAGGCAGCAGTGATCGGTACTTCCAGGATGTAGAAGACGATGTGAAGAAATTTGTGCCTGAAGGAATTGAAGGCCGGGTAGCATACAAAGGAACATTGAAAGAAATAGTTTATCAATACACAGGTGGGTTAAGGGCAGGTATGGGGTATTGCGGGGCGAAAAATATTGCTGAACTGCAACAAGCCACTTTTGTGAAGATCACCAATGCTGGTATGAGAGAAAGCCATGCACATGATATTGAAATAACCAAGGAAGCACCCAATTACAGCAGGAGATAATAATAACTAATCCCCGGTTTGGCTTTATCAATCTGTGACGCTATCTTGCAGCACATATTTTTTAATTAATTCGCTATACCCTTAAGTAAATATTTTATGCATAAAATTATCACCGTACTATCCGCTTTCCTTTTCTTATCTGTTTTTACCGGCTGTATTGAAGTTATAGAAGAACTGACTGTCACAAAAGACGGGAAGGGCCACTATAGAAAAACGATGGACATGAGCCAATTGCTGAGTATGAAGGAAATGTTGAGCGGAGCCGCCAAAGAAGGAGCAGATTCAACCACTAATTCCGGAACAGAAAATTCGGATAACCCCGCAGAGTCAATTGCCAAAGAATGGTATGCTATTAAAAATATGGAAGGACTCAGTAATGTTACCATAGACACGGCCGGTTATGTTTTTATGCTTAATTATGATTTTGATAGTGAAACGGCACTGAACAAAGCTATTGCTGCAGAAAGCAAAGACAGTACCCAGGCAAATGTTTACAAATTATCAGAAAAGTCGCTGAGCAGGACAGGACTGGGAAGTACAGGTGACTTGCTGGGAGAGGGAGAGGAGGATGAAAATATGGAAATGATGAAAACGTTTTTCAGTGATATGAAATACAAGCTGGTAATTAACCTGCCCGGACGTGTAAAATCTGTGTCAAATAAAAAAGCTACCATTGAAAATGATAAAACGGTGAAATTGGAAACAAACCTGAAAGACCTGGTAGAAAAAACAAGCTCCCTGGAAATGAAAATAGATTTTAAGAATTAATAGTTCCATCCCAGCGAATACATTTAACTAAAACAGCCTGCCATTTTAATGTGGCAGGCTGTTTTATTATTAAAAGAAATTATTTTACAGCATAATCAATTTTGATAGTGATTGATGCTGTTTTATTCTTTGACGTAGTATTAAATACTCCGCCGTAGCTGTAATCTTCATCGCTGTTTTGACCCGTGATCTGAAACACCCCCATATTAGCTTTTTTGATACTGCCTAATCCACTGCCGGAATTTTTTGCGATCGTAGTTGCCCTTTGTTTAGCATCTGCACTGGCTTTTGCAAGCAGGTCGATCTTTAATTCAGACAGCTTGGTATAAAAATAAGATGGGGAAGATGAATTAAACTCTATACCGCTCTCAATAAGCTCTGTTACTTCCCTCGAAATCTTTTCAACTTTCTCAATATTCTTTGATTCAACAGTCACTTTCTGTTTCAGGTTGTACCCGGTAAATTCGCTGCCGGTTATCCTTCCGTTTTCGTCATAGCGGTTCGAAAACTCCTTATCAATAGTTACCGCAGAAAAGACCATTTCCGCATCTGTCACACCCTTTCCCTGCAGGTAGTTCCGGATCTTACTCTCATCCACTTTTAGTTGTGCATACGCTGATTTTAAATCCATTGTTTTACGGCTATAATCGCCGGTCCATACGATCTGGTCACTTACAAAGTCTTTTTCTGCAAGACCAGTTACTGTAATCGTTTCAGTGGTTTTATATTTGTATTTATATGCATTGCCCAGTAACAAAACGCCGGCAATAATGGCTATAGCAATGATAATGGCGGTGGCATAATTTTTCATGATGTGCAGGTGTTAATGGTAATTGATACTATAAAATTATAAATTAGATTACTATATATTACGTTAAAGTCAAAAAAGAAATTCTTTCTTTACATTATTTTTCATTCTGAAAACCAACTCTTGAAACGATACATCAACCTTTTCATAGCCATAGCCGGGGGATTGCTACTCTGGGCAGCCTGGCCCGCCTCATCACTTAGTGTAATAATTTTCTTTGCATGGCTCCCTTTACTCTGGCTGGAATCTAAAATAGAAAGCCGGAAAAAATTCTTTGGGCTTACGTATGTAACCATGTTCATCTGGAATGTATCTACCACCTGGTGGATATGGAACGCATCGGCTCCCGGAGCCGTTTCTGCTTTCCTCGCCAACAGCCTGCTGATGTGCCTGCCCTGGCTGGGTTTTAAGATCGCTAAAAAATGGCTCGGAGAATTACCCGGCTATATTGCACTTATTGCTTTCTGGATGTGTTTTGAATATATACACTTACAGGATTGGGGGCTTAGCTGGCCCTGGTTAACACTTGGCAATGCTTTTGCCATTCATCCTGAATGGATTCAATGGTATGAGTATACCGGTACAAGTGGAGGATCCCTTTGGATATTAGTAGTTAATATTTTTCTGTTCCGGCATGTAAAAAATAATTTCACCAGGGAGGGTACTAAGACTTATAAAAACCTGATAGCCGGCATTCTTATCCTGATTGGTCCGGTTACTGTTTCATTACTTGGTTTTACACCAATCAGTTCCAGGACATTATTACCTGCAAGTAAATCTAACATTGTGGTCGTTCAGCCCAACATCGACCCCTATGAAAAAATTGCTGCTGGTACTTTTGAGGCACAATTACAAAAACTGATCGCCATCAGTGAAAAAGAAATTGACAACAATACGACTTTGGTAGTTTGGCCGGAAACAGCCTTGTACATGGGAAATGGCATTGATGAACAAAATATGCGGGAAAACTTTTTCCTGAACCCATTGTGGTCGTTCCTGAAAAGGCACCCTACTACATCTTTGCTTACCGGCGTGGAAAGCTATCGCATGTTTGAAGCAAAAACAAAATATTCCCGTGAATTTTCCGGTCAGTATTTCGAAGCCTATAATGGCGCTGTACTACTTGACAGCAACGGCGCTTCTTCCTTTTATCATAAATCTATGCTGGTACCCGGCGTGGAAACATTGCCCTGGTTTTTACGTTTCATAGATAAATGGTTTGAAAAATTTGGTGGCACCACAGCTGGCTATGCAAAACAGAGTGAAAGAGCTGTTCTTGCCGGAAAGAACGGTTATAAGATCGCCCCTTCCATTTGTTACGAAAGCATCTATGGTGAGTTCATGAGTAAGTATGTTCGTAACGGGGCTAACCTGATCTGTATTGTTACTAATGATGGCTGGTGGAAGAAAACGCCGGGACATAAACAGCATATGAACTATGCAAGATTACGGGCCATAGAAACCCGTACATGGGTAGCCCGCAGTGCCAATACCGGTATCAGTTGTTTTATTGATCCGTACGGGAATGTATTCAACCCGCAACCTTATAATACAACAGCAGCTATTAAGCTTTCCATCCCTGTAAATACTGTATCAAAAACCTTTTTTGTCCGATATGGCGATATACTTTCCCGGATAATGGCCGCACTCAGTATTTTATTACTGGCATATACCATAAGTCTGAAAATCCGTAAAGTGGTATTCAAAAAGAAATTTCCCGCACTTCAAACTGATCATGAATAAAGAAATCCAAATAACAGGTAAGAAAATATTTTACCGTATCATCGGAGAGGGCAACCCGGTCATGCTGGTGCATGGCTTTGGTGAAGATGGAACCGTGTGGAAGAACCAGGTTGAATTTTTAAAAGATAAATTCAGGATAATCATACCCGATCTGCCCGGTTCCGGGAAATCTGAATTAATTGAAAACAGCAGCATAGAAGGCATGGCGGAAGTCCTTCATCAAATTATTCATGAAGAAGATATTGATCACTGTGTGATGATAGGCCATAGTATGGGCGGATATATTACCCTTGCATTTGCAGAAATGTACTGGAATCATCTCTCTGCATTTGGTCTTTTCCATTCCTCGGCTTACGCTGACAGTAAAGAGAAAATAACCACCCGTCAAAAAGGAATTGAATTTATTAATGAGCACGGGGCTTTTGCTTTTTTAAAAACCGCCACCCCCAACCTGTTTTCACCCCTGACCAAAGCTGAAAATCCGGGTTTAATTGATAAACAGATAAACAGTTTGGACAACTTTTCACCCGCTGCACTCGTTTCTTACTATGAAGCTATGATAAACCGACCTGACCGGACAGCTATTTTATTGCAAGCTACTGTACCTGTGCTCTTTATCATCGGTAAATACGACAATGCCGTACCACCCGAAGACAGCCTGCAGCAATGCCACCTGCCCGAAAAATCGTACATTCATATGCTAAACCGATCCGGCCACATGGGAATGCTGGAAGAACCACTGCAGAGCAACCAGATTCTGGAGAAATTTTTGCTGGATATTTAAAATTCAATTTCGACCAACGTATCAATGAAACGATTTTTACTTGCAATAACAATTTTTCTTGCATTGTCATCAACCTCTTTTGCAGCACATATAAAAGGAGGTTATTTTTCCTACGAATATTTGGGACCGGGCAATGGTACCAACTTACGGTACCGGGTTACACTCACTGTGTATATGATCTGTAATCCATCAACGGCACAGGTTTCCAATCCTATTAATTTCAGCATATTTAATGCAGGCAATAATCAATTTATACAAAATGTAAGTGTCTCCCTCACCAATCAGTACAATTTGAATAAAGTAGCTGACGAACCCTGTATTTCAGGAGATCAACAGGGCTGTTATTATACAGTGGTGGTTTATGATCTGCCAGCAGTGGAATTACCTTCCACACCCGATGGCTATATCATTGCTTATCAACGCTGCTGCAGAATTGCAGGGATTAATAATGTATCAGGCAGCGGCAGTGTAGGCAATACTTTTGCAATCAATATACCCGGAACAGCAGTAGGCCAAAATGCACAAACGAACAGCAGCCCATCCTTTTTAGTTAATGATACAGCAGTAGTCTGCGGGAACAGTTTTTTCCAATATTCATTCCAGGCTTCAGATATAAATGGCGATTCTTTATCTTATGAGTTCTGCAATGCTTACCTGGGGGGTGATGCAGGAGCCAATGCAGCACCTGTTACTGCTGCAAATCCGCCGTATGTCTCTGTTCCATACCAGGCTCCTTTTAGCGGAACGCAGCCTATGGGATCCGGAATTACTATAAATCCAAGAACTGGTATCATCAGTGGCATTGCGCCTTCTCTCATTGGAGAATACGTTGTTTGCGTATGTGTAAACGAATACAGAAATGGCGTATTGATCGGTAAGACCAGAAAAGAACTCCACATAAGGGTTGGAGATTGTGTACCCATTGAAGCCACGTTAAATCCCCAATATATTACCTGCGATGGCTTTACCATGTCATTCGCCAATAATACACCCAGTTCGGATATCACCAGTTATTTTTGGGATTTTGGTGTGCTGGCTGCTTTAGATGACACTGCTAATGTTAACGCTCCAACTTACACTTATGCAGATACAGGAACGTATACCATTAAACTGGTTACAAACCGTAATCAACAATGTTCCGACTCAACTACTGCTGTTGTAAAAGTATATCCGGGCTTCTTCCCGGGCTTTATCGCCACAGGAAGTTGTTTTCAAAATCCCTATCAATTTACAGATACAACCAATACTCGTTACGGTACAGTGAATAGCTGGACCTGGAATTTTGGTGATTTAGCAACACTGGCTGACACGTCCAGGATTCAAAACCCGCAATGGACCTATCCCAACCCGGGCACCAGGACTGTCTCCCTTATTGTAACCAACAGCAAAGGCTGTATTGATACAGCGCAGGTGAATATTACTGTATTGGATAAACCACTCATTACACTGGGTTTCCGGGATACACTGATCTGCCGTAACGATGCCGTACAGTTAAATGCAAGTGGTACAGGAAATTTCAATTGGACTCCGCTAATAAATATTACTGATCCGTCCACTGCCACTCCTACTGTGTCACCAACAAGTACCACCTGGTATTATGTAAATTTAACCGACAACGGCTGTGTAAACAGGGACTCCGTCAGAGTACGGGTGGTAAACCAGGTAACACTACAGGCTATTAATGACACTACCATCTGCCAGGGTGATGCTATTCAGTTGAATGCTACTTCTGATGGACTTGCTTTTAACTGGACACCGGTAGCCAATCTTAATAATCCTAATATTATCAACCCGGTTGCTGTTACAAATAATACTACAACTTATAATGTGACTGCTACCATAGGAGGTTGTACTGCTACAGATCAGGTAGTGGTTACTACTGTTCCCTACCCTGTTGCTGATGCCGGAACAGATCCAACAATCTGTTATAACACCTCTGCACAGTTGAATGGAAACATAGTGGGCAGTTCTTTCACCTGGACACCAGCATCCTATTTGAATAACCCGAATATTCTTAATCCAGTATCCTCTCCACCACGAACCACACAATACATACTATCTGCATTTGACACCCAGGGGTGCCCTAAACCGGGCCGTGATACAGTGGAAGTAACAGTATTACCAAGAGTAAGAGCTTTTGCAGGAAGGGATACCACGGTTGTTGTAGGCCAGCCTTTACAATTTAATGGGAGTGGCGGTGTTAACTATATATGGAGTCCGTCCACGGGCCTTAGCAGTACAACAATTGCAGATCCCATTGGCATTTATAATTCTTCAATTGATAGTGTACGATATAAACTGGTAGTGACCGACCAGCTTGGTTGTGCAGATTCAGCATTTGTGATGGTAAAAGTATTCAAGACAGTTCCATATGTATTTGTACCCACCGGGTTTACGCCCAACAATGACGGCCTTAATGACCAGATAAGGCCAATTGCCGTAGGCATTCAAAAAATAAACTACTTCAGTATTTACAACCGCTGGGGGCAACTGGTGTTCACAACCACCACTAATGGCCAGGGCTGGGATGGTAAAATCGGAGGCAGGGAACAAAACACAGGTGTGTTTGTGTGGATGGTCAGTGCTATTGACTATTTAGGCAGGCCCTTTTTCCAGAAGGGAACAGTGACATTAATAAGGTGATCCCCTAATATTATTTATTGGTAACTCAGGTAATAAAATGATTTCTTGTTTTAAATTGCTGACTGAATCGGTTACAGTCAGCCATTAAAGAATGACTACTCATTATTTACCATTTACTATTCACCACTATGCCAAAAATTGTTCTTATCACCGGTGCCACTTCAGGTTTTGGAAAATCCTGTTCTTACAAGTTTGCTACGCATGGTTATGATCTTATTCTTAACGGCAGAAGAGCTGACCGGCTGCAGAAACTGGCCGATGAAATTGAAAATAAATATAATGTAGCTGTACTTCAGTTACCTTTTGATGTGAGGGAAGAAAAAGCTGTATTCGAATCAATCAATAGCATACCGGAAGAGTGGAAGGCTATTGATGTGCTGGTCAATAATGCAGGACTGGCATTGGGCCGTGATTATTTTGAGGAAGCTGATATCAGCGACTGGAATACAATGATCGATACAAATGTGAAAGGTTTTTTATATGTCGCCAAAGCAGTTTCACAAATAATGGCAGTTCGTAAAAAAGGTCACATCATCAATATGGGTTCTATCGCCGGTAAAGAAGTATATGAAAAAGGAAATGTGTATTGCGCTACCAAGTTTGCAGTGGATGCAATCAGCCAGGGAATGCGGATTGATCTGCTCCGTCATAATATCAAAGTAACTTCTATCAATCCCGGGGCAGCAGAAACTGAATTTTCGCTGGTCCGGTTTAAAGGAGATGAAGGCACAGCCAAACAAATATATGATGGTCTTACCCCGCTTACAGGTGATGATGTGGCAGAAGTAATCTATTACTGTGCCTCTCTCCCACCTCATGTATGCATAAATGACCTTTCCATCACCTGTCTTCAGCAGGCGAATACCATCTATTTTAACAGAAAACTCAATAGTTGACAGCTATCAATATTATTATGACAATTCATATTAATCTGGTATCTTAGTTGTCCTCCGCACTTTATGTTATCCGTTTGCCCCGTAAATTGCCCGTATATTCCCTTCGAAAATGTACCTGAATAACAAACTTTCCGTTATAAAATTTAAAAGCGGGAAAAGCATCAACTATATTTATGCAGTATTTCCAATACATGATAAAGCCTGTTATGAACAAAACGTACCTTATTGTTGCTGCATTCATTTTTCTCCACCTTACCAGCTTTTCACAAGATGTAATCCGGCTGCAATCATGTTCCAATGATATGATGAGTAAACAGGTTGACAGCCTTAAGAATTTATATGGCAATGACGGATACATTTTACTCAAAGAAGCTTCTATCAACATGGAAAGTGAGTTTGAAATGCCGGTGATAGTTCCGCTAACACAGGGCAGCTGGTATCAGTTTGTTTTTATCGGTGATTATTCTTCCCGCCTGTATGAAGTAAGAATGTATGACTGGCAGGAAAGACAGGTTATCTACCGCCAGAAAAGATGGGGAGAGATAGACGGAAATGTAATAGTTTATTCATATGTACCCCAGTTCTCTGAATTTCACATGATGAAACCTGTACAGGTAAATAAACAAAAGAAGAAGAACTTATGTGGCTATGTCATGCTGTTTAAACGGTCTGGTTCTGAAACCGGATTTCCGGTTCCGCAAAATCCCTGATTAAAAAAATATAAAAAACAAAACCCATCTTCAAAAGAGATGGGTTTCATTTTTTAGATCTGATAATTTCTGATCAAGTTCATATTCCAACATTGACCGATTGGAAAACATCAGCCATTTTTTATTAAAACAACTCCTTTACTTCCAGTTTTGCTTTTACACATTAACCTGCGTTCTCAGCATCCTGATCTTTTTACTGTGCAAGCGAGATCCTTACCTGCAATCCACCTCTTGTGTTAGTGATCGGGAAAGCACTGCTGATCTTCGGTATATTCCGGTTCTGTTCAAAGTACAACTTCATACTGATCCTGTTATTCAGGATATAGTCAATAGAGGGTGCAATACGTATTACTTTCTGTCCTCCGGTTCCGAAGGCGGTTCCCTGGTCCAGTTTGCTGTTGGCAGTTGCATCATCCCGAAGGCTGAAATCCATCCGGAAAGTAACATCATTATCCAGCTTCATTCCGTTCTTGCCAATCTTGATATTCTTAATAAGCGGGATACCCTTTTTCCGCCAGTTGAAATTAAAAGTTACTTCTGTTGAGCGATTCTCTGCCAGTTGGTAATCAATCAAACTTAAACTGAGGGTACGGCTTTTTTTAATTTGAAATCCTGTTGTTAGCTGATTAGTGAATGTGATATCAATTTCAATCAGCGGATCAAATGATTCCTGAATTGTAATATTGGGTACCAGGAAGTAAGGTATAAAGTTTCCGGTAAGCGTATCCCTGAAAGAAGGATAACCTACCCGGAAAGGATCGGCAAATAAAAGCGCAGTATTAAAGCTATTCATACTAAAGGTGCTGCGATAGCCATGACGGATGGTAAAATTGGTAAATATTTTATCCAGTCCTTTCATTCTCGACAAACCTGTATAGGTAATATTCCAGTTCGGTTTTGGCAAAATACCGGAGAATGGGTTTGCCTTGATATTGGGATTGCTGTTTTTTGTAAGCTTTACACCCAACGGATCTTTATTGGTGTACGCTGCAAGGAAAGCAGGTATCACCACATCCTGTGCATAACGGCCATAACCTTTTACATAACCATCAGGGTCTGTACCGCCTGTCTGATAAGGATTAAGGCCACCCAGTTTACCGGATAATATTCTTCTGTTCGCTTCAAATTGTTTGAATGTTTCGGAGACAACATTCGGATCAAATTTTTTGAACAAGGTCTGGTAAGAAATATAACTTACACTGAAGCTACCAAGGGCATAGGGATTCAACCTTGTAAGGCCGGCACTTCCCGTTGTGTCTTTATACAATTCAGAGTACTGCTTGTCAAATGTTTTATCAAGGTTGATATCAATATTGAAATCACGGAACGGACTTACCTGTGCGGTAATATTCAACCGTTGGTTGTAGCGTTGCTGGATCATTGCACTTACCAGGGAATCCCTTGACAAAAGACCTTTGGCGCCAAAATTATTTATCCAGTTGGTATCCGGCTGGTATCCGAAAATATAACCGAAGCCGGGTTCCCTGCTTTTGAAATTATTTCCCAACAACTGCGTACTGTCCATATATCCCGGCAGGGTTGTTCCAAAGTCTTCTGTATACTGAATGCCCACTCTCTTGAGTGAAGTAGCCAATCGCAGGAAGAATTTCGGAACATTGCTTATTTCCGGCAATTGATTAGGATCTTTTTTGGCTTTTATCTTTCTCTTCTTAATCCGTATGATCTTTCCTTTTTTATTCCTGATGGTATCAATTCTTATTCCCCCTTCTGTATTCACCTGTTGCTGGTTCTTAACCTGGTTTTCATTCTTTGTATCATCACCGGTTTTCCCATCAGTATTTTTATTATCCCCCTTCTTTTGGTTCTTACCTCCGCCGGCCGCTTTATTACCTGCGCCTGCATTGGGACTACTGGTGTTTACCGCCCGCAGGAATCGCCATTTATTATACAACTCTTCAAACTTCAACTCGCCATTAATAGTCCTTGTTTGAGTATTGGAAAGTGTATTACCCAGGTTCCTTGCAAGCAGGGACGATGCCAACCAATTGTACTTTGTATTATAATTGGCACGGAGAGTTGTCCAGTCAAGTAATGGAATTTTATTCGTAGGTACATTATAGCTGATCGTCACATCCTGGCTATAAGTTGTATTTCTTCCTCCTTTGAACAAATTCTTTCTAACTGTATCTTTCTTCAATTTAGTATCAATGCGGCCAATAGGTTCATCTATCCGTGCATTATTCGTAGCGGAAAAATCAATCGCAATAGACCGTGTAAGGTTCCATTGTAAAATATAGAACCGGTCGAACGTAAAGTACTTATTATACGTCTCTGGTATCTGGTAAGGGCCGCCACCTACATTACGGGGGCGGGTGGCACCAAATTGCCGGAACACATCAGCCCTGAATGAAACCTGGTTGGGTGCATAATTGAAATTGATGTCCTTGATGAGGGATAACCAGGGCGATTTTGACTTGATCAGTTTTTTGAAAGGTTCAAAGGGTTTTGTTTGTGGTGCATAAGTATACCCTATCGCTCCACGGGTACGGCGCATTTCATCCCGCTCTATCAGCGGGTTATGACTCAATGTCTGTATATAGGAATAATTGAAATCAAAATTGGTAATACTCCATGGTTTTGGTTTCTTACCATCTGTTTTCAACTTTCTTACATTAGTAAAATTCAGTGTTTTGATAGTAGTAACATCCTGCGCATCATTCTTAATGGAATCTCTCTTATCTGCATCAGCATCTTTAATTTTCTGTTTCAGATCAAGGTCCAGATCATACGGATCATACTCAGGAGTGCTGGCGCGGCGGCTGATCCCTGCATAGATCGGGATTTGCAACCCCAGCTTTTTAGGTAATAATTTTCCCGCTTCAATAGTTGCAGAAGCATCAATAGTGTACACATCTTCCCTGCTGCGCTCATTTACTCGCTGCTCCAACGTTCCAAAGCCTCTTGACTTAGCTGTTCCTGAAATAGAAATCATACCGAGGTCAGCTAATTTTATATCGGCCCTGGCCAATGCCGCCCAGCCGCCTTTTTCATCCAATTGCTGCAGGCGCAATTCATTAAACCAAACCTCCGTGCAAACGGATTCCTGTGTCACATTCTCAACACCCATCAGCATACCCCTCACTTCTCCCAGGTTTGGATTACCAAGTATCGCATAGGACCTTCCGTTGGGTAACACTTCTTTATAGTATTGTGAAGGAGAAATACCAAGTTTATTTCTCTTCGTCTTCAGGTCTGTCAAGTCATCCAGCGAGAAATCAAGATTGTTTTCTTCCGGCCATATTTTCAAACTGTCCGTTTCTCCAAAATCAGTTTTCTTTAATGGGATCCGCACTTCGTAATAGTTGCCGGAAAAATCATTACCAATACGGACTACCGCATTCAGATCGCCATCTTCAATGGGCTGTGCATTCTGAACAGATTCTGCATGGATGAACATAGACAGCCTGCCGTACTGCCGCATATCAAGGTTCATTGTTTTGAAAACACCACGGGATTCGAATTGTGGAAGACCGCATACCTGCATACTGATAGATTGCTCATTCAGGAACAAAGCCACATTATTATTACTTAACTGCTGTTGTCTTTCAATGCCGGGAGGAATGCGATATACAATGGGTTGACGCTGATCGTTCTCTTCCACATTCACGGCTAATACATTTACGGTAGTTGGATCAGGAGCAGGCAGTGTAGTATAATTTCCGGTTGTATCGATTTTATTTTTAAACTTTCTCCACTGGTTACGGATCAGTTCCAGTTTACCAAAACGCATTACCACAGAATCTTCAAACCCTGTTACGAACATGCGGATGAAGCGAATTGATTTAAAATCCGGAATATTCCCGATTTTCTGCTGGTACTGATCAACCGGGATGCGGAACAAGTACCATTTCTCTGTGCGGGATTGACCGTTGGCTAATGTTACAGTGGGTGTTCTTACATCGGTAATAAAATTAGTACCGGCAGCCATGTTTGGCCTGATATCAACCTTATACTGGAAATATTCTTCCACTTCGTTCATGGTATTATCCCTGTTCAGTTCTTCTGCATCGGGATATTGCGTGAACGCATTAACAAACTGTGTATTGTTTTCCGCAATAGGTGAATTGCCATGCGGGTTATTGATATTTTTATAACGTTGCAAGATCCCGGTCACCGGTTGCTGATCAAATGCCGGGTCACGGTATGCTCTAAAATTATCACCGGAAGGATCCGCCTGTGCCTTTTGATAAATGGGTGAATTGGTTCCAAAATTTGACTGGAGACTATTCAGGTAAGGTGTAAATATTCTTTGCTCGGCTGTATCCTGCAAACCATCAAAACCAACATCCTGGAACTCACGATCTGTTGCTGTATTACTGAAAGCATTGGTCACTTGTAAAGGAATTGCAGGCACTTTTCCCCAAACGGATGATTCATCTACCCTTGCATTGTTTGTTGGGGTAGGCAGACCATTTTCGTATTGTCTTTTTCCATCCCTTAAAACATCCTCTGACACATTACCCAGGTTGAAATACAACTGACCGCCGTTTGGATTGGCTGAATTGGCGATAAATGGATCCTGTAGCCAGAATTCTATATATTCTATATTGCCCGTTTCAAAATCTGTCTGATCGATATTACGCATCATACCACCCCATGCCTGTTTGGGGTTTCTTAATTTACCATTCGCATCAACCCTGTTAGGGTCAAATTCAAAGTTATAAGGCCCAAGGTCTTTTGGATAAAAAGCAAGGTCAAATGTTGTCAGCAGCCCTTCTCCGAATTGGGTACTCCGGCGTGGGAATATTTCTTTCTGTAATACCTGTCTTGTTTCAGGCCTTGACAATTCCTCCGGATCATTCGCAAGCGGGTTGTTCGAATTTCTCCTTTCCTGTAATACAGGTTCGATATTATACCAGGCCAGTTTTCCCCGGTTATAACCACTTCTTAAATCATTATTAAGGCCCGACTCTGGAAAAAGTCCATTTCCCTGTGGGATGGAAGCCAGCGTCCAGCTTATCAGCGGAAACCGAAGATCAATACCGGCACGGGTACCTTCAAAATCATCAATATAAACCTGCCCGCTTCTGTCCTGGTTTCCCGAATTGATTTGCCGGGCATGCCCGGGTTGTAAAACCGCCGCTTCAGCATATGTCGTTATGGATGACATGGCCTTAGTGGAATAGAACGGCAACTTATCCAATAGCTTTGTCAGTCGCGGAAGATTATTACGGTAGTCAAGATCAAATCCGTACATCGTATTCTTGATGGGATCTTCACCATATGATTGTTTAATGAAGAATGGTCTCTCTCCCAATCTTACAATTGTACCACCCAATGATAATTTATTACTGGCCATGTAATCAAGACGCAAGCCCAGGAAATTCTTTTGCTGAAAACCAAAAGCCTGGTTATTCTCATAATTGATATTGACCGGTACGCCTGAATTAATGATTGCCTGGTTGACTACTCGTAGTGTTCCTAAATCATAATTGATCTCGTAGTCGACATTCTCCACCAACACTTGTCCACCGGCACTTACTGTGACTGAACCGCGGGGAATATTATAGCCTAACTGGTACTCACTTCCCCCACCGCCACTTCCAAATCCTGAAGACTTGGATTTACCAACAATTTTAAACCGGTTCAGGTTAGCATAGGTCTGTGCAATCGCTTTGATCGTATCGTAAAGTGGATAATATAAATATTGATCCCGTATTGCCTGGGATGGATATATATAATCAAGATCATGACCAAAAGGTTCCAGTACCGGGAATATGATGCGGCTTTGGGAAGAAATGACGGTGTATCCTTCAATAAAGTCAAATACTCCATCTGGTTGCGGGTCGTTTTGATTATTCAGCCTGTCCAGGTTAACCAGTGAAATAATGGGCTGTCCCTTGTAAGGATCAACCACATCTGTTGGAGGCAGGTATCTTTTTTCACCAAAACTGGGTTCTTCATACAACATGTCCAACATGAAGTCCTGTCTTTCCAGTTGTCCAAAACCTACTGAATAAACATTCTTCATCATCAGTTCCCATATAGGAAGATTAGTACGCTGAGAAGTGGCCTTTAATAATTTCAGGAACAGGATACGCTGAGAGTTTCCGGTAGTATCAGGCGGCACATCCTGCGAAAACTCACCAACCTGGAAAACACGGCCATTATAAGTGTATTGAAAAGCTACACCCAGCACTTCATCCGGCTGAAGTGGTTGATTCAAAGAAAGAAAACCGATCTGCGGATTAAAATAATAATCAGTTGGCTGCAGCTTGCGGGCAAATGTCTTTTCAAAATCCTGCACCGGTGATAAACCAAAAGTGGTCAGTTGATTTTGCACCAGCGATGAATTCCTGAAATTAGGATTAGTAGTTAGCGATGAATAAAGACTATTCGCATCGTTTCTTGGCAACCCATCACCAGTGCCTGTCAGAATTGGACTATAAGGATTCCCTTCACCCAGGTCCATAAACGCCACTATATCTCTCGTATCAGTGGTGGAACCATTACGGTTGGTAACCCAAACTTCCACCCTTAATACCTGCACTTTGGAATTGACTATCGGCAACTGCCTCATTGCCGTATTATAGTTACTGCGGAAATACTGAGACATAAGGAAGTGACGGTTCTCATCATATTCATCTGCCTTCAGGGAAAAACGCTGAGCAGCACTTCCTCCCTGCAATCCCATTGTTTGCCGCTGCGATTGCTGATTGGCCAAAACAGTGGTGATAAATAATTTACCAAACTGTAACTGTGTTTTTATACCAAATAAGGATTGTGCGCCTGGTATCAAGGTTCCTTTAGAAGCAAAACTGGTATTACCTGCCTGGAACATTTTTACGATATCATCATCTTTGCCACGAAAATC
This sequence comes from Chitinophagaceae bacterium, assembly GCA_041738795.1. GTDB lineage: Bacteria > Bacteroidota > Bacteroidia > Chitinophagales > Chitinophagaceae > JJ008. The sequence goes on along the minus strand of JBGSPB010000014.1, from coordinate 634,765 downwards.
AAGTTTTAACTGGTTTTCAAAATTGAAATTGGCCAGTGTATTATAGTTGATCGGGAGTTTCAGTTTTTCTCCTATCTGTGCATCCATCTGCAACTGGGAGTTCATGTTAAAATCAAATCCGCCATTTCTCCGGGCCCGTTCAGGTAATGTAGGATTCTTAATATTCTGACCCTGGTATCCTGCCAGAAAATCAACATAGCCTGAAGGTTTGATCTCAATTTTTACTTTACCATCCGGTCCAACTCCCATTATCCGGTTGAACCAGTCATTTGACACTTTAAATTTTGGCCTCACCATCCTGCGGTTCATATTAGACAAAAGTGAGGCCCTCTTTTTGAAATAATCCTCTTCATCCTTTTTCCCCTGCATCCTCACAAATTCTTCCATGGTGAACGATGTAGGCGTTCGGTAATACCGGTTTCCGATTTTTTCTACTATATAGTATTGTTTTGTTTTGGGATCGTATTCAATGGTACGCTTGATGAAAGCAGTATCCCGCAGATCAAATGTATTCCGGCTTGGATTAGAATAGGGGTCTCCGTACCTGTCCCGTATGGGGTAACGGGTGGTATCATCTAAAAACAAATTTCTATTATGATGGACCGGTTTAAAATCACCGGCACTTGCCTGTAAACAGGAGGCAAGTACCATGGTAAAAACTACCAGTGTACGGAAGATATGAGCAGTTCTAAGGTTCAATGTTTTCTCGTCAATTAGTTTCCTGAAAATAGTGGATTAGAGGGTACGAAGTGCCATTTTAATCAGTTCCTCAACGGATACATTTGGATTGGCTGCAAGAGTCTTTTCAATGGCCTGGCTGGCAGCCTGCCGGTTGATGCCTAAAGCAGTCAAAGCATTTAACGCATCCTGATGCAAAGTATTGTTTTTCAGTACTGAAATATTTGATTCCAGCGGATGTTTTGCCAATTTGTCCCTGAGTTCCAATACCATCCGCTCTGCAGTTTTTTTACCTATTCCTTTGATGCCTTCCAGGGTCTTACTATCCCCCTGAACGATAGCCTTCGCCAATTCTTCAGGCTTCATGTATGACAACATCACCCTGGCGGTAGATGCGCCTATACCGGAAACGCTGAGTAATTGCAAAAACATCTCCTTTTCTGCCAAGTCAAAAAATCCGTAGAGAATATGAGCATCTTCACGGATCAGCAAGCTGGTATAGAGTATCCCCTTGTCAAGGTTTTGTATTTTGCTATAGGTATTCAGGCTGATCTGTACTTCGTAGCCAACTCCGGCCACCTCTACATGCAATAAAGCGGGGGTTTTATGCACAAAGTCACCTTTCAGGAAAGCTATCATGGCTGCGAAAATAGGGAAATGGTTAATTGGTTAATCGGGAATGGCAGTGTGTATTAGTATTATTCCAGGATTAGCTGAATATCCGGTAAAATACAGACAAAGCCCTGCCTGCCGATTGCCTGGTTAACAGATCGCACAATTAATTAATCCACCTTAACTTTGGCCACTTTTATATAATATTGACCTGCATGAGTAAAAAAATAACTGCTGCCATCACTGCTGTTGGCGGATTTGTACCTGAAGACAAGCTGACCAATTTCGACCTCGAAAAAATGGTAGACACCAACGACGAATGGATACGTACCCGTACCGGTATTTCTGAAAGAAGGATCCTGAAAGGTGAAGATAAAGCCACCTCTGATATGGTGGTACCTGCTGTTCAGGAGTTATGCAAAAAAAGGGGTATCAGTCCGGAGGAGATCGATTGCCTGATTGTAGGTACTGTTACCCCGGATATGGTTTTCCCTTCCACGGCCAATATAGCCTGCGATAAATTGGGAGCTAAAAACGCCTGGGGCTTTGATGTGGCTGCAGCCTGTTCCGGTTTTTTATACTCCCTGACTCAGGGTGCAGCGCTGATTGAAAGCGGACGATATAAAAAAGTGGTAGTATGTGGTGCTGATAAAATGAGTGCTATCGTGGATTACAGCGACCGGGCCACCTGTATCATTTTTGGTGATGGTGCCGGGGCTGTTTTACTGGAGCCAAATGAAGATGGCTTTGGCATATTGGATAGTATTTTAAGAAGCGATGGAAGTGGCGGCCAGTATCTTCATATGAAAGCAGGAGGTTCCTTAAAACCAGCCAGTATAGAAACAGTGATGGCAAAAGAACATTTTGCATACCAGGAAGGACAAGCCGTTTTCAAATTTGCGGTAAAAGGTATGGCAGATGTGAGTGCCGAACTTTTGGAAAGAAATAACCTGGCAGGTGATGATATTGCATGGCTGGTACCCCACCAGGCAAATCTTCGCATCATTGATGCTACGGCAAACAGGATGGGACTACCAAAAGAAAAAGTAATGATCAACATTGAGAAATATGGTAATACCACCGCAGCTACTATTCCACTTTGCCTGTGGGAGTGGGAAAACCAATTAAAGAAAGGGGACAATATTGTTTTGTCTGCATTTGGAGGGGGCTTTACCTGGGGTGCCACCTTGGTGAAATGGGCATATGATCCCAAAAAATAATGATCCGGTGCTTTTTCAAAAGATAAATTCAACTATCTTTTCACTGGTTAAATGGTTCACTATTTTTTTACTGATTAGCAGTTATTTTTATGTCAAGCCAGCGCCGGGCAAACAAAAAATTCTGGAATAAGGTTTTCAGATTATTCCTTCTATATCTTGTTTTAGTTCCTCTCCTCTTTTTACTACTGGACAGGTCAACTGTTTACCAGGAAATCAGGGAAGATACATTTGTATTTATTTTAAAGATGGCAGGCATTGCCCTGGGTATTGCCCTGATCATGAGTTTTTGGAGTAACCGTGACCCGGAGTTGAGGAAATATTAAGCAGCTATTTCTTATTTTGTAACCTTTATCGTTCCTTCTGTTTATTCCTGAAAAAACAGGTTTTATGATTTTTAGGAAAGCGATGCTTCGTTGCAAATAAAGCACAATTGTGGAAAGAATACTAATTTGATATACTACTACTTAAATTCTTTCTATATAAGTTGAATCTAATACAGATATATCTTTCTTTTCACAATTAAAATATTCGAGTTTTTCAATTATTTTTAATGCCTTAATTCCTTTTGTGTTAAAAGGTGCATCAAAACGCAAAACATTAGAAAATACTGAATCATTTTTACCCTTCAATGTAATCCATTCTGAGCTGTTTAGAGTTATAGAAAATTTTGTAATTTCATTTCCAAGAGTTGATATATAAAAATTATATACAATAGAGTCTTTGTGAATTTCGTCCACATTTGAAATAAGTATTGGATTGCCTTCAACACTATCTATCTCCCCATTTTTATTAAAATATACAGCGTAAGAATAATTATTTTCGTTAGTATAAAACTTATAATACTCTAATTTTTTAGACCTATCGAACTTGTATTCACCTCCAATATTTGCATTTTCTATTCCAATATCCTTTAAAAAAATCCCTCCGTTCTTTTCTTTTATTGGAGGACTAAATTTATTTTTTTCTTTAATAATGCTATCATAGCTACTTAAACATTTATTTGAACGTTTTGAGATGCATGCACTGACAATAACAATTAGTGAGAAAAAAATAATTCTATACATACTTAACTATGTTTTTATTATTGAAAATTTCCCCCGGTGTCTCATCCACCTGGCCCTGTGTGTGTGGTTGGAATCCCGGGCAGGGAAAATACCAATCCCTATTTCTTATTTCTTACCCACAATGAAAAATCAGTTGTTGGCACTTTCTCTACCCCAAGCTGTCGCAGTATATTAATCAGTTGCCCCCTGTGATAAGTACTGTGATTAAAAACATGAACCAGCATCTGGTAGATATACATTTTTACCGGCTCCCCTTTTTTGTTGTTAAATTGAAATACATGATCCAGAGACAATTCGGAAGCATTGGAGACCCACCCCTCCCATAACTTTGACTGGCTCAGCAGACCATTGACAACATCCCGGGTGGAGCCCCTTGGATTATCGCTCGGTCGCACAAATCGTTCATGTAATTTCATACGTTGCCACCAGATACTTTCAGCATCCCAGATATGCAGGATAGTGGTATGGAGGCTGTTAAAACTGCTGGTTATCTCCGCCTTCTGTTTCTCTTCAGCCAGAGACAGGATAGCATCAGTAATTCGCTGGTTTGCCCAAACATTGTACGCAGCCAGTTGCTTGAGGAGTTCTTTCATGCAGTAGTTCAATAAAAATTAAATCATTTACTTTTGAATCTGTTCAAATTTCCTGATTCAAAATTCTATAATGGATAAAAGTTTTCCACTAACTGGCTGGGGATCACTGGCAGTACATGCCGGGCACAAACAGGATCCGAACTATGCCCACCTGGTACCGATCTATGCCAGCAGTACTTATGTGTTTGACGATGCAGAGCAGGGTATGCGCCGCTTCAGCGGGAATGAAGAAGGCTATATCTACAGCCGCTGGGGAAACCCGACTATTACAGAGGCCGAAGAAAAAATAGTTGCTCTGGAAACGTTTGGTTTGGGATTGGAAGCGAAAGGTATTCTTCATGCATCCGGCATGGCTGCTATTTCAACCCTTATGTTGTCTGCTTTAAAACCCGGTGATAAAATCATTACACATTATTCGTTATATGGGGGAACCGAAGAACTGGTCTCCAAAATCCTTCCTGCCTTCGGCATAACGGCTATCATTGCAGACCTGAGAGATCTGCAAAAAGCGGAAGACATCATCAAAGCTGAAAAATCAATTAAAATGATGTACCTGGAAACTCCGGCTAACCCAACCATTCAATGTGTGGATCTGGATGAATTGAGTAAGCTGGCAAAACAGCATAACCTTATTGTTGCCTGTGACAATACATTCGCCACACCTTATTTACAACAACCCTTTCAATACGGCGCTGATTTTATTGTTCACTCCACTACCAAATTTTTAAACGGACATGGCACAGCCATAGGAGGTATTTTACTTGGCAGGGATATAGAACAAATGAAAACAAGGATCACCAAAATCCATCGTACACTGGGTGGCAACGCCAATGCATTTGACGCATTTTTGCTGATACAGGGCATGAAGACGCTTGAAGTAAGAATGGAACGGCATTGCCACAATGCAATGGAAGTAGCTAATTATTTAGCAACCCACGAAGCGGTTTCAACAGTAAATTACACCGGGTTGACAAGTCACCAGGATCATTACACTGCCCTGAAACAAATGCGGCACCCGGGAGCTATGCTGAGTTTTGAATTGAAAGGCGGATTACAGAGCGGTATTAATTTTATGAATAAATTAAAAATGTGTGTACGAACAGTCTCATTAGGCACCTGTGACACATTGCTCTCCCACCCTGCGTCAATGACACACTACAGCGTACCGAAAGAAGAAAAAGAAAAATATGGTATTACCGACGGATTAATACGGATGAATGTAGGTATTGAGAATTTACAGGACATTATCAGTGATCTTGACCAGGCATTACACACCGCATAATCCTGACTGTACTTCAATAGTATTCTCACTTTAAACATAATAATTATGAAACAACTTCTTACTTTTCTTCTTTTGCTGATATGTAGTTTTTCTTTTGCCCAAAAGAAAAATAAACCGGCAAACGATCCCTTTGCAGGGTTGGATACTGCTTTTCAAAGGGTATTAAAAGACAGGAAGGCAGCGGGTTTTGCGGTAGCAGTTGTCAGCAAAGACAAAGTGTTGTATGCAAAAGGATTCGGATACCGTGATTATGAGAATAAACTACCTGTTACTCCGAATACATTATTTGCAATTGGCTCCTGCACCAAAGCATTTACTTCATCGCTGATGGGGCTGCTTAATAAAGAAAACAAACTCGAATATGATAAACCGGCAAGGGATTATTTGCCGGCACTTCATTTCTTCAATGATAACCTGACTAATATGGTAACGGTGAGAGATATGATGTGCCATCGTACGGGCCTGCCCCGTCATGATTATTCCTGGTATTTGTTCAACAGTTCATCAAGAGATAGTTTACTGGAACGAATAAAATACCACGAACCCACTGTTCCTGTCCGCCAGGCATGGCAATACAATAATTTCATGTTTCTTGCCCAGGGGATGATCGCTGAAAAGCTGACAGGAAAATCATGGGAAACAAATATTAAAGAAAGAATATTCGAACCATTGGGTATGCTGTCTTCTAATCTTTCTATTCATGATCTGAAAAAAAATAAAGAAGCCGCATTAGGATACCGGGTACATAAAGACAGCTTTATCCGAAAAACTGATTATTATGACATCAATGCGATGGGGCCGGCAGGAAGCATCAACAGCAATGTAACTGATATGGCCAAATGGGTGATGACCTGGCTCAACGAAGGGAAATATAACGGTAAGGAAATTTTACCCGCCTCTTATGTGAAAGAGGCCATGTCTTCACAAATGATCATCAGCGGAGCACTTCCGGATAAAGAGATACCCGATGCTCATCTTGCCAATTATGGATTTGGCTGGATGATCTCCTCCTACAGGGGACATTACCGGGTAGAGCATGGTGGTAATATAGATGGGTTCTCTGCCAGTACCTGCTTTTTCCCGTCTGACAGCATCGGTATCATTGTTCTGACCAATCAAAACGGATCAGCTTTAACAGGTATTGTAAGAAATATGATTGCAGACAGGCTACTTAATCTAAAAACAATCGACTGGAATGGCCGCACCAATGCTGCCCAGCAAAAAGCCAAGGTAGCTGAAAAAGAAGCTGAAAAAACGGTAACCAGCAACAAAAAAGAAGGCACCAAACCATCACAGGAAAGAAAAAATTACCTCGGCCTGTTCAATCACCCTGGTTACGGAACATTTGAGATCATCAACAGAAAAGATTCAATGATCATGCTTACACAAAATGGCGATGCCTGGCTGCGTCATTACCACTATGATATTTTTGAAGTATTATCAATAGACAAAACAGAAGGCATCGATACCACCAGTAAGGATAACCTAAAAATACAGTTCCAGATGAATGCAGCCGGTGAAATAACTTCTGTGCTAATTCCCCTGCAACCAGGTTTAAAAGATCTTGAATTTTCAAAAAAACCGAAAGCTAAAGAACTGACAAAGGAGGAATTAACAAAATATACCGGTGATTTTGAATTCGCTCCGGGCAATGGTGTCAAATTCTATTTAAAAGGAGAGAAAGTTCTGTATGCATTTATAGAAGGGCAACCAGAGTATGAATTAATGCCAGTTGATAAAAACAAATTCGCTTTAAAAATATTACAGGGCTATAGTGTCCAGTTTGAGGAAAATGAAAAAGGAGAAATCATTGCCGCCAGTTTCATTCAGCCAAACGGAACCTTTAAAGCTAAAAAGAAATAATAGTATGAGTATTCAAGTCAGGAGGGCCGTTAAAAAAGATTGTCCCAGGTTACTGGAATTAGTAAAGGAGCTGGCACTCTATGAAAAAGCCCCGCAGGAAGTAACCGTAACTGCAGAACATTTTGAAGAAAGTGGGTTTGGCAGCAATCCGGTGTGGTGGGCATTTGTTGCGGAAGAGAATGGGGTGATACAAGGGTTTGCGTTATATTATATCCGCTATTCAACCTGGAAAGGGCAGACTATGTATCTTGAAGATATATTAGTAACTGAAGCTGCCCGGGGAAAAGGTATCGGTAAATTATTAATGGACCAGTTGATAATAGAAGCAATAGAAAAAGGATTTTCCCGGATTGTATGGCAAGTGCTGGAATGGAACGAACCTGCTATTAATTTTTATAAAAAATACAATGCTGACTTTGATGCAGAGTGGGTCAATTGTTCGATCTATATTTAATGATTGAACCATTTGTTCTGGTGCGCCATACTGATAATTTCTGCCTTTGACTGAACATGCAGTTTCTCATAGACATTTGCAATATGTTTCCGGACCGTTAATACACTTATATCAAGTTCTGACGCAATCCGCTTGGCATCCCAGCCATTTACCATATGCCTGAGAATTTCTTCTTCCCGGGTAGTAATCATTTCAGGCAACGGATTCTTCTTTGATAAAGAAGCATCAATTGATGACCTGCTCATTAATTGCAGTGCTTTCCTGGCTATTGCCGGACTCATCGGCGCACCACCATATTCCAGTACATTCATTATTGCTTCCTGTAATACGCCGGCAGGCTCATGCTTTAAAAGGTAGCCCGAGGCCCCGGATTTAATGGCTTCAAAAATTTTTTCATCATCATCAAAAACAGTCAGCACAATAAAATGTATCTGCGGATGCAATGACTTTGCAAGGCGAATAGTTTCAATGCCGTCCATCTGTGGCATCTCAAGGTCCATAAATATCACCTGTGGCAATTTTGCCAGTGGCATTCCTTTTAATTGCTCCAGGCATTCATTTCCATTAGCAGCAACAAAAGCCAGTTGCATATTGCCAAGCAAATTCATCTTTTGCAGAAATGTATTCCTGTTGATACTGTTATCTTCTGTAAGTGCTATAATGAAGTTCATATGTACATTAAAATTAGGAATCGGCAGACGCTGAAAAATAATCAATTTGTAGTAGGTAAAATTTTGACCATAGTACCTCCCAAATCTGTCTTTTGCCAGGAAATATCCCATCCCGCCTCTTTGCATCTTTCCTTCATATTGTTTAATCCATTGCCTCCATCTCCTGCAGCTTTTTTACTCAAATCTATTCCTGTGCCGTCATCTGCTACAGAAACAGTCCAATTATTTTCACCGGTTATTCTCACTTTTATATTTTTCCCTTTACTATGCTTTAGTGCATTATTGATAGCTTCCTGTAAAACCCGGTAGAGGTGAAATGCCTGTGAAGAAGGCAATTGATGATCGGTTTCAATCTGTTCTTCCACCTCTATATTCATATCAGGGTAGCTTTTCTGAATACGACTTATAAATACTTTTATCCTGTCGCTTATTGCCGTCAGGGATAAAGCCTCTTTTTTCAACACCCAGATTGTATCATTCAATTCCGAAATGATAGCATTGGAGTTATTATTTAATTCCCTGAAAGCATTACTCATGGCCGACTCTTTATCCAAAGGCTGTATGTATCCAAGATTAGAAGAAAGGGAAGCCGCATAGGACCCGAGATTATCATGCAAATCTGCTGCAATTCTTACCCGTTCTTTTTCTTCTGCTGCTTTTACCGCATTAATAGTAATTCTCTTTTCTTCAGCCAATGCCAATGTCATTTTCAACCGCTGCCTGCGGCGATAATCCCTGAAAATAAAGTAAACAGTGATGAGTGCCAGTGCCAGTAAACCAAATGCACCATAGATGAAGAAATTCTTACGTTGCAAGCCATACTTTTGTTGCAGAATCGTATTTTCTTTTTTCTGTACCTCGTACTTTGCCTCCGCATCAGCGATAGCCTGGGCCGAATTGGCTACATAGAACGAATCTTTGGCTGCTAGAAGCTGTTCTAAAGTTTCCTGGTATTCCGGAAGCATATTAGCCTGCCTGTAATATCTTGAAAGTGCCTGGAAATAAGCCAGTCTCATTTTGGGATCATTAGTGAAAGTAACTGACTCATTCCCTGTTGTATCATAAACATTTCCTGTTTGCAGTTGCTTTTTGCAAAAAGCAATAGCCTTATCCAACTGTCCGGTATTAGCATAAAAATCTGCCAGTTGCAGATTATCATCTACAAAAAATTCACCAACGCTGGTTAATCTTCTTATACTAATCATTTCCTTGAGTGATGCTTCCGCTTCATCTAGTCTGCCTTTCTTGGTCATCAGGCTGGTTTGCACCCGTAAGGCAGTGGCGAGATAATTCAGGTTTTCCAACTTTCTGCAAATTGGTATTGACTTTTGTATATAATAAAATGCTGAGTCGGTTTTCTCTATTTGGTTATAGGCATTAGCTGCATTTACATATACGGCTGCTAATACAGGGAAATATTTGGGGCCTGCTACTGAAAATGTAATTGCCTTATTAATCCATTTCAGTGCTTCTGCAGGTTCTCCCCTGGCAATGGCAATGGAGCCAACGGTATTCATAATACCTCCCATATTTAATGTATCCTTATATATTTCAGCCTCACTCAATAAGGGAAAGAATATGGCCAGCGCTTTTTCAAAATCAGATTTATTGCCATAACACATGGCCTTTTGACGGGTTAACTTAAAATAAATATCCCTTGTGGTCGGATCTGTTACAGGATTCAGCGGGATTTCGGGTTCAATAGAAGCAAGTGCACTATCCACCCAGCCCCATTGCATATATGCGTTAGCCAGAGCCAGTGCGGTAAGGCTCACTTGTTTTTTATTTTTTTGTGCTGCTGCCAGATCCCTTGCCTCAATTGCGTATGCGTATAATGTATCCCTGTTCAGACTTTGGTATTCTTCGCAAAGTGAAAGAAGAATATTCAGACGGTTTGTTTCATCCTTGCTTAAGTGAAGGCTTTTTTTCAGGCTATCAATAGTCCGGGTTTGTGAGTTCACAACAACCGGAAATAGTAAGAAAATAAGAATAATATAGATTATAGAACAACGCATCAGGGGTGAATGTCTAAAAATAGAATAAAAAGGCACTTTTATGTGACTTCTACTACAAATTAAGTATTTCCCGCCGCTGTTTTTAATACAATTTTTATAGTGTAAAATTCTTTCCTGCGAAACCCCCTGGCATCTTTTGTATTCAGACCCTATTAATTAAGTAAGTACCAACGAGAAAGTACCTGAATGACTGATTTTGGCCACCCATTACAATGAACATTAAAAACTAACTGATGACCACCCGTATACTGATCGTTTTGATTTCAATTCTTCTCAGCCAGGAATCTGCAATAGCTCAAAGAAACCGGGTTTCAAAGCAAATGATGACTGAACTGGAGCAAGCGCTGAAGGTTCCTGCCGGGGCAAATCCTCCTGTACATAGAGTTACAGCCCGTAACCAGTTGATTACATCCGGCTGTGATTCAATTTTCCTCACCAGGCAGTCTGAAATTGACAGTTTTAATATAGAACACCCCGGCTGCAGCACAGTACGAAAAATTATTATAAATGGAGAAGGAGCCAGCCCGGCCATTACAAGATTAGACTCTCTGAAATACATAACAAACATTGCAGAAGAACTCACTATCATTAACACATCTGTTACCAGCTTATCTGTTTTACCCAACCTGGTACAAATAGGGACCCTTTTTCAATTGAACTATAACCCGTTATTAACAAGTATCGGACTGAACAATCTCACACAGTTGGGAGAAGTCGTTTTCAGGGTCAATCCATCCCTGAACAGCATTGCAGGATTAAGTAACTATATAGACACTATTGGCGGAGTCTTGATTGATACTTCCGCATTGACAAATTTAAGTGGACTATCGAGCATCGTTCATTTTGATGGTTACCTTGATATCCGGAATACACCGATAACAGATTTAAGCAGCCTGACCAGCCTGGTTTCCATTAATGGTTATCTGAGATTAGAATCAATCCCTACTCTTACCAGCATTGGGCTTAGCGGTCTGGAATATACCTGGGGATTTTTATTTTCCGGTCTTGACAACCTTACCACTCTTGCAGGGCTTACCAACGATCTGACCGATACCAGCATTGGTACATTCTGGTTAATAAATACCGGTATCACCAACTTTACAGGTTTTGAGGGCCTTACTTCCTGTGCTAATTTTTATATCTGGATCAATCCCAACTTAACATCATTACAGGGATTACAAAATTTAACGGGTGATATTTCAGGAGGGATTTCACTATGGGCAAATGATGCGCTGACTGATATAAGCGCCTTAGGTAATATCACTTCAATTAGTGATGGTGAACTCGATCTGCACGGGAACAACCTGCTGTCTGACCTGACAGGTCTCGGCAATATCATAACCATCGGAAAGCGATTCAGGGTATATGAAAATCCGGTTATTACTTCCCTTGGATTTCTTAATACTACTCTTGATATTCAGGATATGGACAATGAGGGTGTGGAAATCAGGGATAATACCCAGTTGTCATTATGTTCTTTTACTCCCCTTTGCAATTTTCTGAATGCTGGCGGCATTGCTGATATTCAGAATAATGCAACCGGATGCAATAGTATTCCTGAAATACTAGCCACTTGTAATACCTGTACAGGTGGCACATTAAAAACCTGGACAGGTTCCACGGGTGCAGACTGGAATGAAGTCAGCAACTGGAGTCCTTCAGGCATTCCCGCAATTTGTGATACCATTTACATACCCTCGGGGCTTTCATTTTATCCTATTGTAAATTCCAATATACTTATCCATGGGCTTTTGATGGAATCAGGCGCATCATTAGATCTTGACAACTTCAGTCTTATTAACAACGGCACAATAAATATTTTTGACGCTGCAATTTATTCCAATAACAACGGCAACTCTATCACTTTCAGAAATGCAACTGATTTTTCTGTAGAGAATGCAACACTTTCAGCAACCAATATCAAAATAGAAGGTTATAAGGGACAACTTTATTTTATTGAAAATACATGTGACGGTAACGTTACTATCAGTGATAGTGCCAGCAGGGTTGGCCCCAATATTATTTATGGCAATATTTTCAATGGAAACCTCACCCTTACCACAAATAGTCCTGATGCCAGTGCAGAAACATTTATTTCAGAACCGGATGCTGACGAAGTGAACGGCCATGTGACCTTTAATATCAATGCACCGGTTTTATTCCGGGCTGGAGATGGCAGTTCATTAAGAATAGGACAGGATTTGAATCTTAATACTGATGTTGATGCGCAGTTTATAGCATTAAACCAGGTAAATTTTATTGGCGTATCAGAAAGTCACATCAGGCAACTTGGTACCACTGCAGTTACATTTCAGAATCTTTACACAAACAAAGACTTATTCTCACCACAGGCCTATATCATTCCTGAACAGGATATATTCATAGGTAATAATGTGGAGTTCTCAGTTGGAATAATCAAAACAATGCCTTCAAAACTGATCATCTTTAATGATAACGCAGGCATCAATCAAACCTCCAGTGCAAGTTGGGTTTGGGGGCCAGTTAAGAAAATCGGAAATGATCAATTCATGTTCCCGACGGGCGACAACCTGAAACAGGCTGTTATCAGAATGACAGCACCCTCACAACCAACAGATGCTTTTACAGCACAATACTTCCGTACGAATCCGACCGCAGCCGGTTATGATACGTCACTACATGTTTCCTCTCTTACCACTGTTTCCGGGAAAGAATACTGGATGCTGAACAGGGATAATGGCACTTCAAATGTTCGTGTCACTCTTAACTATGATAGTACACGAAGTAATACTACTGCATCGTTATATAGTTTGCGTATAGCACAGTGGAACGGAAGCCAGTGGCTCAACCGGGGTGTTTCTTCTTTCACCGGAAATCTTGCAGAAGCTTTCATTAATTCACTAGATACGTTATCTGCTTTCGGACCTATCACTTTAGGATATGTTTTACCTCCTGTTATACCCGTTATTACCCTGGGTAATACAGACAGTATTGCCTGTCGCAACGGTAGCATCAAGGTACGTTTTACGTTGGACACTCTTATGTTTTCCAACAATACTTTTACTGCCCAATTATCGGATTCAACAGGCAGTTTCAGCTCTCCCACAAATATCGGATCTAAGTTTAGCATGAACATCACTGATTCAATCACTGCATATATTCCTTACAGTACTCCTTTGTCAAACTTTTACCGCATCAGAGTAACTGGTAATTCACCTCCGGATACAAGCGTCAATACCCTTCCATTATCTGTAATAACGATACCCAGTGGCGGATTCACAGTTATTGGTTCCAATCCCGGCTGTATAAACAGCGGTATTCACAAATACTATGTCAGCCAGAAAGAAACCGGGGTAACTTATACCTGGCTATTAAGCAGTGGTGGCACATTTACTACCAACCAGGATACAGCCTATGTAACATGGATATCACCCGGCACTCATACTATCGCTGTATACACGGCAAATCAATGTGGTAGCGGGCCTTCAGCAAACCTTCAAATTACAGTTAGCCAGCCAGCACCAACCTCAGCGCCGGTAGTAAACAAAGTTGGTCGCTGGTTATATGCAACAGCTCCTGATGCCAATCAATTTGCATCGGGTTTCCACTGGTACCGGAATGACACACTGATCAGCGGAGCTGCTACTTCATCTTATTATGCTGCTCTTGCAGGTACTTACGCTGTGAAATATTATAATCTGTGTGGTGACGGACCTGCATCCAATTCATTTGTTTTTGCAGCGAATTCAATTCCACAAACAATTAATTTTCCTGCGATTTCCAATAAAACTTATGGCGATTCCTCTTTTACTGTCGTTGCAACAGCCACATCAGGCATCCCGGTATCCCTGGCACTGATCAGTGGTCCGGGGACTTTATCTGGAAATACATACACGATAACAACTACCGGTACAGCCACCATACGAGCCTCACAAGATGGTGACGATGTTTATGATACTGCTACCATCGTCTTTCAGGATATAGTTATCAATAAAGCCACTCAAACCATTAGTTTTCCTCCAATTGCTGACCAGGTGTTGGGGTCTGCTGCACTTGTTCTGAATGCAAATGCAAGTTCTGGTTTGCCTGTCAGCTATTCATTACTATCAGGCCCTGCTGCACTGGCAGGAAACCAGATGACCTTTACCGGGCTGGGTACTGTAAGTGTTACTGCTATGCAAAATGGTGATACAAATTATCTGGCTGCTACTTCTGTTAACCGGACATTTTGTGTAAAAGTTGCAGAACTTACTACAATTGCAGGACCTCAGTTTGTTTGCCCGGGTCAATCAGCTACATACCGGATTAATAAAATTAATGGACTGACATATAGTTGGCGCTTATCTGATGGCACTACTTATCCATTTACCGCTGATACAGTAAATATTACCTGGGGCGGAGCAGGCGCATACACTTTAATTGTTTCTGCCGAAGGGCCCTGTGGTGCAGCAACAGCCAATGATTCATTACTGGTTAATGTAATTACGGCTGTTACTCCGGGAGCTGTTGCTAACATGCTGCCGGCAGATGGTGCAACAGATCAAACACTGCCATTAAATCTTTCCTGGTTGCCCGGTAACAATGCATTGACGTATGATTTATATATATGGGATTCAGCTACCGCACAACCATCCACTCCTTTTGCAGCCAATATCACTACAGTATCTTATATCTTACCTCAAGGTGCTTTGGAATATTTTAAAGCATATAAATGGAGAATTATTTCTAAAAATGCCTGTCTCCAAACCGACGGTCCCATTCAGCATTTCAGGCTTAAGAAGTTACCCGATCTTATTGTAAGCAATGTGCAGGCGCCGGCTTCCGCTTTTTCGGGACAAAACATTACCATCAGTTGGAGGATCATCAACGCCGGGCCGGGAAATACCGCCACCAACCAGGGCTGGACCGACGCCGTATTCCTTTCATTTGATACCATACCCAATTTTAGCATACCGCCAAATACTGCTCCTAATGCCTGGTCTCAGATTGAATTCCCTGTACGACCATTACTGATCGGCACCCGCAATAATATTACAGCCCTTGACAGTGGTCAGCATTATGACAATTCTATCAATTTCACTTTGCCGCTTAACTATAGCCAACCCTTATATGTTTATGTTATTACTAATTTCCCGGCTAATAGTTCATTACTACAAATGACTGTTCTGAATGATACAGCCAAAGCGCCGCAACCGGTCAATGTAACACTTTCACCCACTCCTGACCTGCGGGTAGATACTGTATTTACTCCTGCTGCTGTTTTCTCAGGCAGCACTATCAATGTCACATACAAAGTTAAAAACTATGGTGTATTTACACCAACCGGCAGCACCTGGACAGACAAACTGTATATATCTCAAAGCCCCATTTTTAATATTAATAATGCAATCCCTTTAAAAGTCCCAAAGACAAACGGCACTTACTATCCCAATGCACCGGATGCCAATTTTTCTACTAACACACAACTACTGGCTGATAGTTCCTATACAAAATCAGTCCAGGTAGTAATTCCCAATTTTATTTCGGGGCAATGGTTTATTTATGTACATGCGAATAATACTACCAGTTTATATGAAGGTGCTTTGGCCAACAATAATATCAATAATAAGCAACTGCAGGTATTCCTTACCCCGACCCCGCAACTCACCATTAATACTTTAACTGTACCGGTAACTACAGCAAGCACAACACAACCTCTCGGTGTAAACTGGAATATACTCAACACCGGTTTCAATGATAACCTGGAAAAAAATAAAGGACATTACTATATTCCTGCCGGATCATGCAGTCTGCCCGGAACAGCAGGTACAGGTACTCAGCTAAGCGACAGTGTCGGTTTTGGTTCCAGCTACTGGATTGACAGGGTTTACCTGAGCACCGACCCTACTGGCATTACTGGAAATGAGATACTGGTAGGCGAAAAAATACACACCGAATTAAACAGCGGAATTAATCCAGACATGGCTCCTGTAATAAAATGTGTCACTACAGGAACTGATCCTTCAACTGAAAATATTAATACATCAAACGTCATAAGACCAGGAACAAACCACCCTGCTGTATTGAACTTTGTGGTACCAGCTGATCTGCAACCCGGCAATTATTATGTGTATGTTAGGGCGAATGCTATACAAACTGTTTTTGAATACCCCGGTACCCCGCAAATAAGACGAAGTACACTGCCAATTACTGTTCAACGACCGGATGCAACAGTATCAGTAACTATTCCTTCCACCGCCAATGCCGGCCAGTCACTAACTATAAACTACAATGTGTTGAATAATGGACCCGGATCTGTATTCAATGCTGTTCGCAACGACAAAATCTATATCAGCAGTTCAGCAGTATTTGACGGTTCAGCTCAGCTTATCAGTACGCAGACATTAACAGAAAATTTACCTTCCGGCACAGCTGTACCGCATTCCATCAGCTACACTATTCCACCTTCAGCTTCCGGAAACAGGTATTTCTATGTGCATACCAATTTCGACAGTACATTCCGGGAAACCAGTTACAGTAATAATATCAGTGCACCGGCAGTTACCAATGTGCTTAATCCAACACCTGCCGACCTGGTTGTAACAACCGTTCCATTAGCTGACTCATTCTTCACTATTTACAACTCGAAAATAAAATATACTGTAACCAATAATGGCCCCGGCAGTACTTATGGTATCTGGTCAGACAGTATATTCATCAGTTGCAGTGCCACCTACAATCCGGCAACCAGTTATTTTGTTGCAAAAAGAGAGCACAATAAAATAGTAACATCCGGTGCCAGCTACACTGATTCATTCAATGTAAGTTTATCATTCAGCTGGCAGATCAATGCCTGCTTTCCTCAAACTGCCTATTCCACTGCCTACTTCTTTGTAAAAACAAATGCCAACGGTAATGTGTATGAAGCAACCAATAGCAATAATAATGTAACCGGCTCCGGTGCAAAAGTGCTGGTAAACCCGCTGGTTGATCATATTGTGACAAGTGCATCCGGTCCGGATACTGTCACTGTGGCGAGGCCATTTTCTACTAGTTGGACAGTGAAGAATTCAGGCTATAATCCCGGCCTCATCTATTATCAATACTTGCAGGACGCTGTTTACTTCTCACCAGATTCTATAGAAAACAATAATGATGTGTTAGCCAGCCAGTTTTCCATTTATACTAGATTAGAACGCAACCAGAGTTATACAGAAACACAAAACGCTACACCTCCTAATATCCCCACCGGTGATTATTATGTGTATGTCAAAACAAATCATTCCAACCTGATTTTTGCCGAGAACGTAATCAACAATAACAGCAACTTTATTCGCGGTGTCAATGGTGCTGCCAAAAAAATACATGTCATACAGCCCTTACTCCCCGATCTGGTTGACACAATAGTTGCTGCTCCGTCAATTGCTGCTGCAGGCCAACCTATGACCGTAATTTACAAAGTGTCCAATACCGGTGCGGGACCTACTTATCCCAATAACTGGAGCAACAAAGTCTGGCTCTCCGGAGATTTTACACCAGGCAACAGTGGTGATGTACAACTAGCAGCGAAAAATATATCTGCTGTATTGCAACCGGGACAATCGATATATGATACGCTGAACTTCACACTCAATGGCAATACACTCCCGGGTAATTATATCCTGATAGCACAAACTGATGCATCCAATATCGTTTATGAAGTAAACGATACGAATAATCTTGCCTTTAGTTATATAACCGTGTATACTCCTCAGCCGGTGGATTTGATTGTAGAAAATGTAATGAAACCTGACACTGTTATCCTGGGCTACAGTATTGATACGGCTAAATGGGTAATTGCCAACCTGTCGGCCAATACAGCAACAGGTGTTTCCTCAGACGGAATTTATCTTTCAAATAATACAATCCTTGATTCAACAGCTGTGCTAATAGGTATAAAGAATAAGACTATCAATATGCCACCCCTTGACAGGGATACTATCAGCATGCAACCAATAGTAAGCAGTTTAATTGAAGGACACTATAATATGCTGGTAAAAACAGACCTGCTCAATAATATAAACGAAACTGACAAGAATAACAATACCGGCATAGCAGCAGGAAGTATTTATGTAAAAGCAAAAGAGCTGAAACTGAATAATACAGAAAATAACACCATGCACACCACAGCCCGGTATTACAAATTAGTGATACCCGACTCACTGAGCGGTTCCACCATTCTCGTTACGCTAAAGTCAAACGACTCCCTAACGATGAAGAACGAAATGTACATAGGCCTGGGCTATGTGCCGTCACCTTCCCGTTTTGATTACAGGTTTGGTACAGCCAACTATGGCAACCAGCAGATAGTAATGACAACAGTGACTGACTCGGTTTATTATATTGCCGTACGTTGTACATCACCCAATCCGTTGGTACAAAATATCACACTGCAGGCAGTAAAACTTCCATTTGCCATATTAAATGTGCAGTCGAACTCGGGTGGTAATATTGGAAACGTAACAGTAAAACTCAGCGGCTCATTGTTTAACAATAATATGGTGGCAAGATTGAATAACGGAGGCACTGTTATTTATTCGTCCGTAGTTTACTTCATCAACAGCACCACCCTATTTGCTACGTTCAATTTGCAGGGGAAACCATTGGGACTTTATGATATATCGCTGATAAAAACTGATTCTTCAGTAGCAACATTACCGGGTGGGTTCACTATAAACACTGGTAATAACGGTGGCATCCTCACCGGAGGTGGCAACAACACCGGGCAAACTGGTAGCGGCAACCAGCCTGGTTGTGATCCCGGTACACCCGGGGGATTGAATTCGCTGCTTGTAACTGAAGTAACTGTTCCCGAAAAAGTATTTGTAGGCTGGCCCTTTGTAATCCAGATCAGCTACAGTAATCCCGCCAATTTTGATGTGCCGGCACAAACAAGAACACTGTATAACGATAAAGAAGTACTGATGGCCATGACCCAGGCAGGTCTGGCGAATGGTGCCAATTCATTGCACCTGGAATTAACAGAACCCGGTGGCCCGCCGGGCATCATCAGAGCAGGTGCCAGCGGAACGATAACTGTGTACGGGAAGACACCCCCGAACACACCGGGGCATACATACATCAACTTCACTCTCAAGTAAAAGACAGGAAAATGAATAGTACACTTTCAAACTGGTATATGAAAAGTATAATCACTAATTATAAAATCCTGCTGGCCGCAATGCTGATATTAACGGTTGAGCTATCAGCACAAAATATCAATATACCTAATAAAACCGGGCCGATGGGTTTACAAGTGAATACGTTGACGGGCAACCTCTACTTTACCCGCAATGACCTGTATATTCCGGCGAGGGAATTTTCATTGAACATTACATTTCATTATAACAGCTTCAATTATCAACAAAATGAAGGTTACGGTAATGGCTGGAACTTTAATTATAATATCAAATACAGAAATGATACAGCAGGAGCAAAGGTCATCGTGTGGAGTGACGGAAGAGAGGATATTTACGCTTCAGCAGGCGGAGGTGCATACCTTACGCCGAGAGGATTCTTCACTACACTGACCGAATACCAGTCCGGCAAGTATCGTATTGCTGAATCAGACGGAACGCTGTTCTTTTTTGATAATAGTACGCATAAACGGATCACCCGTATGGAAGAACCGAATGGTAACTTTATCAATTTCAGTTATACCGATACCTTACTTACTTCCTTGGTGAATGGTGCCGGGCAAACTATCTCACTGGCTTATACCAACGGGAAACTGAGTACGGTAACCGATGCCCTGACCAACCCAACCCGCATTTATACTTATTCCTACGACGGAGCCGGCAACCTTACACAAGTAAAAGACCCGCTGAACAATTCCTATAAGTATGCTTACCTCGTTAATGGGCCGATGAAAGCTGTTACCGACAAGAACAATAATAAAGTAGACATTATTTACTTCAACAATTTTGCCATCAGCGAATTGATAGGCTGTAACAAAAGAATCAGTTTTTCATTTGATACTGCCACCCTTACCACTATGGTTACGGATTACTTAGAATCCGGAAACAACCAGGTAACCAAATACGAATTCAAAAAACAGGAAGATAAAAAATGGCTTGGCGGGATCTCCGGAAACTGTTGCGGATTTAATATGAAATTTGAATTTGATGCTGCCGGCAACAAAATAAAGGAGACAGATGCAAAAGGCAATATCACCAGTTTTACCTATGACAATAGGGGAAATATGCTGACCATGACTGATGCCATGAATAATACTGTCACATATTCTTATACTACAGATTATAACAAAGTGGCCAGTTTTACCGATGAGAAAGGATTCACCACTTTAATGACCTACGATATCAAAGGCAATCTAACCCAGTTAGTGGAACCGGGAAATCTTATCTATTCTGCCACTTATGCTGCAAACGGTGATATCATCAGCAGTACTGATCCCAAGGGCAATGTATTTACTTATAATTATGATACATATGGCAACCCAATAAATGTAACCGGGCCTAATGGTTATACAGCGACATTGGGATTTGATGCAAGAAGCAATTTACTTTCTTTCACCGATGCAAGGGGAAATACAAGTAACCTGGAATATGACATACTGGACAGGCTGAAAAAAATTATTGATCCCATCAATAATAATGTCCAGGTAAATTATGACAACGCAGGAAACCCTGTTTCCTTTATCAATGAAAACAATGAAACAAGCCTCGCTGCATATGACGCAAGCAACCGGCCGGTGGAAATAACTGATGCCAAAGGTGGTAAAACTTTTATCACTTACGATGCGATGGATAATTTGAAAAGCATCACCAATGCTGTAGGCAGTATTATAAAGTTTGACTACGACAACCGCAACCGGCTGAAAAAGATTACCGATCCCGAAGGCAATATAATAATGGCAGATTATGACCTGAACGGAAATATGACTACTGTAAATATGCCTAACGGCCAGGTAATGAATTATAATTATGACGCTTTAAACAGGATTACTTCCGTCAGCGACTTAAATAGCCCGATCCTGAACCTGACATATGATAAAAACAGCAATATCACCAGCTTTACTAACAGCAGTGGCGCCACGTATTCAGCTGAATACGACAGCCTCAACAGGATAAAAAAAGTAACAGACCCCCTGAACAATTCTTATACGCTCAGTCATGATAAAAATAATAATGTTATTGCTGTAATGGACCGCAATGGCTTTACTTCTACTTACACTTACGACAGTCTTGACCGTATTAAAACAATGACAGATAATAACGGGAATACAGTTATCACTACTTATGATGTACAGGGAAATATTACAGCCCTGACCGATCAGAATAACAATACTACCGGCTACACCTATGATAACCTGAACCGGGTCAGACGTACCACTTACCCGGATGGCAGGTATATTGAAAACACTTACGACAATAAATCCAATATCGTTGCCAGGAGAATTACTGACGGCAATACAATAAACTTTGTATACGACTCGCTGAACAGGGTTGTTTCAAAATCATTACCCGATGGTCATGTTTATACATATACGTATGATGCGCTGGGCAGGCTGCTCACTGCTACCAATAATGCAGGAACGGTAACTTTTACTTATGATGCCTTGAACAGGGTCACTTCTGAGAACTTTGGAACCAGAACTGTACATTATACTTATAATGTTTCAGGAAGAACTCAAACAACCATCTACCCGGATAGTACCGTAGTTACAAAAAGTTATGACACCCGTAACCGTCTTATCAGCATTGCCAAAAACAATGCGGTGCTGGTAAGTTACCAGTATAATAATGCGAACCAGGTGATTGCAAAAACAATGGCTAACGGAGTAACCACTTCCCATCAATTTGATTTTGCCAACCGGCTGAGCAGCATCTCAACTGCAGGCGGTTCCATACAAAACAGCAACTTTACCTATAATAACGAACAACAGAAAACTTCAATTAACCGGCTGAACGATCCGGCAAAATCGGAACAATTTACCTTCGACAACGGTCGCAGGCTAACCAATTATAAAAGAGGGGTTATTGGAGGAAGCCCGGTAATCGAGAATACATACAATTACGATGCGCTTGGAAACAGAACTGCTGCAAATTTGAATGGTGTAAATACAACATACACTGGCAATAACCTGAACCAGCTTACCAACAGTAATAATGGGACACAAAATATCAATTTTACCTATGACAATAATGGCAACCTTACCTACGACGGTCAGTTTTACAAATTCTATGATGCTGAAAAGAGATTGCTCAAGGACTCTTCCTCTCCTTCCAATGTTCTTACTTACCAATACGATGCTTTGAACAGGAGAACCCGCAAAAATATAAATGGTACTTCCCGCAACTATACTTTTTCAGGCATCACTCCCATCGAAGAAAGAGATAATGCCAGTAACACTTTACTGAATAAAACAATTTATGCAGGTTGGCTGAGACCGGTGGTGAATGAAAAGGACAACAACCTGTATTTCTATCACCAGAACGAACTGAACTCAATAGAAGCCATTACCAACCAGCAGGGAAGACTGTTGGAGAAATACGACTATGATGTGTATGGCAAAATGAGCATTTATGATTCGCTGAATAATCCATTGCCGGGTTCTATAGCTGGTAACAGATTTGGCTTTACCGGGCAGGAATATGACAGCGCAACCGGCCGGTACAAATTTTTCTTCCGGGAATATAACCCTGAAACTGGCCTTTTCAACCAAAGGGATTTAATTGGCTATGCTGATGGCATGGGCATGTACCAGTATGTACATAATAATCCGGCGAATGGAGTGGATGTGCTGGGACTTGAGGATTGTCCGGAAGATAAGGCGCAAAGCGATTTTAACAACAGTGTCAAATCTGTAGAATTCGTTGCAGGTTGGGAAAACTTCCTTTTTAGTGCTTATGAAGTGTTGCACAATGAAATCAACCAATACAATCAGAACAAAGCCTTGGAGGAGCTAAATCAGTTACAGAAAGAATGGGCATGGTATAAAGCAAAAAGCATGATGAAAGGAGGGAAAGAAGGTGCAAAGAATTTAAATAAAGCAAATAAAATTCTAGAACAAATGAAAAACGTAAAAGTGCCAGACGGTTCCAAAATTGCAAAAGTAGCGAATGGGCTGGATAAGGTCGGTAAGGGATTAAATGTTCTTGATCTCGTGATAAAAGGTCACAGTTTTGGAGAGGCCATCAATAATTATAATAATGGTGCAATTGATGGAGCGGAATTAAGTCTTTCCGGTGGTAATTTAGCACAAAGTGCCCTTAATTTTACAGGAATTGGTTCTGCATGGAGTTTTGCTGATTTTTTACAGCAACAGGCTACAGGTAAAAGTATGAATGAATGGTCTGCCGAATATGGACAAACTTTTGGTGAAAATGATGTAGATCAAAATATGGATGAAGAGCTTATGGAGTTTCACCGCAAAAACGGAACACTTAAAAAATTCCTGAAGTTCTATCATAAAACAAATAGTAAAGAAATAAGGAAAAGGCGGGCCGATTGCCCGCAGAATAATAACGGCGGTACCCAAAAACCTCCGGGTGCTTTAGGCGTAGCATTGTCCACTACCGAAGCCATCGCATCATGGGACCCCAACGAGATCATCGGGCCCGATGGTGTACCTGATAAAAGCTGGGTGAGCATTAATGACAGGCTGCCCTATACGGTGACATATGAAAATGATATCTCTGCCAGTGCTCCTGCCAAATATGTAAAGGTTGTTGTGCCGGTACATGAAAAAATGGATGCGGCAACTTTCCAGTTGGGTAGTTTTGGTTTCAACAGTCTGACATTTACTGTACCTCCTGCCACTGCCTCCTATTATCAAAGACTGGATTGCAGAGATTCGCTGGGATTATTTGTCGATGTCATTGCAGGCTATGATGTGGTGAACAATCATGCATTCTGGGAGTTTCAGTCAATAGACCCGGTTACCTTGCTTGCCCCGGCTGATCCTTTGAAAGGTTTTCTTTTATTGCAGGATAGCGCAAACCAAACGTATGGACATGGATTTGTCAACTTTAGTATCAAACCGGTAACCACTGCACAAACACTGGACACAGTGCTGGCCAGCGCAGAAATTATATTTGACAGCAACGAAATCATCCCTACTAATATCGAAAAAAATACAATTGATGCATTGCCGCCAGTCAGCAGTATTAACGACCTGCCGGCCAGTACAGTGAATACAGAAATTACAATTACCTATACCGGATCAGACGATCTTAATGGCTCCGGGGTGAAATGGTATTCCATCTTCGTATCAGATAATGGTGGCGCTCCCGAATTATATATTTCTAATTTCCGTGGTGCCGACACCACTTTCATCGGAGTAGCTGAACATACTTATAAGTTTTATGTAACCGCAGCAGACAGTACCGGCAATACAGAATCATTGAGACTGGTGGACAGTATAATTGTTTTAAGCGGTGAACATATAATATGTCCAAACGGAAATGTGTCGTTCGATTCCAAACTTTCCGGCGCCTCTTATCAATGGCAGGTGGACACAGGGTCGGGCTTTGTTGATATTTCTGATGGGGGTGTATATAGCGGCACATCGACACCCATTCTCGCTATCACAAACGCTCCGTCATCTATGTATGGTTACCAGTACAGGTGCCTGGTTAATGGAAATATATACAGCACTATATTCTTATTAAAATTTGGAATGACCTGGGAGGGCACAATCAGTAACGTATGGGAAAACCCTGCCAACTGGAGTTGCAGCAGCCTGCCGGATGCAAATACTGACGTGATAGTGAATGGAGGAAAATCCAACTATCCGCAGATAAATTCCAATGTAACTATTCGTACACTGAGGATGAACCACGGCTCCACAGGCAATGTTAATGCAGGCTTTACACTTACCATATTAAAATAACCTCCCGGCTGCTATATTCTTAAGTATAGCAGCCGCTTAAAAAACAATTATATGCAACTGTTTTTAATCCCAACAAACAAAGGTCTGAAATCAGTACGGGCAGATAATATCATCCGCATACAGGCGATCAGCAATTACTGCAAGATCTATTTTGACAATGAATACCCGCTTACTGTGGCAAAATTGCTGTTATGGTTTGAAGGAAAACTTCCGGAGGATATTTTTTACCGTATTCACAGGGGGCATATAGTAAACAGGAATTTCATTTCAAGTATTTCCTGCAATAAAATACTGACATTGGCAAATGGTGAACAATTACAGATCAGTAAGAGAAAGAAAAATGTAGTAAAAAAAATGGTGGCCTGACTATGCAGATCAGTTCACTCCTTCTACCTGCATTTCTTTATTGATTTTTAATACTAATCCCTGTAATACCTTACCCGGACCGGCTTCGGTAAACCTGGTAGCACCATCTGCGATCATCGCCTGCACACTTTGTGTCCATCGTACGGGGCCGGTCAGCTGGTGAATTAAATTCATTTTAATTTCTTCCGGCCGGATCACTGCTTTTGCTGTTACATTCTGATACACCGGGCAAACCGGTTGATAAAAATTGGCTTTTTCGATGGCTGCTATCAGTTCTTCTTCTGCATGCATCATTAATGGAGAATGGAAAGCACCACCTACAGGTAAAACAAGAGCCCTCTTAGCCCCGGCATTTTTCAACTGTTCGCAGGCTATTTCAATTCCTTTTACAGAACCACTGATGACTAATTGACCCGGGCAATTATAATTGGCGGGTACTACCACTTCCTCAATAGCATTACAGATAGTTTCCACTTTTTCATCATCCAGTCCAAGAATAGCCGCCATTGTCCCGGGCTCCCTATCACAGGCATGCTGCATAGCCCTGGCACGGGCAGCTACCAGGTGCAGGCCATCTTCAAAACTCAATACCCCATTAGCAACCAATGCAGAAAACTCACCTAATGAATGACCAGCCACCATATCAGGTTTGATAGTTTCAATACTTTTAAAAGCAATGATGGAATGTAAAAAAATAGCAGGTTGTGTTACGTTGGTTTGCTTTAGCTCTTCATCAGTACCTTCAAACATGATATCTGAGATCCGGAAACCTAAAATCTCATTCGCCTGTTCAAATAATTTTTTGGCAAAGGCACTGTTGTCGTAATGTTCTTTCCCCATACCCCGGAATTGCGAACCCTGGCCGGGAAAAATAAAAGCATGTTTCATGGTAACTGGTAGTTAATACAAACAAAAATGCCATAAAGGTTTCGATTAGAAAAATCTTTATGGCAATAAATTAAATTTCGTTGTCAATCAGCTCAGGTGAGCCGTTATCAGCCTCATGAATTCACTTCTTGTCGAGTTTTTCTGGAACTCGCCGTCAAATGCAGAAGTAGTTGTAACTGAGTTCTGTTTTTGCACACCCCGCATCATCATGCATAAATGTTGTGCCTCAATAACGACAGCTACTCCCAACGGGTTCAATGTTTCCTTAATGGCGTCTTTTATCTGGATGGTCAATCTTTCCTGCACCTGCATGCGCCGGGCAAATACATCTACAATTCTGGCTACTTTGCTAAGGCCGGTAATCCAGCCATTGGGGATATAAGCCACATGTGCTTTTCCAAAAAAGGGCAACATATGATGCTCACACATACTATACACTTCAATATCTTTCACTACTATCATTTCGCTTACATCTTCATGAAATTTTGCAGAATTCAATATTGCATGTGCGTCCAACTGGTAGCCTTGCGTTAAATATTGCATTGCCTTTGCTACTCTCTCCGGAGTTTTCTGTAAACCTTCCCTTTCCGGGTCTTCGCCGAGCAATGCGATAGCTTCTTTATAGCTTTTGATCAACCCGGTGGTTGTTTGCTCATCGTAGTGCTCTGTTCTCTTATATGCCATGTCAAAATCATTTTATTTTTTAAACCGGGTACTCTACAAAATTTCGGGGTGTTTCATACAAACGGATCTGCATATCCAGCTTTGTATCAATATGGGGACGCAGTAATTCATAAATAACAACAGCAATATTTTCTGCGGTAGGATTCAGGTTTTTGAATTCTTTGGTGTCAAGGTTCAGGTTCCTGTGATCAAACCGTTCTATTATTTCCCGTTGAATAATATCACTGAGTTCTTTCATATCCATTACATAACCCGTATTGATATCAGGCTCTCCCACTACTTTCACGATCAATTCATAATTATGGCCATGATAATTGGGCAGCGCACATTTACCAAATATTTTATTATTCCTTTCTCCATCCCACGAAGGGTTGAAAAGGCGATGTGCCGCATTAAAATGCTCCTTTCTGAAAACAGCTACCTTTTTGCTCATACTACAATTTATGAAAATAAATCAGCCTGACAGTAGGGGATAACAATAATAAAGTCATATTGTTCTATAAAGTACTTTCTCCGTAGTATTCTACATAAATTTTAGAGGTCTCCACCAGTTTCAGGCAATGCAGATCAACAGAAGCCGGAAGATGTGGTACCAGTTCGTTCCAGATACCAATTACCAGGTTTTCAATAGAACAAAGCTTACCCCGCATAAAATCTACATCTATGTTCAAATTTCGATGGTCAAGCTTTTCGATGATGTTATCCTGGACGATAGTGCCCAGCTTTTTGGCATCAAAAATAAATCCTGTATCCGGATCAGGCTTCCCTTTAATGGTCACAAAAAGTTCAAAATTGTGGCCATGCCAGTTTTCATTGGCACATTTGCCAAACATTTCATCATTTTTTTCCTTGGACCAGCTGGGGTTATACAGTTTATGGGCAGCGTTAAAATGTTCAATTCGTGTTAAGTAAACCATGCTTTACTTTTTAGTTCCTCACAGCATTGGGCGGAGGAAAAGTGAGGCGCAAAGGTAAGAGAATTAAGCTATCCCTGAAGCCGGAAGTAGAAGATAGTTTACCTACCTTGCAGTTCCGGATTTGGACAAATAACAGATCTCACTTTATGCCGAACTGTCTTATAGTTGCTGCTACTCCACTGGAAATTGCTCCCTTTCTGACGTATTACAGAACAAAAAAAGAGTTGCCTGAACAATTACATATCGATGTGTTGCTTACTGGTATTGGCCTCACTGCAACTACTTATTCCTTAACCAGGCAATTGGCAATAAAACGACCCGACCTTATTATACAGGCAGGGGTCGGAGGTTGTTTTGATTTAACTATGCAACTGGGTTCAGTGGTAGCTGTTAAACAGGAAGCTATCGCTGATCAGAGTGTAATTGAATTGAATAAACTAAAAACCATGTTCGATCTCGAACTGGTACCCCAGGATCAATATCCCTTTGAAAAAGGATGGTTGATCAACAAGAGTGAGCTGTTGAAAAAAGTTAAAGTAAAAAAAGTAAAAGCTGTCTCGGTCAACGAAATCACCACCTCAAAACAAAAAGTAAAATTTTACAAACAAGCTTTTAACCCTGTTATTGAATCAATGGAAGGAGCTGCCTTACATTATGTCTGTTTAATGGAAAAAATTCCGTTTGTACAGATCAGGAGCATCAGCAATTATATAGCTGAAAGAAATAAGAAGAACTGGAACATGAAAGAGTCAATCAGTAACCTGAACAATGAACTAATCCGTTTGTTAAAAAATATATGAAACTCACTTTAGGATTTTCTTCCTGCCCCAATGATACATTCATTTTTGATGCGCTCGTCAATAAAAAAATTGATACGGGAGGATTGGAGTTTGACGTGGTATTACAGGATGTTGAAACGCTGAATCAATGGGCACTGGAAGGTAAGCTGGACATTACCAAGCTTAGTTTCCCTGCTTTCTTTAAATCCTTAGAACATTATACATTGCTTAATGCCGGAAGTGCTCTTGGGAAAGGAGTCGGGCCATTATTAATTACAGACTCACAACAGGAGATAACAAATGAGGAAATCAACCAGGCTTCCATTGCACTACCTGGTGCTAATACGACAGCTAACCTGCTTTTCAGTTTTGCCTACCCGGAAGCAAAAGATAAAAGATTCATGCTCTTTTCAGCTATCGAAGATGCTTTAGTTAATAAAGAAACCGACCTCGGCGTTATCATTCATGAAAACCGGTTTACCTACCAGCAGAAAGGTCTGCGTAAAGTGAAAGATCTTGGTGAATATTGGGAGGAGAGGATGGAGCTGCCTCTTCCACTGGGTGGTATTGCTATCAATCAATGGGTAAAAAGATCACTGGCATTGAAAGTGAATGAATTGATCCGAAAAAGCCTCGATTTCGCTTTTAAAAACTATCCGCTAATCCCTGATTATGTTAAACAACATTCGCAGGAAATGAGTGAGGATGTGATGCGGCAGCATATTGACCTGTATGTAAATAATTACAGTCTTGAGCTTGGCGAAGAAGGAAAACTGGCCATAGAAAGTTTATACCAGGTTTTTCTTGAACTAAATAACCAGGAAGCCGATGATGAAGATGTTTTATTTCTTTAAAACCAATGTGTAATCCGATGCTCCTGTCTTTCTCCCGTTAACGCTGAAAAATCACTATTCACAGTATAAATCCTAATTTTACAAATTAGTTCAGCGCCTGCTTTCTATTGTATAAGCCTTTTATCCTGCTATTACCAGAATTGGATCCCTCTTAACAATTAAAGTCAGACATTAGAATTCAGTATTCCTAACCCTAAGGAGATCAAAGAGACCTAAACAACTTATCATGAAAAAAAGCATTATTGCTTCTTTCACTGCTTTGCTGTTATTTTATACTGCATCTGCCCAAAACGAGTCTGTAATTACCAATAAGCTTAAAGTCTTTATTGATTGCAGTAACATTTATTGTGACATGAGTTTTATCCGGACTGAGATCAACCTGGTAGATTTCATGCTTGATCGTATTGCAGCTGATGTTCATATTTTAGTAACCGAACAAAATACAGGCAGTGGTGGAGATAAATACCAACTGATCTTTTTTGGTCAGCACCGTTTTAAAAACTACCGGGATACGCTTCAATTTAATACAGACCCAAACGCCACTGATTTTGAAGAAAGAGACCTGCTTATTAAATATATTAAACTTGGGCTGACACCATTTGTGGCAAAAACCGATGCTGCTAAAGATGTGGCTATTAGTTTTAAAAGAACGGAAACCGAAAAAGACAAAAAAGATACAGCCTCCGGCATCACAAAAGACCCATGGAATTACTGGGTTTACAGAATTGGTACCGATGGTTATTTGAATGAAGATGCTGTTTATAAGAACAACCAGTTCAGCGGTAATTTATCAGCAAACAGAACTACGGAACAACTGAAATTATTCTTTAGTATCAGCGCAAGTAAAAACAAATCAACTTTTGAATACGAAGACAGCGGGGTGGTACAAAAAATAATTGTCAAAAATAAAAATTTTAATGCCTGGCATTACCTTATCAAGAGCATCAATAACCATTGGAGTTTGGGCTATGAGGCTATTTACACAAAGAACAGTTTTTCCAATTTTAAAGGACAGGGATTTTTCAGAGCCGCAGTTGAATATAATATTTTCCCCTATAAGGAAGTGAATAACCGTTACTTTACAATTAGTTACAGCCTGACTGCACGCAATAACCATTATTACGACACTACTATTTATAATGAAATAAAGGAAACCCTATTTGGTCACCGTGCAGATGCCACCATTTCATTCAACCAGAAATGGGGATCCACTTCTGTGGGTATTAATTATCATAATTTCTTCCATAACTGGAAATTATTCAACCTTGGCGCCAATGCCTCTACCAATATTCGAATTACCGGAGGATTGTCATTCAGTATATTTATTTCTGGTGCATTGACCAGGGACCAGATAAATCTCCCAAAAGGTGGCGCTACCGAGCAGGAAATTCTAACGAGAAGGAGACAAATTGCTTCGGGATATAGTATCTATACTGGTTTTGGACTCAATTACCGGTTTGGTTCCAAGCTTAACAATTTTGTAAACCCGAGATTTGAAGGACCCAATAATTAAAAAAATTCACTTCTTTAAGGCTGCGGCATAAGTTTCAAGACATCTTTTCCTGGCTACTTCATGTTCAACAATTGGTTGGGGGTAAGTAAGCTGCTCAAACTCCGGCACCCATTTCCTTATATATTTTAATTCAGGGTCAAATTTTTTTGTTTGCAGATAGGGATTAAAAACACGGAAATAAGGTGCGGCGTCACAACCACTGCCAGCTGCCCATTGCCAGCCACCATTATTTGCTGCCAGGTCAAAGTCCAGCAATTTTTTTGCAAAATAAGCTTCCCCCCAGCGCCAGTCAATCAGCAAATGTTTGGTTAGAAATGAAGCAACGATCATACGAACACGGTTATGCATGAAGCCTGTCTCATTAAGCTCCCGCATACCCGCATCTACAATCGGGTAACCTGTTATCCCATTGCACCAGTCATTAAACTCCTTTTCATTGTTCCGCCACCTTATTTTATCATATTCAGGTTTGAAAGCATGCCCAACTACCCTGGGAAAATGCCATAGAATCATATGATAAAAATCCCTCCATATAAGTTCATTAAGGAAGGTTTCATTTAAAGCGCCTGCTTCATCTGCCAGTTCACGGATACTGATAGTACCAAAACGAAGGTGTACACTCAGCCTGGATGTACCTTGTACAGAGGGGATATCTCTTTGCTCTTTGTAATGCCGGATGACCTGGCCCATCCATTCCTTACCGGGAAAAGGCAGGCCCGCAGGAGCAAATCCCATCTCTTCCAATGAAATTATTTTTTTCCCGGGCTGTCTAAAAAAGTTAGCCAAATATTTTTTAACCGGGTAAGCCTTCAGGTGATATTCCTTCAAAGCCGCTTTCCATTTTCTCGAATAGGGAGTGAAAATAGTATATGGTTTGCCATCATCTTTCAGCACCTCATCCTTTTCAAATATTACCTGGTCTTTGTAAGTATGAAAAGAAACACCGTGTTCATTCAATAATTGCAGGATCTCTGAATCCCTTTGTTTTGCGTAGGGTTCATAATCATGGTTGGCAAAAACCTTTTTGATATTGTATTCCTTCAACAACTCCTTATAAATGTCAAGTGGATTTCCGTAACGAATATCCAGGGATGAATCAATTTTAAGTAATTGTTGCTGCATATCCTGCAGGGCAATATGTATAAACTCTACCCTCCGGTCATTTTTGTCTTCCAGTTCATCGAGGATATTCCTGTCGAAGAAAAAAACAGGAACCACGGGATCGCCGTCTTTTAAAGCATGATACAGTCCTGCATTATCGCGGAGGCGAAGATCTCTTCTGAACCAGAAAATAGTAACGTCAGGTTTCATATTTGAGGCAAACAAGCCTAAGACAGAATTGTTTTGATAAATCGGTTATAGATTTCCACAGTCAGATTATTTAAATATCCTTTTCTCCTGAATTGTTTTACCCAGCGAATACCACTGATGGCATTGGTAAGAAATACCTCATCCGCCTCTTCAAGAGTTGAAACAGAAACAGGATTTTCCTGAATGCTGTACCCGGCATCTTTCATTTTCTCCAACAAGTGTCTTCTCATCACACCGTTTACACAACCCTGATCCGGACCGGGAGTAATAACAACCCCTTCTTTAATTAAAAAAATGTTAGCGATTGTGGCATCAGCGATATTCCCGTCCGTATTAAGTACCAGGCAATCATTCAGTTTATTCGCTTTCGCATAGATTGCCGCCATCGTATAAGGAAGATAATTAGCCGATTTCAGGTGGGAAAAAATATCACGACTCTTTCGTGCCGCAGGAAAAATATCAATAACCAGCCCATTTTCATTCAAACGGTTCAGCGATTCATTCAATGGCCAGCATTCTATCAGGTATTGAGGAGTTCTTTCTTCATCATACACTCCGCCATTGCCCCGGAAAACAGACAATCGAATTCTTGCAAGGTTCCCGCAATGATTTTTTTCTGCCAGCAGTATAACTTCATTACGTAATTTCTCCCTGGTAAGCAGTTTCGGCATTTCAAACTGAAGTAACCGGAGGCCGGCAAAGAGCCTTTCAAAATGATAGGTCTCCAGTAAAATGTTCTTGCTGGCTACTTTCATCGTTTCAAACAAAGCATCTCCATACCGGTAACCCCGGTTCGATGCCAGCAATACCGGATCTTCCGCCCGTAAAATTTTTCCATTTAAACAAATGAACATACCGTGAAAGTAAAATAAAAAAAGCCACCCTGTAAAACAGAATGGCTGAATATCGCTTGCCAGTAAAAATCTATGCTTGTTCCACCAGGCCGGCCTTTACCGCATACATCACTAAACCCGCCATTGATTTGGTACCGGTTTTAGTTTTCAGCTTATCACGGATGGCTTCCACAGTACGGGGGCTCAGGTCCACGATGTCCGCAATTTCTTTCGTACTTTTCTCATCGCACATCAGTTTCAGGATAGTAATTTCCTTCTCCGTTAACTGAACATCCTGTGGCATGGAAGATTCATTGGTGCGTTTAGTACGCAAACCACTCAGCAATGCTTTATTGGTTAAATCATTAAAATGAAAATCATTTTCGTAAACACCCCGGATCGCTTCGTAGATCAACTCAGCTCCAGATTCCTTGGTGATATAAGAATTTGCACCCATTTCCATCATCTTGGAAATAACAGAATGATCATTGAGGAATGACAACATGATCACTTTAATATCCGGGTACAGTTTTTTAATTTCTGGTAAAGCGGTAAGGCCATCCATGATCGGCATCTGTATATCCAGTAATACTACATCAGGCTGAATGTGGCGGAGCAGGTTAAGCAGTTGCATTCCATTTTCTGCCTCAGCCACCATTTGAATATCTTTTCTTGCCTGGAGTGCTGTTTTAATACCAGTGCGGAATAATGCATGATCGTCAGCAATGGCTACTTTAATTACAGAGTTAGTGTCGGGGTTTTTCATGATTTAGATAATTAGTAAAAAAATTATTGGATTAAGTATTTATTCAATGCTGCAAGTTGGAAAATTCCTGCAATATATACCATAGGGAAAGTACTTGATTTAAAATTTGTGGAAAGTACCGCCTTATTATCTATATAACGAAGGATTACTATCACATTCCTGAAAAAGTACGACAGCACCAGTAAATACCGAATGTTTTAAATAGGGCAGTTATGCTCTTGTTAACATATCACTGTGGATATACTTTTGTCTCAGAAAGTTGATTGATACGGATGATCTGTTTTATTCTCATCCAATGTCCAGAACCGTCCAGAAAGTAATTTTCCAATTCCCTTGAAAAACCAACCCGATCTTAATCGGGAGACACTTCACCGACAATCAACTTTCTATTTTTTTGATCAATGGTCCCGTTTTATAAATCCAATACCTGCTGAAAAGTAAACTAAAACCAAAACACTGTTAAACCTGTCCTTATGAAGTTCAACGCCTAAAGATTTTTTTCTTTTCATAACAGTAACATCAAGCCCCGGTCCTCATAACGCCGGGGTTTTTAGTTGACCATACCCAATCTTATATTTCTATCATTTATTGCCAAAGTCAATATTTCTATTATTCAGCCACGACGGACACAATGATTCATTGTATTTAATGACGTTGTGTCACTCTGTGTTCGCTGTGGCTTTATAATTTTTATGATGGCTTTTAGTAATTGCCGGCAATAAGGTATGCCCTTGGTTCACCTACTGTAAATTTCTTTCTTCCGGGTATGCTATACACTTCCTTAAGATGCAGCCCGGCCTGCTGCAGCAGGGCATCCATTTCATTGAGTGAGTAGATATAATCGATACCCTTTTTAGTTTCTTCCGTACCATCCGGGGCAATCATTATACTTTCCATTTCCATCCTGGTGGGTCGAAAGGAAAGTTTTACTTCTGTAAGAAATTTATACTCCCCTATCTTACTCCAGCTGTTAGCAACTGGTTTATTAAATACTATTTCTGCAATTGACCAACTGTTTATCAGCAAATGTCCCCCGGGTTTAAGATGTGCAGCTATATTACTGAAAAGTCTTATCGTATCTGCTGCATTAAAAAAATTAAGGCTGTTGCCCATACAAATGGCCAGATCAAAATCAGCATCTAAAGGATAAGTGATCACATCATGCTTTACAGCCTGTAATGGTAAATTATCCTTTTCTGCCACCTGCTTTATTTCATCAATGTAATCTCCCAGATTATCAACAGCCGTTACTACTATCCCCTTTTTGGCCAAAGCAATAGCATGCCTGCCATATCCGCACATCAGGTCAAGCACTTTACTGCCTGGCTGCAGCCCGAAATGAGGAACCATGAAATCAACCTCTTTCACAGTCAATTCATCCGGAATAAGGGTCTTCCATATTTCCTTATAATGACCATCAAAAAAAGTATCGTTGATATTACTCATGTGCAGATTAAATAAGCAGGGTTAGCGCATTAAAAATGCCGGGGTACCCCGGCAAAAATCCTATTCTAACAATTTATTGCGGGTGGCATACATTACCAGGCCGGCGATGGTCTTGGCCCCTACTTTCTGTTTCATGTTCTGACGAATGGTTTCTATAGTGCGGGGGCTCAGAAATACTTCTTTGGATATCTCTTCAGTTGTTTTATCATCTGCTATCAGTTTTAATATGCGTAGTTCTTTTTCTGATAGCTTAACAGGGTTGGGATAAAATTGCCGTACCGTCTTCTTATGCTGTAGTTTAAGCAGCACTGCTTTATTTACCAGTTCATTAAAATAAAAATCGTCATTCATGCAGGTGAGGATGGCCTGGTAGATCTCTTCGGGGTCTGTTGTTTTGGTAAGGTAGGCATTGGCTCCCATTTCCATCATTTTGGTGATCATCTCCTGGTCATCATACATAGTCAGTACAATGATCTTGATGGACTCATATTCCTTACGGATAAGACTGATGGCATTGATACCATCCACATGTGGCATCCGGATGTCCATAAGGATCACATCAGGTTGCTTCAGCTGCAGTTTGTGCATCAGGTCCTTGCCGTCTTCTGCTTCCCAAAGAATTTTCAGGTAATCTTTCTCCCTCAGCGCCATGCGGATGCCATCACGGAATATTTTGTGGTCATCAGCAATCGCCACTTTGATTTGCTGGGTTGTAGTGGACATGAGATATTGGTTTTTTAATTTATTTTAATGGGTAACGCTATTGAGTAAAAATACGTTAAATTTAGTATAATCCGCATGCGCCTAAAATTTCTTTTCAGCCTTTGAAAATCATTTCGGGCCGCCCGAGCCAGATTGGTAACAAAATTTGACCGGTTAAGCCATTCTTATTTTCCATGGTTCCATACATTACCAGAACCTCCTGTGGTACTTATCCTGTTAAAATGGGGATGGTAAGCATACATTTTAACCTAACGGGAATTAGTGATTTGTATAGCAAAGTAATTTTTCAACCTGCACATCGTATATTTTCATTGGACAAGTGGAACTTTTCTATCCCAGCCGTAAAAACTGAAAGTTGAAAATCCCGGAGTATTGCTCTTGTGCACATCAGTATGTGGATATACTTTTGACTCAGTTGATTGACAAAAGATGGAGCCCCTATTTTTTCGTCCAATGTCCTTAGAAACCGTCCTGAATGTAATTTCCAAATCCCTTGAATGCCATAGCGAAGTCCAATGTCAATCAACTTCCTTTTCTTGAAATATGTGTGAGTTATTTTTGAATTGACCAGGTTCCCTTTTCCACTCACCACTTACCCTTCCTTTCTTTATCCACACCTGTTAATAACCGTGAATTTACACGGTAAACTTACTATTTTTACAACCGTAAATTTACTAATTTTACTTAGTTATTTTACCCATTTTAATCAAGTATTATTCCGACAAAAAATCTCCTAAAGCCTTATCTATTAAGGATTTTGGCAGGTAATAGGGGTAATCACCCGGTTTAAAAGCAATTGTATTAGGTCAGAAGGATTTCCATATTTGACTGTCAAATTAATTTGAGAAAAACTTTAAAATGTTACTGTTATGAAAAGATTTGCAACTGAAGATGTAGGTATTTTAGTTTGGGAAGAGTAATTAGATTGCTCCGTCCCAAAAAAATGAGTTAATCATTTTTAAAAAGTTTTTCTATTTTTGGACAAAATCCAAATTATAGAAGAGCTTTTTACATATATACTAGTTTACTCTTACCTTCTAATACCATTGGGTTTTCTTTTAAGCAGATCAAAGAAATACTCTCTTTTCATTATTCTTGCTTCCTACGGTTTAGTCTTTTTCTTCTACCTGAATTTCTATTATGATATCCCCAAGAATTATAGAAAAATTCAACAAACCGTTTATACCCTTTTGGAATATTCTGTTTTCGCAGCGATCATCTGGTACAATTTAAAAAATGTAATCCTTCGAAAAACAATTTTTAGTTTTTCCATTTTATTTTTAATCTTTCAAGTAACCTACTTTTTTGTATCAAAACTTCAAAAAATCGACTCGGTTCCCATTGGAGTTGAAACTATCCTGATATTCCTATTTTCATTTTTTTATTTTCAGCAATTTTTGAAATACAATATTTCAAAGAACATATATGAATATCCCAGCTTTTGGTTGATTGTAGGAATATTAATATATCTGGGTAGCGCCTTTTTCTTTAATATATTAGCCAATGATGTTACAGACCAGCAATTTGATAATTACTGGCATCTAACATACATTCCTGAAATCTTAAAAAATCTATTATTTGCAATGGTATTACTTGGATACCCTTCATATATAAATGAACAACCAAATTCTAAACTCAAAAATTCTGATATTCCAAACTTAGATATTATATAAATTCCACCCATTACTAACCTACCTATATGTTCTTACTGCAAGCCACCAACAGTTCCGGAGTTTCCTTTGTGCTTTTACTGGGCACCCTGGGTATGCTGTTGCTTACCGTATGCTTGATCATTTTCATTATTCTTCACCAGCGAAGGGTAAAACGCTTTAATGAAAAGATACAAACCATGGAGCAGGCCCAGCAAAGATTGTTGCTGAACGCTTCCATCAAACTCCAGGAAGAAGAACGTCAACGCCTGGCTGCTGACCTGCATGACGATGCCGGACCCCTGCTGGCCACGGCCCGGCTTTACCTGAATGAGAACCTGGTGAACCAGGATAAGGCTACCCAGTTACAATCTATCTTCCAGGCAAGACAGATCATTGATGATACCATACAACTAGTGCGTAATATCAGCCACAGCCTGATGCCACCCACCCTTAAAAATTTTGGATTAGAATCCGCCATCAATGACCTGTTCCAGAAAATCAGCGGCTCCGGTGCCATCAATGCCAGCAGCCGTTTTCATGAGTATAAAGAAAGGTTGAAAGAAGAAAAAGAGCTGATCATTTTCCGGGTAGTGCAGGAGCTTATCAATAATATTCTTAAACACAGTAACTCCAGTTTTATCCATCTCACCCAGAACGTTCATGCCGGCAAGTTTTACCTTCGCATCCATCACGACGGAAGAGGGCTGGTACAGGCTGATTTTGAAAAGCTGAATAAAAGTAATGTTGGACTCGGTCTGAAAAACATTACCAGCCGCCTGCGGGTTGTAGATGGCAATATCAATTTTGAAAAGGATATTTCACAAACTTATTATAAGGTGACCATTGAGTTGCCCAAAGATGAACCTTACGAATAAGAGATGCGCTAAGGTTTGTTCCTGAATATTTGCTAATTTTATCCCTTATCTGATACTATGGGAATCATCAAGGTAGCAATAGCTGACGATCATAAAATTTTTCGCAAGGGAGTTATCCTTTCGTTGCGTCCTTATTCCAATGTAAAATTTGTACAAGAGGCAGAGAACGGTGAGGATCTGCTCAACGGTTTGGCCGCTTCTGAGCCCGATGTGGTATTGATGGATTTGCGTATGCCCGGCAAGGATGGCATAGAAGCTACCAAAACAATCAGCAAACAATATCCCCAGATAAAGGTCCTTATCCTGAGTATGTACGAAGATGAACGTTTTGTTTATCACCTCATGGAGAATGGCGCCAATGGTTATTTATTAAAAAGTGCAGAGCCACAAGAGATCCGCAGGGCCATCATGGAAGTGTATGAGAAGGGTTATTACCTGAATAATTTTGTGAACCGGATACTGTTGAAAAAATCTCATTCCCGGCAAAAAGTGGTACCCTCACTGAACAGTGAAATTACCCTGAGTGATAAAGAAAAAGATGTGCTCCGCTTTATTTGCATGGAATTTACAGCTGCAGAAATTGCTCAAAAGATGGAAATCAGCCCCCGAACTGTTGAGGCCATCAAAGACAGGCTGATGGAACGGTTTGGCAGTAAGAATACAGCGGGATTAGTTTTCTTTGCTGTGAAGAATAATTTGATAGAGTGAGAACTGAAGTAGGAAGAAGGAAGTATGAATCCAAATACGCTGAAATCTAAAATGTCTTCCAGTTTCCATACAACTTAAAAATTTTAGCCCCTGTCTCGTCACATTTCATGCTAATCCGGCTATAAACCTCTGCAGAAACATAACCACAATCTCTTGAAAAAAGCAGCCATACCTTTGTTTCTTCCAGTGATCCCATGGAGTAGATAAGATATTTCCTGAATTCGTTTTCATAGACCCTTTTACCCCAACCCTCAGCAATATTTGCTGCAACTGACCTTGACGACCGGATAATCTGATCGGTCAGCGAATATTTTTCTTCTTTCGGGAATTTTTTTTTGCCAGGTGATAAATATCCATGGCCAGGGCATATGAAATATTGAATACATCAAGATCAGCCACCGCCTTTATCATAGTAAGGTATTTAATCTTTTTTGGCAATAAGGCACAAAAAACTCCTACTTCTTACTTCCTACTTCCTACCTCCAACTTCCTACCTCCTACTTCTTTCCTCCTTCTTCACACCTCAATCTCCGGAATATCTCCTTCAACGATCAGTCTGCCTGCAGTCTTTGCATTTATCTCTTCCACACTTACACCAGGCGCCCTTTCCAGTAGTTTAAAACCATCCGGCGTTACATCAAGTACGGCAAGGTCTGAAACTATCTTTTTGACACATCCTGCACCTGTCAATGGCAATGTACAAGCGGGTAATAATTTAGATTCTCCTTTGGGATTGGTATGCATCATCGCCACAATGATATTTTTTGCACTGGCCACCAGGTCCATCGCCCCACCCATGCCTTTTACCATTTTACCAGGAATCTTCCAGTTAGCGATATCTCCCTTATCGCTTACTTCCATTGCGCCTAATACGGTAAGGTCAACTTTGCCCGCCCTGATCATTCCAAAACTCATGGCAGAATCAAAAAAAACTGACCCGGGTACAGTTGTTATTGTTTGTTTACCTGCATTTATTAAATCCGGATCTTCGTCTCCTTCAAGAGGGAAAGGACCCATTCCTAACAACCCATTCTCGCTTTGCAATACCACATTCATATCCTCCGGAATATAATTAGCCACCAAAGTTGGTATCCCTATTCCAAGGTTCACATAGTATCCCTCTTTTAATTCCCTGGAAATACGTTTTGCTATCTGTTCTTTAGTTAATGCCATGATGCTTTGATGACCTGCCAACCAGCAGGCTGGTTTAAAAGTGATTTAAGTTGAAGACTCCCGGTCACTCAATTTCGTTTCCTGACTGTCCGCTGCTCAATCCGTTTTTCATAATCAGTTCCCTGGAAAATGCGGTGTACATAAATACCCGGCGTATGTACTGAATCGGGGTCAAGTTCGCCTTCCGGAACCAATATCTCTACTTCAGCAATCGTTACTTTACCAGCCATTGCCATCAGTGGATTGAAATTCCGGGCAGTCTCTTTATAAATAAGATTACCCTGCGTATCCCCTTTCCAGGCTTTCACAAGGGCAAAATCTGCTTCAAAAGCCATTTCCAGCAAATAGTCTTTGCCATTAAACTGGCGGACCTCCTTTCCCTCCGCCACTTCTGTGCCCACTCCTGCCGGTGTATATATCGCCGGCATACCATACCCTGTTGCCATACAACGGGTAGCCAAAGTTCCCTGCGGAATAAGTTCCACCTGCAATTCACCACTCAATAACTGTCTTTCAAACTCGGCATTTTCACCTACATAAGATGAAATCATCTTTTTCACCTGCTTTTGCTTCAGCATTAATCCAATACCAAAGTCATCTACACCGGCATTATTGGAAATGCAGGTAAGATTAGACACCCCTTTTTTCACCAAAGCAGCAATACAGTTTTCCGGTATCCCGCAAAGACCGAAACCACCCAACATGATTGTTACTCCATCGGTAATATCTTTTATAGCTTCATCAGCTCCTGCTACTACTTTATTCATGAAATGAAATATTAGAAAGTAAAATTAAGCAACTTGCAATAATCTGCCGGTTCGAAAATTACCGGTTAGTCCAGTGATACCGGCTTGATTTTCCGGGGTGAAGTTGTATCAGTAGAAGGTCCGGTTTGTTGTAAAGAATCCTCCAGCGGTACAGGTTTTATCTGTTGGGTAGGTGCTTCATCAGACATTTTGCTGATAGAATCCATTATGGGCCACATTAATTCAGGATTGGAACGGTAAAATGAAAAACTCTTTTTGAAATCCTCTTCGCTTATTTTATGAATACCTAAAATACGGTTATACATTTTAAAACCCGCTACCCTTTTATTGAGCGAACTATCTTTTATGACCATATAATTATTAATAAAATGGTCCGCTCGTATCATATCCCAGAGCACTGCCTCCATCTTTTCCTGTGCCAGTACATTTCCGGGTATACTGCTTTTCTTTTTACACCCGGCACTGCCTGTTACAAGGATAAAAAAAAATAGGATTACAATTCTCATTTCAACTCTTTATTGTACAGCGATGTATTAGTGATATCAAGACGGGTAAGCAATTCTTTGGCCCTGCTTTTCTGTTCCGCATTGGCCTTGCTGAATATTTTTACCAACTCATTTGCCTTTCCCTGAAAAAAGAATTGCATGATCATAGAATTGGGGTTCTCACTATTAATAGAGTTGAGAAAGTTCAAACAATTGATGATACCACTACGGCCGGCATCTTCATTCTCAAAAAAAACATCGATCCCTGACCGGTAATAAGAATAAATAGCATCATGAATAAGCGCAAAGCGGTTATTATTCATATTCTCCGCCAGCCAATACCTGTTCCGCAGGCTCTCAAAAGATTTCCAGCCAGTAATATCCCTGCCGTCCGGAGCATTATTTACAATATTCCATGCTTTTTGAAAATACACATCACCTCCACGAAGTGAATACGAATCATAATCAAACCCGAGGATCATATTGACATAAAAAGCAAGTGTAGCGGTAAGGTTACCCACCAGTGGATCATTACCCTGCACCCTGTTCTCATTAAATTCAATGGGCTGAAACTCCTGGTATTTAAAAACGAGATTATCATCCTGGAAATTCATAAGCGGGGAGTCGTATGTAGTACTGTAAGCCGGCCGGGCTGCCTGTACTGTCATTTTCCCTTTAAATATATTATTGCCCATATCTTGTTCAATAGTGAGGAGAAAACTACACTGAATCTTTTCTGAAGGCTGGAAGACGTCATTTGTCCATTTACGGGTATTCAGAAAATTAGTGAGCCCTGTCTGTAAAGTTTGAAATATCTTTTTGTCAATCTGGGTACTCACTTTACTGGTGATAACAGACAAACGGGCCTGTATCTCCTGGCCCTGCACGAACCCTATAAAAAAAATGAATATAAAAAGGATCAAACTTCTTTTAAGCATAATACAGACGGATTATAGTGTCAACAATATCTTTTGCTACATCGGTTTTCGATTTGGTATCAAAGCTGAATTCCTGCCCGCTTTTATCGAAAATAGTGATCTTATTAGTGTCATAACCAAAACCGGCACCGGTATCCTTCATGGAATTCAAAATGATCATATCTGCATTTTTCTTAGCAAGCTTTTCCAGTGCATTTTTCTTTTCATCATTTGTTTCCAGTGCAAAACCTACGAGTACCTGTTTTCCATTTTTCTTTTCACCCAGGCCTTTCAAAATATCCTTTGTTTTGGATAACGTTATCGTCAGGGAGTCGGATGTTTTTTTGATCTTCTGATCAGCTGTTTCCACCGGGGTATAATCAGCCACTGCAGCTGCCATTACAGTAAGGTCAGATTCCGGGTAACTTTCAAGACAGGATTTATACATCTGGTCTGCTGTTTTCACTCTCACCACAGAAATCCCTTCTGCTGAAAACTCGTATTGAGAAGGTCCCATTACCAGTGTTACCGCTGCACCACGATGATATAATTCCTTTGCAATAGCAATCCCCATTTTACCAGATGAATGATTGCCGATAAAACGAACCGGGTCAATAGGTTCGTATGTGGGCCCTGCAGTCACTAATGCTTTTTTTCCATCAAGGGGCCGGGTCAAAAAAAAATTAGTAGTGATATACTCAATGATCCCTTCAGGTTCTGCCATCCTGCCTTCACCATTTAACCCACTTGCCAGGTCTCCTTTTTCTACCGGGATGATATAATTGCCGAAACTTTCCAGTTTAACCAGGTTAGCTTTCGTGGAGGGATGATGCCACATATCTTCATCCATGGCAGGGGCTACAACAACCGGACATGTAGCTGACAGGTAAGTAGCCAGCAGAAGGTTATCACATAGTCCGTTAGCC
Organism: Chitinophagaceae bacterium; assembly: GCA_041738795.1. GTDB lineage: Bacteria > Bacteroidota > Bacteroidia > Chitinophagales > Chitinophagaceae > JJ008. The sequence continues at coordinate 590,879 of JBGSPB010000014.1, read as the reverse complement.
ATCTTTGCCAATGTATTGCAACTTAGGGGAGCTACCAGCATTGCATCTGCCCATCGCCCCAGCATTACATGATTGGCCCAGCTTTGCTCATCGAAAAGATCTATAATAACCGGGTTACGGCTCAGGGTGGATAAAGTAAGCGGAGAAACAAAGTCTTTGGCAGATGGTGTCATGATCACTTTTACTTCTGCGCCTGCCTTAATAAGTAACCTGACAAGGTAAACAGATTTATAAGCAGCTATACTGCCGGTAATTCCTATTAATATTTTTTTACCTGCCAACATTGGTTATCAAAAGTACCATTTACTTGTAAAAGCTCATAGCTGATTAAGCAAATAGCTGTTAAATATAAAAAGCGACGGGAACCCATCGCTTTAGAAATTCTTATAAATTTTGTTTTACCAGTTTAGCTGAACAGCTCATCTTCCCCTTTACGGAAATACACTTTATCATCCAGGAATTCCTGTGTAGCCAACAAGGCAGGGTTGGGCATTCTCTCGTATGCACGGGAAATCTCAATTTGCTCCTTATTCTCATGAATTTCTTCCAGGCTGTCGGTATGACTGGCAAATTCTTCCAGTTTGTTATGCAATTCTTCCTTCAACGAAATATTAATCTGGTTAGCCCTTTTCCCGACAATGGAAATGGATTCATAAAGATTACCGGTCTTCCCTTTTATTTCATCCAGGTTACGGGTTTCCACATTGTTGGTAATACCTGCGCTAAGCTGGCGTCTTAGTTTGCTCATTATTTAAGTTTTTAATATTAGTTTGAGATAAATTTAAAAATGTTTCAGCTTCTTTTTTCAATTTACTGTCAGGAAATCTGTCAGTAAACTCATAGCATTCACTAATTACCTGTTCAAATCGCTCCACTTTCTTTTCTTCAATACTTAGTTCTGCAAAACGATAATAGGACTTAATGATCATCAGCTTATACTCATCACCACGCATTGACTCAGGGTACGAATTCAATAAAGCACTGAATGCCACACCTGCCGCCCTGAACTGCCCAAGGTCATAATATAACTGTGCACTTTTATAATCTTTCAATTCAAGCTTTGCCCTGCAAACATCAATGATATCAGTAGCTTCTTTATTGCGTGGCGATCCGGGATGAGTATTGATAAAGGTCTGCATCATACCCATAGCCCTCATTGTATTGGTTTGGTCCAGTTCCGGCTTAGGAGATTGTTTGTAAAAAGAATAAGCCCTCATGTAATCAACTTCTTCTGCTTTGGTACTGTTTGGGAAAATCTCAAGATAGCTTTTGAATAAGTTTTCAGCATTCATGTAGTCACCCAGGTTATAGGCGCAATATGCGTACTTGTAATATATATCCTCAAACTCTTTACTTGCCTTGTAATAGGGCATTATATCTTCATACACCTGCTGCGCCTTTGTGTATTGCTTTTTAACAAAGAACTGCTCTGCCATCCGCAATTTATAAGCCGGGTCAGGGTTCTTCAGTAATTTATTCATTCCCTTCCCACAGCTACTTAAGATGATAACTGAGAAAATGATCCCTGATAAAATGCTAAGGAAACTGTGAATGGGTTTTATGACACGGGAAAAAGAGTAATTCATAAAGGAGTGCAAAGTTAACTGATACCGGCAAAACTTACGTAAAAAAAATAAGCAGCCAAACCCTTGAAGTTAAGGTTATTATAAAGCTGGTAGCTATACCCCCATTAAAAACAAAAACCCTCCCCTGATTATTCGGGGGAGGGCCTATTTAGCAAAAAGTATGAAATATTAGTTCTTGCGAAGATTAGGATGTGGGGGTTCTACCCTGTTCGGTCCTTCTTCACCTTCACCAGCAGCACGAAGATCAACAGTATTGCAATCGCCGCCTTCCTGGCCGTAGTTGAAGATAAATCTGTCCTGGCTAATGCCTTCTTTATCAACCATGTGATTGATAACTGCATTTACATGATCCCAGCTTAACTGCTGCTCTTTTTTACTTGAAGAGCAATAACCTACTACAACTACTTTACAACCTGGATTATTACGCAATTTAGAAGCTACTGTTGCTAAAACAGCTTTGGTATCATCGCTAAGTTTATTTGAACCTGCTTTAAAAGATACACTTGGTAATGCACCGAGTAAAGTAGCACAATCATTAGCTTGTTTGATGAAGCCTTCAAAACATTTTTCATCAGGGCAAGGAACTGGGCATTTACCTACGCCGTCTGCATCAACAGGTTGGCAATATGTAGGAGTGATCAGTTCTTTATCCTTACAATCCGGAACACCGTCACCATCAGTATCAAGACTTACACCATGAGAATCCACAGGACAACCTGCAGGAGTTTGCTCACGGTCAAACTGATCTGTAATTCCATCACCATCAGTATCAGGCAATACAGGTTTTGGTAAACGCATCAAACGGGGATTCCTGATTTCGCTGTATGCATAATCCAGCGGATTCAACCACCATAGTGGTTCAACTGATTTTGCACCCAGGTTGATATTCAAACCAACGCTCAGGTAATTATAAGAATCGAAATCACGGGTTAAAGTAGCATCACCCCAGGCTGCTTCCTGCCAACGCTGTCCATCCAGCAAATCATCTTTGATAAAAGTCCAACGATCTTCAATAGCAAGATTCAGTCTGTTGCTCAATTTAAATGCAACACCTGCACCCACTGTACCGGAAGGCTTAAAAGTATCGCCAAATAATTTTGGACGACGATCGCCCTGGTTTTCAGCCGGAGTTTCAAAACTATCATCAAGAACATCATTCTTCATATTCTTGATAAAATCTTTACGATTTTTATAGGCTGCCTGGTTGATAGAATTAAAATCATACTTAGCTGAACCGTCTAAGGCATTTACTTTAGTATCATATATACTACCACCGATACCGGCAAATCCGTAAAAATTAAATCCTGTTTTGGATTTGTGGAAACGAATATTGTTTAACGTTACAACTCCTTCAAGGCTTAAGTCCTGCACTTTTGTTTTGTAGTTATAAAAAATATGCTCAAAAGGAGTGCTTGCTAAACCAGTTTTGGAAGATACAACCTGGCGTACACCACCTGCACCTGCAACTGCGAGTGGAGCTGAATACCTTTGATTAGGATCAGAAATATTGGCACCCCATGCTGGATTTTTTGCATAATTTTCATTCTCTCTGAAGCTATAGCCCTTACCTATTCCATACATATACTCAAGACGTAAAGAAAAGATATAACCAAATGCTTTTCTGATATGTGCTCCAAAACCCGGAGATACAAATTGTGCCGGAACATCACCACTCACCTGGAACAAACCACCTTTAATACCAAGTTCCCATTGATTGCGGGGCTTTGAAGGGAAATTATATGTACCATTAAGGAACTCAGTGTGCTGAGGCATCCTTTTACTCGGAACCAGGGAAGAATCTTTTACGTCATAACTGGCCCCGACCCTTTGCGAGAAACCATAAGACGCTAACAGACAAAATACGCCTGCCAGAAATAAATACTTTTTGCTTGCCATAACTAAGGATTAAGATTTGTGAACAATGTCCTAAATATTTCGCAAAAATAGATAATGGGCGTTAATTACCAAATTTTTATGACAATTATTTGCCCTTTTGTCCATTATTTTTCAATTACTTAGTCAATTTTTGAGTGTATTTTGTTGCATCTGCTGACAATTATTTTTTTGCCCGTAAATTGCCCTGTTTTTGGCTATGCAACTACCCACCGACCTGATAAAACCCGAATTAAAAATCTTTGAAACACGATTCAAAGAAGCTGTTCGCAGCCAGGCACCCCTTTTAGACCGCATTATGAGGTATGTAGTGAAACGTAAGGGTAAACAACTCCGACCTATGTTTGTGTTGCTTTCTGCCAAACTTTGTGGTGACATCAACGAACCGGCATACAGGGCCGCATCCCTGGTAGAACTGCTTCATACTGCGACACTTGTACATGACGACGTAGTTGATGATTCAATGGAAAGAAGGGGCTTTTTTTCTCCTTATGCCCTCTGGAAAGCAAAAGCCAATGTACTTATTGGCGATTATTTACTGGCTAAAGGACTCCTGCTTTCTCTCGATTATAATGATTACCAAATCCTCCACATCCTTTCTGATGCTGTCCGGAAAATGAGTGAAGGAGAATTGCTGCAACTGGAAAAAGCCCGCAGCCTGAACCTGAAAGAAGAGGTTTACTACGAGATAATCCGTAATAAAACTGCATCCCTCCTGGCATCTGCCTGTGCTGCAGGAGCATGGGCTTCCAGCCAGGATGAAGCAATAGCTGAAAAGATGAGATTGTTTGGTGAAACAACCGGTATGGCATTTCAGATTAAAGACGATTTATTTGATTATGCCAGTGAAAATGTAGGCAAGCCCACCGGAAATGATATAAAGGAAAAGAAATTGACTCTCCCCTTAATCTATACACTGAATAATACGGATAAAGAGACCCGGCGAAAGATTATTTACATCGTAAAAAATAACAACCAGGATAAAGAAAAAGTAAAATGGGTAATAGATAAAGTGACGGCAATTGGTGGAATTGCCTATGCAACCGAAAAAATGAATGCATACAAGAAAGATGCCCTTGCTATTCTGCACCAATTCCCTGAAAGCCCTGTCAGGCAAGGGCTTGAAGACATGGTCCTGTTTGTAACTGACCGTAAATATTAATTTTTTACCTAAACATATAATTCATCATTGATTGGTAATGCAAAAAAGATGGAAAATATTAACAGCTGACCAGCAAAAAGTGAATGTATTACAACAGTCACTGAAAATACATCCGGTTATTTGCAAAATTCTGATACAACGGGGCATTGAAACATTTGAGCAGGCAAAAGATTTTTTTCGGCCCCAACTCACGGCATTGCATAGCCCCTGGCTGATGAAGGATATGGATAAAGCAGTGGAACGGGTTACCAGGGCTGTTAACCTTAAGGAAAAAATTCTTGTATTTGGAGACTATGATGTAGATGGAACAACTGCTGTAGCCAGCATGTACCAGTTTCTTAATAAGATTCATTCCAACCTGGATTTTTACATCCCCCACCGCTACCGGGAAGGTTATGGTATTAGCAAAGCGGGGATTGATTTTGCGAAAGAAAATGGGTTTACTTTAATTATTTCTCTTGATTGTGGTATTAAGTCAGCAGACTTAATCGGGTATGCTAAAGAACTGGCTATAGATTTTATTGTATGCGATCATCATTTACCCGATGAAATACTACCACCTGCTGTTGCAATTCTTAATCCAAAACAAAAAGATTGTAATTATCCTTATAAAGAACTTTGCGGATGTGGTGTCGGCTTTAAGCTTATGTGCGCCCTGTCAGAAAAAATGCAACTGCCTGAAAATGCAGCATTCGAATATCTTGATCTCCTGGCGACTGCAATTGCTGCAGATATAGTACCTGTTGCCGGTGAAAACAGGATATTAGCTTACCATGGTTTGATAAAAGCAAATAAAAATCCGAATTATGGCATCAGGGCATTATCAAAATTAAGCGGCCTGGTAAAAGAACTTCATATTACCAACCTGGTATTTATGATTGCGCCAAGAGTAAATGCTGCCGGCAGGATGGATGATGCCAGAAAGGCTGTACAGATGTTTGTAGCGAAAACAGAAGAGGAAGCCCTGCTATATGCTGAACAGCTGCACAGTGATAACACTGACAGAAAAGAAGCTGATAAAAGCATAACAGAGGAAGCGTTAGCTCTTATACATGGAAAAGAAGAATGGATAAATAGAAAGTCAACTGTAGTTTTTCAACCACATTGGCATAAAGGAGTGGTTGGGATAGTTGCGTCCCGGTTGATAGAACATCATTATCGTCCAACGATTGTGCTTACACAGTCCGGTGAATATGCTGCGGGCAGTGCAAGGAGTGTACCCGGATTTAATTTGTATGAAGCCATCCATGCCTGCAGGGAACACTTGCTTGGCTATGGAGGTCATTTTGCAGCGGCTGGTATGACGTTAGAATTAGAAAAAGTGGATGCTTTACGGGAAAAATTCGAAGAGATTGTATCATCAACTATTCAACCGGAATTGCTAATTCCAGAAATCATTATTGATGCAGAAATTTCTTTAAAAGACATCAAACAAACTTTCTACGATATCATTTGCCAGATGGAACCATACGGACCGGAGAACCTCCGCCCGGTATTTATTACCAGGAATGTAATTAATTCCGGTTATTCAAAAATTGTAAAAGAAGAACATATACGATTCTCCCTGCGGGAAGACAATTGTATTATTAACGGAATTGGTTTTGGGATGGCTGGCAAATTTCACTTATTGGATAATCAGCAGCCAATAGATATTGTGTATACAATCGATGAAAACGAATGGAATGAGACCAAATCGCTGCAATTAAAAGTTATTGATATACAGTCAACTCAACCGTGACAGCTCTTTTCATAATAGCCTGACTTAACCTTATTTTTCTCCCTTACATTTGTCTACGAAATAGAGAACATGAAAAAAAATTTACTCTTTTTATTCCTGGTGATTCTGGCTGCAACAGCAGAAAAATTAAATGCGCAGAGCAGTACCACTACACTTGACGTTGTTAGCTGGAATCTTGAATTCTTCGGGGCCCCCTATAACAGTGGACCGCCGGATAAAGACCTGCAGGAAGCCAATGCAAAAAAAATAATGCGCTACTTTGATGCCGACATCTATGGCCTTGTTGAAATAGTAGATACAGTACACCTCAGAAAATTAAGAGACTCTTTAGGAACAAATTTTGAATACATTATAGCTCCTTACAGTACTGATGGCCCCATAGGTACCAATGGCTGGAGACAAAGCCAGAAGTTGGCTTTCTTGTACAAGAAAGACTTATTCAGCAATATTAACACCAGGGGAATGATGCTGAATAGCCCAACCGCTGTTTCTAACTGGGCTAATGGAAGACTGCCCTTCCTGATGAAAGCGGATGTTACTATAAATGGAATAACAAAAACTGTCCACTTCATTTTGATACATGGCAAAGCCGGATCAACAGCATCTGATTATAACAGGCGGCTTGCCGGCGCCCGTGAATTGAAAGATACTTTGGATGCTTCTTTTTCAACTGCCAATGTTATGATTATCGGGGACTATAACGATGCATTGACTCAAACCATATCCATCGGATCGGGACCACAATCCTCTTACCAGCCAATTGTTGCAGATTCTACTGATGCAGACCATTATAAATCTATCACCTTACCACTTGGCCAGGCGGGTCAGACCAGTATGATAAACTTTCCTAATGTTGTAGATAATCATGCCATCTCCAATGAAGTGGTAGCCTATTATGTTCTTAATTCGGCGCAGATAAGAACAGATGTCACAACTGTAGTTCCGAATTATGTTACAGCCCACAATACATCAGACCACTACCCTATTTTTTCAAAATATAGTCTTGCAGGTATCATTACAGGCTTGCCGGTAATTAATCCAACTGAATTTGGGATCAGGGTTTCACCCAATCCTTTCAATCAAACTGTCACTATTACTGCAACAAAATCATTGAATAATGTTCAGATCAGGCTTATCAATATGCAGGGGCAGGTTATCAGCTCCCGAGCTTATGGTATGATGGCAGCCGGCTCATCTTTCCAGCCTTCGTTCCCGGATATTTCAAAAGGCATGTACTTTCTGCAGGTGGAAACAAAACAATACAGAACGGTTATTAAACTAATTCAGTTGTAAAAAATAAGAGCTACTGCTTTTTACTTTTCTTAAATGCATCCAGACCACATTCCAGCCATTTAATAAATTCATCAGCATCGGGAGTATAAAATTTTGTTTTTGTCATAGCCTGCTGATCCGGGCTGATAATTGCATACTGAGGTTGGGATGTGGCACCAAAATTTTCAATCTGGAATGTGGCCCATTTATCGCCAACAGTTACAATTGATTTTTCTGTTCCGTTAGCCAACAGTTCCACTGTTTGTTCTGCCAGTGGTAAATTCTTTCTTTCATCTACATATAAGGAGACCACGACAAATTCATTTCGCATCAGACTATCAACGGTTTTATCGGGCCATACTTTTTCTTCCATACGACGGCAGTTCACACAGGCCCAACCGGTGAAGTCAATTAACACCGGTTTATTCTCGGTTTTGGCCCGTTCCAATGCACCTGCATAATCATTGTGCATGGGTTCGAAAAGTCCTGTTTTACTTTTGTCAATCGCAAATAAGCTATATGTTCTTGGCGGAGGGAAACCACTGATCAGTTTCAGGTCAGCCCACTTTGTATTAGTAAGACCCGGTAACAGGTAAATTGTTATTGCTGTAAACAGCATTATAAAAGCAATTCGTATAAATGAAAATTTCTTCACCGGCGAACTGTGTGACAAACGAAGTTTGCCCAGGAGATATAAAACGGTGAGCATTCCTATCAGCACCCAGAGACCAATAAAAACTTCCCTTTTCAATAAGCCCCATTGCTTAACCAGGTCAGCATTTGAAAGGAATTTCACGGCTAATGCCAGCTCCAGGAAACCCAATACCACTTTCACATCTGTCATCCATCCACCAGATTTCGGTAAAGATTGTAACCAATGCGGAAACATGGCAAACAAAGAGAAAGGTAAGCCAAGAGCTATACCAAAACCTGCTGCACCAACAGTAAGTGGCCAGGCACCCTGGTCGGCAACACCGACGAGTAATGTTCCTAAAATTGGACCTGTACATGAAAATGATACAATAGCCAGTGTAGCTGCCATAAAGAATATCCCGCCTAAATTTCCAAGACCAGATTTGGAATCCATTTTATTAGCTAATCCTGCAGGAAGACCGATTTCAAAAAGACCAAAAAATGATAAAGCGAAAAAAACGAAAATGGCAAAAAAGATTAGATTGAGCCAGACATTGGTTGATATATTATTGAATATTTCAGGACTTATCGCTTTACCGGCAACATGGAATGGAAGTGTAATAAGGATATAAATCAGAAAAATAAAAAGTCCATACAGAATGGCATTAGTAACCCCTTTCTTTTTATCAGCAGACTTTTTGGTAAAGAAGGTAACAGTAACGGGGATCATGGGAAATACACAGGGAGTAAGCAATGCAATAAGGCCACCCAGTAATCCTAAAAAGAAAATAGTGAGCAGGCTCTTATTTTTTGTACCATCATCGCCGCAATCGTTTACTGGTTTGTGAATATCAATTGAATTAATCTTAATGCTGGCTGCTTCCACCCCTCCTTCCATAGTAACTGTGAAGGAAAAAGGGTTTGATGGATAGAACTCATCATTCTTACCATAAGTATAAAATAAAGTACCCTGTAATTTTGCCGGTACTGTTCCATTGATAGCAATAATCGCCTTCCAGGAAGCACTACTTTCAAATACGCTTACGGATGTCTCAAATATGGCACTATTAATCTTGCCGGGTTCACTTGCTAAAATAAATTCACCTTCCTGCGCAATACTTGAATCAGAGAATTTCAACTCGGTTGTTTTAACATCCAGCAGTACCTGGTTAGGAGCATACAATTGCCAACCATCTGTAACTGGTGCTGTAAACAAGAGCTCATATTTTCCGTCTGCCAATTTCTTACTTTCAACGGTCCAGCCTTTAATAGCAGAAGAATCCTGAGCAACAGAAATAAGTACCGAAAAAAGTATAGGGAAAAAGGCAGTTAGTGGTTTTAAAAAGCGGAGCATAGCAGCATACATTTAAAAAATAAACGAGTTCTTTAAGAGAACCCGTTTTAAATATCAAAAATATTAATTCACATTTATTTGATTGCGATCGTAAAGGGAACTGTTTTTGGCGGTAAACACTTCTCATCATCACAGGTCTGGTATTCCACATTACCGGTCATGCTGGTTTTTACATTCGCCTTCAACTTAATAGTTTGTATAAAAGTTACGGTATTGGAATACTGGTTAGCGGACACATCCAGTGTTTTGTCATGGTATTTCTCAAGCTTTCCGACTTCTTTTACTTTTCCTTCGAGTGTAAACAGGGGATTAGGATTGAACGTAAATGTTGTAGGAATAGCTATGGCATCAGCCGGTTGTGCCTGGGAATACAAGTGCCATTTATTCTGGATAGTGGCTTTCATCTGAATCTCAAACGTCTTATCAGCAATTTTCTTAGCTGTAAATGTCCAGGAGATCGGGTTTAACTGGGCCTGAACAGTAAAAGCTGTTGCAAAAATCAATACCGTGACTAAAAATCTTTTCATTCTCAATTGTTTAAATTATCTGGGTACAAAAATCCTGCTTTTTCTTTACTCAATCTGTTAAAATCTCTGCCCCAAAAGTAACCTTCCGGTTTAGTCTGGTATGTGATAAAAGTGACAAACGCTGGTCGAGCAATGACAAGATGCACCTGAGACTAAACAAGTTGCTCCGCCATCAGCAGGCTTTTTATTATTTCCTGCCCGTCTGTATTGCCCAAAACCGGAGAGCAGGCTCTTTCCGGGTGCGGCATCATGCCAAATACATTCCTGTTTGCATTGCAAATACCGGCAATATTACGGATGGCTCCGTTAGGGTTTGCCTCATTAGTTTTAGTTCCATTTTCATCGCAGTAATAGAATATGACCTGGCCATTGGCCTCCAGTTGATCCAATGTTTTTTCATCCGCATAGTACCGGCCCTCACCATGGGCTACCGGAATTTTGTACACTTTGCCCGTATCATTGGTGATAAATACATTTTTGCAAACAAACTGCTGGTTGCTGTTCCGCAATAATGCTCCGGGTAATAAATGTGATTCACAAAGGATCTGAAAACCATTACAAACTCCAAAAACTTTACCCCCAGCATTGGCAAACTCGATCACACTCTGCATCATCGGGCTAAAACGGGCAATGGCACCACATCTGAGGTAATCCCCATATGAAAAACCGCCGGGAAGGATGATACAATCTTCCGTATTGAATTTACTTAAATCTTTATCCTTATGCCATAGCATTGACACTTCCTGCCCAAGATCATGACTCAAAGCATCATACATATCTCTGTCGCAATTAGAGCCTGGAAAAACTACAACACCAAATTTCATAACGGAATATTAAATATGAAAAAGCAAAGATAAGATTTTAAGAAAAGCTGCCCCCCATAAGCTACCCCTGAGAGCCTGAAATAACCGGGATGAAGTATACATGCAAATAGCCAGTAGTTTTAATCCTTTCGACTACCAACCCGGGCCAGTATACTGGAAAGCCAGTACTAGTGCTACAGATAACCAGAAGATCAAAACAGGGATGATCCGGAGATTGGAATATAAATAAGTGCAGGCATGAAAAGCAGCAAAAGGGATAGCTGCCATTACCCAATTTTCAAAAGTTGCACTATTGTTGACAAAAGGGACCAGCAATGCCCCCAATAAGTATAACAGTAGCAAACTCCACCCTTTCCGTACCTGAATCAGCATTTTGCGCAGGTTATCCTGTACATAATACCCCCCCATCAAAAAAGGTACTGTCAATAAAAAAACACTGCCGGCAAGCCAGGCAGATTGCTGCAGGCGGGGAAGATGAAAAGTGAACTGTGGCCATATGTTTTGCCAACTCCACTGGTCGGTGATAAACAGGTATACAGCATAAAAATAAAATGGTGCGGTAATACCCAACAGGCAAAGTAACAACTCATTAATTCTGAAAGGCCTCATCACCATCAAAGCCAGCAGAATCCAAATGATAAAAGTCAGGGAGGGAAAAAAAAGAAACGATGCAACGCCTAACCCAAGACCGATATTAAAAATCGCTCCTTTTGCACTTTTATGATTATAGGTATTGAACAGACCTGAAAGTACCAGTAGTAATATTGTATTTACGATCAACGGTGCAGTAAAATAATTCCACTCCGGAAATAAAGAAGTAATTAGCAGGTATGCCATGCCCGGAAAATATGTGGATTTGCTCATCATTCTTTGTGCAGCCATAAACCGGGTCAGAATAATTGCCTGCAAAAACAGCAAGGTATACGCCAGTAAGGGATAAATAAGCGGGGTTGACTTTCCGGTAGATTGCAGCAATGTCAGTATTCCTTTAAAAAGAATGCCGTCTCCTTCCCTTGCCTCGCTGATATGCGGATGCATGAACATGGGAAGTTTTATCAACACTCCAAAGACAAACAGCAGGATAATGTTGGCCGGGTTTTTCTGTTTAAATATGCCAATCACAGATAATGGACAGAATTACGGGTTAGTTATAATCGATTTTTGCAAAACAAATATAGTTACGATATAAACAAGGCATTATCATTTGTTTGGCGCTGACCTGTTTGCCAAATTTTGGCATAAACTCATATCCTTTGTCAAGATTTTTTAATGTAGGATTTCTTGTCATCTGCCCTTCAGGTGTAATGCTGTAGTCAGTTAATAAATTATATCTTCTTTCCAGTTGGTTAAACAGAAAATGGATCTGGCCACCTGTATTCATTAACTGGTAGGAAAGCAGTTCGTCGGACTGATCATCAAACTGGCTTTTACCCATTACGTTACTCCACTCCAACTGCCCGGTATTACTGAAAGAAAGTACTGCAATATTGTCGGCATGATGGCGTACAGACTGGTTATTCACAGATCGGCCTCCCCACCAGAAACGATCATAGTAAGGAGAATAATAATAATTATTATACCCGGGTGATAAATAAGGAGACCCATACAGGTAATCCCACCGGTTCCAGCTATTAAACCGGGAAGTAGTATAATACGCTTCACTGCCTATTATAAAGCCCCCATCTCTGCGGGTAATAATGTTCCTGATAAAATAATCATTAAAAGCGGTTTTCATACTGGCATCGCCCCTGGCCTCTTTACGAAGTTCATCTGAAAAAATACTAATGTTCTCAACAATTGGTTGCTGGTTTACTTTATCCCAGATATAAAAATAAAAGCCATCAATATTACCTCTTCTCTCTTTGTAGTAAAAAGAGGATAGAAAATATCGTTTATTGTAATTATCCACTTTTATGTGAATCTCATCCAGCCAGGTTTTTTCAATATTCAGCGACTTCACTATCAAAGTATCTTCGGCTGCCTTCTTAATAATGAATGAAGCACTACTTATATTATCATTCCCGGTCCGTAAGAATTTAGAAAATATGATATCGCCTTCATTATCGAGACTAAAATCGCCGAGGTGTTCATTCCTCTCTTCCATTGGAATGTCTATACGGCTTTTCTTAAGCAACTCAAGCTTGTCATTCAGCAGTAATGTTGTCATCAGATATTGCCTTCTGTTTCGGCTATTAATTTTAAAAATGCCAATTCTTCGTTTGTCTTCACTGCTCAGAACAGAGTAGATTTTGTTATTGGCTGCAAAGCCGATATGAGTAGTATCCAGTGCAATCACATCACCGGTTTTCTTTCCATTTCCATCGATCCTGGAGGCCATACAATAAACAACATTCCTTTTCTGGTACTGGTAGACCATATAAGCATGATCACTGTATGGGAAAAAATCAACATTTATCACCCTGTCATTAGCCGGAACATAATCCTGCTCTTCCCGGGCTAATTGCTTCATATCGTTATCCAGTACGGTGATCCAGCTTTTGTTCCTGACATATTTATAGATCAGAAAATTGCCGTTTATTTTGCCAATTATTTCAAAATTCAGCCGGCGGGTATCATCCTTATCCGGGTCTGAATAAATGATTTTTTGAGCCATAACAGGCATTATCATACCAGCTGCCAGTATAGAAATTATCCATTTTTTACCAAACATTGTACACATAGTTTTTCCATATTAAAGTTACAAGTTAGCAGCCAAAACAGGCTGTTGTATTTTTGTTGATGCTGTTTTATTGACTATTACATGCATAACACCCCGTATATATTACTTGTTTTAAACTACAAGATTTTCCCCGTCACTTCTTGAAGACGGAAAGTAAAGTTCCCCGGTTTGCTGGTTGTAATTGAATTTTGCCTATAACTTTGTAAGAATGTTCACACAAGTGCAAAATCTGTACCCGTTTATGTCCAGGACTATCCGGGGCTATGGCGGGCATCCCAGAAAACAAACCACAACTACCAAAAAGTGAAAGTATCGACAAATAAAGTTACCGGAGCAGGATTACTTATTGCCCTTGGAATTATTTACGGAGATATCGGAACGTCACCGCTGTATGTATTCAATGCAATTATTGGCGACCGGGTGGTTACTGAAGAACTGATCGTTGGCACCTTATCCTGCATTATATGGACATTAACACTTCAAACCACCATCAAATATGTCATACTGGTATTGCGGGCAGACAACCGGGGGGAAGGCGGCACTTTTGCTTTGTATGCTTTAGTGAGGCGCCGTAAAAAGTGGTTGGTTATCCCCGCCATGGTTGGAGGGGCATCGTTATTGGCAGATGGCATCATCACCCCGCCCATCTCCATTACCTCTGCTATTGAAGGATTAAAAGAATTACCTGCACTGGGAATTGAGGACGGTAGCAATACAGTTGTAATTATTGTTCTTTCCATCCTGGCACTTTTCTTTTTCATGCAGCAGTTTGGAACTGCCTCTATCGGTAAATTATTCGGACCAATAATGTTCATCTGGTTTACGATGCTGCTGATACTGGGTATTATACATGTGTTTGATGACCTGGCCATTTTTAAAGCATTAAGCCCCTATTATGCTTTTGAATTCCTGAAAAATTATCCGGAGGGGTTTTGGCTATTAGGCGCCGTCTTTCTTTGTACCACCGGAGCTGAAGCCTTGTATAGTGATTTGGGCCACTGTGGCAGAGGGAATATCCGCTCATCATGGATTTACGTAAAAACTTGCCTGCTGATCCACTATTTTGGACAGGGTGCTTATTTGCTGGCACACCGCAGCGGCCTGGAAATTACCAGCGAAGTAAAAAGTTCATTAAGCATCAATGCCTTTTATGACCTTATGCCCCATTGGTTTATTATTCCGGGTGTAATTATTGCAACAACGGCTGCAATAATCGCCAGCCAGGCTATGGTTTCTGGCGCTTACACACTGATAAGTGAAGCCATGCGGCTTAATTTATGGCCAAAACTCAGGATCCGTTACCCGTCCGAAGCAAAAGGCCAATTGTTTATACCTACTATTAATTTTCTGATGTTTTTGGGTTGTGCCGGAATTGTATTGTACTTCCGTAAATCCTCCAACATGGAAGCTGCATATGGACTGGCGATTATTGTAACCATGCTTGCAACTACCATTCTTTTTGCTAACTACCTGGTTCTGCACAGGGCAAAATCTATCTGGATCTATATTTTTCTTGGTGGCTACCTGGTTGTAGAAATCGGGTACCTTGTCGCATTAATGGTAAAATTCACTCACGGGGGTTATATAACACTGATCATTGGCATGCTGGTATTTCTTGTTATGTACATTTGGTACAGGGCAAGGAAAATCAAGAACCGCTACGTGGAATTTGTTCGCCTTGAACATTACATACCCAAGATACAAGAACTTAGTAATGACAAGTCTGTTCCGAAATATGCCACTCACCTGGTATATATGACCAGTGCCAACAACCCAAAAGAGATTGAGCATAAGATCATTTACTCTATACTAAATAGAAAACCCAAACGGGCTGACATTTACTGGTTCGTACACATTGATACCGTAGATGACCCATATACTTCTGAATACAAAGTAGAACATATCATTCCAAATGATATTATCAGGGTTGATTTCCGTCTTGGGTTCAGGATGGAGCCACGGGTAAATCTCATGTTCCGTAAAGTAGTAGAAGATCTTGTAGCCAATAAAGAAGTGAATATTATCAGCCGGTATGAAAGCCTGGCCAGCAGCAATACGGTTGGCGACTTCCAGTTTATGGTAATGGAAAAATACCTGAGCCAGGACAATGAACTTCCATTCTTTGAAAGAATAATTATGAAGTTCCACTTCTGGTTAAAAGATCACAGCCTTTCAGAAGAAAAAGGTTTTGGGCTTGACCTTGCAAATGTTACGGTAGAGAAATTCCCGTTAATTGTAGCGCCTGTTACTAATTTAAAACTTAAAAGAGTAGAAGAATAAGAAAGTTTACAGTTTGTGGCATGTTCCTTAATTTCAGTACATAAACTAAAACTAGCTTGCCTGTCTTCATCTGGTATATCATTATTGGCATTGCAGCTCTGTCTGTCATTGCTTATTTCATACAGGAAAGGCTGATATTTAAACCGGAAAAGCTGAAGCAGGATTTTCAGTTTAAGTATGATGTTCCTTTCAGAGAATACTTTTTTGATATTGAACCGGGTGTACGCATAAACGGTCTCCACTTCTTCCGGGAAAATCCCAAAGGATTGATACTATATTTTCATGGCAATACAAGAAGTATAAAAGGCTGGGCACGGTATGCCAAAGATTTTTACCGGTACGATTACGATGTACTATTGCTAGATTACAGGGGATTCGGCAAGAGTACGGGTAAAAGAGGTGAGAAACAAATGCTGAATGACATGCAGTTTATTTACAATAAACTAAGGGAAAAATATGCGGAGGATCACCTGATTGTGTATGGTCGCAGCATGGGTAGTGGCTTCGCTACAAAACTTGCCTCGGACAATAGCCCCCGGTACCTGATTCTGGATGCCCCGTATTTTAATTTCCTGAGGGTAATTGAACGTTTTTTACCAATTCTTCCCGTTCGCATCGTACTTCGCTTTCACCTTCGTACTGATAAATGGTTACCAAATGTAAAGTGTCACACCTACATTATCCATGGCACAAAAGACTGGCTGATACCAATCCGGCATAGTGAAGCTTTACAGAAGATAAACCAGCATAAGATTACCCTCATACGCATACATGGAGGAGGACACAACAATTTGCCATCGTTTGATGAATATCACAATTTCATCAGGGACATTCTCAAATACTAGACCTATTGCCCATCAATTGTTAATGATTGCTTAATTGACAGCACCTGCTGTTAACTGGACTGCAATTTGAACGTACTACATGAAAACGGAGGTGTTTATGAAACTAAAACTCTACATTCTACTTTTAACAGTGATCAGCATTTCAGCAGTCTCCTGTAAAACTGCCAGTAAACTATATGAAAAAGGCAATTATACTGAAGCCGTGGAACTGGCTGCAAAAAAATTACAGAAAGACCCCGATGATCCAAAGCTGCTCAACATCATTCAGAGTTCATATCGGTATGCGGTGAATGACCATGAAACCCGCATCAGGGCAAATGCTGAAAGCTCCAATGAACTGAAATGGGAGTGGATATATAATGAGTATGTATCGCTTCAGCGGATGTATGATGCTATTTACAGGGTGCCACAGGTATTTACTATTGTAACCCCTGCTGACTACTCCTCCTACCTGGTCACTTATCGTGAAAAAGCCGGTGATACCCGTTACGACAGGGGTATTGCCTTTATGCAGCGTTATGATAAACAAAGCTATCGCAATGCATACCGGGAGTTCCAGGCAGCATTAAAATTTAAACCAGGCAACCGTGATGCGATACAAAAAATGAATGAGGCATATGATTATGCAGTTACGAATGTAGTCATTCTGCCTATGCAACAACAAGGTGGCTATGTGTATAGTTCGTACTCGGTTGGAGGTAATAATCTCGATGACCAGTTGATCAGAAACCTGCAATATAGCAGTGGGAATGAATTTGTAAGATTTTACTCTGCCTGGGACGCAAGGAGCCAGAATGTAAGGATTGACAAAGAAGTTGACATGCGCCTTACAAATCTTGATATCGGTCGCTACTACGACAACAGGAGCACAAGAAAAGTGTCTAAAGAAATTGTAGTAAAAGAAACAGTTTATAAGCCAGACTCAATAGTAAAAGAATATGCAAGAGTATTTGCTAATATTACAACTACAAAAAGAACTTTGCATTCTACTGCGCTGTTGCAGGTAAATGTGAGGGATGAGAACGGCCACCGGATGTGGAGTGAAAACTTTTCTGCCAATCATAACTGGAGTACCGAGTTTGCTTCTTTTGCAGGCGATGAAAGAGCATTAAGTGAAAATGATAAACAGCTGATCAATCGCAGAAGGGAGTTTGCTCCCACGGAAAGTGAGATCATGAGGTGCCTGCTGGATGAAATAAGCAATAATGCACATTACAGGATTAAAAGCTACTTTAATCAATACTAATAATACATAACATAAAAGGACATGAGCTTCATGTCCTTTTTTCTTTACATCTTTGCCCGGATGAACAAGAAGAGAGTAATCAAATGGGCAAAGATTGTAGCTATCATTTATATATCCGGCGGGGTTGCATTATATTTTCTACAGGATGCCATCCTTTTTCACCCGGTTACATTGAACAGAACCTATTCTTATAATTTTCCTGAGCCTCATAAAGACATCAATATTCCTATTGATTCTAAAGACACTCTTAACCTGGTTGACTTTGCAAGCACAGATACGATAGCCCGTGGTGTAGTGCTTTATTTCCATGGCAATAAGAGAAATATCTCCTGGTATGCTACATACATTCCTTATTTCACCCGGCATGGCTACCAGGTACTGATGATCGACTACCCGGGTTTTGGCAAAAGCACAGGCAAGCTGACCGAACAAAAACTGTACGACTGGGCCTTACAGGTTTATAAGATTGCCCGAAAACGATTCCCGGCTGATAGTATAATCATCTATGGGAAAAGCATGGGAACAGGCATTGCTGCACAACTTGCATCCACCCGGGATTGTAAACGATTGATCCTGGAAACTCCTTATTATGATTTTCCGGCAGTGGTAAGTCATTACCTGCCCATTTATCCTGCAAAATGGATGCTGCATTACCAGCTCCCAACTTATCAATACCTGCAACATGTTACTGCACCAATAACAATTTTTCATGGAACTAAAGACAGGGTCGTTACGTATAAAAATTCAAAACGCCTCCTGCCATTTTTTAAATCAACAGATGAACTCATTAGCATTGAAGGGGGCAGCCATAACAATCTGTACCGGTACAAAGAAACCGTGAATAAACTTGACTCTGTTTTAAGGCTATAACTAAACCAGCACAAGGATTCGGCATTAATCCTGAACCAGCACTAATAAAACTGCTTTTAAATGAGTCACTGTTAACAGTATAAATTTTTTACCTGGGGTTAATGGTTGCAGCCTTCCGTTTGGCGAGACGGTTTTTATTCTTCCAGAGTCACTTTTGTTTTTCCAACCTTCAGCTTATATCCCACACCCACTTTTAACGCATAATTTCTGTCTGTATGGCTAACCGGAAAATCAAAACAAACCGGGTAGCTGTATTCTTTAACTATATCCTTTAGTATCTCAAGAACAGTATTACCGAAAGGCCTGTCTGTATCTTTTACCTCTGTAAAACCGCCAAAAATCAAGCCGGCAAGCCTTGCTATTTTGCCACTTCTTTTCAACTGGTGCATCATCCTGTCAATGTTATATATATACTCCCCCACATCTTCTATAAAAAGAATTTTACCTCTTGTCTTAATGTCAGAATCTGTGCCTACCAAATGGGCAAGCAAGGCAAGATTCCCGCCAACCAGCTCTCCTACTGCTTCACCTTTCCTGTTATATTCATGTGCCCCGCATTGATATTTAATCTTCTTACCTTCTAGTGCATTTTTTAAGGAGAGAACAAATTCATTTTTAAAACCCTCTTCATTGAAAGCTCCTGCCATAGGAGAGTGAAGTGATGAAATATAGTAATTAGAATAAAGATGAGAATGCAATACAGTGATATCGCTATATCCAACGATCCACTTTGGTTGTTTTTTAAATTTCTTAAAATCAATTTTATCAATAATACGTCCCATACCATAACCACCCCTTGCACATAATACCGTTTTTATTTCATCATCATCCAGCATTAGCTGAAAGTCGTTGAGTCTTTCTTCGTCAGTACCGGAAAAATAAGTCTGAGAATCACCACCGACTGTTTTCCCGACTTTTACCTTATAGCCCCATTCCTGCAAAGTAGCAATGCAGGTCTGTACCTTATCCAGGGTCATGTAACCAGCTGGACAAACTAATCCGATCGTGTCGCCCTTTTGCAAATAAGGCGGTGTTTTAATCATAGAATATCTGTTTTAATTTTTCTGCGTTTTTCTTCAACTATAATTAATTGTTGCAATTCTTTTGTTACGTAATAGTCGGGTACAACTTCTGGCTTTACTGCCGGGTCTGGAATATACCAGTTGTATTTCGAAAATAATATTTTCAACACCTCATCTTTGAAATCATAACCCATGCGGGCATAATTCAGGTTTCGGTATAATCTCAGTTCAAGGTCTGAAAGTTTTGTTACCTCCAATTCGATCGAATCTCCCCAAACAAGTTCCATAATACCAGCAAAATCGTTCTTCAGTCCTTTATCACACCACAGCTTCACCTCATTGTGCAATTGAAAAACAATCAATGATAAATCCTTTTGGGGCTTAAAATTAGTTGTCCTCATTTGCAATTTTCCTTTTCGCAGGTAAGCCATTCTAAGCTTCGCACCCCCTCCCATTTCATCGTAAGGATTAAAATTAACCGGGGCACTGAGCCGGCCAATTCCGATTACTGTCCAGCTGACGGCTGTTGGTCCAAAACCAGCAGGAACAGCAAAATAACTGTCATCACCAAAATTGACATTCAGCTCAAAATCTTCAATGGCACTGTTGGCCCAGGTGGTCCCTGTGGTAAGACGGTAATTAAAATCAACTTTGGCTTCTACTGAAGCCCCGCCCCTGTATAAATAACTATGCCGGATCACCGTTAGTCCTTTCAGAAATTTTATTTTAAAATAGTATACAAAATCATATCCACTGGCAACTTTTAAATCCACTTTAAAACCAGTTTCTTTCAGTTGAGCCACCCGGTATGGCAACAGTTTGTCACCCACCATCACCAGGAAATCCTTTATATATGGATGCCTCGCATCTTCTTCTCCAACATCACCTTCTGCAGGTGGAGTTACAAATCCAACCGTCAGTTCTTTTTCCGGACCCGGATTAAAAAATTCAAAATAAATATCCACCTGCATCCAATCTCCTTTCCGCTCCAGGTTAAGTATTTCCTTCTTTAAACGAATTGATGTTTCCTTCAAAGGAATTAATGTATTACCTGTAGCGTAAAATACACCATCGTTTGCACGGGCCTCTTGCAAACTGGCTATACAAAGAAATAACATTAGTTTTCTCATACTGAGACCAGTTTAAGGTTAATGCATTAAAGGTATCGGAAATCGTCCTTTTGGGCAATGACCGCTATTCCGGTATTTTTGCAAGCTAATAAGACTTAATTTATACATGATCCCTCCAAAAAGATATTTAGTTACTTCTGCCCTTCCCTATGCCAACGGTTTGAAACATGTGGGCCACCTGGCAGGCGCCTATATACCGGCTGATATCTATGTCCGTTACCTGCGGGCACAAAAAAGAGATATAGTATTTGTGTGCGGCAGCGATGAGCATGGTACTGCTATTCCTATTCAAGCTACCAAAGAAGGAACAACCGCACGGGCTATTATTGATAAATACCACGAAGCAATGAAGCAGGATTTTGAAGACCTGGATATGAGCTTTGATATTTATCACCGGACCAGCGAACCTATTCACCACGAAACAGCACAGGAATTTTTTACCAAACTGAATGATGCCGGAGAACTGGAAACAAAAGAAACTGAGCAGTATTTTGATGAGGAAGCTAATACCTTCCTGGCTGACCGTTATATTAAAGGCACCTGTCCTAACTGCGGCAGTGACCGGGCTTTTGGCGATCAGTGCGAAACCTGTGGCCGTACCTTAAGTCCTGATGAATTGATTAATCCGGTGAGTACTTTGAGTGGTAAAACCCCAATTAAGAAAAAAACAACCCATTGGTACCTGCCCCTGGGAAAACATGAACAATTCTTAAGAGAATGGATATTAGAACAACATAAAGACGACTGGAGAACTACTGTTGTTGGGCAATGTAAAAGCTGGATCGAAGGCGGCCTGCAATCCAGAGCCGTAACAAGAGATCTGGAATGGGGAGTGAAGGTTCCATTAAAAGAAGCTGAGGGTAAAGTATTATATGTTTGGTTTGACGCCCCCATTGGTTATATCAGCGCTACTAAACAATGGGCCATAGACAATAAAAAAGACTGGAAACCTTACTGGCAGGATAAAGACACAAAGCTGGTACACTTTGTTGGTAAAGACAATATTGTTTTCCATTGTATCATCTTCCCCATCATGCTGAAACTGCATGGAGATATTTTACCCGAAAATGTTCCCGCTAATGAGTTCCTGAACCTGGAAGGCGACAAGATGAGTACCAGCCGAAACTGGAAACTCGATATGCGGGATTATATCAATGATTTTGTAAAAAAAGAAAATGGTGGCGGCCAGTGTGTGGATATGCTTCGTTATTACCTTACCCAGATCGCTCCGGAAACTAAGGACAGTGAATTTATGTGGAAAGGTTTCCAGGATGCTGTTAACAGTGAACTGGTTTCCATCTTTGGCAATTTTGTAAACCGGACCTGGGTATTAATGCACAAACTCTGCGGCGGTAAAGTACCACCATTGCATACAGGTATCCTGGATGATAATGACAAAGTACTGATCGCAGAAATCGGAAATGCCAAAGCTAGAATTGAACCTTTATTAGAACAATATAAGTTCAGGGAGGCATTATATGAAGTGATCGATCTCTCAAGAAAAGGCAACCAGTATATGCAAAAGAAAGAACCCTGGATCGTTGCCAAAAAGCTGACCGAAAATCCGGAAGTTCAAAAAAGCATTGACAACACAATGCACTTGTGCTTACAGCTTACAGCCAACCTGGCCATTTTTATCAATCCTTTTTTACCCAATACTGCCAAAAGTATGCTGCATATGATGAAAGTGGTAGATAAATTGCTGGACTGGGAAAATGCAGGCAAGCTGAAATTATTGAGTATAGGTTATAGTTTAAGAGAACCTCAATTATTATTCAGGAAAATTGAAGACACAGAAATAACAGAACAAATTGAAAAATTAAAAAGCGGGTTAAAAAAAATGGAAGAACCGAAGAAAGAAGACAAAAAAGTGGAAGCAGTGTTCGTAAAACATGAGATACAATTTGATGATTTCGCCAAAATTGACCTTAAAGTTGGAACAATTGTATCAGCAGAGAAAGTGGAAAAGGCTGACAAGCTTCTCAGATTATCTGTTGATCTTGGTTTTGAAACAAGAACCATTGTCAGTGGTATTGCCTTACATTTCAAACCTGAGGATATTGTGGGTAAACAAGTGACGGTTGTAACCAACCTGGCCCCGAGAAAAATGAGAGGTATTGAAAGTAACGGAATGATCCTGATGGCAGAGGATAAATCGGGAAAACTGCATTTTATTAACCCCGAAAATGTGATTGATACCGGTTCAAATGTTAGCTAACCGGTAAAATTAAAGGAACCCCCGTTTTATCTGAACCGAAACGGGGGTTTTCATTTTACAAGCGGGGAGATTTCACTAAATTCATGTTTAAATCTCATCCGCACCTTGACAACAAAGCGTCTTGGCACGAAAATTCTTAAATTTTCCGGGATATTCCTCGGTGTCATTACTATTCTTTTAATTGGCTTTCACTTCTGGATCAACTACAATGCCCGTCATATAATAGAAGATCTTGTTGATACAAAATCAAAAGGAAAACTCAAACTAAAAGTTGAAAAATTCAGGTTTAGCTGGTTCAGCCGTAAAGTTGAGTTGCATAATGCCTATATATATTCTACTGATTCAGTAAATACCAGTACCTCTTACAGGTTCCGGGTTAATAATATTAAACTTACTGTACAGGAAATCTTACCGATTATTTTTAGTAAAAAATTATTTATTGATTCGCTTAACCTGGAGCAACCTGAAATAACTGTTACCCGGTTGAAGGCCTTTACAGAAAGAGACAGATCACAGAAAAAGGAAGTCTCCATACCTGAAGAATTAGGAAAGATCTATAACTCTATACAGGATGCACTGCAAGTATTAAAAGTAAACCGCTTTCAGATAACTAACGCAAAATTCACGCTGGTTAATAAAATACAACCTGGTCAGCAACCTCTCACCATCAGCAATATTGATTTTTATATTGATAATCTTTCAGTAGATACCGGCCGACTATCCGGGAAGGAAAAAATATTATTTAGCGAAAATGTGGTATTAAGAAGCCGGGACCAGGATATTGTTTTTCCAGACGGGCGACACCGGCTTAGCTATAGCCAGTTCCGCGTTAATCTCAAAAAACAATTGGTAGAATTTGACAGCTGTACTATTGCTGCAGTCCAGAAAGACAGTACTACATCAGCTTTCCGGGTTTTCTTCGATACACTAAGACTTACAAATATTGACTTTGATACCCTTTACCGGAGTGAACTTATTAAAGCCGATTCAGTCTATTGCCTTAACCCAAAATTCATTCTTGAAGTAGAGTTAGGTAAAAAAAGTGCAGGAGGCAAAAGGACAGTCCCAAAACTGGGAGATATTATCAAGCAATTAACCGGCAATCTTCAACTGGGGTTTGTAGTTGTGGATAATGCTGATTTTAATATCAAAACCATCAATGATGAAAAGCCCACTTCCTTTGCTTTTACCAACAATAATTTTGAACTGCAGGGGCTTAGCATTGACCAGGACGCAGCGAAACCACTAAAAGTGAAAAGCTTTGCTTTAGCCATCCGCAATTATGAAAACTTCATTAAAGACAGTTCCTATAATGTGAAGTTTGACAGCATTCTTTTCCGGGAAGATAAAATTTATTTAAGCCGCTTCATCTTCAATAAACTCGACAATGGTAAAATCATAAATACATTCAGTATCCCCCAATTTCGGCTAGATGGACTTTCCTGGGATGATCTTGTCTTCAAAAGACAATTGAAAGCAAATGCCGCCACGCTTTATCAGCCTTCCATAAACTATACAGCATCCGTAAAAAAAACAACAAAGAAAGGGAGGAAAAATATTTTCGCCGTTCTTGGAGACATTGGGCAATTGATCCAGTTGGATAAGATGAATATAGTAAATGGGCAGGTTGATCTGGCTTTAAACAATAATAGTTCAGTCCGCCTGGAAGATGCCTCCATCATTATACAAACACAGAGACTTCTCACTGCAAAAAAAGCATCAGCGCTGGAACATGCAGTGGAATACCTTGACTTCAAAACAGGCACTATAAAAACAAATAACCTCGATATTAAATTACACGACGTAAGATATACAGGTGATAAAAACGGATACTTGCTGGCAAAAAGGGTTCAATTAAATGACAAATTAAGCCGTACGATAATAATGGCTGAGAATGCCGCTGTTGATGAAATCCTGATTGATGAAGAAACAGGTGATTTAACCGCTACAGGCATACGCTGGGATAAAGCTGATGTAAAAGTCGTTTTACCGGAAAAAGAACAAATGGAAAATACAGGTAAAGCAGCAATCGAATTAAAGAATATAAAAGGAAGCAATACAACAGCAACAATTAAAACCGGCAACACTACTATCAGTACTCATTTGGATATTATATCAATGGATGAACTACTGAAAGAACCAGGTAAGGAAATGCAACTTAAAGACCTTGCAGCCGCCGGACAGCAACTGAAAATAGTTGATCCCTATTCATCGTTGACAGTGTCAGATTATGTTATCGCAGATGGTAAAAGTTCAATCCTGCAAAATGTCAGGTACTATAATAACAAGAATAATAATGTCATTAATTTATCACTTCCAACCGTTGCAGCAACACCAGATATAAATTCTATACTGAATGGAAAAATTAAATTATCCGCTATGAACTTAGTCCGGCCTGTTGCTTCCCTGTCACTTTCAACTATCCATTTACCCGGGGAAGAAAAGGGATCAAAAATGCCTGAAGTGGATATTGATAAAATAATTATCCGCCAGCCGGTAATAAATTTCAATCAGCATACTGAAAAGGGAAATCTGAATGTAAACTGGGATGGAAGTATTGAAAAAGACAATCGCCTTGAGCTAACAAATATCCTGGCCAACGCCGGTAATTCAATTGATATTTCGCTGGGCAAAATGTTACTGAACCTGAATCATTTTAGTTACAGCGAACCTAAAGGGAAAACCTTTCATACAGGTGACGGAGAGATAGCAACGGAAATAAGTGCTATTAAATGGCAACAGGAGACAGGTAAAAAAACGGAATGGAGGGCCAAAGTGGATGATTTTACAGCCAGGAATTTTCATTTTGACAGTTTGGGTAAAAATCACGGCACACTGGTTATTTACAAAGCAGGGTTGAAAGGGCTTAATATTAGTTCATCCTCAATCAACAATCTGCAAAAACTCGCAGGAGCTAATTCATCATTTCAACTACAGCAGTTTACAGGTGACTATAAAGATGACAAAACTGAATTCTATTGGTTCAATGCAGGTTTTAACCGGAATTCTAAAATTTTCACTCTCGACTCTTTTTCATTTAATCCAACATTGAGCAGAGATTCATTTCTTGCAAAACTGACTTACCAGAAAGATTATATCAATGGTGGTACTGGCGCAATTCAAATCGGCCCGATTGATATCGACAAATATAGTAAGGACACCGTGCTTGATATTGACTTAATAAAAGTTGATAACCCGTTCTTAAATGATTACAAGGATAAGAACCTGCCATTTGCAGCAGGAACTATCAAGCCCCTGCCTGCAAACATGATCAAAAAAATTCCGTTCAAAATAGCTGTTGATACAATTCAATTGAACAACGCCAAAGTTGACTATACAGAGGTCAGTGAAAAAACAAAAATGACGGGTACCATTCCTGTAAGAAGACTGGCCGTAAATATTTTCAATGTAAAAAATCACAACCTTACTGCTAAAGATAGTATCAGCATCCATGCCACTGGTTATGTGATGGATACAGTATGGGTCAGGCTAAGGGCAAAAGAATCCTATACTGACTCCTTAGGTGGATTCCTGATGACAGTAAGGCTGAAACCAGGAGATGTTACTGTCTTAAATCCGGTGCTGATCCCGTTAGCATCTGTAAAATTGATTTCCGGACAATTTGATACCATTAACATGCGGGCGGTTGGAAGAGAATACCTGTCGCTGGGCGAAATGAAGATGTTTTACAAAGATTTGAAATTTCAGCTTCTCCGGGATGGCAAAGTAGAAAAGAAGTCCTTCTTTACAAGAATGATCACTTTCGTAGCCAGAAGTTTTGTTATCAGGAAAAATAATAATTCAAGAACAGGCAATGTTTTCTTTATCCGTCAGCGGGATAAATCGGCTATCAATTATCTTATTAAAATAGCTTTTAGCGGTATGGCCAGTAGTATTGGGGTGAAGAACAATAAAAAAATGATACGGAAATACAGGCATGAATTAGAGAAGCGGGGGTTACCACCAATTGAATTTGAATAATGTAATTAATACCTGAAAATTCAGAAAACTCTTATCTTCGATTTCCAAATAGTTGCATAACTAACTAATTTTGCTATATGTCAAAAAGAACTATCAAAAAGGTAGCCGTTTTAGGAAGCGGTGTAATGGGTTCAAGAATTGCATGCCATTTTGCCGGGATCGGTGTACAGGTATTACTATTAGATATTGTACCAAAAGACGTGCCTGCAGATGCAAAGCCTGCAGAAAGAAATAAAATAGTGAATGATGCTTTGACTGCTGCTATCAAATCAAACCCGTCCCCGGTATATCATAAAGACGTTATTAAAAAAATTACTACCGGCAACTTTGATGATAACATGAAAGACATTGCCGGTTGCGACTGGGTGATTGAAGTGGTTGTGGAAAGATTGGATATTAAACAAAAAGTATTTGAACAGGTAGAAAAATACAGAAAACCCGGAACGCTTATTACTTCCAATACATCCGGCATTCCGATTCACATGATGGCCGAAGGCAGAAGTGATGACTTTAAGAAACATTTCTGTGGTACCCATTTTTTCAATCCCCCACGTTATTTAAGATTACTGGAAATTATTCCCACCCCATCTACCGACCCTGAAATAGTTGACTTCCTGATGAACTATGGTGACTTGTACCTGGGAAAAACAACAGTGCTATGCAAAGACACACCGGCATTCATTGCCAACCGCATTGGAGTATTTGGTATGATGGCCATCATGAATGTAAAAGAAAAACTACAACTCAGCATAGATGAAATTGATGCTCTGACCGGGCCGATCATCGGCCGTCCAAAATCAGCTACATTCAGAACAGCTGATGTGGTTGGTATTGACACCCTGGTGAAAGTGGCCAAAGGTGTTGCAGATAATTGCCCCAATGATGAAGCCAGAGATCAATTCAATATTCCTGCCTGGTTAGATAAAATGGTAGCCAATAACTGGCTGGGTGATAAAACAGGACAGGGCTTTTTCAAAAAGACAAAAGGTCCGGGTGGCGAAAAAGAGATATTGACTTTGAACCTTGATACGATGGAATATGGCGCCAGGATAAAACCGAAGTTTGCTACGCTGGAAGCTGCCAAACCAATTGATGATTTATACACCAGGCTAAAAATGCTTGTATCCGGCCAGGATAAAGCCGGTGAATTTTATCGCCTTTTTCATTACGGCCTGTTTTCATATATCTCACACCGTATTCCTGAAATAAGTGACGAGTTGTATCGTGTAGATGATGGCATGATGGCTGGTTTTGGCTGGGAGATCGGTGCTTTTGAAAGTTGGGATGTACTCGGTGTTACAAAAACAACCGAAGCCATGAAAACCGCCGGTTTTAAAGTAGCTCCCTGGATTGATGAAATGCTGGCAGCAGGAAATAAATCATTCTACAGGGTAGAAGGTGGTAAAAAATATTGCTATGACCCTGCGTCCAAAACATATAAAATACTTCCGGGTGGTGAAGCATTCATCGTAATGAGTAATTACACTGATAAGCAGATCTGGAAAAATGGAAGTTGCCGGTTATATGATCTTGGTGATGATGTACTCGGTCTGCAGTGGTTCACTAAAATGGGAAGTATTGGCGGAGATGTATTAGCTGGTATGCAAACCGCCATTGACAAAGCAGAAAAAAATTATAAAGGTTTAGTGATTGCCAATGAAGGGCCTAATTTCTCAGCGGGTGCCAATGTAGGTATGATCTTCATGCTGGCGATAGACCAGGAATATGATGAGCTGGATATGGCAATCCGCATGTTCCAGAATACAATGATGCGGGCAAGATATTCTTCCATACCAGTCGTTACTGCTCCGCATGGCTTAGCGCTGGGTGGAGCCTGTGAGTTGAGCTTACATTCAGACAAATGCTGCCCGGCTGCTGAAACGTATACTGGTCTTGTTGAATTAGGCGTTGGTTTAATTCCAGGAGGCGGGGGTACCAAAGAATTTGTATTGAGAGCTTCGGATGAAATGCATGAAGATGAACCAGAGACGATCACACTGAAGAATCGTTTCCTTTCAATAGCTACTGCCAAAGTTGCAACTTCAGCACATGAAGGTTTTGGATTGGGAGTTTACAGGAAAGGGCTCGATGAAGTGGTAATGAACCAGGGAAGAAGAATTGCGGAAGCAAAAAAATCAGTAATTGAAATATTTGACAGTGGTTATACCACTCCTGTGCAACGAAAGGACATAAAAGTATTGGGACAAACAGCTCTCGGTGCTTTATACTCCGGAATTCATGCCATGCGGACAGCCAACTATGCTACAGAACATGATTCAGTTGTAGCAAAAAAATTAGCCTATGTAATGTGTGGCGGGGACCTGAGTGAACCCACCTTAGTGTCAGAACAATACCTGCTTGATTTAGAAAGAGAGGCATTCCTGTCTCTATGTGGTGAAAAGAAAACCCTGGAGAGAATACAGAGTGTCTTGAAAAGCGGAAGGCCTGTGAGGAATTAAAATATATTGCAGAGATCACCGGGTCAACCCAACTTAAAAACTTGCACTATGCAAATAACCCTTGTTGATTTTGCCAATGACCTGGTAGTATACAATATCACTGGCGTCAGCCGCGAAGAGCTAGAAAATAAATTAAATCTTTTCTTTGCTGCAGAAAACCTCCCTTTAAAATCAGACAAACCTGATGAAAAAGTATACCAGAAAGGAAGTAAGATCATGCGGATCATTTTTGGTGTCTTTGTGAAATATTTTAAAGTAGTTGTATCTATAAAACAACAAGACGAACTTTTTTCTGTCAAAATAGTACGTGACATGAATATACTTCTGTCCGGAGGGCTGATAGGGATCAATAAATCACGCAAAGAATTTACCAGGATTACGGAAGCGTTTAAAGTTCATTTCAAAGATTAAACTCATTCTTACTTTCAGCAGGCCCCGGGTGCGGGGGCTTTTTATTAGCCATTATGGCTACTTTTGTTAATCTAAAATCGATTTATGAAAAAGATTTTTACTGCAGTACTGCTGCTCCTTATTCAACAATGCCTATTTGCCCAGGACAAATTGCTCAGCATGGAAGATGCTATGTTGAAAGCAAGGACAACACTGGCACCGCAAAATCTTTCACAGCTGCAATTCTACGGCAATACCAACGATTATATGTACCTCAAAAAAGTGGAGGGAAAAGATATATGGATGAGGGGAAATTTTAAGTTGAATGCAGATACAGTATTCCTTACCCTTGATAAACTAAATAACCTCTTAAGTCAGAATGGTCTTACCACGGCAAAAGAAATGCCTGTAATAAAATTCACCCCAAAAGGCTGGATCATGACATCAAACGGACATAGAATTTTGTTTGATCCGGAAAAAAAGTCATATGTCACATTATTAAAAAAAGAATTGGCAGCGAAAGAAAATGCGGAAGAAAGCAGCATTGGTTATGTTGCCTATCTGGATCATCATAATTTATATGTCACTGCTGGTACTATTACCAAACAGGTAACCACCGATGGGAGTAAAAATATTGTCTATGCCTCCTCCGTCCACCGGGATGAATTTGGCATCAGTAAAGGAACATTCTGGAGCAATGACGGAGCAAAACTAGCCTTTTACAGAATGGACCAGGGTATGGTTAGTGATTATCCTATCATTAACTGGAACGAACGGCCTGCGAAAGCAGATTTAATAAAATATCCCATGGCCGGCGATAAAAGCCATCATGTAACTATAGGTGTTTATAATACTGCTACTCAAAACACAATATGGCTCAAAACAGGTGAACCCGCTGAACAATACCTTACTAATGTTGCATGGAGCCCCGAAGACAAATACATCTACATTGCCGTTGTAAACAGGGAACAAAATCATATGTGGCTAAACCAGTATGATGCAACTACCGGTGATTTCATCAAAACGTTATTTGAGCAAACAGATGAAAAGTATGTTGAACCTTTGGTACCAATGCAATTCCTGAAATCGAACCCTTCCCAATTTATCTGGCAAAGCAACCGCGACGGATGGAACCATTTATACCTGTATGATACAAACGGCAAACTGCTGAAACAATTAACCAACGGAAACTGGGAAGTACTGGAAGTAAAAGGGTTTGATGCCAAAGGAGAAAACCTGTTTTTTGTATCAACTGCCATTTCCCCAATCAATAAAAATTTATCTGTACTTAATTTAAAAACAGGTCAGATCAATTTAATAACAACTGATAGAGGTGTACATGCTACCCAGGTAAGTGCTGATGGGAGCTCCATAATAGATGCTTTTAGTACTACAACGAACCCAAGAACGATTCAACTGATTGACATCAATAAATTTCTCAATGCAAAAGCCAAAGTCCAGCAGAAAGGCCTGCATAATCTTGTCACCAAACCAAAACTATTAATGCAGTCGGAAAATCCGCTGAAAGCATATGCAACCGGTGAACTTTCACTGTTCACTATACGCAATAATAGTGGCGACAGCATTTATTGCCGGATGTTCAAACCTGTTGGGTTCAACAACACAAAAAAATACCCGGTTATTGTGTATTGGTACGGCGGGCCTCATGCACAGATGATACTGAACAGCTGGAATGGAGGTGCCGGCGATTACTGGTTCCAGTACCTGGCAGAAAGAGGATATGTTGTCTTTACTATAGATACCAGGGGGAGTGATAACCGCGGAAAAGCCTTTGAACAAAGTATATTCAGAAAATTAGGAGAGGCCCAGATGGATGATATGATGGCAGCGGTAAATTATCTGACTGCTCAACCGTATATTGATAAAGAACGGATGGGATTATTTGGCTGGAGTTTTGGCGGATTTATGACAACGGATTTTATGCTTAATCATCCCGGCATTTTTAAAGCTGCTGTGGCAGGAGGCCCGGTAATGAACTGGCAATATTATGAAATAATGTATGGGGAAAGATATATGGATACCCCGCAGGAAAACCCCGAAGGATATGCAGCCACTAATCTTATTAAACAGGCTGGAAAACTTAAAGGAAAATTATTATTGATTCATGGATTGCAGGACCCGGTCGTTGTGCAGCAGCATTCAGTGGATTTTGTAAAAGCCTGTGTAGACAAAGGCGTACAGGTGGATTACATGATCTATCCGGGGCATGAACACAATGTGCTGGGTAAAGACAGGGCACATCTTTACCAGAAAGTGACAGATTATTTCATGCAGCATTTACAACAATAAATTTTAGCTTCCGCTATGAAAAAATTCATCATTTATATTGCCGGATGCCTGCTCGGACTATCTACTTCAGCACAGGTAAATTATTCGGGTGCCTATGGTTATTCTTTTCCACCGATTGGTGATTCGCCAAAGAATGAAAATGCCAAAGGGGCATCCGGCTCACTGGTCTTACTGAAAATGGAAAATAACAAATACCGATTCTGGCTGGATGTAACGATTGGCTGGCCTTCTTATAATATGGGAGAAACGGACGGCACAATCACATTTGTAAATGATACCGCCTCATTCGACAATAGTTTTGAAGATGCTTCTGCACCCTGCATACTGAAGTTCAGGATCAAAGGAGATGTGATTACTATCGATAGTAAATCCAGTTCATTTAATTGCGGTTTCGGGAATGCAGTAAACGCAGATGGTGATTATACCAGGCTGAAGAATCAGCCGGTATTAAACAACGACTGGCTGAAGAAAGAATATAATCAGTCGCCCATTATTGTCATTACCGCTGATAAGGCAACAGTATATGAAGACGAGAACTGCATTTACGCTAAAAAACAATATTTTGTCAAGGGTGACAAGCTCCTGTCTATTGCCGAAACAGAAAAAACGGTGTATGTTGAATACATCCCTTCCCCCGGTAAATTCGTCTATGGCTGGATAAAGAAAACAATGATCAAAGAAACCAGCGCCGAATAAACAAGATGGGCACAGCCGAAACAGGTAATCAGCAGATAACTATTTATTCGCATATAATCACTTATGGCAATGCGGCTAATGAAGCATTGACAGAAATGATCCGTGATGAAATTGAAACCATGTGGAATGAACCACAGGCAAGAGTAGTCTTTAATGATTATGATGTCAGGATTGTCTTTTCAATTACAGCAGCATTCGAGCCGGGAATAAAGGATATTGACATTTACCAGAACCTGGATCCCCGAAACAACTATTTCCGAATTGAAGAATTTGCATACGGTAATATTTCTTTTGTTGACGGATTGGGCTGTAACAGCGGCTATTTCAAACTGGAGAATTTATATAAGGGTTCTACCACTGCCGCTCATGAATATGGACATACAATAGGTCTTAATCACCCGGATGAACTTGATATCCGGGGTAAAGGAGTTCCCGGCATTATGTATCCAAGAGGAACGTTGGTTGATCCGCAATACCAGTATGAACCGGATAAACCAGCCGGTACCAAAGGTGGTACTCTTCATCCTATGTACAGAAAAGTTTTACAGGAAGACATTGATAAATTGAAACTGAATAAACTAAATTTTAAAAATGGCAGAACAATTTTAGGTGAGTTCACCAATATATGGCATCCCAATCATTCGGAAACAGACTTCAGTAATTACATGGCCTGAAACATCAATTATTTTTAAGTGCCGTTTTAATATCAGGAAATTTAAAGTTAAAACCCGCCTGCTGAATTTTAATACTGCTTACCGTCGCACTTTTTAAAATTTCAATACTCATTTCGCCCAGCAACAGTTTCAGAATAAATGAGGGCACATAAAATGGAATGAAGAATTTCTTTCTGGATCTTGCCAGTTCCAGTGTTAGTTCTTTATTATTAACGGGTTTGGGGGCAACTGCGTTATAAACACCGTTCATATTTTCATCCTCAATAGCAGCCATGAACATATTCACAAGGTCATCAATATGTATCCAGCTGATCATTTGCTTTCCATTACCTAAAATGGCTGCTATCCCGAATTGTAATGGTTTGATAAATTCCTTTAATGCTCCGCCATCCTTACTCAATACAATTCCAATTCTCAGTTTCACTAACCTCTTTTTCAATTGGGTGACCGGTTCTATACTTTGTTCCCATTGACGGCAGGTATCTCCTAAAAAAGAAGTATCAGCAGGTGCGTCTTCCAAAAAAGGATTTGGATTAGGAATAACAGGATCAGCGCCATACCATCCGATAGCAGAAGCCGTAATAACCGCTTTTACATTGGTCTCTATTTCGCCTAATACTTTAACTAACAAAGCCCCGCTTTTAACCCGGCTATCCACAATTTCCTGTTTTCTTTTTTTTGTCCACCGTTTATCTGCCACACCAGCACCTGCCAGGTGAATGATATAATCTGCCTTGGCAACGGCATCTTTATCGATTGTTTGAGTATCAACATTCCATTGGGCCCATTGGATTCCATTTTTAGATTGTGGGCTGCCGGCCATTAGCTTTGTACTCCTTGTTAGGATAATAACGCTATGTTCCTTCTCCAGCAATGCTCTGCTCAGAGCCCTTCCCACCAATCCGGTTCCTCCTGTTATTAAAATAGTTGCCATAATAGAAATATGAAAGGTAGTTGTTAAAATAACATACCGGTCAACATATTGTTGGTTGACATACTAAAGAAACTTTTATCTTCAGGCCGAAAATAAAATACGTTGTATGAGTATTGTTCTATCAATAAAAAATATAGCCAAATCTTACGGAGCTGTCCGTGCATTGAATGGAGTGTCATTTGATGTGCCGCAGGGAAGTGTATTTGGTATCCTTGGACCGAACGGCAGCGGCAAAACCACATTGCTGGGTATCGTAATGGATGTGCTGAAAGCAAATGCAGGAGACTTTCACTGGTTTGGCCAGCCAGGCTCCCCTGAACAGCGAAAAAAGATCGGTTCTTTGCTGGAAACACCCAATTTTTACAGCTATATGTCTGCTATCGATAATTTAAAAATTACACAGTCCATCAGTGGCCGCGGTACAACAGCTGACATAGATGCAGTATTGAAAAAGGTAAACTTATACGACAGGCGACGGTATAGGTTCAATTCCTACAGTCTGGGTATGAAACAAAGGCTGGCTATTGGTGCAGCCTTATTGGGCAATCCCAAAGTGCTGGTGCTGGATGAACCTACTAATGGGCTTGACCCGGTTGGTATTGCAGAGATAAGGCAACTGATCATAGAACTGAGAGACCAGGGACATACCATCATCATGGCCAGCCACCTGCTGGATGAAGTGGAAAAAGTATGCACCCATGTGGCTATCTTAAAATCCGGCAACCTGCTTACCACCGGAAATGTGGAAGAAGTAATGATGGATGAAGATATTGTGGAATTAAGCGCTGCAGACTTAACTGCGCTTACAGCACTGTTTAGAAAAAGAGAACAACAGATAATTTTTGATGAGAGGGCCAATACCATCCAGGTAATACTGCCAAAAGGATCTGCAAAGATGGAAGACATCAATCGTCTCTGTTTTGAAAATGGCATAGTACTCAATCACCTTATATTGAAAAAGAAAAGACTGGAAGCCAGATTTTTTGAATTAACCAATAACTAATCCTGAAATTTCAAATATGATAAAGCTGATCAAAACAGAATGGTTGAAGATGAGGAAGTATACCGCCTTTTGGTGGATAATGGGCCTTACCGCTCTCGCCTACCCCGGCATCAATTATGCCTTTTATATGGTGTATGACAACCTGATGAACCAGCCAACGCAAGCCAGTAAGATGGCAAAAATGCTTATTGGCAACCCATTCACCTTTCCGGAAGTATGGCACACCGTTGCTTATTTTTCTTCCTGGTTTGTATTTATTCCGGCTGTAGTGGTCATTATGTTCATCAGTAATGAATATTCATTCAAAACTCACCGGCAAAATATCATAGATGGATGGAGCAGGAAACAATTTATTACCAGTAAACTGATGGATGTAATGATCATATCATTACTGATCTCAGTATTGTACATTATCGTTTCCATGGTTTCCGGATATGCCAGCAAAGGAGAGGGCTCCGGGGAAATGTGGGACAAGTCTTACTTTATCGGACTATTTACACTGCAAACTTTTGCTCAGCTTTCCATCGCATTCCTGATCGGATTTTTAGTAAAAAAAGCTTTTATAGCACTGGGCATTTTTATCTTCTATTTTCTGATACTTGAAAATATACTCGTCGGTTTATTCAAAGTAAAAGTGAATGATATTGGTCGCTTTTTACCCTTTGAGATTTCTGACCGGATGATACCAGTTCCGGGATTTTTGGGGAAACTGGAGTCTGCCGAAAATTACCAGAAAGCATTTGATGACATTACGCTTCATGTAATTCTCACTATAATCCTTAGTGTTATTATCTGGGGTATTTGTTATTGGATAAACAGTAAAAAGGATTTAAAGTAAAATCCTTTTTACTCCTTGTATATATAGTTATCGGGACCGTTGTGCGCCATAACTTCTTCGCTGACTGTTACCTCCCTGCCCGGCTGCTGCATTAAAATTTCGCCGTGGTTTAAAAGATTGCTGTTGTCTGGTAGCTGCTGCGGGTGCTGCAATATGTGCATTTGTTGTAAATGGATGTTCATGCACCACCGGTATCGTTTTACCAATCAGTTTCTGAATATCTTTTAACTCAGCTCTCTCTTCGGTACTACAGAAAGAAATCGCTGTACCAATATTTCCCGCCCTGCCGGTACGACCGATACGGTGTACATAGGTTTCAGGAATATTCGGTAATTCAAAGTTGATCACATGGGTCAGTTCATCTATATCAATTCCCCTGGCTGCAATATCTGTGGCCACTAAAACCCGGAGTGTCCCATTCTTGAAATCAGACAGTGCACCCTGCCGGGCATTCTGCGATTTGTTGCCATGTATGGCAGCGGCCCTGATATTATGGCGTTGTAAGATCTTCACCACCTTATCGGCGCCATGTTTAGTACGGGTAAATACAAGAGCTGTTTTAATTTCTTTATTTCCGAGCAGGTGGAGCAATAATTCAGGCTTCTCCATTTTGCCAACATGATAAAGGCTTTGCTCTATTTTATCAACCGTTGAGGACGGTGGTGTTACTTCCACTTTTGCCGGATGCGTCAACAATACAGCAGCCAACTTTTGAATCTCGGGCGGCATAGTAGCCGAAAAGAAAAGTGTCTGTCGCTTTGCGGGCAGTTTTGCGATCACTTTTTTTACGTCGTGAATAAAACCCATGTCGAGCATACGGTCTGCTTCATCCAGTACAAAAATTTGCAACTTATCCAGGTGAATATAACCTTGCGACATCAAGTCGAGCAGGCGGCCGGGTGTGGCCACCAGTACATCCACTCCCCTGCGCAGAGCATTGGTTTGATTTTGCTGTGATACGCCGCCAAAAATAACCGTGTGGCGTATGCCGGTAAATCTTCCATAAGCAGCAAAGCTTTCATCTATTTGTATCGCCAATTCCCTGGTGGGAGTCAAGATCAATACTTTGATACCAGCTGCCAATGGTCTTTGTTCATAAAGGATCTGCAGTATAGGAATGGCAAAGGCGGCTGTTTTTCCGGTGCCTGTCTGGGCACAACCCAGCAGGTCTTTTCGTTGCAGCACCAGCGGAATAGCCTGCTGCTGAATGGGGGTTGGGATTGTGTAACCTTCTGTGGTCAAAGCCTTTAGGATAGGTTCTATCAATGATAATTTTGTAAAAGCCATTATGGTTTTAAATTTTATGGAGCTGGCAAAGACGTTGTAGTTTCTGAATCAGCGAAAGTTTGTTCTGTTTTACCCGCCGAAGCATTAGCGAAGGAAGGTTACCACCGGCTTACAACCTGCCGTTTCAGTTATGTGGAGTAGGGTGCGAAGATAGGGTTTTATTATTTTATCTGTTTAAGTAGTAGTTAGGGTATTGTTACTGTTGTTATTATATACTGCATTGTTAAATCATTTTATTTTTCTCAGCATACAGCAATATATACTTCTTATAAAAAAATTCTTTTTCTTTTGCATTCATTTCCTGTATTGGCTGCAATTGCTTAAAATGAGGCCAGCCAGTATCTTCCACCCAAAGCAGTTCATAGTATTTCGCCGGAACAAGAATGGTAGAGATGGCCACTTGCACCAATTCTAGTTTTTCTCTTTCGGTAAATTCTTTTGGCGGTACTCCTGCTTCCCGCACACCGATAAATAATAAGATATCATCCAGGGTAAGCTTTTCTCCCAATCGTTCAGTTAATGCAGATTCCAGTTGCAGCCAATTTTGTTGCAGATCATTATCGGGAAGCATTATACAAAGGTAACTCCAGGGCAGAAAGGATTACCCGGTAATTGATGAAAAGAATTACCAGGCGTATAAAATTGATTAATTTATTCTATCTCACCGGAAGATGAGCAATTAGCAATTCGTTTTTAGC
Organism: Chitinophagaceae bacterium; assembly: GCA_041738795.1. Classification (GTDB taxonomy): domain Bacteria; phylum Bacteroidota; class Bacteroidia; order Chitinophagales; family Chitinophagaceae; genus JJ008. Next base: position 552,329 of record JBGSPB010000014.1, on the reverse strand, counting down.
GAATGCCGGGAAAATGATAGTAGTACAATAGTTGAGAAAATATTAAAAAGAAAAGCAACCTGGTCAAACCCGTTTTGATTTATTTTATAAAAAAACCCTCCGGTGGAAACCGGAGGGAACAACTAAAAAACACTAGCTAAATGCTGAGTGGCTTCATTGGAACGAACAAGGGTCTCGGACTGTATTATAATAATCAGTCGGGTTTCTTTCCGTCTAAAAATGTATTGATGGTGCTGATATGTCCCTGGTTTTTGTCGTCAGATTTGACCTCGTAGCTGCTGTAAAAGTTTTCAACCTGGGTATTGCTGTTATACAATTCCATATTGCGGCGGATATATGCCGGCACAGTCTCAAACTCATTATTGGGGTCAGCAGCGTTAACATTGAATGACAAATTTCTCAACTTGTGCAATCGTTCCGCCGCCCTACGTTTTTGCTCTTCGGTTTCGTCCTGCAGAGCAGAATCCTCAACCTCGGTGGACAAAGGTGACTGAGCCTGATGGGCCATCGGCATATCCGCCGCTGGAATGTCATCCCTCTCTATTATTTGCATTTGCAACTCCAGGAGTTCTTCCTGCTCATTGCTGGCAAGTTTAGAAGGGACCGGTTCTTCGGCAGAAGTCTTTGAGGTAACGACCTCTGGTTTTGATTCTGCGTAGATATTGGACGGTCTGGCCAGATAACCTCCCGATGCTGCAGACACCGGTGTTGTACTACTAGTACTATCTTTCATACTGAGGATCAGCTCAGCATCTGTTTCTTTTATAATGGGGGGAACGGAATCTACTTGTGAAACCGAATGTATACTTTCATCTTTTGCTGCAGTTGACATTTTGCTCACAGTAGATATACTAATCGTTTCTTCCGTAATCTTACTAAGTAATTTTTCTTCAGATTGCAGTTCCCAGTGAATAACAACAGGTTCTTCTTCCTTAATGTCGCTCAGATCAATAACCGGAGCAGCAACAGGAAACTCTTCCACTAATTTGGGCATTAAATAATCCTCTTGCTTTGTTACCTGTAATGAGCTTTTTGTTGCTTCCATTTCCTTTTCGAGTAAAGCCTGCTGCAATTCCACTTTTTGATTGATGGGGATCACCGGCGTTTCCTCTGTTTGTCCCAGAATCATAACAATCTTCTCCTCAGGCTTCGGCTCTTCCTTTTTGGGTATTGGTTTGGCAAACGGATCCTTATGCTCAAAGCCGGTAGCGATCAGTGTAATACCTATCTTATCACCCAAGGTGCTGTCATAACCCATACCAAGAATTACATCTGTGTCCACACCTGCCTGTGTCAACAGGTAATTTTGTATTATCTCCACTTCATCCATGGTAAACTCATGTTCACCCTGGGAAGAATTAATATTTATCAATATCCACTTTGCTCCCTGGATATCGTTATCATTCAGCAATGGCGAATTCAATGCTTCTTCAATAGCTTTCTGTGCCCTGTTCTCACCGGCTGCTTCTGCATTACCAAGGATAGCAACTCCACCGTTGCGCATTACAGTGCACACGTCAGCAAAGTCAACATTTATCTGTCCGGTACTGTTGATAACATCGGTGATACATTTCGCAGCTGTTGCCAGTACATTGTCAGCTTTTTCAAATGCTTCCCGCATTTTCAGATTTCCAAACTGGTGACGCAGTTTATCATTACTGATCACTAATAATGTATCAACATATCCTTTCAATGTTTTGATTCCTTCTTCAGCCTGCAACTGGCGTTTCTTTCCTTCGTAAGCAAAAGGTGTGGTAACTATACCAACGGTAAGGATGCCAAGGTCTTTACATATTTTAGCAATGATGGGTGCCCCACCTGTACCTGTGCCACCGCCCATGCCGGCAGTGATGAAGGCCATCTTGGTGTTTACTTCCAGTATCCTTTTTATTTCTTCGAGTGATTCTTCAGTTGCCTGTCTCCCGATGTCTGGATTAGCACCGGCACCCAAACCCTGAGTAAGATGCGGTCCTAGCTGTATACGGTTAGGTATGCCACTGTTGGATAGTGCCTGTGCATCTGTATTGCAAATAATAAAGTTTACACCGTCAATCTGCTGGTTGAACATGAAGTTCACTGCATTGCCTCCGCCACCACCTACACCAATCACTTTCAGAATGGATGATTTTTCTTTAGGCAGATCAAAATGTATCATACGTTTTGGATTTAATTGGCTCTTTTAAAGCCGTTGATAATTTGAGTTAATAATTTTCTTTTTGGGTATAAGATTATAAATGTTTGTCTTCTTCTTCTTTGAACAAGTCGATGATACCATCTTTGAATTTGCCCCAGAAGTTATTTAGCCCTTTCCGTTGTTTCACTTTGTCATCGCTCACTACTTCTTCCACCACAGGTTCGCCCTCTTCTTCAGCAACTCTTCTCAATCCATCAGGCACTTCCACTTTCTTATATTCCTTTTCAAACTGCTTCCTGTTATGTTCATAATCATCATAACCTTTCAGGATAAGACCGATACAGGTAGAATATGTTGGTTTAGACAGTTCTTCAATATGGCCGGCTGCGAGGTGTTCGTTAGGGAAACCGATTCTTGCATTTAACCCGGTTACATATTCGGTCAGCTGGATCAGGTGTTTTAGTTGTGATCCGCCACCGGTAAGTATGATACCACCATTCAATGCTTTATTATCTAACCCAACTTGTTTTAAATGATACGTTACAAAATCCATGATCTCACTCATACGGGCCTGAATGATGTTAGCCAGGTTTTTTACACTGATCTCTTTGGCAGGCATGCCTCTTAAACCCGGAATTGTGATATAAGCATTTGCTTTAGCTTCATTAGCCAAAGCGCTGCCGAACTGTACTTTCATTTGTTCAGCCTGCGTTTTCAATACACCCAGACCGGTTTTGATATCATTGGTAATATTTTCTCCGGCAAAAGGAATAACAGCAGTGTGTTTTAAAATCCCCTCGTAAAAAACCGCCAGGTCAGTAGTACCACCGCCTATATCCACAATAGCTACACCAGCTTCCAGATCTTCCTGTCCCATTACCGCAGAGGAAGAAGCTAATGGTTGTAATACAAGGTCTTTGGTATGTAATCCTGACTTCTCCACACTTCGGTTGATATTACGGATTGCATTTTTATCGCCGGTGATGATATGAAAATTGGCCCCGATCTTGACCCCACCATACCCAATCGGGTTGGGGATGTTCTGGAAATTATCAACGGTGAACTCCTGTGGAATCACATCAATGATCTGGTCGCCGGCAGGGATATACGTTTTATATTGATCATCTATGAGCTGATCAATCTCCCGTTGTGTTATCTCTTCTTCTGTTTTCTGGCGCACAATATCACCACGGGTTTGCAGGCTTTTAATATGGTGGCCGGCAATGCCTACATATACTTCATTTATATCCAGGTTAGGATTGGAAGCAAAACAGTTTTCTAATGCAGTCTTGATAGCTTTGATCGTTTCATCAATATTCAGGACCTGGCCATGCTTGACACCATTGGAATTAGACTTACCAAATCCAAGGATTTCCAGTTTGCCATACTCATTCTTACGTCCTGCGATTACTGCAATCTTGGTTGTTCCAATGTCAAGACCGACAATAATGGGTTGCTCGTTGTTCATAAATGTTGTTTTTAGTTGTTGTTGTTTTTATCGAAATCGTTAATATAGTTTTACTGATACCCCCCATTGGGATCCTCTGTCACTTTCGGAGGCATTACCGCTTTTGGCTTTTTCTCCGCTGGCCCGGACTTATCGTCTTTTACCGGCTTCGGTTTATCCACCTTCTTTTCAATGGGTTTGGAAATCTTTTTTTCAACAGACTTAGTTTCAGAAAAAGATTTCACAAGGTTGGGATTGTTATGCTTCTCAGGATTAGTAGCAGTTGCTTTCACTTAGTCTATCGGCGTAATTATGACCTCATCATCGACAAGTGTTTTTTGTACAATAGGCAGCACTCTCACCACCGTGTCATTTTCTGCATCCCTTGACTGCTGCAATAATTTTTCAACATTTTTTTTCAACTGTATTGAGTCTATTTTGGAATTACCGGCATATCTTGACGCAACGACCTGCCCTGCGTACCGTACATCTATTACTTTGTATTTATCAAATCCTGTTTTACTCAGCACCTGCTTATAAAATACCATCAGCCGGTTTAACTGTCTTTCAATATTCTCGCCTTCACCCATTTTCACAATATGATTACCTACAACCGGTATCATTTCAAAAGTCCGTTCCGGTGTGATATCAATTTGCGCTACCTGTGCCAACCAAAAGGAATCATTAACGATATAATTAGCCATTACTGTTACTTTTCTCAGTAACATACTATCAACTGCTGCAAAATTTTTCTTAGCCGGAAATCCTGTAAACACAGGCACCCTTGCACTTAGTTTCCCCGATAACGGCATTTTTATTCCCGATTTGTCAATGTAGAATGAATTGTCTTCTGTATTAAATATCCTGGCAACGGGTTCTTTTTCAGTGACAGAGATATGCAGCACCTCCTGGTTATCAATATAGAGTTCTGCATCACTTATCCATGTATTATTTTCCAGCATTTTTTCCAGTTCATGCAGGTTCATGGATGATAAAGGTTGCCCTTTAATACTTCCTTTTGTTGCCTTCTTTAATTGCTGTTCAATATCGTTTTTATCAAGAAAATAATTGTTCAGCGACCCTTTGATTACAATGCTGTAATCTTTACAAAGGCCTTTATTTCTCTTACTGATAGCGGCCAGCAACAGCGTAAACATACCTCCGCCAATACACAGCCAGACGGTGACAAATAAAATTTTCCTTATGGTTGATTTTGCATTCACTCTTTATAAATCTTTTAATTCACTTTTAATCGGTTCCACCAGCATATCAATATCTCCTGCCCCTGCTGTTATCAATACTTCACCAAACTCCTTATTTAAGGTCCTTGCATAATCCTGCTGAATCCAACTTATCAACTCTTCTTTTTTCAGCACTCTTTTATGCTCATTCATCATTTTGTCCAGAACCATTTCACTGCTTACCCCCTCAATCGGTAACTCCCGGGCTGGATAGACCGGCAAGAGAATCACTTCATCAGCCAAATCAAGTACCTGCGCAAATCCCTCAGCCAGGTCTCTAGTCCTTGAGTACAAGTGTGGCTGAAATATCACTGTACATTTTTTTTGTTTAAACAAGGTCTTGGCGCCGTTTATCAATGCTCTTAATTCTTCCGGGTGATGGGCATAATCATCAATAAATACTAATCGTTCATTCCTGATGACATACTCAAATCTTCTCTTCACACCCCGGAAATTTTCAATCGCCGCTTTTATCTTATCATTTTCTATCCCCAAAGAACTAGCTACTGTAATAGCTGCAACAGCATTTTCTACATTATGCATCCCTCCCATATTCAGCCTCACATTCTCCAGCATATTATCTTTCATCATTACGTCAAATTCATAACTACCATTCATCATCCTAATATTAGCAGCATACACATCAGCACTTTCATTTTGCAAGCTGTATGTTAAATGCCGGTCTGCTTTCAACTCTTTGCCCCGCTTTAAACCAAACTGTCTTACCAGTAACCCCTCCGGTTTTACTCTTTTACTGAAATCAATAAAAGCCTCTTCCATCGCCTCTGCCGTTCCGTAAATATCCAGGTGGTCAGCATCCATTGCTGTGATGATAGCCACATCCGGACTTAGTTTCAAAAAACTTCTGTCATACTCATCCGCTTCAATCACACAAACATTTCTTTCGCTGCTCCAGAAATTTGTTCCATAATTCACTGCAATTCCACCCAGAAAAGCATTGCACCCAAATCCACTGTCACGGAGCAAATGCGCTACCATTGTTGTAATAGTTGTTTTTCCGTGTGTCCCTGCAATACATATATTAAAAGAACTTTCACTTATTATCTGTAATACATCACTTCTCTTCACCACTTTATATCCATTGGTTTGATAATAAACCAATTCCTTATGCTCTGCAGGTATCGCCGGTGTGTAAACTACCAGGTCAACCTTTTTGGGAACCAGTTCTACATTCTCTTCATAATGAACCTTAATGCCGCTGGCTTCCAGTTCTTTTGTCAGTACGGTTGGTGTTTTATCGTATCCGCTTACTTTCACCCCACCAGCATGAAAAAACCTTGCAATGGCACTCATCCCGATCCCACCGATGCCGATAAAATACACTTCATTCATCTTTTCAATCCCCCGAAAGGGGGTATTCATAAGGACAGTATTGGCTTGTACGTTCATGTGATTAAATCACTTTCAATATTTCTGCTGCAATCACTTTATCGGCATCTTTAATGGCTTGTGCAGCAATATTTCTTTTCAACTCCTCCTGTTTACTCTCATCCAGTGACAGTTCAATTGTCATAAACACCAGTTTTTGCCGGGCTTCACTGTCTTTTACCATCAATGCTGCTTTCTTGTTTACCAGTTGCATCGCATTAACCGTTTGATGATCTTCTGCAGCAAAAGGATAGGGTACGAACAAAACGGGCTTTTTAGCGACACATAATTCAGCAACGGTCATAGCTCCCGAACGGGCCACTACAATATCAGCAGCAGCATACGCATATTCCATCTGCGTTATAAACTCATTGACCCACACTGACTGTTTTCCATCGGCTCTCTCTTTTGCTTTTACCGAATAAGGTTTGCCTGTTTGCCAGATAACCTGCAATCCAGCTTTCAACATTTCATCCAGTCCTTTATCTATTGCTTCGTTGATGGATTTAGCCCCAAGGCTACCACCGACTACCAGTACTGTTTTCTTTTTTTCATCCAGTGAAAAGAATTTAATTCCTTCACTCCTGGTTACTGATGCACTTGCAATAACCACTCTCACCGGGTTTCCGGTTACTTTTACTTTCTTGGCAGGAAAGAATTTTTCCATTCCTTCCGTACCAGTAAAAATTGCTGTCGCCTTTTTACCCAGCATGATATTGGACTTACCGGCAAATGAATTGGACTCATGAATAAAAGTTTTTACTCCTTTTGCCTGTGCAAACCGCAACACCGGGAAGCTGGAATATCCACCTACTCCTATTGCGGCATCCGGATTAAACTTTTTAAAAATTGTCCGGACCTGTAAAAAGCTTTTCAACAATTTATAGGGTAACCCGATATTCTTTATCAAAGAGCTCCTGTTGAATCCAGCTATATCCAATCCTTCAATCTTGTATCCCGCCTGGGGCACTTTCTCCATTTCCATTCTTCCTTTTGCCCCAACAAATAATACTTCTATACTTTCATCCATTTTTTTCAGTGCATTGGCAATTGCTATTGCCGGAAAAATATGTCCCCCTGTACCACCACCTGCTATAATTACTCTTTTGCTCATTTCACCAATACTATTTTGCAAATTCAGCTGCTGCTTTTCCTTCCAGTTGCTCCACATTTCTCGCCACACTTAAAATGATTCCAATAGCCAGGCAGGTAAATATGAAACTGGTACCACCCATGCTCACCAATGGAAGGGTTACACCCGTTACAGGAAACAGATTCACCGTCACTGCCATATTGGCTACTGCCTGTATAGCCAATGTAAAACTCAACCCCAATGCCAGGAATGCACCAAAGGCAAATGGGCATCGCTTAAATATCCTGATGCACCTATATAAGAACACCAGGTAAATAAACATGATAAAAGCCCCGCCCAGCAAACCATATTCTTCAATAATGATGGCATAAATAAAATCGTTATATGCCTGTGGTAAAAAATCACGGGTTGTACTATTACCCGGCCCCAAACCAAATACGCCACCTTTGGCAATTGCAATCTTTGCCTGGTTTACCTGGTAGGCTCCATTATCAACATCATCCTTACTTCCGTAAATGAAACTTTCGACACGGCCAATCCAGGTATCAACCCTGACTGTAAGTGCTGAAGAGGACTTTTTAACAGCAATCATTTCCTCTTTATCTGATTTATGCCGAATAACAGCAGCAGCAACCAGGAATGCAATTGGTATTAGTGCAATACCAATTGTCATTAAAATATGCTTCGTATTCACCCTCCCTATAAATAGCAACATCAAACAACTTGCTCCAAGCAATAATGCCGTAGAAAGATTAGCCGGAGCAATCAGGGCACAAGTCAGAGCCACTGGCCAGATAACAGGTAAAAAGCCTTTCTTAAAATCCTTGATTACATCCTGTTTTTTACTAAGCAAACGGGCCAGGTACATGAACAATGCCAATTTTGCAAGGTCTGATGTCTGCATTGTCATATTAATAATCGGGAGACGTATCCAGCGGCTGCCTTCATTCATTTTTACGCCAAAAAATAACGTATAGAATAAAAGGGGAAGAGAAAGGAGGAATATTATTTTAGCTGCTCTTGAATAAAAAGTATAATTAACAAGATGGGCAAAATAAATAACCATGATACCTGCCAGGATAAAAGCTACCTGCTTGAACAGGTATATCTCTGTATTGCCTTTATAATTCTTATACGCCAATGAACCGGTTGCACTATACACCGCCAGCAATGAAACTAATGTTAGTAATACTACTAGTGCCCAGATAACCTTATCTCCTTTTGTCTTACTCAGTAAGTTATTGGTGTTGAAAGTATTTTTCAACTCATTAAACCGTATATCTCTTGTTGCTTCCATTATTTTTATAGCTCTCTTACTGCTTGCTTAAACTGGTTTCCCCTGTCTTCATAATTTTTGAACAAATCAAAACTGGCACAGGCAGGACTTAATAACACAACGTCACCCTTTGCTGCAAAATGAAAGGCTGCATGTACAGCTTCCAATGCATTGCCGGTATTCACAATAGGATTTACCATATTAGAAAACGCTTCATGAATTTTCCGGTTATCTGTCCCGAGGCAAATAATTGCTTTAACTTTCTCTTTCACCAGGTCTTCAATCAGTGTATAATCATTCCCTTTATCCACCCCTCCCAGGATTAACACGGTTGGCTTTGTCATACTCTCCAATGCATACCAGGTAGAGTTTACATTGGTGGCTTTGCTGTCATTTATAAACTCAACCCCGCGAACCGTAGCTACATGCTCCATCCGGTGTTCAAGGTTTTGAAAATTCTGCACTGCATCACGGATCTTATCTTTCCGTATATCCAGTGTAGTTGCTGCCACACATGCTGCCATCGTATTATACTGGTTATGTTTCCCTTTTAAGGCAAAATCAAATACACTCATTGTAGTAAAGTCTTGCCCTGTTCGTACATACATATCCCCGTCTTTAATAAATGCTCCGTTTGGTAATTCCCTTTTCATACTTATTGGCAGTTGGTTTGATTGAATATTGAACTGGTTTAGATATTTCATAGTTACTTCATCATCGGCGCAGTAAATGAAATAATCATTATGCTGCTGATTCATAGTGATCCGGAATTTGCTGCGTATATAATTCCCGAAGTTGTAATCGTAGCGATCAAGATGGTCTTCTGTAATATTGGTTAGTACTGCAACATCCGGCCTGAAACTTTCGATACCATCCAGTTGAAAACTGCTCACCTCTACTATGTATAAAGGTTTGGGATCTTCAGCTACCTGCTTGGCAAAAGAATCACCGATATTTCCCACCAATGCGCAATCAAGACCAGCAGTTTTACAAATATGGTAAGTCAATGCCGTTGTGGTAGTCTTACCATTGCTTCCGGTAATTGCAATGATCTTGCTATCCCCTTTAAACCGGTAAGCCAATTCTATTTCACTGATGATGGTAATTCCTTTTGCCCTGATTTTCTTTACTATATCCGCCTTTTCCGGAATACCCGGGCTTTTCATTACTTCTGCTGCATTCAGAATCCTGTCATCAGTGTGCCGGCCTTCTTCAAATTCAATTCCTGCACTCTTTAACTCGCTACGATAATCATCCTTCAAAGAACTTCCGTCTGAAAGGAATACTTCATACCCGTTTTTCTTCGCCAGTAGTGCGGCACCCACACCACTTTCACCCCCACCCAGTATGACAAACCTTTTGCTCATGTTCTGATTTGTGTACGGAACACGATTCTTCATAAGTATTGGTTTTTTAATACAACTGCACCACAATTCGATTGGATCAGAACGCTAGTCTTCTTAAGGATTGGATCATGGGTTTTTCGGTAATATCCTGACTGAATCAGTTGAACCAATCAACAAACCCAGTATGTATTCTATCTTAACTTCAGCGTCACGATACTCAACACAACCAGCAATACTGTAACAATCCAAAATCTCGTTACAATCTTTACCTCATGATACTTTTTCACCTGGTAATGATGATGCAATGGCGCTTTCAAAAAAATCCTTCTTCCTTCTCCAAATTTTCTCTTCGTATATTTAAAATATCCTACTTGTAACATCACACTTAGTGCCTCTACTAAAAACACTCCGCAGAAAATGGGTATCAGCAATTCTTTATGAACAATAATCGCCAGTGAAGCAATAATTCCACCCAGCGTTAGGCTTCCCGTATCTCCCATAAACATCTGGGCCGGGTAAGAATTGTACCACAAAAAACCAACGCAACCTCCAATCATAGCCGCAATAAAAATGGACAGCTCTCCTAAATTGGGTATGTACATTATGTTCAAGTAATCTGCGAAAACCAGGTTACCGCTCGCATAAGCAAAAATGCCCAGTAGTGTACCTATCAACGCTGATGTTCCAGTTGCCAGTCCGTCTAATCCATCTGTCAGGTTTGCACCATTTGACACCGCTGTAATGATGAATATCACAATCAATATGTAAAGAACCCAGGTATAATCCCTCCACGAAGCCGGCAATAATTTTTCATAATTGAATTCATGGTTTTTAACAAATGGAATCGTTGTTATCACCGATTTCGTTGGAACAAAATATTTTATGTTGCCATTTACATTCTTTGCAATAACATTAGTCGTATCAGCCGGAGGCACTTTACCTACATACTCTCTCCAAATTTTAACCTCACTATTGAAATAGAGCGTAGCTCCAACCAAAACACCCAGACCCACCTGTCCCAGAATTTTAAACCAACCAGCCAAACCATCTTTACCAGACTTCTTATAGGTTTCCCCTTTTTGCTGTGCCAGCCGCTTGCCTCTCAGTTTTAAATAATCATCGATAAAACCTATGATTCCCAGCCATACAGTACTTATCAGCAATACCTGCACATACACATTCGTCAAATCAGCCAGTAATAATGTGGGGATAATTATTGCCAGGATGATAATGATACCTCCCATTGTAGGGGTACCTCTTTTACTCTCCTCACCTGCTAATCCTTCCTCCCTGATACTTTCACTGATTTGTTTTTTCTGTAAAAATTTTATCAGTTTTTTCCCATACACCAGCGTTATAAAAAGCGACAACAATACCGCAGCCAGTACCCTGAAAGTGATGAACCTGAAAAGTTCACTTCCGGGAAACCTTATTCCTTCTTCTTTCAGCCAATCAAATAAATGATACAGCATGCTGGTTATTGATTTACTTGCCTAATAATTCAAAAAAAACTCTTACTACTTCTTTATCGTCAAAGTGATTCCTCACTCCTTTTATCTCCTGGTATTTCTCATGCCCCTTACCTGCTATCAACACTATATCTTCCGCTTTTGCCAAACTGATAGCTGTCTTTATTGCCTCTTTTCTATCCACTATCGAGATATATTTTCTTTTATAGGCTACCGCTAATCCTTCCTCCATGTCTTTTATTATCTCTGCCGGGTCTTCGCCTCTTGGATTATCACTGGTGAAAATCACTTTATCGCTATGCTCGCAGGCCACTGTCGCCATCACCGGTCTTTTTGTTCTGTCCCTGTCACCACCACAACCAACAACTGTTATCACCTGCTCAAAACCTTTTTTCAGTTTCTTTATGGTCGCCAGCACATTCAGCAAAGCATCAGGAGTGTGAGCATAATCGACTATCGCAATTACTTTTTCCTTTGCTGACACCTGGTAATCAAACCTTCCTTCAGCACCTGTAAGCTCACTCAATGCCGTCAATACTTCCTGTTTGTCTTCTCCTAAACAAATGGCTGCACCATATACTGCCAGCAGGTTGTAAGCATTGAACTCCCCGATCAGCCTGAAATGCACCTCCACCTCGTTTACAATCATCATCAAACCACTCAGGCTATTATCCAAAATCTTTCCTTTGAAATCTGCAACTGTTTTCAAACTGTAGTAATACTTTTTCGCATTGGTATTCTGCAGCATTACCGTTCCTCTTTTATCATCCGCATTACTGATCGCAAATCCAGATGAAGGCAATGAATCGAAAAAAGATTTTTTCACCCGGATATATTCATCAAATGTTTTATGATAGTCAAGGTGATCATGTGTGATATTGCTGAAAATGCCGCCTGCATACTGTAAACCTGTTACCCGGTGTTGATGCAAAGCATGTGAACTTGTTTCCATGAATACATGACTACAACCTTCATCTGCCATTAGCTTTAGTAATGCGTTGAGGCTGATAGCATCCGGAGTCGTATGCGTGGCAGGCACCACTTTGTCACCAATCTGATTCTCCACAGTGCTTAACAATCCACATTTATATCCCAATCTTGTAAAGAGCTTATATAACAAAGTCGCAATTGTCGTCTTCCCGTTGGTTCCTGTCACTCCCACCAGTTTTACTTTCTCTGATGGCCTGTCATAAAAATTATTTGCCATCAAGGCTGCTGCTGCTGCACTGCTCTGCACTTCCACATACACAATACCTTCTTTTACTGAAGCAGGTATTTGCTCATAAACTATTGCTACCGCGCCATTCTCAATTGCTTTATCAATGAACTGATGACCATCTGTTGCGGAACCTTTTACCGCTATAAAAGTTGTTCCTTGTTTCACCCGTCTCGAATCGATCTGTATATCATTTACTTCAACTGATGTACTTCCTAATACTGACCTGATTGACACTTTGTATAGTACATCTTGTAATAACACGAATGATCTTTAACTTTTTACTTTCTATCAACTTAATTCAAGTACCACAGTAACACCATTTACCAATGACGTTCCCGGCGCTATCGACTGCGTTGCGATTTTTCCTTTTCCTTTTATTGTCACTTTCACTCCCATGTTTTCCAGCAGGTATAAAGCATCCTTCAAACCCATTCCTCTTACATTTGGCATTACCTGTTTACGAACAGAATTTGCTTTTAAAACCGGCTGATAATTACTTGCATAAACATTACTCCAATTGTTTTGTGCTACAGAATCTGTAAAGCGGACATTTAATGCTTTATAAACTTTCTTGATATCAGTTGAATATCCGGCATAGAAATAAGCAGCACTATCTTTTACAGTTGTAAACAATGAAGGATCTTTCCTGTCAACATACATAGCATATAACTTTGTAGCTATTTCCCGAAAGACCGGAGCTGCAACGGTGCCTCCATAATGGGAAGCCGCATGAGGTTTTGTACGAACCACTACGATACAGCTATACTGTGGTTTATCGGCAGGAAAATAACCAACGAATGAGGCCTGGTAAACGCCATGCCCGTATTTTATAGCTCCGTCTGAAACTTGTGCCGTTCCTGTTTTACCGGCAATGGGAAATGGTACTCCTGCAAAAACCCTTCTGGCTGTGCCTTCAGTTACTACAGCTTCCATAGAAGCCCTTGCAGCCTGGATAACTGCAGGTTTACAAATACTTGCCTCTATTATGGTTGGTTCAAATTGTTTGTGAAGTATCCCGCCACTTTGTACATGACTTACAAGATACGGTTTCATCATTTTGCCATTGTTGGCAACAGCGTTGTATAATGTCAACGTATGAAGGGGGCTAACCTGTAAAGCATAACCGAAACTCATCCATAACATATTACCCAATGAGCTCCCTTTTTCATTCAACGGAGCCATGGTTGGTTTCGGAACATCCGTAAGATCTATGGGCGAACGAACATCCAGGTGAAAGCGATGAAGAAATTCCTTAAACTCCTGTGGCTTATTACCAAAAGCTTTATAGGCTAATTTGCTCATACCAACGTTTGAGCTGTGAGCAAAACATTCTTTCACACTCAATAATGGTTTAGGAGAACGTTCTGCATCCGTTACAATCTTAGGACCCACCTGCAAACGACCAGCACTTCCTACTTCTACCATATCATCAATAGCACTGCTTCCTTTTTCCAATACTGATAAAAGTGTTACCAGCTTGATGGTAGAACCGGGTTCCGTTGCCCGTAAAGCATAATTATCATCTTCCCAATAACTGCCATCGGGTCTGCGGCCAAGGTTTGCGATCGCTTTTACTTTACCGGTACTTGTTTCCATTACGATAGCAGTACCATATAAAGCCTCACTTTGAAGCATCATTCTCATCAATGCTGTTTCAGTAATATCCTGAATTTTAACATCCAGTGTGGTAAAAATATCCTTACCATTTTCAGGATCTGTTTCTGAACCTTCAATTGGAATCGCAGTTCCGCCAGCTATATAGCGTACCAGTTTTTGTCCCTTTTTTCCACTTAATATGGTATCATAACTTCTCTCAAGTCCTACATTTTGCTTTTTGATCTTTCCATCACTGGCCATATGCTCCCGGGATAAACCAATAGTCCTGCTGGCCAATAAACCAAAAGGAGGTAATCGCTTACTATTCGTTTCAACAATGATCCCACTCTTATTTCTACCGAGTCTTGCCAATGGAAACTCCCTGAAGATTTTGTATTGCTCAAAACTGAGTTTCTTTTTCAGTTGATAATATCTTGTATTCTTTTTGTAGGCAAGCTTTAATTCGCTTTTATATTGAGCTGCTGTTTTATCATCAAAGTAATTAGCTAAAGCAATAGAAAAGGAGTCTATATTTTCTGTAAATCGTTTGCCTTTCTTTTCTCTCAGGCCATCGGCATTAAAATCGATATAAATATCAAAGGTGGGAATAGACGTACTGAGCATCTGTCCGTCTTCGCTATAGATAGTTCCCCGTTGTGCATCGAGGGCGATAAACCGCTGATGCAGGCTGTCGCTCATACTGCGCCAGTGATTTCCTTCAACCCGTTGAATGTAGAAGGCTCTTCCGAGTACCAGTAAACTCAGCACCACGATGCCAAGAAAACTAACATATACTCTCCACAGTATGTCACGTTTTACTTCCAATGCCGCTTTGCTTGTGTTCGTTATTAGTTGTTCGATGCTATATATAACTGCTTCCTGCAGTCCGTCCGTTGTTCGCTATTTCTTTATACTATTGCTATCCGATAAAACCACAGGCGATTCAATCAACTCTTTCAATCCCAGCGGCTCCACAGCTTTTATCAACTCACTTTGCTTACTCCTGGAAATCAGTTCCCCTTTTATGGCCGTGTATTCGTATTGCAATTCTTTTACTTCCTTTTCTGTCCGGTTGATATTCCTGATGGTTTTATTTGCAAAATGACCATTATAGATATACAACACTGCCAGCAATGCCAGGAACAAAAAGAACGGAACCTGCTTAACAATAGACTGATAATTCAGCCACCGTTTCCAGTCAAGCCTGGGATCCCGTTCTTTTGGATTTTGCTGTTCCTGCATAAATGAGTTTTTAACTCGTTAGTTTGGTTTTTCATCCCCCGACTTTCATCGAAGACAGGGTTGATTTCAAAGGATATAGATTTTCCAGATTTTTATACCCTTTTATAGTGTACGTAATAAAAGCTTAGTCATATCCCCATCACACCATCATTATCTTCTCGGCCACTCTCAGTTTTGCACTTCTTGATCTGGGGTTTTGTTTCATTTCTTTCTCCGAAGGCAGTACCGGCTTCTTTGTTATCACTTTCAGTTCATTTACCGTTTCCGTATTGATAAAAGGATTCTCTTCCGGCTCATCAAATGAACCACGGCGAAAAAAATTCTTTACCAGTCTATCCTCAAGGGAATGAAAAGTGATAATCGCTATCCGGCCTCCGGGCTTTAACAGGGTGGGGACTTGTTGCAGCATTTCTTCTAACGCACCTAATTCATCATTTACCTCAATTCTTAATGCCTGGAAAACCTGGGCGAAGTACTTATTGGGATTTCCTTTTACTATTTCCCGGACTGCATTCTTAAACCCATCAACCGTTTTAAGCGATGCGGTGTTCCTGACCTGAACAATTGTTTTGGCTAATGTTTTGGCATTGGTAACTTCTCCATACTGCTCAAATAATTTATGCAATCGCTGTTCAGTATAAGTGTTTACCACATCGAAGGCTGTAACGGTTTGCCGCTTATCCATCCGCATGTCCAGCTCTGCATTGAAGCGGGTAGAGAAGCCCCTTTCCGCTTCATCAAACTGGTGACTGCTGACCCCAAGGTCGGCCATGATGCCGTCTACAGTTGTGATATGCTGTAAACGAAGGAAACGCTGCAGGTGACGAAAATTGTGTGAAATAAAAATTAATCTTTCATCATCAGGCAGATTCTTCCTGGCGTCATCATCCTGGTCAAAAGCAACCAACCTTCCCTTTGCACTTAACTTTGAAAGAATGGCCCTTGAATGACCACCTCCGCCAAAAGTGCAATCGACATAAGTCCCATCGGGCCGGATGTTTAACCCTTCAATCACTTCATCGAGCAGAACGGGTATGTGATACTGTTGCTGCACAATTAGTAATTACTCGGTTTTACCTCCACCCAAAACATCTCTTCCCAAATCGCTGAATGTGTCCGAAGAAAGTGTATCAAAGATCTTTTTGTACTTATTACTATCCCAGATTTCTATTTTATCTCCTGTCGCCATCAGCACAATATCCTTTTGCAACTCGGCATAAGCCTTCAGGTTTGGCGGCAACAGTATCCGGCCTGCACTATCCGGCTCCACATAAGTGGCGCCATTCAGGAATGCCCGTCTGAACTCCCGTTGTTTGGGATCAAATTCGTTCAGGCCGGTAATCTTTTCAAAGAGTGGCTCCCATGTCCGCATGGGATAAAGAGCCAGGCATTTTTCAAATCCCCTGTTGATAACAAACTTTACCGTTTCCTCTTCCGGCAATTGCTTTTTGAACCCCGCCGGGAGGAGGAACCGCCCCTTGGCGTCCAAAGTAGCCTCGAATTCTCCGAGAAAGCCTGTCATTATCAGCGATTTGAGTCAATTTTGAATTAATTGACACAAAATAACACTTTTTCCCACTTAACAACCAAATTTTTCAATATTTAATTTTTCCCCACCTTATTTTTGGCTGAAAGTCAATGTGGCAAAGGCTTTCATTGAATGTTGGTCAATTAGTTGAAAAAAACAAGTGAATTGACTGTGAATAGCAGTGGATAACATGTTGATTACATAAATAAGACCAGTAATTCAGATATTTGCCTCTCATCAAATACAACAGTTGGTTGTGTTATGGCAGATCCGAAAAACATATCGATTAAGGATTATACTTATGATCTTCCCGAAGAAAGAATTGCTAAATATCCATTAGCAGAAAGGGATGTATCCAAACTTCTTATATACAATGACGGTGCAATAACAGAAGATATTTATCGAAATATCACTTACCATATTGCTGAGCATTCATTGCTGATTTTTAATAATACCAAAGTAGTTGAAGCAAGACTTCTGTTTAAAAAAGAAACAGGAGCTGTCATTGAAATCTTTTGCCTGGAACCACATGAAAAGTACAGTGACATAACCACTGCGATGTTACAAAAAACAAAAGTAGAATGGCAGTGCCTGGTAGGCGGAATGTCTAAATGGAAGAAGGGGCAAGTGCTGGAAAAGAAAATAAAATCCGGCAACAATGAAATTATTCTCAGGGCAAACTATGTTGAAAAGAGAGCAGATACTTTTATCATCGAATTATCATGGTCACCCGGAGAATTAAGTTTTGCTGAAGTACTCCATAATGCAGGAGCTATACCTCTTCCACCCTATATTAAAAGAAGTGCTGAGGAATCGGATACTGAAAGATACCAGACTGTTTATGCACGGTATGATGGTTCCGTAGCAGCGCCTACAGCCGGTCTTCATTTTACAGATCATATTTTCAACAAATTGAAGGAGAAGAAAATTAAAACAGATTTTGTAACACTTCATGTGGGTGCCGGAACCTTTAAACCCGTGAAAGCTGAAATCATGCAGGAACATGAAATGCATGCAGAGTGGATTGATATATCCAAATCAACAATTGAAAATATTTTACAGAACCTGGATAACAATATTATTGCGGTAGGCACTACCTCTCTCAGAACTATTGAAAGTTTGTATTGGCTGGGAGTGAAGAAGTCACAAGTCAAAAGTCAGGAGGCAGGAGAACTGCTGCAATGGGAAGCTTATACACTGGCAGGAAAAAATATTCCTGCAAATGCTGCTTTGCAATACCTGCTTGAGTGGATGACTGATAATAAGATGGAAAGACTGATTACAAAAACACAAATTTTGATAGCACCCGGATACCCGTTCAAAATTATAAAAGGATTAATAACGAATTTTCATCAGCCACAATCCACATTATTGCTTCTCGTGGCAGCATTAATTGGTAAAGACTGGAAAACTGTATATGAATATGCTTTTCAAAATAATTTCCGGTTTCTAAGTTATGGTGACGGAAGTTTGCTTTGGTCAAAAAGAAATTAAACTTTTTTAAGTGGCAATTCAATTGTAAAGCTGCTGCCTTTTCCTAAAATACTTTCAGCTTTAATATCCCCATTATGAGCTTCCACTACAGTTTTTACATAACTTAAACCCAATCCAAATCCTTTCACATTATGAACATTGCCGGTATGAGCACGGTAAAATCGTTCAAATATTCTTTTTACAGTATCGCGGTTCATACCAATTCCATTGTCTTCGATTTTTACCGTGAAATTTTTCCCGTTAGAACTCGTTGTAAGTTTGATAACAGGCGGTGTATTCTCTTTGGCATATTTCACTGCATTATCTACCAGGTTATTTACCAGGTTTGAAAAATGTACTTCATCCGCTTCAATTAAATCGTTCGGGGCATTCAGTGACAGCTCTACCCTTCCCTTTTTATCCTCAAGTTGCAGTGTGAAATTATCAACCACATCCCTGATCACTTCATGTACATGGACAGGTTTCATATTAAGGTCCACTTCCTGCTTTTCTAATTGAGAAGCTTTTAGTATCGTTTCCACCTGGCGGTTCATCCGTTGATTCTCTTCCTTGATGATACCACTGAAATAACTGAGCTTTTGCCGGTCGTTTATAACTTTCTCATTCCGCATGGCATCCACAGCCAGTGAAATCGTGGCAATTGGCGTTTTGAATTCATGCGTCATGTTATTGATGAAATCGTTCTTGATTTCTCCCAGTTTTTTTTGCCGGAGTACGGTACGAACAGTGAGGTAAAATGCGGCCAGTATGATCAAAGTAAAAAGTATGGAAGTGGCGATCTTCCACCGCAGTGATTTTAAAACAAGGCCTTTGATATTCGGAATAACGACAAATAAAACTTCATTTACACCAAGGTTCTCACCAGCAGTACCACTTAGCGCTTCCAATCCCCAATTGAATGAAAAATTATTCAGTGTGTCTTCATATGCGTTAATAAAATTGGGGGATATTTTCTCGAATACATTATTCCCAAGCCTGTCAAATGAAGCAATACCAAATTCAAATTGGATATCTTTTAAGTTATTCTGCAAAAAGGCTTTATTAAATCTTTTTTTGATTTCTTCTACATCAAACCGTTGCCCGATGGTCACAGGTTTAAATAAATCAATACCTAGCTCTTCGGAAAGAAACCCCCGCCGGTTAAGCCCGGAAGCATAACTGCCTTTATGCTGAGACAATTCATTTCCTACCATCTTGGTACTCTCTTCCACATTATGTTTGATCTGCTCCTCCCGCAGTAGTACCATGTTTTTAATCCAGGACACCTGTATAACAATAATACCTATCAGGGACAGGCTGATTAAAACGGTGATGACTGTAAATATGCGTTTCACTTAAAATAAAAATTGAGTCGTAAGATACTACTTCAATACTTAACTGCTTATAGCAAAAAATTGATCAGTTCAACAATATTCTTAAATCAATTAACCTTACAAAAATACATTTCAAAAACCGCCACCAATCCCCTGAACAGGGTATTACCGCCATTTTAACGGTGTTTTACAAAAAGTTATCCTTTATGGAAGCTAAATAATCATTGCGGTAAACAAATTTTGAACAGAAATTTAAAAAAATGAATTTTCATCCTAAATTGAAGTATGATTGAACCCGCCCCCGGTATATTGCTGATAGCTGACCCGTTCCTGAAAGACCCTAATTTTTTAAGGACAGTTGTATTCTTATGCGAGCATAAAGAGGAAGGGAGCTTTGGGTTTGTATTGAACCGTCAATATGAAAACACACTGGATGAGTTAATTCCCGAACTGGAAGGTCATAAATTGCCCGTTTTTTATGGCGGACCGGTACAAATTGACTCCTTACATTTTTTACACCAATATCCTGATCTTATTCCCGGCGGGCAGGAAGTGATTAAAGGAGTTTATTGGGGTGGTGATTTTGATGCGCTGGTGAACCTGGTAAAAAGCGGAGCGATCGATACAAATAAAATCCGTTTTTATATTGGCTATTCGGGATGGAGTGAGGGGCAATTGGATAGTGAAATGAATGAAAAAACGTGGCTCACGGTAAAAGCTAACAGAAAACTGGTATTTCACAAAGACTTCACGGAAATATGGAAAGACTCACTCCGGCATATGGGCGGTGATTATGAAATGATGGTAAATTTTCCTATTGACCCGCAATTGAATTAAGCCCCCTGGTTTGCATTTATTTTTATACTCAAAACAAATGAAAAAACCTCCCGATAAATCGGGAGGTTAATAATAAGTTTTCAAAGTCCTGGACAATCCGGTTTTTCGGATTTCATTATTCTACAGATACTGCGCCTTCCACGAGTACCGTTACTTTATTATTCAGTACTTCCACAAATCCGCCTTGTATGTCAAAGTTGACCAGGGAATTTTGTTTATCCTTCAACACTTTTAACCGACCCGGTTTTAAGGCACTTACCAGAGGGGCATGCCTGTCCAATACTTCAAAACTTCCGCTGATGCCAGGCATTTGCACACCGTACACTTCGCCGCTGTATAATTTTTTCTCGGGTGTTAAAATCTCTAAGTTCATAGTTTAATAATTAACCTTGTGCCTGTGCTAACAGTTTCTTACCTTTTTCTATTGCATCATCAATATTACCTACAAGGTTGAAAGCAGCTTCCGGATATTCATCCACTTCACCGTCCATAATCATATTGAAACCACGGATCGTTTCTTCAATCGGCACCAATACACCTTTCAAGCCAGTGAAAGCCTCTGCCACATGGAATGGCTGCGATAAGAAACGTTGTACCCTTCTAGCACGGCTTACCACCAATTTATCCTCATCACTCAACTCATCCATACCAAGAATGGCAATGATGTCCTGCAACTCTTTATAGCGCTGCAACATAGATTTTACACGGTTGGCACATTCATAATGCGCTTCACCAACGATTAACGGAGAAAGAATTCTCGACGTAGAATCCAATGGGTCAACCGCAGGATAAATACCTAAGTCAGCAATCTTTCTTGACAGCACCGTTGTTGCATCGAGGTGGGCAAATGTAGTTGCGGGAGCGGGGTCAGTCAGGTCATCCGCAGGTACGTAAACCGCTTGCACAGATGTAATAGAACCATTCTTTGTAGAAGTGATACGCTCCTGCATGATACCCATTTCAGTAGCCAGTGTAGGTTGGTAACCCACTGCCGAAGGCATACGACCCAACAGCGCTGAAACCTCAGAACCTGCCTGGGTAAAACGGAAGATATTATCAACGAAAAACAGGATGTCACGGCCTTTCCCTTGTCCGTCACCATCCCGATAGTATTCTGCAATGGTTAAACCAGACAAAGCCACCCTTGCCCTTGCGCCGGGAGGTTCATTCATCTGTCCGAAAACGAAAGTAGCTTTTGACTCAGCCAGTTCCTTCATATCCACTTTACTCAAATCCCAACCACCTTCTTCCATACTATGTTTGAAAGCATCGCCGTATTTCATAATGCCGGCTTCAATCATTTCACGCATCAGGTCATTTCCTTCACGGGTTCTTTCACCTACACCGGCAAACACAGACACCCCGGCATATGCTTTGGCGATATTATTGATCAATTCCTGGATCAATACGGTTTTACCCACACCAGCACCACCAAACAAACCAATTTTTCCACCTTTTGAATAGGGCTCAATCAGGTCAATTACCTTAATACCGGTAAATAGTACCTCAGTGGCAGTACTAAGGTTTTCAAACATGGGTGGCATATTATGAATCGGACGGCCACCTACCTTGCTCACTGCGGGCAATCCATCAATCGGGTCACCGGTCACATTGAATAAACGGCCTTTAATACCTTCGCCGATTGGCATGGCAATCGCAATACCTGTATCCACGACTTCGGTACCACGAACAAGACCTTCTGTTCCGTCCATGGCAATGGTACGAACACTGTCTTCACCCAGATGCTGCTGCACCTCAAGAACCAGTGTATCACCATTTTCTCTTTTAAGTTCTAAAGCATTATAAATTTCAGGGAGTTTGCCATCGAACTGTACGTCGACTACGGCACCAATTACCTGTTTTACTTTACCTACGTTTGCCATATAAAGTGTTTATTAGGAGGGTTACTTTTCAGGCCGCAAAGGTAAGGGGGCGGGGTTAATCCGCCAATTTGAAAATCAAAGATTTTCAGGCTGTGGAAAAGCCTGTTGGAAACAGGTTTACTACTACCGGGAAATCCAGTTTAAAGAAGACTGCCTATTGTTTTTTTGAATAATCAGGCCCAGGGATGTAACTACGAACCTGTCAATCTGTAATTTAAGATGTATTTCCTGCTGATGGGGAATTGTATCTACCTGGAAATCTTCCGGCATACCTCCAAGGGAGTAATCCGGGTCCTCTACAAAATGTCCTGATTCCCTGAGTTCTTTTATCAAACGTTCTATATCCCGGTATCTGAAAATCACCGTGTCATTATTATCCTGGGTTTCATCATTTGATGACACATTGAACTCTGTTGTATGAACTGCCCAGCCACCAGGCCTGATTGTTTTCAATTGGTTTTTGAGAAAATTCAGACCCTTTTCAATTGTTCCCAAATGTTCAAAAGAGCAACTTGACCAGTTGAAATCAAATTCTCCAAGGTTGTCTGGAATTTCATTCATATCCACTGCCCGGTATTTAACTTTTTCCCAAAAAACAGCCTCATCACATAGTTTCCTGGTGTTTAATGATTCGAGTCCGAAGCAAAGCTGGTTATCATGAGTCCATCCTTTTTCAATTCCTTTTAGGGGGGAAATATCGGTAGCCAGGATCTCGCAACCGTACTTTGCGAAAATAGACGGGGCAGGTTCGGTGCCAACAGCGAAAACCAATCCTTTTTTTCCGGGACCAATACAACCCCGCTCCCACAATGCCTGCATGTTATATACAAACTCCCATTGCTTGCGATGGAACCGTGGTTCTTCATTCATTTCTGCACACCACCTTTTGTACCAAACGGTATGAAAATCCTGGGCTTTGCACAATTCAGTTCTCCGGCGTCCGGCATCTTGCAGGAGAGATATGTTCCATTTTCTTTCTGACATGTTGTTGTATATTTTACCCGGCCAATGATTTATACACTGCAAGATATTCCTTTGCTTTTTGTTCCCAGTTAAACGCAGCACTTCGGTTTTTTATAAGTTCTGCCAAACCATTCGCACTATATTCCCTCATTCCCTTTTGAAATACCTGCTGCATAGATTTTCCTTCAAAAGAGTTAAAATAAAATGCTGCATCCCCGCCAATTTCAGGTAAAGAAGTAAATGAAGAGAGGAATAAAGGCTTTCCAAATTGCATCACTTCTACGACTGGCGCACCAAAACCTTCTGCCAATGAGGGATGTACAAAAGCGAGGCAGTTTTGATAGTACCATGCCTTTTCACCTTCTGAAACAGGCCCCGGCAAGTGTAATCTTTCAATTACCCCCATTTTCTCAGCCTGCTTTTTTATATCCTCTACATAATCCTGCTCATCCAGCCGGCCGGCTATAATCAATTCCATTTCTTCATTCTCCAGGAGCGGCAGCAGCACATGATAGTTCTTCTTCCGGTTGATATACCCCATCCCAAATAAAAAGGGCCTTGCTGGTTTATATGACTTACTACTAAGCTCAGGAGTATGAACTTTATGAGTACCATTGTGAATCACATAAACCGGCTTATTCCCGACCTTGCAGTGCTGCAATACATCCTCTTTACAAAACTGTGAGATACAGACAAGAGCATCTGCTTTATCAATTAAAGATTGTGTATGCAAAAGACTTTTTCTCTGTTCCTCAATCGGCTTCCCTTCATGCAGGGGGTTAAGGTCATGAATGGTTAACAGCACTTTGGTACCGGGAAATTTTCTCTTATCAGGTACAATCCTGCCCGACTGGAATGGTGCATGCCATATATCGCAGGAAAGCGAAGTGGGAGAAAATAAATTAAAAAAAGTTTTCTTTTCTGGAATACAATTTGAATCAGGACCAAAAGAGTTTATCTCTGCCGGAGGTACATAAAATGAAATAGTACCGGTTCCGGTTTCCTCCAATTGCGGCTTTACCGATAAACCCAAATTCAGACAATAATGGTACAACCCGGAATTGGGATGCTTCATCAACTCGCAGTCGAGAATTATTTTAATTTTTCTTTTAGCCATCAGGTTCCCAAAATTTTCAATTTCGAAATGCCCGTCCATTGGTACGCTCTGGCTAAATAAATGTAACCTGCATTATTATATAAAAAAAGAAATATAGTTACAATCGGGTATTTTATGTTTACCAATCATTTGGAAGGGTTTTCTGATTATTGCCGCAGAACCCATAAACTTGCAAACAATTGCAAGATTTTTAAACAAGGCTGGCAATTTAATTTAAACGAGGGCAGATGCACAAGATTATTTTTGATTGTGAACGGATGAAATACCCGGACACCGGGCTTTACCATTATTGTCTCAACCTTGGAAAATACCTGGAGAAAAATATAAACCTCAGAGAAGAACAATTGCACTTTTATACTCCCCCGGGTCAGCAGGACTGGTCATTAACAACCAGGAACCACCTTACACAAAGCCCATTCCATAAATTCAAATTACCTGCTTTAAATTCTTATGATATCTGGCATGCCACTTACCAGAACACTCATTACATACCTATGCTGAATAAAAAGATAAAAGTTGTACTCAGCATTCACGACCTGAATTTTATGTATGACGAAAAAAAATCAACAGCTAAAAAGAATAAATACCTGCAATACCTTCAACGCCTGATCAACAGGGCCGACGTCATAGTGTGTATTTCAGAGTACAGTAAAAAAGATGTATTACAGTATTGTAATATCAAGAGCAAACCATTCTTCGTAATTCATAACGGAAGCAACCTGCTCCAAAAACCGGAGTTGACGTTGCGATCTTACAAACCCAAAAAACCATTTCTTTTTTCAATTGGTGTTATCCACCGTAAAAAGAATTTTCATGTATTGCTCCCATTACTCCAGCAGAATACAATGGAACTCCTGATAGCCGGAAAACATGATGATGAAAATTATCTTTCATTTATACAAAAAAAGTCTAAAGAACTGGGCGTTCAGGACAATGTGCATTTATTGGGAAGGGTATCAGAAAATGAAAAGTCATGGTACTTTAATAATTGTAGTGCTTTTGCCTTTCCTTCCATTTCCGAAGGATTTGGACTTCCCGTTGTGGAAGCGATGAGTTGCGGCAAACCGCTTTTTCTATCTGACAGAACTGCTTTACCTGAAATTGGCGGCGATGTTTCTTTTTACTTTCATGATTTCAATGCCGAGCATGTTCAACAGGTATTTCATGACGGGATGGAACTATATAATGCCAACGGGTTGCGGAAAAAGATAAAAGAAAGAAGCTATAACTTCAACTGGCATAAGGCGGCCAGGGAGTACCTGGATGTGTACCGTTCACTTTATTAAAATACTTTTAGCTATAACCAATAATGAAAGTATATAAACATCTTCTGGCCTATGCCCGGCCTTACCGGTGGTTTGTAATACCATTTTTTGCATTTACAATACTGGCAGTCATTTTCAGTGTTTTTCAGTTTGCCTTAATTATCCCTTTATTAAATGTCCTTTTTGACAACAACTCAGGTAAAGAGATTTTATCACCCCCTACCTTTTCAGTGTCGGCGAATTTCTTTAAGGATATTTTTTATTACCAGGTATACCGGTTAAAAGCGGTCAATCCGGTTTATGCCCTCTACTTCATCACCTTTGTGATTGTATGCGCAGTGCTGCTTGCCAACCTGTTTCGATACCTGGCACAGCGCACCTTAATTAAAGCCCGGACACTGCTGGTAAAAAGAATCCGGGAAGCATTATTTGAAAAGATCAATCACCTCCATATGGGATTTTTTACAAAAGAACACAAAGGTGACCTGATCTCCAGAATGAATTCAGATGTATTTGAAATTGAAGGAGTGGCAGCAAATTCTTTGGAAGTATTGTTTAAAGAGCCTTCCCTGATAATCGGCTATTTTGTTGCATTATTTGCTATTTCCACACAGCTCACATTGTTCACTCTTATCATCATTCCAATATCAGCATTAGGCATTGCGACGGTACAAAAAAGATTGAGAAGAGATGCAAAGGATGCCCAGGCTTCCATTGGCCGTTTGCTTACTATTATGGATGAAACACTTACCGGGATGCGCATCATCAGGGCCTTTAATGCCACAGGATTTACAGTGAAAAAATTCAGCAAGGAAAATGATTTTTACCGCAATGCCAGCCTGCAGGGCTTCAAGAGGAGAGAAATGGCCCCTGCATTTTCTGAAGCAGCCGGTGTTATTGTGGTTGCAGGCATATTGTTATATGGTGGAAGTCTGATCTTACAAAATGGGCAAACTGCTGCCGGCATTCAGGCCAGTGAATTTATTGCTTTCATCGCTATTTTTTCACAGGTTTTACGTCCTGCCAAAGCGATGGTAGTAGCTGGCGCCAATATTCAAAGAGGCCGGGCAGCCGGTGAAAGAATTTTGGAAATCATTGATAAGCCAATTGAAGTAAAAGATAAGGTTGATGCTGCGGTATTGAATGAATTCAAGTATGCAATTGAATTCAGAAATGTAGATTTCAGTTATAATGACATGCCTGTACTGAAAAATGTAAGCTTCACCATCTCTAAAGGTAAAACAGTTGCACTGGTAGGTGTTTCGGGTGTTGGCAAATCAACCATTGCCGACTTAATTCCCCGTTTTTACGATGTTAAAAATGGTGCAGTGCTGGTGGATGGTATTGATGTACGGGATTATAAAATGGAATCACTCCGAAGTCATATGAGTTTTGTAACCCAGGAGACTTTCCTTTTCAACGATACCATTTTTAATAATATCGCTATAGGCAAACCTGATGCCACCGAAGAAGAAGTAATGGCGGCCGCCAGAATCGCCAATGCTCATGATTTTATCGAGCAAACTGAAGATGGTTATCAAACTTCTATTGGTGACCGTGGCATCCGCTTATCCGGGGGACAGCGGCAAAGGCTTTGCATTGCCCGTGCAGTTTTCAAAAACCCTTCCATACTGATTTTGGATGAAGCCACTTCAGCACTTGACACCGAATCTGAACGAATTGTTCAGGATGCCCTGGGTAAACTGATGAAAGGAAGAACTACTCTCGTTATTGCTCATCGCCTCAGTACTATCAAAGAAGCCGATGAGATCATCGTACTGCATGAAGGTCAGATCATAGAAAGAGGCCATCATAATGAACTGGTTGAAATTGAAGAAGGAGTTTATAAAAAACTGACAAGGATGCAGCAGATAGCCTGAACCGGGAATAAATATTTTCACTTTCCTACATTTGCATCATGCAATTGACAGAAGTTACAACGCCTCAACTATCCAAAGAATTTATCCGGGTAAATGTTGAACTGTACAAAAACGATCCCAATTATATAAGACCCTTGGATAAAGACATCAATGATGTCTTTGATCCTGAAAAAAACAAAGCTTTTCGATTCGGAGAAGCGGCCCGATGGATATTGAAGGATAATAATGGAAAACTGACAGGGCGTATCGCCGCTTTTACAAATAAAAAATATAAGAATAAAGGTGATGATGTACCTGTAGGCGGTATTGGCTTTTTTGACTGTATCAATGATCAATCTGCTGCAGATATGCTCTTTGATGTGGCCAAACACTGGCTGATACAAAAAGGGATGCAGGCTATGGATGGCCCTATCAATTTTGGTGAGCGGGACCGCTGGTGGGGTTTGCTGGTAGAAGGCTTTCAACCACCGCCATACTGCATGAATTATAATAAATCTTATTACCGTGAACTTTTCAAGACATATGGTTTTAAATGCTTTTTTAACCAGATTTGTTTTGGACTGGACCCCAGAAAAGAAGTTAGTCAAAAAATCCTTGACAGGCATGCCCAGTTAGCCAAAGACCCTGCATTTTCATCCCGTTATATTGATAAGAACCAACTGGAAAAATTTGCAACCGATTTTGCAATTGTATATAACAAAGCATGGGCGGGTCACGGCGGACTGAAAGAATTGAAAAAAGAACAGGTGTACTCGATGTTTAAAAAAATGAAACCGGTCATGGATGAGAAGATTGTTTGGTTTGTTTATCACAATGATGACCCCATTGCCATTTTTATCAACCTGCCCGACCTGAACCAATGGTTTAAATACCTCAATGGCAAATTTGATATCTGGCATAAACTAAAATTTCTCTGGATTAAAAAAACCAGAAAAAACACGAGGTTTACCGGGTTGGTTTTTGGGGTGATCCCTGAATTCCATGGCACTGGTGTTGATGCCTATATGATCAATGAGGCAAAGCTAGTGGTTCAGCCAATGAACAAATATGAAGAATATGAAATGCAATGGATTGGTGATTTCAACCCGAAAATGATTAATGTAGCAGAAAATTTTGGCGACACCTTCCGCTCCCGGAAACTGACAACCTATCGCTATTTGTTTGACAGGACAAAAGAATTTAAACCGCACCCGATCTTATCCTAAAACTTATTCACAAAGAATATCCTTTTTCGGGCAGCTAAGCCGGGTTTCTTAAATTGCAGGCGGTATGGAAAAATTCATCGTTTCGGCACGGAAATACAGACCGCAGACATTTGATACAGTGGTGGGACAATCGCATATAACCACTACATTAAAGAATGCGATCAAACATCAGCAACTGGCACATGCCTTTCTTTTTTGCGGACCAAGAGGGGTAGGCAAGACAACCTGTGCAAGGATTTTAGCCAAGACTATTAACTGCGAAAAACCTACCAAAGAAGGAGAAGCCTGCGATAAGTGCCAGAGTTGCACCTCATTCAATGATGGTGCTTCGATGAATTATTTTGAATTGGATGCTGCTTCTAATAACTCAGTAGATAATATCCGTGATTTAGTGGACCAGGTTCGCTTTGTTCCTCAAACAGGTAAATACAAAGTGTATGTCATTGATGAGGTTCATATGTTGAGCTCTTCCGCTTTTAATGCTTTTTTGAAAACACTGGAAGAGCCACCACCCTATGCCATTTTTATTTTAGCAACTACGGAAAAACATAAAATTCTCCCTACTATACTCAGCCGGTGCCAGATCTTCGATTTCAAACGGATCACCACCAGCGATACCGTTCAGCACCTGGAAGAAATTTGCAAAAAGGAAGAGATAACAGCCGAAAAAGCCGCCCTGCAGATCATCGCCCAAAAAAGTGAGGGCTGTATGCGGGATGCATTAAGCATATTGGATAAAATCGTAAGTTTTACGAATGGCGAACTCAATTATGCCAACACTTTAGAACATCTTAACATTCTCGATGCTGACTGTTATTTCAAGCTATTAGATTGTATGCAGCAGCAGGATCTATCCGGTGCCATGTTGCTGTATGATGATATCAACCGCAAAGGTTTTGAAGGAGACCTGGTACTCAATGATTTTGCAGAATTTATTCGAAACCTGCTGGTCTGTAAAGATGAAAAAGCAGCCGTACTGCTGGAAGTGGTAGAAAGTTTTAAAGACAAGTATATTGCCACAGCTAAAAAAGTATCGCTTCCCCTGCTGATAAGTGCATTAAATATTTTGAGCGAAGCGGAGATTAATTACAAAGCTGCAAGGAATAAACGTCTACATGTTGAATTAACATTGATCAAACTTTGTTACCTGCAACAGGCTATCGAAGTAACCACTGATGCAACTGGTATTAGTAAAAAAAAAATAGTTGAAGCACCCCTGGCTTTCCGTTCTGTTGCCATCAAAGCATTTATGGGTTCTCAACAAGTAGCGGAAAAGGCAATTACGAGACCGAATAAAGAAAGTGAGGCCAGGCTGATCATTCAAACCCCTGCCGTTAGTGAACCCCTACCCGATTATCAACCAGCCTCCAGTCACAACCCTGCAACAGGTAATCAACAAACAAAAACAGGAACAAAAATTTCGGCTCTTGATAAGATCAGGAAGCAGTACCAGGGAAATGGCAGCAACGGCAACAGCAACACTAATCACTCCCTGCAGGAAGATTCGTTAAAAAAAGCTTGGAGTGACTACATTGCCAGGTTAAAAGAAGCCAGAAACCCTGCGGCTCAGCCCTTTGAATTAGCTGTACTTCGTATAAAGGATGAAAACACATTTGAAGCCATTACGGCCAACAATATTGAGCAGAAATTCATCGAACAGGAAAGAAACACACTGTTTCACTTTTTACAACAGCAGTTGCAGAACAGGTTACTGCAGTTTAGTGTAATAGTAGAAGAAAAAGCCGAAGACAGGCCTAAAATTGAATTAACACTTACGGCTAAAGAACAGTTTCAAAAAATGGCGGATCAATATCCACTGGTCAAAGAATTGAAAGACAGGATCAGGCTGGAGCTGGACTACTGACCATTCACAACCCGATTACCAACAGTTTACTATTGCTCTTTTTACCTTAATTTCGACCAAAATTTAAAGGCTAATGGCTGAAGTGATATTAATGCCCCGCCTGAGCGATACCATGACTGAAGGAGTCATCGCTGCTTGGCATAAAAAAGTGGGTGATGCTGTAAAAAAAGGTGACCTGCTGGCTGAAGTGGAAACTGATAAAGCCACCATGGAACTGGAGAGCTACAAAGACGGTGTTTTATTACATGTTGGAAGTGAAAAAGGTGGTAAACTACAGGTGAATGACTTGTTAGCCATCATTGGTACTGCAGGCGAGGATATTTCGGGATTGCTGAAAGGTGATCAGAAATCGGAAGTAGGAAGTCAGAAGCCGGAAAGTAAAGCACAGGCAATACAGGAATCAAAACCAGAAACCTCAAATGCCAAACCTCAAACTTCCACACTCGATATTGCTAAAATGGATGAAGTGGTCTTGATGCCAAGACTGAGTGATACGATGGAAGAGGGAGTGATTGCTGCCTGGCACAAAAATGTAGGTGACGCAGTAAAAAAAGGTGATGTGCTGGCTGAGATTGAAACTGATAAAGCCACTATGGAGCTGGAGAGCTATAAAAACGGAACGCTTTTACACATTGGCGCACAAAAAGGCGAAAAAATTCCGGTGAATGGCCTGCTCTGTATTATTGGTGAAAAGGGGAAAGTAGATATTGACGCTATCGTAGCCGCCACGAAAAGCGGAGTTAGTCCACAGCCGGTGGCTCAAAGTTCAAAAACACCTTCTGAACCTGCCACTGCATCCACAACTCAAATTGTTACATCAGCTTCAACCGAAAATGGCAGAGTAAAAGCATCTCCGCTTGCAAAGAAATTAGCTGCAGAAAAAGGAATAGATATCAAAGCTATCAGCGGTTCAGGTGATGGCGGCAGAATAATTAAAGCAGATATTGACAATTATAAAACACCGGCTACAGAAAGTGTACAACCAGCAGCAAAAGCAACTGCTGCAGCCGCATTACCCCTTGCTGCGTTTACAGGAAGCACAGAAGAGAGTTATACAGATATCCCCAATTCCCAGATTCGCAATGTGATTGCAAAACGTTTGGGAGAAAGTAAATTCAGTGCCCCGCATTTCTATCTTACGATGGAGATCAATATGGATAATGCAATGGCTGCCAGAACACAACTGAATGAAATAAGCCCTGCCAAGATCAGCTTTAATGATATGGTAGTAAAGGCTGTTGCCCTGGCACTTCGGCAGCATCCTGCCATTAATGCTTCATGGATGGGTGACAAGATCCGCCGCAATCATCACATTCATATTGGTATTGCAGTGGCCATTGAAGATGGATTGATAGTGCCAGTTGTTCGTTTTGCTGACCAGAAAACACTTCCGCAGATAGCTTCAGAAAGTAAAGAGCTGGCAGGAAAAGCAAAAAATAAGAAATTACAACCCAATGAATTCAGTGGTAATACATTTACCATATCTAACCTGGGCATGATGGATATAGAAGAATTTACTGCTATTATCAATCCACCCGACAGTTGCATAATGGCGGTTGGCAGAATTAAAGAAATAGTAGTTAGAAAAGGAGAAGGATTCGGCGTCAGTAATGTAATGAAAGTAACCCTTAGCTGTGATCACCGTAGTGTGGATGGGGCAAGTGGTGCTGCATTTCTGCAAACTTTCAAAAAATACCTGGAGAATCCTATTACGATGCTGCTTTAGAGTAAGAATACTTTATACCCTATAAGTAAAGCTACCTTTTGGGTAGCTTTTTTATTACAAACACTTGAATGGCCGGATTATTATTATTAGTTTTTATGTCCTGAGAAATTGATAGTGTATCGCCGTAAAAGGAAATGAAGATATGTTCGTTAAGTTGATAAGTGAATTTTGCCTTTACAATACCGTATAAATTCAATGCTATGGAAGATAAAGAAATGAAAGATTTTTCATGGTTAACATTATTCTTTGTTACCGGTATCTCTTCTTTGCTATTCAGTTTCGTGTTAAAATTCCTGGATGGAAACCATTCAACTTTTCTTCTGTGGATTGGTGCTGTCACTTTGGCCATTGGACTTATCGGGTGGCTGGGTACAGCATCAGCAAAGCCACCCGCCAGGAAAAAAAGAAACCTGGCATCCTGATTTCTGAATACTTTCAGTTTGCAATACTTTTAAGCAAAACAAGTTTCCCGTCCATTGTAGAAACAACCAGCTGGTTTTTATCCAGTACCCGTACGGTATTCACCATGGAATTATCAATTTTATGCATCCAAATAATTTTCTTCTCCTTTGGATCTATACAATAAACAACACCACTCTTTGTTCCAAAGAAAACGAATCCATCTTTTTCTATCAGCATTGAAGGCACATGTTCATAGCCAAAACCTGTATGCAATTTCCAGGCAGCTGATTGCTTCTCCCGACTGGTAGCATATGCTACAATGGTGTCCTGCATACTTTTCCCGTACACCCAGTTACCATCTTCAGAAATACCAATAGATTCTCGGACTCCGGCATCTTTATTTCTCCATAATGTCCCGCCTGTGGCCACATCAATAGCGGTTACAAAACGATCTGGTGCCATAATATAAACAACACCATCAGCAGCCACAGGTATACAGGATGCAGGAGAATAATTGCGGATAGCTGAGCCATTGTTCCATTTCCATTGTAAAAGGCCTGTTGCACTGTTCAACGCATAAAGATGCCTGTCCCAGGCACCAAAGATCACTTTACCATCATATAATAAGGGGGTACTTACAACCGGACCGTCCAACCCGGAGAATTTCCATATTAGCTTTCCGTTCCGGCTATTCAATGCAATAAAAGTATGATCGCTGCCGCCAATAAAAATTATATCACCATGTATTACTGGCGAACCAAGTACTGAAGCACCTGCCTGATATTTCCATTGAAGTTTCCCCTTTTTCAATTCCAGACAATACACATTGCCATCACCTGAGCCAAACACTATTTTCCCGTTCGTTACAGCAGGTGATGAAAAAACAGCACCTGCTGTTTTAAATTTCCACAGGGGCTTGCCATCTTCAATTGAAAAACATGTCATCACTCCATTTTGGTTACCAACCAGTACTTTCCCATCTGCCACTGCAGGTGTAGAAATGATATTAGCATCGGATGAGTATTCCCATATTCTTTTTACCTGGTTATATTTTTCATTAATTGAGTAATCAGGTCTTGGAAATTTTTTACCCATAATATAATTCCTCAACTCTGCTTTGACACCGGTCCATGTTTTCTGAACCGCTGAAACGGGTTTCCGTTCAGTAAAAAGAATGGAATCATTTCTTACATCCACCAGGTTATAGCCTCCCTCGTTTGCTTTTGCCCGAAGGTTTGACCTCCCCATTACACCCGGAATGTCTTCAAAATTCAATGCCCTGTTAGAATGACCATGCCCACATAGAATTGCCCAGGTATTATAATTACGGAGACGATCAGTGACTTCATACCAGTTATCCAATCCATTATCAATCGGGTAATGATTCAGAAATATTACCGGTTGCTGGGGTTTAATTTTCTTAAGTTCTTCATCAAGCCAGTTCACTGCATCCCTTGGCACATGTCCGTCACTCATCCGCACATACGGGCCGGATGCACAACCCAAAAACCTTATTCCATTGTATTCAAAACTGAACTTGTCATAACCAAAAACAGTCGTGAACATAACACCGCCACTTTCACTCCAGCCGGTATCATGATTACCCGGGATAATATACCAGGGTATATTCAAACTGTCGAGTATCTTTTTGGCAAGTTTTAATTCTTCATTGGTCCCCAGTTCGGTGATATCTCCCGTCAGCACAACAAAAGCTACATCCTTCATCGCATTTATATCCTTTATAGTTCTCCGCAGATCCTCCTCCGCCGAACCGTTGGGAGAACCAATATGTGTATCAGAGATAAAAGCAAAGCGGAAAGGCTTTATCTGTGCCTCTGTTAACAGAAACCCTAAAAGCAACAGAAGAAATAATACAATCTTTTTCATGATTCCAAATTACTGAATTGCAGGCATACCCTATGAAGCATTTACAAAATATATTTTCAATAAATTTTGAAAATTCGGAAACAGCATTGTAGCTTTGTCCTATGAAACTTATAGAAGCCAAACAACAATTTATCAGTAGCTGGGGAGCCTTCGGTACACATTGGGGAATCAACCGGACTATGGCACAGATTCATGCCTTATTATTAGTAAGTCCTGACCCGCTTACGCAAGTCGATATAATGGAGGAGCTTAACATCAGCAGGGGAAATACAAATATGAATATCAGGGAACTTATTAATTGGGGCCTGGTGGAAAGAGTATTGCTGACAGGTGAACGTAAAGAATATTTTACGGCAGAAAAAGATATCTGGAAAGTGGTAAAACAAATTGTAAAGGAAAGAAAGAAAAGGGAACTGGAACCTATGCTGCAGTTACTGGATAAACTGGAAGAAGTGGAAGGAGATAAAAGAGATAAACATGTAAAAACATTTGTGGACACCGTCAGCAGTATTAAAAAACTGGGTAAACAAGCTGACAAAACACTGGATACGATGATCAAAGCCGAAGAAAACTGGTTTGTTGGGAACCTGGTCAAACTGTTTAAATAATTCTCCTGTGTATACCACGAAAGGAAATACTTTCCTTCTATCATAATTTTAGTATCTTAATCATGCGAAAAAAAATTAAAATTGCGGACCTGGGAATTCAGGTATTACTCTTTTTAACTGGCCTGGCTGTTTTTCTTTTTACAAATGAAGAGCAGCTTTATTTTTACTTCTACTATTTATTGGGATCCTGGCAAATACTGAGTCTTATAATCCACCATATAGATAATAGAGGGCTCCAGTTCTTTCAAAAAAGACGCATTTTTGGCCAGGCAATCGTATGGGTCATCATTACAGGAGCAGTTAGTCTGCTGTTACTCATTCTCAAATCACCTGTGATTATCTTTTATCTCTTCGGCCTGCTCCTTTTCTCTCCATTTCTTGCTATCTGGTATATGAGTATTTGTTACCGTGAAATTCTGCAACTAAGAAAAAGAGAACTCATACACTTGAAGTAAATTAGATTTAGTTTTACACCATGGTAAAAAAGAAAACCCTTGTCCTCGGTGCCTCTGATAATCCTTCGAGGTATAGTTACCTTGCCATACAGCGATTAAGAAAACATGGACATCCGGTAACAGCACTTGGCCGGAAACATACAATGGTAGAAGATGTTACCATAGAAACGGGGAAAAAACAATTTGACAATATAGATACTGTAACACTTTATCTGAACCCGCAACACCAACAGGAATATTATGAGTATATACTTTCACTGAAACCCAAACGCATCATTTTTAATCCGGGTACTGAAAATGATGAACTTGTTGATTTGGCTAAGAAAAAAAACATACAGGTTATTGAAGGTTGTACGTTAGTAATGTTAAGTACAAACCAGTATTAATTCGTAGATAAACAATCCAGCCTTCGAAGTTTTACGAATCACACCGGGTACTACTCCTCAATTTCAGGCAATTATCATTACTTTATCTTGGAAGTGTTTAAAACTTTCACAAATCTTGTATAACCGTCCCCTCTGAAAACTGCAGTAGAAAATCCTGACTGCTGAACAATATCCTATTGACTTTTTAAAAAAAGTTTAAATGAAAAACATTCGTACCACCGTCCTATGCGTTTGTATTACGCTTTACAGCCTGTCATCCTTTGCACAGGATCAAAAGATCCCGATCAATGAACCGGATTACAACAAGCCAAAGTTGTTCTCCCATTTACCCGATAAGATTCCTGTAAGCATTGAAAAAATCAATGAAATTATTACTTCCCCAGTCGGACGCACTACTGGTTTCCGCCTTTCTGAAACTTCGGACTTCCAGTTTGATGGTGAGGTTGTATCAGCTGCCAGTAAATATGGCAATAGCATCCAGAGTGTGGTTATCCGTTCTGGTACTTATGAAGGTGCAAGACTGGCCATCTCGAAAATTACCAATCCAGACGGCAGTATATCATATACTGGTCGTATCATCAGTTTTAAACATGGTGATCTGTATGAATTACAAAACCAGGACGGCCAATTGTTACTGGTTAAAAGAAATTTTTATGACCTGGTAAACGAATAAATGATCTGTGAAAATTAGTTATAGCTGACCCGTTTTTATATCCGTATCCCTTAGTACCCATTTGATTTTAAAATCCGCCTTGTTATGAAAAACTTTTTACAATCCGTACTTACAACGCTGCTGTTAATCAGCGTTGGGAATGCCAGGGCCCAGGTACCGGTTCTGAGCAGTCACCCATCTGCTTCAGCAGTATTATTTCTCGACTTTGACGGGCACACCGTAAGCGGCACCAGCTGGAACTATGCAGGCCCCATTGTTTGTGCCCCTTCAGGCCTTGACAATACCAAAATAACAACCATTTTTAACCGCATCGCAGAAGACTACCGACCCTTTAATATTAATGTAACAACAGATTCTACCAAATATCTAGCGGCACCTGCCAATAAAAGAATGAGAGTGATCCTTACTGTTACGCATGAATGGTACGGCTCTGCCGGGGGCGTAGCTTTTGTAGGCTCGTATTCGTGGGGAGATGACACACCCTGCTTTGTTTTTTCAGGCTTACTTAGTTACAACGTAAAAAATATCTCTGAAGCCACTGCACATGAAGCTGGCCATACATTGGGCCTTTATCACCAGGCTTCGTATGACGCAAATTGTGTAAAAACGTCTGACTACCACTACGGACAAGGTGCCGGAGAGATCGGCTGGGCTCCAATTATGGGTGTTGGCTACTATCAGAATTTTACTTTATGGAATAACGGTCCCAACTCATACGGTTGCACCAACTACCAGAATGACCTTTCTGTTATTACCGGTAGCAACGGTTTCTCTTACCGTACCGATGATCATACTGCCAATTTCGCTGGTGCGACCAATGCTGTATTTGCAAGCGACCAGTTTACCGTTAATGGTGTAATAGAACAAAATACTGATCAGGATCTGATTAAGTTCACTCAACCTTCATTCGGGAGGTTTCAATTAAATGCTATTCCTTATAACGTAGGAACGGGAAACTCCGGTTCGAACCTTGACCTCCAGGTAACGTTATTTAATGGTGCACAAACCCAATTGAATATTTATAACCCCGGAACCTTACTCAGCTCCGTGATTGATACTAACCTGAACCCAGGCACCTATTACCTGAGAATAGAAGGAAAAGGCAATATGTATGCACCAAACTATGCAAGTCTTGGTTCTTACGCACTGCAGGGAAACTTTACAGAAGGCAATACATTACCGCTTAGACAATTGTTACTGCAGGGACAATTAAATGGCGACAGGCACCATCTGAGCTGGATAATTGATGCCGATGAAGCTGTCTCAGAACAAGTATTAGAAGTATCATCAGACGGCAGAAATTTTAACCCGGTAACACAATCAACTACAGATGACCGTGCATTTACTTACAGACCTTTTGCCGCTGGCAGTCTGCAATACAGGCTGAGTGCAACTTTCGATAATGGCCGCCAGTATTATTCAAACATTGTAACGCTGCGCAATACCGGTGCTAATCCAAAACCTCTGCTGCTTAGTAATCTTATCAGCTCAAATACCATAACTGTCACAAGCCCCGGCACATTTGATTATGCTGTCTATGACTTTAATGGCAAAACAATTGCGAAAGGCAAGCTGTCTAACGGGGTTAATAATATTAATACCAATGCGATGACTGGCGGCATGTATTTGATCCGCTTTGTAAAAGACGGTGAGCAGTGGACTGATAAAATAATTCGTCAATAAAGAGTTTTTTGTTCTGGTAACAGAACGATAATCCGTGCCCCTTTTGTAATTCAGAGGTTTTCCTGTAACTTAGGAAAACCTCTTTTTATATGCGCTGGAGAAAATTTAATGGCGACCCGATTGAACTACCCATTTTGGATGCTGTTGAACATGCCATCAAAAGGGAAACGGAGAAAGGCCACCGGTTGAAAGTTTGTATCGGTACAGACTCACAAGTAAAAGGTAAAGAAACAGAGTATGCCACAGTTATTGTTTTTCTGCGGGAAGGACATGGTGGTTTTATGTTCATCCACAATGAAAAGACAAAACAACAGTTCACCATCAAAGAACGGATGCTGACGGAGGTTGCAAAAAGCATTGAAATTGCATATGAGCTGTGCAACCTGTTTACCGTTTATGATGTGGATATGGAAGTGCATGCCGACATTAACACCAATCCACAGTTCAAAAGCAATGATGCACTGAAAGAAGCAATGGGCTACATCCTTGGAATGGGCTTTGCCTTC
Organism: Chitinophagaceae bacterium; assembly: GCA_041738795.1. Taxonomy (GTDB): domain Bacteria; phylum Bacteroidota; class Bacteroidia; order Chitinophagales; family Chitinophagaceae; genus JJ008. The sequence continues at coordinate 513,202 of JBGSPB010000014.1, read as the reverse complement.
AAGGCTAAACCAGAAGCTTTTGCCAGTAGCAGCTGTGCGAACAAGATTGTAAACTGAGTGCCTTAAACCGAACTGGTTAATGCGGGGACTCCCCCCGCAAATGACATTGTCTCCCCTACTTTTTCCTTCTGCGTAAACCGATTATCAGTAAAGCAAGCATAGCAAGGCCGATTCCAATTCGAATAATAGCCCCTCTTCTCTTTTTCTCATTTTGTTCCTGCTGTATTACTCTACTGTAGTCTGCAGTTTCATCTGTCTGCACCTGCATTTTATTTACCCCGGTTTTTACCTGTATTTTTTCAATACTGTCTTTAAAAGCATTTAGTTTATACTTGATCGAATCACTTAGTAATACTCTTTCTTTAATTCCTGCTTTATTGGTTGGCTTTTTCCCGTGCGTCTGAGAAAATACTGGAATGGAAGCTATAAGTAATATGGCAAATAGTATTTTCCGCATTCTTTTTCGAAATTCTAACGTAGAAGACATAAAGGAAATTCAAGAGGGGGGCGAATTATTCAGCGGAAGGAGCTGGTTCAGCTGGTTTTAAGGTTGTATGTTCAGCCACCAGTTTGGCACTTACCTGGTTACCGGCACCAGCATACATACTTTCCATCTTTTTGCTGTCTTCCTGGGCCAATGAAAAAATGATAAGAACCATTACAAATAAAACCACCACTATGTTTCTTTCGGATAAGATCGGCTTCATAATTACTATGATAAGATGGTGCAAATTAATGCATAAATATTAAACAATCTAAACCCCGGCATTACAGCTTCCTAAAACTGCTGTTCAAGCCTCCAATATAGGTTAGCATTTCTTTTCGCCCTGTTTTTTTCGTTGAAGAGGTAATAAAATATGGCGGAGCCTCTTCCCAGTTTTCTGAAAGAGATTTTATAAAGGCCTCCACATTGCGCACAGTGGCACCCGGTTTATTCTTATCTGTTTTTGTAAAAACTACCACAAAAGGCACCTGCCACTCCCCCAACTGGTTAATAAATTCCAGGTCAATAGCCTGTGGGGAATGACGGCTGTCTATTAATACGAACAAACACACAAGGTTTTCCCTTTTACGGATATAGGACTCGATCATATTTCCCCAGTTGTTTCTGGCTTTTTGTGAAACAGTGGCTGCATATCCATAACCCGGCAAGTCAGCAATATTCCATTTTTTTTTATCCGATGATATAACTTCAAAATGATTGATCAATTTGGTCTTTCCGGGTGTGGCAGAAGTTTTAGCCAGTTTGGTCTGGCCGGTAACCATATTGATCAACGATGATTTTCCAACATTGCTTCTGCCGATAAAAGCATACTCCGGTTTATCTGCAGGAGGGCATTGTTTATGCGTAGCACTGCTTATTACATATTTAGCTGATATAATTTCCATAGCGTAAAGGTACAAGGCACAGGGCACAAGGCAGAAAGTATAAAACCACTGCTAATTGAATTTAGTACTTCACCGTCAACCTTTATATCATTTAACTTGTTCCTGATTGTTCTCCTTTATCATTCTTAACTTTGCGCTCCCATGTCAAATCCTTTGCCGCACGATAATATTATTCCTTTCAAAGATTCCGAAAAGAGTAAGAAACAGCAGGTAGCCGATATGTTTGATAAAATCGCCTGCCGGTATGATTTGATGAACAGGTTTCTTTCTGCAAGGACGGACATTGGCTGGAGAAAAAAAGCCATCCGAAAGCTAAAAAAAGACAATCCCCAGCATATTTTGGATATGGCTACCGGTACTGCCGATATGGCCCTGATGGCATATAAAATGCTGAAACCAGCCAATATTACCGGTATTGATATCTCGGAAGGCATGCTGGAGCTCGGCAGAAAAAAGATTGAAAAAGAACAACTTGGGGATAAAATCCAGTTACATGTTGGAGATTCAGAAACAATAAAATCTGCTGAAAATACGTTTGATGCCGTGATGGTGGCATTTGGTGTACGGAACTTTGAAAACCTGGAGAAAGGCCTCACTGAGATGTTACGGGTACTAAAACCCGGAGGTCAGTTGATTGTACTGGAGTTTTCGAAACCCCGCAGCAAAGCTGTAAAAAAATTTTACAACCTGTATATGGGCATTGTGGCACCGCAGGTAGCCCGCTGGTTCAAACAAAATAAAGAAGCTTACGAATATTTGAATGAATCTGCCAAAGCTTTTCCGGACCGCCATCTATTTACTGACATTTTAAAAAAAGTGGGCTACTCCAACACTGAGTTTCAGCCACTATCATTTGGAATATGTTGCATTTACTCCGGAAGAAAACCTTTATAAAACTCATAACTATCTCACCCCTGGTTGGCGGTCTATTGCTTTTTTCATTTGGTGCATCAGCACAAATGGGAAAAGTGGAACTGAACATGTATGACCATGACAGTAAGCCCTATTATTTTGGTATTACTGTGGGTGTGAACCTGGCCCGTTTTCAAACAGACCTGCATCCCCGTTTTTTAGACTACGATAGTGTGTTTGTGGCAGAGCCTGTTAACTCAGGCGGGCTTACTTTAGGTTTATCTGCTACGGCCCGACTATCCGACCGTTTTCAGCTGCGTTTCAACCCGCAACTTATGTTTATCGAACGGAATATTTATTATAAGCTGAAACACCCCGATCTGGATGGACTAACTGATGTAACCAAGAAAGTTGAATCGGTTATCATGTCATTCCCTTTTCAATTGAAATTCCAGAGTGACCGTATCGGCAATTTTCGTGTATATACGCTGGCAGGATTTAAAGCCGATATAGACATGGCCAGTAATGCAAGAGCTAAACGGGCCGAAGAACTCGTAAAAATTCAAAAATATGATTTCGGTCCAGAGTTTGGCATTGGTTTCAACTTCTTTTTCCCAAGTTTTATTTTTTCTCCCGAGATAAAGATCAGCAATGGTATCCGTAATATACATGCCAGAGATGAGAACCTCCGTTTCTCAAATGTATTTGATAAAATACAATCGAGGATGATTGTGTTCAGTATTCATTTGGAAGGATAAGAATCATACAAAAATTAAGATCTGGTAATCTTACCAGATAAACACTAGCTGAATATATAGTTTTTATAACGCCATTTTGCTTTGCTTACATGTTAAAGACTGGTGATGCTTTTTCAAGCACCCGTTCCGTCTTTCATCCAATTTTCACTTTTAGTTCTTAGCAATATGGGGCCTGACATTCAATGGGTTTAAAGTGATATTACAGGTTACAAAATATATTGCATTTACATAGCGCCAAACAAAGAGATGTTTCTTGAACATGCAAAGCAGGGAGGGTTTCCTGCTAATGAAGTGAATGAAGTAATGACAATCATTGATCCGACAACTGCAGATTAACTTATCTTTGACAATGCAGCATTTGCCTGCATTTATTAAACATTTCCTGCTTTTAATAAAATACCCCTCCGGGAACGAAGGAGTATCTATTATTTCTTAATCCAATTATTACTTAGTCTCCCCAGATATTATCCTTACCATCCAGCCATTGTTTCACTAAGTCTGTAGTAACAGATTTCGGTCGTTCCAGCGGAAAACCTAAAGCCCTGTCCCAGCAAAGACTGGCCAATACACCCAATGCACGGCTTACAGCAAACAATACAGTGTAGAATTCATATTCCACCATGCCATAGTGCACCAACAAAGCACCACTATGTGCATCTACATTTGGCCAGGGGTTTTTGATTTTCCCAATGGTTTGCAAAATCGGGGGTACTGTTTCATAAACATTCCATACGGTCTGAACCAGTTTATCGTCCGGCATGTGTTTTTTACCAAATTCCATTTGAGCAGTGAACCTTGGGTCAGTTTTACGGAGTACTGCATGTCCATATCCCGGTACCACCTTGCCTTCGCTCAATGTTTTCTTCACATAGTCAGCAATTTGCTCTTTAGAAGGCAAGTCTGTTTTCAGTTCTTCCTGCATCTCAAATATCCACTTGATCACTTCCTGGTTGGCCAGGCCATGCAATGGACCGGCGAGGCCATTCATACCTGCTGCATAACTTAAATACGGGTCACTTAATGCTGAGCCTACAAGGTGTGTGGTATGTGCAGAAACATTCCCTCCTTCATGGTCGGCATGTATTGTCATGTATAACCGCATCAGCTCTTTGAAACTCTCATCTTCAAATCCCAGCATGTGTGCAAAGTTGCCCGCCCAGTCTAATAAACCATTGGGCTGAATATGTTCGCTGTTTTTATATTTACGGCGATAGATATAGGCAGCGATTCTTGGCAAACGTGACAATAACACCAGGCTGTCATCAAATACCGGCAACCAGTAATCTTTTTTACTTAACCCTTCTGCATATTTTTTCTGAAAATAACTTTCAGTCTGCAAGGCCATCACTCCTACCACAAACATCGTCATGGGATGTGCACTAACCGGCAAAGCATCAATTGCTTCAAATACATGGGTAGGCACATGGCTTCTCCGCTGCAGAATATTAGTAACATGATTAGCTTCTTCCTCAGTTGGCAATTCTCCGATCATCATCAGATAAAACAAACCCTCGGGTAATGGCTCACTACCCCCGGGAGCTTTAGGAAGTTTTTGTTGTAATTCCGGAATGGAATAACCCCTGAAACGGATACCTTCCTGCGCATCGAGCAATGATGTTTCTGTTACCAGGCCAGTAATTCCCCTCATTCCCTGGTATATCTGTGACAATTGTACTTCACCAATAACCTTATTACCATGCTCTTTTAATAAGTCCTTAATTTCTATAGCAACAGCATCAGCTTTTGCTTTGAACCGGTCTTTAATGATTCCCATAATGCCTTATTTTTCGGGGATTATTTACCAATAGATTTCAACGCTAAAATTACACAAAGCCCCTGCTGTAACAAAAATTAAGTTTGAAAGTTTGAACTTTAAATCAGTGACCCTGTAAGTTTATTTTTATTTGGGCGTTCGGCGGTAGAGCAAAAAGGCCACCCCAGCAAATACAATGTTTGGCAGCCACGCAGCTAGTAAAGGAGGAAAATTACCCTTGGTAGCAAAAACGGTTGAAAAACGGTCGGACATGATAAATAAAGCTGCGATAATGATACCAAGTGCCATGTGCATACCGCTGCCACCCCTGGTTTTACGGCTGGCGATAACAACACCGATCATCGTCAACAATAATACTGCAGCTGGTGTGGCACTGCGCCGGTACCGCTCCACTTTTAATGTATTTAACCCTTCTGTTCCCCTCAGCTCCTCCTTTTCAATAAACCGGACAAGTTCAGGGGTGGTAAGTTTATCTTTCAGGTAATCGTCTTTACGGAGTTCTTCCGGGTTCAGATTGAGATTAATTACAAGTGTATCGATATTTTTCAACCGTTCCCCTATACTATCCACATACCTTTCTGCCACCCTGAATAATTTCCATTTTCTGAGGGTAGTGTCCCATTGTAATGTTTCAGCCCGAAGGTTATATACCACCTTATTGTCTTTGATCGTTTCCATAAAAAAACCCCGGGCTGTTTTACTCGTCGTATCATAATCCCTGATACCAATAAAAGTGTTGGTATCAGTTCGTAAATAAAAACAACGGGCACAACTGCCGAATGATCGGTTCTTGGTAGGATCATTCTTGTCTATATGGGTAGTTTGAAAATCACTCCGGATAATATTGGCTTTGGGTATCCAATAACGGCTCCCTACCCAAAGTAGTATGGCCAGTAAAATACCACCTATGACATACGGTCTCAAAAAACGGTTGTAGCTGGTACCGCTGGCCAGTATTGCAATGATCTCTGACCGGGTAGCCATCCGGCTTGTAAAAAAGATCACAGCAATAAAAACGAATAATGGGAAAAGAAGGCTCCAGATATAGGGAACAAACCCCAAATAATACTTGTTGATGATCTCACTGGTGGTAAAATCGGCCTTCACAAAATCATCTGTCTTCTCGCTGCTATCAACGGCTACTGCAATCACCGTGAACAACAACATACAAAATATAAATGTGACCAGGAATTTCTTCAGTATATACCAGTCAAGTTTCTGCATTGGCCCAAAAGTAACTGAAAAACTGTTGCCGGATTGTGAAAGCAATTAGAACTTGAGAATCGCAAAAACAGTTGCAGGTGCTTATAATTTTTGCTTCAACCTTTCCACCATCTCATTTTTCCAAATGTTAAAATTGCCCTGCTGAATATGCTTACGGGCTTCCCCCACCAGCCAGAGGTAAAAAGCAAGATTATGAATACTGGCAATGGTATATCCTAAAAACTCTTTCGCTTTCATTAAATGCCTCAGGTATGCCTTGCTGTAAAAATTGCTCACTTCACAGTCAAAATTATCATCAATAGGAGAAAAATCATTTTCCCATTTTTTATTATCAATATTGATGACCCCCTGGCTGGTAAACAGCATAGCATTTCTGCCGTTCCGGGTAGGCATCACACAATCAAACATATCTACCCCCATTCCAATACATTCCAGGATATTCCATGGTGTACCTACTCCCATCAGATACCTTGGTTTATCAACAGGCAAATGGTCACAACACCAATCGCATATTTCGTACATAACCGGTTCAGGCTCCCCCACACTCAATCCACCGATCGCATTTCCGGTTGCTTCTTTAGAGGAAACATATTCACATGATTGTTTACGCAGGTCTTTAAAAGTGCCTCCCTGCACAATGGGAAACAGGTTCTGCATATAACCGTACTTTGGCTGCGTAGCATTGAATTGCTGAAAACACCTGTCCAGCCAACGATGTGTCATCTCCATCGATTTTTTCGCATAACTGAATTCACTTCCCCCGGGAGGACATTCATCAAAGGCCATTATGATATCGCCCCCGATACTACGCTGTATATCCATTACATTCTCCGGCGTAAACAAATGCTTACTGCCATCTATATGGGATTGAAAGGTCACTCCTTCTTCTTTTATCTTTCTCGTTCCGGCCAGTGAAAAAACCTGGTAACCTCCGCTGTCTGTCAGGATAGGCTTATTCCAACCATTGAATTTGTGCAATCCACCGGCAGCTTCCAGCACTGCTAATCCCGGACGGAGGTACAAATGATAAGTATTACCGAGAATGATCTGTGCTTTCACATCATTGACCAACTGCTGTTGAGTTACAGCTTTCACACTTCCCACCGTTCCTACAGGCATAAAGATGGGTGTCAGTATTTCACCGTGATCGGTTGTTATTTTGCCAGCTCTTGCTTTGGAGCTGCTGTCTTTATGTTGTAAATGAAATTGTAATGCCGGCATAATGGCCGCAAGATAAACCGAAACTGTTTTCCACAACCTGTGAAATATATGCTTAGCAACAACAACAGTCAGTCGTTACCTTCGCCGTTATGCCACCAATTAACTGGGGAGAAATTCTCTTGTATTTTTTTATTGCCGTAACCGCAATCCAGCTTTTCTACTATGGATGGTTCTTCAGCAGGGTTGCATTTTTCAAGCCTAAAGCCAAAGTACAATCGCAACAGCACCCGGTTTCTGTTATTATTTGCTCAAGGGACGAAGATGAAAACCTGGCCCGTAATCTGCCCGGTGTGCTGGTACAACAATACAGCAGCAGCAACGAAGTAGTGGTGGTGAATGATAATTCATTGGATGATTCTAAATACATTCTGCAGGAACTTAAAAAAACTTTCAAGTCGTTGCATGTGGTGGAACTGACTCAGGAAGCGGTACATATTTCCGGCAAAAAATACCCATTATCTATTGGTATCAGGGAAGCAAAGTATGAAGTACTGTTGCTTACTGACGCTGATTGTGTGCCCGCCAGCGAACACTGGATACAAAAAATGCAGGACGGTTATGATAAGGATATTGAAATAGTGCTGGGATATGGGGCATACCATAAAAGAAAAGGGTTGCTGAATAAACTTATACGTTTTGAAACGTTTCATACGGCACTTCAGTACCTGTCATATGCTTTGGCAGGAATTCCATATATGGGTGTAGGAAGAAACCTCTCTTACAAAAAAGACCTGTTTCTCCGCAGCAAAGGTTTTTCTTCAATCAATCATATTCCCAGCGGGGATGATGACCTGTTTATTAATAAGGTAGCTACAAAAAACAATACAGCTGTTGTTATTGACCCTGATGCAATCACCCGTTCAATTCCCAAAACCACCTGGGGTAGCTGGTTACGTCAGAAATCCAGGCATTATACTACTGCCAAGTTTTATAAACCCAAACATAAATTTTTATTGGGCCTCTATTTTGCTACCCAGTTCATTTATTACCCTTTACTGGCTACCACTGCCATACTATTCGACTGGAGGTTTGCGTTGGCTATTTTCGGACTCCGGCTGGCACTACAAGCTTTTGTTTTGTATAAATCCATGAATAAAATGGGAGAAAAAGATCTTTGGCCCTGGTTCATTTTCTTAGACATGTGGATGTTCTTTTATTATATCATCTTTGCCCCTGCACTGTGGAGAAGACCCCGGAATAAATGGTAACCACGCACCATAAGGATTGTAAAAGAAACAATATGGAAATTATTTTAAAATACTTCTCAGACTTTACTGAGGTACAGCTACAACAATTCAGAAAACTTGAAAGCTTATATAAAGAATGGAATGAAAAAATTAATGTGATTTCCCGAAAAGATATTGATAGTTTGTACGAAAAGCATGTTTTGCATTCCCTGAGTATAGCAGCTGCCTTTGAGTTTGAACCCGGATCCGAAATAATTGATATCGGAACAGGCGGTGGTTTTCCCGGTATTCCTCTGGCAATTTTTTTCCCTGAAGTAAAATTTCACCTGGCAGATAGTATTGCTAAAAAACTTAAAGTGGTGGAGGCGGTTGCCGGGAGTATTGGTTTAAAAAATGTGACAACACAGCATACTAGGGCAGAAGAGATCAAAAACCGGAAATTCGATTACGCTGTATCCAGAGCGGTCGCACCGTTGAAAGATTTATGGACATGGAGCAGACCTTTATTACATAATAAACCCAGAACAGTAGATACGATTATTAAGCCAGGACTTATATGTCTCAAAGGAGGTGATCTGGCCAAAGAAATTCAGGAAAGTGGTACCCGGCCACATATGATAGAAATTAAAGACCTGTTCCCGGAGGATTCTTTCAAAGAAAAATACCTGCTCTATGTTCCCCGGTAAAAATTACCACTTTGTGGTATTGTTAGTCCTGTTTTAAATGATGAACTTTAAAGAATGAGACAAATTTCTGTTTTCATAGTAGATGATAATAAAGAGCTGAGAAATGCATTGGAAGAAATAGTCACCATGTCTGAAGGCTATAAATGCATAGGGACAGTCGGATCAGCAGAAGAGGCTGTTATCCAGATTCCCATCTTAAAACCAGATGTAGTGTTGATGGATATTAATCTTGGAACGGAGGAAAGCGGCATTGATGTAGTAAGGGTATTGAAACCTCGCATTCCTGATACTAATTTTATGATATGCACCGTATATGAGGAAGATGAAAAAATATTTGAAGCGCTTAGTGCCGGTGCCAGTGGCTATATATTGAAAAAAACATCTCCCGGAAAAATGCTGGAAGCCATACGTGAACTCTATGAAGGTGGCGCCCCGATGAGCAGCCAGATTGCCCGAAAAGTAGTAGCAGCTTTTCAACAACAGCAAAATCAATTTGCTGTAAATGATAGTGAAAAACTAAGTATGCTTACCAACAGGGAAATGGAAATACTCGAATTTCTCTCTAAAGGTTTAATGTATAAAGAAATTGCCTTCCAAACTTTCCTCAGCCCGGAAACTGTCCGTAAGCATGTATACCATATTTATGAGAAGCTACATGTTACAAACCGGGTAGCGGCTGTCAATAAATTCTATGGAAGATAATTTTTGCAGGTTTTTGCAGGAAAAGTCTGAGAAATGAGTAAAAAATACCACAAAAGTGGTATTGTCTGGTCTTGTAAAGCCCAATACATTTGATGTAGAAAAAAAATTTAGACCATTAACCATTAGACCAAATCTTACCCTTGAGCTTAAGCAAGCAAATAAGGGCCCTGATCGAAAACCGTTAAAAAAAGCCTCTGTCAAAAACTGAGGCTTTTTACATTTTTTTTATTACCATTTCAAATCCAGCTTATTATTCTTCCGGTCTATATCTGCCATCCTCATTGTAGGGTCGATTTCTACAATTGAAAAATCAGCGAGTTTCCGGTTAGTCTCCACAGTATATGTTGCATGAGTCCATTTCCAGGCCTCATATACTTTTCGGGAAATAGCTGAATCCTCTACCGGTTTCTCTCCATACATGAGATTCATGGGAATATAATGCAATTCTTTACTGCCGTCTTTAAAGGTTAATTGAAGGTCGATAGGCATTGGCATCAAACCAGTTCTATTCAGGCGGACTTTTGTTTTACCACCCTCTTCCCATAAACTATCAATACTATAATCAATGGTCTTAACAGAGTTTACCCAATACTCTTTATACCAGTCAAGCTTCATATCACTCACTGTTTCTGCAATACGGATAAAGTCGGCTGCATTGGGGTGCCTGAAGCGCCATTGCCTGTAATACTCCAATAAAATTTTATCCCTTACCGGTGCACCTGTTATATAACCTAATTGCTCTAAAAATACGGCCCCTTTTGAATACACTGCCGCACCGTACGCAGCATTGGTATTGAAATGGTCAGCATGAGTTGTTAGGGGCTCTTCTCTTCCGCTCTTTGCAAGAGAATAATATCCCCGGTAAGTTCCATCAAATGGAAAAGCAGTACTTTTCTCAAGAAACGCAGTTACTAAATCCTCAGCGTAGGTAGTAAATCCTTCGTCCATCCAGCCATATAATGACTCGTTGTTGCCTAACAGACCATGATACCAGTTGTGCAACCACTCATGTAGCCAGGCACCGGGGCCTATCAATAATGTTGCCATGGGATACTCCATGCCACCATCGCCTCCATGTATAAACGTATACTGCCGGTAAGGATAAACGCCGAATTTTTTTTCAATAAAAGGCAATGCCTTCTGTGCATCATCTAATATTTTTTCCCATTCCGCAGGCGTAGCATCGGTTGGCTTGTATAAAAGATGAAGTGTAACAGTATCATTTACCTTTCTGGATTTATGAACATATTCCGGATCAGCTGCCCACATAAAATCATGCACATTCGGAGCAATGAAGCGCCAAGTCAATTTATCGCCGGCAGGCCGGCTTACTTTAGCACCTGCTGATTCATACCCATAACCAATTTGATTAGGATTTTGTAAATACCCGGTTCCGCCAAGAATGTATTTTTTATCAATAGAAATGCTAACATCATAATCCCCCCATACACCATAAAATTCCCGACCTACATATGGAGTAGGATGCCAGCCTTCATAATCATATTCACATAGTTTGGGATACCACTGACTCATCGAGTAACGGACCTTTGATGTGGGATTATCTCTTCCGCTTCTTCTTATCTGTAACGGCACCTGTGCTTCAAACTCCATATCAAATACGACTTTTGATTTAGGCAAAATGGGTTTATCCAGTTTCACCTCTAGAATCGTTTCTAACATGTTGAATTTTTGCGGCCGGCCATTCATTTTTAAAGAAATTATTTTCTGAAAGCCTATTTCTTCGGGCTTCAAATTTTGTATACGGTCTTTTACCCGCTGATCCCAATCCGGACCACGACCGGCAATGATGGTTCCTTGCCTTCTGCTACGGGTATCCATCATACTGCCGGGCTGAAAAGCATTGAAATAAAGATGATAAAAAACCCGGGTCAATGTATCCGGGGAGTTATTCCAATATTCCAGTTTTTGCTTACCGGCAAATTGATTGGTCTGAACATTCATATTTATACTCATCGTATACTTTACTTTTTGCTGCCAACGGTCAGGTTGGGCATCAGCTTTCAGCAGCACGAAAAAGGAACCAACAGATAATACAAATAGTTTATTCATTTAATACGATTTGAATTGGTAAATTTCGTGAAATACCTGTTATGATAAAAACAAAATTGATTAATGGTTACCCATTTATGGCATATGAAAAGGAATCTTTTTTACCTGCTGAAATGACAAAACGCAGCCTTGAATTTTATAAATGGATGGATAAAAGAAGAACAGTAAGAGATTTTTCGGATAAACCTGTTCCCAAAGAAACGATTGAGAATATTTTAATGGCAGCTTCCACCGCACCGAGTGGCGCACACAAACAACCCTGGACCTTTTGTGTAGTCAGTGATCCGGGACTAAAAAAACAACTCCGCGAAGAAGCAGAAAAAGAAGAATCTGAAAGTTACAACGGCAGGATGCCGCAGGAATGGCTTAATGATCTGCTTCCCCTGCAAACCGACTGGCGAAAAGAATTTTTAGAAACAGCACCCTGGCTTATCATTGTTTTTAAAAAAAGCTATGAAATAAATAGTGATGGCAGTAAAGGCAATGTGTATTACGCCAGTGAAAGCTGTGGGCTAGCCTGTGGTTTTTTATTAACAGCTATTCATCATGCGGGCCTTGTAGCATTAACACATACACCATCACCAATGAATTTTTTATCAAAATTGCTGAACAGGCCGGAGAATGAAAAACCGTTTTTACTGATACCGGTCGGTTATCCGGCTGATGAATGCTGGGTACCTGTTTTAAAAAGAAAAGAGTTAAATAAAATGAGTGTTTGGTTCTAATCTTTTCCTGCTAAGACAATTACTATTTCACCCTTCACCTGTTTTCCATTGAAATAATCACATACTTCAAGAAGGGTTCCCCGTTTATTTTCTTCAAACATTTTGGTCAGTTCCCGGCTTACAGAACATTGCCTGCTTTCACCAAAATAAGTAATAAATTCTTCCAGGGTTTTTACCAGCCGCAGGGGAGATTCATAAAAGATCAATGTTCTCTCCTCTTCTGCCAGTTGTTTCAATAACGACTGCCTGCCTTTTTTTAAAGGAAGAAAACCTTCAAAAGAGAAACGATTGGATGGAATGCCGCTATTTACCAATGCAGGTACAAATGCTGTAGCACCGGGCAAACACTCCACCTTCACCCCGACTTTAATACATTCTCTCACCAATAGAAATGCAGGATCAGAAATACCGGGAGTGCCTGCATCTGTTACCACCGCCATCTTTTTACCCTCCAGCAACTGGCTTACCAAATGATGCAGTACTTTATGTTCATTATGCTGGTGATAAGGAGAAAGAGGCTTTGTAATCTGGTAATGCGTCAGCAGATGTGAAGTAGTTCGGGTGTCTTCCGCCAGGATCAGATCCACTTCTTTCAATACTTCGATTGCCCGGAGTGTGATGTCTTTTAAATTGCCTATAGGAGTAGGAACGAGGTAAAGCATCAATTTGAAAATTTGAAAATGTACAAATTTGAAAATTGAATTCCCCAAACCGGGAATATTTTTCAAATTCTCGAATTGTCACATCGGCTAATTAACTGAAACTTCAAAGTACTCCATCACCGGGTTGCTCAGTAATTTTTTACTGGCCTCTTCAGCTATAGCTCTTGCCTTTTCGGGAGACTCTGCATTTACCTGCAGTGTGATATTCTTCCCAACCCTTACATCTTCCACGCCACCTAAACCAAGATTTTCCAATCCTCCCATTACAGCTTTACCTTGCGGATCCAGCAACTCTTTCAGCGGCATTACTTTTATCTGTACAGTATAGGTCATGCTATTTTATTTTTGAAAAGCAAAGATAAGAGAACATAAGCCAACACTATTACCGGAACGGAAAGCCATTTTAATAAAACAATTGCCAAAACGGCAATAACAATCAATAAGTACCGTGGTAAATTGTTCTGCCAACTATAATCTTTGAATTTCATGGCCATTAACGGTATGGCAGAAATCATCAGGTAAGAAAGTACCAATACATTGCCATATAAAAACCATTTATTCAATAATAAATTATAGACCCACGGTTCATTCACATTCCAGTAAATTAATGGAAGTGATGCCACAAACAAACCAACTGCCGGAACTGGCATTCCTTTGAACGAATAGGACTGACTGGTATCTAAATTGAATCTTGCCAGCCGCCAGGCGGCTGCACAAGGCAGAATAAAAGCCGGCATTAGCCAGAACAGGTTAATTTCAACACCGCCTTCTTCCTGTGCAAAACTCAGGCGGAGAAACTGGTAAATGATCATGGCGGGAGCCACGCCAAAACTTACCACATCAGCTAATGAATCCAGTTGTTTCCCCATCTCCGAAGTAGCCTTGAAAAGCCGGGCTACAAAACCATCTAGAAAATCAACTATAGCGGCAAGACCAATGAACAATGAGGCCATCCATATTTTTTCTGGAATATCAAGTAGTTCGGTTCCTTCAGCACTGACATTGATTAAGATGCCATTTTGCAACGTAAAAACAATGGCAATACAACCTAAAAAAAGATTCAGCAAGGTGAAGAGATTAGGAATTTGCTTCATGCCGGCAAGATAAATTTATTTTTTCATGAGCGCTTCTATCTCTTCTGCAGTAATGGGAATATTTTTCATCAGATCTTTGTTACCATTCCTGGTAATCCAGAAGTTATTTTCAATACGAATACCCATCTGTTCTTCCTCAATATAAATGCCCGGCTCTATGGTGAATACCATTCCGGCTTTGATGGGCTCTGTTCTTGTACCCAAATCGTGTACGTCCACTCCTAAATGATGGGAAATACCATGGTATAGATACTTTCGATAGGCCCTGTTTTCAGGGTCTTCATTCTTTACATCCGACTTTCGCAATAACCCGATCTTCAGGAATTGTTGTGTAGCTTCCTCTCCTACCTTATCAGTGTAATCTAGTATGCTGATACCCGGCTTTAATATACTCTTGGCATAATTATGTAAGTGAAGACAGGAATTGTAAACTGTTTTCTGGCGACGGGTAAACTTTCCATTTACCGGTACGGTTCGGGTAAGGTCGGCACAATAACCACCATACTCAGCACCAAAATCCATGAGTATCAGTTCTCCATCTTTACATTCGGCATTATTACTAACATAGTGCAGTGTTCTTGCTCTGTCACCACTGGCAATGATGCTGCCATAAGCCTGGCCGGTAGCCCTTTGACTAAGGAATGAATGAAATATCTCTGCTTCGATTTCATATTCCATTACGCCTGGCGTAATAAATTTCAATAAGCGGCGGAATGTATTTTCTGTGATATCTATCGCCTTTTGCATTACCTCTACTTCCAGTGCCGTTTTAATACCACGAAGCTCTTTCATGATCTTCGCCGCCCGCAGGTAATTGTGCAGCGGGTAACGGCTTTTCATTTCATCAATGAAACGATAATCCCTTGACCTGACGATACTTGCTTTGCGATCATTTTCGTTACTGTCCAGATAGATATTATCGGCGAGGTGAATCCATGGTTGCAATAAACCATCTGCAACATCCAGCCATACAATAGTTTTGATACCACTGATATCCTGTGCTTCTTTTACTCTTAATCTTTTGCCATCCCATTTTTCCTTCAATTCATTGGGGCGAACCAATACCAGTACTTCACGATACTTTGGATCAGGGTTATCCGGGAATAGAATGACCATGCTATCTTCCTGTGTGATACCACTGAGCCAGAATAAATCACTGTTTTGTTTGAAACTATAAATAGCATCCCCGTTACTTGGCACTTCGTCATTACTTACAAAAATGGCTATGGAATTTTTTTGCATTTGACGGGCAAACCGTTCCCTGTTTTGAACAAAGATTTCGGGGTTTAATGGCAGATATTTCATGATAGCTATTTGAAAAATTTAGAAGAATCAATTCAATAATTATGGCTAAAGATAGCAAGCTATGCCATCAGGCGATTGATTTTCATCACAAAACCAGGAAACTTGGCTAAAATTCAACGATTTCCAAGTATTACAGCTCTTTCTTTGACTTTCTCCAACCCAAGGCTATGAAAATGAACATGAAGCAATTTTTTCCTGTAATTTTTGAGACCTTTTTAATGTGTGAAACTAACACTTGTTTGTAAAAGTATCAGTATAGATATTAACTTTGTGGCTTCAACAAATTTGATTGCTAAATATGTCAGTACCTACCATCCCCTTTCCGACCCAAAATTTATTTAAATCAAGTCTTAAAAACACAGAATCCATTCATTATCAATTATCACCAGAAGAACTGGTACATGACACTTTACGAATTGGAGAAGGAACTTTGAATGATACCGGCGCCCTTGTTATTAAAACCGGGGAGTTTACAGGTCGGTCCCCAAGGGATAAATTCACGGTAAAAGATGAGATTACAACAGACACTGTACATTGGAACGAATTCAATATTCCCATTGAAACAAAAAACTTTGATATTATTTTCGAAAAAGTCACTGAGTATATAAACTCACTTACTGAAATATGGGTACGAGACTGTTATGCCTGTGCCGACCCCCGTTACCGGTTGAATATCCGGGTTATTAATGAAAAGCCCTGGAACAATCTTTTTGCCCATACGATGTTCCTACGTCCAACTGAAAAGGAGTTGGAGAATTTTGAACCCGATTGGCATGTTATTTCTGTCCCCGGGTTAAAGCTTGATCCGGCAGAATGCGGAACCCGTCAGCATAACGCTTCCGTTGTTTCTTTCAAACATAAAATGATATTGATTGCCGGATCGGGCTATACGGGTGAAACCAAGAAAGGAATTTTCACGATTTTAAATTACATTTTACCCCATGAAAAGAATGTGCTCAGTATGCATTGCAGTGCCAATATGGGTGCAGCTGGCGATACCGCTATATTCTTTGGATTGAGTGGTACAGGTAAAACAACCTTAAGTGCAGACCCTAATCGTAAATTGATCGGCGATGATGAACATGCCTGGACTGATGATAATATCTTCAACTTTGAAGGAGGCTGTTATGCAAAAACAATTCACCTGACAGAAGAGAAGGAACCTGAAATTTATAATGCAATTCGCCCCGGTGCCCTGGTAGAAAATGTTACTTTCTATCCCGGCACCAACAAGATAAATTTTAGTGACGCTTCTGTTACAGAAAATACAAGGGTATCTTATCCCCTTCATTTTATCAGTAATGCACAGGAGCCTTCCATAGGCAATTTGCCTAAAAATATTTTCTTCCTTACTTGTGATGCATTTGGTGTTTTACCTCCTATTTCCAAATTAACACCCGGCCAGGCAATGTATCAATTCATTTCCGGCTACACTGCCAAAGTCGCTGGTACAGAAGCAGGTGTAACTGAGCCAAAACCCACTTTCAGCGCTTGCTTTGGGGCTCCTTTCCTGCCACTTCATCCCGGTAAATATGCAGCTATGCTGGGCAAGAAAATGCAGGATAATAAAGTGAATGTGTGGATGATCAATACAGGTTGGACCGGCGGTCCTTATGGTGTTGGCAGCCGGATGAAACTGAAATACACAAGGGCTATGATCACTGCTGCACTTGAAGGTAAATTGAATGAGATAGAATTTGATACCGACCCGATTTTTGGCATGGCTATCCCCAAACAATGTCCTGGTGTTCCTTCAGAAGTGCTGCATCCCAGAAATACATGGGTTGATAAAAATGCTTACGACGAAAAGGCAAAATACCTGGCAGGTCTGTTTATTAAGAATTTTACAAAATATGCTGATGGGGTAACGCCAGAAATACTGGCTGCAGCACCAAAAGCATAAGATATCTACTTTGGACGGTTTCCTGGAATGCCCGCCCGCCATAAGCGGGACGGGTTTTTCTTTTATTTAACGCCCTGCCATGCAGCTAATAAAATTTTTGACACGACATTACGTTGTGATTATTCTATGCAAAATTTTTTAAAATATTTCCTGCTTTTTCTTTTGCCCAGTACCGCATCAGCGCAGCTGCCTGATGAAGAGTTACTGGAATGGAGTTCGGAACGTAAACTTAGCTGGAGTGATTATAAGGGTAAACCTAACCCTTTAAGTGATGCAGCAGCCTCCACTACTACCTATTTAAGTATAGAATATAATATTTCTAGCAGCAGTTTTGGCTACAAAATAAAGTCCCGCTTCTCCAAAAACTGGTCCTGGGGTTTGCATAAATCAGATTACATCCTCAGTCATGAACAGGGGCATTTTGACATTGCTGAAATATTTGCCAGGAAACTGCATAAAAAAATGAGTGAGTATTCCTTTAACAAACGAACATATCAGCAAGACCTTAAGAAAATCTATGAAGAAGTGACAGATGAAAAAGAGCAAATGCAAAATGACTATGACAGGGAAACAAGACACAGCATTAACAAAGAAAAGCAGGCAGAATGGTTGAAAAAAATTGAGAGGATGCTGGAAGATCTAAAAGCTTACCATAATTACAAATCACTCTGACATCCTATTAAAATAGTCCATACAGCTCCGCATCTACTTTACGGATGATCTCGCCAAAGTCTTCATCCCTTTCAGCAAATTTATTCTTGTCAACATCAATGACCAGTAGTTTACCTTCTTTATACTCCCCAATCCATTTGTTATAGAACTCATTCAGCTTTTTCAGGTAATCGAGGCGGATATTCTCTTCGTATTCCCTGCCTCTTTTTTGAATTTGTCCAACAAGAGTGGGAACAGAAGCATTCAGGTATATCAGCAGGTCGGGGGGCTGAACCAGCGTTTTTAAAGTCTGGAAAAAATGAAAGTAATTATCAAAATCTCTTTTACTCATCAGGCCCATCTCATGCAGGTTGGGTGCAAAGATGTTGGCATCTTCATAAATCGTTCTGTCCTGGATCACTGTCTCTGTTCCCTTTTGAATTTCCACTAACTGACGAAGGCGGCTATTTAAAAAGAATATCTGCAGGTTGAAACTCCAGCGGGGCATATCCTCATAAAAATCCATGAGGTAGGGATTGTGATCCACATCTTCGAAATGGGGTATCCATTTGTAATGCTTGCTCAGCATTTCTGTCAATGTGGTTTTACCGGCACCGATATTTCCTGCTACGGCTATGTGTTTTGGTTTCTTTGCTTTTGCCATACCCCATGTCCGCCGGCCGGCGGAGAATTTTTAATTTCAAAAATGAATAGGCGTTAAAAGTATTGAATTCTCACTATTCCAAGACCCCTATTAAAAATAAATCAGAAATATTTTAACCCTATAGCCTCCCTCACCAGTTCCATCGTGGCTTTAGCGCTTATCCGGGCCTTTGCGGCTCCTTTTTCCATTACTTCCTGTAAATACCTTTCGTCATTACGGATCGATTCGGCCTTTTCTCTGATCGGACTTATAAAATTCACCATATCCTCCGCCAGTTGCTTTTTCATATCGCCATAACGGATGGTACATTGGTTATAGTCTTCTTCAAACTTTTTAATCACATCTTCTGAACTCACCAGGTTCATTAACAGAAAGATATTCTCAATATAATCAGGCTTGGGACTGCCTGGTACTGTCGGCCCACTATCAGTTTTTGCTTTCATCACTTTCTTGCGGATCAGTTCATCATCATCCGATAAGTATAAAGTAGCATATTGGTTTTCACTCTTGCTCATTTTACCGGCTCCGTCCAGGCTGGGCACTTTTACCAGTTCACTGCCATAATTGAATGCCTGCGGTTCGGGAAAAACATCTCCATATCGATGGTTGAACCGATTAGCAAAATTTCTTGCCATTTCCAGGTGTTGCTCCTGGTCTTTGCCCACTGGCACATACAATGCACGGTGCAGAATTATATCGGCTGTTTGTAGTACCGGGTAAGTAAGTAATCCGGCATTTACATTATCCGGGTGCTGCCTTACTTTATCTTTAAAAGTGACTGTTTTTTCCAGTTCCCCTTTATACGCAAGCATATTCAGGTACAGGTAAAGTTCTGCCGTTTCATAAATATGACTTTGGCAATAGAGTGCCACTTTATCAGGATCCAGTCCACAGGCAATATTCTCTGCTAATACCCGGTGTACATTTGCTTTTAATTCTTTTGTATCGGGATGGGTGGTCAATGAATGAAGATCTGCCAGCATAAAATAACATTCAAAATCCTCCTGCATCCGTACGTAGTTTTTTACGGCTCCAAAATAATTACCTAAGTGTAAAAAACCGGTAGGCCGGATGCCGCTCATTACTATTTCTTTCCTTTTTTCCATGAGCTGGCGAAGATAGTAATTAGTCAGGAGTCTGTATACCGGAGCCGGAGACGTTCTGATTGCAAAACTCATCCCTCCCGACTAACGACTCCTTACTATCTTTGCAATATGGAAGTTAACGATAAACTGGTGGATAAACTGGCCCATCTTTCCCGCCTTCAGTTTAATGAATCAGAAAAGGCTGAAATTAAAAATGACCTGCAACGGATGATTGGTTTTGTAGAAAAGCTGAATGAACTGAAACTCGATGGTATTGAGCCTTTATTGCACATGAGTGAAGAAGTGAATGTACTGAGAGAAGATGAAATAAAAGGATCAGTTAGTCGGGAAGAAGCATTAAAAAATGCCCCGCTGCATGATGAACAATTTTTCAAGGTTCCGAAAGTGATAAAAAAATAATATGGCACAGGGGATCATTCATCTGGAGAATATTCAAAAAAGTTATTTCATGGGGAAGAACGAATTGCAGGTTCTTAAAGGTGTATCACTGGACATTTTTAAAAATGAATATGTAGCACTGATGGGACCTTCCGGTTCCGGGAAAAGCACCCTGATGAATATTATAGGATGCCTGGATACACCGACAGCAGGCAGGTATATATTGAATGATAATGATGTGAGTGAAATGGAAGACAATGCACTGGCTGAAATACGAAATAAAGAAATCGGGTTCGTTTTCCAGCAATTCAATCTGCTGCCTCGCCTAACTGCGGCTGAAAATGTTGCTCTGCCTCTGGTCTATGCAGGCATGAACCGTAAACTGAGAACCGAAAAAGCTATGCAGGTACTGGAGATGGTAAACCTAACGGACAGAAGTCATCATAAACCCAATGAACTGTCCGGTGGACAATGCCAGCGGGTAGCCATTGCAAGAGCCCTTGTTAATAACCCTTCCATAATCCTGGCTGACGAACCCACCGGTAACCTGGACACCAAAACTTCTTATGAGATCATGGAGATTTTTAATACGATACATACAGGTGGAAATACGATTGTCCTGGTAACACATGAAGAAGATATAGCCAACCATGCCCATCGCATTGTGAGACTCAGGGATGGAATAATTGAAAGTGATAAAAAAAACGAGAATGTTGGCGAATATTCTCACCACTGACTGTGAAAAACTTAATCTTTTACTGTTCCCCGTAAAACCTTTCTTTGATAAAAATTGTTCTCTGTGAACATCCCGCAATAAAATGGCTTTTAAAATTTATACCAAAACAGGAGATAAAGGAACTACTTCATTGATTGGGGGAACAAAAGTTCCCAAATCACATCTCCGCATTGAAGCATATGGAACAGTAGATGAGCTCAACTCCTATATTGGCCTGTGCAGGGATATACTGACCGATGAGAACAGCCGTACAGTTTTACAGGAAGTACAGGATCGCTTATTCACAATTGGCTCCTCATTAGCCTGTGACCCCATCAAAGAGCCAAAGATGAGGATACCCGATCTGAAAGAAAAAGATGTAGAGCTTTTGGAAAAAGAAATGGATAAAATGAATGAATCCATTCCAGAAATGAAAAGTTTTATACTGCCCGGCGGTCACACCACAGTTTCTCATTTACATATTGCCCGTTGTATTTGCCGCAGGGCAGAACGTTGTTGTGTCCGATTAGAATTAGAAAGCCTTGAAGTGGAACAAGTAATCCTTAAATACCTCAACCGCCTTAGTGATTATTTATTTGTATTAAGCCGCTACACCGGTCACCAGTTACTTGTGGGAGAAATGCCCTGGAAGCCAAGAGTTTAACTTTATTGCTGTTTATTATTGCTGAAATTAGCACCAAATTTTGCTATTTTACCAATTAATTATTAACCTGTTCGGCATATAAATAGAACCCGGACGTTTAATGTATCTGTAAACAATTAATAAATGCGGCTACAACTAATTTCAACAATTACTTTACTAACATATCTGCTTAGCAGTTGTCAGCCCAGTCCTGTTGATCCACCACCCAATGGACCAGTGGTATTGAGAGATACCATTATCAATAATATTTTATACGGAGCTGATCCTGCTCAGAAATTAGACCTTGGTTTACCGGCTAACAGAACTTCCAATACCCCGCTGGTGGTTATTATTCATGGCGGGGGTTGGGCCACCGGAGATAAAAATGAATTAATATGGGCCCTTAATGGATTTAAACAAAGGGGGTTTGCCGTTGCCAATATTAATTACCGTTTAACTTTAAATACAGCAGATAACTATAAAATGCAGTTGGATGATATTGACAGTGCTGTTCAGTTTACTTTGCGCCAGTCAGCTGTTCACACTTTCAATGGCCAGAAATTATATATCGTGGGTCACAGTGCCGGTGGTCATCTATCTCTCTGTTATGCGTATACAAGAAATGCAAATGGTAAAGTAAAAGCAGCTGGTTCACTGGCAGGCCCCACAGACCTTTTTGCTATGGCTTATTACAGTTTTAATATCTATAACCCATTACTCAATCCATTCCTCGGTATGCCATTGATTCCTGTAACACCGGCTTCAGAACAACGGTATAAAAGTTGCAGCCCTCAATACCAGGCCACAACAACTGCTCCTGCCACTATTTTCTTACATGGCGAACTTGATATCATTGTAAACCCTGACCAGAGTAGTGGCATGTATGCTAAACTTGGAACCCTGGGAGTGGACAGAAAACTGGTACTCTATCCACTCACTTTTCACGACTGGTGGACTGATGGAACTAAAGTAGCTAACACACTGGATGAGTTAAAAACATGGTTCAATAACCATCCCTGAGTAAAATTCCTTTACTGCACAATCTTACCATCTTTCATATGCAAAACCCTGTCACTTAGCTGTGCCAGTTCTTCATTATGTGTAACGATCAGAAATGTTTGACTGAATTGTTCCCTTAAATCAAAAAACAACCGGTGCAGATCTTTGGCATTGGCCGAATCGAGATTACCGGTAGGTTCATCAGCAAAAATGATATCAGGTTTATTAATCAATGCTCTTGCTACAGCCACCCGTTGTTGTTCACCCCCGGACAGTTGATTTGGTTTATTATCCATTCTTTGTGACAGCCCCAGCATAGTTAATAATTTTTCTGCTTCCGCTTTTACTTCCGGTTTCTTTCTGCCAGCCAGCCAGGCAGGGATAGAAACATTTTCTAATGCACTAAACTCGGGCAGTAAATGATGAAATTGAAAAACAAAGCCGATATGCTTATTTCGGAAAGCTGCCAACTTTTTGCCACTTAATGAATTGATGATAACATTATTCATACTCACTTCACCCATGTCTGCTTTATCCAGGGTGCCAAGGATGTGCAATAAAGTGCTCTTCCCGGAACCGGAAGGGCCTACAATGGCAACTACTTCCCCCCTCCCTATTTCCACATCAACACCCTTCAGGACTTCAACTTTTCCGTATCGTTTATAAATTTTTTTGCCGGTTATCATCAGTCAAATATCGCAAATAGAGGGCAGCAGCAAAAACAATGGTTTCGGTTAAACCTGAAATCTTAAGAAATTCTTCAAAACCTGGTGAACAACTAAGGATTTGGAAAATTCGTTAATACAACTACATTTGCGGAAAATTAGGGGGTATCCGAAAGGAAGTCGGATGCCCAAAACCTTATTCAAAAACAAAAACCCTGAGAAGATGTTTTGGACTTTAGAACTAGCCTCGTACCTTGAAGACGCACCCTGGCCTGCAACCAAAGATGAGTTGATAGATTACTCTATTCGCTCCGGCGCCCCCATTGAAGTGGTAGAAAACCTGCAGGAATTAGAAGATGAAGGTGATGTATATGAGACTATCGAAGATATCTGGCCCGATTATCCTACCCAGGATGACTTCTTGTTTAATGAGGACGAGTATTAGGAAAATGATGAGCCTACATATTTATAAATAAAGCCTCCGTTTAGGAGGCTTTATCATTATGAAAATTAAGAATACCGGTGTATCATTGCTATCATCGTCCCTCGTGTCACACCCGGTACTGCCTATCGCTTTTCCGCTTTTTAACATAGCTCCCTTCGTCACTCCCTTACTCTGAAACACCCAACTTCTGCATCACTTCGTTACTTACACCTGTTGTGGAATATCCCCCATCATGAAACAGGTTTTGCATCGTCACCATTCTTGTTAAATCAGAAAACAGGGTAATGCAATAGTTGGCACAGTCTTCAGCTGTGGCATTGCCCAGTGGCGCTATAGAATTTGCAAAATCAAAGAAATCACCAAATCCTTTTATCCCGGTACCAGCTGTTGTCTTTGTTGGAGACTGAGAGACTGTGTTAATACGAACTTTCTTTTCCACCCCATAATGATAACCGAAGCTGCGGGCAATAGATTCCAGCATTGCTTTAATATCAGCCATATCGGTATAAAAAGGATACGTACGCTGAGCCGCCATATAGGTTAGTGCCACTACACTACCCCACTCATTTATTGCATCCAGTTTTTTCGCGACTGCCAGCATTTTATGAAAGGACATGGCAGACACATCAATCCCCTTCATAAAATAATCATAGTTAGATTCTGTATAAGGTATCTTTTTCCTGATATTAACACTCATTCCAATAGAATGAAGCACAAAGTCAATTTTGCCGCCCAATACTTCCTGTGATTTAGTGAACAGGGTGGTCAGTTCTTCTACATTCGTAGCATCTGCAGGAATAATTTCAGATTTTGTTTTTTCTGCCAGTTTATTGATTTCACCCATCCGCATGGCAATGGGTGCATTTGTTAATACAATAGAGGCACCTTCTTCATACGCTTTTTCAGCTACTTTCCAGGCAATGGAATTTTCATCCAGCGCACCAGTAATGATTCCTCTTTTTCCTTTTAAAAGATTATAAGCCATAGCATTTAATTTTAATGCGGTAAAAATAAGGAGATATTTCTAAGCCCCGCGAAAGACGATTTTTATAGTAAAAACCAGTAAAAAAGTATAAGCAAAAATCAATGTAAATACGGTGAGCAAAAAAATTAAGAATTTCCGGATTGATTCCCTTGGCTTCATCACCTGGTGCAGGTACCTGTAAAATACATACACTGGTATCAGTGACAGCAGAATAATCCCCAATATCAGAATTGCTTTTAGTTTCAATTGCATCAACTATTTCAATGATAAAAAAGGTCTGCTGCAATATATACACTCTTAGTTTTACCCGGGTGGCCGGCAATAAATTATTGCCCGCAATTGGATACCTCTAACCAATACTGCGCTACATTTGTACAAGAACTGATTTTCTTAAATTTTTAAGTTCGACATCATGGATATCAGAACAATCATAACCGGAACCGGCTGTTACATCCCCCCCATCACAAAAACGAACATGGAGTTTGTCACACAAGATTTTTATGGAGAAGATGGAAAGCAGATTACTACCCCCACACAGGAAATTGTAGAGAAGTTCGGGGAAATAACAGGTATTGAAGAAAGGCGCTATGCAGCTGAAGACATGAATTCTTCCGATATGGCTACCATTGCAGCGAGACTAGCCATTGAAGATAGTGGTATTAACCCCGAGGATTTAGACCAGATCATTGTTGCCCAAAATTTTGGAAACGTTATTAAGCATACCATTCAAACAGATGTATTGCCAGCATTAGCCTCCCGGGTAAAACATGACCTAGGTATAAAAAACCCCAATTGTGTGGCATATGATATTTTGTTTGGCTGCCCGGGTTGGGTACAGGGGGTAATACAGGCAGATACTTATTTCAAAGCCGGTGTTGCCAAAAAGGCACTGGTTGTGGGAACAGAAACATTAAGCCGTGTAATTGATATCTATGACCGTGACAGTATGATCTTTTCTGATGGTGCCGGAGCAACAATTTTAGAAGCAAGACCTGCCGGATCAACCAATAGTGGAATTCTTTCCTGGAGTGTACAAAGTCACTGCCTGGATGAAGCCTATTATTTATACCTCGGCAAAAGTAATCTTCCCGGCTCAGATCCCCGTATACGTTATATAAAAATGAAAGGAAGAAAAGTGTATGAATATGCAATGCTGCATGTGCCGGCAGCCATGAAAGATTGTTTGGATAAAGCAGGTATCTCTATTCAAGAAGTAAAAAAAGTATTCATCCACCAGGCTAATGAAAAAATGGATGAGGGCATTATACGCCGCCTCTACAAGTTATATGGTATCAGGGAAATCCCGGAACATGTCATGCCAATGAGTATTCATAAACTTGGTAACAGTTCGGTGGCAACTATTCCTACTTTATTCGATATGGTCAAAAAAGGTTTTTGGGATAATCATGACCTCCGGGAAGGTGACATAGTTTTGTTCGCTTCTGTTGGTGCCGGGATGAATATCAATGCTATCTGTTACCGGATGTAATACCTGGCAAAAAAGTACTTCCTCCCTTTCCTTTATCTTCGCAGCTATTAAAAGAACATACAGAACATGACGATTTCTTATAAATGGCTGAGTGAATACCTGCCCGTAACTGTCGACCCGGAAAGGCTGAGCCGAATCCTTACCTCGATCGGCCTGGAAGTGGAAAGCATGAATAAATATGAAGAAGTAAAAGGAGGGTTACAGGGTTTGGTAATTGGGGAAGTATTAAGCACTGAAAAACACCCCAACGCAGATAAACTGACACTTACTAAAGTAAATATAGGACGCACAGATTCGTTACAAATTGTATGTGGAGCGCCGAATGTAGCGGCCGGGCAAAAAGTAGTTGTAGCTACTCACGGCACAACCATTTACCCATCAACCGGCGATCCGTTAACCATGAAAGTGGCAACAATCCGAAATGTGGAAAGCCATGGTATGATTTGCGCAGAAGATGAAATCGGGCTAGGAACTTCTCATGCAGGCATTATGGTATTACCGGATGAAGTAACTGTGGGTACCCCTGCCGCTGAATATTTCCAGCCGTATAACGATATAGTTTATGAAATCGGCCTCACCCCCAACCGTATGGATGCCATGAGTCATTGGGGAGTGGCAAGAGATGTTTGTGCTTACTTAAGTCATCATGACAAAAAGGATATAAAGCCTAAACTACCGATTACCAATAGCCTTAAAATTGACAATACATCTTTTCTTATTGATGTAAAAGTTGAAAATGCTACCGCATGTCCCCGTTATTCCGGTATAAGTATCGATAATGTAACTATCAAAGAATCACCAAGCTGGCTGCAACAAAAATTAAAAGCGATCGGACTAAGGCCAATTAATAACATTGTTGACATCACTAACTACATTCAACATGAAACTGGCCAGCCCCTTCATGCTTTTGATGCAGATGCTATCTATGGAAGAAAAATTATAGTAAAGAATCTGCCAGCAGGCACCAGGTTCGTAACCCTTGATGAAAAAGAAAGAACACTCAGTGCTGAAGACCTGATGATCTGTGACGAAAAAGAAGGCATGTGCATTGCCGGTGTATTTGGTGGTTTACACAGCGGGGTAACAGAGAAAACAAAAACGATTTTTCTTGAAAGTGCTTTTTTTGACGGCATAACCATTCGCAAATCGTCTTTCCGTCATGGATTGAGGACTGATGCTGCCAGCAGGTTTGAAAAGGGAACGGATATATCTGCAACAGTTAATGTATTGAAAAGAGCTGCCAACCTGATAAAGGAAATCTGCAGCGGAGAAATCACCTCTGAAATTGTTGACATTTACCCAAAAAAGAAAGAGAAGACCGAAATTGCCATTAAATGGCATTACATTAAAAAACTGAGTGGCAAGAATTATCACCCCGATGCGGTGAAAAATATTCTTAACAGCCTTGGTTTTGAAATTATGAAAGAAGGTATTGATGAATTGAGAGTAGCTGTCCCTTATCATAAACCCGATATCACTTTACCGGCCGATATCGTCGAGGAGATAGTAAGAATCGATGGTCTTGACAATATTGATATACCTGAAGCAATTACCATCACCCCTGCTGTTGAAGAGAATTTTGCCAAAGAAGTATACCGTGAAAAAACAGCTAACTACCTGGTGGGACTTGGCTTCAATGAAATGATGACGAATTCCATTACCAATGCAGCTTACTTCTCCGGAGAGGAATTGCAGAGCATGGTAACGATGAAGAACAGCCTGAGTGCCGAGCTGAATATACTACGCAATTCACTTTTTGAAACAGCACTGGAAGTAGTGGCTCATAACCTGAACCACAAGAATAATTCTCTTCGCCTGTTTGAGTTTGGAAAAGCTTACAGTTCATCCGGACCGGGTAAGTATAATGAAAGCGAAAAATTATGTATTGTTATTTCGGGTAATAAAACCGAAGATAGCTGGAAACAAAAAGGTGTTTCCGCTGATTTTTATTTATTAAAAGGAACGGTGGATGCCATGCTGAAATCACTGGGCATTATTCCCGTCACCATAGAGAAATTATTTGTACCAAAACTGGATAATCATATTGTTTATAAGTTCAATAATCAAATTATCGCCGGGGCAGGTGAAGTAAAAAAAGCCATCCTGGATAAATTTGGCATCAAGCAACCAGTTTTTCTTGCCGAACTTAACTGGCAATTCTTGTCGGAACAGGCGTCAACACAAACAACTACAATCAAAGAAATATCTAGGTACCCGGCAGTTCAGCGAGACATTGCTATGATCGTTTCAAAGGAACTGGTATGGGAAGAAGTGCAAATAACTGTGCAAAAGATTAAGCTGGATAAACTGCAGGACATTAAACTCTTTGATATATTCGAGAGTGAAAAATTAGGGGCCGGCAAAAAATCAATGGCCGTTAACTTTACTTTCCAGGATGAGAGCAAGACACTGACTGATAAAGAAATTGATGGCTGGATGAGTAAAATAATGACCAGCCTGGAAAAAGATTTACAGGCTGAAATCAGAAAATGAGTAACACAGAACTACATCTAAAACGAATACAGGATAAGCTTCAGCAATTGCTGAAACAGTATGCTGCTTTGCAAAAAGAAAACAGCCGCTTAATTCAGGAGTTAGCATCAGCACAACAAAAAATAGCAGCTTATCAAATAAATACTGACGAATTAAAACAGCAAGTGAGTGTGTTGAAACTAAATACCGGAGAAATGAGTGAGGCGGATAAAAAAGAGTTTGAAAAGAAAATTAATGGATACCTGAAAGAGATTGACCGTTGTATTACTTTATTGGGGGAGTAGCTTATACTCTTTTTACTAAATTCATTTTCATTTCATTCTCGCCCTGTGAAAGTTCCAGTGTATACCGGCCATATGGCAAATCATTTAAACCTCCCCATATCAATTCTTCCCTGTCCTTTGCAATGTTTTTTTCCATGGTTCGGCAAATACTGCCAGTGTCATCCTTTAAAACACCACGAAGGCAATTACCTTTGGGAGTATTGAGTTGAAATTGTAATACATCAATAAAAACTGATGATTTAACTTTAGCAAACATAACGGCAAACGTTTTGGTTCGTAACTCGTTTCCCACAGTGGACCTTAACCTCTTTGTTTTCAATTGAGTAGCCGGATGCTTTTATAAAGTATCTAATGTAGTAAATGAAATCAGAAAATGCAAGCAATATGAATGAATTAATTCCTATTTCCGCCCTGATCGGTGACAGAACATACCGTATCAAGATTGATCCGAAAGATGAAGAGGTGGTAAGAAATACCCTCAAAACAATTAATGACAAGATTATTGAGTTTAAAACCCTGTTTGCCGGCAAGGACATGCAGGACTATATCGCCATGGTAATGATTTGGTATGCAACTGAACAGCAGGCCGGAAAATCGGCTCTTCTGGAAAAAGTAAACCTGGTTGAAAAGCTTGATTCAATAGAAAAACTACTGGACAATCATCTTAACCAATAAATAAGCCGGTCTTTGACCGGCTTATTATCAGATATATTCTCTTTACTGGTTACAACACTCATCTTCAGGGATTTGGAACAAACCCTTTTTTCCCTTCTATTGCTTCCCCTACCTTATTTTCCAGCTCCTCACCCCTTATATTTTTAGCTATTATTTTACCCTCCGGATCGAGCAGCAGGTTTTGGGGAATGGCTTTGATCCCATATTGCTTTGCAACTTCATTATCCCAGAATTTCAGATCACTAACCTGTGTCCAGTCCATTTTGTCGTCATGAATAGCTTTCATCCATTTTTCTTTTTGTCCCGGCCTGTCTAAAGAAACGCCGATGATATGAAAATTCCTGTCTTTATACTTATTGAACACTTTTACCACATTCGGATTTTCTGTACGGCAGGGGCCGCACCAGCTTGCCCAGAAGTCAATCAATAAATACCGTCCCTTAAAAGATGACAAAGTAACAGGATTACCCAGCGTATCATTTTGAGTGAAGTCCATTGCCATTTTACCAATACCAGTTTTCTTAGCTATCTCAAGATTCTCCTTAAACTCAATTGCAGAGGGATAGTTTTTATTAGCTCCGGATAATGAATTAAACATCGGCTCTATTTTATCAGCGTCAATATCCCAACCCGCATATTGCTGCAGCGCATACATGGCCAAAGGAGAAGACGGATTCCTTTTTACATATTCACCATATACTTTTTCACTTTTTTCTTTATCGATAGCATCTATCTGATCCTCCACTTTTGACTGGTTCTCCCTGTCTTTTGCTTTACCATATTCGGTATACTTTGCAATCAATGGCTTCATTCTTTCTTCAAATGGCTTTTCCTGCTCTTTCAATTTTACAAACTCGGAATGAGCAGCTGAACCTTTTACCTTAACATTACTAAATGAATCAACTGATGTGATCTTTATTTTTCCGGGCTGTAAAAAGACAGCCACCATATCCCTGCCGGAAACTGTAGCTATTTTATTACCATCATCACCAGACCTGTATTTTACCCTTAATCTTCCCAACACCGGCTCAGCAATTTCTCCAGCAAAGGAATATTTACCCCCTTTTGTTTGAAAACTATCGGTTTTCCATTCACCATTGGTGCGGTATTGCAGAAAAACCCAGTCTGGTATATATTTCAGGTTCTTAACTTTCCCCGCAAGGCTAAAGGTTTTACTTTTATCCTGTGCCAAGGCAAAAAATGGCAAAAGGCCAATGAGAAGGATTATTTTTTTCATGTACTTATTTTCAGGCCAGCAATTTACAGAAATGAACATCCTTTACCATCGTTAAAAATGCCGAAAGCCTTAAAATCTTACACAAAAGGCAACAAAATACCCGATTTCATCCGTTAAGTCCTGTTTTGTATCTTCGCTAATTACATAAACTTCTGTATTCCTGACAGATGCAGGTATGAAGTTTAGATTAAACAATAGCATTGTGCAACAATTAAACAAAAAAATTAATGGATCCGAATATACTATCCGTCATCATCGGCGCTGCTGCCCTTATTGTGGGCATCATACTGGGTAAATTCCTTTTTGCAAAAAATACCCGTAAACAACTAGAAGAAGCAGAACTACAATCGCAGACCATCCTCAAGGAAGCTGAATTACGAGCTGAAACCATCCGGAAAGAAAAAGAACTGGAAGCGAAGGAGAAGTTTGTGCAGATGAAATCTGCCCACGACAGGGAAATACTCGACAAGAACAAAAAACTAAATGATACGGAAAACCGGATCCGTCAGAAGGAACAAACCATAAACCAGAAAGAAGGCAACCTTGATAAACAAATAAAAGAAAACGAAGCTATCAAGGAAAACCTGAACCGCCAGATTGAACTGGTTAATATCAAAAGAACTGAACTGGAAAAACACCAGGAAGAGCATATACGCCGGTTGGAAAAAATATCCAACCTTTCTGCTGAAGATGCAAAAGCCCAGTTGATCGAAAGTCTGAAAAACGAAGCCCATTCAAAGGCACTTGCATTGCAACAGGAAATAATAGAGGATGCCAAACAAAAAGCCGGAAAGGAAGCCCGTAAAATCGTTATTCAAACAATACAAAGAACTGCTGCAGAGCAGGCTATTGAAAACTCTATTACTGTATTCAACCTGGAAAGTGATGAGATAAAAGGACAGATCATAGGCCGTGAAGGTCGTAATATTCGTGCCATTGAAGCAGCTACCGGTGTTGACCTTATAGTGGATGATACTCCAGAAGCCATTCTTTTATCAAGTTTCGATCCTCTTCGCCGGGAAATTGCCCGTTTGAGTTTACAAAGACTGGTGGCCGATGGTCGTATTCATCCTGCCAGGATCGAAGAGGTGGTTGAAAAAACCAAAAAACAAATAGAAGAACAAGTGATGGAAATTGGCGAGAGAACCGTTATCGAATTGGGCATTCATGGACTACATAAGGAACTGGTGAGAATGGTTGGCAGAATGAGATTCCGCTCTTCTTACGGTCAAAACCTGCTGATGCATAGCCGCGAGACAGCTAACCTTTGCGCCACCATGGCGGCTGAACTTGGGTTGAATGCCAAGCTGGCTAAAAGGGCCGGCCTGCTTCACGATATAGGAAAAGTGCCTGATGAAGAAAGTGAATTGAGCCACGCCCTGCTTGGAGCTAAACTGGCCGAAAAATATGGTGAAAACCCTGCAGTTGTTAATGCCATCGGAGCTCACCACGACGAAATGGAAATGCAATATGTGATATCTCCCATCGTACAGGCCTGTGATGCCATTAGTGGTGCAAGGCCCGGAGCCAGAAGAGAAATCATGCAGCAGTATCTGCAACGTATCAAAGACCTTGAAAACCTGGCCATGGCCTATAATGGTGTGGAGAAAGCCTATGCGATACAGGCAGGCCGGGAATTGAGGGTGATTGTAGAGGCTGATAAAGTAACAGACCAGGAATCTGATAAACTTTCCTTCGAAATTGCTCAAAAAATACAGACCGAAATGACCTTCCCGGGACAGATAAAAGTAACAGTGATACGGGAGAAAAGGGCGGTGAATGTAGCGAGATAAGGGTTATTAG
Organism: Chitinophagaceae bacterium; assembly: GCA_041738795.1. Lineage (GTDB taxonomy): Bacteria > Bacteroidota > Bacteroidia > Chitinophagales > Chitinophagaceae > JJ008. Next base: position 480,418 of record JBGSPB010000014.1, on the reverse strand, counting down.
GTATTGGGAATTAGGCAGTAAAGAAAAAAAGTCTGATTTGATGCCTAATAAACCAATCAACTAATTAACTAATTAACAAAAAACTCCTTACCTTTGCCCTCCCTAAAAATCAGGATTATGAACGCTATAGCATATGTACATGAGCAATTGTCCGGCAAAAAGGAATTTCCAGCCTTCAAAGCAGGCGATAATATTACTGTGAACTACAGGATTATAGAAGGTAATAAGGAAAGGATCCAGTCTTTTAAAGGAGATGTGATCAAAAAGCAGGGAAATGGTGCTACAGCCAGTTTTACTGTTCGTAAAATATCTGATGGTGTTGGAGTAGAAAGGGTATTCCCTTTTTTCTCACCAAACATTGAATCTATTGAAGTGAACAAAACAGGACATGTTCGTCGTGCCAAATTGTTCTACCAGCGTACACGTAGCGGCAAGAGTGCAAGGATTCGTGAAAAACGCCAGGCTGTCGCTGAAGTTGTTAAATAAATTAATGAAGTATATAAAAAGCCCCGTCTTATTGCCGGGGCTTTTTTATGTACGGCATTTTACCAATTAATATTCCTTTATTTTTAAGTACTTAGTATCTTTGACTTCTAATAATTTCAGACTATGATACAACCTACATTACTGGGAATGCTGGGCACAAATGAAATCATCATTATCCTGGTTATTGTCTTACTGTTATTTGGTGGCCGCAAAATCCCTGAACTTATGCGTGGTCTGGGTAAAGGCGTTCGTGAGTTTAATGATGCTAAAAGCAATGTGAAGAAAGAAATTGAAGAAAGTGCCAGTGATGTAAAAAACTCCGTTAAGGACTAATCTTTATTTCTTACACCTATTTTCTCTAACTAAAAAAGCACCAGCTTTTGTTTGAATTCTCTTCCATTGAGCAATTTCATGCCCAAATACAGGAAGGAAAAGCGACTTGTTTGCAGGCAGTTCAATATTACCTGCAACAAATCCGTTCCACCCGGCACCTCAATGCTTTTATAGAAATATATGCTGATGAAGCTTTACAAAGGGCAAAATTACTTGATGAAAGAAGACAAGCTGGCCATGCTATTGGTAAGCTACATGGTGTTGTGATAGGAATAAAAGATGTTATATGTTACAAAGACCATAAGGTCTCTGCATCTTCCAATATTCTTAAAGATTTTACTTCTATTTATTCAGCTACTGCAATAGAAAGACTGCTGACCGAAGAAGCAATCATTATTGGCAATCTGAATTGCGATGAATTTGCGATGGGTTCCACCAATGAAAACTCATCGTATGGCAAAGTACTGAATGCATTGGATGAAACAAGAGTACCCGGTGGATCCTCCGGAGGTTCCGCTGTTGCTGTTCAGGCTGGTCTTTGTATGCTTTCATTAGGCAGCGATACAGGGGGGTCTGTCCGTCAACCTGCTGATTTCTGTGGCATTATTGGACTAAAACCGACCTATGGAAGAATCTCCCGGTATGGGTTAATAGCGTACGCTTCTTCATTTGACCAGATCGGAATTTTTGGTACCAATGTTCCTGATGTAGCAGTATTGCTCGAAGTAATGGCCGGCGCCGATGAATATGACAGCACCGTTTCACATCAGGAAGTTCCGGCTTTTTCCTCATTATTATCCGGTAATAAAAAATTCCGCTTTGCTTATTTCGATGAAGCATTGAATCACCCAAGCCTGGATATTGAAATTGCTAATTCCATCAAGAATAAGATTGAACAATTAAAAGAAGAGGGCCATGAAGTGGCCGCTATTGAGTTTGACCTACTTGATTATATAGTTCCGGCTTATTATGTACTAACCACCGCTGAGGCTTCTTCTAATCTTTCAAGATATGATGGTATAAAATATGGCTACCGGACGGCAAAGAAAGATATTGACCTGACCGAATTTTACAAACTAACAAGGTCTGAAGCATTTGGGAAAGAAGTGAAACGACGGATCATGCTTGGTACATTTGTCCTAAGTGCCGGCTATTTTGATGCTTACTTTACCCGTGCCCAAAAAGTAAGGCAGCTTCTATGTGATAAAACAGCGGCCATTTTCAAATCTTATGATTTTATTATCATGCCTACTTCCCCTGTTACAGCCTTCAAGGCCGGGGAGAAAATGGATGATCCAATAGCTATGTATCTCGCTGATATCTACACTGTAATGGCAAATCTGGTGGGTTGTCCTGCTATTTCGATTCCTCTTTTCAAACACAGCAATGGTATGCCCTTTGGCCTTCAGGTTATGGCAAACCGGTTCGATGAGGTATCTTTACTGCAGATTTCAAGGCTGTTAAAGCCCTGAACTTTTCGCCTATTGAAAGTCGAAAACTGAGGCTTTTTTCAAATCTATTAAGTTGACATTTATAAAAAGAATATTACCCTTTACGATTGGCATACTGTTGCTTTTATCAGCCAGGGCAGGTAAAAACCAACAGGCACCTAAAATTGATTTTACAGGCATCGTTGGTGCTGCTGTAAATAAAGACTCACTCATTCAGCCGGCATCAATTCTTAAAGATCCAAAACTTGGCTTCAAAAACCTTTTTGAAACCAGGACACTGGGAGGAGTAACAGGCACCAGACTGAATCCAATGGCTGTAAGTTTTGTTGAAAGCTATATGGCAAAATATGGTAAGGGTTTGCGGGCAATGAGAAATTGGGCCAAACCTTATTTTGATATGATCGATAATGTGCTGACACAACATGGGTTGCCAAAGGAACTAAAATACCTCGCAGTAATTGAGTCAGGCCTTAGATATAATGCCATATCATGGGCGGGAGCAGTTGGTCCGTGGGCCTTTATGCCGGCAGCCGGAAGGCAATACGGCCTGATTGTTACAAACGGGTATGATGAAAGAATGGACTATTATAAAAGTACGCATGCTGCAGCCCGGATGCTCACTGACCTTTACCTGAAATACCAGGACTGGCTACTTGTAATTGCAGCCTACAACTGTGGTCCGGGTAATGTAGATAAAGCGATCAGGCGTAGCGGGAGCAAAGATTTCTGGAAACTGCAATATCACTTACCCACTGAATCAATGAACCATGTAAAAAAATTCATTTCGACCCATTATGTTTTTGAAGGAGAGGGCGGAATTACAACAGTGACAAAGGAAGAAACAAAAGATTTGCTGTTAAATAATCCCACGACGCTGAAAGAGGAGGAATTCAAAACCAGTACAGCTTATAAGATTACAGGGCGGTTTAACTCATCAGTTATTGTTAAGTATACCGGGATAGACCAACTGACTTTCAACCGGTATAATCCGGGCTTCAATGATACTATTGCCCTGAACGGCACTTATGAACTTCGGTTACCAACCGAAAAGATGAACATTTTTATTGCTAAAAGATACCAGATACTCGAAGAAAGTATGCAGTTACTGCTGAACCCGGCAGGCAGTAATTCCCGGTAACAAATTACAATCGTTATATTTTCTCCAGAACATACTTAATAGCTTCTGCTTTTAAAACACACTCTTCCCATTCCAATTCGGGGTCACTGTAGTAAGTAATACCGGAACCTGCTTCAAATGAAAGATAACCGGATGATGCATTATACATGATACTTCGAATCACCACATTAAAATCAAAATCCCCATCCGGAGAAATATAACCGATAGCACCGGAAAAAATTCCTCTTTTCGTTCTTTCATATTGCTCTATGAGCTGCATTACTCTTTTCTTAGGTGCACCGGTCATTGACCCCATCGGGAATGTGGCCCTGATGATCTCTGAAAAGGACACCTCCTCTTTTAATATACCGCTCACTGTAGATATCATCTGGTGTACCTGCGGAAAGGAATAAATTCCATAAAGCTCATCCACTTTCACAGTTCCTTCTTTACAAATTTTTGCAAGGTCATTTCTCACCAGGTCCACTACCATTACATTCTCAGAACGGTCTTTGGCACTGTTTAGTAATCCCACTTTGCTTTTTTGATCCTCCGCAGCACTATTCAATATTCTTTTAGCAGTTCCTTTAATTGGTTGCGACAGAATCTGAGGCCCTTTTCTTTTCAGAAAACGTTCCGGACTGGCGCATATCAACCATTTGTCATTTAGTTTATACAAAGCAGAGAAGGGATTGGGAGATACCTTACTCAATTTTTTATATACTGAAAACGGATCTATGACTGCATTCTCCGCAAAAAATTCCTGGCAAAAATTAATTTCATAGCAATCACCTCTTAAAATATGCTCCTTCAATTTTTTAATAATAGAAATATACTCTTTCTGTGAGATCAGGCTTTGTATTTCAAAAGAGTAAGGTCCTTCATCATCGGTTGCTGCGCAAACTTCAGTTATGCTCTTAAAAATCAGATGGGGATTGTCTGACTCAATCACCATTTCGGTTGCTGAAAGACGAATGACCACTTCGGGTTCAAAGAAAAATAAGTCTGGAAATTTTATTTTATCCGGATTAGAGGAGGAGAGTTGCTCAATTTCATTTTTCAGATCATACCCCAGGTGGCCGAATAGCCAGCTGTTGCCTGCATCAAGGAAAGTTTGCAGTTGCCCCAGGACATCACCTGTGTTGGTGGTAAGCTGTCTTTTAATACCTGCAGCCAACAGACATTCTACAGTATGAGGTTCAAGCTGGTATTGATGATTATCCAGAAAACAAAAAGTGTTGAACCGTTTTGCCCAGTTCAACACTTTTTGTTTCATCTGCCCAAAATCACTTACAGTAAAGTTGCAATTAGTCGGGGTTGTGTTATTCAATGTCAGTGACCAAATATGTACTATTAATAATCATCATCCTCATCATCATAATCTTTGTCGTCAAACAAGTCCTTAAACTCATCATCTTCAAATTTAAAGTCGTCCTCTTCGGCTGCTTTCTTTCCGGCCGGAGCTGCCCCACCTGCTTTTTTCCCTTTTGATTTCGGAATATCAAATTCATCAAAGTCGGGGTCCCACTCTTCTTCCTCTTCCGGCTTTTCCCAATCATCGGGTTCATCTTCAGCATCTTCCTCATCGTCATCATCACCACTTTTCTTGGAAGCAGCAGCTTTACCTCCCTTTTTAGAAGGCTTTACCTCTTCATCATCTTCAATGTCATCATCGTCATCCTCCTCCTCTTCTTTTTTAGAAGGTTTAGGGGAAGACTTCTTAGCCGCCTCTTTTTCAGATGCTGCATTTGCTTTGCCGGTTGTCTTTTTTTCCTTTACTGGTTTTGTGGCCATAGTTTAACAGGATTAATGTTGTAAAATTTCAGCGAAGTTTTTAATCCGCCAAATTTTTAAAATGTTTTTTTTCTGTTTCACAAACTCCGCTGATTTTCACAGGTGGCAAGCAAAAATGAAAAATTTATTTTACCTGGATTATCTGATCCCGTCCGGGTCCGTTGGATATGAAATGAATATCTACACCAAGGTATTTATTGATAAAGTTAACATAGGTTTTCATCGTATCAGGCAATTCCGAATACGTTTTTGCTGCACTGGTTGTTGTATTCCATCCCGTAAAGGCTTTATATACAGGTGTTGGCTTTTGTCTTTCCATCTGGAAAGGCACTTCCCGGCTTTCTTTTCCGTTCAGAGCGTAGTCGGTACAAACTTCCAGTTCCTTAAAAGCATCCAACACATCAGCCTTTGTCATGACGATCTTTGTGACCCCATTTATCATACAGGCAAAATTAAGGGCGACGAGGTCTATCCAACCACAACGACGTGGCCTGCCGGTTGTTGCACCAAATTCATTTCCGATTTTCCTTAGCTCTTCCCCTGTTTCATTCTCCAGTTCTGTTGGGAACGGGCCACCGCCTACACGGGTACAATAAGCTTTGGTTACACCGATCACATCTCTTATTTGCTGAGGTGCTATACCCAGGCCATTACAAACACCGGCCGAAATTGTACTGGAAGAGGTAACATATGGGAAAGTTCCAAAATCAATATCCAGCATACTTCCCTGTGCTCCCTCTGCAAGAATTCTTTTACCTGCCTTTATCTGGTTATTGATAAAATATTCACCGTTTACAATATTCAGCTGCTTCAGGAATTCGACTGTTTCAAAGAATTCTTCTTCCCAGGCAGTAATATCCTCCTGGAAATTATAATTATCCAGCAGCCGCTGGTGCTTTAAGCGCAGTTTGATATACTGTGTAGTAAAATTCTTATCGAGTAAATCGCCTACCCGTAAGCCATTTCGTCCTGTCTTATCCATGTAGGTGGGTCCTATTCCTTTTAAAGTGGAACCAATTTTCTGATTTCCCTTTGAAAGCTCTGCAGCTTTATCAAGGGCCCTGTGAGTTGGAAGGATGAGATGTGTCCGCTCTGCAATGAAAAGATTTTTTTTCAGATCAATGCCAAAAGAGGCCACCGTGTCACACTCTCTTTTTAACGTTACCGGGTCAAGTACCACTCCATTGCCGATAAGATTAATGATACCCTCATGAAACACACCGGAAGGAATCTGGTGCAACACTACTTTCTTATCATTAACATATAAAGTATGCCCAGCATTGGGGCCACCCTGAAAACGGGCCACGAGGTCATAATCTTTAGCAAAAAAATCAACAATCTTTCCTTTTCCTTCATCGCCCCACTGGAGGCCAAGTATTACATCTACCATGATTCAGTTGTCAGTTATTTTTCTCTTGTGCCTCTTTGAAATTGGCGGGCCAGCCTGCCTTAGCTTCCAACTTCATTAAAACTTCGTTGGATAAATTAGCAAAGGCAGGGCAAAAATACGGGTTCACAAAAAAGCCACCGAATTAAATCCGGTGGCTTTACATTTATTTTATTCCCAAAAAATTTGACTTATTAACGAAGGAAAACCAGCCTTGTCTCCTATCGTATCAGCATTACTGTTCCTTTCTTCGTTATTACACGATTATCTTTGGTAAGCCCCTCAATCATCCACACATATACACCACTGGGCTGTTCCTGACCACCCAGGCGGCCATCCCACCCATCATTAAGCTTTGAAGTAGAAAAGACCATCTGGCCCCAGCGGTTGAAGACCCTGAAATAATTATAGCTCTTCATTCCCACAGGGAACGGAGTGAACTTATCGTTTTTGCCATCATTATTTGGCGAAAATCCTGTTGGCACATAAATATCCGGGCCTTTATACACCCTCACTTTTACATATCCTTCTCCCCGGCAACCTGCAATCGTGGAAGTTATAACCTGGTATTGAATATCCTCACCGATCGCACCAATTGTTACTATAGGGTTGGGAATATTCAGATTACCTGTTCCAATGGTTGAATTAGGATTGCTTAATCCGATGGTTGGATTCCAGGTATAATTGATGACATCACTATCTGATGGAACAACCAATATCTGGAACTGGTCACCAGGGTAACCGATTGTGTCGTATGGATAGGTCTTTACTTTTATCGGGGGCGTCACATCTATCCGCATATTATCTGTAACCAGCGAAGCACATCCATTTGCATCAGACAAAATCGACAGAGTATAAGTGATATCCTTTGTAGGTGTGGAAGTGGGATTTGCACTATTGGCATCATCCAGGTAAATGGAAGGCGACCATGAATATTGTGTACCGCCGGAAGCACTCAACTGGTAGGTTTGACCATAGCAGATATAACCATCAACACCGGCATTGGGAACCGGGGCTGCATTTACATTTACCGTTACTGTATCATTTGCGCTGCAACGGCCTAATGTTGCCGTAACAATATACTGGGTGGTAACAGTGGGATTTGCTACCGGGTTATAGATCGAAGCATTGTCCAACCCTGTAGCCGGCGTCCATGCATATTGAGTGGCATTGGAATTCAACTGCAGTTGTACTGATTTGCTTTCACAAATAACCGGATCCGCTTGCTGTGCCAATGTAAGATTATCGGTAAGGCCAACTGTCGTATTGAACGTGGTGCTGCAACCTAAATTATCCTTTACAGTAACCGTATAATTGCCCGGTGCCACATTAAACTGGTTAGAGGACTGGAAATTAATGCCATCGATGGAGTAGGAATAACTGCTGTTACCACCGTTGGCGGTTACTACAATTGTTCCATCATTTCCACCATCACAACTTGCATTCGTAGCAGCAGCATTGGCAGCTAATACCGCAGGCTCTGTGATTGTAGTATTCTGGGTAGAAATACAGCCATTCGCATCCCTGATAGTTATCGTATAGTTACCAGCAGGAACATTAAACATATTGCTGCCTTGCCAAGTAGTGCCATTGAGCGAATACTGGTAAGGAGAAACACCTCCGTTTGCTGCTACTAATATGGTACCATTGCTTTGTGCATTACAAATAGCAGCAGACGCTGAAACAGAAGTTGCCAAAACAGTAGGTTCTGCTACAATAATCGGTAATGTTCCCTGGCAACCACCACCTTCCCTGAAATAAACGGTATATGCACCGGCCGCAAGGCCAGTGAAGATATTATTAGTTTGCCAGGTAGTACCATCTAAAGAATATTCAAAAGGAGCTGTTCCTACCGATGGTTGAACTACAGTGATCGTGCCAGTTGCACTTCCATTACATAAGGCATCTGTTTTACTGGCAGTAGTTAAAATAGGCGGACCTGCAACTACTGTAACTGGAATTAGGGGAGAAACACATCCAAAAACATCTGTTACAAAAATAGTATGAGCACCAGGCGGAACATTGGTAAATGTATAAGGTGCCGGGCCGGTAATTGGGGCACCTCCATCCATAGTATAAGTAAATGGACCTGTACCAGTGGTTGGAGTAACTGTAATAGTACCATCAGCAGAACCATTACAAGAAGTGGCAGCCGATGCAGCACCAGCCTGCATTTGTGTAAGATTTACGGTCACAGTATCAAAAGAAACAAGCTGGTTTTGTGAACCGTCACAAGTTGAATAGGTTGTCCTGACTACAAAATTTGTCGAGCTTCCGTTGACACAAACATTTGGGAAACTTAAATCAAGCAATCCTGCTGTTGTAGTGCTTGTATCAGCTGTAGCTACCAATGTTCCGCCCATAGTCAGTAACTCAGAAGTAACATATCTTGACGTACCTGCTGACGGAATAAACTTATAACCTGTATTACTTTCATTCCAAACGGTATTGTTCTTTCCGGGTGCAGCAATAGCCTGGTTTTGGTTCCAGTTTTGAATACCCAGGATAGCTGTTCCTGCATTAGTGGTAGAAGCACATGACTTTTGCTGAAAAAATATTTCGATGATCCCGGTTGATTCATGCATTACCATTTGAAAAGTATTGGCAGGAACCGGGCAGGAAGACGCTGGAACTCCAAACACTCCGATATGATAATAACTAACCACAAATTTCCGGCATGGAGCAGTACCGATCACTTCCCATTGTATTTTTCTGGTAGAAGGACTTGCTACTGTCCGGGGATCTAAATCTGAATAAGCACCCATGATTGATGCCCGGGGATAGTAAGTAGAACCTGAACTGCAAATTGTTCCCCCGGCAAATGGAATTGGCTGTGTAATTTGCCAGGCATTACCACAAGCAGCATTAGCCGGATCAAAGGTAACTATCCCATTAGAGCCGACAACAGCACTTGTATAGGATTGTCCGTAAAAACAGAAGGTAAAAGGTAAATTTATAAGACTACTGTATTGATCGTCATTATACAACGCAATATCTGTTGCCCCCGTTGCTGTGCTATAGGGATAAGGAGCATAAGGTGTAGTTACCAGGGTGTAATCTGAAGATGACTTGATATGCGGGATCTGAAAGGCTAATGCATTACAAATTTGTGAACAATCCCTGTTGATTACGGCCCCATTTATATTGGTGGGAATACAATTTTGTGCAGCAATTTCTTTAGAAAAAAGCAAAACAAAGCCCAGCAGGGCAAAAACTTTCAACAGTCTTAGTCTCATAAAAACAGATGCAGTTGGTATGGTAAAATCAGTTCCTGAACGGCCTTCAAGGTAAGTAAAAAATGGGTTTATGCGGAATTTTGCGGCTTGATTGTGGACAAAAAGAGAATAGGAAAAATACGCTTATGTTTTAAATGATGAGTATCAATCCTCCTATGATGGAATATCTTCCATATCATACCTTTCCACAGATTCAATACCTGAAAGGCAGAGTAAACTTTGCACCAGGTTGTCGAGTTCTTCTTTATCATGTACATATAGCCTGATATTGCCTTTGAACAATCCTTCGTTAGCCTCAATGGTCAGTGCAGCAATATTTATTTTTAATTCCCCGGAAATAAGGTTGGTTATCTTATTTACCACTCCCACATCATCCATACCTACGATCTTCACCCCTGTCAGGAATGATATCTCCTTGTTCTTAGCCCATTTTGTTTTAACTACCCGGTGTCCATAATTAGCCAGTAGCTTGGCGGCATTTGGACAGTTGGTACGGTGAATGGTAAGTCCTTTACCGGTGGTTACAAACCCAAACACATCATCACCCGGAATAGGCTTACAACAATTAGCAAGGTTGTATACTATCTTATCACTGCTTTCTCCAAATATTACCAGCTCCGCATCTTTTTTACCAGTAACATGGTGGGGCAAAAAATCATGTTTCTCATTATGCAATTTTACCGGCCTTGGAGCTTCTATCCTGTCACCAGCAATCTTGAAATCCTTTATATCTTTTAAATCAATATTCTTTACAGCCACCTGGTAAAACAGGTCCAGGTTAGAACCCAGCTTATACCAATGCACCAGTTCATCAATATTATGCTGCGACAAAGAAGCTCCCATGCCCTCGAGTTTTCGTTGCACAGCATATTTACCCTCGTCGGCCACTTTTCTTTTTTCTTCTTTCAATGCATCCCTGATTCTTCCTTTTGCTTTGGAAGTAACAACAAACCCCAACCAGTCTTCCGATGCTTTTTGCTTGTTACTGGTGATGATCTCCACCTGGTCTCCGCTATGGAGCTTATGACTGATAGGAACCAGTTTATGATTAACCTTTGCGCCGATTGTTTTGACACCGATCGCACTGTGAATGGCAAATGCAAAATCGAGTGCAGTGGACCCAACCGGCAACATTTTCACATCGCCTTTGGGTGTATACACATATATTTCTTCTGCAAGGAAACTGGTTTTAAAATCCTGGAGAAAATCTATACTGTCCGTTTCCTGGTTAGTGATCACTTCCCGTATCTGCTGAAACCATTTATCAAAGCGGCTTTCATCAGTAGCGCCTTCTTTGTATTTCCAGTGAGCGGCAAGACCCTTCTCAGCAATTTCATTCATCCTTTTTGTACGGATCTGCACTTCTACCCACTTGCCCTGCGGGCCCATTACGGTGGTATGCAAAGCTTCATAGCCATTTGCCTTAGGGTTACTCAACCAGTCTCTTAATCTTTCGGGTGATGGGTTATATTCATCTGTGATCATGGAATATACTTTCCAGCAATCTTCTTTTTCTCTTTCCGGCGGTGAATCAAGGATTGCACGGATAGCAAAAAGATCATACACTTCTTCAAACCCTACTCCTTTCTTTTTCATTTTGTTCCAGATGGAGTGGATGCTTTTAGGACGGCCATGTATTTCGGCTGTAAGATTTGCTTTTTCTAATTTATCCCTGATTGGTTTGATGAATTCATTGATGTACTTGGTTCTTTCCTTTTTTGTTTCGGCCAGTTTACGGGCAATTTCTTTATAAGTGTCCGGTTCCATGTATTTCATGGCCAGGTCTTCCATCTCTGTTTTAATAGTGTATAAGCCCATCCGGTGCGCCAGCGGAGCATATACATATACCGTTTCAGAAGATATTTTGAGTTGTTTCTCCCGCTTCATACTGTCCAGTGTCCGCATATTATGCAGCCGATCAGACAGTTTGATCAAAATTACACGGGGGTCATCGGTTAGTGTCAGTAATATTTTTTTAAAATTCTCTGCCTGTTGTGAGGCATTCACATCAATGACGTTGGCAATTTTGGTAAGTCCGTCAACAATCCTGGTGATCTCTTCGCCAAATTCTCTTTTAATATCATCGAGTGAAATGTCGGTATCTTCTACCGTATCATGGAGCAACGCACAGATGGTGGAGCGAATACCTAATCCAATTTCTTCGGCACAAATTTTTGCTACAGCTATCGGGTGAAGAATATAAGGCTCGCCGCTTTTTCGACGCATGGTTTTATGTGCCTCTGCCGACATTTCAAAAGCAGTTCTGACCAGGGCTTTATCACCTGGCTTTAATTTGGATTTTATCACCTTCAGCAGGGATCTGTACTCCCTCAGGATGAGTTTTTTCTCTTCCTCTTCGTTCAGGTTATACTTTGGTATTTGTGCAACAGTTTCCATGGTCTACGAATTTAGTGAAATAAGCCAAGAGGTCAAAAGAGCAATAGGGATAAAGAGAAATATCACGGAAAATACCAGTTCCCAAATGAAAAACTGATAACAATAATCTAGAATAAAAAGTTAAGAATCCACACTTTTTCTCCTTCACACTTTTCATAACTAATCCCTGCCTAAGAAATTCATCCTTCATGAATATTGGAAGGGTGAAAGTGGAGGCATGTTTTTATATATAGACCAATCTGACAGAACAAGACCCAAAAAGGAGTAAGTACAGCTTTCTACTCAACAATTAGTTTCGTAATAACAAGTTTAGCGCAATACGTTACACCAGTTGTCCAGGGAATCAAATTTTTAAGGGAAACCCAGTGCCTCGTTGAGAATATTCAGTAGTTATGAATAACAGTGTCAATAAGCAATAGGTACATATTAGTTAAAGCATTTTGCAACTATTTTGCGGTTTTCTGCAAGCCCCAATATTTTATCTCTTCTTCAATCATTCCGGTAAGCTAAAATATCCTACATTTGCAGCCCCAAAACCCGGATGTGGTGAAATTGGTAGACACGTCAGACTTAGGATCTGATGCCGTAAGGTATGGGGGTTCGAGTCCCTCCATCCGGACAATCACCAGTTCAAGGTTTGAGGTTTGAAGTTCGATGTTAAACTCAAACTTCAAACTTCGAACTTTAAACAAATAATATGGCTACAGTAACCAAAGAAAACATCGGCCTGCTGCATGAGAAGTTAACCGTGAAGCTGGAAAAGACCGATTACCTGCCTTCTTTTGAAAAGGCGTTGAAAGAGTACAGCAAAAAAGCAAATATCCCCGGATTCAGAAAAGGAATGGTTCCTTCAGGGTTAATTAAAAAAATGTACGGGCCCTCTTTATTTACTGATGAAATATTGAAGTCTGTTGACCGTGAACTGATCGGCTACCTGCAAAATGACAAACTTGATATTTTTGCCCAGCCCCTGCCATTGGAATCCGATTTTCGTCAACTGGATGTAAACAACCCGGCAGATTATACTTTCCATTTTGAAATCGGAATGAAACCCGATTTTCAATTACCTGATTTAGCAAAAGCAAAAACAACCCGCTACGTTGTTACTGTTACAGATGAAATGGTGGACAATGAGATCACCCGTTTGCAGAACCGCTACGGCAATATGAAAGATGAAGAGACAGTAATCTCTGAAGAAAATGTGCTGAATGTAAATTTTACAGAAGCAGATGGGGATGGTAATGAAGTGGAAGGTGGTATTAAAAAAGATAATTCTATCCTGGTAAAATATTTTGCAGAAGGATTTCGCAAAAACTGGATGGGTAAAAAAACAGGTGACACAGAAACTGCACAATTAAGAACAGCTTTTGACGAAAAAGAAAGGGAGTGGATCATTGGCGATCTTGGATTGAATAAAGAAGATGCAGGCACTGCTGACAAATACTTCAAGATTGAAATCACAAAAGTAGGTTTAATGGAGAAGAGAGAACTGAATGAAGAATTTTTCAACCAGCTCTACCCTAACCAGGAAGTAAAAACAGAGGCCGATTTCAGAAATAAAATCAAAGAAGAAATACAGGCATATTGGAACGGACAGGCCACTAACCAGATCCATGACCAGGTGTTTCATCAATTGGTGGACCACACAAAAATTGAATTCCCGGAGGGATTCTTAAAAAAATGGGTGAAGACACAAGGAGAAAACCCGAAGACCGATGAAGAGGTTGAAAATGAGTTCCCGAAATTCCTCAGCCAATTAAAGTGGACCTTGATTTCTGACAAAATCGTTCAGGAAAACGCTATTGAGGCAACTCCTGAAGAAATCAGGAATTTTGCAAAACAACAGCTCTTCAGTTATATGGGAGGAGCCAACCTTAGTGATGACCAGCCATGGGTTAATGATTATGTGGAAAAGATGATGAAAGACAGGAAATATGTGGAAGATGCTTATAACCGCATCCAGACACAAAAAATATTTGAGTGGGCTGCCACAAAGTTAAACCCCACTGACAAAGACATCACAGCAGATGAGTTTACTAAAATGGTGGAAACACATCAGCATCACCACCATTAAGTCATTAAGACCACAAGTCAGAAAGTCCGGAAGAATTATTCAAAAAACAGAATAGGCTTCCGGATTTTTCGTGTTTGCTGACTTTCAGACTTCTCCTGTAAAGCCATCTTGTCATTGATTTTGCAATTACGGCATTTGGACGGATATTTGAGGAGTTTAAATGTCTACTGTTCAAGGAGAAAGAATCAGCTGATCAGGAAATTTAAACACTAAATCTTAAAACTTTCACTCACATGACCTTTAATTCGGAATTTGAAAAATATGCGGTGAAACACCGTGGTATTTCCAGCAATACCCTCAATAGTTATGCCTCTCATCTGGTAACTGCTATGACTCCTAATATTATTGAAGAACGTTCCCTTAATGTGGCTGTTATGGATGTATACAGCCGGCTTATGATGGACCGTATCATTTTTTTAGGTTACCCTATCAATGACGAAATAGCTAATATCGTAACTGCTCAATTGTTATTCCTTGACTCTTCTGACAGATCGAGAGATATCAATATGTACATCAACAGCCCTGGCGGCAGCGTGTACTCTGGTCTTGGAGTATATGATACCATGCAATACGTAAGCCCTGATATTGCCACCATTTGTATTGGTGTTGCCGCATCTATGGCCTGTGTATTGTTAGGCGCTGGTACAAAGGGTAAAAGGGCCGCTTTGAAACATTCCCGTATAATGATGCACCAGCCAAGCGGTGCCATCGGCGGACAGGCCAGTGATATTGAAATCACAGTGAATGAAATTCGCAAACTGAAAAGAGAATTATACGAAGTAGTAAATGTCCATACGGGTAAATCAATTGAACAAATTGAAAAAGATTTTGACCGGGACAACTGGATGACTGCAGCTGAAGCCAAAGAATATGGATTGGTGGACGAAGTGTTGCTGATAAATCCAAGAAAGCAGAAGAAAGATTAATTATTGATGTATAAATCTTAAACTATTAAACTCTTTACATGAATCGCAAACAATTTTTATACGCTGACTGGAGAATGGATGAAGAAGAAGAGAAAGAAGAACAACCCAAAAGTGATCTTGGTATGTTCAGTAAGAAATTAGAAAGATATTTTTTTGAAAAAAGGGCTGTTTATCTATGGGGTGTTGTGGATGACAAAAGTGCCAAAGATGTAGTAAGCAAACTGTTGTTGCTGGATGCTGACAAACCAGGGGAAGAAATAAAATTTTATATCAACAGTCCCGGCGGTGTAGTTACCAGTGGCATGGTGATGTATGATACGATGCAAATGATCCAGAGCCCGGTAAGTACAATTTGTATGGGCCTGGCAGCTTCTATGGGCAGTATTTTATTAAGTGGTGGTAAAAAAGGCAGCCGTTATATTTTTCCGCATGGTGAGGTAATGATTCATCAGCCATCTTTGGGTGGATACATTCAGGGGGTTAGTACCGATTTGGAAATTCAAGCGGAGCAAACCCGAAGAGTAAAAGAGATTGGTGCTGGCATTTTAGCCAGAAATTGTAATAAAACAGTGGAACAGATCATGAAAGACTTTGACAGGGATTATTGGATGAATGCAAACCAGGCTATTGAATATGGTATTGCCGATAAGCTGGTTGAAAAGCTATAATCTTCTCTTTATCAAATATTTAGGTTGTATAAATAAATAAAACCGCCCTTATCAGGGTGGTTTTATAATTTTGTAGATTGAGAATCAATTCTCAGAGCCTTTCAGGTTAAGTTAAGGTTAATAAATTATGGCAAAAAACCCATTACATTGTTCATTCTGTGGCCGGAGCCGCGATGAGGTAAAGATTCTAATTGCCGGTCAGGAAGGACATATCTGTGAAAACTGCGTGGAACATGCCCGGGAAATTATTGACCAGGAACTTGCAGTAAAAGATGACAAAAGCACATCTTCTTTCAAACTCACCGTAAAGAAGCCAATTGAGATAAAAAAATTCCTTGATGAATATGCAATAGGCCAGGACGAGGCTAAAAAAGTATTAGCTGTTGCTGTTTACAATCATTACAAACGTTTACAACAAAAAACAGCTGATCTTAATTCCGGGAATGAAGTTGAAATAGAGAAAAGTAATATTGTAATGGTGGGTGAAACCGGAACCGGTAAAACTTTACTGGCAAAAAGTATTGCCCGCATGCTGAATGTTCCTTTTGCTATCGTAGATGCCACTGTATTTACAGAAGCCGGTTACGTAGGCGAAGATGTTGAAAGTATCCTGACAAGACTTTTACAGGTTTGCAATTATGATGTATCCGCTGCAGAACGGGGTATTGTTTACATTGATGAAATAGATAAAATTGCCCGTAAAGGCGATAACCCTTCCATTACCCGGGATGTAAGTGGTGAAGGTGTTCAGCAGGGAATGCTGAAATTACTGGAAGGAACCGATGTACTCGTTCCTCCACAGGGTGGCAGGAAACATCCTGAGCAAAAGCTTATTAAGATCAATACACAGAATATTCTTTTCATCTGCGGTGGTGCTTTCGACGGTATTGATAAGATTATAGCCCGCAGGATACAGACCAACACGATAGGTTTTAATGTTGACAAAGAATTGCAGGATAATATGAAGAAGAACCTGCTAAGCTATGTAAATGCAACAGACCTGAAGAGCTTTGGTTTAATCCCTGAACTTTTAGGACGTTTACCCGTAATAACACATCTTGAACCGCTGGATGCTACGACCCTGAGAGCTATTCTTACAGAGCCTAAGAATGCTCTTATAAAGCAATACACAAAATTGTTTGAACTGGAGGGCATACAATTGACAATAGAAGAAGAGGTACTGAATTTCATGGTAGAAAAAGCCATGGAGTTTAAATTAGGCGCCAGGGGCCTCAGAAGTATATGTGAAAGCATATTAACTGATGCTATGTATGAATTACCCTCCTCTAAGGAAACACATTTTAACCTTGACCTGGAATATGCGAAAAGGAACTTTGATAAGAGTAAGCTAAGCTTGCTGAAAGTGGCTTAATATAAAATATTTTCAAAAAAAATGCTGAGTCAAAAACTCAGCATTTTTTTTAACTTATTAACCTGAGGATTAATTTGTACCTGTTAATGTCAAAGTAAATCCAGTATTGACTGTAAGTGATGCGCCGTTATTCACAGTAATTTTTTTAACAGAAACATTTGAGTTGATAACAGGGAGAAAAGGGGAGCCGCTGGAAATTATTACTTCGCTATTAGCATCCGGCAGGATACCACAACTCCAGTTCAACGGATTTTCCCAGGCATCGCTGATCGATCCAACCCAGTTGATACCTGCCGCCGAACAAACACTTTTTGCCCATGCGTATCCATCAGTATAGGCCACATAAGGAATATCATTTCCTATTACCAGGGATATATTATTAGCAACACCAGCAGAAATTCCTTCTGCATTTACGGTTGTCCATGTACCTGCTGTAAATCTCTTTATTGTCAACCTGTTGCCATTGGCAGCATCCTGGTATGCTACATACGGAGTTCCATCTGCAGTAAAACTAAGTGATAGATTGGTAGCAGCGCCGGTTGAGAAGCCCCCTGCAGGACCAACATTTACCCATGCAGCACCATCATAGGTTTTTACAGTGGCCTTATTACTATTACTTGCATCAGCATAACAGATATAAGGATCTCCACTGCCCGGAGCAATACCAAGTACAATGTGTGTTGCCACACCTGCAGATACTGGCTGTGTCCCCAAATTCACCCAACTGCTGCCATTATATGTTTTAACGATGGCTTTATTTCCTATAGATACATCTGCATCATTATAGGCTACATAAGGTGTTCCTCCAGTAGAAAGTGCAAGTGAAACAAAGGAAGCCGACCCGACTGAGATTGGCTGTGCCCCGGTATTTACCCAACTACTGCCATTAAATGATTTAACTATGACTCTGTTTGAAAAAGTAACATCCGCATCAGCATAAGCTATATAAGGAGTTCCCGTAGTACTGATTGCCAGGGAGGTGTAACTTGCACTACCTGTAGAAAATCCCTCAGTTCCAATTGTTGTCCATGCATTATCTGGTGCCAGAAATTTAACGGTCGCTTTTCCGGAATTGGCCCCATCCTGGTATGCAACATAGGGTTTTGCGTCTGCCGCATTAAACGAAAGTGATATAAAATTAGCCGTACCGGAAGAAAAGTCGGCATTACCTGCAATATTCCAGGCGCCGGAAACATAATTTTTTACTGTAGCCTTATTGCTACTACCCTTATAACCAACATACATATATCCATCTGTCCCAAAAACAGCAGAAGTGTATCCTGCCGGTCCTTCAGAAAGCCCGGTAGCACCAACCGTTGTCCAGTCAGCTTCAAGTTTTTTCACTGTTGCTCTTGAATTATTTGTTGCATCCTGGTATACTACATAAGGTACTCCATCATTTGCAATGGCCATTGTTGTATACTGTACCCCACCCAACGAAAAGCCGGCAGTCCCGGCATTTATCCAGCTAACCCCATTGAATTTTTTGACGGTGGCTTTATTCCCATTTGCAACATCCTTATACGAAACATAAGGAGTAAAGTCTTGTGGATCAATTGCAATTGAAACATATTCAGCAGCACCTGTTGAAAAACCTATTACAGCTCCTACATTTACCCAATTTGCTCCGTTAAACAACATCACATTTGCTTTACCACTACGTGTAACATCCTGGTAAGCTACGTAAGGAATTCCGTCCGAAGTAATGGCAATGGAGGGATATTTGATAATAGCACTATTGGAGAAACCTCTTGCTCCAACCAATACCCAACTTGCGCCATCATATTTCATCACAGTGGCTGCATATTGCGTTGTCGCCTGGTCATCCCTGAATAAAACATAAGGGGTCCCGTCATTCTGATCAATGGCCAATGAAAGTGCCATTGCCTGTGAAGAGCCTGTGAAGCCTGCAGCCCCTACAGTTACCCAGTTGGCACCATCATACTTTTTAACTGTACCTGCCACTGCCAATGTATAATCTCCATATGCAACAAACGGAGTATTATCCGGAGCGATAGCGATGGCAATATTCGGATAATAATCAGGAAACCCTGAAAATGCAATCTGTTGCGCATTAACTGAACCCACAACAGACCATGAACCTGATGAGTATTTCATCACCGTTGCATCTAACCTGAATGGATCGCCGCCATTTTGTGTTTGGTAAACCACAAAAGGAGTTCCGTCAGGGGCAATTGCGATCTGGGCATTTTCAATCTGGGTAGATGAAAAGCCGGCTGATCCTACAATTTGCCAGGATCCCGATGTATACCTGGCCACAGTTGCCTTGTTACCATTACCCCCATCCCTGTATACCACATAAGGTATCCCTGCAGCGGTATCTATAGCTACCGAGGTAAAAGTAGTAGGATTGAAATAAGAAGGTTGATTGAAATCATCCGGACCAAGGGGTATCCATGATTGTGCAAACAGGGTAAAATGCATCAACATTATCACTAATGTTGTAATATATTTTTTATTAATTCTCATAAAGTATACCATAGGAGGTTTAGGCAACATCATTAAAATTCAGGAATTGAATTCAAAAGGATCTTCGTCTAGGAATTTGGAGAAATTATACGGATTCACCAGAAGCGTTGAAAAGATTTGCAATATACTAAAAATATCATATTTCACAAACCATATAGCCTCCTTTATCTATACAAAAATGACATTCATTTTCCTCCTTTTTTAATATTGTACGCAATTTTTTCCTTTACTTTTAATAAAAAAAGAACCTTATGCAGGAGTTAATAGAGAAATTAAAAGCAGAAGCAGGCCTTACAGATGAGCAGGCCAAAAAAGCCATTACCACCATCAAAAACTTTGTGGTAGAAAAGTTTCCCATGCTGGAAGGCGCTGTTAATAATGTATTCGGGGGAGATTAATTCGTCCTGATCCCGAAGATCTTATTCCAATAAAAATATATGATTACTTAATGGTGGCGCATTTTTTTCCCCGGGGATGATTAGCTGCATCATAAGGTGTCATCGCACGGCTGCAGGATTGAAATACAATGCTTCCGATAAGCAAGAGGAAAAGGATTCTGTTTCTCATAGTTACAAATTGAAGCTTGAAAGTAATACCTCTTTTGAGAAAAGAGGCAGGAAATCCCTGCTGAAATACACTTTTTCTAAAGCGGAAAACTACGGGTTAAAGCAACTCCTCTACTCATATTAATTTAATGCATTGGGTACTTTTTAAAACTACCTCCATAATAATAAAACATCCCGGCTTTTTAGCCGGGATGTAGAATTAATGGGTACATTTTTATTTGGTTTTCCGTCCTTGGTCATTTTTAGCCACAACCGCCCTGGTTCCCGCAGTTCAGGCATTTGTAGCAGGCGCCGCTGCGCATCATGATATTGCCACACACATTACAGGCTGGTGCGTCACTTTGCATATTCTTAGCTACCGCATTCATGGCATCTATACTTGATTCCGTCTTAACCGGTTGGGAAGCCCGCTGATTTCTTACCGGTTGCGGAGCTACTGTTCCGGACGAAGGAGTGATACGAACACTTGACAACTCCGGATCTTTTACATATTCCAACGGATTGGAAGGGACTTCATCCCAGTCATCACCACCGGTATTCATTACTTCCGGTTTATCCAGTACATGAACCAGGTCTGTACGGCCCAGGTATTCATAGCCCAATACACGGAAGATAAAATCAACAATAGAAGTAGTTGTTTTAATATTCGGGTGCTCTACAAAGCCTGATGGGTCAAACCGGGTGAAAGCAAATTTGTCAACAAACTCTTCCAGCGGCACCCCATATTGCAAACCGATAGAAACAGAAATCGCAAAACAGTTCATCATACTGCGCATCGTAGCACCTTCTTTCGCCATGTCCACAAAGATCTCACCTAATGTTCCGTCTGCATATTCCCCGGTACGGAGGAAAACAGCCTGACCACTGATCTTTGCTTTTTGTGTAAACCCGCGGCGTTTGGCTGGCAATGTGCGGCGTTCAACAATGCTGGCCAGCTTCCTTTTCAGCTTGGTATCCGGAGAAGCCTGTACCCTTTTTTGTACCTCTTCCAGCAATTCTTCAACAGTCAGTTTACCTAAATCAACAATATTGGATTCAACCTGCTGTTCAATAACCACTGCTTTTTCTTCTTCGGCAACAATATCTGCTTTTTTCTTCTTATCAGATTTGTTGCTGAGTGGTTGTGATAATTTAGAACCATCACGATAAAGAGCATTTGCCTTCAGACCCAATTTCCAGCTCAGGTAATAAGCATCTGCAATCTCTTCTACTTTAGCTTCATGGGGCAGGTTGATAGTTTTGGAGATGGCGCCACTAATAAACGGCTGGGTGGCTCCCATCATGCGGATATGGCCATGTGCATGGATATAGCGCTGACCTTTCTTTCCACATTTGTTGGCACAGTCAAAAACGGGCAGGTGTTCTTCTTTCAGTCCCGGTGCACCTTCCAGCATCATGGTTCCGCATACATAATCATTAGCGGCTTCAATCTGCTCATCAGTGAATCCGAGTGCTTCCAGGAGGCTCCATTCAAAATTATTGTATTGTTCAGGGGTGAAGCCAAGTCGTTCCAGGCATTCTTCACCCAAAGTATATTTATTGAAAATAAACCCAATCTCAAAAGCGGTGAGTGCGGCTGCATCAAGCCGTTTGATCTCATCAGCAATAAATCCCTTTTCACTCAATGTCTGGTGATTGATAAAAGGAGCCCCGGCAAAAGATGCAGATCCTGTTGCGTATTTAATAATAGCTTCGGATTCTTTTTCAGAGTAACCTAAATTTTTAAGGGCCGCCGGTACTGACTGGTTGATGATTTTGAAATAACCACCACCGGATAATTTTTTGAATTTCACCAAAGCAAAATCTGGCTCTACACCCGTTGTATCACAATCCATCACCAGCCCAATGGTTCCTGTTGGAGCGATTACAGTGGCCTGTGCATTCCTGTAACCATATTTTTCACCCAGTTCCGCTGCATCATCCCAAGCTTTGCATGCAGCCTTTAACAGATAATCAGGACAATATTTAACGGTAATACCCTGTGGTTTCAGGCTCAGGTTTTCATACTCATCTGCATCATAGGCAGCAAGGCGGTGATTCCGCATTACCCGCATCATATGGGCTTTATTCTCCTCGTATCTCGGGAAAGCACCAAGCACCTGTGCCATCTCTGCGGATGTTTTGTAAGAAGTACCGGTCATGATAGCAGTGATAGCTCCGGCAATGGCCCTTGCTTCTTCGCTGTCATAAGGAATGCCGCTAACCATCAGCATAGTACCAAGGTTGGCATAGCCTAATCCAAGTGTTCTGTACTCATAACTTAACTGCGCTACTTCTTTAGACGGGAACTGGGCCATCAATACAGATATCTCAAGCACTACTGTCCACAAACGGCAGTTGTACTCGTAACCCTCCACATCAAACTGGTTCGTTTCTGCATCAAAGAACTTCATCAGGTTAGCAGAAGCAAGGTTACAGGCCGTATTATCAAGGAACATATATTCAGAGCAGGGGTTAGAAGCCCTGATCTCCCCGCCTTCGGGACATGTATGCCATTCGTTAATAGTGGTATTATATTGTGTTCCGGGATCTGCACAACTCCAAGCAGCATAGGCAATCTGGTTCCACAGTTCCCTGGCAGGAATCTTTTTCATCACCCTGCCATCCATTCTGCCGGTAAGTTCCCAATCTTCATTAGCATCCAGTCTTTCAAAGAAGGAATTGGGGATACGAATGGAATTATTAGAATTTTGTCCGCTTACTGTTCGGTATGCTTCATCCTCATATCCGGAAGGATAACCGGCAGCGATCAACGCACCCACTTTTTTCTCTTCTTCCACTTTCCAGTTGATGAACTCCACAATTTCCGGGTGATCCAGATCCAGGCAAACCATTTTAGCTGCACGACGGGTAGTACCACCAGATTTGATTGCACCTGCTGCACGGTCGCCAATTTTCAAAAAGCTCATCAAACCTGAAGAACTTCCGCCACCACTTAATTTTTCACCGGAGCCACGAAGGTTGGAATAGTTTGTTCCAACACCAGAACCATACTTAAAGATCCTTGCCTCACGAACCCAAAGGTCCATAATACCTCCTTCATTCACAAGGTCATCGTCCACACTTAAAATAAAGCAGGCATGCGGCTGGGGACGTTCATATGCGTTCTGTGATTTTTTCAGCTGACCATCATTTGGATCTACATAGTAGTGTCCCTGTGGTTTACCGGTGATACCGTAACTTTCATATAAGCCTGTATTAAACCACTGCGGGCTATTGGGCACACACATCTGGTTCAATATGGAATAAACCAATTCATCATAGAAAACCTGTGCATCTTTTTCATCGCCAAAGTAACCATATCGTTCACCCCATACTCTCCAGCAGTTAGCCATACGATGTGCCACCTGCTTTGCAGAAGTTTCTCTTCCCAGGCTGCCATCGGGTTGTGGCACACCGGCTTTCCGAAAATATTTTTGGGCTAAAATGTCTGTGGCAATCTGACTCCACTGTTTAGGTACTTCCACATTATTCATTTCAAATACAACTTCACCCGATGGATTACGGATTACAGAGGTACGATAATCGTATTCGAACATATCATACACATTCACATCCTCACGGGTGAAGCGACGACTAAATTGCAAACCGCTTTTGGCGGATGCCTGCTTCTTATTTGCCATAACTAGAAAGAATTTACTGGGTTTTTGGTCCTGGTTACAAACAGACCACTCTGGCGAGAGGTCTGTTACGAAAGTATTTTTTATAACATGAAGTTCAAACCTTCAAATATTAACATTGTGTGGATAAGCAAATCGTAAAATCCCGAAGTGCTTACCTGTATTGGTTTAGCTAATTTCTTCACATCCTCTAATCATTTTTTGGACAAATTTTTTTTGGAAAATTCAATCCCAACTATTAAAAAATTATTAACAACCCACCCTTGCCCTGAAACGCAAAACAGGTAAGGATTTTTTGTAATAAATCCGCTGAAAGGCTTTATCCTGCTGTATTTCATAAAAATATAAACCTGAAAGCCTTGCCTGTCGCATAACGCAGACTTAAACAAATGATAAAAAACAATTAATCTCATTATTTTGCAATTTTGCGTATATGATCAAGTCTATAATAACTGCCCTTATTATCGTATGCAGCCCGTTCTTTATTAAGCTGCATGCACAGGCACAATTTACCGGTTGGCTGGCTTCCTTTAATACCATAAAAACCGGTAAAAAAACAAGCTTGCATACCGACATTCAACTCAGAAGTACAAATCGATGGCAGCAAACCCAAACATTATTGATTCGACCCGGTATCAACTTTCATCTGAATAAAAGAATAATTGCAACTGCGGGTTATGCTTTTATCAATAATAAAAGAATAATAGGAAATGTTGCCGGCTTTGCACCTGAACATAGAATATGGGAACAGCTATTATTCAATCATAAACTGAAAACTATTTTTGTAAGTCATCGTTTCAGGATTGAACAGCGGTTTATTTCTAAAGTCATTATTATAAATAATGAACTGGAAACTAACGGTTCTGTTTATGCTAACCGTTTCCGGTATTTTAACCGGAATATTTTCCCTTTTAAAAATGAAAAAGCTTTTTCAAATGGAATGTTTGCTGCTTTGCAGAATGAAATCTTTATCAATATTGGGAACACAGCGAATGTTAACGGGGAAATCTTTGACCAGAATCGATTGTACCTGGCACTAGGTTACCGCCCCCATCCAAAAGCTGATATTGAAATCGGCTATATGAACCAATACGTAAATGGAAAAGGTAGCCTGTTTACCAATAATCATATTCTGCAGTTGGCTGGCTACCTGAGGCTATGACAAAAAGAAGTTTTTACCTGCCTCAAAGCCAACTATTTTTCGCATTTTTGCAATAACCAACCGGTACCGGATGAAGTCAACTATTTATAACACATTGGCCGATAAGAAAAAGCAGGGGAAAAAATCCTTTGCTGTACTCATCGACCCTGATAAGGTGAACACGTCGGTGCTGGATGAATTGATAGAACTGTCTATTTCAGCAAAGGTTGACTATTTTCTTGTTGGCGGCAGCCTGGTTATCTCTAATCACCTGGATGAATGTGTGCAGCACATCAAACAAAACTGCAATATCCCGGTAATTCTTTTTCCGGGCAGCCCCTCGCAAATAAGCAAGTTTGCCGATGCTTTATTATATCTCTCTTTAATATCAGGCCGTAATCCTGAATTATTGATTGGTCAGCATGTGGTGTCTGCTCCGTTTGTAAGACAGAGCGGATTGGAAATAATGCCCACAGGCTATATCGTTGTAGATGGGGGTGCCCCCACTACTGTTTCTTATATCAGTAATGCAGCTCCTGTACCGGCTGACAAAAATGAAATAGCTATGTGTACAGCTATGGCGGGTGAAATGCTGGGTATGAAACTGATCTATATGGATGCTGGCAGTGGTGCTAAACGACCTATCACGGAAAGCATGATAAAAGCAGTGGCTGACCATATTGAAGTCCCATTGATTATCGGTGGCGGTATCATCCAACCTGAAAAAGCTTACCTGAACTGCAAAGCCGGTGCCGATGTAATCGTGGTAGGCAATGCCATTGAAAAAGATGCTTCACTAATAAGAGAAATGAGTGATGCGGTGCACACTGTACCCGTAAAGGCTTAACGCAATTCGTCCACTTTGACCCTCGTTGGGCTTTCTTTTCCTGCGATAATACTTTTTGAACTTAAAGCAATCGCTTTTATCACTTCAGTCATATTAGTCAGGTCAAGTGTTTCCACATGGTCAGTCAGTTTGTGGTAATGAGGTTCCACATCCATTTTTGAGGTAGAAATGGTGTGTGCCGGTACTCCCAGTCTAGCCAGGGTGGCATTATCTGAACGATAAAATAATTGCTGTTGCGGGTATGGATCCGGATAAAAAGCAAATGCCGTTCCTTCCAGGTCTTTGGCTAATATTTCACCCATATTGGTCTTCTCATACCCGGTAATATAGGCCGAGTTCTTTCCCCATTTACTTTCGGTACCTATCATTTCAATATTAAACATGGCCATGACTTTATCTGCATCAATCTGACGGGAGAAATATTGTGAGCCAAAACCACCTACTTCTTCTGCTGTGAAGGCAGCAAATACGATTGTCCTCTCGTTATTATTCTGTTGCTTAAAATAGTTAGCCAGCATGATCAAAGCAGTTATTCCCGCTGCATCATCGTTAGCACCATTATAAATAGAATCTCCGTTCACCGGTTTACCCACACCAAGATGGTCATAATGACCTGAAAATACCACATACTCATCCCTTTTATTCTTCCCCGGCAACACAGCCACTATATTGGCAAGCTTTTGCTCAGTTATCTCATGAGTGGATTCTATGTTGAAACGGGCAGGGTCAGTATCAGAAAGCACAAATACCACATTAGTATAAGCTTTAAACATAGACGATTTAAGTCTTGATAAATTGCCGAAGCTGTTACTAAAACTTTTATCTACCAGTACCAGCAGATTTTTATTGGAACGGACAAATTTTCTTGCTTCTAGCTGAAGATTCATCCCGGCTTTAATCGACACTGTTTCGTAACCTGAACTTTGGTTGATCTTAAATTGGGATTGAGATGTAATTACAATAATATTTTTTGCATCAATAACAGTTCCGTCAAAATTTCCTGAAGTAGCAATATTTTTAGTACGAACCATCGCAAACTCCTGCCTGTAGTTATTGTTATTATTCCATATTTGCAATCCAATGCCCTTGAATTCGGCGGCAATAAAGTCAGCTGCCCTGTCGATGTCGGGTGTAAAAGCCCGCCGGCCCCGCATTGCATCTGAAGCAAGTGTCTTTTCTATCCTTTCCACTTCCCTTACATTAATTACTTTATCAATACCCGGCGCCGGCGCTGATGCAGCATTTTCTGTTGTACCACAGCTTATAATCAATAAAAAAGAGGTTGTTGCAGTCAACAACCCCATTAAAATAAATTTTCTCATTTGTAAACTTGACAAATTAATAAATGAACAACTTTTATATTTTAAGCTGTTCGCTGCACAACCCGCTATTCACTATAAACTCAGAGGCTCATCATTTCTTTGAACTTCACCGTTTGCCTGCGGCTTACTTCAATCTTCTCGCCTCCTTTCATATCCAGTAATAAACCACCGTTAAAATAGGGTTCAATTTTTTCAATCATTCTTAGGTTAACAATATGCTTGCGATTAGCCCTGAAGAATATTTTTTCATCCAATCTTTCCTCCAGCGCATTCAGTGATTTCAGGATTAAAGGTTTATTGTTTGCAAAAAAAACTTTGGCATAGTTGCCCACACTCTCAAATAACCTGATATCACTCAGTTTTACGAACCAGCATCTTTCACCATCCTTTACAAACACCTGGTCATTTTCAGATAAAATACTGTTATTAGTGAATTCCGTCTCTGAACGAATCTCCTTATTTTCTGAAATCTGTAATTTTTGAATAGCATCGGCTAAACGCTTGGGTTCAACAGGTTTCATCAGGTAATCCAGCGCATTGACTTCAAAAGCTTTCAATGCAAATTCATGGTGAGCGGTGGTAAAAATTACATGAGGAGCCTTATCCAGTTCAGCCAGCATATCAAACCCTGTTTTACCGGGCATTTGTATGTCAAGAAAAATAAGATCTGGATGAGTCGCTTCTATTTTGGAAATTGCCTCATCTGCATTGACGGCCTCATCAATTACTTCTATCTCCGGAAATTCCTGCAGCAACTTTCTTAATTCCAGCCTTGCCAGGCGTTCGTCATCGATAATAATAGCTTTCATCTCTGATATTTTTAATGAATTTCAACCGGTATTAATACTTTGGCTTCTACCAAAGAGCCATTAATTTGTTTTATACCAAAACTGGCTTTGTCACCATACAGCAGGTTTAACCTGTTGGTAGTGCTGGAAATACCAAATCCTTCTGTGTTTACAGAACCATTCAGCTGACCGGTATTTTGAACTACCAACTCATGATAATCCCCTTTAAAGTCTGAAATTACTTTTATTACACCTCCATTGATCTGCTGGCTGATTCCATGCTTAATTGCATTTTCCACCAGTGTTTGCAGCATCATGGGTGGGACTGGCTGATCCAGGGTATCCTCATCAATATCATATTCTACTTTAAGCCTGTCTTCAAACCTCATATTCTCTAATGCCAGATAATCCTTAATAATATGCAGTTCTTTCTCAAGGGGTACCGTTTCCATTTTTTCTGTCTGCATGCTGCTTCTCAAAATATTACTCAGCTCCGTTACTGCTTTCCTGGCCCGTTGGGGATTTTCGTCAACAAGGGCCCTGATACTGTTTAAAGAATTGAAGATAAAATGAGGGTTGATATGTGCCTTGATGGTCTTCAGTTCCAGTTCTTTTACCAATGACTCTAACTTTAAAGTATCGAGCTGCTGACGACGGCTCTTATTGTAATAATGATAAAAGTAATAGATCATCAACCAGGGAAATATAAAAAGACCGTTATCAATTGTAGAACCCAGCACTTTTTGAAAAAAAGATATATTTTGCTTTGATTCAGTACTGAGATTAAATACTTCTATTGAACCTAAAATAAGGACACTGAATAAAATGGATGTAAACAATACTGCTATAATAAGCCGGGGAAGTGCTTTTTCGACCGGCAACAGCATCCAGCCACTCCATTTAATAACTCCCCTTAAAGCATGGGTAGTGATTATACCAGCAAAGAAGACAATTGTAATTCTTTTTAGTAGGATAGGTGTTGAAATCTGAACATCGTAGATATGAGCAAACAGCAGCATTACAAGGCCCACCAGGCCCCAACCCCCAACCTGTAGTATCCAGTAAAGTTTATTTTTAGACATTATAGGTATAAATATAGGAGCAAAATTATAGTTTACCGCTACCCTTTGCCTCCATCTTTATATCAATGGCAAATAAGGGCTGTAAATGGGAGATTGGTAATAAAAACCTTTTCCAGACGTTTTTGTTAAATAGTGCTATTCTCTTTACTCTTTGCCATAAATCACTAATTTTACATCCATAAAATCCCAGCATGCAGATTACACCAGGATCACTTTTACAAACCATTGATTCTCCGGCCGATTTGAAAAAACTATCCCGTGAAAAATTACACCAGGTCTGTGATGAATTACGCCAGTATATTATTGATGTGGTAAGTGTTCACGGTGGTCATTTTGGTGCCAGTCTTGGAGTAGTGGAGCTAACAACTGCACTGCATTATGTTTATAACACCCCCTACGACCAATTGGTATGGGATGTTGGGCACCAGGCTTATGGACATAAAATACTGACAGGCCGCCGGGATAATTTTCATACCAACAGGAAGTACAAAGGGATTAGCGGCTTCCCAAAAAGAAGCGAAAGCGAATATGACACTTTTGGTGTTGGACATTCCTCGACTTCTATTTCCGCAGCATTAGGGATGGCAATGGCAGCCAAATACAAAGGAGAAAAAGACAGAAAGGTAGTGGCAGTAATTGGTGATGGCTCTATGACGGCTGGTCTTGCTTTTGAAGGGATGAATCATGCCGGCGTAGCCGATGCAGATATGCTGATCATATTAAATGATAACGGTATAGGCATTGATCCGAATGTCGGGGCCCTGAAAGAGTATCTTACAGATATTACCACATCCCCTACCTATAATAAAGTAAAGGATGATGTGTGGAAGCTGATGGGCAAATTACCTGTAGGTAAAAACTTTACCCGTGCCATGGCGCACAAGCTGGCTGAAGGAATGAAAGGAATGGTTAGCAGTAGCGCCAATTTATTCGAAGCATTGAAGATCCGTTATTTCGGTCCCATAGATGGACATAATGTAGCCAAACTGGTGGATACGCTAAAAGATCTTCGGGATATACCCGGTCCTAAAATCCTGCATATAATAACGACAAAAGGTAAGGGCTATGCGCTGGCAGAAAAAGATCAAACAAAATGGCATGCGCCAGGTTTATTCGATAAAGTAACCGGGGAAATACAGAAAAAGAAATTCGATTTGCCACAACCCCCGAAATACCAGGATGTTTTTGGACATACAATGATTGAGCTGGCAGAAATGAATGATAAGATATTTGGTATTACCCCCGCTATGCCCTCAGGTTCATCCTTAAAATTCATGATGGAGAAAATGCCAGACAGGGCATTTGATGTAGGCATTGCTGAACAGCATGCTGTTACGGTTAGTGCCGGCATGGCTACCCAGGGGCTCCGGGTATTCTGCAATATCTACTCCTCTTTTATGCAAAGAGCTTATGACCAGGTAGTGCATGATGTTGCCATTCAAAAATTACCTGTGGTATTCTGCCTTGATCGTGCCGGTCTTGTTGGTGATGACGGCCCAACCCATCATGGCTGCTATGATATTGCTTATTTCCGTTGTATTCCCAATATGATCATCAGCGCCCCGATGAATGAAAGTGAACTTAGAAGCCTGATGTACACAGCGCAGCTGGAATCAACCACACTTCCTTTTGTTATCCGTTACCCGAGAGGTGAAGGTGTTATGCCCGAATGGAAAACAGAGATGAAAAAAATTGAGATTGGAAAAGGAAGAAAATTAAAAGAGGGCAAAGACATTGCTATTCTTTCATTCGGTCACCCGGGAAATTTTGCAGCAGCAGCAATCCGTGATCTAAAAAATGATGGTCTTAATCCAGGCCATTATGATATGCGATTTGCCAAACCATTAGATGAAACCTTACTCCATGAGGTTTGCCGGCAATATCAAAAATTGGTTACGGTTGAAGATGGATCTGTTGAAGGTGGTTTCGGCAGTGCTGTTTTGGAATTTATGGCCCAACACGGCTATAAGAACGATGTAAAAATCCTGGGCATCCCTGACAACCTGGTAGAGCACGGCACACCCAAAGAGCTTCACCGTGAGTGCGGCTATGATACCCAGGGAATTAGTGAAACGGTGAGAGTAATGATGAAAGTTAAGGTTACAGCAGACCAGTTAATAAGTTAAATTCTTTTATAAATAAAAAGCCGGTTACTACTAAGATAGATGAGTAACCGGCTTTTACTATTAAATGAGGATATCTTATGCAAGATTGGCTTCCATAGTAATTTCAGTATTCAGCAATTTGCTGATAGGGCAGCTAGTTTTTGCTTCTGCAGCATACTCAGCAAACTTAGCAGCATCAATACCGGCTACAGTAGCTTTTACCTCCAGGTGACTTGATGTGATAGCACCATTCTCTAAGGTGATTGTACACTTTGTATCAATGTTATCTGGTGTGAAGCCAGCGGCACCCAGTACAAAACTCAGCTTCATGGAAAAACAGCCTGCATGTGCAGCTGCCACCAGTTCTTCGGGGTTTGTAAATGTTCCATCTTCAAAACGGCTCCTGAAATCATAAGAAGTGTTCTCAAGGACTTTTGATTTCGAGGTCAAAGTACCGCTTCCTTCTTTGCCTGACCCTTTCCAATTGGCAGATGAATAGCTTTTCATGTGTAATAGTTTAGCCTCATTAAAAGAGGCGGTTAAAAAAATTATTGTTGATTTTGTTCTTCTAATTCAGCAATCCGGTTTTCAGGTTCATTATATTCAATAATGAAATTATTCTTGCCTTCCCCGATCATGATCTTCATAAACTTCTGTTGCACAAGCTCCAGAAGTGATAAGAAAAGAAAAATAGCATGAACCCTGTTTTCACAACGTTCAAATATTTTTTCAAAGGAAACTGTCTTTTCTTCCCGGGCCAGATTCAGCATCTGGTCGCGGCTTTGTTCCATAGTGTAATTATACGACACTACAGTATGTACAGGCTTATTGATGCGGTCGCTGTATTTCTGCATGGCTTTTTCAAAGGCCCGCATTAATTTGAAAAGAGTGATATTTTGAATTTCAGTTCCTTCACCCGTTTCTTCCCCAATCTGTGACAATTCCTTCTGGATATTCCCCCTTTTCACCATAAGCATCCGCAATGCTTCCATTTCAGCCATTTGGGCTGATGCTTCTTTAAACCTTTTATATTCCAGTATTTTATTAATCAATTCCTGGCGGGGATCAATTTCATTGCCTTGTGCATCCAGTTCTTTGCGGGGCAGCAGCATTTTGGCTTTAATACGCATCAGGGTGGAGATAAAGAGAATAAACTCACTACTGAGCTCAATATTCAGTTCTTCACTCTTATGAATATATTCAAGAAAATCATTGATAATACTGGTGATAGGAATATTATAAATATCCAGTTCATCCCTTTCGATAAAGAAAAGCAACAAGTCAAATGGTCCCTCAAACTGGGGTAATTTAATCTGGTACGATGTATTCTGCACTGTAATTGGGTTTGTGAAATAACAATAATGTCCTGTTCTACCGACAGGACATTACAAAAATAAGGGAAACAGGGCTCAGGGAATTCGCCTGTTTTCCCCAAAATTATTTTTTCAGTGCATCCCTGATTTCACGCAACAACATGATGTCCTCCGGCGGGGGTGGCGGAGCAGCTGCTGCCTCTTTTTTCTTAGAAGCATTAACAGCTTTTATTACGATGAACAAGAATAAAGCAATGGCGAGAAATTTCACCGCCGCAGAAATAGCCAGACCGTATTTCAATTCAGCATTTCCCACTTTAACAGACAGGGTATCGAAATTAATACCGCCTGTAATCATCCCAACAACAGGCATAATAATGTTGTCAACGACTGCTCCGACAATGGCACCGAAAGCAGCACCAATAACGACACCCACAGCCAGGTCAATAACATTGCCTTTCATGGCAAATTCTTTAAATTCTTTTAGCATTCCCATAAAGAAATTTTTAATAGTTAATATTTTGGTTTAGATGGTTAAAGTTAAATCTTCCGGTTCTTATTTCTTTAGACCGGGGAACTGCATATCAAGATTTTTCAGCAAGTCATGCAGTTGCGAAGCAATTATATACTCTTTATACCAATTCTGATCTGAAGGTACAACTGTCCAGGGAGGTGTATTACAGTTATTGAAACAATCTTCATACATCTTCATATATTCATCCCAAAGCTTAGCCTCCTCAAAGTCCTTATCATTATATTTCCACATTTTCGCCGGGTCCTTCATTCGTTCACTCAGCCTTTCATGCTGTTCTTCCGGAGAAACATGCAGGTAGAATTTCAAAATATGTGTGCTATTATGTTTTTGCAGCAATCTTTCAAATTCATTTATAGCTTCCATTCTTTTACGGGCTGTTTCATCATCACACCATTTATGAACCCTGGTTACCAATATGTCTTCATAATGGGAACGGTTAAATATCTGTATCATTCCTTTTCCCGGAGCATGCTGGTGAATACGCCATAAAAAATCATGTGACAACTCTTCCGGAGTAGGGGCCTTATAGGATTTCACCGTAACGCCCTGCGGATTCATATTTCCCAGTACATTCCTGATAACACCATCCTTACCACTTCCATCCATTCCCTGAATTACTATCAGTATCGAGTGTTTCCCTTCAGCAAATAAGAGATTTTGCAATTCATCCAGTTCCACCAGAATTTTTTCTGTCTTTTCTTTTAATTCCTTTTTGTCAAGATCCTTAGGTGCACGGGTATCAATTTTTTTAAGTTCAACCTTATTCATAGTATGTAGTTTATGGATATATGTCTGCAATATAAAAAAATTGCCTCTGTCTGGTACTGTTTTATGACCTTTGCCCACATTTATGAGTAATAAATTTATCAGCTGGGCGATCTTCGTAATCCTGTGTTTTATCTGGGGAAGTTCTTTTAAATTAATGAAAGACAGTGCCATTGCTCTTAACGCCTTACAGATAGCCTCTCTTCGCATTTTTGCAGCCGGGGTGGTCTTTATACCTTTTGCCTTCTTTCATTTCTCTAAAATCCCACGACAAAAGATGGGCACCGTTATTCTCAGTGCTGTATTTGGAAATTTAATTCCCGCTTTTCTTTTTGCAGGAGCCATGACAAAAATTGATGGCTCACTCGGTGGTATACTTAACTCGCTGACACCAATTTGTGTTGTAGTAATAGGAATATTATTTTTTAAAGACAAGATTAAAGCTCAAAAAATAACCGGAGTAATTATTGGATTCATCGGCCTGGTATTACTTACGATTAGTCCGGTACTTACCGGTGAAAAAAATATAAGTTTTGACAACCTGAACTATTTGTTTCTCATACTGGGCGCTACTTTACTCTATGGAATAAATGTTAATATGGTGAGTCATTATTTAAAAGGACTGAACCCGATTCATGTTGCTACTGTTTCTCTGGCTTTCATGACTATCCCCTCTGGAATTGTTCTCTGGCAACAGGATATCACTCAGCTTGATTTTCACAAGATTGATGTCCGGTATGCAGTCATGGCCTCTGCCGGGCTTGGTGTATTGGGAAGTGCTATTGCTACTGCTTTGTTTTATATTTTAGTGCAAAAAGCCGGGGGATTGTTCGCATCTTTAGTTACGTATGGCATTCCCTTCATTGCATTGTTTTGGGGCTTTCTGGATAATGAAAAGATTACTGTCATTGAAATCGCCTGCCTGATGATAATACTCTTGGGAGTTTACCTGGCTAACAGGTCTGGAAAAAAGAAAGCAACACCGGCAGATGTTGCTTCTTAACGTTTCAGGTAAGATATTTTATACCGACATTATTTCTTTCTCCTTAGTTGTCAGGTGCTTTTCTACAGCAGCGATAAACTTATCAGTTATTTGCTGAATTTCGTCTTCTGCATCTTTGGCAGCATCTTCACTCAACCCGTTTTTTTGTAACTTTTTAATATGTTCAATAGCATCACGGCGAATATTGCGGATAGCTACTTTTGAATGTTCACCTTCCCCCTGGCATTTTTTAACCAGTTCTTTTCGTCTTTCTTCAGTTAACGGCGGTAAAAATAAACGAATCAGGACACCATCATTCTGAGGAGTAATTCCCATATTCGCTGCGATAATAGCTCTTTCAATAGGTTGCAGCATATTTTTTTCCCAGGGCTGTATGCTCAGTGTACGGGCATCCATTACACTAATATTTGAAACCTGGTTAATTGGCACAGGTGATCCATAATAATCCACCATTAAGCCATCAAACATCTGCGGGTTAGCCTTCCCGGCCCTTATCTTCACCAATTCTGCTTCCAGGTGACCAATGGCTTTTTTCATGAAATCTTCTGCGTTGCTTGTAATTGATACAATATCTTCTGACATAACTTAAAGTTTAAAGAATCAAATTTACTGCGGCACAATTTTATATTGCACCAAGTCAGGACACAAATCTAATGAAAGAGGTGTATTCAAAAAAAATGCCGGCAGAACTTTGTTATTTGTTTGCCGGCACAGAATATTTTTTTACCTCAATCCACTGCAGATTGAGCTTCTTTTGTCAGGGTGACTATTTTAGTAGACGAAGTTTTTATTTGAGCTACCCCTTCACCTCTTTTAGCAATGAGTATTGCACGTCTGGGCCTCTTGTAATAATACAATACGGCTAACCCGGAAAATGCCAGGGTTAGCATAATAAGCAAAAGATAATTTGGTCCTAATGATCTGCCAAACCAGGCAATCATGATAAAACCAATATTTGCACTTACACATGTAAGCGTTACCGAAGCATGATCAAGCCCCCTGTCCAGCAACAGGTGATGAACATGGTTTCTATCAGGCGTAAAAGGAGAAACACCATTAAATATCCGGATGCTGAAAACCCTGAGTGTATCCAACAAAGGAACAATCAAAATCGCAAATCCGATGGCCACCGCTGACTGAACCGGGATAGCTACCAGCGGATCATTTGCTACATTTATAAATTTAATGACAAGGATGGCATTGATCAACCCAATCATCAGGGAACCGGAATCTCCCATAAATATTTTAGCAGGATGATGGTTAAAAATCATAAAGGCAACTAAACTTCCGGCCATAGCAAATGCTAATAATGCATATGCCTGAAATCCAATGGCAAAGAAATAACTACCAAAAACCAGCATGGTCAGGATACCCAGGCTGGCAGCCAGCCCGTCTACGCCGTCAATCAGGTTAAATGAATTGATTACAACTATTATCGTAAGATAAGATAAGGCAAGGGCAAAGCCCTCCGGTAAATTTTCAAAACCCATCAGGCCATACATACTATCCAGCCGGATACCACCGAGGTGAATAAGGATAGATGCAGCTATTAACTGACCAATAAATTTCTTACTGGCAGATAAAATAATGAGGTCATCTTTTAGCCCCAAAAAAAAGATAACCAAAGCAGCCGCGAAGAAATACTGAAATTCAGAGTTGAGATGTCCCTGGATTGATAACAGGGAAGCCAGAATAAATCCGCCAAAAATACCAACACCCCCTAATGAAGCTACCAAACGGGTATGAACTTTTCTTTCGTTTGGCATGTCAAACAACTTCTTTTTTTCTGCCACTTCCAATACAACCGGTACTGCCAGGAAAGTGATAATAAAAGAAACCGAAGCTGTTAATAAAATATCGAGCATCTAAGCAGTTTTATATGGTACAAAAATAGGCTTTAACCCTTTTGGTTTTTATATTACAAAGACATTTTAAAGTTTCTGACATTAATTCTTTGTAACCGATAGGATGTGTTGAATATATTGTCAGATTAATTTAATTCAGTTGGATTTTGAATCAAAAAAGAATGCAAATTTGCAACTAACCTGACCTTTGAGGGTGCAATGTACTAAAAGTTTAACAAAAAACCATTTTAACTATATAAGTATGAATGAACTAGCAGCAGTAGCCTCTCAAATCAGAAGAGACATTGTAAGAATGGTCCATGGAGTCAGCAGTGGTCATCCGGGTGGTTCACTGGGTTGTACTGATTTCCTTACCGCCTTGTATTTCAAGGTGATGAAACATAATCCAGTCTTTAACATGAATGCTAAAGACGAGGATGTTTTTGTGCTCTCTAATGGCCATATTTCACCCTTATTTTATTCGACATTGGCCCGTTCCGGATATTTTGACATTAAAGAATTAGCCAGTTTCCGGAAATTAAATACAAGATTGCAGGGCCACCCTGCTACTCATGAACATTTACCCGGTGTCAGGATAGCTTCCGGTTCACTGGGCCAGGGAATGAGTGTGGCTATTGGTGCTGCATTGACCAAAAAACTTAATGGTGAAAAGAACCTTGTTTTTTCTTTACATGGAGATGGTGAGTTGGATGAAGGACAGATTTGGGAAGCTGTAATGTTTGCAGCACATCATAAAGTTGACAACCTGATTTCAACCATTGACTGGAATGGACAGCAAATAGATGGTCCAACAAATAAAGTCATGAATTTGGGAAATATCCGGGAAAAGTTTGATGTTTTTGGATGGACAACTCTTGAGATGAATGGTAATGATATGGATGAAGTGGTGGCCACCCTGGAAAAAGCAAAATCGCTGACCGGCCAGGGAAAACCAATCGCCATTATGATGCATACAGCCATGGGCAAAGGTGTCGATTTTATGGAGGGCACTCATGAATGGCATGGCATAGCACCTAACGATGAACAACTGGCTAAAGCACTGGCACAATTACCGGAAACGCTGGGAGATTATTAAGAACTCAGATTTTATATACGCAAAAGGATTATTGGAACGCCAAACCAATAATCCTTTTGCTTTTGAACCTATAAAATCAAGAAAACTTTAATTATTCACTTCTTAATGAGAAGTTTTGATTGGCTGCTTTCCGGGAAGGTAACCATGAAGCAATCAGTGCAATGATAAAAACGGTGGCACCTACTAACAGGAAATCAATAACCCTGAGCTTTACAGGATAATAATCTATCAGGAAAGAACCTCCCTGCAATGGAATAAGATGAAATCGTATCTGTAACCAGGCAATCAAAAAAGCCAGCAACATACCAATTCCTCCCCCAATAAGGGCCAGTAACAATCCCTCACTTAAAAAAATTCGTTGAATAAAATTCCGGTTACCGCCCAGTGCATGCAATACACTGATATCTTTTTGCTTTTCCAGCACCAGCATCGTTAAAGCACCTATCATATTGAAAGCAGCAACGACAAGGATCAGGCAAAGCACTCCATATACGATCCAACGTTCTACATTCATAATGGAATAAAGACTCCGGTTCTGCTCGTACCGGTTCTGTATAAGATACCCGTTACCGAAAATCCTTCCCAGTTCTTTCCTTGCAACATTCATTTTAGAAGGGTCTTTTAACGCAATCTCTACCCCACTATACTCATTCGCAGTAAGCCGCAGTGATTTTCTTACAAAGTCGATATTGGTTATGCCATATTTATTATCAAAATCCTGCTGTATAAGAAAAGCTGCCGACGACTGAATAGTATCATTACTTATATCCTCCATAATATCTATTTGTTTGGAATTACTTTTTCTTGGCAAATAGATTTTCAGCGTAAAAATGTTTCTGTCTGCATATATACCCAGCGCATCCTCTACACCTGCGCCAAGTACCAACCTGGGCACTTCTTCGTTCCCGATATTATATTCACCATTAATCAAATGATTAGCCACTCCGGTTATATAACGGTAATTCTCATCCACCCCCTTCAGGTAAATCACTGTCTGGTTATCCCCATTTTGCACCATCGCTTTCTCTTCGAGTATCATGGAAAAATTCCGGATACCAACTACTCCTTTCAGTTGTTGTATTTGCTCAGGTGTGACAGTTATTATCTTACCTGATACCGGAGAAATTTTAAGGTCGGTATAAAAAGAGGAGTAAAGAGATTTGACCAACCCTTCAAACCCATTAAAAACACTCAGCACCAGAATCAATG
Organism: Chitinophagaceae bacterium; assembly: GCA_041738795.1. Classification (GTDB taxonomy): domain Bacteria; phylum Bacteroidota; class Bacteroidia; order Chitinophagales; family Chitinophagaceae; genus JJ008. The sequence continues at coordinate 441,451 of JBGSPB010000014.1, read as the reverse complement.
CTGTAGTACCGATAATTATAGCAGTAATACTTGTCCATGCAATGATATTAATGGCATTGGTAGACTTTTTTGCTTTAAAATATCGCCAGGCAAAGAGAAAATTCAAGTTGAAAAATTGAGAATTTTATAAGTTGGCAAGAGTTATTATCCGTTATTACCCTTCTTTTCTTCCTCTATCTTTTTGAATAATTCTTCCATTTTAAAAACATGGTCCAGGGTGTCATCCTGGAAAAATTTCAATACCGGGATGCTGCGAAGCTGGTGCCGCACTTTAGCCGCCAGTTCTTTTTTAATTTCATGGTGGCGGTCTTCAATCTTCTTTAACGCGGAGCTTATATCTTTTACCTGGAAGAAACTCAGGTAAAATCTTGCTTCCAGAAGATCAGGCGTCACTTTTACCGATGAAATAGACACCATTCCCCCGTCAATCATATTAAATCCGAGCCGCTGGAAAATAAAATTCATCTCCTCATTCAGTAATCCGGCTATTTGCTTCTGTCTTTTACCTTCTTCCATGTTTTGTCATTTTTTTTGTCTTCCGGGGCACAAGCATCGGAGGACGGCGTAAAATTAGTTACTTTGTCCCGTTTACGCTACCAAATAACCACATGAAGCAATATTCAAGGATTTTTCAATATCTCGGAGCCTATAAAGGAAAGATATTCCTGTATTTTCTCTTTACACTTCTCAGTATTGTTTTCTCGATCGTATCTATTGGAATGCTGATGCCCTTTTTACAATTAATCTTTACAGGCAGCCAAACTGCACTAGTGGCAGAGAGCAGCAACCCGGTAATTCAGTGGGTAAATGATTTTCTCAATAATTCTGTTCTAACAAGAGGCAAAATAGCCACCCTGGGATTGATCTGTCTGCTTATGGTAAGTTTCATAGCATTAAAAAATGTCTTCCTTTATCTTTCGTATTATGTACTCAACCCATTAAAAAACAGAATTGTTAATCAATTACGGGAAGACCTGTACGACAAAGTACTCCGGCTACCTATTGGTTTCTTTAATGAAAAGAGAAAAGGTGACCTGATGAGTCGCATGACCAATGATGTAAGTGAAGTGGAAAGCTCCGTAGTTGGTACACTGGAAGGATGGATCAGGGACCCGATGACTATTATAGTCACCCTTACTGTACTTTTCCTTATCAGCCTACAGTTAACTTTATTTATTCTCATACTTATTCCCGTATTGGGCCTTGTAATTGGCCGGGTTACCAAATCACTGAAGAAACATTCGCAGGATGTTGCCAATAAATATGGTGAAACACTTTCCACACTCGATGAAACATTAGGAGGGTTAAGGGTTATCAAAGCTTTTAATATTGAAAAAGTATTACGATCGAAGTTTTTTAAAAGCAATGAAGAATTGCTGTATTCAAAAAATAAAATCAGCTACCGGAGAGATCTTGCTTCCCCTTTATCTGAAGTGATGGGAGTGATACTTTTTACGGCTGTGCTTTATTACGGCGGACGTTTGGTATTACAAAATCAATTATTGGAAGCATCCGCTTTTTTAGGCTTTCTCGGTATTTTCTATAATATCATAAACCCCGCCAAAGCATTATCCACTTCATTCAGCAATATGCGGAAAGGGGCTGCTGCTATAAATCGTATAGAAGAAGTACTGAAAACACCCATTACTGTAGATGACAATCCAAACGGGAAACTTCTCCCGGCTTTTACAGACAAGATTGAATTCAGGAATGTAAGTTTTGCTTATGATGATGCTGTGATACTGGATAGTATCCACCTTACCGTCAAAAAAGGCCAAACCATTGCACTGGTTGGTTCCTCCGGGGCTGGTAAATCCACACTGGCCGACCTCGTACCAAGATTTCATGATGTAACAGGCGGTGAAGTACTGATCGATGGTATCAATATAAAAGACTACTCTTTACATTCTGTCCGCAGCCTGATGAGTATCGTAACACAGGAACCTATTTTATTCAATGATACTATTGGCAATAACATCGCTTTAGGCCAGCAGGGCGCAACAGAAGAACAAATCCATGAAGCGGCAAAAATTGCCAATGCCCATGAATTTATCATCAAAAAAGAAGGAGGATATAACAGTAATATCGGCGACAGGGGCAGCAAACTAAGCGGTGGTGAAAGACAACGGTTGACCATTGCCCGGGCTGTACTTAAAAATCCACCGATACTGATCCTGGATGAAGCCACCTCCTCTCTAGATACTGAAAGTGAAAGGTTGGTGCAGGACGCTATTAATAATATGATGCAGAACCGAACCAGCATTGTCATTGCACATCGTCTCTCCACCATCCGGCATGCAGATGAGATCATTGTATTGCAAAAAGGAAAAATTGTTGAAAGAGGAAACCATGAACAGCTGCTGGCACAGAATGGTTTTTATAAAAAGCTGGTAGATATGCAGGAAGTGAAATAAGAATTTACTTAAACAGCGCCACTAAGCCATATTTTTAAAACAAGTACACTTTATAAAGCTTTACAGAATATTACTTCAAAACTTCTCTCGATATTACCAGCTTCTGTATTTCACTTGTCCCCTCACCAATAGTACAAAGCTTTGCATCCCGATAATGTTTCTCTACCGGAAAATCTTTGGTATAACCATACCCGCCAAATACCTGTACAGCATCATTTGCTACTTTCACAGCGACTTCACTGGCATAGTATTTAGCCATGGCTGCTTCTTTGGTCATCGGCAGGTGGCGGTTCTTTAAATCACAGGCTTGTAATGTCAGAAGTTCTGCTGCTGCAATTTCTGTGGCCATATCTGCTAACTTAAACGATATGCCCTGGAAAGAAGAAATCGGTTTATCAAACTGGTATCGTTCCTGTGAATATTTCAATGCCGCTTCATAAGCACCTTTGGCAATACCCAAAGAAAGAGAGGCAATAGAAATCCGCCCTCCATCCAATACTTTCATGGCTTGTTTAAAACCATCTCCCACTTCACCTAACCTGTTCGCATCCGGTATACGGCAATTATCAAAGACCATTTCAGCCGTTTCACTGGCCCGCATTCCCAATTTATTTTCTTTTTTGCCTGCACTGAAACCAGCTGTTCCTTTTTCAACTACAAAAGTGGTGGAATTGTTTTTTACTCTTGGTTCACCAGTACGGCAGATCACCACGGCTACATCACCACTTTTACCATGAGTAATCCAGTTTTTGGTACCGTTGATCACCCAATCATTACCATCTTTCACCGCTGTGCATTTCATGTTACCTGCATCACTGCCGGTATTTGCTTCGGTCAATCCCCAGGCTCCTATCCATTCAGCAGTAGCCAATTTCGGTAACCATTTTTTCTTTTGCTCTTCGCTGGCAAACGATAATATATGTCCTGTGCACAAAGAATTATGTGCTGCCAGACTCAAACCTATTGATCCGCAAACTTTGGCTATCTCTTCAATAATTGTTTTATACTCAAAATAAGTGAGTCCGGCACCACCATATTCATGTGGCACCAATACACCCATCATACCCAGCTTACCCAGCTCCTTAAATATATGAACCGGAAATTCCTGACTTTCATCCCACTCCATCACATGTGGTTTAATATGCTGTTGTGCAAAATCCCTTGCTGTTTGTGCAACCTGTTGTGTAAGTTCAGCTGACTGAAAATTCATATGTATCTAAATCGTTGTTATTGTCATTTAATAACTGTGCCACTCCCGGTAAGGGGTGGCACAGTTTAGGCCTTGAGATCAAAAGCAAGCATTCATTAAAGGCAGGTGCAAGATAATGGAAATTTCACAAAACTAACAAGTGTTAGTGCAAAGAAATTTTTCAACTATGCCTACTTATTTAAAATCAAGTTCTAATCCATCGTAAGCAAGATGGATATTATCAGGCAATTCTGCTTCAATTTCAGCATGCAGTCCGATCTGGTGTGACATATGGGTAAAATAAGCTGTCGGAATTTTTAATTCCTGCACTACTTCAATCGCCTCTTCAAGTGTGAAATGGGAAATGTGCTTTTGTTTGCGAAGGGCATTCAATACTAATACTTCACTGCCTCTTATTCTTTCCAGCTCTTTATCATCAATCCGGTTGGCATCGGTGATATATGTAAAATTACCAAACCGAAAACCAAGCACCGGCATCTTCAAATGCCAGACCGAAACCGGTGTAACAGGAATATCGCCAACCATAAACGGCTCAGAAGAAATTGTATTTAGGTTTAATTCAGGTATGCCGGGATACTTGGTATCAGTAAACGCATAATAAAAATCTCTTCTTACAGCTTCTTCTGTCAATGAATCGGCATAAATGTCTATATGTCGCTTAGTAAAAAAATTATAAGCCCTTACATCATCCAAACCCGCCAGGTGGTCTTTGTGTGGATGGGTAAAAACTACTGCATCCAGCTTTTTTACCTTCTGGCGAAGCATTTGGTAACGAAAATCAGGACCTGTATCTACCACCAAAGTTGTTTTGGCTGACTGGACAAGAATACTTGAACGGAGACGCTTATCTTTCTCATCTGAAGAAGTGCAAACCTCGCAATCACAGCCGATCATAGGAACTCCGCTGCTGGTGCCTGTACCAAGAAATGTTATTTTTAAAGGGGGGCAAGTCACAGGGTAAAGTTAATTAGTTAATCAGGTATCAGGAACGGATTCAATTAACTTAATCCCCTGTTTAAAAAATTAACCTAATTACCATTTTCCTCCGTCTCGAGTTTGGAAATGATACCTGTATACAATTTTTTGGATTCCTCTGTCAGTAATTCTGTATTAATCTCCAACTGCGGGATCAGGTCTATCAGCGTATTGATGCGGCCTTCGATCTGCAAAAACTTATTTAATACAACCACTTTTTTGGATTCAAGTATACAATAGCCGCTCTGGAAAGTACCCCTTTCATAGCGAAGTACGTAACCCGCCTCCTCTGGTATTGCTTCTAATTTATCTAGGGTTGTTTGAGTGTATTTCATAGTGAATTGTCAAAAGTGATTTTTTTCAAAGGTAAATTACTCTTGATGGCGAAATGGCGAATATCAATTAATATTTTCCACATCGCATTAACTATTCATCAAAGACCATCTGCTTACCTGCTCTGCATCTTTATCACCGGAACTATCATTTCCTCCAGGCTCACCCCACCATGCTGAAAAGTATTACGGTAATAATTCACATAATAATTGTAGTTGTTGGGGTAGCAAAGAAAGCTGTCTTCTTTTGCAAAGATGAAAGATGAGTTAATAGTGGGTACCGGCAAACCCGCCTCTCTTGGGTCACGGAAAGCTAATACCTCCTTTGGTTCATAATTCAGATTACGGCCATGTTTGTAACGAAGATTCGTAGTCGTTTGTTTATCTCCCACCACTTTAAATGGTGTTTTCACTCTTACACTGCCGTGGTCTGTAGCTAATACTAACTTTATATTCTTATCAGCTACCTTTTTTAAAGCCTGGTGCAGTGGTGAATGTTCAAACCAGGAAGCCGTGATGCTACGGTAACTCATTTCATCACCGGCCAGTTCCTTCAGCACTTCCATTTCTGTACGGGCATGGCTCAGCATGTCTACAAAATTATAGACAATGACGTTGATATCATTATTCAGGAGGTTATGAATGTTATTTACCAGATCCAATCCTGCCTGGTTGTTCACTACTTTGGTATATGATACTCTCAGGTCATTTTTACCCAATCGTTTCAACTGTGCCCGGAAAAATTCTTCTTCATGCAAATTCTTTCCGCCTTCTTCTTCATCATTTTTCCATTGTAACGGAAACTGTTTTTCAATATCCACCGGCATTAATCCTGCAAAGATGGCATTACGGCAATATTGTGTAGCGGTAGGCAATATGCTGTAAAAACTTTCTTCCTCCAGTATGCGGAAGCTCTCAGCGAAAATGGGTTGTATTGCTTTCCATTGGTCAAACCTCAAATTGTCAATCAATATAAAAAAGAGGGGTGTCCCTTTTTCCAGATGTGGCAGCACTTTAAATTTTAATAATGTATGGCTCATCACCGGGCCATCTGTGCTTTTAGGCGAAACCCAGCCGGCGTAGTTCTTTGAAACAAATTTAAAAAACTCAGTATTGGCTTCACTTTTCTGGTTTTGCAGAATTTCCTGCATTTCCGGACTGTCACTCTTTTCCATTTCCAATTCCCAAAACACCAGTTTCTTATAAATATCCATCCACTCATTATAATCAGGATTACTATTCAGTGCAGTAAAGAGATGACGAAACTGCTGTTGATAAGCTGTTGTGGTCTTTTCTGCAACCAATCTCCTGTTATCAATTATCTTCTTCAAACTCAGCCATACCTGGTTAGGATTAACAGGCTTGATCAGGTAGTCACTGATCTGCGAACCAATGGCATCATCCATCAGGTTCTCAGTTTCATTCTTAGTGATCAATACAACCGGCAAGGATTGATTTATCTCTTTAATTTTAGCCAAAGTCTCTAACCCGGTAATACCCGGCATACTTTCATCTATCAGTACCACATCAACAGGATTTTCTTTCACATAGTCAATCGCATCAAACCCATTAGTAAAAGTTTGTACTTCATATCCTTTATTTTCCAGAAAAAGTTTCTGAGATTGAAGGCTTTCTATTTCGTCATCTACCCAGATAATTTTTGCTACTGCCATTCTTAAGGTTAATTAAAAGTGTGATCTGTCTGCCAATAAGGCCTGAATGTGGTAAAAATAGCTTTTTAATTTCTCCCTTTGTACATTTGCCGCCTGCCCTTTCCGGGCCTTTAACAAAACCCCAACAATGCCCAGCGTCCGCAAAATCATAAACGACCCGGTATACGGTTTTATTACCATTGATCATCCGCTGATATTGCAAATTATCTCTCATCCTTTTTACCAGCGGTTGCGTAATATTCACCAGATGGCATTTGCACACCTGGTATATCCCGGTGCCGTACATTCAAGACTGCACCACTCCCTTGGTGCCTATCATTTGATGTGCATGGCACTGGGCGAATTGAAGAGTAAAGGCATTGAAGTTTCAGCAGAAGAAGAACTAGGAGCTAAAGTAGCAATTCTATTACATGATATTGGCCATGGCCCCTTCTCCCATGCATTGGAAAATGAGTTGATAAAAAATGTGCATCATGAAACCATTTCATTGTTGCTTATGCAAAAACTCAATAGCGAGTTGAACGGGCAGCTGGCAATTGCGATTGAAATTTTTACCAATAAACATTCTAAAAAATTTCTGCACCAGCTGGTTTCCGGTCAACTGGATGTGGACAGGATGGACTACCTCAACCGGGATAGTTTTTTTACCGGTGTGGCCGAAGGAGTCATCGGCTACGATCGCATCATCAAAATGCTGACCGTGAAAGATGGCAACCTGATGGTAGAAGAAAAAGCCATTTATTCTATTGAAAAATTCCTGGTAAGCCGCCGTCTTATGTACTGGCAGGTGTACCTGCATAAAACGGTGGTAAGTGCTGAAATGATGCTCGTAAAGATTATCCGGCGGGCCATTGAACTGATTGCAAAAGGTGAAAAAGTGGCTGCAGCATCAAATGAACTTGATTTCTTTTTACAAAATTCCGAACCGGATTCATCAATCGAGCAGCATTTAGATACTTTTTGCCGTCTGGACGACCATGATGTGATGGCTACAATTAAGAATTGGTGCCATCACCAGGATAAAATATTGGCCACACTTTGCCGTTATTTAGTGGAACGAAAATTGCTGAAAGTAAAACTACAGGCCGAACCTTTTGATGAGCAATTTGTAAATCAGAAAAAAAAAGAAGCTTGTATCAAACTTGAGATCGGTGAAAAGGAAGCGGATTATTTTGTATTTATAGGTGAAGCCAGTAATACAACATATAACCCGGGGGATGAGCGGATCAATATTTTATTCAAAGACGGATCAATAAAAGATATTTCAAAAGTAGACAATGCGCTGATTCAGCATAACCTGAGCGGCACTGTTAAAAAATATTACATTTGTTATATGAGATAGTTGAGAGTTGAGAGCTTTGCTCCATACGCCTGAAAAACAGGGCTGTTGCTCAAAACTCAGTTTAAAAACTTAAAGTTTAAAAATTCATGCAATTCCCTGCTGCACAAATTGCCTTAATCGTTAAAGGTAAAATAGAAGGCGATCCAAACTCAACCGTAAACTCTTTTGGAAAGATTGAAGAAGCTATAGAAGGACAACTTAGTTTTTTAGCTAATCCCAAATACGAAGATTATGTATACAGCACCAAAGCTTCTGTGATAATTGTCAATGAAAATTTTGAAGCTAAACAACCCGTTAATGCCACACTTATCCGGGTGCCGGATGCGTATACAGCTTTCGCCACATTGCTCAGTAAATACCAGGAGATAAAACAGCAGCAATTAAGTGGTATCCAGCAACCAGTTTATATGGCCCCGACAGTTTCCTATGGTAAGAATGTTTTCATCGGTGCATTTGCCTACCTGGGAGAAAATGTAGTAGTGGGAAATAACACAAAGATTTATCCCAATGTATACGTAGGAGATAATGTAACGCTAGGCGAAAACAGCATTTTACATCCCGGTGTGAAGATCTATCATGATTGTAAAGTGGGTAACAATGTTATTATCCACGCCGGTACTGTTATCGGCAGCGACGGTTTTGGTTTTGCGCCACAAGCAGATGGAAGTTTTATTAAAGTGCCGCAGATCGGTAATGTAGTGATAGAGGATAATGTAGAAATAGGATCAAATACTACTATCGACCGGGCTACTATTGGCTCCACATTGATCAAAAGCGGTGCTAAACTGGACAACCTTATTCAGATAGCACATAATGTAGAAGTAGGAAACAGCACAGTTATTGCCGCACAAGCAGGTATCAGCGGCAGTACTAAAATTGGAAAAGGTGTTATGATTGGAGGCCAGGCCGGGCTGGCTGGTCACCTTCATGTTGCCGATGGTTCAAAGATCAATGCACAGGCCGGTTTAGGCAAATCGCTGAAAACGCCTCACACCGCTGTTACCGGGTCACCGGCTTATGAGTATAACAAGGCCATCCGGAGCCAATCCATGGCACGCAACTTACCTGAGTTAGAGAAAAGAGTAAAAGAACTGGAAGCAATAATAAAGCAACTGATTGCACAAAGAGTTGTTTAAAAATATTTGAATATTCTTCAGCGCCTGTACAATCCTTACTATTATTTCCTAATTTGCCACCATGAGAAAACTTTTCTTGTCCCTTTCGTTTTTCTTTCTTGCGGCAACCATTTTTGCACAGCAAAAACCAGCTTATATTTTATATAATGCCAAAGGCCAAAAAATAACGTATAAGAAAATGCTGAAAACCCTTCAGCAAAAAGATATAGTACTGTTTGGTGAATTTCATAATAATGCTATTGCTCATTGGTTGCAACTGGAAGTAACAAAAGATTGTGATGCAACCCGTGACCTGGTACTCGGCGCTGAAATGTTTGAACAGGATAACCAGCAGGCACTGGATTTATACCTGCAGGGTAAAATCACTGCAAAAGGGCTGGACTCTATGGCCCGTCTTTGGAAAAACTATCCGACTGATTATGCCCCTCTGGTGAATTATGCCAAAGAAAATAAAATAGCTTTTGCGGCTACGAATATCCCCAGGCGCTATGCATCCTTAGTATCCAAAGGAGGGTTTGAAACACTTGATACTTTACCTGCCCAGGCCAAAGCATGGATTGCTCCTTTGCCAATAGCTTATGATGCCGAACTGCCAGGCTACAAAAAAATTAAAGAAATGATGGCTGGCCATGGCGGCGACAACATGCCTAAAGCCCAGGCCAGTAAAGATGCCACAATGGCCCATTTTATTTTGCAATACTATCAGCCCGGAAAACTTTTCATTCACTATAACGGAGCTTTTCATTCAGAGAACTATGAAGGCATATTGTGGTATTTAAAAAAACAGCAGCCTGAATTGAAATACGCCACCATTACAACTGTGTCGCAAAAAGATATCCATTCGTTGCTGGCAGAAAATAAAGGGAAAGCAGATTTTATTATCTGCGTGGATGAAGACATGACCAACACATACTAATCACCCTAGTTCATGATTATACATGGTTTTACATTTGTTCGCAATGCTGTGAAATACGACTACCCTGTTATTGAATCCATTACTTCTATTCTTCCAATTGTAGATGAGTTCATCGTAAGTGTAGGCAATAGTGATGATAATACCCTTCAGCTGATTGAATCAATTGGTTCGCCAAAAATCAGGATCATTCACTCTGTTTGGGATGATTCGCTGAGAGAGGGTGGCCGGGTTCTAGCCGTTGAAACTGATAAAGCTTTCGCCCGGATTTCCCCATCTGCAGATTGGGCTTTTTACCTGCAGGCAGATGAAGTTGTACACGAGAAGTATCTTGAGACAATAAAAAATGAGGCTGAGAAATATCTTCATGATAAAAAAGTGGAGGGATTGCTTTTTAAATATCTTCATTTTTATGGAACATACGATTACATAGGGAATTCCCGTCGCTGGTATAACCGGGAGATCAGGCTGATCCGGAATGATAAAACAATAAAATCCTACCGGGATGCCCAGGGATTTCGTAAAGCAGGCCGGAAACTAAATGTAAAATTGATTGACGCCTATATTAATCATTACGGGTGGGTGAAACATCCGCAAAAGCAGCAGAAAAAAAGGGATGACTTTGGAATACTATGGAGCAATGATCAACAGGCGATTATTAAAGAAGAGGCCCGTGACATGTTTGATTATACTAAAGATGCTGATGTGTTAATGCCTTATACTGATTCGCACCCAGCCGTGATGCAAAGAAGAATAAATGAGCAAAACTGGGAAGCGAATTTTAACCTGACTAAAACAAATCTATCGGTAAAAGACCATCTCCTTTATAACATAGAAAAAATAACAGGCAGGCGGATATTTGATTACCGTAATTACAAGATCATCTGACATAGCTGTATGACTGACGGTTAAATGCTATCTTTGGCCGCATAAAAAATACAGCATGGCTCCAGATTTCAATCCAGATAAACAACATACGCTGAAATCGCCGGTTACCATTTCAGGTACAGGGTTACACACCGGTGTAATGGCTGATTTAACGCTAAACCCTGCAAATCCCGGATTTGGCTTACAGTTTAAACGTATCGATTTACCCAACCAGCCTATTATCAAGGCTGATTGTGACCTGGTAACAGATGTAAGTCGTGGTACCACACTCGAAGCCAATGGTGCCAAAGTAAGTACTATCGAACATGTACTTGCCGCATTGGTAGGAATGGGAGTAGATAATTGCCTGTTGGAGATAAACGGACCAGAAATGCCAATTATGGATGGCAGTTCACAACCTTTTGTGGAGTTGATTGAAGAAGCCGGTGTGCTGGAGCAGGATGCTGCTAAAGTCTGGTATAGTATCGATGAAAATATTTACCATTACGATGAAGAGAAAAGGGTTGAAATGGTAGCCATACCTGCCATGGAATACCAAGTTACAACATTGATTGATTTCAACTCACCTGTTTTAGGCACCCAGCATGCTGGACTGAAAAATATCAGGGACTTTAAAGAGGAAATTGCGCCTTGCCGCACATTTTGTTTTTTACATGAGCTGGAAATGCTGCTGGATAATAATCTTATAAAAGGTGGTGATGTCAACAATGCGATTGTTATTGTTGACAAGCGGGTGGATGACAAAGAAATGGAAAGGCTGAAAAAAATATTTAAGAAAGATAAGATAGAAGTTAAAAGCGAAGGGTACCTGAATAATCTTGAATTGCGATTTCCCAATGAACCTGCCCGTCATAAATTATTGGATGTAATTGGCGACCTGGCTTTGATAGGCTATCCTATTAAAGGAAGAATCATTGCCAATCGTCCGGGACATAGCAGCAATGTAGATTTTGCCAAAAAGATAAAGCAGTACATCAAAAAGAATAAGCATACTAAAGGTGTACCTGTTTATGACCCATCGCAGCCGCCTGTGTATGATCAGCAGTTTATTGAGAAAAAACTACCGCATCGTTTTCCTTTTGCATTGGTCGATAAAATCATTGAACTGAGTGATTCACATATCGTTGGTATTAAAAATGTCACTTTCAATGAATGGTTTTTCCAGGGCCATTTTCCCGGCAACCCTGTAATGCCCGGTGTGCTGCAGATAGAAGCATTGGCTCAATGCGGTGGCATTTTAGCTATCAACCTGAGCGGGGAAGGACAATACGATACTTACTTCCTTAAAATTGATAACTGTAAGTTCAAACAGATGGTAAGACCAGGGGATACTTTGATCCTCAAAATGGAATTATCAGCACCTATCCGCCGCGGTATTTGTGAAATGAAAGGCACTACATATGTCGGGAATAAGGTATGTGCAGAAGCAGACCTTGTTGCCCAAATTGTTAAACGATAACAACAATAAAATTTATTAAGAAAAACACTGATTTTCTGACGGTAAAAATCAGCTGAAATGCCCGAAAAACGGGCATTTTCATTTATCCACAATAACCCAAAATAAGTGTAAAAAATAGCCCCGGAAACCCGTATACACGGCCTCAAATCCGTACATTTGTGAGTTATATTTTTTTCACTTTTAACGACAGGATTTAAGTTATTTTATGAGTCCAGAAGCCAAAGAAAAAGCAGCCAGAATTTCGGCCAATTACAGTGCAGACAGTATACAGGTTTTAGAAGGTTTGGAAGCCGTTCGGAAGCGTCCGGCGATGTACATTGGTGATATTGGTGTTAAGGGTTTGCACCACCTAGTTTATGAAGTTGTAGACAACTCAATTGATGAGGCCCTGGCAGGTTATTGTAAAAATATCACTGTTAATATCCATGAGGACAATTCTATTTCTGTAGAAGATGATGGCCGGGGTATTCCTACGGCCATGCATAGCAAAGAAAAAAAATCTGCTCTTGAAGTAGTAATGACCGTACTGCATGCCGGGGGTAAGTTTGATAAAGATTCATATAAAGTGTCCGGCGGTTTGCATGGCGTGGGTGTAAGCTGCGTAAATGCCTTAAGCAAAAGACTACTGGTAACAGTAAACAGGGACGGGAAAATATTTGAACAGGAATACAAGATCGGTGTTCCCCAATATGCTGTTCGTGAATCTGGCGTCAGTGAAACCACAGGTACCAGAGTTCATTTCTGGCCCGATGACAGTATTTTCATTACCACTGTTTATAATAAGGATATTTTAGAAAGCCGACTCCGTGAACTGTCTTTCCTGAACAGGGGTGTACGCATCATCCTCAACGATCTGAGGGAAAAAGAAGAAGATGGCAGCACTTATACCAAAAGTTTTTATAGTGAAGGTGGTATAGTAGAGTTTGTGGAAATGCTTGACAAAAATGCTGGTCGTAACTCTCTCATTCCTAAAATAATTTCTGTAGAGGGCAGAGATGAAAACACAAATGTTGCGGTAGAAGTAGCATTAAGTTATAATGACAGCTATAGTGAGCATATCTACTCTTATGTCAATAATATCAATACTATTGAAGGCGGCACCCATGTTTCTGGCTTCCGCCGTGCCCTGACAAGAGTATTTAAAAGTTATGGTGATAAGAACGGATTATTTGAAAAAGCTAAAGTAGAAATTGAAGGGGATGACTTTCGTGAAGGCTTAAGTGCTATCATATCCGTAAAAGTTCCCGAGCCCCAATTTGAAGGCCAGACAAAAACCAAGTTAGGCAATAACGAAGTAATGGGTGTGGTTGATTCTACTGTATCCAAAGTATTGGAGGCATACCTCGAAGAGAATCCAAGGGAAGCTAAAAACATTGTATCCAAAGTTATTCTTGCCGCACAGGCAAGGGCTGCGGCCAGGAAAGCCAGAGAATTGGTACAACGGAAATCTGTTTTAACTGGTGGCGGATTGCCCGGTAAACTGGCCGATTGTTCTGACCGTGACCCCGAACGTTGCGAATTATTCCTTGTTGAGGGAGACTCTGCCGGTGGTACAGCCAAGCAGGGCCGTGACAGAAGTTTCCAGGCTATTCTTCCGTTAAGAGGTAAGATCCTGAACGTAGAAAAAGCAATGGAACATAAGATTTATGACAATGAGGAGATCAGGAATATGTTCACTGCGTTAGGCGTAAAGATGGGAACACCTGAAGATCCCAAAGCTTTAGACCTGAGCAAACTCCGTTATCATAAACTCATCATCATGACAGATGCTGATGTGGACGGATCTCACATTGCCACATTGATCCTAACTTTCGTTTACCGGTATATGACCGAACTGGTTGAGCAAGGTTACGTTTATATTGCACAGCCACCGTTATACCTGGTGAAAAAAGGAAAAGAACAGGCTTATGCCTATAATGAGAACCAGCGTAAGACACTTATAGAAAAACTGGGTGGTGGAAAAGATGATTCAGTTAATATTCAGCGCTACAAAGGTTTGGGAGAAATGAACGCTGAACAGCTTTGGGAAACAACCATGAACCCAGGAACCCGTACCTTAAAAAGAGTAACTATTGAAAGTGCTGCCGAAGCGGACCGCATTTTCAGCATGTTGATGGGTGATGAAGTAGCCCCCAGAAGAGAGTTTATTGAAAGTCATGCAAAATATGCGAAACTGGATATTTAGGCCCGGGAGGCTTAAAATGCTCCTGTTTTATCAATTCCACGGCAAAATATATAACTAATTCATAACAAATGTTTTAGCCCTGTTAAATCAGGGCTTTTTTATGCCTGTTTTTAAAATTCCCCCTTCTAAAAGCCCCGGAATGCTTAATTTCAGTCTTTACTAACGCAAAAACTTAAACCATGTCTGATGTAAAAATTACAGCCTACAATGTAAAAACCAAAGAAAAAGGTGTAGAAATGTTTGATGCCGTTATCACAAAAACAGCCAAGGGTGCTTATATGGCACAGGGCAATGACGGAAAGGGCAATAAACTCACAACCCTGATGGGCGAAGAAAAAGCAATGGCTGCCATCAAAGCCGGAGTAGCAAAACAAGGCTGGTAAAACAAGCCTATAAAAAATATACCCGTCCCGCCCAACAGGCGGGACGGGTTTTTTATTGTTTAATGAGTTTGAAAGAATGGGTCTTTCCGCCTGTCATTACCTCCAGCATATACAGTCCGGTAGAAAATTTAGCATCCGCCAGGTTGATAGTGAGCTTCTGAACAAAACCATTGGAAACATGATCAAAGCGGTTCGCAACCCTGCCATTTATATCATAGACTTTTACAGAAATGGGCTCCCCATCGTTGGCCTGGTAAGTAAGATTAAATATGCCGGAAGACGGATTGGGAGTGACCAGCCATTTGAGTTCATCATTAAATACAACAGGACGTATAGCTGAATAACTGAAGCTGCCGTCATTCTCAATAATCTTTAAGCGATAATAACGGACACCATACTTATTATTATCAATATCAGTGAAGCTGTAGCGTTGCTCCCTTTCTGAATTACCCTGACTTCTAACCTCACCTATTTTCATAAACCGGTCCTGTTGAAACGATGCATTGCCCTTTGCGACTTCCAAATCAAACCGGTTAACATTATGCTCCGAAGCAGTGACCCACTCAGCAAGTACATCTTTTACATTGGCTTTCCTTGCTGTAAAGCTTACCAGCTGAACTGGTAAGGGCTGATTATTATCAAAACCCCCATTATTGAGCCAGAATTCTGAGAAGTTATTTACTTTAAATTCAGCATAATATCCTTTATCAAAAGGCACTTTTGTTGCCCTGGTTGAATTGATAAATGTCCAGATTCCCTGGTTATTGTCTGTTACTGTGCCATTTTCAAAGTTGTTATCCGGATCACTGTATTTTGAAACACCCAGGTCATAGGCAGTGGATGGCTTATAACAATAGCTGCATCCCGATGCATTGATCAAAGCTTCTGTCTCAGAATCAAGAAAGTAATAACGCACTAGCACAGAATCTGTTAATGACAGGAATGAATTACCCGGCTGAATAGTAATATTCCGGTCATGATAAAACTGGTCGCTGTCTATTCTTACTGCTCCAGTATTTATATAAGCTTGTGCGTTTGTTACACCCAATTCCTGCCCGGCAGGATGAATGGAAGCAACGAGCTTGCCTCCTTCCAGAAAATCAACCCAGTTGTTTATTCCGGCATTGATCGTTTGCGTAACCGGTGATGTCATGGTTACTCCATCATAAATTCCATTTACATTATCATAAATATGAATATCATCAACGGCAAGACCATCTTTATTCAATGATTCATCTGATTTAAATACAAACCGCAGGCGAAGTTTACTATTGTTGGTAGTTGGCAGCGCTGTTGTAGCCACATGCCAGCGGGTATAGTTTTGCTGGCTCCATAGTTGATTGCCTGCATAGTCTTTATTATACCAATTAGTGCCTTGTCCTGAACTGCCTAGCTTTGTCCATACTGTTCCGCCATCCGTTGAATACTCCACCCAGGCTGCATCACATAAAACAGCTCCGCAATCCTCAATATCCATGGCAATGCTTAGACTTAATGTCGGGGCGGCCATTCCCGAGATATTAAAGCAGGGTGAATAGAGATAAGAATATTCGGCATCGTTATAATATCCGGCAATCCTGGTTTTCCATGCTTTACTGCCACTGGCAGCCCGATTGATCTTAGGTGAAACCGGTGTTCCATATTCCCAGGAATTTCCTGCACCTCCCGCATACCAGGAACCATTACCCAATTCAAAATTCTGCAGATAAGGGAATGTAGTTACCATCGGTAAATTATTGATAACCGCCCTTGCAGTGTCATTCTCCCTGTAGTTATCCGTAATAAGTGCGACCCACACTTCTATGTTATGATCTCCAACAGCAGAAAGATCAGCAGTAGCGGTAAATGTATACTGAATTGATGAGCTGGCAGGAATAGTAATAATTGCTTCAGTAGCTATTACAGTTCCATCAACTTTCAAAACAACCGGTATATTATTTATCACTGCATTAGAAGTATTGCGAACTGTAACCATTACAGGCACCGTTGCATCTAAACCACAATTCACAGCATAAGGAGTATCAATACTAACTAATTGTATATCATCGACAGCTTTGTATATACGTACATCGTCAAATGTATAACCAGCTGCACTTTCATTATCAGCTGCCAGGTATTCTCCCCACTGTCCCCACCGTGCCTGGAAACTTGTGGAAAAACTTTGCGCATGAGCCGACAATGTATCGCTCACTTCAATACTGCCAGAAAGCTTGTAAGAACCATCTGCAGGGTTTTGATTAGCAAAAAGGTCATACACTTCGATCCAGCTGTCCGTTTCGCTGCCCCGGATCCACACTTTATTTGCAGCATTTGATTTTTGGCCATGATTCTTGTACCTGAAGTCCAATCGTATATCATCAGTAGCTGTATTAAATGTAGCCAGGTTAAAAGTACCTGTCAGTGAATCAATATTTCCTCCGGCTACATACCTATCCTGATCAAGTGTAATAGCTTTTGTACCCGAATAAGCGATACCTGTATTAATAAAAGTTCTGGCTTGTCCATACACCGTTCCATTTACAAAGTCATACCTGTCAAGGCCATCAAGACCCATTTGAACATTTCTCACAGTTTGTACAGTTGCAGTTTCAAAATTATCCAGCCAGGGGAGCTCCGTATCAGTGATAGGCTGATTATCTAACTGCTTAAACATTTTAGTGAAACTATTATTATTAATGACCGGATCAGTAGCTTTTGCAGCTGTTACTTGCACACTGTAGGCACCAACACCGGAAAGATTAGCAGGGGTGATAAAAGTATAATCAATTGTTCCCCCGGCAGCTATATCCGCAACAGGTGATGTTATTATTTCATTAACAGCTGTTCCTCCATTAATAGAATAACTCACATTAATATTACCTGCTGAAGCGACATCATCCAGGTTTTTAATCCGAATAGTTATAGATTCATTATTTGACAATCCGGAAGCAGTAAAAATCCTTCCGGATGAAGCAGGCGCAACAATTGCATCGATCTTCAGGTCATTATCGGATATCGTTCCCGTGCAAGTCCCATTATTTGGTTGACGGGAAACTGCATTGGCTCTTCTGCCCGTACTACCATTGATTCTTGGCCTTATTGTTACCCAGTATAAAGAATCTTTTGACAAACCGCTAAATGTGTAAGTAAGTAATGCAGTAGTAGCAATTGAAACCATTTCATCCCCCTGCAACATCATCACTTCATAATCTGTAGCACCTGTAACTGCTGTCCAGTTAATTTTTATGTACCCTTCACATTGTACAGGATCTAAAGAAACAGTACTCATTGCTGTAATAGTGAATGGAAAACTGGTTTGTGTAAAAGCAGTGCTATTCTTTGTAATTCTTATTCTCGCCTGGTCTGTTGGAGTATTGGGTACTCCCCAGTTATAAATTCGGCTGGCTGCGGGAATAGTACTACTCAAAGTAGTCCAGTTTGTTCCATTATCACTTGAAAATTCCAATGTAAAATCATTGGCAGCACCTCCATAAGAATCCCATTGAATATAACAGGTATCAAAAGCAGACACAGAAGGTACCAATGATTCTCCTCCAACAGGATTTGTAAGAACGAGGCTTTCAGGAATCAGATCATACACCAGGAAATATTCCTGCGAAGGGTTCTGTGTTATAGCTGATCCCATTACTTTTATATCATAAGTTCCTGCAGCCGGGTTATCAATAACTACCTGTTCAATATTATTGATATGATCTACTCCTGTTGTTGCTGCATTGTTTACGTTGGCAGGAAGTGTATCCAATATAACAGGTAAAACAGTTCCACTTGATGGAGTGACCACTTCAATATCTACATCATTTACCAAAGTGCTTGAAGCCATTACGGAAGCAGGAGGATCCTGCCAGTACACTAAAACCTTAAGCTGAGCTGTATTGGCCGGAACATTTACAGCATGTGTATTGGTTGATGAATTTGTAACCGTTGCATTAAAATAAGTTGCATTTTCTATCGTGGCAACAGAACGCAACAGGTTCATTCTTCCAAAGCCATACCTAAAGTCAGGCCCGGGATTCCCTTTATCTTCTCCCCCATTACAAAGCAAAGCTTTCATCAACCCGCTTTTAGGATTGGCCCCGGCATTCAATTGACGGTATCGTTGAATTAACAATGCCAGTCCACCGGAAACACCCGGAGCTGCCATGCTGGTACCATTGTTATAGCTATACAAATTACTTACCCAGGTGGAAGCCACGAGCTGACCCTGTGACATGATCTCCGGTTTCAACCTTCCATCCCGAACTGGCCCACGACTGGAAAAACCACTAACATCACTTTTATAATCTGTACTACCAACTGTCAATACATTTTTTGCGGACTGATAGCCACCTAATACAGTTTTAAATCCTGCGGGATATGGGGCACATGTTAACCCCCCATCATTGCCAGCTGCGAAAACCTGCTGCAGCTCCGGAAGGTCATAAGCCTGCTGATCCAGAATACGGGAGGAAAGATCATATAAGCCATTATAAAAACAATCAGTTACTACTGTGCCAAATGAATTATTGGTGATCACCATTCCATGATCCTGTACATATGCCGGCGCATTAGCAAATATGCCTGAAAAATACTGGTTAATAATTGTTGCTTTGGGAGCATACCCGGCATAGCGTTCCTGAAGTATTCCTGCACCGGCAACTGTACCTGCCACATGGGTGGCATGGGCTCTCATTACTTCACCTGCCCGGTTTATTAAACGTCCTGTGAAATCAAGATGTGACTGCACATCCCCATTATCTCCTATACCAATTACAACTCCCTGGCCATTCAGATTTTTACCACCATAAGCAAGAGGTGCCTTTAACACATTCGCCCTGGAAGCAAACATGCTGTTATAATTCAACTCCTGGTCTGCTTTAGGAACCGCCTGTACATATTCGACAAATGGAAGTGAGGCTAATTCATTTAACCGCATTGCAGCAATACGCAAAGCGATTACTCTGTAAGTCTTATAATCAACATTGAGAATATCAAAATTCTTTATCTGTAGTTCCCGGCTCACTGTTTCAAAAGAAAATGATTTGGGAAAGCTTATCCATACATCTAATGTCCCTGCAATTTTCACTGCATGGGCCGGGAAAAATCCTCTTGCTAATGCTGGTTGCATTTTTTGTTCAGCAGTAAGCTCCACTATTGCTCTTGCTTTCATCCGGCTGAGTAATTCCGGGTCCAACTGACCCGTGATTGTTACGGTGTATGCATTATAGGGGATATATTCTAATAACTCAATCCCCGATTGGAGTAATTGTTGTTTTTCATATTCAGTGGGGATTTTTTCAAATTGTAGCAGCGCAAATGCCTTACCGGTTGTTCTTGCAGCAACCCTGTTGAACGACTCAATCTTATCTGCAGTAATATTTTTTGCAGGAATAAATGATCCACTCTTTAGCAAGAGATTATAACGGGAATCATCTTGTGCTGCCAATGAAAAAGTGAATAGCAGCATTGCAGCAATCACGGGAATTGGATAGAATCTCATAGTGAATTTTAGTAATAATAAAAGTAATACAAATACCTGAGAAAAGCCAATGCTGTGGAGGCCTATAAGCAAGTACGGAGATAAGCTAAGCGGGGATTGCAGATGTTGATAAACAATAATTGTGCATGCTTAGTAAAAACCGGTGCATTTCCTCCATACTATTCATATTGTTGGCTATCAATAAAAACAACTTACCCGTCTGTTTAAGTTTGCCCTTATTAGTTTCTGTCTGCAAGAACTGGATGACTTTCTGGAAAGTTCCCGATTCAAAATAAGGTGAGTCTGGACGGTTGATAAAGAAACAGCGCAACGTATTATCTTTCAGACTCATTTTTTCAAATCCCAGATCAACAGCCAGTTTGCGGCAGCGAACTGTAATGAATAAATCTTCCACCTGTTGTGGCAAAGGGCCAAACCTATCTTCCAGTTCCTTCCTCATTACCAAAAGGTCATCTTCTGTTTCGCAGTTGTCCAGCCTTTGATAAAGCGATAATCGTTCGGTGATACTCTCTACAAAATCATCAGGAATTAAAATTTCCAGGTCTGTATCAATTGTACAATCCTGTACAAAATCATCTTGTTTCGCAATTTCTTCTTTGAACAGTTCTTTAAATTCAGTCCGCTTTAATTCACGGATAGCTTCATCCAGTATCTTCTGATACATCTCAAAACCAATCTCCGCCATGAAACCACTTTGTTCGCCACCAAGCATATTCCCGGCTCCCCTGATATCCAGATCCCGCATGGCGATCTGGAAACCGCTACCCAATTCGCTATGCTGTTCCAATGTTTGCAACCTCTTTCGTGAATCATTAGGCAAGGTGCTCATCGGCGGTGCTAATAAATAACAGAACGCCTTTTTATTACTCCGCCCTACTCTGCCCCTTAACTGGTGCAAATCGCTTAATCCAAATTGATGAGCATTGTTAACAATAATGGTATTTACATTAGGAATATCTACACCACTTTCTACAATATTGGTACAAACCAGTACATCATATTTTCTGTCAATAAAATCGAGGATATGTTTTTCCAGTTCATGACCTTCCATTTGTCCATGAGCATAGCCAATACTTAAATCAGGGCACAAAGCCTGAATGATGGCAGCCATTTCAGCAAGACCAGCAATCCTGTTATAAATAAAGAATACCTGCCCGCCCCTTTCTGTTTCATAATAAATAGCTTCACGGATAAAGTCTTCATTGTACACCTGCACTTCCGTTTGAATGGGTTGCCTGTTTGGTGGCGGTGTATTGATGATACTCAAATCCCTAGCGCCCATCAGGGAGAATTGCAGGGTCCTGGGGATCGGTGTCGCAGTTAATGTCAAACAATCAACTGCAGTACGAAGCGTTTTGATTTTTTCTTTATGCCCTACGCCAAATTTTTGCTCTTCATCCACTACCAGTAAGCCAAGGTCTTTAAACTTAACTTCCTTGCCAAGCAAACCATGTGTCCCGATAATAATATCAACCTTACCTTCTTCTAATTTCTTCAGCGTTTCCTTTTTTTCTTTGGTTGATTTGAAACGATTGATATAGTCAACGGTAACTGGAAAATCTTTTAATCGTTCACTGAATGTCTGAAAATGCTGAAAAGCAAGAATAGTAGTAGGCACCAGCACAGCAGCCTGTTTTCCATCCACGCAGGTTTTAAAAGCTGCCCGGATAGCTATTTCTGTTTTACCAAAGCCCACGTCACCACAGACCAGCCTGTCCATTGGCGCAGGCGATTCCATATCCTTTTTTACATCTGCAGATGCTTTGCTCTGATCGGGGGTATCTTCATAAATAAAAGATGCTTCCAGTTCTGTTTGCATGTAATTATCAGGCGTATGCTGAAACCCTTGCTGGGCTTTTCTTTTGGCGTACAACTTTATCAGGTCAAAGGCAATTTCCTTAACCTTGGTTTTCGTCTTCTCTTTTAATTTATTCCAAACATCACTTCCCAGTTTATTCACTTTTGGCACACTACCATCCTTACCGGTGTATTTCGCAATCTTATGCAAACTGTTGATGTTTACATATAATATATCTGTGTCCTTATAAATCAGCCGCACCGCTTCCTGCAATCTTCCATTTACTTCCAGTTTTTGCAAACCACTGAAAATGCCAACACCATGGTCTATATGCGTAACAAAATCCCCGGGTTGCAACTCACGGAGTGTACGGAGTGTTAAAGCTTTATTCTTATTATAGGCTTGTTTGACCTTGTATTTGTGATAACGTTGAAATACCTGGTGATCAGTATAACAGACTATTTTTTGGTCTTCATCAATAAATCCTTCATGTATAGAAACATTTACGGGATTAAAAACTATTTCAGCTTTCAGATCATCGAAAATACTTTGTAATCTTTCCAGTTGTTTAGGGTTCTCTGCAAAAATGTAAACCTGGAATTTTTTTGCCTCCCAATTTTTCAGGTCTTTTATCAGTAAATCAAACTGCCGGTTAAAGGAGGGTTGTTCTTTAGTGGAAAAATGAATAGTAAAAGAGGAATGAGGAACGGGAAAAGAATCCGCATGACCAAAACCCACTGTATGTTTCTGAAAAAGCTTCTCTTCAAACTCTTTTACAGTAATAAAATCGTTTTCACCGGTATTTTTCTTAACCAGTTTATCCTCCTGATCTTCCAGTACTTTGTCCCTTGTCCCCTGGAGCTTAAGTCCTTCCTGCAGCCGCAGGAAGGCATGCATATCTTCTTCACAATCTGCCAGTCGTTCTTTACACAAATCATAATCCTGCAACCACACAACAGTATTCTCCGGTAAAAAATCAAGCAAAGAAATTCTTTCTTCACTTGCAAACTGTGTATCTACATTCGGAATAATACTTACCTGTAATAATTTTCGTTCACTCAACTGAGTTTCCGGGTCAACAATGCGGATGGAATCCACTTCATTGCCAAATAATTCTACCCGGTACGGTTTTTCATTGCCAAAAGAATAAATATCCAGTATTCCGCCCCTGATAGCGAACTGGCCGGGTTCATATACAAAGTCTGTTCTTTCAAAACCATAATCCGACAGTTTTAACAATAAGAGCTCCACGTTCAGCGTATCCCCTGACTTAATATGTATAATATTGGAGGAAAGTGTACCCGGCAATACTACTCTTTCAAATAGTGCCTCCGGGTAAGTTACCAGTACTTTTTTATTACCGCCTGCGGCAACTTTTGTTAATGCTTCTGTCCGCAACATCACATGTGATGAATTGAGCAGCTGGTAATTTTTCCTGTTCTTAAAAGAAGAAGGAAAATAAAAAATATCCAATGCACCGGTCAGGTTCTCCAGTGTATTATGAAAATAAGCTGCTTCCTCCCCATCATTCAATATAACAAGGTGATTTAACCGGGATAAGGAAGGATGCAGAAAAGCAGCAGCAACCACAAACTGGGACGAACTTCCCTGTAAATTTTCAAGAAATATTTTTTGAGGCTGGGCAAAGGAAAGCTTGTCCGCCAGTTGAAAAAGGCGGGGTGTATTTTGATACTGTTCCAGCAAATCCATTACACTCATGAGAGGTGCAAAGATAACTTATCCTGTAAATAGCGGAATAATTTTCCCAATTCATAACTTATTACCCTGTTATTGGTTTTACCTTTATCAAAATCAGCAAATAATGGCCCTTCAACCCTGGCGCAAAGGCATAGTAACGAAAATTGACGACCATACTCATAATACCAGGCGGTTCTGGATACAAGTTCCTGAGATGGAAAAATTTGATTTTACTCCTGGTCAGTTTGTAACACTGGACCTGCCTATACATGAAAAACCCAATAAAAGGTGGCGCAGCTACTCCATCGCTTCATGGCCTGATGGCACCAATATTTTCGAATTACTGATTGTACATGCAGAGGGCGGGCTGGGAACTACATACCTTTTTAATGAGATATCGGTTGGCAGCGAACTCACCTTCCGTGGTGCCCAGGGAGTTTTTACATTACCTGAAAAAATAGAAAAAGATATTTTTCTTATCTGCACGGGCACAGGTATCGCTCCTTTCAGAAGTATGGTGAATTATATTCACCTGCATAACATTCCCTTTAAAAAGATTCATATGATCTTTGGCTGTCGTAATAAAGCAGACCTTCTTTATTATGACGAACTGACTGAATTAGAAAATAAATTACCTGGCTTTCACTATCATCCCACCTTATCCCGTGAACATTGGGAGGGGCACAATGGATACGTTCATCTTATATATCAGGATTTATGCAGGAATAAACAGGATGCCTCTTTCTTCTTATGCGGTTGGAAGCATATGATAGACGAAGCAAAGAAAATCATCAATGAAATGGGATATGACAGAAAAGCCATTCACCAGGAATTATATGGTTGATTTTATCTGGTTGGTGAATTAATTTTAAGATGATATTCCGCAACCTCAACGTTGATAACTGTCATATTTGATTTTAACGCATAGTTCCTATATTCGTGCAAATCAATCTGCGTATGGGTCCTTCCTCGCTAATTGTACTCATTATTGCCGCCATTGCCTTTTCTGGCATTGCAATCCTTATTGCAAAGTTTGTATTAAAAGCCTCTACCAATAAACAGAAAGGGGAGCCCTATGAATGTGGTATACCCACGCAGGGTAAAACATGGATACAATTAAATGTAGGGTACTACCTTTTTGCGCTAATATTCCTGATTTTTGATGTGGAACTTGTTTTTTTATACCCCTGGGCGGTGGTGGCAAAGAGTATGGGTTGGGTGGCATTTATTGAAATAATAATTTTCTTTTTTATTCTATTTATGGGATTTTTATATGCCCATAAGAAAGGCGCCCTTAAATGGATATAATATTGTACAGATGACAGCACAGAAAAATACAACAAACGACTTTCCCGGACAGATACATGAAACCCCGGGAGGTGGCATTGTTCTGAGTAAACTGGATGATGTCATCAACTGGGCCAGGTCAAATTCTCTATGGCCCCTGACATTTGCCACCAGTTGTTGCGGAATTGAATATATGTCAGTCGCCGGTGCCAAATATGATTTTTCCCGTTTTGGTTTTGAAGTAGCCCGTGCCACACCACGACAAGCCGATGTAATCATTATTGCGGGTACCATCGTCAATAAAATGGCCCCGGTTTTAAAACGATTATATGACCAGATGGCTGACCCTAAATATGTGATTGCGATGGGCGCCTGCGCTATCAGCGGTGGCCCTTTTTTCTATAATACTTATTCTGTAGTAAAAGGAGCCGACCATGTGATACCGGTAGATGTTTATGTAGCAGGCTGTCCACCCAGACCAGAAGCACTAATGCATGCTTTAATAACATTACAACAGAAAATTAAAAGCGGATTAACAAGAGAACAGATCAGAACAGCCAAAGATTAGTTATGCAGAACGAAGAACTAAAAGCCAAAATAACTGAACTGCTATCCGCAGCCACTTTTGAAGAAGGTGGCGAATGGCTCAATATTAGTGTAGAGCCGGCGGACTGGTTACCATTGGCTCAACAACTTCGTAATGATGCTTCGTTATACTTCGATTATCTTTTTTGCCTGACTTGTATTGACTGGAAGACACATCTGACCATGGTGTATCATCTGTCTTCAACCAAACACCGGCACAATATTGTTATCAAATCAAAATTGGACAGGAATAAACCGGAAATTCAAACGGTTTCCCAGGTATGGAAAACAGCTGATTTTCATGAAAGAGAAGTGTATGAAATGTTTGGTGTGAATTTCCTGAACCACCCTGACCTGCGGTTATTGATACTGCCAGATGGATGGGAAGGAAAGAATCCCCTGAGAAAAGATTTCGAAGACCCGATAAATATGATCAAACTCTGATATGCTGGAAGAAGTAGGTACAACGACTGAAGGTGACTTAGTCATAAATGTAGGACCACAACACCCTGCCACACACGGTGTATTGCACCTGGTCATTACGTTGAATGGCGAGACGATCAAAAAGGTTGAACCTCACCTGGGTTTCATCCATCGATCTATTGAGAAAATGTGTGAGAGCCTGACCTACCGCCAGTTCATTTATGTTACCAGCCGGATGGATTATCTCTCTTCACATATTAATAACCATGCCTGTGCCCTATGTGTTGAAAAAGGTTTACAAGTGGAAATTCCTCCAAGGGCACAAGTCATCAGGGTTTTGATGGATGAACTGACAAGAATTGCCTCTCACGAACTATGGTGGGGAGCTATGGCAATGGACCTTGGTGCTTTCACTCCTTTCTTCCATGCTTTTCGTGAAAGAGAAGGCATCAATGATATTATGGAAGAGACCTGTGGTGCAAGACTAACCATGAATTATATGGTACCCGGGGGTGTAATGCAGGATCTACATCCAAATTTTCAAAAGAAAGTAAAAGAGTTCCTGCAATTATATAAACGCAAGATCCATGAATATGATGAACTGGTAACCGGCAATATCATTTTCCAGAACAGGATGAAAGGAATAGGTTATCTATCTCCGGAAGATGCTGTTTCCTATGGCTGTTCAGGACCTACTGCAAGAGGAAGTGGTGTTAGTTCTGACATCCGCAAGTTGTACCCTTACGAAATCTATGATAAGCTTGAGTTTGACGAAGTACTGGAAAATGGCGGTGATTCCTTTGCCCGTTATATGATCCGCATTCGTGAAATGCAGCAATCAGTAAGGATAATCGAACAATTGATTGATAATATCCCGGAAGGTGATTTCCAGGCAAAGACAAAAGCGGTGTTGAAATTACCTAAAGGAGAATTTTATACAAGAGTGGAAACAGCCCGTGGCGAACTGGGTGTATATATTGTAAGTGAAGGGGGTACTACACCTTACAGGATCAAATTCCGTTCACCCGGGTTTTCCAATCTTTCAGTATTGGATCATATTGCCCGTGGCAGTAAACTGGGAGACCTGGTTGCAATGATGGGAACATTGGATTTAGTAATACCTGATATAGACAGATAAATAATGTGGAGCTTTAGTCATATTGCCAATGAGATTCATGAATGGTTGAGTAAAACCTTCAACCCCACTTTGACTTTGATCATTGAAATGGTCATTGCCGGCGTGGCAGTGATCGGATTGTTCGCTGCGTTAGGTTTGGTGCTGGTTATTATGGAAAGAAAAGTATCGGCCTGGATACAAATACGTCTCGGACCCAACCGTGTAGGACCAAAAGGAATGCTGCAATCTTTGGCTGACACCTTGAAATTATTGGTCAAAGAGGGTCTTACCCCCAATGGTGCAGATAAAATAATGTTCAACCTGGCTCCTTTTATTGCGATGATCGTTGCAATGTTACTTATGGCTCCAATTGCCTTTGCCAAAGATTTTCAACTATGGGATCTCAACATTGGAGTATTATATGTTTCTGCTGTCTCTTCTATTATGGTCATCAGTATATTAATGGCAGGATGGTCCAGTAATAATAAATATTCATTGATGGGTGCAATGCGGAGCGGCGCACAAATTGTCAGTTATGAGTTATCAGCCGGTTTATCTATCCTTTCCATCGTAGTATTGACAGGAAGCCTGCAGGTTTCCGACATTATACATTCGCAGGCTAATGGCTGGTGGATCTTTAAAGGCCACATTCCTGCCTGGATCGCCTTTGTTACTTTTATTATAGCCGTAACAGCCGAAACCAACCGGGCTCCGTTTGATTTGGCTGAAGCTGAGTCAGAATTAACAGCCGGTTTCCATACAGAATATTCAGGAATGAAGTTCGCCTTGTTCTTCCTGGCGGAATATGTAAATGTGTTCATTGTTTGTGCGATAGGCGCCACACTGTTTCTTGGCGGCTGGATGCCTTTCCATATTGGCAACTGGACTGCCTTTAATCATGTGATGGATTATATCCCATCGAGTGTATGGTTCTTTGGAAAAACATTCTTCCTCATATTTGTCATCATGTGGTTCAGGTGGACATTCCCGAGATTAAGGATTGACCAGCTCCTGAACCTGGAATGGAAATATCTCTTACCAATCAGTATGATCAATTTGTTATTGGTAACGGCGATGGCAATATTGGGGTGGCATTTTTAACCCCGGACCTCCAAAAGAGGTGCAAGGGAAAAGATCTTACTTATTAGGTTAAAAAAATGAACTGGCTTAAAATAGCAGGATACAGCATAGCGGTTTCAGGCCTGGGAATCCTGGGCTGGAATGCTTATTTGTATCTCACCGGAAATACTGTTGATAAGACAACAGCAGGTGCAGGAATTTTACTTTGTGCAACAGGTGCGTTTCTGGTTAGAAGAGCAACATATAAAACAGAATGAATCGAAAATAGAAAATGTTTATTACGAAATATATAAAAGATGTTTTTGGCGCCATAAAATCACTGGCAATCGGCTTGAAGCGGACGCTGTATTATTTTACACATCACAAAGAGATAATCACCCAGCAATATCCTGACAACCGTGATACACTGGTTTTACCGGAGCGGTTCAAAGGAGAAGTAGTGATGCCGCACAATGAAAACAATGAACACCGCTGTACCGGCTGCCAGGCTTGTGAACTGGCCTGTCCCAATGGGACCATTAAAGTGATCTTTAAAAACGAATTAACCCCGGAAGGCAAGAAGAAAAAAGCAATCGATAAACTGGTCTATCACCTGGAGCTTTGCACCATGTGTAACCTCTGTGTGGAAGCCTGTCCTTCTGATGCGATCAAAATGGCACAGACGTTTGAACATAGTGTGTATGACAGAAACGAATTGACAAAGATCTTAAATAACCCAGGCTCTAAAATTATGGAAGGCGTAGAATGATAACAGGTTCAACTATATTATTTTATTTGCTGGCAGCCCTTACCCTGGGCTGTGGTATCTTATCCGTCGCAACAAGACATATATTCCGTGCAGCGATTTACCTGTTGTTCTCCCTGATCGGCATCGCTGGTCTCTATTTCTGGCTGCAGTACGAATTTATTGCTGCCGTACAGATCGTTGTATATGTGGGAGGAATCGTAGTACTGATCATTTTCTCCATATTCCTTACACAACAAGCCGGAGAAAAACTGCCTAAACAAAAATCAGACAGAAAAATATTTGCAGCATTAGCAGTCTTCTGCGGATTTGCACTGACCATGCTGCAGGTATACCAGCATGAATTCAATGGCGCGGAAACAACAAAGGCCCCTACAGTGGCTGATATTGGTAAAAAGATGCTGAGTGTCGACAATGGCGGGTATGCCTTACCCTTTGAAATTATTTCAATGCTATTGCTGGCTGCCATGGTTGGATGTATCGTTATTGCCTTAAGAAGTAAACCGGAAACAAAATGATAGAGCCCGGACTATATCATATTTTATTTATCAGCGCAGCCCTGTTCTTCATTGGTATTTATGGTTTTTTAACCCGAAGAAACCTGATCACCATGCTGATGAGCATCGAACTGATCCTGAACAGTGTGAACCTGAATTTCATTGCCTTTAATAAATATGTATGGCCGGATAAAATGGATGGCTTGTTTTTCACTTTGTTCATCATTGCCATTGCCGCTGCAGAAGCTGCCGTGGCCATCGCCATTATCATTAATTTATACCGCAGTCATCAATCCATTGACGTGGAGAATGCAGAAGACTTAAAGTATTAAACCAATATGCCCAACGCAACTACCATAGCACTGATCCCATTGTTGCCGCTTGCCGGATTTTTATTGCTGGGTTTATTCGGCAGAAAATATTTAAAGAGCAGTTCCGGGCTTATCGGAACAGCCCTCTTACTTACTTCTACCATATTAGCCCTGTATACAGCGTATGAATACTTTTTTGTCTACGGGAAAGTTAATGGGGCGTACCAACAATTCATTCCGCTTCAGTTGACATGGCTGGAATTCTCTAAAGGTGTTTCCATTGATATGGGCCTGCTTCTCGATCCCATTTCCGTCATGATGCTGGTTGTTGTCAGTTTTATTTCGCTGATGGTACATATTTACAGCCTTGGCTATATGAAAGGAGAAGAAAGATTTGCAACCTACTATTCATTCCTTGGCCTGTTCACCTTCTCTATGCTCGGACTGGTGCTTGCCTCTAACATTTTCCAGATCTATATATTCTGGGAACTGGTAGGTGTCTCCTCTTTCCTGCTTATTGGCTATTACTATGATAAACCTAGTGCAGTTGCTGCCTCTAAAAAAGCATTTATCGTTACCCGGTTTGCAGACTTAGGTTTTTTAATAGGTATACTGATATTATCCTTTAGTTCAGGAACACTTGATTTTACCACACTTATTCAACGTCTGACTTCACCGGAATCCAATGAAGTAAAGACAGCCGTTGTCTCTACATTTCTTGGTGCATCAGCACTGACATGGGGAGCTGCCTTAGTATTTATTGGTGGTGCCGGTAAGAGTGCTATGTTTCCGCTGCATATCTGGCTGCCCGATGCCATGGAAGGCCCCACTCCGGTCTCAGCATTGATACATGCTGCTACCATGGTAGTGGCAGGTGTTTACCTGGTAGCAAGGTTATTCCCGGTTTTTGCCCTGACCACTCCCGCTGTGCTCGAGATTATAGGATGGGTTGGTGCAATATCAGCCATAATAGCTGCTGTAATTGCCTGTACACAAACAGATATTAAAAGAATACTGGCATATTCCACTATGTCGCAGATCGGTTACATGATGTTTGCATTAGGAGTATCAAAATATGGTGGTGAAGCAGGATTAGGATACACGGCATCCATGTTCCACCTCTTTACACATGCTATGTTCAAAGCATTGTTATTCCTTGGAGCCGGGGCTGTGATACATTATATACATAGCAACGACATGAGAGATATGGGCGGCCTTAGAAAATATTTGCCCATTACGCATATTACCTTCTTAATCGCCTGTTTGGCAATTGCAGGAGTACCCCCATTTGCCGGTTTCTTCAGTAAAGAAGAAATTCTGCTGGCAGCTTACCAGAACAACATGGCCATCTACTGGATCGCATTGAT
Organism: Chitinophagaceae bacterium; assembly: GCA_041738795.1. Lineage (GTDB taxonomy): Bacteria > Bacteroidota > Bacteroidia > Chitinophagales > Chitinophagaceae > JJ008. The sequence continues at coordinate 410,157 of JBGSPB010000014.1, read as the reverse complement.
CACTTCCGGACTCACTGCTTTTTATATGTTCCGTTTGTATTTTACTATTTTCTGGAACAAACCACATGAAGTTCACGGGGAGAAACATGGCGAAGGAGGTTTTGCTATGATGCTGCCACTAGTACTATTAGCTGTGGGTGCAGCCGCTGCAGGGTTCATCCCCTTTGGTGAATTTGTAAGTTCAGATGGAAAAGCTTTAGTATCTCATTTCCATTTAGAATTTTCCATCGCTCCCGTTGGCTTAGGACTGGCTGGCATTTTTGCAGCATTGTGGTTATATAAAAAACAAAATGATAAACCACAAAAACTGGCAGCTGCTTTAGGTGGATTATACAAAGCAGCTTACCATAAATTTTATATTGATGAAATATACCTGTTCATTACCAAAAAAGTACTGTTCAACCTGATTGGAAGACCAGCAGCCTGGTTTGACAGGAATATTGTAGATGGAATGGTAAACCTGACCGGCAACACAACGCAAGCTGTTTCTGAAGGAATTAAAAAAATACAGTCAGGAAAAGTGCAGCAATATGCAATTTACTTTTTAGCAGGTGTGATCGTTTTAGCGACTTTGTTTATTTATGTATTGAGATAAGGACATTTTTGATAAATAAGAATTGATGAATCTTTTATTACTCATAGGAGCCCCGTTGCTGACTGCCGTCGCTGTATTGCTTTCCCGCAATAAGGCACAGGTAAAATGGATTTCTCTTGTTGGCTCTGTTGCACAACTGGCTTTAGCATTTGCACTACTATATGCCTTCCGCCAGGAAAGGGCACAGAATAATATGTCCCAGATGTTATTTGAGCTGAATTATAAATTATTTGATTCGCTCAATATCAATTTCCATTTTGGCGTAGACGGAATTTCCGTGGCCATGATCCTGCTGACCTCCTTTGTCGTGATAGCTGGTGTACTGGTATCCTGGAACATTGAAAAAATGACCAAAGAATTTTACTTCCTGCTCATTTTACTGGCACTGGGTGCTTACGGATTCTTTATTTCACTTGATCTGTTTATTCTCTTCTTCTTCCTGGAGATCTCCGTGATTCCAAAATATTTACTGATCGGAATCTGGGGAAGTGGCAAAAAAGAATACAGCGCCAATAAACTGGCCCTGATGCTGATGGGTGGTTCCGCCTTAATATTGGTGGGTATGCTTGGTCTGTATTTTACTGCCGGACATAGTTTTGATATCATGACATTATCAAAAACCAGTATTCCTGCCAATATTCAAAATCTGCTGTTCCCTTTATTATTTGTCGGCTTTGGGGTGTTCACGGCATTATTCCCTTTACATACCTGGGTGCCTGATGGTCACTCTTCAGCACCAACTGCAGGTTCAATGTTCCTGGCTGGTATTTCAATGAAACTGGGTGGCTATGGTTGTTTACGGATAGCCACTTACCTGCTTCCTGAAGGAGCAAAAGAATATGCCAACATTATTATTGTTCTTTCTGCTATTGCAATCTTGTATGGTGCTTTCGCCACCATGATGCAGAAAGATCTGAAATACATCAACGCCTACTCATCGGTGAGCCATGTGGGATTCAGTTTACTGGGTATAGGTATGCTGACACAAACAGCGATCACTGGTGCATTGATGCAAATGGTATCTCACGGGTTAATGACAGCCCTATTCTTTGCCGTTATCGGAATGATCTACGACCGGACACATACCCGGATGACAAATGAGATGGGCGGGCTGATGAAAGTGATGCCGTTTATCACTACTGTATTTTTTATTGTTGGTCTTTGCTCTTTGGGCTTACCGGGATTAAGCGGTTTCGTTGCAGAAATGACTGTCTTTATGGGCTCCTGGGAAAATAGTGATGCATTTCACCGTGTCGCTACTATTGCAGCAGCCATGTCTATTGTGGTAACGGCCGTTTATATTTTACGGGCTATAGGCCAAACAGCCATGGGCCCCATTACAAACACAAGCCATTTACAATTGAAAGATGCAGCCTGGAATGAAAAACTGGCTGCTATAATATTAGTGGCCGGAATTATAGCCATCGGTATTGCACCCGGTTGGTTAAATGATTTGCTGAGACCGGCTGCTGAAGAGATCATGAACAGGATTGCTGGAAAATAAAACCTGATTGGATGAATGAGTTTCTCACATTAATGAAAAGCGAACTGGTGGTTACCGCCATCATCTTCCTCCTGCTGTTTATTAAAATCGGCAAGGGAATGAAGAATGATTCATTGCTTTCCCTTGTACAAGTTTTACTGTTGGTGAATTTTATTGCCGGTTTCTTTTTCAATAGTACAGGAAATCTCTTCGGAGATATGTTCTATACTAACCCATTAATAACTTTCCAGAAAAATATCTTAAGCCTTGGTGTTTATCTCATTTCCCTGCTATGTGCAGATTGGTTGAAGAAAACACAGCACCTGGCTGAATTTTTTATGCTTATGCTGTCAGCATTGTTGGGCATGTTTTTGATGATCTCAAGCAACAACCTGCTGATATTTTACCTGGCACTTGAGTTGGCCACAATACCGGTAGCTGCAATGGCGAATTTTGACCTGGATAAAAAACGTTCTTCTGAAGGAGCGATGAAGATGATTCTGTCATCTGCATTTTCTTCCGGCATTTTATTATTTGGCATCTCCTTACTCTATGGCACCACCGGTACCATCAGCTTCGCTGAAATAGCCGCTCAGCTTGACGGGTCTTCGGTACAGATACTGGCATTCGTGTTTCTCTTTACTGCTTTTGCATTTAAGTTATCAATTGTCCCGTTCCACTTGTGGACAGCAGATGTATATGAAGGCTCCCCTATTGCTGTAACATCCTTCTTATCGGTAATATCAAAAGGTTCTGTGGCATTTATCTTTATTACTGTTTTGTACAAAGTATTTCAGCCGATACAGGATGTGTGGTACACAATGCTTGTAATACTGGCTGTTGCCACTATGGTCATTGGTAATCTATTTGCCCTGCGCCAGCAGAATATCAAACGCTTTCTTGCTTTTTCTTCCATTGCACAGGTTGGTTTCATTTTAGTCGGTATCAGCAGTAATGATTACATGGGTATTACAGCGGTGGTATATTTTGTACTGATCTATGTGTTCTCTAACCTCGCTGCTTTTGGTGTGGCATCAGTCATTTCAGAGCATAGCGGTAAAGAAAATATTGATGAGTATAAAGGGTTGTACAAAACCAATCCTTTCCTCAGTTGGATCCTGGCATTAGCGTTATTTTCCCTGGCCGGTATTCCGCCAACAGCCGGTTTCTTTGGTAAGCTTTTCCTGTTAACAGCAGGCGGCGCAAAAGCTGCTTATTGGTTCATCGCTGTTGCCGCATTGAACATGATTATTTCGCTCTATTATTATCTTCGGGTAGTAAGGGCTATGTTCATGGATAAGAATGAGAACCCGGTTGAAAAAATAAAGATCAGCCCTTCTGTAAAACTGGCATTGCTCATTTGTGGCGCAGGTATTGTTTTGATTGGCTTGCTGAGCTGGGTCTATGATCATATACATTCACTAAGTTTTAAGCTCTAGTAAAAAAGAGCATTGGATTTATTACTTGAACCCTGCAACTAAAAACTTATGGCTATCAATAAAAATCATGAATTTGAAGAACTGGACGGTGTCAAATGTGGCATTGTAGAAAAGAACGTGAAGCCGGAAAGAGTTGCTTTTCTAAAAGTCTTACTGGAATACAATGGTTATACCGTGGTAGCAGTTCCTTCGCCGGCACCTAAAGCAATGCCTGCACCAAAACCTGCTGAAGGAGAAGCTGCAGCGCCGCCTCCCCCCCCATCTTCACCAACCCCTGAAACATTTACCGTTGGCGTTACTGATTATACATTCAATACCACCAACGCTATTTATGGGAGAATGCTGAAAACAAAGGACGGGCATATCGTTACCATGGCTTACTGGCTGCAGAAAGAGGCCGTGAGCCATGATGAAATTCCCTATTACGAACATAAATAACTCACTTCCTTCTCTTACACAACCCTTTATCTGCCTGTAAATTATTTTTTACTGAGTTTCCTTTTTGTGCAAAATGATAAGAATCAAGGTTCTGTCTGACCTGTGTTTTCATAATTGCCTGTCGCAATTCATAACTATGCAAGCACAAAAGCTTTTTATATTATGGCAACAAAAACAAAAACCGGAAAGTATGTGTACTTCTTCGGCGGCGGCAAAGCCGATGGAAACGAATCAATGAAGAACTTATTAGGTGGGAAAGGTGCTAACCTCGCTGAAATGGCAGGTCACCCCAGGCTTCGGTTACCGGTACCTCCCGGTTTTACGGTGACTACCGAAGTGTGTACTTATTTCTATAAAAACAGGAAAACATACCCCAAAGTATTAAATGTCCAGGTGCAGGAAGCAATGTCCAAGATGGAGAAACTCACCGGAAAAAAATTTGGCGACGTTACCAATCCATTATTGGTTTCTATTCGTTCAGGTGCCCGTCGCTCCATGCCGGGTATGATGGAAACGGTATTAAATGTGGGACTGAATGAAAATACCATCAAAGGGATCATCGCACAAAGTGGTGATGAACGCTTTGCATACGATGCGTACAGAAGATTGATCATGATGTACGCCGATGTGGTGATGGAAAAAGGTGGTGGCATAGAAGTAAAAAACGGAAAAGGTATCCGCAAAATACTGGATGAGAAACTGGAGCATATCAAACACAAACAAGGCTATAGCAGCGATACGGAACTCACTGCGGCAGAACTGAAAGAACTGGTGAAAGATTATAAAAAAACAGTGCAGAAAGTATTAGGCACAGCATTCCCGGATGATCCATGGGAACAAATGTGGGGAGGTATCGGCGCAGTATTCTCCAGCTGGAATGGTAAAAGAGCTATTGAATACCGCCGCATTGAAAGAATTCCTGATGAGTGGGGAACTGCAGTGAATGTACAAGCTATGGTATTTGGTAATATGGGTGAAGACTGTTGCACAGGTGTGGCATTTACCCGGAACCCCGGTAATGGAGAAAATAAATTCTATGGGGAATATTTAGTAAATGCACAGGGGGAAGATGTGGTGGCGGGTATCAGAACTCCGGCACCCGTGAATGAATATTCTATGAATGAACAGAGCAAACATTATACTTCGCTGGAAAAATTGATGCCAGCATTATATAAAGAATTATTCAGCTACCAGCGAAGACTGGAGCAACATTATAAAGACATGCAGGATATTGAGTTCACCATTGAAAAGGGAAAACTCTACATGCTGCAGTGCCGTGTGGGTAAAAGAAATGGTGTAGCGGCTGTACGCATGGCTACAGAAATGCACAAAGAAAAACTGATTGATGCGAAGACCGCTATTATGAGAGTGGGTCCGAACCAGTTGGTGGAACTGCTCTTACCAATGCTAGACCCCAAAGCGGAATTGATTGCCCCCGTTATTGCAAAAGGTTTGCCTGCAGGACCCGGTGGTGCCAAAGGCCGTGTGGTGTTCTCTTCTGCAGAAGCAGTGGAATGGGCATCCAGGGGTGAGAAAGTGATCCTTGTTCGTGAAGAAACTTCACCGGAAGATGTGGATGGTATGCACAAATCACAGGCTATCCTTACTACAAAAGGCGGTATGACATCCCATGCGGCACTGGTTGCCAGAGGATGGGGTAAGTGCTGTATTGTTGGATGTGCTGATATTGAAATACACACTGATGGCAAAAATTTCCATGCTAAAAACGGAGTAGTGATTAAAGAAGGCGACTGGATCAGCCTGAATGGAACAAAAGGTTTAGTATACGAAGGAAGCATGGCACTGGTAGATATTGATATTGATAAGAACCAGTCATATAAAGACCTGATGAAACTGGTGGATAAAACCAAACAGATTGGTGTTAGGGCCAATGCTGAAACGCCAAGGGATGCCATTACTGCTGTGAAGTTTGGTGCAGAAGGTATCGGTTTATTCCGCACCGAACATATGTTCTATGGGGAAGGAAGTGAAGAACCGCTGTTTCAATTGCGTAAGATGATCGTTAGTAAAACAGAAAAAGAAAGAAGAGAAGCATTGAACGGATTGTTTAAATATGTAAAAAAAGATGTGAAGGATACACTGAGAGTAATGAACGGGCATCCTGTTACTATCCGCCTGCTGGATCCACCGTTACATGAATTTGTTCCGCATGATAAAGAAAAACTGAAACAACTAAGCAAAGAACTGGGCATCAGTATGGGTATGTTGAACAGAAGGGTGCTGGCATTGCATGAAAATAACCCGATGCTGGGACACCGTGGTGTTCGTCTCGGAATCAGTTATCCTGAAATTACTGAAATGCAGGTAAGGGCCATTTTTGAAGCCGCTGCTGAACTGAACAAAGCCGGTAAAAAAACATTCCCGGAAATTATGGTGCCGGTTACTGTTATTGCCCATGAACTACGCCACCAGAAAGTTATAGTTGACGGGGTATATAAAGAAGTATGTGAAAAAATGAAGGTGAAAAAAATACCGTACCTCTATGGTACTATGATCGAAACACCAAGGGCTGCCTTAAGAGCAGAATTTATGGCGAACGTGGCTGACTTCTTCAGTTTTGGTACCAATGACCTGACACAAATGAGTTTTGGTTTCAGCCGGGATGATATTGGTGGTTTCTTACCAAAATATCTTGATCTGAAAATTTTACCAGACGATCCGTTCCAGACTATCGACCAGGAAGGTATTGGCCAGCTGATAAAAGTAGGAACAGAAAGGGGCCGCATCACCAAACCTAACCTGAAAGTAGGTATCTGTGGAGAGCATGGCGGTGATCCCGAAAGTGTGAAGTTTTGTCACCGCATTGGTATGAACTATGTAAGTTGTTCTCCGTTCCGGGTGCCGATTGCACGGTTAGCTGCTGCACAGGCCGCCCTCGAAACGCCGAGAAAGAAATAAGCAGAGAAATATCAAAACAGGAAAGCCTGCAACTGTGAGTTGCAGGCTTTCCTGTTTTCCACAAAAGGCGTTTGAAGTGCCCATAAGGCAGATAATCTTTTTTAAATACCAATAGAATACTTTGAGTTATAAGTTATTAATTAAAAGACTTTTATATTGACTGTGCAGAATGACAGTTATCACTTTCTGCTTTGATGAAAGTCAGCGCTAAATCAGTGATTCTGGTATAATATTGACAATATAAATTTGAAATATGAAAAAGCAACTATTAATGATAGCCGCTCTCTTATCCGGTTTAGCTGGTTTCGCTCACGAAGGACATGGGCATACGCATGATTTTACAATAACACACTATCTTATAGAGCCAGAACATGCCTTCCCGGTAATAGCAGCGGTAGCCATTGTCATATTGTTAATAAAAGGCTACCGGAGATCGCTAATAAAAAAATGATTTAAACAAATTAGTTCCAATATTATTTCTTCATTTATGGTGAAAGAATAAATTCACCGGAATAAATTGTAACTACAACCTAAACTCTTTTTTATGTGTGCAACCTGCGGATGTGACGCCAATGCATCAACTTCGATTAAACAAATCGGTGAAACACATCACCATGATCATCACCACGAACATGATCATTCCCATTCACATAGCAAAACAATTATAGAGGTAGAAAAAGATGTACTGCATGAGAATAACCTCCTGGCAGAACGCAACAGGGGTTATTTTTATGCCAAGAATATTCTGGCTTTAAACCTTGTGAGTTCTCCTGGTTCTGGCAAAACTTCTTTGCTTGAAAGAACACTGAATGACCTCAAAGATCTTTTTCCTTTCTATGTGATCGAAGGCGATCAGCAAACCTCAAGAGATGCTGACCGTATACATGCAACAGGTACCAAAGTAGCACAGATAAATACCGGCAAAGGCTGCCACCTCGATGCACACATGATACTGCATGCGGTTCAGGGTATAAAACCAAAAGACAACTCCATCTTGTTCATAGAAAATGTGGGAAATCTTGTATGTCCTGCCATGTTTGATCTCGGCGAAAAGGAAAGGGTGGTTATCATAAGCGTAACAGAAGGCGATGATAAACCCATCAAGTATCCCGACATGTTCCATACATCTACCCTTTGTATTATTAACAAGACCGATCTGCTGCCCTATGTCAATTTCAATATGGATAAAGCAAAAGAATATGCCCGGCAGGTTAATCCAGCACTGCAGTTTATCGAACTAAGTTGTACCAACGGTGAAGGATTATCCAACTGGTATCAATGGCTAAAAGAAAAAATACTGGTTCCTGAAACTGTTTAGCGTTGGCTGGTATGCAAATAAATATCTATCATGAATACTTATCACATCCATATCGGCGGATTGGTACAGGGAGTTGGTTTCCGGCCCTTTGTATGCCGTCTTGCCCGGGGGATGGAAATAAATGGATGGGTAAGTAATGGCAATGATGGTGTGCATATTGAATTAAATGCAACGAAAGAACAAGCGGATATTTTTTATACCCGGTTAGTAAGTACTCCTCCGTCCAATGCAATTATCCGGTCTCATCACATAACAGAAGTTACTGGTAAGCTGTTTGATGATTTCACGATTCATCCAAGTACTAACACCACTAAACCAGATCTCTTACTAACTCCTGATATTGCTATCTGTGAACATTGCCGCAAAGAAATTACAGATGCCGGCGATAAACGATACCAATATCCGTTCACTACCTGTTTGGAATGCGGCCCCCGTTACTCTATCATCACCGCTCTGCCCTATGATCGTGAAAACACAACGATGGCGGAACTGAAAATGTGTGCGGCTTGCGAAGCTGAATATACAGATATTTATAACCGGAGGCATTACAGCCAGACCAATTCCTGTCCTGATTGCAGTATACCCATTCATTTATATGACAATAACGGGATAGAAATCTCCAATGATCCTGAAAGCATACTCCTGATCATAAAAGAGTCATTGACCCATGGTCATATTCTTGCCGTAAAAGGGATTGGTGGCTACCTGTTAGTCTGTGATGCGACCAATGCACTTTCTATCGAAACACTAAGAGACCGAAAGCATCGCCCCGCCAAGCCATTTGCTGTAATGTATCCATCGCTTTTAATGACGGAAAAAGACCTGGAGATAACAGCAAAAGAAAAAGAAGCTTTATCCGGTAATACTGCCCCGATCGTTTTATGCAAACTGAAAGAAGAAACTGGTACAGGCATTTGCACTTCTATCATTGCACCCGGACTTGATAAGATCGGCGTAATGCTTCCTTACACTCCTTTACTATTATTAATAATGGAGCAATGGAACAAACCGCTGATTGCTACCAGCGGCAACCTGAGTGGTTCGCCTATTATTTATACAGATGAAGATGCCTTATTGTGGCTGACAGATTATGCTGATTTCATTTTGAGTTTTGAAAGAGATATTGTGACGCCACAGGATGATAGTGTGATCCAGTTTTCCGAAGGCAGCCAGCAATCCATTATTCTAAGAAGGTCAAGAGGTTTGGCACCTAATTATTTCCCTTCCCCGCTCAAAAAAAATTCAACCTTGCTGGCAATGGGTGCTGAGTTGAAAAGTGCATTTGCGATATCTGATAACAATAACCTATATATAAGCCAGTATCTCGGTGACCAGGGTAATTTTGAATCACAGACAAGTTACGGCTACACTCTTGATCATTTATTACAGCTTTTACAAACCAAACCAGCACAAATACTGGTTGACAGCCATCCCAATTATTTTGTATCACAAAAAGGAAAAGAACTGGCGGAAGAGTGGAATATACCTGTATCAGAAATACAACATCATAAAGCCCATTTCGCAGCTGTATTGGCAGAAAACAACCTGTTGAGTAAAAACGAACAGGTGCTGGGAGTTGTATGGGATGGTACCGGCTTTGGTGAAGATGACCAGGTCTGGGGAGGTGAATTTTTCAAACTGGAAGAGGGTGAAATCGACCGTTATATGCATCTTGATTATTTCCCTCAATTGCTGGGTGATAAAATGAGTAAAGAACCGAGGGTGAGTGCCGTTTCATTATTGCGTAATTCCATGGATCACCTGATGATAATCAGTGACCTGTTTTCAATTCCCGGAATGGAATATTACCTGAAGCTCCTGCAACAAAAACAAAATTTACTTACCTCCAGTATGGGACGCTTATTAGATGGTATTGCGGCCCTACTAAAAATACAATCATTTAATTCCTATGAAGGAGAAGCCGTTATGAAACTGGAAGCAGTGGCCAGAAGTTGCAAAATCAATTCCTATGAGTACTACTCAATCCCCGTCAATAAAAACAGGCTTGAGTGGGCTGCAATGATAGAGGGGATAATGATGGATATAAAAGAAAAACAAGACACCGCCTTTATTGCAAGAAAAGTATTTATTTCATTAGCCATGTTGATCAAAAATGTCGCAATCCGCTCCGGTTTCAGGAAAATTGCATTTAGTGGTGGTGTTTTCCAAAACGCTTTCCTGGTTGACCTGGTGATTGAACTGTTACAAAATAAATTTGAACTATATTTCCATCAGCAGCTAAGTCCAAATGATGAGTGTATCGGGTTTGGGCAGCTGGCATATGAGACATTACAGTCTGAAAATAAAACCGGGCTAAAAGAAGAATTACAAATAACGAATCATTGATCTAAAAACTAATAGTATGTGTTTGGCAATTCCAGGAAAATTATTATCTATTTCAGGACAACTTGACGAAACCTTCAGGCAGGGAAAGGTCTCCTTTGGTGGCATCACAAAAGAAGTAAATCTTTCTATGGTGCCTGATGCACAGGTAGGTGATTATGTGCTGGTGCATGTGGGTGTGGCCATCGGTAAAGTAGATGAAGAAGAGGCCCGGCAAACTTTTGAATACCTGAGGATGATGGGTGAAGTGGATGAGATCACTAATAATGAAAAAACTGATTGATGAAGTATTTATCAGAATACAGGGACCCTGAACTGGTGAAACAATACCTGGACCAGATCCATCACATCACGACCAAACCATGGAAACTGATGGAGATCTGCGGAGGGCAGACACATAGCCTGGTAAAAAATGGTATACTGGATATGTTACCGGATAAGATTACAATGGTACATGGGCCTGGGTGTCCCGTTTGTGTAACACCAGTAAGTATTATAGATGAAGCTATTTACCTGGCACAGCAACCTCATGTCATTATTTGTTCATTTGGCGACATGTTGAGAGTTCCCGGTTCTAAAAAGAGTTTACTCGAAGTAAAAGCAGAAGGTGCTGACGTTCGGATTCTCTATTCGCCTTTGGAAGCCGTACAACTGGCAAAAGATAACCCTGACAAAGAAGTAATATTTTTTGCTGTAGGTTTTGAAACTACTGCCCCGGCCAATGCACTGAGCATAATACAAGCAAATAAATCAGGTGTTAGCAATTACAGTATTCTTGCTTCACATGTGTTGGTACCACCTGCTATGGAAGCCTTGCTGAGTGATGAAGAAACCCAGATTGATGCCTTTTTAGCAGCAGGACATGTTTGTACCATTATGGGCATGGAGGAATATTACCCGATTGCTGAAAAATACAAAACGCCGATCGTCGTAACAGGCTTTGAACCGGTTGACCTTTTGCAGGGCATTTTAATGGCCGTAGAGCAATTGGAACATGGGGAATATAAAGTGGAGAACCAGTATACCCGTTATGTACAAAGAGAAGGAAACCGGTTAGCTATTGAAACCATGCAGGAAGTATTTTCCGTTAGTGACAGGATGTGGAGAGGAATTGGAACGATTCCTCAAAGCGGTTTTGAAGTAAATCACCGGTACAAACACTACAATGCCCGTTTAAAATTTAATCTGGATCTTCCTGTTGCTGAAGAAAATAAGGATTGTATAAGTGGTGATATTATGAAGGGTTTGAAAAAACCATTTCAATGTCCCAATTTTGGCACTGCCTGTAAGCCTGAGCACCCATTGGGTGCGCCAATGGTAAGTAGTGAAGGAGCTTGTGCCGCTTATTATCATTATTCATCAGTTAATACTCCGGAGGAGACTTTATAATAAAATGGAATTGCAATGCCCCATGCCCAAATTTGACTTTGATGTGATTACACTTGGTCACGGCAGTGGCGGATTGCTTACACATAAGCTGCTGCAAAGTGGTGTGTTTGATATTTTCAAAAATGAATTGCTCAACCAGCAACATGATGGTGCCAGTTTTTCCTTAAATGGACGGGTGGCTTTCAGTACTGACAGCTATGTTATCACACCGGCTTTCTTCCCGGGAGGTAATATTGGCGAACTGGCTATAAACGGAACAGTGAATGACCTGGCCATGTGCGGGGCTATTCCACAATACTTATCTCTTTCTTTCATTATTGAAGAGGGTCTTACAATGAAAGAATTTTGGGAAATTTTAGTACATATAAAAGAAGCAACACAAAAAGCAGGTATTAAAATTGTGACCGGTGATACTAAAGTGGTGGAAAAAGGTAAAGGTGACAAGATTTTCATCAACACCTCCGGAGTTGGTTTGATTCACCCCAAAGCAAATATTCATCACAATAATATCCGGCCCGGTGATAAAATAATTATCAGCGGCAATATCGCCACACATGGTATTGCCATAATGAGTGTAAGAAAAGGATTAGAATTTGAAACAACGATTGAAAGCGATACAACCAACCTCAATCACACTGTGGAGAAACTGCTTGACAGGTTTGGTAACGACATAAAATTTCTTCGTGACCCGACAAGGGGCGGTGTAGCCTCCGTACTCAACGAGATAGCAGAGCTCACTTCTCTCGGTTTTGAACTGGACCAGAAGTCTATTCCTGTAGATGAACAGGTGGAAGGCGCCTGTGAGATGCTGGGTCTCGACCCGCTGTATGTGGCCAATGAAGGATTATTTGTAGCAGTTGTAGCAAAAGAAATCGCTGATGAATTGCAGTCGTTGTTGCGATACGATGAAAACGGGGCCAATGCAGCTATCATTGGTGAAGTAAATACTGATCATCCTGGCAAAGTGCTTATGAAAAGCAGGATCGGGGGCAGAAGGGTGGTTAATTATCTAACCGGCGAACAATTGCCCCGTATTTGCTGAGACGTAACTTTTTTTTGAAATTTTTCCGACCTTTCTTCTTTAAAATCAGACATCATGGAAGTTAAAAATCTGTTTGAGTCCGCTGTATATACTGAAATTACAGAAAGGGTAAACAAACTTTCCCCCGAAAGTCGCCGGCAATGGGGAAAAATGACCGTTAGCCAGATGCTGGCCCATTGCAAAGAAGCATTCAAAGTACCATTAAGTGAAAAACGGTTGCCAAAGCTATACCCGTTTGCCCTCATCGGCTGGATGGTAAAAAATAAATTGTATAATGATACTCCCTGGAAACAAGGCCTGCCTACAGCCCCCAATTTTATCATTAAAGACGAAAGAGATTTTGAATTGGAAAAAAAACAATTATTGGAGCTGATAAAAAAATTTAATGAGGATGGCCCTGCTAAAGTAGGTCTGCACCCTCACCCTGTGTTTGGGAAATTCACGTCAGAACAATGGGGCAAAAGCATGTGGAAACACCTCGACCACCACCTGAAACAGTTTGGCGCCTGATTAAAGTCATATTACAAAAAGCCTGCTCCTCCTACTTTTGAGCAGGCTTTTTTTATTCATGAACATCTGGAAAAATATCATCAGTAAACCTACCTGAATTCCTTCCCCGGAATTCCAGTTATCTCATTATTTTAATTTTTTCAATTACCAGTAGCGATACTGGTTAAATAATCATGTATGAAAACGATCATTGAACCCTTCCGTATAAAATCGGTAGAACCAATTTATTTTACTACTAAAGAAGAACGTAAAACAATTTTAGAAAAAGCTAACTATAACTCCTTTCGTATAAAAGCCAAAGATGTACTGATCGATTTGCTGACAGACAGTGGTACCAGTGCCATGAGCAGTAACCAATGGGCAGGCATAATGCAAGGAGATGAATCGTACGCCGGTAGCAGCAGCTTTTTTAAATTTGAAGATTCCGTAAGAAGCATTACCGGAATGCCCTATATCATTCCCACTCACCAGGGACGGGCAGCTGAAAAAATCATTTTCACTATTCTGGGTGGAAAAGGAAAATATTTCATCAGCAATACATTATTTGATACTACAAGAGCCAATATTGAATTCTCCGGGGCTGAAGGAATTGATCTCATCTGCGAAGAAGGTAGACACCCGACTATTCCGGCACTTTTTAAAGGAAATATAGATATAGTAGCCCTGAAAAAAACAATCCGGGAAAAAGGCGCTGAAAATATTCCGATGGTTATTATAACAGTAACCAACAATTCAGGTGGCGGGCAACCGGTGAGTATGCAGAATATTAAAGATACAAGGGAGGTTTGTACAGAATTCAACATACCGTTATTTATAGATGCCTGCCGGTTTGCAGAAAATTCTTACTTCATCAAACTGCGGGAAAAAGGTTATGCAAACAAAACAGTTCCGGAAATAGCAAACGAATTGTTCTCGTATGCTGATGGATGTACCATGAGCGCCAAAAAAGATGCGTTTGCCAACATTGGTGGTTTTCTGGCTATGCGGGATTTGGATTTAGCTATCCGTTGCAGAAATTTGCTCATCATCACTGAAGGATTCACTACTTACGGAGGTCTGGCTGGTCGTGACCTTGAAGCCATTGCTATAGGATTGCAGGAAGTAATGGAAGAAAATTACCTGCAATACCGTATCCGCAGTATTGAGTACCTGACGAACAAATTAATTGCAGCTGGAGTGCCGGTTATGCAGCCAGCAGGTGGCCATGCAGTATATATTGATGCTAAAGCATTCCTGTCCCATATACCGGTTGAACAATACCCGGGACAATCATTGGTCTGTGCTTTATATGAAGCAGGTGGTATCCGTAGTGTGGAAATAGGTTCATTAATGTTTGGCAAATATGATGACGCAGGGAAATTAATACCAGCGCAACTGGAACTGGTCCGTCTTGCCATTCCAAGAAGAGTATATACCCAAAGTCATATTGATTATGTATCGGAAGTAATCATTGAAGTATTTAATAACAGGAATAAAATAAAAGGACTGAAAATTACAGAAGAAACGCCGATGCTAAGACATTTCACCGCTAAACTTAAACCAATAATTTAAAAACAGGCATATGAAACATATTATCAGAAAAAGCTGGGCCGAGCCCTATAAAATAAAAATGGTGGAATTGTTAAAAATGACAACTCCTGCCCATCGCAGAAAAGCCATGCTGGAAGCAGGCTACAATACTTTTTTATTGAAATCAGAAGATGTATATATTGATTTATTAACTGACAGCGGCACCTCTGCAATGAGTGATCAGCAGTGGGCAGGTATGATGCTGGGTGACGAAGCCTATGCAGGCAGC
Source organism: Chitinophagaceae bacterium (assembly GCA_041738795.1). Taxonomy (GTDB): domain Bacteria; phylum Bacteroidota; class Bacteroidia; order Chitinophagales; family Chitinophagaceae; genus JJ008. Next base: position 394,883 of record JBGSPB010000014.1, on the reverse strand, counting down.
CGGAACTTTTATCACCTCGAAGAAGTAGTAAAAGAAATTTACGGTTATAAATATTTAGTCCCCACTCACCAGGGACGTGGCGCAGAAAACATTTTATCAAAGATCCTGATCAAAAAAGGTGATATCATTCCCGGCAATATGTATTTTACCACTACCCGGCTCCACCAGGAATTGGCGGGAGGAAAATTTGAGGATGTTATTATTGATGAAGCACATGACCCCGACAATGAATTTCCTTTTAAAGGCAATGTGGATTTGGAAAAATTAGAAAAGCTGATCAGGAAATTTGGCGCCAATAAAATTCCGTACGTAAGTATGGCAACCAGTGTTAACATGGCCGGAGGTCAGCCTATCAGTATGAAAAATCTGAAAGAACTCAGAGCCTTAACAAAAAAACACGGCATCCGTGTTATTCATGATATGACCAGGGTGGCAGAGAATGCTCACTTTATTCAGCAAAGAGAGAAAGGATATCAAAACAAATCCATTAAAGCAATAGTAAAAGAAATTTGCTCTTATACCGATGGAGCTACGATGAGTGCCAAAAAAGATGCGCTGGTGAATATCGGTGGTTTCCTTGCCATCAACGACTGGGATGTTTTTGAAGAAGCCCGAAACATGGTAGTGGTATATGAAGGATTACATACTTATGGTGGATTGGCCGGCCGTGATATGGAAGCCATGGCGATCGGTATCAAAGAAAGTGTGAATGACAACCATATTCACGCCAGGGTCGGTCAGGTAATTTACCTTGGTGAGAAAATGATTGAATATGGTGTGCCCATTGTAAAGCCGATTGGCGGGCATGGCATATTCGTGGACGCCAAAAAATTCCTGCCTCATATTTCACAAGACCAGTTCCCGGCACAAACTTTAGCTGCTGAAGTATATCTTGATTCTGGTGTAAGAACGATGGAAAGAGGTGTAGTATCTGCCGGGAGAAAAGCAAACGGGGAAAATTATTACCCCAAACTGGAATTGGTTCGGTTTACTATCCCCCGCCGGGTGTACACGCAGGCACATATGGATGTGATAGCTGAATCAACCGCCAGGGTATTTGAACGACGTAATAAGATCAAAGGATTAAAAATGGTATATGAACCAAAATATCTGAGGTTCTTCCAGGCCAGGTTTGAACAGTTGAAATAAATCAGGAATTATCGGCTAGTGGTTCATTACGGTTCCAGGTAATTTTTTTACCGAAACCAAGGCTGTTATCAGTAAACTTGATATTGTTCACCTGTATGGTCCATATATCACCAGGCATAGCGATAGCCATAGGATGCTTTTTATAATAGTGAGTGGAGGCAGTCTTTGACGCCGGGTGATCCAGTGAGAGAATGATTCCCTCAAATTGTACTCCTTTTACCTGGAGTACATTCAGTTTATCCGGCAATATCGTTCCTGCCACAACGGGATTGGCTTTTATTATCGTTGAATGCTTTGTATAATCAGAGGATTTGTAATAAAGTAATCCTTCAGTACTGTTAAAAGCATAGAAAAAACTAAAACAGTAAGGCATTCCAGTCTCATCCACGCAACACAGGCTGCCACAGGTTTGCTTCGCAATGAAGTCATTTATATTCTCGTTCATATGATCTTAATTATTCTGACAGGACAAGCTGCAGCTATTTCCTGCGACTTCGGCACTTCCGATTCAGGTATACTCAAAATAAAAACTTGCTTTTTTCCAACTGCCTTTACCAGGGTAGCCTTCCCGTCTTTTTTTGACATCCGCCATAATTCCGGTTGCAGTTCATAACAAATTCCGCAACCAATACATTTATTACGGTACTGAATCACTTTATGCATGGCTGGCCTCTACTATTTTATACAACTTATCGGCAGGAGTTATCTTGGTGGCAAAAGGGAAAGTGATCTTATCACCTTTCACAGCTTCTTTTCCACTGATACCATTTATAATTAAGTTCGTTACTTTTTCTTTTACCATCCCGCACTTCGGCCCGATAATCATCAACGTATCACCTGTTTTCAAACTTCCCGACTCCAGTATGAACTCACCCACCGAAATTTTAGGATAATACCTGGTTCCCTTCCCTATATAAATTTTCTTTTCTGTTGCAGCTGAACCGGGATGCGGTGTCCATTCACCCAATTTCCTGCCCAGGTAATAACCTTCCCAAAAACCACGGTTGTACACTTTTTCCATTTCTCTTTTCCATTCAACTACTTTTTCCCGGGAGAAAGTTCCGTCTTTTACTGATTCTATTGCTTCCCGGTAACAATGTGTAACCACCTGCACATAATCCGCTCCTTTTGTTCTTCCCTCTATCTTCAACACATCTACGCCACTCTCCAGCACCTGGTCAAGGATATCAATTGTACATAAATCTTTTGGAGACATGATGTATTCATTATCCACCATGAGCTCTTCGCCGGTCTCAGCATCTTTTACAATATAAGGTCTGCGGCAGTTCTGCACACAAGCTCCCCGGTTGGCAGAAGCATTTTGTGTATGCAGGCTCAAATAACATTTACCTGATACCGCCATACACAAGGCGCCATGCACAAAAATTTCAATTTTAACTAATTCCCCGGAAGGCCCTTTTATCTTCCTTCTTTTTATCTCATCAGTGATCTGCTGTACCTGTTTTAACGTAAGCTCTCTTGCCAGTACAATTACATCGGCAAAGCGGGAAAAGAATTTCACGGATTCAATATTGCTTACATTGGCCTGCGTAGAGATATGCAACGGAATACCATGCTGACTGCAATATTCAATCACGGCAAAATCAGCCGCTATCACTGCGTCGATCTTTGCTTTTTTTGCTTCTTTAAGGATCATCTGCAGCAGTTGCATATCATGCTCATACATCACAGTGTTCAGGGTGATATACGATTTAATATCATTCTTTTTGCAAATACCACTGACTTCTTTAATATCGGAAAGATAAAAAGACTGGGCAGAACGGGTACGCATATTTAACTGCTCTACTCCGAAGTATATAGCATCTGCTCCCCCTTTAATAGCGGCCTGTAAACTGTCGTATGAACCAACAGGTGCTAACAATTCAACTTTACTAGTTATCATACCCGATTCTATTTCACCCCTTCCAGTATCTTAATGTAGTTTGCCCTTTCATAAGCTGTCGGATCTGAAATATGCTGCTGGCTCATGTTGCCTTTGAAAGAATCAATGCTTTCAAATCCCATCATATACATCCAGTCCTGCAATTCCTTATTCATTGTTTTTAAATAAGGGATCCCATTTTTATACAGGGAAGAAGCAGTCATTACCACATCGGCGCCTGCCAAAATATATTTAATTACTTCAATTGCACTTTGCACACCCGTAGTTGCGGCCAGCGACAGTTTTACTTTTCCATACAATAAGGCAATCCACAATAAAGGCAATCTTATTTCACTCGGCTCACTATAATGCAAGTCTGTTTTAATCACCAGTTCATTTATGTCAAAATCCGGTTGATAGAACCGGTTGAACAAAACCAATGCATCCGCACCGGCATTTTTCATCCTCAATGACATATTACCCATTGCACTGAAATAAGGGTTCAGCTTTACCGCCACCGGAATTTTGACCGATTGTTTTATAGTCTCAATAATATTCAGGTACCGATGCTCCACTTCGGAAGATGACATAGCTATATCACCCGGAATGAAAAATATATTCACTTCAATACCATCAGCCCCGGCCTGCTCCATAAGTTTTGAATAATCGATCCAGCCTTCTGTGGTAATACCATTCAGGCTGCCGATGATGGGAATATCTACTCTCTCCTTTGCCTTTCGGATATTTTCCAGGTATTCATCAGTACCTACATTAAAATCATCCAGATCGGGGAAATAGTCCAGGGCTTCCGGAAAAGTATAAGTGGTTTCCGACATAACTCCTTTAAACCTTGCTTCTTCTTTCCGGATCTGTTCTTCAAATAAGGAGAAAAGCACAACAGCACCAGCCCCATTATCTTCCATCTTTACTATATTATCTGTTTGTTCAGATAAAGTACAGGCAGATACCAGGATCGGGGAATTTAATTTCAACCCCATGTAAGTTGAATGTAATTTCATATCAGTGTTTTTAAGCTACGGGAACAAAATCACTTGCTTTTTTAGTGGCCAGTTCCTCATATGTTTTCCATTTCAGGTTTACCAGTTCCTGGGCATGTTTCATTAACGTTTCAGCAGCTTCAGGATTTGTTATGGTCAGTACCTTATACCGCAATTCATTATACGCATATTCTTTCAAACCGATCGTTGGTCGTGGGGAATCCAGTACAAACGGGTTTTGATTTTTCATTCTTAATGTCGGATTGTAACGCAATAATGGCCAGTGTCCGCTGGCAACGGCATTATGCTGCTGATCCAATCCATTTTTCAAATCATATCCATGTGCAATACAATGGCTGTAGGCTAAAATCAATGCCGGCCCTTCATAAGCTTCTGCTTCCCGCATTGCCAGCAATGTTTGTTGTGGATTTGCACCAAAGGCAACCCTTGCCACATACACATTGCCATAAGAAATAGCCTGCATGGCTAGATCTTTTTTACCTCCTGATTTACCACCGGCAGCAAACTTGGCAGTAGCCGCAGTTGGGGTTGATTTTGAACTCTGACCGCCGGTATTGGAATACACTTCTGTATCCAGCACCAGTATTTTGACATTTCTGCCGCTGGCCAGTGCATGGTCAAGACCACCATAACCAATATCATAAGCCCATCCATCACCACCTACCAACCAAACACTGCGACGAACCAACTGGTCAGCAACAGATAACAAATGAATGGCAGCCGGAGAAGTCATCGTCTTCAATTTTTCTTTCAACAACTGCACTCTTTTTTGCTGTTCTGCCAGTTCTGATTCATGTATTTGCTTAGCATTTATTATTTCATTGACAAAACTTTCACCCAGTTCATCCTTCAATTCCAGTAAATATTGTTTCGCAACACCTACTTGTTTATCGGCTGTTATCCGCATGCCCAATCCAAATTCAGCATTATCTTCAAACAATGAGTTTGACCATGCCGGACCCCTGCCCTCCTTGTTTACAGCCCAGGGTGTGGTTGGAAGATTGCCCCCGTAAATAGAAGAACAGCCAGTAGCATTTGCCACTAATAACCTGTCACCAAATAATTGTGATAATAGTTTGAGATAGGGTGTTTCACCGCAACCGGCACATGCACCTGAAAATTCAAATAACGGTTCCAGGAATTGTGCACCATGCACGGTAGAAAAGTCAATTTTTGAACGGTCATTCCACGGAATATTTTCAAAGAATTCAATATTTGCCTGCTCAGCTTTTAATACCGGCTCCTTCTCAGCCATATTGATCGCTTTCAGAGAACGGTTAGCCGGATCAGTAGCCGGGCAAACTTCCACACATAAATTACAACCGGTACAATCTTCCAGGTACACTTGCAATGAATATTGTGTCTCCGGAAAACCCCTGGCATTGATAGGTGCAGATTTGAAATCTGCAGGTGCTTTTTTCAAATGGTCTTTATGGTAGAACTTCGCTCTGATCACACTATGCGGACATACATAAGCACAATTTCCGCATTGTATACAAATATTGGGTTCCCAAATTGGCACCAGGTCGGAAACATTTCTCTTTTCCCATTGCGTAGTACCACTGGGATAAGTGCCATCAACGGTCATTTTACTTACCGGCAAATCATCACCATGACCCGCCATCATCACAGCTGTAACTTCTTTCACAAAATCAGGAGCTTTATCCGATACAATCTGTAAATCATTATCCGCTGCAGAAACTTTTTTGGGATAATCAACCTCATATAAATTGGCCAGTGTAGCATCTACTGCTTTAAAATTCTGATCAATTACTTTCTGTCCCTTTTTAAAATAAGTTTTCTCGATCGCCTTTTTAATTTGTTTGATAGCATCTTCCCGTGGTAATACACCTGACAAAGCAAAATAACAGGTTTGCATGATAGTATTGATGCGTCCGCTCATACCGGTATCCCTTGCCACAGTTGTGGCATCAATTACATACAGTTTCAATTTTTTGTCGATGATGCTTTTTTGTACCTGTCCAGTCAGTTTATCCCATACTTCATCTTTACTATATGGACTGTTCAACAAAAATGTAGCTCCGTCACTGGCAAATTCAAGCATCTCAACTTTCTCCGTAAAGTTGAACTGGTGGCAGGCAATAAAATCGGCTTTGGAAATAAGGTATGGGGCCCGGATAGGATTGGGACCAAATCGCAAATGTGATATCGTCCTGGCACCTGATTTCTTGGAATCATACACAAAGTACCCCTGAGCATACAAGTCAGTATTCTCACCGATAATTTTAATTGTGTTTTTATTGGCACCAACAGTACCATCAGCACCCAGGCCAAAGAACAAACCTTGTCTCCATTCAGTTTCATCTAATTTATAAGCAGGGTCGTACTCCAGGCTGGTGAAAGTAACATCATCATTTATTCCTACCGTAAACCCGTTTTTAGGATGCTTCTTTTCTAATTCATCATACACCCCTTTTACCATTGCGGGGGTAAACTCTTTTGAAGAAAGGCCATAACGTCCACCCACTATATTCGGTAATTTATTCAGCTTGCCCTGCTGTAATGCTTCTACTAATGTTGCCAAAACATCCTGGTACATAGGCTCCCCTGCCGCGCCGGATTCTTTCGTTCTGTCCAGCACTGCTATAGATTTTACAGAAGCCGGCAATACTTTTAAAAAGTGATCCAGCGAAAAAGGCCTGTACAAACGAACCACGATGACACCGGTTTTTCTCCCGGATTTATTTAATGCTTTCACAGTTTCTTCCACCGTTTCACTACCAGATCCCATGATGATAGTTATCGCTTCAGCATCTGGTGCGCCGCTATATTCAAAGAGTTCGTATTTTCTGCCTGTCATCTTTGCAAAATAATTCATCACTTCCTCCACAATGGCTGGCATAGCATTATAGAACTTATTCACGGTTTCCCTTCCCTGGAAGTACACGTCAGGATTTTGTGCGGTTCCCCTGATAAAGGGGTGTTCAGGATTCAGGCCCCTGTTTCGATGGGCAATCACCAGTTCATCCGGTATCATTGATTTTATCTGTTCGTCACTCAGCATCTCCAGCTTATTCACTTCGTGTGAAGTACGGAAGCCATCGAAGAAGTGAACGATGGGTATTCTTGATTTCAAAGTGGCCACTTGTGCAATCAATGCAAAATCATGTGCTTCCTGCACACTGGCGGAACTTAACATGGCAAAGCCTGTAGTTCTTGCGGCCATTACATCCTGGTGATCACCAAAAATAGACAGACCCTGCGCCGCTAAGGAACGGGCCGCCACATGAAATACAGCAGGTGTCAATTCGCCGGCGATCTTGTACATGTTCGGCAACATCAGCATCAGCCCTTGTGAAGCTGTAAAAGTTGTTGTCAGCGAACCAGTTTGTAAAGCACCATGGACTGTTCCGGCGGCACCGGCTTCACTTTGCATTTCCATTACATCTGGTACAGTACCCCAAATATTTTTTATTCCTTTAGAGGCCCATTCATCAGCCAGTTCAGCCATAGTAGATGACGGGGTGATAGGATAGATGGCACAAACTTCATTGACACGATAGGCTACATAAGCAGCGGCTTCGTTTCCATCTATCGTTGCGATTATTTTTTTATTACTTGACATCAGTAGTTGAATTAACAGGTTCAGGAATCATTTCTATCGCATGGCAGGGACATTGTTCATAACAAACCGCACAACCAGTGCAGGCATTATAATTGAATTTATAACGGTTCCCCTTCCCCAGTTTAATAATTGCATCCTCAGGACATGCACCGAAGCAACCATCACATTCAAAACAGTTACCACAGCTTAAGCAACGCTGAGCCTCAAACCTTGCTTCCGGTTCAGACAAACCCGTGATCACTTCTTCAAAACTTTTCACTGCCACAGCAGGTGCCAGTTTATCCTGTTCTTTCTGCGGAGCATCAGTTTTGTACCACATGTGCAGCTTGCGGTAACTGGCAGTTGGATGCTTTTCTGGTCTTTGATATGGCTCCTGCATCAGGTAACCATTGATATATTTAGCTGCTTTTTTACCATGACCGATTGCTATTGTTGAACTTCTGTTCTCCCCGGGCAGCATATCTCCTCCTGCAAAAATTCCTTCATACCCGGTCATCCGTTCTGCATTTATAGCTACGGTTCCATCTTCATTGACCACTATGCCTGTCACAGAACGCAAGAAACCGGAATCAGATTCCTGCCTGTTTGCGATAATCAGTACATCTGCATCTGTCGTTTCAAATTCACTGGTACCAATAGCCTTTCCTTTTTCCACCTTCATCTTCTCCAGTGTCATTTTGTACTTTTCAATTTTGCTGATACTCCGGAAAAGCTGCACATCCACACCTTCGGCCAGTGCATCTTCGGTTTCATAATCATAGGCTGGCATCATTTTATTATCACCCGGAAAATAAACGGATACTTCTGAGCCGAATCTTTTTATCATCCGTGCCAGGTACAAGGCCAGTTTACCACCCCCATACACTATCACTTTTTTTCTTACATAAGGTGATGTATTTGATTTCACCTCATTGAAAAAAGAAAACGCATCAGTGATATAAACAGAATCATCATGCAGAAAATCTTCTTTACGGATTATTTGTGCCCCGATAGATAAGTAGACGGCATCGAAATTACCGGCCTGCTTTTCGGTAAGCACATCCTGCACTTTATAATTCAGCCTGATCTTTACTCCCATCTTTACAATACGATCAACCTCTGCATTCAGAATTTCTTTAGGTAACCGATAATCCGGTACACCTGTCCACAACAAACCACCAGGATGTCCGCCGGCATCATATACTTCTACTGTGTGACCCATACGAGCCAGGTGATAGGCTGCAGATAAACCACCGGGGCCAGCACCAACCACTAAAACTTTTTTCTCCGTGGAGTTCACTACAAATTGAACAGGCCATTTTTGTTTGATGGCCTCATCTCCGATATATCTTTCTACAGCATGAATGTTTACCGTATCATCAATATGATTACGGTTACAACCGGTCTCGCAGGGTTTTACACAAACCCGGCCCATAACGGCCGGGAAGGGGTTGTCTTCCACCAATGTTTGGAATGCCTCGAAATAATTACCGGATTGAGCATACGCCATCCAGGCCTGGATATTTTCCCCGGCAGGGCAGGCACTATTGCAGGGAGGCATAAAATCTAAGTAAACTGGTCGGCGGAATCGTTTGGGGCCGGTGCCTTCCGCATGTATCGAAAGGTCGACCGCTTTGGTAATGTCTGTTGCAGCCATATTTATAGTTTTGCAGGTAAGCGTTAAACTTACCAGTGAATAGCCAGATTAATGCTAAATAAACCTCAGCAAAGTAGGGCTGGAAACGAAAGCGAAAGGTGACATAGTTCAAGGGAAAAAATGATTCCTATCATGGTATTGGACGATAAATATGTCAGGTGACCCCGACAGGTGGTCAATAAAAAAACCGGCTTATCACAGCCGGCTTAAAAAATACTATTCTTTGTTTTATCAGAAACTATAACCAACACTTACGCCACCGGAAGGTTGAATATAACCATTGGCGATCAGTGGGGTGAAACCAATCCGCCAGGTAAAACCTCCTTTGATTGGCTGACGCCTGTACATGAAGGAAGCTGTTCCAAAAACGCTGGATGTTTTATCATCATAAAAATTAAAAATATCCAGCTTTCTACCTACATAAGTAATACCGGCACCTACTTCAAAAGTGTGTGGTGAATCTCCTTTCCCAAAAATATAATTGACCTGAGCAGGAACAGTGACAACAGATCTCAATTCATAATTATAATTGCCAAGGTCTTCATCAGCAGTAACAAATCCCAAACCAATACGGCCACCCCAACCCAGGGAAGATTTGGCAAAACGGGTATCAATATTGGCAGAAAATAAGATTCCGGGGCCACCGAGTTCAGCATAGAATTGTGTCCGGCCGGGTACTTTGCCAACATTACCAGGCTGGGCAAACAAAAAAGGACTGGTCATAATAGCCAGGCAAAAAAATAAAATTCTTTTCATAATAATGGTTTTAGCAACAAAGACAAACACATTAGATCTTTGCTGCATGTACAATCAGAAAGAAATGTTAAGCTATTATCGTAAAGGTCAGAGGCTTGCCAGAACAATATCTTTAATCTTATCAACCGGTACCCTTTCCTGTTCCATAGAATCCCGGTGACGGATCGTGACTGTATTATCTTCTTTACTCTGGTGATCAACCGTTACACAGAAAGGGGTTCCGAGGGCATCCATCCTGCGATACCGTTTTCCAATAGAATCTTTTTCTTCATAGAAGCAACGGAAATGTGGCTTACAAACTTGCATGATCTGTTCTGCAATCTCCGGCAATCCGTCTTTCTTGGTTAATGGCAATACGGCCAGTTTGATTGGCGCCAGTTTAGCGGGGAACTTTAATACCACACGGCTGTCTTGCTTTTCCGCAGTACTTAAATCCTGTTCTTCATAAGCCTGGCTTATCACCGCGAGGAACATCCGGTCAAGACCAATAGAAGTTTCAATGACATAAGGAATATAATTGCCATATGGTTTGCCGGTTGCAGGGTCAACATCATTATCGAAGTACTGTTGTTTCTTTTTGCTGTATTCCTGGTGTTGCTTAAGATCGAAATCGGTACGACTGTGAATACCTTCCAGTTCTTTGAAACCGATTGGGAATTCAAATTCAATATCACAGGCGGCATCTGCATAATGGGCCAGCTTCACATGATCATGATAGCGGTATTTTTCAGCCGGGATACTAAGACTCTGGTGCCATTTCAATCTTTCAGTTTTCCAGAATTCATACCATTCTTTTTGTGTGCCGGGGCGGATAAAGAACTGCATTTCCATTTGCTCAAACTCCCGCATGCGGAAAATGAATTGCCTGGCTACGATCTCGTTTCGAAACGCTTTACCAATTTGCGCAATTCCAAACGGAATTTTCATTCGTCCTGTCTTTTGCACATTCAGGAAATTGACAAAGATGCCTTGTGCTGTTTCAGGACGCAAATAAACTTTATTGTCCTCATCATCGCTGGAAACAGTAGACCCAAATTCGGTGGAGAACATCAGGTTGAATTGACGAATATCTGTCCAGTTACAAGTACCACTTATGGCACAGGAAATCTTATTGTCCTCTATCAGTTTTTTTAACCCTTCAAAATCATCCTTGGCAAGCAGTGAGTCCATGGAAGCCAACAGGTCATCAGCTTTTTGCGTTTGGCTTTCAGCTTTCAGCATTTCTGCATGGCCTTCTATCAAATGATCCACCCGGTATCTTTTCTTACTGTCTTTATTATCAATCATCGGGTCGTTGAAATTATCAACATGCCCGGATGCTTTCCAGGTAGTGGGGTGCATAAAGATAGCCGCATCAATCCCTACAATATTATCTTGTAACTGGGTCATGCTTTTCCACCAGTAATCTTTGATGTTCTTTTTCAGCTCACTGCCCATCTGGCCATAATCATATACTGCCTGCAGACCGTCATATATTTCGCTGCTGGGAAAAATAAAACCATACTCTTTGCAATGCGAGATGATCGCCTGGAACTTATTCGTATCGTTTGCCATAAGGCGGCAAAAATAAGCCCAAATGATGACTTACGGTTTTCTTTACCTTTGCTTTACGCTAAAAAAATCTTTATGAAAAATTCTGTGCTTTTTATGGCTATCCCGGCCTCTTTGATTGCTGCCTTTCTTTTTACAAATCAACCTGCACAGAATTCCTGTGCTAACAAATCAACTAAAGATGCCTGCCTGAAAATGTGTAACGGGGATTATTTCGCTCCTGACACATTGCGGCTTGACCCTATCTGCAATATGAAAGTGGATGATAAGAAAGGTGACACTATACACTTCAAGGGGCACATTTTCGGATTTTGCTCTAAATATTGCAGGGCTGAATTCATGAAAAACCCGGATAGTTATTTGCCAAATAAAAAGAAGGATTAACTGCTTTGAAAAAAGGCATTAGATACCTGCCGGTTAGATATTTTCGTTTCATTCGTACAAGCTTCACTTAAGCTTCTCATTTTGCTGATGCCGCTTTGCGTCACGGTTATTCTTTTTCTCAAAATTCTTCTGCAGCGCTTCCGTTAAATCAACACCTGTCTGGTTGGCCAGACAGATCAATACCCATAAAACATCAGCCATTTCATCGGCCATATTTTTGTCCCTTTCCGATTCTTTAAAACTCTGGTCGCCATATTTACGGGCCATTAAGCGGGCCAGCTCTCCCACTTCTTCGGTCAGGATCGCCATATTGGTCAGTTCACTGAAATAGCGGACACCTACCGTTTTAATCCATTCATCCACCTGTTGCTGGGCATTTTGAAGGGTCATAACAAAAATTTTTGAGTGAATACTGCAATATAGCATGATTCTTGACGTTTAGAACTTCTCACCGGATTACGGTGGCCGAATCTGTACCAGTTCAACGTATTCAGTGCGTTGGATCTACCCTCTGAAGACTGTTGTAAACCAATTCCTTTAAAAGATTAATGTATTCTATGATGAAGTCCATCAACAGGCTTTTAGCCATCGTATCGCTGTCCGTATTAGTTATAGTCTCACAGGCTCAGCCGGTGAATAATGCCATTGCGGAACCTTCTGTAAAGGAAAGTAAACCCTATAAAGTTATCACAGCCGGCAAACAGGTTACTGTAAAAAGTACAAAGAATATTAAAAACATTATGGTGTGGACAGCAAGTGGCCACCGCATTGTTGAACAAACTAATGTCAATGTCACTTCTTATACTTTTAATGTATCAGGTGCAAGAGAAAAAATATTCTTTATCATGGTACAATATGAAAATGGCAAACCCTTTACTGAAAGGATCGGGATACAATAAAGGAATTGCGAGCAGTTAAGAGTGAGAAGATCACTCTTTATTTTTGGTATCAATTACAATTGTTACAGGCCCATCATTCAATAATTCCACTTTCATATCAGCACCAAATTCGCCGGTGCCTATTTTTTTCCCAAGATCAACTGAGAGTTGCTGTATCATTTTCTCATATAAAGGCACTGCCACCTCCGGCTTACTGGCTTTGATATATGAAGGCCGGTTTCCCTTCCTGGTAGAAGCATGTAAGGTAAACTGGCTCACCAGAATGATGTCACCATTTTTATCTTTAACCGATTCATTCATCACTCCTTCCGCATCATCAAAAATGCGGAGGTTGACGATCTTACTGCTGAGCCATTGAATATCATCTAAGGTATCCGCATCTTCAATACCCATTAAAACCAGCAACCCATTCCCGATCTGCGAATGCACTTTCCCATCAATTGTTACACTGGCTTTTGAGACCCGCTGAATTACTGCCCGCATTGTTCGTAATTTTGATTTACAAATGTAATGGCTGTAAAATGATTGACCTCAGTAAAGAAATATCATTTCAAACAACCCGCAGCGGTGGTAAAGGCGGACAAAATGTAAATAAAGTGGAAACTGCAGTCATTGCTTTCTTTCAGGTGCAATCATCAGCCTTACTTTCCGCAGAACAAAAAGAATTATTGAAAGAAAAACTCAGCAACAGGATAAATGCTGATGGTTTTTTACATGTAAAAGCACAGGTGCATCGTACCCAGCTGGCCAATAAAGAAGAAGCGGTTGAAAAAATACATGAACTGGTAAAAAAAGCCCTCGAAAAGAAAAAAGCCCGCATCGCCACCAAAGCCAGTAAAGCTTCTAAAGAGAAACGGATAGAATCAAAAAAAAGAAAAGCGGATATTAAAGCTGGCAGACAGAAGTTCAGGCGCCCCGATTTTTAACGCTTTGACAAAAAGTAAAATTGTAAATTAGCTGTTCAATTGAACCCTGTGCGAAAAAGCCTGCTGACAATATTTCTATTAGTAGTTACATCTTTCACTTTCTCCTGGCTGCTGGGTGCCTGCAAAAAAGATCAGAATACAGATGGCATTGAATTACTACAACAGGAAATCCCGGATAGCTTTCCACTACCCTTGTATAAATTTGAAGACAACCCACTAAGTAAAGAAGGTTTTGAACTGGGCCGGAAATTATTTTACGATCCCCGGCTTTCAGCAGACAATCTGCATCCCTGCTCTTCCTGTCATGAACAGGTTGCGGCTTTCGGCACATTTGAACATGATCGCAGCCACGGCGTTTTTGAATCACATACTTTACGAAATGCACCCGTATTATTTAACCTGGCATGGAGCTCTTCTTTTCATTGGGATGGGGAATTTGTTTCCTTACAAGATGAAGCGGTTCACCCCCTCACCGGACCGGTTGAAATGGGAGAAACATTTGAAGGAATTATTAAAAAAATACAGGATGATCCGGAATACAGGGATCTGTTCAGGAAAGTATTCCGTTACCCGTTTATCAGGCCGGAGTTTATCACCAAAGCACTGGCTCAGTTTACCGGTTCTATGATTGCTGCTGATTCTAAATATGACCGTTATAAAAAAGGAACGGTCACTTTTAATGCACAGGAAGAAAACGGTTACCAGTTATACAAAGTCAATTGTGCCAGCTGCCACCAGGAACCACTATTTACTGATTATAGCTTCCGGAATATCGGGTTACCGCTCGATAATTTACTCACAGATTATGGACGGATGAGGATCACCGGGAAAAGCGAAGACTCACTAAAGTTTAAAGTACCTACGCTGCGCAACACTTATATTTCTTCAAATTATATGCATGACGGGAGGTTCAATACCCTGCAGCAATGTATTAATCATTACCGCACAAATGTACAGCCGGGCCCTACCCTTGATCCTTTACTGATAAACGGGATTTCATTGACAAATGCACAGGCTACTGACCTTGTTGTATTTTTGCGAACACTGACTGATTCAACATTATTAAGAGACCCCCGTTTTTCTAAACCGAATTAGGTCTTATCAATGACCCTTTTCGCCTTCAGCTCATCAAGGGCCTGTTTCTTTGCTTCAATTTCTTTTTCTGTATCCCGCTGTGCATCTTTGTTATTCTTTAGTTTCTTTTCCAGGTCATCCTGGTCATCTTTCAACCCTCTGAGCTTCTTTTCAGCTTTACCAACCGCTTCTTCCTGTGCTTTTATGTCCAGCTCCAGGTTTTCGGCCATCACATCCGGTTGAAGACCATTGAGGAAAGTCTTAACTTTTTCAACCTGGTACGCATCAAAAGCAGTTTTTGCGTTACTCCCATCTTTCTGCAGGATCATGTATACTACAGATTCACCCTGGTTTTTTCTGCCCCTGGACTCAACTTTAATAATATAATCCATCCTCTCCTCATTGATCTCTGTAACAAATGCGTCTTTATATATCCTGAATCCTTTGTCCTTATTAAAAATGCCTTTTTCCTCTTTTGGTTTATAACCCAGCTTCTCCATTTTTTTGGTAATTGCATTTTCCACCGCTTCCGGCGGGTAGGGGTAATCGATCATAAAAGCTTCCTGCTTTTTTTTATCAAATTCCACAGTCCCCTCATAGGCTTGTGCCGAAACAATACTATCAACAGCTAAAACAATTAAAAAGGATAAGAGTAACTTCTTCATATCAAGTGATTTTGAAGATAAAGATACAGCAAGGCTCAAAAGCGTTGCAATTGTCTTAAATAAAATATCTACCTGGGCCGGAATTCGTTTTTTGTCAGGCTAACAACTACTTTTGTTCAGCTATCCCTCCGGATCAATTGCCGGAGTAAGCAGAAACAAAAATTCCAATCCTTTGAGTGGTATTAAAAAACTGGCAGGGCAAACATTGTGGTATGGAATGAGCAGTATTTTCGGCAGGTTTCTCAATTACCTGCTGACACCACTGCTGGTTACCGTATTCGCATCCGGCGAATACGGTAAAATAAGTACCCTTTTTACCATCGCTGCTTTTCTTAATATTATCTACACCTACGGACTGGAAACATCTTATTTCCGTTTTTCAGCACTGCAGCCTGAATCAAAAGTTTACAATACCTGTTCTTCATCTATCATAGTTACAACTGTTCTATTCACGGGTCTTTTGCTTTTGTCTGCACAAAGTTTTGCTACATTCCTGGAAATGCCCAAACACCCGGAATATATTTCCTGGGTCATTCTTATTGTGGCACTGGACACCCTCAGCGTCATGCCATTTGCTAAACTAAGGTTTGACGGAAGGCCCAGAAAATTTGCCGCGATAAAAGTTCTGAACATCCTCATCAATGTGGGATTGGTGATTTTCTTTTTGGTGGTTTGTAAAAATACGTACGAAAAAAATGCAGACAACCTGTTTGCTACATTATATGATCCAAAAATTGGCCTTGGGTATGTTATTCTTGCCAACCTGATCGCAAGCGGTATCACTTTCTTATTACTGAGCAAGGAATTCTTTCATTTCAATTTCCGTTTAAATCCCGGTTTCTGGAAAGAGATGATGAGTTACAGCTGGCCGCTGATCATTGTTGGTTTCGGTGGCATGATCAATGAAACAATTGATCGCATCATGTTATTGAAATTGTTGCCCGGGTCTACAGAAGAAGCATTCTCCCAATCAGGTATCTATTCTGCCAACTACAAACTGGCGGTATTGATCGTATTATTCATTCAGGCATTCCGTATGGGAGCTGAACCCTTTTTTTTCAAACAATCCACCAGTGAAAACGCACAAAAAACCTATGCAAGGGTGATGAAATTTTTTGTGATTGCCTGCTGTTTTTGTTTCCTTGGCGTAACCTTGTTTCTTGATATATGGAAATACTTCATGGGAACCAAACGTCCGGAATATTACACCGGGCTGAAAGTAGTACCCATACTAATGACGGCTAAAATATTTCTCGGCATTTATTACAATTTGTCTATCTGGTATAAAATCAAGAACAGGAACCTGACCGGCGCCTGGATCACTTTGGGTGGGGCAGCCATTACCATTTTATTCAACTGGATCTTTATTCCCATTCTCGGTTATATGGCCTGTGCCATAGCCACTATTCTTTGTTACGGTTTTATGATGGTGGTAAGTTATAAGTTGGGTCAAAAATATTATCCCATACCTTATGCCTGGAAAAAACTGGTGGCTTACATTGTTATAAGTTTACTTCTGTTTGGGCTGCACCAGGCATTTTTACTTTTCGAACTGAACCATTGGATAAACCGGGCTGTGGCTCTTGGTTTCATTGGCCTGTTTACACTATTAGTATTGAATGTAGAGCGGAAGGAGTTTGAAAAAATGCCGTTGATAGGGAGGATATTGAAACCAAAAGTTGCTTAATACATCTTCACAAAAGGGTTATTCATTTTCTCAAATCCTACTGTAGTTACCGGCCCATGACCGGAATACACTTTGGTGTCATCCGGCAGGGTAAAAAACTGGGTCTGGATACTTTCAATCAATACCTCCATACTACCCCCCGGCAGGTCGGTACGGCCAATACTGCGGTTAAACAATACATCACCCCCTATAATAAAGCCCCCTGCTTCATGATAAAAGGATACACTTCCGGGTGAGTGGCCGGGAGTAAAACGGATCTCCAGTTCATCTTCCCCTATTTTAATTCGATTTCCTTCCTGTAAGTAAACCAACGGGCCGTCATAATTGTCAAAAGGAAGTTGCCACATCTGGCCCGATTGTGGAGCAAAATCCAGGACCGGTTTTTCCTTTTGATGTATATGAAGGTCGAGCCCCCAGGTATCATGAACGAATTTGTTACCAAACACATGATCCAGGTGGCAGTGGGTATTTAGCAGCAAAACAGGGGTAAGACCGGTATTTTCAATGCCCGTTTTTAATTCGTCCCTTTCGCCAGGAAAATAACAACCGGGGTCAATAATGCAACACTGCTTTTGTTCGTTATACAAAACATAAGTATTCTCCTGAACGGGGCTAAAAGTGAATGACTTAACACTTAACATGGATGGGTTTTCGTACTTTTAGTTTTAAATTGGGAAGTAATTGTAAAGATAATGCCGCCTGCTCTTAACGGGCATTTTACCGGCAGAAAAAAGAGATTATGAAGAAAGTATTAAGCCTGATTGCCTGTCTTTCCATTTTCGCCTCTGTGGAAACTGCAGCACAAGTGAACACCGTGGAATTCGGAAAGAACCGGGTTCAATACCAGAAATTCAAATGGAAATATTACCAGACTGAAAATTTCAATAGCTATTTCAGCCAGGATGGGTTGGGGCTGGGTAAATATGTGGCCCAGATCGCTGAGGCAGAATTACCAACTATTGAGGAATTCGTGGAATATGGATTACAACGCCGCATCAATATTGTTATCTACAATAATTATGATGAAATGCAGCAGTCCAATATCGGTATCGGTATTGACTGGCAGAATACCGGTGGAGTTACCAAATTGGTGAACAACAAAATGATTGTGTATTATGATGGCAATCATGATAATCTCCGCCGCCAGATAAGGCAAGGTATTGCCCGCAACCTCGTAGAGAATCTTCTCTTTGGTGATGATCTCGGAGAATTTGCAGCTAACCAGGCCCTGCTCGATCTTCCCAAATGGCTGACCGATGGATATATCTCCTACGCTGCAGAAAACTGGAACACCACGCTGGATGATGACCTTCGGGGAGTAATGCTGGCAGGTAGTTATCGCAATTTCTACCAGTTTGCATTTGAAAA
The DNA here is from genome assembly GCA_041738795.1 of Chitinophagaceae bacterium. Classification (GTDB taxonomy): domain Bacteria; phylum Bacteroidota; class Bacteroidia; order Chitinophagales; family Chitinophagaceae; genus JJ008. The sequence continues at coordinate 376,301 of JBGSPB010000014.1, read as the reverse complement.
ACCATTGCTTGCCGGTCATTCTTTCTGGAAATATATTGCTGATAAATATGGCAAGAGTAAGACCACTTATTTTTTGTACCTGGCCCGTATCTATCGTAACCTGAATAATGCTTCTTATAAAATTGCAAAAAAGAAATTCAAAGTAATCCTGCGGGATTTTATGACGGATGTACAGGCACAGTATTTCAAAGATATCCGTGGCCGTCGCAATACTCCTAGAGGACAGCTTTCTGTAAGTGAATACATAGGCAAGAAAGATTATATCCGTTTTAATGCAAACCCGGTGCCCCGCAGCTTTACTTATGCAGTAGTTGAATTTAACCAGGGCCGCTACCAGGTAATACTGATGGAAAATTTTGTCAACAAAAAAGTATTACTGAAACTGGGTGTACGTTCAAGAGAAGAAGACAAACATCCTAATTATCCTATTCTTGCCTGGGATGGTAAGGGTACAAGATTAGCTGTATTATATAATGAAGAAGGAAAAACCAAATTCTTTGTGTATGACCTGGTGAACAGGGTAAAACTCTGGAAACAAGAGATCGACAAATTTGACCAGGTGCAGGATATGAAATATATGCTGGACAACAATACCCTGTTACTAAGTGCTGTAAAAAGTGGTCAAACAGACATTTTCGTTTATAAAATAGATAAACAAACCGTAGAACAGATCACCAATGATGTGTACGATGACCTGGATCCTTCCTTTGTAGCTTTTCCGAATAAAACGGGTATCATTTACTCCAGTAACCGTCCGTCGGCCACGGCAGCCAGCAGTGATGATTCATTGCCCGGCAAACATTTTAATATTTACCTCGTTGACAACTGGAATAAATCTGATGTTAAACAAATTTCAAAACTTACCGATCTGAAATTGGGCAATGCAAGATTTCCTTCACAATACAATACTTCCCACTTTACTTTCATAAGCGATGAGAACGGTATCAATAACCGCTATGCCGGATTCTTTAAAACAGAAAGGGCTGGTTTGGATACGTTAGTTTTTATCGGCGATGAAATGCTCCGCAACCCACCACAGAAAGAGGTGGACAGCTTGCTGAAAGAATGGGGTAAAACCGATATTGATTCTGTGGGTTTTGTTTCAATCACCAATGATTCCTCATATGTGTTTCCCCTGACCAATTACCAGAGCAGTATGCTGGAAACCCGTACTGCCGGTGATAACCAGCAGGTAAGTGAAGTAGTAAAGCTTGGTGATGTAAAACTGTTGTACCGTCTGAAAGTGGATGAAAATACACTACGTCGCCGCAATGTAAACGCAAGGCCAACCGAATACATCAGAAAAGTAATTGAAGAAGAAAAGAAAGCTGCCCGTCTCGAAGCTGTGCAGACGGCTAAAACAGATAGCCTGACCAAAAAACAACAAGATTTTTTCAACACCGGCTTTGAAGAGGAGAAACCTGATAGTACCAAAAAAGTAGGCGATGTGGTAAAAGCAGATGAAATAATAAAAGAATCTGTATTGAAAAAAGCAAAAGTATATGAATACCGGCCACCTAAATTTTTTAATGATTATCTCGTAAGCGGTTTCAATAATAATGTACTGGTCACCCGTTTTCAGCCTTACCAGGGCGGGTATGGCCCTATCCAGCTCAGTAATAACGATCCGCTCAATGGTATCATCCGGGTAGGGACATCCGATTTGTTTGAAGACTGGAAAGTGGCTGGTGGCTTCCGTATAAGTCCTGACCTTACGAATAATGAATATGTATTCACCACGCAATACCTGAAGAAAAGGATAGACTATGGGATCACTTATTACCGTACTGTGGTAAAAAATCCACCCTTGTATACAGATTCTACTGCTTTCAATGCCAAACAGTATTCGAATCTTTACCAGCTTACTGCAAGCTATCCTTTCAGCAAAATCAGAAGTCTGCGGATGAATGTTGGTTATCGCAGTGATAAATATGTAAAACTGGCGAATGAATTTTTCCCAGAACAATCCTTACGGGGAAAAGACGACAGGTTAACCTATGCATTGGCACATATAGAATTTGTGCATGATGATGCCATCACCCCGGCACTCAATATCTGGAATGGTCTACGCTGGAAAATATACTTTGATTATAATGCACAGATCGGAAAAAATAATAAAACCGGAAGTGGTGATTTCCCCTACACCATGAATGTGGGATTTGATGCCCGCCATTACCTGCCTATTTATCGCAATATTATCTGGGCCGTTCGGGGTGCTGCTGATTTTTCCTGGGGTACCCAAAAATTCATCTACTTCCTCGGTGGTGTTGATAACTGGCTGATGTTTGGACAGAACCAACGGGATAATGGTTCCTTCCGCTATTTTGATCCATCCAACACCCCTGACCCGGATGCTGAATATGCTTATCAATCATTGGCAGTGAACATGAGGGGCTTTAAGCAGAATGTTGCCAATGGCAATAATGCTCTGGTAATAAATAGTGAAGTAAGGGTTCCTGTATTTACCACTTTCTTCAATAAACCTATTAACAATGCCTTCCTCCGCAATTTCCAGATAGTTCAGTTTGTGGACCTGGGTACGGCATGGAATGGCACCTATGATAAAATACAAAGACCTTCTGTTTCTTATACCTCTCAACCGATAACGGTAAGGGTAAAAGCAGGTGGTGTGGGTCCATTCGCAGGCGGTTATGGCTTTGGAGCCAGGAGTACGTTGCTCGGTTATTTCCTGCGCTTTGATGCAGCCTGGGAAATGAACGGTGTGTTTAAAGGGAGGCCGATGTATTACTTTGCGATGGGATTGGATTTTTGATCAAACTTATTTTTAAATACAAAACCCTCTCAATTGAGAGGGTTTTGTATTTAAAGCTATTATATAATTACCATTCTAATCTTCTTGAGAAATACATTATGATACCTAAAGCCACAAACAAACCAATACTTCCCATCAGCAATGCGTAATCCTGTAATTGTATTATGCTGAAAATGTAACTGTAAACCACTGCCAGTACAAAACTGATAAACAAAGCCAATTTGGATGATTTAAGAATGCTTCCCACATACCAGCCTACCAGTCCAATAGTAGCAGATCCGGCGATGAGGTAGGCCAGGTTAAACCCTGTATATTCAGAAATGGATAAAAGCAAAGTATAGAATAACACCAGTGCCAGTCCCGCCAAACCATACTGTACCAGGTGCAATGATTTCTTATAAATCGTTTCTACCAGAAAGAAAGCTGCAAAAGTGAGCATGATACAAAGCAGGGCATATTTTACCGAACGTTCTGTTTTATCATAACTATCAACTGTAACCAGCAGATCGGCCCCTATCTGTGAAGAGGAAAGCTGATAAAAAGTATTTTTCCATACCTGTGGTACAGCACGGTTCATATACTTCCAGGAAGCGGTAAAGCCACTGTCCTTAACTACTCTTGTATCGGGTAGTTTAATACCGGTAAACCCCGGATCTGGCCAGGCAGAACGCATTTCTATTTTATTTTCCCTGGCAGCAGCTGTAAACAATAATTGTTCGGAACCATTTAGCGAAAATTGAATACTGAACGAACCACCCTTTGCTGTTGTTTCTGGTAATAAAGGTATAGCAGTAACAAAAGCTTCCTCCATAGGTGTTTGTCCGGGTGACTGAGGCACAAAGACAAGGTTGCTGTCATTCCAGAGAACATGAATGTCTTCGTTTATCCCTTTTAACTGATCTTGTACCTTAAAGAATAATAAAGACTCATTCCACAAAATATTTCCTGCAGGCACATTTAGTTTTTCCCATGGAATACTGTTGAATTTTCCCGAAAGAGTAATATCAGTTTTGTAAACAGCTACTTCATAAATCCCCCTTTTTCTTCTTTCCGGGAATACAGCTGATTCAATATCCAGTTTATCGGCCATGAAGTAAGCATTTTCTCTCACCCAGGATTGATTCCCCTTTTCATCCGTTACGGCTACTTTATAAGGGATCAGTAACAGAGGACCGGTGACTACCTGTTTTCCGGCCCATTTATTACTGATATCAGCGATGGCTTCTTTCTGCCGGCCTTCTCTTTCTTTTACTACTTCCATAATAAAGTTAGTAGGGATCCAAAGCAGCATCGCCATCAGGAAGATGATAATACATTTAAGAAATAATTTTCCTTTACCCCAAAAGGGAGTTGCGCTTTTGATTGATTCAAGTGTTTCCATCATTCTTTGATTTATGAATTAAACTGAAAAATTGTTTCGAACGAATTGTTATAACAACAGCAGCTGATAAGTAAGCCGGCCAGCACATCCATAACATTTCCCGGCTAATTTCTTCTCTGGCAAAAACAAGGAGCAAGCAAATAATATTTATAACTATTGACAGAATGACTGCCAATATCCAAAGGCCAATTTTTTCAACCTGGGAATAAGCAGACATAATGATAATCGAAAGCACACCCCATGCCATTAAAAATGCCGGTGAAGAAGCAACCATCAAAAAAAATATTACAGCAATGAACTCCGGAAAAAACCAGTCAAAAGATTGTCCGACTGCAAATAGGTAAAAATCATATCCTGCAAGCCCCGCTACCAGAACAAGCAGGGATAAAATCCATGTATAGAAAGTATATAAGAAATAATTCATTTTAATTTCCAATAATTTAAAAAGTACTTTGTATTTCAAAGTATAAGTGCAAAAAAAATCTACTTCATTCCTTTGATCATATTTTCCAATGCAATGATGTGATCTGTAAATGCCTTTTCCCCGGACTTGGTTACTGAATAGGTGGTATTGGTCTTCTTTCCGATAAAACCTTTATGCACCTTAATAAAACCATTCTCTTCCAGGTTTACTAAATGAGTGGCCAGGTTACCATCTGTTACTTCCAGCATTTCTTTCAGGTCATTAAAATTCACTTCCTCGTTTACCATCAATACACTCATCACACCAAGTCGGATGCGGCTTTCAAACACTTTACTTAAACCAGTTATAGGATTTTTCATACTTTTTTCTTCTGATCAAACCTTCCACTTATTATTTTCTTTCATATTTCGACCACATAATGATTCCATAAATGATATGCAATACGCCAAAACCAATTGCCCAGAACCATAAACCATAGCCAATAAAAAACATATTGACCAACCCCAATACGATCTCACAATAACCCAAATAACGAATATCCGACAAAGTGTACTTACTTGCATTCACGAGAGCAAGGCCATAAAACAGCAGGCATGCCGGTGCTACAAATATCCATATATCATACCTAAGCATTCCCGCAATGAAAGCAGCTCCGGTAACCAGCGGTACTATCATATTCCAAGCCAATCGTCTTGATGTATAATCCCAAACAGGTAACCCCTCCTTCCTTGCTTTCTTCCATGTCAGGTAAAAGGAAGAAGCAAATGCCATTGCAAAAACAACTGCCGCCAACCCTGCCAGCCTGATCTTGAGCCGGCTAAACTCATCACCAGAAAAAAAACCCTGGCTATTATAACTACCGTAATAATTATTCAGAATATTATTGGCAACAACAGCACCTGCCAGGGCACAAACACCTGCTGCTATTCCGCTTAAACCACTTAAAGAAATAAAGCGGCTGGACCGGTCCATTATACGGCGGATATCTTTAATGTCCTGCAAAGAATCAGTTTGTTGGCTGGTTTCATTCATAAAAAGCACTTTGAAATACAAAGTAAGTAGAGCTTTTCTACATTTCCAAATTCTTTTTTCTGACCGATCCGGCTTACTGTCAATTTAACACTCCCTGATATTGTAAGCCGTTGTATTTTTACAGCATAATGCTCCCGTTGAAACAATACCTTATCCTATTTCTCCTAAATATGCTGGTGGCTGCCTTACCTGTGCTGTCGCAAACTAAAACCATCAGGGGAACTGTCAAAGATTCCCATAGTGAAGAGCCTATCCCCTTTGCATCAGTAAGTTTCAAAAATACTACCACCGGAAAACTGACTGATTCGTCTGGCTCTTTTACCTTTTATTTTAATAAATGGCCTTCAGATACCCTTGAAATCACCTGTGTAGGCTATCAACCCTTTCGGTTGGTACTTGCTACTAGCAACGATTCTATCATAACAACAATACTTATGGAAAGGGGCACTTTTAACGAAGGCGCCCAGCTGAAAGTCAAAGTAAATAAAGGGTTATTGGTCTGGAGAAAGATCGTTCAAAACAAACCCCGGAATGACCGTTACCGGTTTGATAATTTTTCTTACGAGTTATATAATAAACTGGAACTGGACCTGAAGAATATCAATTTTGAAAAAATCGGAAAATTCAAACCGTTCAAACCGATCAGCGATCTTATCAATGAAAATATAGATACCGCTGAAGGATTGAAGTATCTGCCCACTTATCTTACAGAAGCCCTCTCCGATTATTATTACCAAAAGAGTCCAAAGAAAAGAAGAGAAATAATAAAAGCCGCCAATACCAACGGCGTAAAAAATGAAAGTGCATTGAAAATGCTGGGTGGTATGGACCAGGTAGTGAATGTATACAACAACTTCATTCCGGTTTTTGATAAACAATTTGTAAGCCCGATAAGTGACAATGGCGATTACTATTACAATTACAGGGTGATTGACACACAGCTTATCGCTAATAATCGTTATTTCCACCTTGTTTTTACACCGCGCCGGAAGGGTGGAGATACGTTTGAAGGGGATTGCTGGGTGCATGTTGGCACATTTGCCATACAAAAAATGAACCTGCGGCTGGGCAAAGAAGCCAATGTCAATTTTGTAGAAAATCTCAGCCTGATACAGGAGTATAAAATGATCAATGATTCCACCTGGTTTTTAGCAAAAGATAAATTTGTGGCGGATGTATCCCCGGTTGGGAAGGACCGCCCTGGTTTTATTGGCCGTAAAACAACCACTTACAGAAATGTAATTATTAATGACACGTCTGTATTAAAAGAACTGGATAAAAATAAAATAATGGAAGAGATTATTACTCTTCCTGCTGCAGATGAAAAGAAAAAGGAATTTTGGGTTGAAGCAAGACATGAGCCACTTAGTAAAACAGAAGCAGGCATCATTAAGATGATTGACACTCTTACCAATGCGCCGGTCTTTCAGCGTTTCACCAAAACAATGGCATTTATAGGTACCGGTTATAAAGACATCGGTAATTTCCAGATCGGCCCCTGGATGAACTGGATAACGTCCAATGGATGGGAAGGTTTCCGGATGCGGTTTGATTTAGGCACCAATAAACTTTTTGATAAAAAGATAAAGCTGCATGGCTACCTCGCATATGGCTTTGGTGACAAGAACCTGAAAGGCATGGGAGAAATTTTCTACCTGCCAAAAAAAGATCCGCGGATGTTCCTTTATGCTTCTTTTACCAACGACCTGGACTGGGGACAGAACTATTACGGGGAAGTGTCACAGGATAATATTTTTGCCCTGGCTGTAAGAAAGAATGGCATCCCCGTAAAAAATATCAAAGTCAATGAAAAACGATTTGAGTTTTATAAAGAAACTCTTCCCTGGATGTCGAATAAACTGACGATCACACATAAGTCTTATTTGCCATTGAGAAATCTTATTCCAATTGATTCATTCAGGGCCGATGCAAGTGGTAATCCGCTTACCAACTTTGAAATATCTGTTCGGTTGCGTTTTGCTTACCTGGAAAGATTCCTGGAAAGTCATTTTTACCGTACCAGTCTCGGCAGTATCTATCCTATTGGTGAAATAAATATCAGCCGCGGATTTTCCGGTGTATTGAAAAGCAGCTATAGCTATACAAAAGTTTCTGCCAGTGTATCCGATTATTTCAAAGTCCCGCCTTATGGGAATATTTCCTGGTACATCTATGCCGGAAAAACATTTGGCACCCTGCCCTATACCATGCTGGATATTGCACCGGGCAATGAGTTGTACTACTATAATAAATATGCCTTTAACATGATGAACCGCTGGGAGTTTATTCATGATAGATATGCCGGAATCAATTTTGAGCATAATATAGGCAACGGTATTTTTCGTTTATTTCCCAAGCTGCGCTTCCGGCAGTTCTGGACAGCTAAATCCCTCTGGGGAAGTTTATCTGCAGCTAATAAAGCGCTGAATTTTAAACAGGGGCATACTTTCCAGTCACTTGATGGGAAAACTTATTTGGAATTAGGTACCGGGATTGATAATATTTTAAAAGTCTTCCGTATTGATTTTGTATGGAGAGTACTGCCCTCTACACTAAAAAAAGATAATGATAAAACCTTTGGTATTTTCGGAAGTTTCCGGGTAACATTTTAATTCATTGATCCCTCTTACTCTCAATCAAAGTTTTACTTAACTTACCAATTACAAATTTTGATTAAATGCCTTCACATTACATACTGGCCCTTGACCAGGGTACAACCAGCAGCCGCAGCCTTGTATTTGACGAACAAGGCAATATCATCAGCCAGGCACAAAAAGAATTCAGGCAACTATTTCCTCAACCCGGCTGGGTAGAACATGATGCAGAAGAGATCTGGAGCACCCAATACGGCACGATGGCAGAGGCAGTAGCCAAAGCCAATATTAATATGAAGCAGATTGCAGGCATTGGCATCACCAATCAGCGGGAAACTACCGTAGTTTGGGACAAAAGTTCAGGTCAGCCCATTTATAATGCGATCGTCTGGCAGGACAGAAGAACTGCTTCAGACTGCGATAAACTGAAATCAGCCGGATGGGCAGAAATCATTCAGCAAAAAACAGGGTTGATCATCGATGCATATTTCTCTGCCACCAAACTGAAATGGATATTAGATAATGTAACAGGCGCAAGAGAAAAAGCAATAAATGGAGAGCTGGCATTTGGAACCATTGATTCATGGCTCACCTGGAAACTCACCAATGGAGAAGTCCATGTTACCGACGCTTCCAATGCATCAAGAACAATGCTTTACAATATTCATTCCCTGCAATGGGATGAAGAGTTGTTGAAACTATTTGATATCCCTGCTTCTGTTTTACCAGAAGTAAAACCCAGCAGCAAAATTTATGGTGTTACCGGCAGTATCATTCCTGATTCAAGAATTCCGATTGCGGGTATTGCCGGTGATCAGCAGGCTGCCTTGTTCGGACAACTATGTACACAACCCGGTATGGTGAAGAATACCTATGGAACCGGTTGCTTTATGCTTATGAATACGGGCGGAAAAGCTATTGCCTCTAAAAATAACCTGCTGACAACAATTGCCTGGCAAATAGATAATAAAACGGAATATGCATTGGAAGGAAGTGTATTCATTGCCGGCGCAGTTGTTCAATGGCTCCGGGATGAATTGAAGATCATCCGGACTTCTGCCGAGATAGAAAAGTTAGCCGCACAAGTGAAAGACACAGAGGGTGTTTATATCGTTCCTGCTTTTGCAGGCCTGGGAGCACCACATTGGAACCAATATGCAAGAGGCAGCATTTTTGGCCTTACAAGAGGCAGCAGCAATGCTCATATCGCAAGAGCTGCTTTGGACAGTATTGCTTACCAAACCTTTGATGTACTGAAAGCAATGGAGGCAGATGCCGGGATTCATATCAAAGAATTAAGAGTAGATGGCGGGGCCACCGTAAATAACCAGCTAATGCAATTCCAGAGCGATATTCTGAATACTAAAGTTGTGAGGCCAAAGATTACCGAGACCACTGCATTAGGCGCAGCCTACCTGGCAGGTCTTGCCGTTGGTTATTGGAAAAATGTTGAAGAAATACAACAACAATGGCAGGCAGACAAATCATTTTCTCCTTCTATGGATGATGAGAAAAGGAATGAGCTGGTTAAGGGCTGGCAAAGGGCAGTTAATGCTTCGATTGCATGGGCAGATGCTAAATAACGAAAAGTTGATGTCACCCCTGAGTTTATCGAAGGGTGATCAGGGAAATAGAAAGAGGCATTATTTAACAGGGATTGGTATGAGATAAATGAATTAGCTAAATCGAATAAAACGTTTCTTGAATCAGGCTTTGTCATCCTGAGTTTATCGAAGGATGTCGAAGCCTGACAACCGTTATTGTGCAACTGAAAAATATGAACCGCCAGCACATGATACAGCAACTCGAACCCCAGCCCGAATGGGATATCTGTATCATTGGAGGAGGGGCAACAGGGCTTGGGACAGCACTCGACGCAGCATCAAGAGGATTAAAAACAATTCTCTTTGAACAATACGATTTTGCCAAAGGCACTTCTTCCAAAAGCACCAAGCTTGTTCATGGTGGTGTTCGTTACCTGCAGCAGGGAAATATCAGGTTAGTAATGGAAGCATTGAAAGAAAGAGGCTTGTTGTTGAAAAATGCTCCCCACCTGGTCCATAACCAGCAATTCATTGTACCCAATTATAAGTGGTGGGAAAAACCTTTTTATGGAATCGGACTTAAGATTTATGACTGGATGGCCGGTAAACTCGGTCTTGGCCCATCAGCATTATTATCAAAAGAAGAAACGCTGGCATTGGCCCCCACGTTGGATGCAGAAGGACTTACCGGGGGAGTTGTGTACCATGATGGGCAGTTTGATGATGCCAGGCTGGCTATCAGTATTGCACAAACAGCTGTACAGCATGGTGCAGTGATACTGAATTATTTCCCGGTTACTGGTTTACTAAAAATGCAACAGAAAGTTTGTGGTGTATGGGTGAAAGATTCACTAACGGGTAAAGAGTTGGAAGTAAAAAGCAAAATTGTAATCAATGCTACTGGTGTATTTACCGATACTGTCATGAAAATGGATGACCCCAAACATGAAAACATCATCAGCCCCAGCCAGGGAATACATTTGGTGGTTGACAAAGAATTTCTACCCGGTGATACGGCCATCATGGTTCCCAGGACAGATGATGGAAGGGTATTGTTTGCAGTGCCATGGCATGATAAAATTGTATTGGGCACAACCGACACTCCCGTCAAAAGAATCTCAGCAGAACCAATACCTTTCGAAGAAGAAATTAATTTCGTACTTACACATATCGGCCGCTACCTGACCAAGGACCCACAACGCAGCGATGTAAAAAGTATGTTTGCCGGGTTAAGGCCATTGGTAAAAGGTAAAAGTAAAAAAACAGCAGCGCTGGCAAGAGACCATTTAATTACAATTGCTGATTCGGGAATGATAACTATTACCGGCGGCAAGTGGACCACATACCGGAAAATGGCGGAAGATGTGGTAAACATTGCCATAGAAAAAGCCGGGCTAGAAAAAAGAAATTGTATCACTGCAGACATGAAACTGGCAGGTCATGATAAACCCGTAATACCTGCTGAAATAAAATCTTTAACAATCGGTGAGCTTACAACGATCATCCAAAAATCTATAGCTGAAGAAATGTGTATGACGGTGGAGGATTTTCTTTCCCGCAGAACAAGACAATTATTGCTGGATGCAATTGTTGCAATGGAGAAAGCACCTGCGGTGGCAGCAATCATGAGCAAAGAAATGGACAAAGATCAAACCTGGATAATAGAACAAATCAATAACTTTAATGCGATAGCAAAAAATTATCTTCCTGACTAAAACGATTGCTTATGTCTCCATTTCTCGGCGAATTTATCGGTACTGCGTTTCTCATTCTTATGGGTGGTGGTGTGGTGGCCAATGTTGTTTTAAACAAAACTTATGGTCAGAACAGTGGCTGGATCGTCATCTCTTTTGGCTGGGCTATGGCAGTGTTTCTCGGTGTATATACTTCGGTGAAACTGGGAGGAAGTGGTCACCTGAACCCCGCCGTTACTATTGCCTTAGCTGCAACCGGAGCATTTAAATCTTCCTTAGTTGCTTCTTATTTACTGGCACAATTAGCCGGGGCTTTTACCGGAGCAGTATTAGTGTGGCTGACATATAACAAACACTTTGAAGCTTCTTCAGATGCTGATCTGAAAAAAGCAATATTTTGTACAGCCCCGGCCATCCGCAGTCCTTTACATAATTTGATAACAGAGTTCATCGGAACTTTTGTTTTAATGTTCGGTGCACTGTCCTTTACACCTGCCACAACTTCATTAGGAACTTTGGATGCATTACCTGTAACCTTATTAGTTTTAGGTATTGGCTTATCATTGGGAGGCCCTACCGGTTATGCCATCAACCCCGCAAGAGACCTTGGGCCGAGAATAGCACATTTTATTTTACCAATAAAAGGTAAAAGAGATAGTGACTGGAGCTATAGCTGGATACCCATTGCAGGCCCCATTGCAGGTGCTGCCGTTGCTGCATGGCTTTTCACCTTGCTCAATTGAATTAGTATGAAAAAAATATCCCTCTTTATATTGCTATTAAGCATATATGGCTTGGCTGCTGCACAGGATGCAGAAGCAAAGTTGAAAGAATTAAAAATAGAGTTACCTGTTTTAGGTAAGCCAATAGCCAATTATGTGCATGTAGTTAGAACCGGCAATCTTTTGTTTTTATCAGGTAAGGGGCCTTCCGATACCAATGGAAAATATATAACCGGAAAAGTGGGCAAAGACCTGAGTTTGGAAAAAGGCATTGCTGCAGCAAGATTAACTGCCGTTAACCAGTTAGCAGTATTAAGATCAGAACTTGGCGACCTCAATAAAGTAAAACGCATTGTCAAAGTATTGGGTATGGTGAATTGTCAACCAGACTTTAAAGATCATCCTAAAGTCATCAATGGTTTTTCAGATTTGATGGTAGAAATATTTGGAGAAAAAGGAAGACATGCAAGGTCTGCCGTAGGCATGTGTTCTTTACCAATGAATATGGCGGTAGAAATTGAGTTGGTGGTAGAAATTAACGATTAACCCGATTAATCGTTAGAGGCTTTAAGGATTATCGCACAAGCTTTTTCAATTTGTTCCTCCGAAATGATCAGCGGCGGAGAAATACGCAGGCAGTCAGAAGCAAACAGGAACCAGTCAGTCAGCACCCCGGCTTCAATACATTTATCAATTAGCTTTTTATTGGTTTCAAAAGAATCAAACTCCACGGCCATCCATAATCCAAAGGAACGGACGGCTTTTATTTTTGGATGAACTAACAGTGAGGTAAACAGTTCTTCTTTAACTTTTACTGAACCGATCCATCCTTCCTCCAGCAAAGCTTTCATTCCTGCCATACCGGCAGCACAGCAAACCGGGTGGCCACCAAACGTCGTGATATGCCCCAGTACAGGATTATCGGTAAAAGCATCCATCAGTTTCTTGTCCGCAATAAAAGCACCGAGAGGCATACCGCCTCCCAATGCTTTGCCAAGTAACAATACATCTGGTACGATATCAAAATGTTCAAAACCCCAAAGTTTACCGGTTCTTCCAAAACCAGCCTGTATCTCGTCCAGTATTAAAAGCGTTCCGGTTTCTGTACATTTTTTCCGCAACGCCTGCATCCATTCTTTCGTTGGTGCAAGTATTCCTGCTTCAGCCTGAACAGTTTCGGTAATTACACAGGCTGTTTGTGCTGTTATCCCATTGATGGATGCAAAGGAATTATATTCAAGGTGCAATACATCCGGCAACAAAGGCCGGAAAGCATTCCGCCAGTATTCATCACCGATAATACTCAATGCACCTTGGGTACTGCCATGGTAAGAATGATTGAACGCAATGATCTGAGTTCGGTTGGTGACCCGCTTGGCTAATTTCATTGCCCCCTCTACTGCTTCGGCTCCTGAATTGGTAAAATAAACAGCGTTGAGAGATGAAGGCAGGTGCTCTGTCAGCAGCTTAGCATACTGCACCTGCGGGGCTTCTATAAATTCGCCATAGACCATTATGTGCAGATAAGCATCCAGCTGTTTTTGAATAGCTTCAATTACTTTTGGATGCCGGTGACCGATATTGGCCACACTGATACCCCCGATGAGATCAATGTATTCCTTACCGGCTGCATCATACAAAGTGGCACAATCGGCTTTTACGATCTCCAGTGCCAATGGTGCCGTGGAGGTTTGCCCTATATGCCGCAAAAAAAGTTCCCGCTGGGTCAAAGTAAATTTTTTCACACAAAGAACGCAAAGGGTCAGCAAAGGCGCAAAGAAATTCTCAACTTTACACTTAACCTCAAACTTTAAACTTCAAACCATAAACTGAATATATGCCGGTCATACTCCCTGTAGAAGACAAATATCCTCAATTTGGCAACAACTGTTTTATCGCTCCTAATGCCACTATCGTTGGTAATGTAGTTATGGGAGATGATTGCAGTGCCTGGTTCAATACAGTGATCCGGGGCGATGTGAATTTCATTAAAATGGGTAATAAGGTGAATGTACAGGATGGGGCCTGCATCCATTGTACTTTTCAGAAATACGGGACAACCATCGGTAACAATGTTTCGATTGGACACAATGCTATTGTGCATGGCTGCACCCTGCATGATAATGTACTGGTAGGCATGGGAGCAATTGTAATGGATAATTGTGTAGTGCACAGTAATACGATCATAGCTGCCGGGGCTGTCGTATTAGAAAATACTATATGTGAAGCCGGGAGTATCTATGCTGGGGTACCCGCTAAAAAAGTCAAAGATATTTCGCAGGAACTGGTACATGGCCAGATAGACCGGATCGCCAATAATTATATCCGTTATGCCGATTGGTTTCGAAATCAACCCGGTAGTAATGACAACAAATAGTAAATCTCCGGAAGGGTAGATTTACTATGGCAGGTGCAATTATTTCTATCTAATTTCGTTATTCAAGTAACCGAAAAAATGAAAAACCTACGATTTTTTGCTGTTGCACTGAGTTTAATGATGTTGCTTTCTTCCTGTGGAATGTTCAGCAACCTGTTTAAACGTAAAACAGGCTGTCCTACCAATGGAAAAAACGTTGGTGCAGAGAAGATCTTAAGCGGGGATCCCGATGCGTCAAAAAGCGCAAAAAAGGCCAAAAAATTCCGAAGTTAATTTACTGTTATGTGCAGCTAAAATCCACCAATTTCGGTCTTGTAGTATATAAACCTTTAAACATTAATACTATGAGCCTTACCCTACGAACCTCACTTGGCTGTACTGAAGCCATAATTGCAGATGATGCCGGATTAAAACAGTTCTATCATGTGGCTAATGTCCTTAGTCAGGATTTCAAAGTAAAGTTTTCCAACAAAGAAGATGATTTTGATACTATAAACTGGGAATTCCGGTTTAAGGGTCATCATATGACTTTACACTATAATATCTACAACGGGATTTCTCTTTTCCCCACCAAGACCCGTGATGCTGTAAATAAAGACAATAAAGCAGTAGTGGAATTAGCCGGTGTACTGGAAGGCAGATTGTTTAAGGAAGAACAGCGAAACATCGCTTAAGCCTTAATAATTCTTTTCTTCGATGGAGTCGAGTATGCCTGCATAACTCACATACCTGTCTTCGTGTATCTCTTTATTAATTACTGCCTCTTTGATGGCACAGCCCGGTTCATTTACATGCAGGCAATTATTAAATTGGCAACCATTTAACCTGTCCCGCATTTCGGGAAAATAGTGAGACAATTCTGCTTTTGAAATATCCACCAGCCCAAATTCCCTCATTCCGGGTGTATCAATGATCTTACCGCCAAAAGGCAGGTCAAACATTTCTGCAAAAGTGGTTGTATGCTGACCTTTACCACTCCATCCACTTACATCCTGGGTCTTCCGGTTCATGTTTGGAAAGATCACATTCAATAAAGATGATTTACCCACACCGCTGTGCCCGCTGACAAGGGTGGTTTTATCCTTCAATACCTTCATTAATTCATCCATCCCTTCATTCTTTTCAGCACTGACCAGCAGTACTCTGTAACCGATCGCTTCATACATATCTTTCCATTGCTCATATTTATCCAGTTCTTTAGCCTTATATAAATCAGATTTATTAAATACAATGATCGCCGGTACATGATACATTTCTGATGCAACCAGGAAACGGTCAATAAAACCCTGTGATGTTTTAGGTTCTTTTAAAGTGGCTACCAGGATCGATTGATCCAGATTGGCAGCTACAATATGATGCTGGTGCTTATGCCGGGGGGATTGCCTGTTTATATAATTATTCCGGTCGAGTATCTCATCGATTGTTACCGTACTGTCCCCCTCGTTTTCTATTTCAGCATGTACCCAGTCACCAACAGCTACCGGGTTAGTACTGGTAATATCATCGAGCTTCATTACTCCTTTCATCCGTCCATTCCAGAACTTGCCAGCCTCATCCTTCAGGCTATACCAACTACCGGTAGACTTATACACTATCGCTTTCATGTGTTGCAAGATAATTGATAAACACTCAGGGAAATTTCCTGAATAAAGTAAACTTTAAAATCAGTTCGAGGAAAAGAAACGCCAATGCAGCAAATACAAAAGGAAGGAATTTTTCCTCATACCGTTTGAATGATTGTATTTCCACTTTTGATTTTTCCAGTTTATCTATCTGGTTGTAAATGCTTTTCAGGCCATCTTTATCCTTAGCCCTGAAATATTTGCCCCCAGTCTCATTCGCAATCCTGTTTAGCAATGCTTCATCGAGAAAATCTGTCAATGGATTTTTACTCCCCTTTTTAACACCGGTATTCTCAACGACTGTTGATGCTGCTGCACTCATCCCAATGGTGTATACCTTTACTTTTTTAGTCTTGGCAATTTCCAGCGCCGTAAGGGGGTCAATTAATCTTGTTTCGGGTGGATCTTCTTTTCCATCTGTCAATAAAATGATCACTTTACTTTTCCCTTCAGTACGGGAAAGACGGTCCACTGCTGTAGCCAGTCCTTCACCAATCACAGTACCATCAATCAAATACCTGCGGCTTTCCAACGATTGAATCTGGCTAATCAATGTATTCCTGTCTGTAGTAATAGGACATTGAGTAAAACTTTCTCCTGAAAAAATCACCAGCCCGATTCTGTCAACCGGACGGCTGCGGACAAATTCTTCTGCCACTTCTTTCGCCACTTCCATTCTTGATGGCAAGATATCTCTTGATCCCATGCTGCCGCTTACATCCATACAAAGTACGATATCAATTCCCTCACCTTCAGTTTGTTGCTGATCATTTCTTTTTTGCGGACGGGCCAGTGCTATAATCAAGCAACTCAAAACAGCTAACCGTAATATGAATGGCAAATGCCTGAATTTATTTTTCCATGAGGAAACCCTGAAAGCATGAACGGCGGAAACCCTGATCGTAGGCTGGCTCCTGTTATATTTCTTTATGTACCACCATACTAACAGGGGAATCAGGATAAATAAGCCAAATGCAAGCGGGTAAGCAAAATCCATATGTTTTATCCATTCGTACAGCATCAGCTTAATCGTTCTATTTCGTCAATTGATTTTTTTACAGTTTCAAAAGCATGCCGGCTATCCTCTTCTGCAGGTACATATTTGGCAAACTTCACAAAATCACCCAGCCGGAGTGATTGAGCTAACTGATCATACTGCTCTTTACTGATACCCAGGTTCTTTAACTGCAGTACAAGATCATCAGTAGTTTTCTGTAATGACAATATCCCTTTTTCCCTGAAAATATATAACCGGAAAATATCCGCCAGCCTGGAATGATACCTTTTAATATCTGCATAATCACCGTTAAGTTCCCGGAGATTATTAATAGCTTCTTCATATGGGTTAATGATTACTGCTGGTACGGTAACAATTGGTTTTGGTTTTCTTTTTCGAAGCAGGTACAGCATCAGTAATAATATCAAAACTCCACCTGTTGCATACCACCACCACTCCTTTTCCTGTTCAGGAGTTACCTCAATAATGTCTTTTATATCATGGTATTCCTGTGCGGGATTGAAATCAGAAAATATCACATCAACGGGAATGGTATCTGTCTTTGTCGCCCCTGAAATATTGAAAGAAGGAATAACCCAACGGCCTGAGTCAAAGCTGGTGATCTTATAGATCCCTTTCAGCGTAGTTCCATTATCAGTATCAGCCGTATCAATACGGGGCTTTTCCAGAAACTCAAAATGCTTAATGGTGTCAATGGATACAAACCGTATCGGCTCATTGGCTGCAATCTGAACCTCTATTGTAAGTTGTAATGGTTCCCCGATCAAAATACTGGATTTATCAACAGAAGCCTTTACTACAGTTGCAGACTGGGCAATTACAGTAGTTGCTGCAACCACTAAAAAAAGAAAAAATATTGTTCGTTGAAAAATCATTCTAATTATTACATCATTGAATCAGCGGTTACGACTGAGGAAAAACCGTTGCAGCACCTTTACATAATCATCACCCGTTTTTATATGCAGCAGGTCGCAACCGGCTTTTTTAAAAGTCTGTGTAGCATAGTCTGTCACCCGGAAGAATTCCTGCTGATAACTGTACCTGACAAAAGCATTGCTGCTGTCCACCCATTTTGTAATGGCACTCTCTGCATCCTGTACCTGCAGCAGGCCTGCAGCAGGCAGTTCCATATCCATTTTATCATACAACCTGATACCAATTACATCATGCTTTTTCCCGGCAATTCGTAATGCATCTTCATAGTTAGCATCCAGGAAATCACTCAGCACAAATGCAATACTTTTCTGCTTGGTGGAGTTCGTAAAATAACGAAGTGCCTTACTGACAGCGGTGCCCTTTCCTTTTGGCTCTTTGCTTAATAATTCTCTTACAATATATAATGCATGTTGTCTTCCTTTCTTGGGCGGAATATAGGCTTCCACTACATCACTATAAAAAATAACACCAATCTTATCGGCATTATTTACAGCTGAAAAACTAAGTACTGCCCCAATTTCAGTAATAATATCTCTCTTTCTTGCATGGGTAGTTCCAAACAAGGAACTGTTGCTGATATCAACCAACAGCATCACGGTTAACTCTCTTTCTTCTTCGAAAACCTTACTGAACGGATGACCAAACCGTGCCGACACATTCCAGTCTATAAAACGGATATCATCACCGGCAGCATATTCTCTCACTTCTTTGAACGACATCCCCTTACCCTTAAAAGCACTATGATATTCTCCTGTAAACAGGTCAGTCGTGAGTTTTTTGCTTTTTATTTCCAGCTCCCGGACTTTTTTTAATATTTCTGCAGTAGTCAGCATCAGGGAACATTAATTTGTTTCAAAACATCCTCAATCACATCTTCCACCTTTACATTTTCTGCTTCAGCCTCATACGTTAATCCGATACGGTGCCGCAAAACATCTTTACAAATACTACGCACATCTTCCGGAATCACAAAACCTCTTTTATTTAAAAATGCCTGTGCTTTAGATGCTAACCCTAAATTGATACTTCCTCTTGGAGAAGCGCCATAAGAAATCAAAGGTTTTAATTTTTCCAGTTTATACTCATCAGGCCGGCGGGTGGCGAACACAATATCAAGGATGTATTGTTCAATTTTTTCATCCATGTAAATCTTTTTAGTCAGGTCTCTTGCATTGAGCACTTCCTGTACAGATACTACTTGCTTAATATCCGGGAAATTTCCCTGCACACTCTGCCGCAATATCACCTGTTCCTCATGCATCTTCGGGTAATCTACAATCACTTTCATAATGAATCGGTCCACCTGTGCTTCCGGTAATGGATACGTACCTTCCTGCTCCAAAGGATTTTGTGTAGCCAATACCAGGAATGGTTCATCAAGCTTGTAAGTTGATTCACCAATTGTTACTTGTCGTTCCTGCATCGCCTCGAGCAACGCACTTTGTACTTTAGCAGGTGCCCTGTTTATTTCATCTGCCAGGATAAAATTGGCGAAAATGGGTCCTTTACGAACGATAAACTCATTACGCTGCTGGTTATAGATCATTGTGCCAATCACATCAGCTGGCAATAAATCCGGCGTAAACTGTATACGGCTGAATTTGGCGTGAATAGCCTGTGCCAGTGACTTAATAGTTAGCGTCTTGGCCAAACCAGGAACACCTTCGAGTAATACATGCCCATTGCTGAGTAAACCCATCAACAATCTGTCAAGCATATGACTTTGGCCCACGATGACATGGCCTATTTCTTCTCTTAATTTGTCGGTAAACTGTCCGGCATGGCCGATACGTTCATTCAGCTGGCGGATATCTTCTGCGGTTTTTAACATGGGAAATGTTTATAGAGTCACAAAATACGAACTTGCTGTATGCAAATAATTTGCCGTTATTTGAATAAAGGGAATTCCGGCACTATTTTGGAGTATTTTACCTATATAAAGCCAAAAAAATTGAGTATTTTGATCAAATAATCCAACGATTTATGCAAAAACAACAATTACACCTGACACTGATAAGTTTTCTAACGTTATTAATCTTCACCGGTTGTGATAAAAATAACGACCCGGCTCCCAAAACAAAGACTGAATTATTAACCCAGGCAAGCTGGAAATTCAGTAGTGCTTCTGCTGCGGGAACTGATATTACCAATAATCCTGCAATCGTCTGTGTAAAAGACGATGTAGTGACCTTTTCAGCAAATGGCAGCGGTACGGTAACGGAAGGGACGGTGGTTTGTAATCCAACCACGGCTGGCAATATCACCTGGAATTTTCAGGATAGTGAAACTAAATTGATGATGTCATCGGGGCTTTTTCCGGCAGGTTCGGGGCTTTTCACAATTGTAACTCTCAATGAAACAACCTTGACCTTATCACAGGATGTAACAATTCCCCCTTCACCTATCCCGGTGCCGGTTTCTGCTACTTACGTCCATTAAAAAATCAGGAAAGATATTTACCAACAATTGGTACTCTTCTGCCAACACCAAATGCCTTGGGTGATATGCGGATGATAGGGCAAAACTGGTTTCTTTTGTATTCATTGATGTTTACCAACCGTAAAACTCTGTCTACAAGCGCAGGTTCAAAACCCTGTGATTTTATTTCTTTTGGACCCTGCCTCCTTTCAATATATTGATACAATATCCTGTCCAGGATGGCATAATCAGGCAATGAGTCAGAGTCCTTTTGGCCGGGACGCAACTCTGCAGAAGGGTGCTTGGTTATAATATTTTCAGGAATGATCTCTTTGTTCCTGTTTATGTATTTAGCCAACGCATAGACCTGCATTTTGTAACAATCGCCTAATACTCCTAGCCCCCCCGCCATGTCTCCATACAAAGTGCCATAGCCGGTAGCCAGCTCACTTTTATTCGATGTATTCAGCAAAATATAACCGAACTTATTGGCAATAGCCATTAACAGGTTACCCCTGGTGCGGCTTTGAATATTCTCTTCAGCAACACTAAATGGCAAATCGTTGAAGATCGGTTTCAATTCATTCAAAAATGAATCATAAATATTTCTGATAGGTATTATATCGTAAGGATTTCCAAGGTTTTTACTCAGCTGCTCAGCATCACTTACACTATGCCCGGTTGAATACTGTGAAGGCATCAATACAGCTCTCACATTTTCTTTACCTAAAGCTTCACAAGCTAATGCCAGTGTTACAGCACTATCTATTCCACCACTGCTACCAAGAATAGTTTTGGTAAAACCCATTTTCGTAAAATAATCCCTGATACCAATAATGATTGCACTGTATATCTCCGCAGTACATAAATTATAATCCAGTTCAGTAGGATTGAATTCAGAATCCGGCAGGTCTTTCGAGAAAACAGAAACCGGCTGGGTAAAAGTTCCGTCATCATTCAGTTCAAATACCTGTATTGCTTCCTCAAATAATGGTAATTGCCTGACCAGGTTTGAATCCTTATCAAAGACTAAAGAGCCGCCGTCAAAAACAATTTCGGTTTGACTTCCCACACAATTACAATAGAGCAGGGGTAGTTTATATTTGGAAGTATTTAGCTTCACAATAGCTTTACGATCTTCTACATGAGTATAATCAAATGGAGAAGCCGACAGGTTTAACATCACGTCAGGTTTTTGCTTCATGAGCTCATCCATCGGGCAATTCCGGTATAACGGATTATCTCCAAGATTCCAGATGTCTTCACAGATAGTAACAGCCAATCTCTTCCCTTTAAACTCGATTACTTTCCAATCATAAGCCGGCTCAAAATACCGGTACTCATCAAACACATCATAATTAGGCAGGCAGGTCTTATGTGCCACACCCTTTATTTCCCTTTCATACAGCAGGTACGCTGCATTAAACAAGTCCTTTCCCTCCCGTACAGGATTTCTGTCCGGGGCACCAATTAATACACCGATAGTATCTGCATAGGCCTTAATAACATCAATTGATTGATAGCATTTATTGATAAAATCTTCAAATTCCAGGAAATCTCTTGGCGGATACCCGCAAACACATAGCTCTGAGAATACCACCAGTTCCGCTCCCTGTTGTTTGGCCACGTTAATCCCCTCAATGATTTTTCGGGTATTTTCTTCAAAATTGCCAATATGATAATTTTGCTGCGCTAATGCTACTCTCATTAAACAAATTTAAGCTAATGTTTTTGTAGCGTACATTCGTGTCACAACATTTTTAAACCAGTTACGTTTTCAGGAGTTATGAAAAAAATCAGTCTGCTTTTATTGATTGCTGTTTCGCTTTTTGGATGTAAAAGTAAAAAAGACATCCCTGATGTATCAGGAATTGATGTTAATATTCCTATCGAAAGATTTGATAAAAGTTTTTTTAGTATTGATACTAATGATATCAGCAACAGCCTGAAAAAAGTTCAGGAAAAACATCCTGATTTTTATACTGATTTTATGCAAAACATACTGGGTGTAAGCGGTGCGGATACCAGCCAGAGCACTTTGCTCGTAACAAAGGAATTTCTCCGTGGTTACCTGCCCATATATGATTCACTTCAACCCCAATATCAAAAGACCGATTGGCTGCAAAAAGAATTGAAAAAAGCATTCCAGTTTGTAAAATACTATTACCCGCAATACAAAACCGGTAAGGCTATTTTATTTCTCGGCCCTTTTGATGCACCGGGAGTTGCCACTACCAATGCTGGTATTGCAATTGGACTACAGCAATATGCCGGTCAAAATTTTTCTGTGTACCAATCTCCTATGGGGCAGGAGCTTTTCCCTTCTTATATTTCAAGGCGTTTCGCTCCTGAGTTTATTACTGCCAACTGCATGAAAGCAGTTGTAGAAGAACTTTTTCCCGACCAAAGCGGCGGCAAACCCTTGTTAGAGCAGATGATTGAGAAAGGTAAGTTGTGGTACTTGCTGGACAAATTCCTGCCTTCAACTCCTGATTCAATAAAAACAGGATATTCAGGAAGACAGCTGAATTGGTGCATTGAAAACGAGGGGCTTATCTGGAGCTACCTGGTAAAAAATGAAGACCTGAACTCACTAAGTCCTGCTGTTATTCAGGCCTATATTGGTGAGGCCCCTTTTACACAAGGCTTCTCTCAGGAACTTTCACCCGGTAATATTGGTCAGTGGATCGGCTGGCAGATCATTAAAAAATATGTATCAAAAAATCCGGAGATGAAACCGGAAGAAATAATGCGAACTGACGCAAAAAAAATATTAGATGAGGCCAAGTATAAACCAAAATAAACAGGATCCTGAAACTGTTTCATTCTCAACTATCTTTTAGTGAAATATCCTTTACAGTAGTGGCGTCCAGGGGAATAAATTGCATACATTTACGTCAAGATGAAGTTTCTTAGTTCTACACTCACCGATCCGGTTTTTGTTCCAAAACAACAATACAGTCTTTATGATAAATTCTGGCTGCGTATTATGAATGATAAAAGGGATCTGCCATTCATATACCTGCTAACAAAAATCCATATACTGGTAGTGCCGGTTGCCATACTTTTATTTACACCTGTCTTAACTGGCTGGTGGTGGTGGGCAGTTGCCATTCCTTATTTCTATGTTTCCCAGCTATATTTTAAAGGACGTTTCGGGTTAATGTTTCATTGCCTTTGTCACAGGAAAACACTGAAAGCCCCTTATCAGCAACCATTTCATACCTATATCACCTGGATACTTTGCCCACTTTTTGGCCATGCTCCAGAAGGGTATTTCAGTCACCACATGGGCATGCATCATATCGAAAATAATTTGCCCGATGACACCAGCAGCACTATGCCTTATCAGCGGGATAGTCTGAAAGACTTTCTGGCCTATTTTTTTAAATTCATTTTCAGGGGTGTAATTGATACAATACGATATCTGTTTGTAAGAAAAAGAAAAAAATTATACCAGCGTCTTACGATTGGTGAATATGTTTATATGGCGTTCTGTATTGCCCTTTGCTTTGTAAATCTGAAAGCTACATTAGTCGTATTTATTATTCCCTTGCTTTTTGCCAGGTTAGTAATGATGCTTGGCAACTGGACACAACATTCTTTTGTTGATCCAACTGAACCTGATAATCTGTATAAAAGCTCAATCAACTGCATCAACACTGTTTACAACAAAACCTGCTGGAATGATGGTTACCATATCATTCATCACCTCCGGCCCGGCATGCATTACACTGAAATGCCAGAAGAATTTTTAAAAAGAAAAGATGAATTTGCTAAAAACAAAGCCATCGTTTTTGACGGCATTCACTATCTCCACATTTTTACCTGGTTGTTGACAAAACGTTATGATAAACTGGCTGACAACCTGGTCAACATTAATGGCAATATGTTTCAGTCAACGGAAGAAGCTATTGCATTGATGAAAGAGAGAACAAAGAAAATCGGCACCTAGTTATTTTTCATCGGCACAATCATCTCAAAAGAGGGGATACTTACATCAAACATTTTCTTGCTGTGCAGATTTTCCATCTGGTACGTGCCATACATCTTACCCATCTCGGTACGGAGGTTACATCCGCTTACATACTGATAATTTTCTCCAGGCTGTAAAACAGGCTGAACTCCCACTACTCCCTCCCCTTCTACTTCACGATGACTGCCGTTGCTGTCGAAAATATACCAATGGCGCCGGTGCAATTTTACAGGAAATGAGTTATGATTTTCAAGAGTGATTCGATAGGCAAACATAAACTCTGATTGCAGTGGGTTACTGTAATCAGCCTGGTAGAAAGTTTCTACACTCACCTGAACACCTTCAGAAATCATACTGGTCATAAGGTAAAAATAATCAAAAAGAATCAGAAGTTAATTGTACACTTTTTTAATGCTTAAATATCCCTCCAGGGCTTAATTTTGCGCCTGATTCAAATAAAACAATATATGAAGATAGCTGTAGCTAAAGGCGATGGGATTGGTCCCGAAATAATGGAAGCCGTACTTAAGATATTCAAAGCCAACAATGTACCGCTTGAATATGATTTTGTCGATATGGGAAAATGGGTATTTGACAAAGGCTTTAACAATGGTATGACGCCAGAGGCTAAGCAAACTATCGAAGCACTCGGACTTCTTTTCAAAGGCCCGATGGAAACTCCCAAAGGTAAAGGAGTAAAAAGTATCAATGTTACTGCCAGAAAAACCTGGAACACTTTTGCTAATAAAAGAGATTTCAGGACCCTTCACGGTGTCGATACTGTTTTTAGTAAAGCAGGTATTCCTATTGATATTACAGTTGTAAGGGAAAATATTGAAGACACCTATGGAGGCATTGAGCATATGCTCACTCATGATGTGGCATTAAGCCGTCGCTTCATTACTCGTCCGGGAAGTATGCAGGTGATCCGTTATGCATTTGAAATGGCAAGACAAAAAATGGCAAAGCGTATTACCTGTGTTCACAAAGCTAATATCATGAAAATAACGGATGGGTTGTTCCTTGAATGTTTCCAGGAAGTAGCAAAAGAATATCCGGAACTGAAAGCAGATGATATAATTGTAGATGACCTATGTATGAAACTGGTAACAAGGCCTGACAATTTTGATGTACTTGTTTTAACCAATTTACAGGGTGATATAGTATCTGATCTATGTGCAGGTCTTGTTGGTGGTCTTGGCTTTGCCCCATCAGCAAATATCGGGGATCATATTTCCATCTTTGAAGCAGTACATGGGACAGCTCCTGATATTGCAGGAAAGAATATTGCCAACCCTACCGCTTTATTATTAAGCGGGCTGGCAATGCTTAGACATGTGGGACTTACAGAAAATGCAGCAATTATTGAAAATGCATTATTACATACTTTGGAAACCGGAGTTCATACCGGCGATTTTGGTGATAAAACAAAACCATCTGTAAATACTACCCAGTTTGCCGATGCGATTATCAGCAATTTTGGTAAAAAGCCTGAAGTAGGTGCCCGGGAGATCATTGCTAACAAGCCGGGTACCCCCACTCCATTGAAATTAGAAACAAACCCGATGATGATTTCCAAAGAAGGAGAAGCTGAAAGAATAGTAGGGGTGGATTTATTTATCGAAAGTGAAGAGCAACCAACCATTATTGCAGAGAAATGTAAACGACATGGCGGGGTTAAATTCAACCTCATAAACATCAGCAACCGGGGTACACAAGTTTGGCCAACCGGTTCAGTTTATACTAACCTGGTCAACCAATATAATGTCCGTTTCGAAAGCATCAATGATGAGCCCCTCAATCAGCAGGATGTGATCGGACTTTATGTAAGCATGAGTGGAAATTTTAAAATTTGTTCATTCGAGTTATTGAATATGTGGGGTGATAAAAAGGCTTACAGTTTGGCACAGGGGCAATAATAATTTCATTTACACCTGCTCACAGACATTACTATTTTTAAGTTTAACTACAACTTAACGTATGGCACGGTTTTAGCTCGTTTTAAATAGTACTAAAATGAGCTGATTCGCTAAATTTTTATGTCCCATAATAGTTTAGCGGGTTCAATTATGTTCTAAAAAAAGGTTAGTAAGCAAAAGGGTTATCCGGGCTTACATCCATTTACATTTAAATGTGTGAATCATATAAGTTCTTTTTAGGAATATGTAAGAATTATACCTTCAATACAGCTCATCTTTAATCTAACAATGACGCCCTTTATCATACCGGCAAACTATATAAAGAGCAACACAGATCAACTGACCAATAAGTTTCCACTGATAATTTATTTCACTTCAAAATTTAATATATGCATTCCCTTAGGTTAAGGAATTTAAAAAATTTATTTCTGATTCTACTTTTGATATCAGCATCAGTAAATGCACAAGTGCAAACTGCCAGGTATGTTTCGATGATTGCAAATAGTAATGGATATTATGAGTATTTACCATCGGGGTATTCTACTCCTGGAAACCAGGCAACTTATCCTGTGCTGATTTTTCTGCATGGCTTAGGTGAATTAGGAAATGGCAGTGCGGCACAATTACCAAGGGTTTTATTCAATGGACCTCCAAAGATTATTAACCAGGGTAATTTTCCCTCTTCTTTTACAGTTAATGGTCAAACATTCAGTTTTATTGTAATATCTCCACAATTTATCAACTGGCCAACCCCGAATGACATCAACAATATAATTAACTACGTTTCTCTGAATTACAGAGTTAATATAAATAGAATATACTTAACGGGCCTTAGTATGGGTGGAGGAGCCACCTGGGAATACGCAGGTGATAATTCAGTTTATGCAAATAGACTGGCAGCTTTGTTACCCGTTTGTGGTGCTTCATGGCCTGAAAGCAGCAGAGCATTCACAATGGCAGCTGCTAATTTACCCGTTTGGGCCACACATAATAACGGTGATCTTACCGTACCGGTTTCCTATACAAATGACTATATAACCCATTATCAAAATGCCCCTGTCACCTCTACTATAGCTCCCCAAAAAACAATTTTCAATGTGAATGGACATGATGCCTGGACAACAACTTACAATCCCAGTTGGAGGGAAAATGGGACTTTAAACGTATATGAATGGCTTTTAACACATCAACGAAGCAATATCATACTGCCTGTGGAACTTTTAGATTATTCTATAGTAAAATCCTCTTCCACTAGTGTATTTATAAACTGGCGTACCTCTCAAGAACAGAATAACAACTATTTTACCATTGAAAGGTCAACTAATGGACAAGATTTTACCAGTATAGCCCAGGTTCAGGGGACCAATATATTTACAGGCAGTAGTTATAATTATGAAGACATCGGCCTTACATCAGGTACGTATTTTTACAGGCTCTCCCAAACTGATCTAAATGGCCGAAGAACCTATTATGATATAAAAAAAATTACAATTGAGGACAATGAGAGTACTGTCAATCTTTACCCAAATCCTGCAAATGAGTTTATTACTATTGAAATTAACACCCCTGCAACCGGTAATTTCATTGTAACTATTTTTCAAAATGACGGGAGACAAGTAAAGCAAGTTCAGTTCAATAAATCAACTGACCTGTTTCGTACACAAATAACCCTGGCTGGAATTCCTTCCGGGTATAATACGGTAGAAATTACTGGAAAAGATTTCAAAAAGAATATTGCTTTTATTAAGTTATAAGCCATAAAAATGGAGACCAATTGCCAGGTTATGTTTTTAACCGCCGGTAATCAAATACACTCCAGCCAATACATTTGATGGAGAAATTTATTAAATATGCCAGGTAAATAAAATCGAAAAAATAATTGAACAAATTACTTTTCCAAAAGTGAAATTATGATAGGATAATCTGAAGAATAATAGCTAAGCCTGTATTGTCAATTTTCTTCCCCTTTACAAAAATGGCGACCGTATCGTTGCCCCGGATTTCAATGCAACATTGCTACGACTCTTAAAATACCGTGAACAACTTATAAAAAACCATTTCTATATAGAGCAATTTTCGTTGTAAGGCTTCAAGGTCAGCAATTGATAATTATTATTCTGCCAGGCTGCAAAATCAGGAGTCAACAAATTCAACAACGGATGTACACATATTGAATGTCCATACCCGAATTTTGTGGGAGAATGAATGTTGGATCTGGCTGGTTATATAGCCTCTTATTGAAAAAAATCATGCTATTAGATGTAACCGCTTGGCTGTACCTATTGAGACTAAAATAATACCTGCAACGATCAACAGTAAAGGCATGTGAATTTTCTTATGATCCTCAAATGCATTACGCTGAAACAGGAAAATACCTGCCATACAAAAGCAAATACCGGCAATAATATAAGACCAGGGCTGCTGCATCAGATTTTTTTGACATTTTTATACCCGTTCTTCAACAACCACTGCATCACTTTTTCCCGTTGATCACCCTGTACAATAATCTCTCCCTCCTTAACAGAGCCCCCGGTACCACAAAAATTTTTCAGCTTTCTGCCTAAGTCTTGTGCGTCTTCCTCTTTCCCTGTAAAACCTTCTATCAATGTAACCGCCTTGCCAGCCCGGTGCTTTGTATCCAGCCTCACTTTCAGCTTTTGCTGAGCAGGTGGAAGAGTTTCAGTTGCTTTTCTCTCTTCTTCAAAGGAAAAGTTTGGATTGGTACTATACACAAATCCCATTGCATCAGGTTTATTCTTTTTTGACATATCTATACAATAACGGCTTTTAAACTCATATCAAGGCTTTTTGCCTGGTGTATCAATGCTCCCACACTTACATAGTCAACCCCTGTCTTTGCATAGTCTTCAATATTATCAAGATTGATTCCACCACTGGCTTCTGTCTCGAATTCTCCTTCAATTAACCCAAGCGCTTCTTTGATTTGTTCAGGCGTAAAATTGTCCAGCATGATGCGGAATACTTTCTCCTTCCCAATTGCAATAACCTTTCTCACATCATCCAAATTCCTTGTTTCCACTTCTATTCTCAGATCAGGCTTTTTTGTATGTACATATTCAAATGCCCGTTCAATCGCATTTTCTATACCCCCGCAATAATCAATATGATTATCCTTCAACATGATCATGTCATATAAACCGAAACGGTGATTTACACCACCGCCGATTCTTACGGCCTCTTTCTCAAGTAAACGGAAATTAGGAGTTGTTTTGCGGGTATCAAGTAATCTGGTTTTATAGCCTTTTAATTTTCCGGTATACTGTTCTGTCAATGTTGCTATACCACTCATGCGCTGCATACAATTGAGAACAAGTCTTTCGCACTGCAAAATGGTATGTACAGAAGCTTTTACTTCGAAAGCTTTTTCTCCGTACTTCATTTCTTCACCATCTTCTTTAAAGGGGGTAAAAACTGAAGCCGGCTCTTTATAGCTGAATATTTTCTGGGCCACCTGCATTCCAGCCAGTACACCATCCTGTTTTATTTTCAGCACTGCTTTCCCTTTTGTACCGGCCGGGATACAGGATAAGGTAGAATGATCGCCGTCACCAAGATCTTCCTTCAGGGCCTCATCAATAAGGTGATGTAGTTGTTCATCAAAATTCATAGCTGCAAAAATACTGTTTCGCCAAATGCCGGTACTGCAAAAAAATCCCCATTACATTTTGCATGAAATGGGGATTTTAGAATATGGTTGAATACGCTTTAATCTATCGACTGGAACCGAATTTCCTTAACTACATCTTTTCCGCTCTTGGTTTTCATAAAAATATTAGTGCGGAAATTTCCGGAATTCGTCTGCAATGTACCAATAGCAAAATAACCACCAGTGGATGTCCCTTTGTGTTTCAATTCGAAACCTTTGACCCCGTTGTTAGTGAAAAAATCTTTCACGATCAGTTGTGCCTGTGCTTTGCTATAACTGTCACTCTTATCAGGCAATGTCAATTCTACTGTATCATCAAAATATTTTGCTAACTCAGTTGCATTACCCGACTTTAAAGCGCCGATAACTTCATCAATACCATCTTGTGCTTTAAAGGAAGAAAGCATCAAAACAGCAGATAGAAGTAATGTTGTAAATATCTGTTTCATATCAAATCAATTGTTGGTTTTCACAGAAGTACTAAACTAAAAACATGCCATGTTACAAATCAGCAATCAACAGGTACTAAAATACTACAAATCAGCATCTTTTGAGTAATACGGCTGGGAAATAACTGATTTGGGTGTAGTTTTACAGGGTACGGACAGGAATTATTCCCTGAAATAAATATGTTTTACCCCTTAATAATATTACATGTCAGCTAAAAAAGTAATTCTTATCATTATGGACGGCTGGGGATTAGGAAAAGTTGCGTCATCAGATGCTATCCAGCATGCCAATGTGCCTTTTACCAAAAGCCTTTACTCAAAATACCCCAATACTACTCTTGTTACATGTGGCGAGGCTGTCGGTCTGCCTGACGGACAAATGGGTAACTCTGAAGTAGGCCATTTAAACCTGGGTGCAGGCAGGATAGTTTACCAGGAACTACAAAGAATTAATGTAGCAGTAAGGGATGGCTCTTTTGCACAGAATCAGAAATTACTGAGTGCTGTACGTTTTGCAAAGGAAAACAACAAACCTCTCCACCTGCTGGGATTGGTCAGTAATGGTGGCGTTCACTCTCATATAAACCATTTAAAAGCCATCGTTGATGTTTGTAAAGCAGAAGGGCTGAAAGATGTATTTATTCATGCGTTTACAGATGGCCGGGATTGTGATCCGAAAAGTGGACTTGCTTTCATGATTGAATTGCAACAGCATTTAAACTATAGTGTGGGTAAAATTGCTTCCGTAAGCGGACGCTACTATGCAATGGACCGTGATAAAAGATGGGAAAGGGTTAAGCTGGCCTATGATACTTTGATAAATGGAGAAGGCGCTAAAGCAACAGACGCCATTGCTGCAGTAGAAAATTCGTATGGCCTGAATATAACAGACGAATTCATCAAACCAACAGTGATCGTGAATGAGGCACAGCAACCACTGGCTACAATTAAAAATGGGGATGTAGCCATATGCTTCAATTTCAGAACCGACCGGTGCCGGGAAATAACACAAGTACTTACACAAATGGATATGCCGGAGTTTGGTATGAATAAGCTTTCGTTGCATTATACCACCATGACAGAATATGATAAAACATACAATAATGTACAGGTAATATTCGAGACCGATAATCTCAATAATACGTTGGGTGAGATACTGGAGAAAAACGGGTTGAAACAAATTCGTATCGCAGAAACAGAAAAATATCCGCATGTAAGCTTCTTTTTCAGTGGTGGCCGTGAAAATCCTTTTGAAGGAGAGAAGAGAATAATGATTCCGTCTCCAAAAGTTGCCACTTATGACCTGCAACCTGAAATGAGTGCCCTGGAAGTAACAGATGCCATTGTTTCAGAGATAGAACATAAAACAGCTGATTTTATCTGTCTCAATTTTGCCAATGCAGACATGGTGGGTCATACCGGCATTTGGGAAGCCGCAATAAAAGCAGTGGAAACTGTAGACAAATCTGTCGAGAAGGTTGTGACAGCCGGCCTTGCTAATGGTTATACTATTTTTCTTACTGCCGATCATGGTAACTCTGACTATATGATCAATGAAGATGGTTCACCGAATACTGCCCATACACTGAATCCGGTTCCATTTTTTATAATTGACAAAGATTGGAGGGGAGCAATAAAACCCGGAAAACTTGGTGATATAGCACCAACGATTCTTACACTTATGCAACTGCCCATACCAAAAGAAATGACAGGGAATATCCTGATTAATTAATTTTAAACCCAAATAGAGAAATATGTTTAAAAAAATTATGCTGACATTATTAGCAGCCCTGGTAATAATACAATTTATACATCCAAAAAAAAATAAAGCACAGGGACCACAGCCCAATTATATTGGAAATTCTTTTACTGTACCTGTTGATGTAAAACCAATATTAGGTAAAGCCTGTAATGACTGTCACAGCAACAATAGTAACTATCCATGGTATGCGAACTTTCAACCTATTCACTGGTGGCTGGAAAAACATATAAAAGATGGAAAAAAAGAGTTGAATTTTGACGAATATACAAACCGCAATCTTCGTTATCAATACCACAAAATGGAAGAGACTATTGAAATGGTAAAAGAAGGAGAAATGCCCCTCAACTCCTATACATGGACCCACAAGGATGCTAAGCTAACAGAAAATGAAAAGAACAAATTAATAGGCTGGGCAGAATCTGTGATGGATAACATGAAAACAAAATACCCAATCGACAGCCTGGTACGACCCAAAAAATAGTATTTTCCACTATCTTTTTGAATGTGAAACCCAATATCAACAAAAATACCGGCCTATTTCTCATCTTGCTTGGCGTAATCCCATTACTCCTGGTCGTTTCTACTGATATCAGGAAGGCATTCCTGAAGAACCGGATGAGAGAAAAGACAAAATTAGATAACGGGCTTCACACCATAATGATTCCTGAAACTGATGTGGTTTGGATGGACAAACATGAAATCTTTATAAACGACCAGATGTTTGACATCAGCAACATGAAGCTTGATAACGGCGTCTATACTTTTACAGGGCTTTACGACAAGGAAGAAACTGAATTAGTAAAACAGCAGCAAAACACTTCCTCAAAAAACAACAAAGACACGAGGATGCTTATCAAACTTTTTAAATGCCTGTATAATTTATACTACTCTCCAAATATACAAGCTGAATATTTTACTTTAAAGAAAGAAAGTGTATCTCATTTTCTTATCTACGGCATAGCTTCCTGTTACAAAGAAATTCCCACTCCACCGCCACAATGCTCAATGTATATATGATTCATATATTTTAACCTCATTCGTAATCAAAAAACAAAGAATTATGACAAAAATTGCATTGCTTCTCGCATTGCTATATATGAATGCTATTGCCCATGCCCAGCAGGATACTTTGAGCGGAAAAAGCATGGAAGAAGCAATAGTATATTCAAATAAATTCATAGAAAAGAAAAAGAACCTCGCACAGAAAATTGACATTATAACAGCTGCTGTTATTTCAAAATATAACAGCCAGAATACCGGCGACTTGTTAATTAACACAGGGAACATATTCGTACAAAAAAGTCAGCAGGGTGGTAGTAGTCCTGTAATAAGGGGTTTCGAAGCCAGCCGTATTTTACTGGTTGTTGATGGTGTTAGGCTAAACAATGCCATATACAGGGCAGGGCACCTTCAAAATGTAATTACAGTTGATCAAAACATGCTGGAAAGAGTGGAGGTTATGTATGGACCTTCATCTACAGTACATGGCAGTGACGCCTTAGGTGGTGTTATCCAGTTTCGTACAAAATCACCGGTTCTTTCCTCAGGCATTAAAAAAGCTTTAATCAGGGGTGCTGGCTTCATCCGTTACAGTTCAGCAAATGAGGAAAAAACCGGACATGCAGATGTAAACATTGGAGGAAAAAAACTAGCCTGGTTACAATCTTATACATACAGTGATTTTGGCGACATGAAAATGGGTGGTAACTACAGAAACAAGTACCCGGACTTTGGCCGTAGATCACGGTATATACAAACTATTGAAGGAACAGATAATGTAGTTATCAATGATGATGACAGGATTCAACGGTTTTCAGGTTACAGTCAATGGGATATTACCCAGAAACTCCTCTTCAAACAAAGCGAAAAAGTATCTCACCGTCTAAATCTTCAATACTCTAACTCCTCTGATATTCCAAGATATGACAGGCTTCAGGACACAAGAAATTTTGGAGGAAACATAGGTACTACCCTGCGTTGGGCTGAATGGTATTACGGCCCTCAAACCAGGATAATGGGCGCATACGAGCTAACTGTTTCCAAATTCACTTTCTTTGATGAATTCAAAATCAATCTTAATTACCAGAATGTAAAAGAAAGCCGCCAGCAAAGAGAATACCGGAGATATGACCGTTTTGACAGCAGGAGAGAACAAATTAAAGTTATTGGCTTTAATGCAGACGGTAAAAGAAGTTGGGGTCGAAATGAATTGAGTCTTGGCATAGACGGGCAACTGAATAACCTTAAATCAGCAGCAGACCGGACAAATCTGGCCACCGGCAATGTTTCAATATTGGATAGCCGTTATCCTAATGGCGATAATAATATGAATTATTTCGGTGTATATGCCCAACATTTGTTGAAATCAAAAAATGGAAAGATCGTTTTGAATGATGGCATCCGGTTGCAGGCGGTGAAACTTCGCTCAACAATTGCTGACAATTCATTCTTTAATTTTCCATTCTCAGAAATCAAACAAAACCCTTTTGCCGTTACTGGAAATATAGGTTTGATCATCATGCCATCTGAAGAGTTTCGACTGACAGGAAACCTTTCTTCCGGTTTCAGAGCTCCCAATATTGATGATGCAGCAAGAATTTTTGAATCAAACGCAGCCTCAAAAAGGCTCATCATACCTAATCCGGAAATTGCTCCTGAGTACACCTACAACTTTGATCTTGGATTTAATTATATCATTAAGGGAAAAGTCAGGTTTGAGCTTACCAGTTTTTACACCATGTTCAGAAATGCTATTGCCCTGGCTCCTTTTACACTAAATGGACAGGATTCAATCCTTTATAACGGCATCAGGTCCGCAGTGTATACAAACCAAAATATAAACAAAGCCTATTCAAGAGGATTAAATATGCGGTTAAAAATAGACTTGGGTAAAAAAATAGTATGGGAGAATACAATCAGCCAGACATTTGGCAGGTATGTAGATGAAAACGGAAACAAAAGACCATTAGACCATATTCCCCCTGTATTTGGGAGGTCGGGCTTTGCTTATTCTGAAAACAAGTTTAATACAGAAATTTATGTGCTCTTTAATGGTTGGAAAAAAATAGAAGACTACAATCCTGACGGGGAAGATAATGGCCAGTATGCTACCGTTGATGGAATGCCGTCGTGGTGTACCATAAACTGGAGAGCAGGGTATACTTTTACCCAAAACATTTCATTGCAGGCTGGAATTGAAAATATAGCCGACAAAAATTATCGCTATTTTGCTTCCGGTTTTTCTGCACCCGGAAGAAATTTTATCATATCACTAAAAGCAGGTTTTTAATCAATAAAAGAGCCTGATTTTATCAGGCTCTTTTAACTTTATTTAATTTCAATCATGAGCAATACTAAACAACAAGCCAAATTAATCAGATGGTTCCGTTGGCTGCATCGTAAGATTGCTATTTTTTTATTTATATTCTTTTCCCTTATTGCTATAACAGGCCTTTTACTGGGAATCAAAAAACAAACCGGCTTATTATCCCCCACTCAAAAAGGAATTTCCGCAGATCTTTCCACCTGGCTACCAGTTGATAGTCTGCAGAAAATTGCTATCAAATACCTGCAAGATTCTGTATCTGTAAGTCTAAACTCTGAAATAGACAGGATTGATATCAGACCAGAAAAGGGGATTGTTAAGTTCATTTTTAAGGACCACTTTAACGGCTTACAGCTGGATGGCAGCACCGGAAGACTACTTTCAATAGAAAAAAGGAGAAGTGATTTTATTGAAAATCTGCATGACGGATCAATACTGGATAAGCTTTTAGGGACAGGTGGCGACCAGCTAAAAGTCAGCTACACTGTCAGTATGGGGCTTAGTCTTTTACTCCTTATTTTATCTGGCTTATGGCTTTGGTATGGACCCAAAAGGCTGAGGAAAAACCGTAAACAAAAAACTAAGTATAAATAAATTCGTAGAATCACCCTATAAATGACTAAAATCCTGTTAACCAGCCTAAAATTTTACATTTTGATGCAGCAATCGTACAGAAAAAATGTCTAATTTACAGGCAACCAAAGGGTAGTTATGACCGAGGAAGCCATTTTAAAAGGTTGTTTGAGAAATGATGCCACAGCCCAACGGGAGTTGTACAACCGGTACAGTCCCAAAATGCTGGCTGTTTGTTATCGTTTTGCTCACAACCGTGAAGATGCCGAGGATATGTTGCAGGAGGGGTTCATCAAGGTTTTTTTACAGATTCACACCTTTGAGAACCGGGGCGCATTTGAAGGATGGATAAGACGGATTATTGTACACACCTGCATCAATATTCTCAAAAAGAATAAAAAGTTCAATGAAAGTGTTGATATAATTCATGCCACCGGGTTACAGATAAGAGAGGAAAGTGTACCTGCTATCATACAGGCAAAGCAAGTGGTGGAATGTATAAGGCTTTTGCCGATTGGCTATAGAACTGTATTAAATCTTTATGCTGTAGAAGGTTACAGTCACAGGGAAATTGCCAATATGCTTGACATAGAAGAGAGTACCAGCCGGAGTCAGTACACAAGGGCAAAAGCAATGCTGGAAGATATTTTAATTCGTAAGAGGATATTACAAAAACCAAAACAAGAAACAGATTGGCTTGCTGCCGTTAGCCAGAGATAAAAATAACAGTACCCTAAATTGCTGACTGGTTATGGAGAGTAATTTTAATAATAGAGATTTTGAGCGGTTCCTGAAGCAAAATGCTGACCAATACCGGATGTTTCCATCTGAAAACGTATGGAAAGGCATCCATGGAACTTTACATACCCGGAGGCGTTGGTATGGCATAGCCCTGGCCTTATTGTTACTTACAACAGGAACAGTCACCTTGGTCATGTTAACCGGCCCTTCAGCCAGAAAAAATCAGGTAACGATCAATAAACCTGTTACTGCTAAAGCAGTGCAAAAAGAACAACCCGTTGTCATCACCCCTTTAAAAGTTAAAGCTACAAATACCGAGGTATTAATTGCATCTCCTGATAACCACCAAAAAAATCTCTTCCTGGCAAACCAGGTAGTAGAAAAAAATACCATTGATGTGGCAGAATTGCAGAGATCGAATGTAGTGGTAACAGTTCCCGGCACACCTGTTAGTCAAACCCGAGCTATTGCTTTTTCCCCTGCCCCAATCTCCAGACCAACTGCTTCATTCAATAAAGAAGAAGTTGTAAAAACAAATACTCCAAAGAATGATGCGATAAATAAAAATAGTAGCAATGCAGACTTAAGCATCCATTCAAATGTTTCAGCAGAAAAAACATTAACAGAGAAAAATAATAATCAAAGTATTGAAAAAGACATATATCCTTTAACTATTGAAAGTGTAATAAACTCCTTCAAAAGTGTCAGAAAACGTAAAAAATTATCATGGCAGCTATACGTTACCCCAACGATCAGTTATCGTGAGTTAAAAGAAAACAAACAATTTATAAATGCTGCCCGTTCAAACCTCACAGCATCTTCAGTTGTCTATTCTCCTGATCTGAATAGCATTGTAACACATAAACCCGATTTAGGATTTCAGTTAGGTTTTGCAGCAGGTTATCCTCTTTCCAAAAAAATTACCCTGATAGGAGGATTGCAGTTTAATGTCAGCAAATATGACATAAGAGCTTACAATTATCCCAGTGAAGTGGCTACTATTGCACTCAGCACTGCCAGTGGCGGCACTAATACTGTTTCCGCTATAACAAACTACAGAAGTGCGGGAGGTAGCAGAACAGCGAACTGGCTCAGAAATTATTATTTCTCCGTTTCTGCACCTGTTGGCGTAGAACTTAAGCTGACTGGCAATAAAAAAACCTACTGGGGTATCAGCGGCACTGTTCAACCAACTTATGTTTTGAGCAATACTGCTTATGTCATTTCAACAGACTATAAAAACTATGCAGAAGTACCATCACTGACCCGTAAATGGAATATTAATACCGGATTTGAAACATTTGCAGGTTTCTCTATCGGCAATACGAATTGGAGAGTGGGCCCGCAGGTGCGTTATCAGACCATGTCAAGTTTCAAGAAAAAATATCCCGTAGAGGAACATCTTTTTGATTTTGGTTTAAAAATGGGCATACAGCTCAACAAGTAGAACTTACACTAACTGCTGCTTTGCAAAAATATCCCGTCTCGCCTCAGCAGACGGGATATTTATTTTCAGTTGTTTCCTATAACTGTGTTTACATTAATTTTAGACCATGAAAAGAGTTCTGCTATTTATTCTTACACCAGCCATTTTAAGCATTGCCTGTAAAGACAACAGGGAAAAAGGAGAAGAAAAAAATTTTATCTCAGTGCTATCGTTGATTGAACAACAGGTTGCCCATGTAGATACATCCCTTTACGCTATTACAAAATTTGTATTTTCTGACAGTCTGCATGTAGATACATTTTATATCAGGCGGGAGGATTTTCGCACCGTAGCTAAAGATTTTCTCGAAATCCCCGATTTATCCGTAAAAAAAATTGCCAACCGGTATAAGGAGGAAACCCGCTTTGATGAATTACTTAATCGGGTTATTATCAG
Organism: Chitinophagaceae bacterium; assembly: GCA_041738795.1. GTDB lineage: Bacteria > Bacteroidota > Bacteroidia > Chitinophagales > Chitinophagaceae > JJ008. The sequence goes on along the minus strand of JBGSPB010000014.1, from coordinate 337,472 downwards.
TTATCTCCCTTTAAAACCTGAAAAAGAGGAAATTCAAAAACAGGAGCTCTTTGTAACCCCTAATATAGCTACAGGTGATAAAGTAAATACTATTTTAATAAGCAGGGTCATCAATAACCGGGATGGCTATTTACAAAAGGAAATGCTCTGGCAAATGGATAAAAGCTTTCAGGTGGTGACAACAACCCAAAAACCCGGAGAACCGGAAGTTATTACAACTACCAAAGTAACCTGGAACGAGAATGATGACCAATGACAGGTACTCAATTTCAACATATAGCTAATACTATTCCCGCACAACCGGGGATTTACAAATACTTTGACAGTCATAACGAATTACTTTATGTTGGCAAGGCTAAACATCTCCGGAAAAGGGTAAGTTCCTATTTCACCAAAACATTTACCAGTTATAAAACTCATGAACTGGTTAAACGAATTGCGCGGATCGAGTTTACAATTGTCGGCTCAGAACAAGACGCTTTCCTGCTCGAAAATTCACTCATTAAACAGTTCCAGCCGCGGTTCAATATTAACCTTAAGGATGACAAAACTTATCCTTTTATTGTTATAAAGAATGAACCCTTTCCAAGAGTATTTCTTACACGGAATAAAGTGAATGATGGATCAGAGTACCTTGGTCCCTATACTTCAGTAAAAAAAGTAAGAGAGTTGCTTGAATTTATAAAGCAAACGATTCAGCTGAGAAATTGCTCCCTTAACCTTACTGACAATAATATTCAGAAAGGCAAGTTTAAAGTTTGCCTGGAATATCATCTTGGCAACTGTAAAGGCCCCTGTGAGGGTTTGCAAACAACTGCAGATTATAAAGAAGACCTTGACCAGCTTAAAAATCTTCTGAAGGGCAACTTAACACCGGTAATTCGTCATTTTAAAGAAGAAATGAAAGTCCAGGCTGCCGCACTCGCTTATGAAAAAGCAGAACTGGCAAGAAAGAAAATAGATTTCCTTGAAAACTATCAAGCACGGTCAGTGGTAGCGAATGCAAAAGCCGGAAATTTGGATATCTTTTCGTTACTTAAAGAGAAGGATACGGCTTTTGTAAACTACCTGATGGTAAGAAACGGATCGATTATACAAACACAAACCAGCAGGATTGAAACCCACCTGGATGAGAGTCTTGAAGAAATACTTAGTTTCTCAGTAGCCTGGCTAAGAACCACATTCAACAGCGATGCTGCAGAGATTGTAGTTCCTTTCAATATTGATTATCCGCAGAATGAAATAACGGTAACTGTGCCCAAAAGTGGAGACAAAAAGAAACTGTTAGAATTATCAGAGAAAAATGTCAGTCATTTTATTGAGGAGTTGAATAAAAATGACAGATTAAAACTTGATATTAAAAAAGCTGATAAATTTACACTACTTGTTCAATTACAGAAGGACCTTCAACTCCGGGAATTACCCATTCATATTGAATGCTTCGATAATTCCAACTTTCAGGGTAGCTACCCTGTTTCAGCTATGGTATGCTTCAGGAATGGTGAACCCAGTAAAAAGGATTACAGGCGGTTTAATGTGAAAACTGTCGAAGGGATCAATGATTTTGCCACCATGAAAGAAGCCGTTTTCAGGCGGTATAAAAGGCTTCTGGAAGAAGACCAGCCTTTCCCTCAGTTGGTGATCATCGACGGCGGCAAAGGGCAGTTAAACGCTGCTATGGAAGCAATAACCGAACTGAAGTTAAATGGAAAGTCTACATTGGTAGGGCTGGCGAAAAATGAAGAAGAAATATTCTTCGCCGGAGATATTGCGTCACTGAAACTTCCGTATAACAGCGGCAGCCTTAAGTTCATCAGGAGGATCAGAGATGAAGTACATCGTTTTGGTATTACTTTTCACCGCCAAAAAAGAAGCAAAGGCACTTTTAAAAATGATCTGGAAAACATTCCCGGTATTGGTAAAGACACGGCTGACAGGCTATTGAAAGAATTCAAATCCGTAAAAAAGATAAAAGAAATTACTGAGGAGAAACTTGCTGAAGCTGTAGGATTATCAAAGGCAAGGAAAATAATTGATTACCTCAGAAAAGCTACCTTATAACGCAGCTGAGGCCTTTATTAGTGACTTTTTTATAGTTCGATACAGGGCAAAAAAAATGGGGCCGGAATAGAAATTCAGCCCCGTTTTTAAAATCCAATATCCTATGAAAAACCAAGACGAAAGTACAACTTTTATCCAATTATCCTATAGGACTTTTACGATTTTCAAAACTTTTTTTACATTATAATTGAATTAGTTAGGAAACAAAAAAGCCCCTTAATGGGGCTTTTTAATTAATGTTTAAACAAACAATAAAATATTAGTAAGACCAGAGATCCTGTTCAAAATTGAATATCTTTTCTTTGATATTATCTCCTTCCAGGAGTCTTAAGATCGGATCGTTGATATAATTCCTGATCATCTTATTGCTTGGGTTGTCAAGTGTTGATTTCACAATATAACTGCTGAACATCCGGCTTTCAAACAGTTCTTCCCATGTCATTCTGCTTTGACCCATGTTCTTTGGATTATATACTTCTGCCTTTGCCATCATAGGCCTCAGGTCAGGGTAATAAACCCAAAACAGGTTAGATGTACCTCTTTCTTTGGTAGTATTAGGAAAATACTCTGTTTTTAATAATCCAATACCAAGAATACGTACAAACATTCTGCTTGATTCCCTGTCAAAAACCCATTCTTCTTTCAGGCGGATTTTTGTAATACTTTTTGCATCAAAACTGGCCCTTGACACATTTAGTCCAACTACTTTATCAATTTGCTTTGTATCAAAAACATAGTTGGTGTCCAGTCGTCCAGAAGTCAACTGCTGAACATCGGCAATTGACTTAGGTTCGGTAAACCTGTCATCTGTAAAAGCAGTTACTTCACCAGATTGCACTGCCTTCATAAGCATATTTACAAAAATCTGGCTTCCGTTATCATCCACGGCTTCATACATAAAGATCTTATTCATCTTTTCCCGCAGGTCCAGCTCTCTCCATACCTTTTCGGCGTAAAGGGCATCATCCCAACGAAGGTGTTCATAGGGTAATGGTGTACGCTGTGTAAGATTACTCTTATCAAAGGCATTATCTTGTCTCAATGACTTTTTGGGAGTCAGATCATTACTGGTAGTATCGTATGTAACGGGAAGATTAGCATTGGGATCATAGCCAGCAGGGGGCTGATTATTGTTATTCTGCTGTTGCTCATTTCCTTCCGTCGGGTTTGTTGTTGTTGGCGGAGTATTGTCTTTCCTTTTCTTCGGTGTTCGTTGCGCATTGGCATCGACCGTTAAAAGGGCTGCAACAGCCAAGCATATTCCAAACTTTAAAAAATTCATTTTCATATCACACTATTTAATATAATAAACGAGTGAAGGTGCCTTTGTAGTACGTCCGTCCGGACCTTTTACCCTTATTTCATCAATGGTTACTGTTCTGCCAGCCTGAACATGCTGATTCATAGCGTTTCTTACAGCAGGGGAAAAATTAGCTCCCTGGTTAGGCAGAATGACTATATCATCATCTGTATCGCAAGTAAAGGTGAAACTAACTACATCATACTCCAGTTCAAAAGGGAAGTTTTTAATACCTGCACCTACACCACCCTGGGCTTTAAAGGCACCAGCCGTGATATTCTCACCACTGGGCTTTCCACCTACATAAGCCTGCGCCTCAGGAATGGTACGAACCCTGAATTGAGAAGCACCGGCCACTTTACCTTCCACAGTAACAGTTATTAATGTATTATCATTTACAGTATTTACCCGTGCAATATATTTTCCGGGTCCAACCCTGGTTAGGGATCCATTGCTGATTGTTGCCTGCACTTTATCATCACCACCACCGCTTGCAGCAATAGTTACGGGGTTATCTACCCCAATATAAAGTACATTCATTTTATCAAGTGCAATAGAAGCATTGGCTGAGCCCACAGTATACTCTACAGGAATAGTTCTTTCCTGTGGATTACCATCCTGATCAGTAAATGCAACTTTAACCTGTATTGTATGTTGGCCAACTCCTCCGGCTGCAGCTTTATAGATGGCCTGCCCTTTTTCATTTAGAGTAACTCCTGATCCATTTACAGTTACAACGGGAAGTTTAGTTTTACTGAAAGCACCTAAGCCTGCAGTAATCTCTATCTCCTGACCCGGCATAAAATATTTTGAATTCTGTCCAACAATTGCTTCAAAACTATCAAACCGGAGTTCAACCTTACCTACCTGCTCATGACAGAAGGTAACTACTTTGTTTTCTGATGTTTTAATATCATTCTGAAACTTACTGAGAATACTCAATGCTCCTACTGCAGGTGCCATGTAGAAATAAGCTTCTTCCCATGTTTTTTTCTTGGAATTCTGTGATTTGGGAGGTGTAAGATCAACCTGCAAAGAATTAGCAAATTCCTTTTGGATAGTATCATTTATACCCAACACATTTTTTTTATACGCTTCAAGAATTTTAAAAAGCTCTTTTCCTTTACCCTCTTTTACAAGAAGTCTGGTAGTAGCGTTTTGCTCATCCTCTTTAAATGTGCCGCCTTTGGAAGAGGCTGCTATAAGCTCTTTTTTAAGATTCTCAATAAAATTATAAGCAGTGGCCGAATAATCCATTACCTGCTTTGCCCTGGGTTGCCAGATCTCTGCCTTTACTTTAGTAGTGGGATCAGACATTTTATCTGTCAATGAAGCAAAAATCCGGTCGGAGGATATTTTTACTGCATTATTGGTTTTCTCCAGGCTTTCATTTATGGTTTTAAAGGCATTGAGGATCTCAGCCGAAATGTTAATCGCCAAAAGGGCAGTTAACACCAGGTACATGATATTGATCATCTTCTGCCGGGGTTCTTTAGGTAAAGACATGAAGATTCGTGGTTTTTAATTTAGAAATAGTGACTTGTTAGAATCACGGATACGGATTCGTTCTGATTATTAGTTTGTTTTAGCTGCGACCCTGCATGGCTGTTAACATGTTACCATAAATATTATTCAGGCGGCCCAGGTTAGTTGCCAGGTTTCCTATCTGTTCTTGAACTCTTTTTGCATCCTCAGCACTGTTCAGCATTGAATTAGATGTTTCAGACAGTTTACCATAGAAAGCGTTCAATGCCTTCAAATGATTATTACTTTCCTGCAACTCCAGTTCATAGATCGTATTAAGAGAAGATAAGTTTTTGGTCAAAACCTGAATTTGCTCATGAAATACTTTAGCACCTTCAGTTGCTGTATTGAATGCTCCAACGGAGGAGGCAGCAGTGGTATACGCATCCTTAACTTTCTCTAATTGACCGGTAACTTCTCTTGTTTTAGCAGTAAAGTCAGCAGTAGCGTTTATAGTATCACCTATACCGTTCATCCCGGAAACAGTAGTGTTCAATTGTTTGAAGCCATCACCGAGGCGTTTCATTGTATCAGGTGTAATATCTGCCTGCTCCAGCATTTTATCCATCGCTCCAAAAGCAGCCCTGCTCTTTGCACCAGCCACAGAGAATTGCTCCTCATCATGAGAGGCATCTTTTATAGGAGGATAAACTGCATATAGAATACCATACAATGTAAAAATTAATGCCTCTGTAGTAAGACCAATCCACAACCACGTATCTGCATCGGGTTGGTGGGTAATTTTTCTGAGTGCACCCCAGATTACTAATGCGGCGCCAAATGATACGCCTACGTCAACCCATTTGCTTACTTTAGATGGAATAGCTGCTGCCATAATTGGATTTTTTAAAGTGGTTTTGTTGATATTAATTAGGAGAGAAACAAGAGAGGACAGGTTCTAATTTTACTGCCCTCTCAATATTTTAATTGTAGTTCGACATTTTATTTGCGACGTCCTTTTTGCGGAGCTGCGGGTAAGTCAATCACACAACGGAAGCCGATATAAGATTTTGTAGAATCCTGGTATTCATAAGTGCTGGTACCTGTTTGGAGGTAATACCCAACATCTTTCCAGCTACCACCACGAATAATCTTACGCTTCATCAGGGGAGGATCATCATCTTTCGCATTCCAGCGAACATCGGGGTTCATATCATGCTGGAAATTATTACGGCCTTCATAATAAATAGAAGAAGTCCACTCTGCCACATTACCTGACATACAATACAGACCATAATCGTTTGGCCAGTAGGCATCGGCACGGACAGTATAGAATCCACCATCTTCAGGATAGTTACCACGACCAGGTTTGAAGTTGGCCATCAAACATCCTTTTTTATTACGCAGGTAATAGTTACCCCAGGGGAACATTGATTGAGAACGACCACCCCGGGCTGCATATTCCCACTGCGCCTCTGTGGGCAGACGAAAATCAGACTCCTGGGTCCTTTTCTTAGAATCAAGATAGGCATTCAGGAAATGGGTTCTCCACTCACAGAAAGCAGTTGCTTGTTTCCAGTTTACACCTACTACGGGGTAGTTTCCAAAAGCCGGGTGAGAAAAATATCTTTTAGTCATCGGCTCATTGTATGAATAAGAGAAGTCGCGGATCCAGGCTAAAGTATCCGGATAGATACCCACATCCTTTTTTACAATAAATGTAGAACGGGGTTTGCCGGCATTTTCCCTTTTGGCAGCTTCCTTCAGATCGAAGGTCTCAGAATGAAATACAATTTTTGAGGGGTCGATTTCCTTTTTACCAAAAACCCGGTCATCCGGAGGCAAAATAATATCTGTGCTGCTGAGCTGTTCCATTACTTTAGGATCGCCCCATTTCATAGTCTTCATTTTAGCCCAATCAACATATTCATTACCATCCTGGCCGGCTTTTACATAACCCATTTTACGGGCTACAACAGAATCACGGACCCAGTACACAAACTGACGATACTCATTATTGGTAATTTCAGTTGCATCCATCCAAAAACCACTGATTGATACAGAACGGTTTCGGGCACTGAATGCATAAGCCGGATCCTCATCACTGGGACCCATATGGAATGTACCCTGTGGCACATACACCATGCCCGGAGGCTTCGGAAGTGAATACTTACTTCCAGGAGCAACTCCATGCACCTGACCATCATTAGGAAGGCTACCGCCTTTGTTTTTCTTTCCACCCAGTATGCCGCAACTTGCAAACATTGTCATGCAGGAAGCTGCTAAAAGGGTGTAATAAAGGTTTCTCATTTTCATACACTTAAAGGGTATTGGGCAAATATAATATTTAGAACTATTCTCTGGCACAAGGTTATAATTTATTTTTTTAAATCAAAACGTATTTTTCGAGGTAAATTTTCTAACGGTGACCGGTTTCATTTTATTGTATTAACTTAAAATTAATTATTGCTTTTGGCCCTTGTCTATCAGCGATATAAGCTCCTTTGCAGAAAATACGGGATTAAGGCAAGTGTAACTACGGCACAGGTATATCGTAGGTTTATCAGCAGTCATTTTGCCAGCTAATAATGGGAAGCTATTATCTCCCTTTTCAGCGGTCATTAAAACCCGGTGAGGAATATATTGTTGAAGGATTTCTGTATGCAGGTTATACAAATTTTTACCTACTACCGCTATCTCACTGGTCCCGTCAATTATTTCCTGCAACAGACATGCCCAGTTACCAAAGGAAGTTGGATATCGGATAATGGCAGTATTGAGGGATAAGATCATATCCAGACTTCTCTTACCCCACTCCCTTTTATCGCACAAAATGGAAAGATGGTAAAGATTATAGGCCATTACTGAATTACCTGATGGAACAGCCCCGTCATAAACCTCTTTTTTCCTGATAATAACATCCTGCTGACCAGCAGGAGTGTAAAAAAAGAAAGGGGTTTCCTCATCACTAAAATTCTCAATCACAAATTCAGTAATCTCTTTTGCTTTTATAATCCATTTTGTATCACCTGTTACTTCCTGCAGATGCAATAACGCCTGAATAAGAAAAGCATAATCCTCCAGAAAGGCAGGAAATTTTGCAATACCATTTTTCCAGGTGTGATGAAAACCCGGAGAAATCTTGTCTGCAAAGTTTGACAAGATGAATTGCATATTGTCAGTTGCCAACTGACGGTATATCTCATTACCTGTTGCCCCAAAAGCCTTGCAGCAAGCGGTATTCATCAATGCGTTCCAACCAAGAATAATTTTATCATCAAGTAACGGCCTGGCTCTTTTTCCCCTGGCTTCTAATAATTTCTCTCTCCCATTTTCTAAAGTTGCTTTTAACGTAGCCAGTTCAATATTTTTTTCTGTTGCAAATTTTTCTAAAGGTTTCCTGACCCACAGAATATTGGTATGTTCCCAATTACCAGTAGAGGTAACATCATAATATTCACAGAAAATTTTTGCATCATCCCCAAGTATTTCCTGTAACTCTATCAAATTCCATACGTAAAATTTTCCTTCCACACCTTCGCTATCTGCATCCAAAGCTGCGTAAAACCCAGCAGTTTGATGAAGCAGTTCCCGTTTTAAAAAACCCATAGTTTCTTCAATTACAACCTTATACTCATCTTTCCGGCTTAGTTGATAGGCTTCGCTTAATACTGATACCAGCAATGCATTATCATACAACATTTTTTCGAAGTGTGGCGCCAGCCACTCAGTGTCAGTGGAATAACGGGCAAAGCCACCTCCAACCTGATCATATATTCCTCCATCTATCATCTTATCGAGAGAAAGGATAGCTTGCGATAAGGCTTCGTCATTCTTGGAAAGATGAGAATAACGAAGCAGAAATTGAATGGAAAAAGTCTGCGGAAACTTTGGCGCCTTACCAAAACCACCCCATTGCCTGTCGGCTGATTTCATAATATTCTGAAAAATTTCTTTTGTTTTATCCGTAGCAAATATTTCATTTGCGCCAGTAGGCTGTTGTTGACCAAAAGTGTTTGATTTAAGCAGATGTTCAGTCAAATTTTCTGCCTGGGCATTTATTTCATGTCTCCTCTCCCTGAAAGCTTGAGCAACACCATATAGTGTTTCCTGCCATGAAGGCCTGTTATAAGCTTTTTGCGGAGGGAAATAAGTACCTCCGTAAAATGGTTTTCCTTCCGGTGTTAAAAAAACATTCAATGGCCATCCTCCGCTACCCGTCATAGCTTGCACTGCATCCATGTAGATATGATCAAGATCGGGCCTTTCTTCCCTGTCAATCTTAATATTGATGAAGTTTACATTCATCACTTTGGCTGTAGCTTCATCTTCAAAGCTCTCCCTTTCCATCACATGGCACCAATGGCAAGCTGCATAGCCAATGCTTACCAGTATGGGCTTGTTTTCTTCCTTTGCCTTTTTTAAAGCCTCATCTCCCCAGGGAAACCAGTTGACAGGATTATGTGCATGCTGTAAAAGGTAGGGACTTGTTTCATTAACAAGTTGGTTCGTATGCTTTTTTATCATAAATGAATAATAACAACGAAGTTCGCTGAATATGGTTTCAGGAAAAATAAAAAGGACACTTGCAAAAGTGTCCTTAGTTAATGAATCCTTTTGTAGAATTATTTCTTCTTAAAAGCATTTGCAAGAAATTGATCCAATGCAGCCACCATACTCGGTGTTTGTGGTTGCGGAGCTTTTATTTCCAGCTTCAGTCCCTTTTCTTCTATGGCCCTGAAAGTATTATTGCCAAAGGCTCCGATTACAGTTCCGTTTTGTTTAAATTTCGGCAGATTATCAAAGAGGCTCTTCACCCCGCTCGGGGTAAAGAAGCAGATAACATCATATTCCGTTTTCATAAGAATTTCTTTGACATCACTGCTTACACTGCGGTACATAAAAGCAAGGACAAACTCGCAATTGTTAGTCTTCAACCAGTTTACAATTTCATTATCCTGCTGGTTTTCTGAACATACATACATGAATTTCTCATTAGCCTTATGTTTGTTGATTACTTCAAACATACTTTTATTAGTCCCATCAGCACCATAAAATACTTTTCTCTTCCTGTAAAGAATAAATTTCTGAAGATAGAGGGCTACTGCCTCAGTAATGCAGAAATACTTGGTATCCTGTGAAACGCTGACCTTCATTTCTTCGCACATACGGAAAAAATGGTCAATAGCATTTCTGCTGGTAAAAATGATACCAGTATAGTTTTGAATATCAATCTTTTGCTTTCGGAAATCCTTTGCCGGAATACCTTCCAGACGGATAAATGGATGAAAATCCAATTCTACACTGTATTTCCTGGCAAGCTCGAAATATGGCGATTTCTCGCTTTCAGGCCTTGGCTGGGTAATCAGGATTTTCTGTATTGCTTTGGCCCGTGCACCGGCCTTTTTAACCCCATTTGTACTCATGTTCGGTTCGGCTAAAGTTGGCTGCAAAGTTAAGCAGTTTGACCGAAATACACCAACAAAGCCTTGTAAACCAATAAAAGGGGTGCAATTTCAAAGGCTAAAAAATACAAAAAGAAGTGAAATGGACTGACTTTGACCTGATTACGTACTACTGAGTAGGTTAAAATGACCCTGTAAATCAGCATGGCCCCAATAAGGCACCACGAGAGAGTAAGCCCTACCGAGAATAAATTCTCCGTTGAAAAAGCCATCAAAACAAGAAATGGCAATAACAAAATGCCAATCATTTTATTAATGATAAACACAATGAAAATATAGGAATTAGCTGCTTCTTCCGTATTGAATAACCAGCCAGATATTTTCAAACCCACAAACTTGACAAAATATGCCACTGAAAGGCCTGCCATGCAGTAAATAAGTAAAAGCCAGAAATGATCAACCGGATTGAGTTTAAAATGCTCCAATATAAAGCTGAGATAAAAACCACCGCTTATTACAAAAAATCCATTTAATAATATGGAAGGTAATGGTGTTTGTATCAGCTGTTCACTTATCTGTCTTTGCTTAAGGGTTGTTCTGAAAAAAAGCCTGAACAAGTCATTAAAATATTTAGGGAATGCCTGGCGGAGTAATGCGAAAATAATGAAGAGTAAAACCAGGCTATAAAAAAGCACTTCTTTTCCCCTTACCCGCCTGATATCTTCCTGTTCAACAGAAACAGCAGAAACCCTGTTTCTAAAACCAAAATATGGATGATGATCAAGTATTTGCCACATAATGGCCTGGTGAAAAACTGAATCGGCAGGTTCTAAAATCCAGCCGGAATCCTGCTGCGGACGTTTTGAAACCTCCAGATTTGTTTGTGCTGCAGGTAACGAATCACGGTACAATAACGTATCCGGCCTGTCTGTCGTATCAATTACAATTGTATCGGCTGAATCAACCAGAGTTTGAGCAGAGGAAATTTCCGCCAGTAATAACAAGAGTATGAAAAGATATATAAACCGCTTCAAGTAAGAATGTTGTGATGCAAAAGTATTAAAGTGGAGTCCGACTCTATGCAACGATTTAAAAATAATTCACAAAACCAAAGTGAATCTTTGATTGACGAAGGTTCAATTCGGTATCATTTCTTTTTCCAACTGCCCAGGCCAAATTGAAGATACCGGCTTTTGTTTCAAATGCAAGACCAAGGCCTGTTCCAAAGTAGGTATAATTAACATTGGTGTTAAGGCTATTGTTTCTACCCCATCCCCCATCGGCCAGCACATAGAAAAAAGAATTTTGCCCAACCAGGTAACGGTATTCCATCGTTGCTATAGCAAACTGCGATAAATACTGACTTTCTTCATCAAAACCTCTCAGTAATCTATATCCACCCAACTGGAAAAGTTCATTTCGAAAAATATTACCACTTTGAAACATTCCGGCATTGATGGCTGTTTTTACAGTACTCCGCTTATTGGCAAATGGAAAATATTTTGCAGCCATCAGCTTTACCCGAAGCTGGTAAGTTTTCAATTTGACCGTATCATACAGCCTGTCAAAATCAAACGATGGATCAGAGGGATCCTTTAATTCCAGTATCTCATTATTTTTTCTCAATTTTTTTGTCCCCACCGATGTAATAATACGAAACTCGTTTCCCTTTCGGGGATTAAGCCGGTAGTCAGTAGTATTGAATTCATAATCCACACCTACATTGAAAGAACTTACATCTCCCACATCGGGCAACTTGCGGTTATTCAGAATGAATGCTGAATCAACTCCCCCCTGGCTTACTATAGTCTGAAACCGCTGTATAAATAGCTTGCCTGCCTGGCTTTTATTTACAACATATTGTGCCCCCAACTGAAAATTAACGTTGACAAAATTGCTGTCTTTACGAAACATTTCAAATGAAAAATCAAGCCCATAAGGCGATTGGAAAAGATAAGGGTGCTGGTACAAGAGGTTCAGCCGGGGCGATTTCACCTGCAGCTGTTGCCAGTTCAACCCGATCGTTTCACCAGCTCCTAATGAATTTCTCAACAAAATATTCGCCTCGCCGGTTATTAATATTTTTTTAGACGCCAGCTGATCATTGTTAGGTAAAAATCCAACCAGGGCATTTATCTGGCTGCTTTTCTTCTGCTTTAGATACATGTTTAATACAGATCCTGTACCCAGCATAGTAATATCAAAGGGCCTTTCTTCTTCTACATATGTGAGCTCCCGCATTTTCTGATTGATACGCAACAATTTTTCTTTATTGTATATACTACCATTGGGGATATCAAGATATCGCTGAAGATAACTGTTAGCGATCTTGGCATCACCAAAAATACGAATGCTGTCAATCTTGTATAATGGCCCTTTGTCTGCTTTTAATTGAGCCGATACCATTTCCTTATCCAGTTGCAGGCTATCAAGATAAATTCTCGAAAAGGGGTACCCGTTATTCTCCAGGTACTTCAACAGTTTTTCCTGCCATTCCTGAAGCTGTGAAAAATCCATCGGCTTATTAATAAATACTTTGTCCCGCCATCCTACACCATCTAAAATCGACGGATCGATGTTTTTCGCATCTATCCGGGCCCAGAGATATCTTTCCCCCGCAAATAAAACTATATAAGCATCCGAGGAGTCGTACCTGATACTGTCAATGGATGCAGTAGCATAGCCTTTAGATTGTAAAATACCAGTTAACTTGCCGATATATTCTGAACAGGTAATCTGGGATGTAAAACTAGTTTGCAGGCCTAGCCGGGAGATCAGTAATGCAGTATCTTTTTCAACCCCACGGATATGTAAATTATATTTACCCTGTGCCGATGTATAAATGCTCATCATCAACAACAGAACAAGAACCGATATTTGCAGTCTGAATTTTCTCATGTGGCTTTTCACCTGTCCCGATAGCCGGCGGGACGTCGCTAAATTATTCATTAAATATTAAACACTTTGGCTGGCATCTATATACATATTCCGTTTTGCAGGCAGGCCTGTCATTATTGCAATTTCCATTTTACAACATCCTTACGGTACAAAAACGAATTATTTACATCTTTATTGAAGGAAATTGGGTTACAACAAGATTACCTTCAGTCAGAACATGTAGAAACCATCTATTTCGGCGGAGGCACACCAAGTTTAGGAACAATCGAAGAAATACATAGTATTATTTTAAAGATACAATCCTGTTTTACTGTTTCTCAAAATGCTGAAATAACCCTTGAAGCAAATCCTGATGATATTACGGAAGATAAACTGTCTGGCTGGAAAGAAGCAGGTATCAATAGGCTGAGCATCGGTATTCAAAGTTTTTTTGAAGAAGACCTTCAATGGATGAACCGGGCTCATAATGCTCAACAGGCCATTGCTAATTTACAACTGGCCAAAAAATATTTTGACAACATCACTATTGACCTGATCTATGGTACGCCAGCCTTAACAAACGAAAGGTGGAAAAAAAATATCGAAACAGCCATTTCGCTCAATATCCCTCACCTATCCTGCTACGCCTTAACAGTGGAGCCAAAAACACCCCTTGACAAACTGATAAAACATAAAAAATCAGCGGGTGTAAATCCCGATAAACAATCAGAACAATTTTTGTTACTGATGCAATGGCTTGAAGAAGCAGGCTATGAACATTATGAAATATCCAATTTTGCCAAACCAGGCTGGCGAAGCCGTCATAACTCATCCTATTGGCGAGGGAAAAAATATTTGGGCATCGGGCCTTCAGCACATTCGTATAGTATCAATGAAAGACAGTGGAATATTTCCAACAATAACATTTATATTGAATCCATTAATAAAGGAGAAATCCCTTTTGAAAAAGAAGTATTGACTGATATTCAGCAATTGAATGAATATATCATGACTTCTTTACGAACCATAGAAGGATTGAAACTGGATCATGTGAGTGCAGCTGCTGGTCAGCAAATTACTTCTGCTGCTAAAAAATATATTGATTCAGGTTTAATAATTTCCGAAAACAACTCACTGGTTCTGACAAAACAAGGCAAACTATTAGCAGATGGCATTGCTGCCGCTTTATTCTTTTAACTATTTCGTATCCATGATACAATAATATTAAGGACACAACCCAGTGCAACCAATGATGTGAGGATAAAGTTGAACCATTTCATCGGATGGGGCTTTACATTTCCCTCTTTTCTGCTATCCTGCCACTTATTGAACTCAATTACATTTAATACAATAAGAACAACTGCTGCGATTAAAAAAACAATCTGGAAAAAGTTTACCATTGATCAAGATTTTAACTGCCGTGAAATTAAAATTTTTCAAACCAAAAAAATTATTCTCTGAAGTGCTGCCGGCGAAAATACTTGAACACCTGGTTTATTACCAGGCACAGTATCATAATCAGTATGGCAGCAGGTACAAATCCGTGATAAAACAGTGGCATAGGGCAACATTTACAGGTCAGACCAGCACCTGCTCTATCCGTTTAAAGCCCTCTGAAGCTTTAACATCTTCCCACAATATTTTATAAATTGTCTCCGCTATAGGAATACCGGCACCGAGTGATTTGTTGATAATAAAAATACATTTTGCTGCATTGTAGCCTTCCGCCACCATGTTCATTTCCAGTTCGGCAGCCTTCACAGAATAACTCCGGCCGATCATATTTCCAAATCGACGATTACGGCTATGGAGTGAATAACAGGTTACCAGTAAGTCACCCAGGTAGACAGAAGCAGCATAGTTGGGTGTTTTCCTGTGTGTAACAGGATCTTCACCATCATGTTCACCTACCGTAATATGCTCCGCACCGAATTTTCGTAAAAACCCTGCCATTTCATCGGCGGCATTAGCAATGTAAACACTCAGGAAATTATCCCCGTAGTCAAGCCCATGTGCAATACCGGCACCCAATGCATATATATTTTTTAAAACAGCAGCATATTGCACGCCTAAAATATCATGATTTACAACTGTATTGATGAAATCAGTAGTAAAATGAGAAGCAATTTCTGAGGCGGTCACTATATCAATTCCTGAGAAAGTGAGATAGGACAATTTTTCTTCTGCCACCTCTTCTGCATGGCAGGGACCGAGTACAGCAAAGTAATTTTCCAGCGGTATATTGAATTCCAGCTTTAAATACTCATTAAGAAGCATATTCTTATCAGGCAATAATCCTTTAATTGCTGAAACAATTTTTTTATTCTTCCAGTCTTCAGGTTGCAGACCAGAAAGGCTTCCTTCTGCATAGGCGGACGGAACAGCTATAACCAACACATCTGACTGCTTCACTACTTCCTTTACATCTGTTGACATTGTAAGCAATGACACATCAAACTTTGCTGAACTTAAATATTGAGGATTGTGGCTTCTCTTTTTGATGTAGCTAATTGTATCTGCATTTCTGATCCACCAGTTAATAGAATGCTTGCTATCTGTCAGCATTTTGGCCAATGCTGTAGCCCAACTGCCACTACCGATAATTCCAAAAGTCATGAACCCTGATTTCGTTGAAAAAATAATTGTAAACAATAAAGGTAATAAAGGAATAAAACACTCCGTAAAAAAGAAAACCCGGAATAAACCGGGTTTTACCACTAAAATCATTTTATACTTTCCAACAAAGTTACTTTTCAAACAACTTATCCTTCGTCACTACTTTTACCTGCATACCATCTTTCAGATTTTTGCTAACTGCTGCATAGGGAGCAACCACCACTTCATCTCCTTCTTTTAATCCACTAAGTATTTCAATATAATTGATATCCTGTATTCCGGATTTTACCACAATTTTTTTAACGGTTCCATCTTTTTGCAATACAAAAGCCACTTCTTCCAGTTCATCCCCTTCAACAGTAGCTGAAACATCATTCCCTTCTTCCCCTTTGCTATCTTCTTTTTCCTTCTTTTTATCTGCCATGCTCTGATCACTTCCTTTTACCCTTGCATTAACAGCTGAAATCGGTACGGCTAATACATTATCCACCCTTCTTGTTTTAATATCCGCACTTGCATTCATACCCGGGCGAAAAGGGAAAGTACGGTTACCAAGATCTTTATATGATTCCTTATCTAATCTAATCCTCACTTCGTAATTCGTAACATCATTGGTGGAAGCCAGTGATGTACTTTTTGTACTGCTGGCTATTTTTGTAACAATCCCTTTAAACTTGCGATTATTATAAGCATCCACTTCCACATCCGCTGAATCGCCAATATTGATTTTTACAATATCGTTTTCTCCCACATCCACTCTAACTTCCAGTACTGACATATCAGCCACCGTCATCATTTCTGTACCTACGTTAAAACTGTTACCGGCCACTCTTTCTCCTTTCTTGATTTTTAATGACGATATCACTCCGTCCATCGGGGCCGTAAGTGTGGCTCGGCTTAAATCCTTGTTTGCCTTGCTTAAACCAACCTGGGTTCCCTGAACACTGGCCCGAAGCCCTTTTATATTTTGTTCAGCAGCATTAAGATTAGACTTTGCCGACTTCAAGGTAGTTTCATACTGTTCCAGTTCGGATTTGGAAATTACTTTGTCATCAAACAATTTTTTGTTCCGGTTATAGGTCTGTTGCGCCAGTTCAAGATTAGCTTTTAAAGCCTCTAAAGCTGCTTTACTGTTATCTACAGTAGCAGAAGACTGGTTTACCCTAGATGCAGCTTCGTCTCTTTGCAATGCATAGATATCAGCATAAATACGGGCAAGCACCTGTCCTTTTCTTACACTATCCCCTTCTTCTACATTCAATTCGGTAATCTCGCCGGAAATATCCGGGCTTATTTTTACTTCCACTTCCGGGTAAACCTTTCCGCTGGCATTGACCGTTTCGATAATTGTCCGTTTGATTGCTTTTTCAATAGCAACCTTCTCCGTTTTATCCTTACTACCGAATTTCTTTACAAGAAAGAATCCAGCCCCCAACACTGCTACTACAATCAATCCCCATTTCAATTTCTTATTCATCGTATATTTTTATTAAGATTTGATCTGAAAGTTTACAATTTTATTCCCTGGCCTTTATAAAACTCGAGCAATTTCATTTTGAATACATAATCATACTGTGAATACAAAGCCTGAATCTTAGTCCGCTGCACATTATTCTGGCTAATAATGAGATCATACGTCGAAAGCAGGTTTAATTCATACCTTTTACTGGCAAAATCATAAGCTTTCTCTGCTGCCTGCACACTCTTCTTATCTGCGTTGAATTTCTGCAATGCTGCTGTTGCATCGGTATATGCTTTGTAGATATCCTGTTTTAACTGCATATCACCCTGTTCTTTCTGTAATTCAAACTGCTGCACCGTAAGTTTTGAACGATCCCATGCTGTACGGGCAACCCTGCCATTGAAAATGGGAACATTAAGGCCTATACCAATGCTCTGACCGAAATTGCTATTAAACTGCCTGGTGATGCTTCCCGGCTTATAATAACCAACAACATTACTGCCATCTACATAATTTGGAATCTCAATCGGGTAAAAAGTACCGCCACCGGCATTGGCTCTTGCGCCAGATGGGGAATAACCATTTAATACCTGGTCGTAAATTGCTTTTTTGAATGAAATGGCATTGGTACTAAGACTTCCAAATGCACTGATCGTAGGATATAAGCCAGCTTTTGCTGCCGCCACCGTTTTTTTTGCCGACTGAATTCTTAACTCGTTTACTTTTTGCTGAGGTAATGTACTGATTGCAATGGCATAGACTGCGTCAGGCTGTAAATCAGCCAGTACTTCAAGCGGAATTAGACTAACCGGAGGTGTCACTATATCAAATGAAGCCCCCGCATCAAGATTCAGCAATGCTTTCATTTGCAGTAAAAACTGTTGTACAGATGCTTCTGCTGTTACAAGACTTGAACTGTCTCTTGCCAATTGCGCTTCCAGTTCAGCTGCATTTAACTCAGGTAACACTCCCGCATCTACCCTCTTTCTTGTATTTTCTAATTGTGCTTTTGTTTGCTCCACCTGCACATTTGATAAGTTTGCCTGTTCTCTTGCCAGTAATATCTGTAAGTAAGCAACGGCAACATTTAAAGCAATATCGTTCTGAATTTTTTTTGTCTGTTCCTTATCAGCTTCCCATGAAAGGCGGCTGGCTTCAATAGTGTTTTTCTGTGAAAACCAATTGAAAATACTGACACTAGATTGCAACTGCATACCCACATTCAGGAAATTATTGTCTTCCAGAACGCCGGTAGTTGGGTTATCTGACCGGCCAAGCCGATAGCCAACACTGCTTCCAAAATTTAAAGAAGGCAACTGCCCGCCTTTGTTTTGTTTGTAGTTTAATTCAGAAAACCGCGACTGCAAATCTGTTTGCCGTACTGAAATATTATTTTTCAACGCATAATCAACACATCTTCTGATGTCCCATTTATCCTGGCCAAATGAAGTAGAAAAGATCAACAATGCAAATGCCAGCTTGATGCTCCGTACCATAGACTGCAAAAATATATGAAAAGCCGCCGCAGTGTTATGATTTTTGACAAGCGGGAATTAAATTCCTGCAAGAGCTTGTTCAAGGTCTGCTATCAGGTATTTCGATTCCTCCAATCCCACATACATACGGATATACCGATGTTCCCGGTTAGATCTGTCAAAATCACCTGGCTGAATACCTGCACACTTAGGAATGACCAGGCTTTCATGCCCGCCCCAGCTAACGGCCATCATAATATGTTGCAAAGACTCGCAGAACCTTACAATGGACTCTCTTTTATCTGCTTTTAAAACAAAAGTAAATAAGCCACAAGCTCCTTTCATTTGCTTTTTAGCCAATTCGTATTGCGGAAAGGTCTCATCTAACGGGAAAAGTAAAAATTCCACTTTGGGGTGCTGCTTCATGTATTGCACCACTTCTGCCGTTGATTTTGTAATTCTTTCGATTCTTGCAGGTAATGTACGGAGCCCCCGGATCATCAGCCATGCATTGAAAGGTTGAATACCGCTGCCGATATTCAGGTATTCGCTGTCAAAAATCTTTTTCATCATGGCATGACTGCCACAGAGTACACCGCCAAGCGTATCGCTATGCCCGCCGATATACTTGGTAGCGGTTTGCATCGCAATATCAATTCCCATTTCGACAGGTTTTTGATACAGCGGTGTACAATAACTATTGTCTATTAGTGTAATAATTCCCCTAGACTTTGCCAGTGCTGCTACCTCTTTGATTGGTTGAATGGCGAAATCCCAGCTATTAGGAGATTCCAGGTAATAAAATGTTGTATTGGGTTGAGTCGCTTTTTCCCAGTTTTCAATTTTTCCTCCATTGATATAAGTAGCAGTAACTCCAAAGCGGGGTAATATCACATCAAACATTCTTTGCACCCATGTATAAGGAGCTTTGACAGATACAATATGATCACCGTATTTTATATTAGCAAAAATACCGGCAAAAATAGCGGCTGCTCCATTATTAAATACCAGGCAATCTTCGGCACCATCTAATGCAGCCAGTTTCTTCCTGAGAATATCGACCGTTGGATTTAACCCACGACTGTAAAGGTAACCGCCCATCTCATCTTCAAAGGCTTTACTCAAATCTGCCACTTTCTTAAAAGCAAAATTGCTTGTTTGCATGATTGGTGGTGCCACAGCATTGAAATAGTGCTCCCGGTCTTCACCCAGTTCATTGATAATTTGTGAAATATCCATTTATTGAGTTTTGTTCTTTTGCAATTGCTTCACAATAAAAAACAATAGTATAAATGCAGCTAAAACACTTATACCTGTCAATGCCAGTTTAGGCTCTTTTACGGCGATCATCGCTCCTACAAATGTATAGGCAAGTATAAACAGTACCGGAAGAAGTGGATATAATTTCATAGCATAGATACCTGTTCCATCGAGATGCCGTGTTTTTCTCCTCAAAATAAAAATTGTTGCTGCTGAGGTAGCCATACCAATCGAGTCCAAAAAAATAGTGAAACTTAAAATTTTCTCAAATTTGTCTGCAAAAAATAATACGACAATACAAATTGCCGCAAAGACAGTCAGACTGACCGTAAGCACATCCCTTTTCTCATCCTTTTTCTGAAATATTTTTGGCAAAATACCATCGGTACTCATTGCATACATTACCCTCGGATTACTAAGCAGTAATACATTTACATAAGCCAGCACTGCGAGGAATAATAAAATAGAAGAACCATACTTACCCGCCTCTCCAAACAATTTTTCAGCTACCACCGAAGCTATCCCACTCGTTTCTTTCAAATTATTGAAACCAATAACTTTCACATAAGCGTAACTGACCAACAGGTACAAACAAATAATCACGACGATTCCGATAAAAATACCCTTTGGTATATTTTTTTGAGGATTTTCGACTTCCTCCCCAAAATTGATAGTTTGCTGGTACCCCCCATATGTAAATGAGGTAGCTTTTAAAGCCACTCCAAATGAAAGCAATAATGCTGCGGCTGAAGTTTTTGATTCATCAATAATTACGGGGGCTGTACTATGAATAGCCGGAAAGAATAATGCTGCGATTAATACAAGAAGCATCCCGATCTTAATAATCATCAGCACATTCTGTGTTTGAGAACTCATCCTTAATCCCATCAGGTTAACACCATAAAAAAGAATGATCGCTGCCATTGCCACAAATGGCTTCCATTTTTCCACACTGCCAGCCTCTACCAACAGTGGAGTAATGTATTCACTACCAATTAATGCCACCCCTGATAAAGAAGCGGCATTGGAAATAAGTATTATCGCATTAATTCCAAATGCCAGTGAAGGGTGATACGCATAAGAAAATATCTTATAGTAACCACCGGTAACCGGATACCGGCTTCCTATTTCAGCATACGTTAAGGCTCCGCAAATAGCTACCAGCCCTGCAACTATCCAGGCTGCGAAAAAAATAGTTGGAGTTGCAGCAGCCTCTGCCGCATCTTTAGATGTACGGAAAATACCAGTGCCGATAACGAGGCCGATCACTATCATCGTCAGTGAAAACAGTCCGAGTTTATTCTTAGCAGTCATGGATTGAAGATACAAAGAAAACAATCTAACTTTAACCTCTTACAATTCAGTAACCTTGAAGAGACTTTTCATTTTTTTAGTATTCATGTATTCTTTATTGCCCGCTTTCGGCCAGGAAGAAACAACAGACACTTCAACACTTTTAGAGGAAGTAACGATCAGGGCTTTTGAACAAAACCGGCATGTATCGCTTACTACTGCAACCGTAAAGATCATTGATCGAAATGCTACTGAGATGAATAATAAATCATCTTTTGTTAATGCATTCAATACAATTGCCGGAGTACGAATGGAAGAAAGGTCCCCGGGCAGCTACCGTATCAATATCCGGGGTAGTTCGCTTCGTTCGCCTTTTGGCGTAAGAAATGTAAAAGTTTACTGGAATGATATTCCCCTGACAGACCCCGGTGGCAATACTTATTTCAACCAACTGGCACAAAACAATTTTTCTATCATCGAAATTTTTAAGGGGCCCGCCGGTAGTATGTACGGCGCCGGCACAGGTGGATTGATTTTGATTAACAATCTCGACAGGTGGCAACCGGGTGCCAGCCTGGAATATATAACCGGCAGCTATAAACTCCAGAATGTTTTTGCCTCTGCCCGGTTCGGACAAAAAGAAAATAAAAACCAATTCACTTTTGCACATAACCAGTCCGATGGTTACCGGGTACAATCGAAAATGAGACGGGACAATTTCTCGTGGATGTCACAACTGAAATTATCGGCTAAACAACAACTAACAGCATCATTCCTTTTTTCTGATATGTATTACCAAACACCCGGGGCATTGACTTTGGCAGAATATAATACTGATCCCAGATCGGCAAGACCAGCAGCTGGAGGATTTCCCTCCGCAATAAATGTGAAAGCAGCAATCTGGCAGAAAAACATTACAGCAGGGTTTACCAATCACTACCAGTTCAATACCCATTTCACCAATACAACCACCTTTTATGGCACATTTAACCAGGTGAAGAACTCTGCCATCAGGAATTTTGAGAGGCGAAATGAACCTCATATTGGTGGCCGCTCTGTTTTCAACTATACCATTAAAAAAGAAGAAACTAGCTGGCAATTAACAGCCGGTACAGAATACCAGTCAGGATTTTTCAATACACAGGTTGCTAAAAACAGGGTTGGTAGTCCTGATACGTTACAAACAAATGATGATATCAGGTACACAACTTACAACGTCTTTGTGCAGGCAGATGCCCGTATAAATAATACCTGGTCAATAAATGGCGGGCTAAGCACTACTAAAACAAAAGTAATTTTCATCCGGCTTAGTACATACCCCGTCGCAGAACAAAAAAGAAGTTATCAGCATGAAATTGCCCCACGAGTTTCCCTGAAAAAAGATTTCCGGCAGGAGTTGTCATTAAAAGGGACTGTATCGAGGGGTTTCTCACCTCCTACGATCTCCGAGTTACTTCCCTCAACAGGTGTGATCAGTACTAACCTGGAAGCAGAAAATGGCTGGAATTATGAAATAACTATATCTAAGTTCTTCCTCCGCAAAAAAATTTTACTGGAAATGACCGGTTTTTATTTCCGCCTGAACAACGCCCTTGTACAGAGAAGAGATATCTCCGGCGCAGATTATTTTATCAATGCCGGAGACGTTAAACAAAAAGGTCTTGAAGCGCATAGCAGCTACCTGCTCCTGGCAAAAAATAAAAGCCCGGTGGATTACCTGAACCTGAGGGCAGATTATACATACAGCCATTTCCGCTATGGCAGTTTTATCCGGGGCAATGATGATTACTCTGGCAAAATCGTACCTTCTGTTCCGGCCAGTACACTCTCATTTACTGGTGATCTGCAATTGAAAAACGGCATCTATACAAACATCACTTTTTATGCTGCTTTTGAGATATTCTTAAATGATGCCAATTCAGCTAAAGCAGAACCTTACCAACTGATAGGAGCCAGGATTGGCTGGAGCAAACGCTTTCAGAATAAATACAAGCTGAATTTTTATACCGGAGCAGATAATTTACTGGATGAAATTTATAGCCTTGGGAATGACATTAATGCAGCAGCAAATCGTTTTTACAATGCAGCCCCCCGCCGTAATTATTATGCCGGAGTATCTTTCCAATGGATTAAAGCTGTAAAAAAATAAAAACATGGTTAGTACTTAACCACTGGGCAAGCCAAAGTGTTCCTATTACCAAACCTGAATACAGCTCCGACCGTTATTGCCTGGTAATGGTCATTCCTTGCAGGATTGGCCGCCTGGCTGAATCCATCCAGGTAATCAGTAAATGTAAAACGATAAGAAGTTTCCGCATTTACTGCAATAGTTGAAGAAAGACCATATCGAATACCTGCACCTACCGGAATAACAGGCAGTACCCGGGGAGTTGAGTGTGCTGCGTCTACTGCAATTCTTTCCGGAATATCTGATCCGTCACCAAAATAAGCCGCATTAAAATTGCTCCAATCCCTTTCAATTTTTAAAAAACTAAATCCGGCACCACCAAACAGGTAAGGTGAAAATCCTTTTTCAGTAAAGTTTTTACCAAGAGGATTCCAAACAAGCAGGGGAGCTATTTCCACTACTGGTGTTCTGAAATTAAAATTCCTCTGTTCTCTGTATTCAGGATTATTGTACCTCGCTTCATCCCCTTTCAAACCACCAATAGCAAGATTAATTCTAACCAAAAAGGACCGGTTCAGAATTCTGCTCCCGTAAATATTAACACCCAATTTCATTGTTCTGTAAGACCCTAATCTTGATGGAGTAAGATCTCCCTGGTAAATTAAACTGCTCAATCCTGCACCCAGCTCATATTTGATAGCATCAGTTTGAGCATTTGCCTTGAAAATATCCAAACTAATAATAGTGATCAATAAAATTGCTGCCTGTTGGTTTTTACGCATAAATATTTTTTTACAGAAAAGGCAAAACGCTTTTTCTGCAGGGTTAATAAACACAGCAGCTTTGGCAATGAAATAATAAATTAAGGAGAGTAGAAATGATGGCAGTACATACACAACGCAAAAAACAACGGTTCAGTACATCCATCATTGTTAAAAAAACGGGAGGATTTTAGAATTGCTTCATGCAGGTATTGATTTTGTAAAGACCGGAAAACAGATACAAAGTTTATTCCAACTTTAAAATAAGTATCGGTGATCAGCTATGTCCCAAAAGGAATTTATATACCAGCACCTGTTGATAACTCTTCTTGTAAAAGAAACTTCTCTCCCTACATTTGCAACGATTTGGTTCCCGACCTAACAATCGGGATTAAAAGGGAAACCCGGTGTACTTGCCTGCCGAAAGCAAAGAGTCCGGTGCTATCCCCGTAGCTGTAAGCTCCTTTATTGATTGTTTAATCTTCAAGCCACTGTCCGGCCGGCGGACGGGAAGGCATTAAACACGGAGTAAGCCAGAAGACCTGCCACGTCGAGCAAACAACATTCAGCTTTCGGGTGAAAGGCATGAGATGTAAAAGTCCCAGGACGTTTATATTTCTATCACTTTTTTATTACCGGAAGCAGTCACACAAAATTTCATTTAATATGAAAAGACATTTTTTTGTGCTGGCTGCTGTTATTTTCAGCAATCAGCTAAAAGCACAAGAGGACACAACATTACTAAACGAAGTGGTAATTACCACCAACAAGTATCCAAAAAAACAAAGTGAAACCGGGAAGGTTGTCACCACTATTTCCCGGGAACAATTAGAAAGAAGCGGAGGCAAAACACTTCCCGAAATTTTGAATAGTGTAACAGGTACTGTTATTATTGGTGCCAATAATGCCCTGGGCACCAATCAAACGGTCAGCATCCGCGGCGCTTCGGCCGGAAACGTATTGATATTGCTGGATGGCATTCCGGTAAATGACCCTTCTGTAATAACAAATTATTTTGATTTAAACTTTCTAACCACTGACCAGGTAGAAAGAATTGAAATATTAAAAGGTGGGCAATCTACTTTGTATGGATCAGATGCTGTGGCCGGTGTTATTAATATCATTTCAAAAAAGGCGGGTGCAAAAAAGCTACATGTACATGGCGCTTTTTCCGGTGGAAGCTTTAACAACTTACGGCAAAATATAGGTATTAATGGCCGGGGAAATAAAGCAGATTATTCGTTGAATTATACACATCTCAGCAACGATGGGTTCTCTGCTGCCTTCGATTCGAGCGGATCTGCGGTTTTTGACAGGGATGGTTTCAATCAGCATGCCATTACCGGGCGGACAGGTTTTGCTGCCAGCAAAACCATCAGGATCTCTTTATCAGGAAGCTATAGCAATTACCAAACTGATATTGATGCCTCTGCTTATACAGACGACAGGGATTTTACTTCAGAAAGTAACAATATACAATTTGGCGGTGGCCTGCTGCATCATTTTAGTAACGGAAGTATTCATCTTAATTACAACTACAACAGGATTGAAAGAAGTTATTTTGACGATTCATCACATAAAAGCAATTTGTTCGCCTTCTATTCAAAAAGCAACTATATCGGACGGACACATTATGCAGAATTCTATGGCAATTGGAGATTGAGTCAATGGGAATTACTTGCCGGAGCAGATTTTCGCTCCAATAATACAGACCAATGGTATTGGTCTACAGGTATATTTGGGCCATTTAATCAACCGGTACTTAATGCCCGGGCTAAACAGATCAGCCCATACGCATCGGTTATTTATAAGGGAAAAGGGTTAAATGTTGAATTAGGCGGACGCTTCAATGAGCATTCAGCGTATGGAAGTAATTTCACTTTTACGTTCAACCCCTCCTTCCTGGTCAAGAACAAGGCAAAGGTTTTTGCCAATCTTTACTCTGCTTTTAAAGCACCTACATTATACCAATTGTTTGATGCCTATGCTGGCAATACATCCCTTTTACCAGAAAAAGGAATCATTGGAGAAGCGGGTGCTGAACTGTTATCCGGTAAACCGATTTCGGCACGGATCGTAGGTTTTTACCGGAAAACAACAGATGCAATTGTATACACATTTAATCCTTCCGTTTTTCAAAGCAAATATCTTAATGCCAGTAAACAAATCAACAATGGCATCGAAGCAGAACTGAGCTACGCTAAAAATATCTATAGTATAAGTGCCAACTACACCTATACTAATGGCAAAACAACTTCGCTTTATGACGGTACAGGCAGCCCATTGGGCAAAGACACCAGCTACTATAATTTATACCGTATTCCCAAACATGCCTTTAACCTTACTGCGGGCATCCGGTTCAGCAAAGATTTTTTTGTAAGCACTCATTTTCGCAGTATCAGCAAAAGGGAAGAATTCATTTATGGTTCATCACCTGAAACCATTGATGGTTATGCGATAGTGGACCTGTATGGTGAATACAAGTTTGGAAAGGCGATAAGAGTATTCGTAGATCTGAAGAATATTACTAATAAAGTATACTTCGACATCCCGGGTTATAATGCAAGGAAATTTAATTTCATCACAGGCCTGAGTTTTCAGCTGTAAACCAGTTTCTATGTGCCGGCATGGAAGAAAGAATTGTCCACGATGCAAAACTGTATTCGAAAGCAAACCGGGAAACATATTGCAATGCCATTGTTATGGCATTGCAATAACCCATGAACAAAAGGCATCTATCGCACAGCGTTATGCTGATTGCCTCTGCAGGAACTGCCTGGAATACCTGTCAGATGAGCTGAATTTATTTAAAGAGAAATATATCTTCAGATAACTACATTTGCAGAAAACCAACGGTCATGCAATTCAATTTACAGGAGTTCCTGACGCTGACTTTCACATTGTTTGCTGTCATTGATATTGTAGGTTCAGTACCTATGCTTATATCAATTAAGCAAAAAATGGGTGGTATTAATGCATGGAGGGTAACGCTGATTTCCGGGGCATTAATGGTATTGTTCTTCTTTATTGGAAAACCGTTCCTGAATATACTGGGTGTGGACATACGGTCATTTGCAGTGGCCGGTTCTATTGTGATCTTTATTTTAGGGCTGGAGATGATCCTGGGTATAGAGTTCTTTAAATCAGAACAAGGAGCTCCTTCAGGAACAGTTGTTCCTATTGCATTTCCCCTGATTGCGGGTAGCGGAACACTTACGACCATCATGTCATTAAAAGCTACTTTTGAGAGAAGTGATAGAAATGAGTTTATGATCCTGGTAGCAATATTGGTGAACCTTATTGTCATCTACCTGGTGATCCGTTCTTTAACCCTGATTGAAAGAGTTTTAGGAAAAGCCGGATTAATGGCTGTTCGAAAATTTTTTGGTGTAATTTTGCTGGCTATTGCCGTGAAAGTGTTTGCCACCAATGCTCCCGGATTGATAAAATAGTTTGAGCTCCCGGGTGTAAAGTTTGAAGTCCTCGACCTCTGACTTTACACATCAAACCTCAAACAGTTACTGGCCTCGTCGTACAATGGATAGTATAAGAGTTTCCGAAGCTCCAGATACAGGTTCGATTCCTGTCGAGGCTACTACAAAGCATCCTGCATAGGATGCTTTTCCTTTTATCGAAGATTATTTTTAACTTACTCTCCTAACAAAATTTACCGGTATGGCAACTACATCACATAAACCTTCTACTTTTCTGCTATTTCCCTGGGGACTACTTTCTATCGTATTGGTACTTGGACTCAATCTGACACTGGACAATGAATGGTTCAGTAAGAACTGGAGCTGGATTGCTTTGGTGCTGATTATACCTGCCGCAATTCTCGAAAATTTTAAAGTAGGTTACTCGACAATGAGAATCATGTTCATGAAGGTGGTCTATTCGTTAATTTCTTTCCTATTAGTGGGCATGGCTTTTGGCTCAGCTCTTTCCGGGTGGCATATTGAAAAATTTCAAAAAATACCGGGTGTAAAAACGATTACACTCCCCTGGTATGTGATGCTGGCATTAGCTGTCTTACTGCTGATACAGGTAGCACAACTATTCAGTATGCTGAAAGCAGTAAAAAGAGAATTTATGCAGATGGACCCTGATAATTGATTATAACTGCTTTAAGGCTGCTTTAAAGAACGGCCAGGTGGGTAAAGTAGCAATAATTTTCAATTCTTCTTTTAAAGAACTTTCATTATCCAGGAACCTCAGCACCTGCTGAGGTTTATTTTTTTTGAACAACTGTGTAAATATTTGTTTACCGGGAAGGGTATCATTATACAGAATATCAAGAAGAGTATTGTCGTAAAACCTAAATCTCTTTGGGGTTCCCGGAATAAGGGCCAATGACCGGCCGCTTAGCAGACATTCAACTATTTGCTGTGATTGCTTTTGAATAAACTGGAATGTGTAACCGCTGGAAGCTTTTGTTTGGCCGCCGGCGGTGCCTATTTGCCAGCCATGTCCGTCAAAACTGTGCTTTTCGTTAGTCATTGGTATGACTCCAAACTCTTCCTCTTTAATAGTATAATTGCTGATCTCCAGAAAGGAGTGTATGTATTCTTTCAAACCATCGTCGTATTGATGAGGCTCCAACAAATTTTTTGTAAACAAAGTGTATTCAACCAACGCAGTGGTAGCTGAAAAGGGAAGCACATAAGCAAATGTGGTGCCATGTTGCTGGGACACCCTGAAATCCATCATTGTCGCTTGTTTCGGATGAAAGAAAGGCTTGTCAGTCTCAATCACCCACCCTTTAAAATGCTGTAAAAGCCTGATAATATTTTCATTTTTTGTTGCAGGCTCGTAAATAGAATTAAAAACGGTTGGTTTGCCTACGGAATATGGCAGACCATCGAGAATAAAAGTAGCCCCTTCCTCCTGCATAAACCACTCTCCAATGGCCGCATACTTAATTTCAATATTTTCCTGCTTCTTTATTGCTGCAAAACAATACTCGTAGAAATCGATTCCTCTTATCATCTTATACTGGTAAGGGGCAATATCCATCGGGCAAGAAAAATTATCACCAAAAAATGAAATGGTATCCCATTTTCTATAAACAACTTCATCGAAAAAACCATTTTCCTTTTCCCAAAAGCACCAGGTACGGTCATTTTTTGTTTTGGGTTCTTTATCCAGCAAGAGAATTTTCTTGTCAGTGAAT
The DNA here is from genome assembly GCA_041738795.1 of Chitinophagaceae bacterium. Classification (GTDB taxonomy): domain Bacteria; phylum Bacteroidota; class Bacteroidia; order Chitinophagales; family Chitinophagaceae; genus JJ008. The sequence continues at coordinate 308,200 of JBGSPB010000014.1, read as the reverse complement.
TTTTCAGAGCGGATCATACGCATTAATAAACTAAGACTGGCACAGCCAGCGCCACAGAAAATAAAGTCGTATGAATTTGATTTAAGCAGATCAACTAATTGAAAAATAAAGATAGGAGTTGCTCATGTAATTACTCTGCTTCGGGGGCATATTCCACTTTCTTACTACCGGCCATTAGCTTATCATCACGACGGACTTTATCCCAGTATTTTTTATTTACAAAGAGGAATCCGAAACTTTCACCATCATGCTTATCAATATGCTTATGATGCATTTTATGCGCCCATCTGATGGCCCTCACATAGGTGCTTTTACTTTTGGTGAACCATTTAAAGCGCTGATGTATGATCACATCATGTACCATGAAATAAGCAAACCCATAAGCCATAATACCAAAACCTATCGCCTGCTGCCACCATACATCATCATAAGTGCCAAAATAAATCAGGAGTATACTGGGAACTGCAAAAATTATAGAAAAAGCATCATTCTTCTCAAAGATCCCGGGTTGTACTTTGTGATGATCTTTATGCAAATACCATAAGAATCCATGCATTACAAACTTATGTGTGCACCACGTAACTCCTTCCATTACAATAAAGGTTCCGAGTAATACGAGAATGTATAATAGTATATCCATGTGCTTACAAAATTAATTTTTTTACGTCGTTTGGTGATTAAAATGCTTTTTCCACCAATTTTCAATTTTGGGAAAAGCCAGGTGAAACCAGGGAGTATATTTTTGAGGATGTGATTGAAGGGAAATACTTATCGCCTGGACGGTTTTATAGCAATAATCCATCACTTCTTCCTTATTAAAACTAATTGATCCGCTGTATTCGCCCACAAAAACATGGTCAAACTCATACTCCGTGAGCCCGTTATCAAAATCAGCTTTGTAGACAAAATCAAATACTTTTTCCACCGGAGTGTCAAACCCCATTTCTTCCACTAGTCTTCTATGTGCCGCCGCAATAGTATCCTCTCCTTCTGCAGGATGACTACAACAGGCATTGGTCCACAATCCACCGCTATGGTACTTATTAATTGCCCGTTGCTGCAATAACATCTCCCCTTTCTTATTGAATATAAAAACGCTGAATGCCCTGTGGAGTAACCCTTTCTGGTGGGCTTCTAATTTTTCACAACTACCGGTGGGATTATCCTGCTGGTCTACCAATATAACCTGTGTAAGATCCATATCAAATCAGCCTCAATTGGTTTTTTACCCCTGCCCTTAAAACTATCATGGCTTTCAGGTAATTAGGAATTCGTATTCTGGTATCTAAAACCCGTTCAGGTTCCAATTTTTTTATTTTCTTAAATAAAGACAAATAATATTTATAGGCTACATAGACCCCGAACCTTGCTTTCAGCGGTAACATTTTTATACCCTCATAAGCAGCTTCAAAATCATTCTGAATATCTTGTTCTATAGCTTTTTTTTCACTCTCTGAAAAATTAGCAAAGTCGCACCCGGGAAAATAAATTCTTGACAACCCGTTATAATCCGCTTTTATATCTCTTAAAAAATTAACTTTTTGAAATGCAGCTCCCAATGCTTTTGCAGAAAATTCTAATTTATTATACATGCTCTTCTCTCCTTCACAAAAAACATACAAACACATAAGGCCAACCACCTCTGCAGAACCATATATGTATTCTTTGTATCCTTCGCAATCATATACCTGTTTGCTCAGGTCCATTTCCATACTATGAAAAAATGCATCGACCAGTTTCAGGTCTATATTGAATTCATTTACAGTCCGCTGAAAACTATTGAGTGCAGGATTCAAACTGATTCCCCTTTGAATAGCATCATAAGTATCCTTTTTAAACTGCTCCAGGAGGGCTGCTTTGTCATAATCATGAAATGTATCTACAATTTCATCTGCAAAGCGTACAAATCCATAAATATTGAAGATAGGCGTTCGTAAATCCTTATGCAGCATCCGTATAGCCGAAGAAAACGAAGTACTGTAATTCTCCGTTATGATGCGGCTGCAATTTTCACTTGTGGTATGAAACAGTTGAACCATGGTTCAATTTAAGTAATTATTTGAAAGCTTTGATAACTTGTTTAGCAACTACCTCACCACTTATCAACGAAGGAGGAACCCCTGGTCCCGGAACAGTTAATTGCCCGGTATAAAATAAATTTTTCACTTTTTTACTTTGGCATGACGGGCGGAAAATAGCTGTTTGCAGCAGCGTATTCGCCAATCCATACGCATTACCCCGAAATGAATTGTAATCCGTTACAAAATCACTCACTGAATAGGTTTTCTTATAAACGACTGAATCAAGTATGGACTCACCAATATGTTTTTCCATTCTCCGGGCAATTACCTGGAAATATTTTTCTCTAAGCTCCTCAGTATCATTTTCCAAACCGGAAGCAATGGGTATTAAAAAAACAATATTCTCATGTCCTTCTGGCGCCACCGAATCATCTGTAAGCGATGAAACACTAACATAAAACAACGGTTCGGCCGGCCATTTAGGGTTTTTATAAATCTCCTCCCCATGCTGCTCAAAAGGCACATCAAAGAATAATGAGTGATGAATTGGCTGTTTGAGCTTCTTATTCAAGCCTATATAATACAGCAGGCAGGAAGGTGCCATCACCTTTTTATCCCAATATTGATCAGAGTAACTGCGGTATTGAGCCGTGAGCAGGTTCTTTTCAGTAAAATGATAATCAGCTCCGCTGATAACAGCATCTGCTTCATACGAATTTTTATCAGTAACCACTTTCTTCGCTATACTATTATCAATAGTTATTTCTTGCACACTTTCTTCAAAATGAAAAGTCACTCCCAACTCCAATGCCAGTTGATACATACCCTCCACGATGGCATACATACCACCTTGCGGGTACCAGGTCCCTCCTTTGATATCTGCATAATTCATCAGGCTGTACAGGGCTGGTGTATCTTCCGGCAAAGCCCCCAGAAATAATACAGGGAATTCCATCATCTGCCGGAGCTTCGGATGTTTAAAATATTTCTCAATATGTTTCTTGATAGAAGTAAACACTTCCAGTTTGAATACACCACTTATGGTTTGCCAGTCCATGAACTCAGTTAAAGAACGGCTGGGTTTATAGACCAGCTTATTTACACCGACCTCATACTTATAGGCAGCACCTTTAAGATATTTTTCTAATTTTTCTGCACTACCAGGTTCTATTGATTCAAAAACTTTTTTGAGTTCTGACAGATCGGCTGGCATATCAGTATAGCCATCATTCCAGTAAATACGATAAGAAGGATCTAAACGGTGTAAAGAATAATAATCAGATACCTTTTTCCCAAATTGGGCAAAGTATCTTTCAAATACATCAGGCATCCAATAGAAACTGGGACCCATGTCGAACGTAAAACCATCTTCTTTTAACTGTCTTGCCCGCCCCCCCGGTGTACTATTTTTTTCAATAACAGTTACTTTCCAGCCAGCTGAAGCCATGAAAGATGCTGCGGACAAGCCGGCAAAACCACTACCAATAACAATAACTGTTTTATCTGACACCAGCTTTTTTTTAGAAGCGACTGATTTGCTCTTTTAATAATTTTCTTGCAAAGTGGATCCTGCTTTTAATGGTTCCCAGGGGTTCATTAAGCACATCCGCAATTTCATTGTATTTATAACCATCAAAATACAACAAAAAGGGAGTCTTAAATATTTCGGGCAATTGTTGAATAGCATTTTTAATCTCCTTGATCCGCATATCACTTTCGGCAGCGTTACTAACCGTGGCCTGCTTCTGATTAATAAGATAATCATTAGGAGTGCTGTCAAAAATGGTTTTTTGTTTAGCTTTTCTACGATAATTATTAATAAAAATATTTCTCATGATAGTAAACAACCATGCCTTAATATTAGTACCGGAATTGTACTTATCCTGGTTAGCCAGGGCTTTGTACAATGTTTCCTGGTACAAGTCATTAGCCGCTTCAGTATCCCTGGTAAGGTTTACAGCAAACGGTTTCAGAAAATCTGCATTGCTGAGAAGCATCTGATTGAATTCTACGCTAGACATAAAATATTGTTTAATTAATTGAAGTGTGAAGTTAAACATAATTATGTCAGACAGCAAAAAAAATGTTTAATATTTTGCAAAAAATATTAAACAAATAAAGATCAATGACTTAACCAGTAGAATATTTCTTAAAGCGAAGTGAGGTACTCCATTACTTCGTGGAGGGATTTTTTGAATTTAATCCCATTTGGAATGTTCTTCGTATAGGAGTGAGTTAATTGTCCCGATATAACTACTTGAATATCATTAAATTGAGTATTTATACTATTTAAAAATTTCTCAAAATTAAAGTTTGAAGAAGTAGCGGTAAGATGTGTAAAGACGATATCTGGTTTTTTAAGCCGCGCCACATAGGCAACATCTTTAACCGGAACATTGGCCCCAAGATAAATTGTTTGAATACCCCTGTTTTTAAGCATATAGTACATGAAAAGCAGGCCTAATTCGTGATGTTCCCCCTCCGGTAAAAAAAGGAGTACAGTTTTGTCAACTTTCAGGTGTGTTATAGCTGTTTCTATTGCAACAATTAACTTTTGGCGTATAACATTTGTAACAAGGTGCTCCTGAGCAGGGTTGATATGACCCGTTACCCAGAGAAGACCTATTTTTTCCAGGAAGGGGAAAATGATATGTATTACAGTTTTCTCAATACCCCTTAAGGAAATATAATTGGCCAGTATTTTTTCCAGTTTCTCAATATTCAGGTCCACCATTTCCTGTACCAACTCATTCACTATCCTTTCCTGTATAGCCTTTGCATCGCCTAATGATAAAATTTTTGCTTTAATTTCTTCAGGCTGCATCCTGTCAATATGCGAAATCTTAAACCCATACTTATTTAACAATGCTATATTCAATACAGTCTTTAATTCATCACTACTGTAGTAACGGATATTAGTATCGGTTCGCTGAGGTTTTAAAAAATTATACCGCTGCTCCCAAATACGTATTGTATGAGCTTTGATCCCGGATAGATTTTCTAAATCTTTAATGGTAAAGGCATTCATGACGTTATAGAGACAACCCTCACTGAAAAAAGTTCAGGTTTGTCCTAAAAAAGTATTCAAAAAGGGGAAATCCAGTTGTCAAAGCTCAAAGTTCTTAATCTTTCCGCTATCCAATAATTTCTTGAGCTGAGCAGCCAGGGCAGGCCTTGAGCTGAGTGCTTCCAGGTGACCGAAATGATGTAAATCCGTTCCAACCAGGTCATAATATTCTTTTTTCATCAGGTACTGAGCCAGTTCCTGTACCGATTTACCATAATATCCTGCCAATGAAAGTATGTTTACCTGGAACAGACACCCGATATCTTTTAGTTCTTCATAAAAGCCCTTGTTCTGATCGAGGTATATATACCGCTCCGGGTGTGCGATGATGGGCTGATAGCCCTGCATCTGCATATCAAATAATATTCCCTTCAGACTATGAGATGGATAAGCCATCGAAAACTCAACTAAAACCATATTACCACTTACCGTAAGTAAGGGCTCATTATTTGCCAGCAGTCCTGCCACATGATCGTCCAGGAAATACTCTGCAGCTGCATCAATTTCTATATCAAGTTCTGCTTCTTTCACCGTCGTCCTTAACCATTCCAGTCTTTCCAGTATAATTTCTCTGGTATTCTTATACATATCCCACATAATATGGGGAGTAGTTATGATTTTTTTATAGCCCAGTGAATGTAATCCTCCAATAAGCTTCAGTGAGGTCTCAATATCGGGAGCACCATCATCAATTCCGGGTATCAGGTGTGAATGCATATCTGTTTTCAGGAGACCGAATTCAGCTATATCTGCCGACTCATTTCTTTTTGACTTTGAAAACAGTTTAAACATAATTATTATGCAGGCTTTGTTACCGAAATTACAATGAAATTAAACCTGTTCAGAAACTTCTTTTGGGTAAAGAGGGAAAAACTTTGTACACCATGTTGCTTTTGGGGAAAACAATATACCAGGCAGTCAGAAACAAAATCATAAAGTCGGTGAAAAAATTCTGATGCTGCTTATACCATACTTCCAAAGTACCTTTATATGGCAAAACCACATCGCGGTAACATTCATGAGGAGGTAAATTGCTTTGGGTGATGATCAGTTCTTCATCTCTGAACACAATTGAGCCAATACCGGTAAGCCCGGGTTGTGCATTATACACTTTTGATTTCATTTCGTCTGAATAGCGGTCAAAACCAACTTTCATCAATGGCCTTGGTCCAACAAAAGACATATCGCCTAAAAAGATATTAAATACCTGTGGCAACTCATTCAACTTACTTTGACGCAACAATTTTCCCACCGCAGTAATTCTTGGGTCGCCCCGTTTGGTAATATCACCATCACCCATGTTGGGACTGTTCTTCAGCATGGTGGCAAACTTTAAGATTTTAAAAATCTTATTTTTATATCCCACCCTATCCTGTTTGTAAAATACTTCATGCTCGCCGGTAAGCAACAGCAGTATAATCACCGGTATAAATACAGGGAGCAGAAGGACAATAGCTACCAATGAAAATACGATGTCAAAAAAACGTTTGATTACTTGATACATAAATTTTATCCGATAGCTTCTTTAATTTCGTGGACAACAATGGCCAGTTCATCATCCGTAATACTGGTAGAACTGGGTATACTCAGGCAGGTATTATAAATATAAGCTGAGGTATCTTTTTTCTGTACATACACACAATCCCTGTACATCGGCAGTTTATTCATCGGCATCCAGAAACGGCGACTTAGTATCTTATTCGCATTCAGGTGATCCAGCAATTGTATCTGCTTATCTGTCTGTATGGTAAATAACCACCCATTGGTCTCCACATCAGGCAATTCTTTCTGGAAACGAATATCACCTATACCAGCCAATTCCTTTTTATAAAAGGCCACACACTCCCTTTTCCGTTTTATGAATGATGGAAGCAATTCCATTTGCCCTACACCTATGGCTGCCAATACATTTACCAACCGGTAATTATACCCCACTTCATCATGATAATATTCATCAGGACTTGCCTTCGCAGTAGTGGTCAGGTGTTTGGCGTGTTTTGCCAATGCTTCATCATCAGTAACTATGACACCCCCGCCACCGGTAGATATAATTTTATTACCGTTAAAACTAAAACAGGCCAGGGGGCTGAATGTACCGGCACTCTTTCCTTTATAAGTGGTACCCAACGCTTCCGTTGAATCTTCCACAATTGGCAACGGATACTTTTTGACTATGGAAAGAAACCTGTCCATATCACACATATTACCGAGAATATGCACCGGCATAATAGCGCCTATCCTCCGGCCATCTTTTATATAAATAAGCTCACCATTCTTTTCATCCGTTTCATTCTCCAGAAATTCTTCCAGCAAATCAAGATCCATTTGCCATAAGTCCGGGTCTGCATCAATCAGCAAAGGTTCTGCGCCAAGATATTTTATGGAATTGGCTGAAGCTACAAATGTGAGGTTAGGCAGAATAACATAGTCATCTCTTTTTACACCACTAAGCAATAAAGAAATATGCAATGCTGCCGTTCCATTGACAGCTGCCACACCATATTTGGCGCCGGCAAAACCAGCTACCATTTCTTCAAACTGTGTAACATAAGAACCAACAGATGAAATCCAGCCGGTATCCAAACAATCTTTCACATACTTCCATTCATTTCCCGCAACATTGGGAACACTGAGCGGAATAAACCTGGTATTACTCATAAACTAATTTTCCGGATTCAAGATATTGATTATACCACTCTACTGTATTTTTTAATCCCTCCTTCCACATCACTTTAGGCTCAAAACCCAATTGAGTCCTTGCTTTTGTAATATCGGGACAACGCCTGGAAACCGAACCGGGATAGGTTGGTGCATTCTCATATGTACCCTTAAAATTCATCAATTCCCCGGCATAATGGATCAATTCGCCAATGGTAATTTCATCCTGCGTGCCGATATGATAGATTTCTCCATTTGTATTGGGTTGTTCCATGGCGAGCACAGTACCTTCAACCGCATCAGTGATATAGCAAAAAGCTCTTGTCTGGTCATGACCATACACTTTGAATGGCTCCTCACCTTTTCTATAACGAACCACCAGGTGTGGAATAACATGTTTGAACCCCATTCTCGGGCCGTACACATTATGATAGCGAACTATTGTTGTTTCAAAACCCAGTATCCTTGCGTAGTTGAGAAAACCTGATTCACCCAGCATCTTGGTAACCGCATAGGTAAACCTTGGATGCCCGATATCCTGTATACATAAGGGAACTTCTTCCGGAGTAGGTGTTACATATCCAAATGCTTCAATCGTTCCGGCGTAACATTCACTGGTGGATGTGAATAATACTTTACCAACTTTAGAACGACGTACCCATTCCAATGTATTAAAGATCAAAGCTGTGTTGATGCGGATGATCTCATGCGGAATAGAATTTGCATTATCCACCCCTACAACAGAAGCCAGCATATAAACCTGGTCATAGGCTTCATCCAGCTGATTGAAAGTAGCAGGGTCAGTAAAGTCTCCAGCTACAACTCTTATGTTATGCTTATTTACCAGTTCCGTAAAATAATCATCTTGCTTTCCTCTTGCAAAATTGTCAGCAATAGTTAGTTTGTAGTCCCGGTTTTCTGCCAGGTACCTGGCAATATTGAAACCAATAAAACCGGCACCGCCCAGTAATAAAACGTTTTTACTCATATCTGTTGTTGTAATATTTTTTTGTCATCGCCTGTGCTGCCTTGCCTGCCTGAAGGCAGCTATCAGCTTTTGTTGCGTCGCACACTTCATCGTCCAGTAATTCTATTCAGCATTTACGACCACCCTACACTTCATCTATGCTTTCCTTTCGGGCACATTGAACCCCTACGGGGTTCTACTACATTTGTTGTTTTCATTTTTCCGGGTTCCCCACCCGGAGCTTTTCAAATTCAGCCCCTGCGGGGCAGTGACAAGAATCACAACCCTTTCAATATAAAATTATGTGCTTACCCACTTAATCCGTATTCCCATTCTTACAAATCCCCCCTACCCAACACTTTAACGATATGTTTTTCGCCCAGTGCTTTTATTTCCTCTTTCGTCCACACACCAATTGTATCATACATAAATGACGCAGACTTAGATAATAATGCATTTATAAGTCTTTCATTACTTCTGTAATCTTTATGTCCCGTTGTAATCACCACCACATCACACTCATCTTCCAACAGCTCTTCCAAATTCTGATTCACCCAAATATCTTTCTCTTCCCAGTATTTTACATGCGGATCATGCAGGGTAATTTCACAGCCGGCATTTATCAACTGATCATAAAAACCTTCTACCGGTGTGTAACGGGTATCTCCAACATCATTCAAATAACTTACACCGAGCAATAACACTTTCTTACCGGCCAGCGAACCAGTATACTGCGATTGCAAATATTCGAACGCATATAAAGGCATCTTATCATTGATATGAACCCCTTTTTCACTTTGTCCCAATTTCTCTTCACTGCCAAATAAATTCATTCTTGCCCAACTGGCCAGTAACGGATCTTTGGTGAGGCAGTAACCTCCTACTCCTAACCCGGGTAACATGATGTTTTTATGCGTTGGCCGCATACGGATGGCATTCACCACTTCATAAATATCGACTCCGGCCTCTTCTGCAAAACGGCTCCACTCCACCATAAAAGCAATATTCATGGCACGGAAAGAATTTTCCAGCACCTTCGCCATCTCAGTAGCATTGGTATTCCCTAATCTTGTCAACGGATACTCATCGGTACGAATAACAGTCCGTAAAAAACGTTCAACTGCCTCTGCACTTTTTTCATCTGTACCGGCAAAAACCCGGTAGAAATTTTGTATCGAATCAATGTATTTAGGACCCGGCATCACTCTTTCATAGGAGTGCCCGACTTTTAATTTATCTGTTGACAAGCCCCGCTTTGTTAAACATTCTTCCAGCATTGGTCTTACAATTTTTTGCGCAGTACCAGGAGGAACGGTAGTTTCTACCAGTACCAGTACTTCTTCTTTACAATTACTGCCAATGGCTTCAATTGCTCTTTTAAAAGGAGTTAAGTCTACGTCATAGCCTTCCAGGTCTTTATTCTTTGCAGATTTCTTCTGGACATCCAGGTTAATATCCACCACTACCACATCAGCTTTACTGTAAGCATGGCTATCATAAGTAGCGTAGTAATTTTTTTTGGTTAGTGCTTGCTGATAATAAAGATCAATTTTAGGATCGCTGGCAATGATGGGAAATACTCCTTCATTGATCGACCGGATCTTCCAGTAAGAAGCCGGTGTTGGCAGGTCAATACCAATGACAGCATATTCCTCTGTCAGTGCATTGGCTACCACCAGGCCCATTACAGAACCAACAAATCCCAATCCCTGCACCACCACTACTTTCTTACCGGGGTGCAATGCGATAAATGCATCAATACCAGCCTTATCATCCAATACTGATGGAATTTCGTACTCCTTTCCCGTAACAGGGCTTTTAGATATTCTATTTATTGTATCAGTAGTCATCACTTATTCTCCGCTTGTAATTTAAAAATATGATTGCCTATCCTGGTAAAGGCCCAGGGTGTCTTATAGGTTGTGGCTTTAATACGCCGTTCAATTTCCTCTTCCGGCATTTCCGGGGTTATGGTACAAAGCTCATCCAATTGTTTTCTTGTATATGGTTTTCTTTTCCACTGTTCGTTAGTAACCGGCAAAGATTTATTATTGAGTATGCAATCCATTACTTCATAAAAACTTTCTTCGATCAATTTATAACAACGCTGTGTCACACTATAAACGGTGTCATCTTCTTTTATAGGGAACCGCTTAACCTGTATAATGCTACCTGAATCAACTGTTGCATTCATATGATGACAGGTAATTCCGTATTCTTTTTCGGCATTATAAATTGCAAAATTGGTACAGCCGGTTCCCGGGTATTCCGGGCTGCCGGGATGAAAATTAATGGCTGCAATTGATGCATTTTCAAGGAGAGGCTGCGGATAAATCCATGAGGAGATAAAAGAGATCAATAAATCTCCCCGCCAGTTCAATACTTCGGGGGGAAGTTTATCCTTGCGCCCCCCTTCAAATATTAAATGATCCGAGAAATGCTCCCTTACAAAAGCGGCAGCCCGTTGGGCAAACTCATTATCCTTTTTGCATAGGAATAAAATGCTGAAGTCCTTCGGGTTTACTGGTTTCACAATAAGGTTGGTTATGCTGCTTTTTTGAAGAGGCAAAGGTATTGAGAATTAATCATATAACTGACAGCGCTGATCAATTTTGCAGTACTGCTACCCGGCTGGTTTACAATAAAAAAGCCCGGCGAAAACACCGGACTTTAAATGATTATTTTTAGAAGAATATACTTTACGCTGCCACCAGTTTGCGTGCAGGTCTTTTTACCAGGTTCTTTGCCGGGTTACCAACCACTGTTGCCCCATCAGGAATATCTTTTACCACTACTGTTCCCGCGCCAATGGTAACATTATCACCGATAATGATGCCCTGGCGAATAACTGAGTTAGCGCCAATAAATGTATTCCGGCCTACTTTAACATTGCCGCAAAGTACAGCTCCCGGTGCGATATGGGTGAAATCACCAATGATACACTCATGGTCAATACTGGTAGAGGTATTACAAATAACACCGCGGCCGATCTCCACCAACGGGTTCAATGTGGCATTGGCAGCGATCATGATACCATCTCCCATTTTCACTGAAGAAGATATAACGGCACTTGGGTGTATAGCATTGATTGGATTACCCAGGTACTGGCTCAGGTTAGTATGAATTTTTTCCCGGATACCATTATGGCCCACACAGGCAAAAAAATCAAACTTCTTCAGTTTGTTGATGACATCTGATTCTTTTCCGAGATACTCTAAATGATAAGGATTAAATTCTTTTGCTTCCTGGTCGCAATAAGCTGTAACGAGGCGACCCGCACTTAAGAGGATGTCGATGATAACAAAGGCGTGGCCGGAATAGCCGACAATGGCCACGGGTTTTTTCAATGTGGTTTTCATTGATTTGGATTTTGGATGAGCTAAAATAAAAACACATCCAGGGTTTCCAAAACAATGAACGATCTATTAAGAGAAATCGGGTACTAGTACTTTTACGAAACTCGTAGATTTCCGATTAACGACGGGAAATTATTGTGCCGCAAGCAGTTCGAGGTATTTTTTGCGGAGGAGGGAGTGCAGGACTGGCTGGTCAAAATGCTGCTCAATATGATGACGCAGGGACTTTGCATACTGCTGTAAAACAGCCGGGTTATCTAATGCATATTGTAGCTGTTGAAAAAGCTCTTCTTCACTTTTTACTTCGAATAGCAATCCTGTTGCTGCATGTTCCACTATATCAATATTCCCATCAATACGGGAACAGATAATGGGACAACCCATCGCACCGGCCTGTAATAATACATTAGGAAAACCTTCCCGGTGGGAAGGATGAACCAGTGCAAAAGATAAATGCATAAAATATTCTACTGCATCACTCCAGCCGGCCATGATAACGGCCGGATGAGTTTGTATCAATTGACGGGCCTTATCGCTAACAGGATCCACTTCATCTTCAAAAGCGCCAACCATTACCAGTCGGGTATGAGGATTTGTTGCATGTACTCTGACAAAAGCATTAAGCAGTTCATCCATTCCTTTGTCGTGTACGATGCGGCCAACTGATAAGAAATATTTCAGTGACGGATCATAGTTCATCCGTTTCTTTGTTTCTTCTATTTTCTCTTCTTTGAGGGCAGATATTGAATAACGGGATAAGCTCACCCCGTTACTGGAGCCATGGCCAATCACTTCCAGTTTCTTCGGGCTGACCAATTTATTTTCTATAATGTATTGCTCCATCGAATAGCTGTTGGGCCATACATGGGAAGCTGCTTTGCCGGTCAGCTTTTCCATTGCAATCAGCACTTTACGGCCAAACCCTTTGGTAGTTACAAAACGCAACCCCGCAATGGTATGAATACGTAGCCTAACTCCTGCAAATTTTGCTGCCAGCATCGCCAGCAGGCCCGCTTTGGGAGTATGAGAGTGAACAATATCAGGTTTTTCTTTTTTGAAAAAACGGTACAACAGCCATAAACAACGCAGGTCGCCCAATGGTGTCATTCTCCGTGTCATAGGGATAATATGATGGCGGCATTGTTCGTTGGCTTTAACAGTCTCTAATTCCTTTCCATCACTGCTGACCATCACCACGTCAAATCCATTTTCATTCATGTAACGCATCTGCCCCCTCAGTAAAACATTGAGTGAGATCGGAGCGGTGGTAATACGGACCAGTTTAGGCATTTTTTAAATAACATTTTCGGTACCACACTTCCAACGCAAATAATGTCCAGAGCATCTTAGCTCTTTTTTCATCACCTGCTTTAATTTTTCTGTTCCAGAGATTCTCTATAAAGCCGGGTTGAACAAAATTTTTGCAATAAGCAGCAGGAAAAAGAATATATGAAGCAATCATATCTTTTAACTCACCATCAATCCATTTCTTTAGCGGAATTTCAAAACCTCTTTTGGGTTGGTTAATCAGTTCAGCAGGCAAATATTTTTCAGCCAGCTTTCGCAGAATATATTTTGTCTGAGCTCCCTTTATCTTATACTCATCTTTTATAGCAGGCACATATTCCAGTAACCCTTTGCAAAGTAACGGGCTGCGCCCTTCCAACGAATGGGCCATGGTGGCAATATCCATTTTAACAAGAAGATTACCCGTCAGGATATTGTCAAAATCAAGATTCATTATTTTTTGCAAACCGGAAAGACCGGATCCGTTTATCTCAGCAAAATCCTTATTCACATTATCCAGGTAACGCAAATCACTTACCAGGTATTTTTCAAACCCTTCAAAACTATCTATCGTTGAAGACAGGTAAGCGGAAAGGTTGCCCTTCCCTGCAAGATCAGCGAGCCGGTAAATATAATTGTATTTGCTTTTCTTATTATTTGGTACCGGCAATACAGTGTGTATGGCGGCTGCCATCATTTTCACCAATCCTCCGGGATTAAAAAAATCATACCTGGCAAAAGGTACATACCGGCGATACCCTCCGAATATCTCATCCCCTCCGTCCCCGTTTAATATTACAGTCAGGTGTTTTTTTGCGGCCTCACTCACATAATAACTGGGAATGGCAGAGCTGTCAAAAAAAGGTTCCCCGTAATTACTGAGTATCTTTTCTATATCATCTTTCAGGTGGTCAAAAGAGATTTTTATTTCATGATGAGCTGTCTGGTACCTGTCAGCCACCAATTTGGCGAGTGGTGCTTCATCATATTCCCCATCAAATGAAACAGTGAATGTCTTCAAGGAAGAATTGTATTGACTGGCAATGGCAGTGACAAGGCCACTGTCAATACCTCCGCTGAGGAAAGAACCCACTTCAAGATCTGAGGACTCAACCCTGTTACGCACAGCTTCATGAAGAATGCTTTCAACTTTCTCTGTCGCTGTTTCAAAGTTGTCTATACCAGGTTTTGTATAAAAAGAATTGATATTCCACCACTTTGTAACCTGGATACCTGGTTGAGTTAGTGAAACAGTGGCAAAACTACCCCCGGGCAGCTCACTCACATTTGTATAAGGAGTTGACGATTTATAAAAATAACCCATTCTCACATATTGCTGAATATGTGTTTCATTGATTTGCAGATCAAGCTGGCTGCGTAAGGCGTTCAGTTCACTTGAAAAAACAAAAGCCTGGCCCTCTGAATAATAATACAAGGGCTTCTTTCCGGCCCTGTCTCTTGCCAGGAAAAGTTCCTGTTTATCCCGATCATAAATCGCCATCGCAAACATGCCATCAAATTCTTGCAAACAGGAGGAGCCAAGTTGTGTATAAGCATGCAGAATAGTTTCGGTATCGGAGTTGGAGTTACAGGATAACTTAAATTTTTTTCTTACTTCCAGGTGATTGTATATTTCTCCATTAAAAATAATGGTGAAATGACCTAAATGCATGGGCTGATGACCTCCGGCAATATCAAGTATGGCCAGCCGGTGATGATGCAACTGAAGATTATGTTCCTCAAAAGTCGTCTGCTCATCCGGCCCACGGTGAAAGAGGGCTTTGGTGAGAACGGGTATATCTAATTTAAAGTTGATGGAACCAGCAATACCACACATAGATCAGGCGATTTTCTTAAATAAAGTACTGAACCATTTAGGATATGGTAAAGATGCTTTTTTATAAACAAGGAGTAACATGATAAAATAAAAAGGCATACAGGGAATTTTATACCTGGACAAGGCACCAAAATTGGTAGTAGATGCCCCCACTGCCACAGCAAATACAACTGCAAATACAAAACACATTAATAATTTAGGATCAGAAAAAATAGATCTAAAATAAACCCCAACCCCTTTTTTAATAAAAAAATTGAGCGTCAGAATCAAAAATATAAATGACTCCACAGCAGAAAATAATGCAATGGGGGTATTAATTTCCCAGATAAAAGGGCGAAAAAAAGTAGCCACTATACTTCCAAACACCAAACTAAAAGGATTAGATGCATTGATCTCGAAAGCTGAATTACCGGTAGTACTTACACTCTCCAGGGCCCTTCGTTGACGTTCTGATTTTTCGAGAAGTGTTTCCAACTTAAAGCTTTCAGCAGCTTCCTGCGATGTGAAGTAATTTAAGAGGAGATATGCTATAAAGACCGAAATAACTAAAGTCATTAATGAAAAAACTTTACGGAGTGTGGCATCAGCAATTATTTTATTGGTCTCCGCAAAAAGCCAGATGGTTAATGCCAGGATAAAAGCAAGCAGAATATACACTTTAATATAAAACAACAATACGCCTGCAATCACAATCCAGAATACGGAGCCTTTAATATTTGATTTCTTTACAAAGACATTTAATGTTCCATATAAGATAAATCCAATACAACCAAACGTTATGGGATCTTTTAATAAACCTGCACTCCAGAAACAAACGCTGGGAATATAGATGGCGGCCAGCGCCAGTTCCCTTTTATAGACGGGGTAAAAATGATAGAAAAATTTAAAAATCCTAATAGAGCCTGCATAAGCAAAAAAACCAAAGAAAAGACTGATGCACAGGTAACTGTTCAGGAAAAGCAGGGAGGGAAGCAATCCAAGTCTCGGCGGAAAAAAATTACTGGCAGAAAGCATGTAATTGAAAGTAAAATCATGCTCATAATTGTCATAATAAAAATACGGGGCCAACGGATGATTGATGTTGATATTCTTACTGGTGACTATAGTACCCATGAAATTAAAGTCATCAGAAAGGGCAGCTCTTAGGTCTTTTATTGCCTGGAAATATAGCCCTGTGTCTCCTCCTTTAAAAACAAACTCAGTCAGCAAAGTATAAGCAAAAACAAAAAAGACCTTATAAAAAAAACCGCGATAATACACTTTCTTCAGTGCTGCATTCTGAGGTCTTTCTGCCCTGTTTCTTACAATTGCATATAACAATAGCAGGCAAACCGGAACCAGGAAAATATCATTAAAAGAAAAAAAACGGAGTGCCAGCAGCATGATTACTCAAATAGCTTTATGAAAACGGGTAAAGAAATTGTTACAGAATAACCCTTCTCGATACTAGTCCTTGCTTTCAATCCCACCTGCTTTCTCAGGTCTTTACTCATCAACAGTTTTCCGATTTTATCTTCCCACTCCTGTTCTTCAGCAGCCACAAACCCATTTTCACCATCGGTAATAATTAATGGATTTACTCCTACCGGCGATACCACAGCAGGTATTCCTAGGGACATATATTGAATAGCTTTAAACCCACATTTTCCTTTTTCGAGTTCAGTATTGTACAACGGCATCAACCCAATATGCAGCTGCAAGAGATCGGCAATTTCGGTTTCTTTACTCCAATAAATAAACCGGTAATTCTTTAACGGTAATTGCGGATCCTTATTGGCAATAACTATAAATGTAAAATCATGTTTTTCCTGAAGTCGTTTAATAACCGGCAGGATTATATCAAGATATTTCAGGGTACTAAATGTACCAGTCCACCCAACGGCAGGGGTACCTGTATCCTGATCCTGTAACTGTGCATGAGTATTTGCCGTATCCACAACTGTAGGAACCACAATTATGTTTTTACAATATTTACCTGCATATTCTCCCAGAAAATTATTCCCCACTGATACTTTATAAGACATCCTGCATATCGTTGCAACCTTTGAAAACCATTTAATATACCTGGCAATCTTATTATTCTCTGAAGCAACCGGTATCCAGATAGCATCATCAAAATCATAAATGATTTTTTTTCTCCAGATTTTTGCAATGATCCACTCAAAGAGTGGAGGACCCAACGGAGCTGCCTCCCGATGGATATACACAAAATCATACTTTCCGATTGTACACATTAAAAGCCAACGTCTGAAAAAGCCTTTAATGATGCCAGCAATTTTTCGCCCATAATTACCTGGTGTAAAGAAAATCTGCCACGTATCAGTATTGAGAAAAGGCCGGTAATCATATGATATACCATGGCTGGACAGGCTGCCTAAATAATGTTCAAACCGGTAACGTTGTGATGGTGATTCATTGGCCGGGTAAGGCGCCAGGAATAGTATTCTCATCCTTCAAATTCTTTATACACCTGTGCATACGTATGAACTCCCTGCTGAAGATCATAATAAGCAAAGGCAGATTCCCGGATCTTATTCCGATCCATTGAATTCAATACATTCAGTTTAGCAACAACAGCCTCGTATCCCTCTTTATTAAATTGCTTAACAACCAACCCTGAACCGGATTTTTCCACGATTTGCCCGGTATCCCCGATATCATTGCAGATTATCGGGATCCCCATGGCCATTATCTCACCTTGCTTGGTGGGTGAAGATGCTTTTTTAGAATAAGCATCTTTTATAAAAAAAATGCTCCAGTTACTTAAAGAAAGTAATAAAGGGACTTCTTTTCTGCTGGCTGGTTGCACAATTATATCAGAAGGCTGAATATTTCTCCCGACGGCTTTTCGGACAATAACCTCTTTTGCATCATGAGTGATAAATAAAAACCTGGCCTCCGGAACAGCTGCTTTCAGTACTTTAAAAAAATCAAGCATCTCATCAGTAAGATACCAGCCCCCTAATGAACCCAGGTAGCTTATTACTTTGTCAGTAGCGTTTATTCCCAATTTAGCTCTTAGCGCTTCCTTTTCCTGCAGATCAACTTTATGATAGTCGAAATGCTCCAGATCCGCACAACAGGGTATCACAGAAATTTTACCTGCCGGTATCGAATAAGCATCAACCAGTTCCTCCTTGCCTCTTTCCGTTAGTGAAATAATATGCTTCGCTTCCCTGAAATAATTTTTCTCTTTCTGCTTATACAGTTTATAAAAAAAGCGGTAGATCGGTTTTTTTAAATCCCACTGCCCGTTGTCCACTCTTTCATCTACCCAAAAACCCCTCATATCAAACAAAAAAGGGACATGGTACTTTTTAAATAAGTTAAGTCCCGCTGCCGCTGCCACATAACTACGGCAATGCGCAAAATTAAAATCCTGCTTTTGGTGAAGTTTTACAACCATCCGTTTCATCTTCCATTGATCATATAATTTGGACAAAAACGGAGGACGGCTGGAAAAAAATAACGGCACCCATTTAATTGCATGCTTATCACAAAGCGATTGTATTATTTGCCCTGATACTTCAAATCTTTTTTTCTTCTCGAAACTTAATAAAGTAAATTCATACCCTTCTCCCGAAAGCCCTGCCAGGTAAGGCAGTACCTGCGACTGTCCCAGGGGATCGGTCATACCATCATAGGAAATATAAAGAACTTTTTTAGTCATACTAATTTTCCAGGGGTAATGGCACTGTATTTACCACCGGGACAAGGGTTATCTTCTTTCTATCTACCCAGTTTTGTAATAATAATTTTCGTTTCTCCGCAGTCCACATCTTTGTAAGATATAACTTCCCTTTGCCGACGGATTGCTGGGGCACAGAGTTATATGGTCTTGTATTAGTAAAAAGATATTCAACTGCCCGCAGGTACAGGTCATGTGCATGTTCCATTACCATTTTGTGTGCCTGCTGTAAATCAGCAGCATTTCTGATATCAATAGTTTCAGTAGTGATTATATTTCCTGTATCAATACCTGCATTCAGCCACATGATAGTATTCCCAACAAGATGCCATTCATTGTTGGCTATACACCAATTAGTACAATTAGGTCCTCCTTTTACATAAGGAGAAAGACCGGTATGCAGATTGATAATACCTATACTTGCGGACAAACTCAGTAACGGCTCTTTAACCAAACCGGTACCCGATACAATGATCAAATCAGGATTAATTTCCCGGGTAAATGCAGCCACCAGTTCATTATTTATACTCTCAACCCGCAGCATCGGCACATTTGGCCATTCTGAGTACCCCGATGCATAATTATACATAAGCCATTTCCAGGCACCGTATATTTTTCTAAATCTTACCCTGTCTATTAATGCAGATACTATTTCAGAAATCTTTTTAGGGGCTGAAGCTTTCTTATGTTCATCTATTACAATCCCGGCCACATTATATTTGGAGGCCAATTTATTCGCCAGGGCTTTCTGGTTGGGAGCGGCTCCGCACCAGATCACTATTTTTCTTTCGTCTACCGCCATAGCTGCTTAAGACTACTGTAAATTCCCTTCATACGTAATACTGTTTTCCACCACGACTCCTGGTAAAGCTCCACCCGTGGAATGGCAAACAAGTTGTTCCGGCCGAACTGAAAAAATTTTTGTTCCACTGCCAGTCCATATAAATAACCTTCCTGCTGCGCAATTTTCATAACCCGTTCATCAAAACTGCCGATCGGATAAGAAATTGTTGCCGGTGATTTTCCGGTCTTCTCTTTTATTCGTTGAAAAGAAACCCTTAACTCATCACTGATTTCTTTTTCATCAGCAAGAGATGCCAGGAGCGGATGTGTATGTGAATGGGACCCGATAATAAAACTTTGGGTGCTAAGCTGCCCTATATCACTCCAGCTCATCATTTTGTCAGATGGTAACAGTACATCATTACACTGTGTAATGATCTCATGCATTATTTGCTTCCGCTGCATATTGGTGAGGTATTTCATCCATGGCTTTACCTGCCTTACCTGCTGCACCTTTCCTGCACCCTTAAGGTCCACCGATTTCAGATGCTCAGGCACATAGTCAAACGGCAATTCAATACTAGCCTTTTTTGTTTGCTGAAATACATTATCAATAAGGTAGGTCCAGGTGGGAATATTCCTGTCAATGCAATCTGTTACAATATAAAAAGAAGCCGGGCATTTAAATTGCCGGAGGATAGGTGCAGCATATTCTATATTGTCTTTATACCCGTCATCAAACATAACAGTTGCAATTTTCTTTGCAGAAGAGAATGCCGGCGGTTCTGCCAGGTATTCTTCTAAAGAAACCACTGTATAATTTTTTGTGAGATGCTGAATTATGCGGGAAAAAAGTTCGGGCTTCATCGGGGGCCACATACTGTCAGTTTCTTCACTAACCCTGTGAAATAAGAAATTTCTAAGCAGCATCTTGCCCGATATATTTATCAAACCACATCTGGAAAAAGATCAGCGACCAGATACGTTTATCATGAAATTTTTTACCACTCCTGAATGCATCCACATATTGACGCACTATTTTTTCATTGAAGATCCCTTGTGATTTTATCCTGGCAGGATCCAGCCATTTATCAAGCAGGTAGGATAAGTCTCTTGTCAGCCAGTTTCCAATGGGTGCCGGGAATCCCCATTTTCTACGGTATACCAGGTCCGTTGGTAAATATCTTTCCAGCAATTTCTTCATCAGGTACTTGGGTACACCTTTGTTTATTTTATACGCCTGCGGCAGATTATAACTGAATTCCATCAACCGGTAATCAAGATATGGGTTTCTTACTTCAAGGCTGTTTGACATGGAGGCTGCATCCATTTTGTATAATAGATCATGGGCCAGGTATTGCTCAATATCAAACAATGATATCTTTTCAAAATCACTTAAGGGCATCTTATTAATGTCAGCCCATGAATCCAACACAGGTAAATGAGTTTCATCCGTATTTAACAATCCCCTGATCTCCTTTTCAGAAAACATATATTGCTGTTCGGACCATAAATGGGCCAGTAAATTCTTCCCCGGAAGATCGAATATCCTTGCTGCCCTTTCATACCGTTCACCTTTACTGTTAAATATCCGTTTTAAAATGGAGCGCCCAATACCCGGATCAAGCCTGTACAGCCTTTTGATCTTCCGGTACAGGTCATAATAGCCATAACCCATGAACAATTCATCACCTCCATCACCACTCATGGCCACTGTAACATGTTTCCGGGCCACATTACAAACCAGGTAACTGGGTATGGTGGAAGGTGCAGCAAATGGCTCATCATAAAAATCAACGATCCGGTCTACAATAGCCATGGAGCTCTTATCAGTAAGATGTGTTTCGCTATGATTTGTTTTTAACACCGAAGCCACTTGTGATGCATAACCTGACTCATCATACCCTTCCACATCAAATCCAATCGTAAAAGTATTGACGGGGTTGCTGTTTTGCTTTTGAAACAAGGCGCATATAAGGGAAGAGTCGGTACCGCCACTCAGGAAAGCACCAATAGGCACATCACTGATCTGCCTGTACTTAACTGATGAAGATAAGAGGCTCTCAAACTCATCCAATGTTTCATTTTCACTTTTTACCGGAACGGGCCTTGAAATGATTTTATCCCTGAAACGGTAATAGGGTAAGATCTTCATCTCTCCCCTGCCTATTTCGGCATAATGACCATTGGGTAATTTATAGAAATCTTCAAGAATGCAATCAGGACCGGGGATATATTCCAGGTAGAGGTAGCTTTGTAATGCTGCTTTATTAATTTTCTTTTTCACAGGCAGCTGAAGTAATGCTTTTAACTCGGAGGCAAAAGCAAACCCATCTGCACTTTTGTAATAAACGAGTGGCTTTACGCCAAACCGGTCCCTGATGAGGAAAAGTCTTTCCTCCACTGTATCCCAGATAGCGATGGCGAACATACCATTGAAATCGTTGACGCAATCAATTCCTTTAAGGGCAAAAGCCTCCAGAATAACCTCAGAATCGGAAGATGTTTTTGCTGTGATCTTATATTTTTCTGCTACCTCTTTAAAATTATAGACTTCACCATTAAATACCATTATATAACGGCCGTCTTTTGAATAAAAAGGCTGATTGGCAGCAGCTGAAAGATCCAGAATACTAAGACGCCGGTGTCCAAGACCAACCTGGGTCTTTGCATCAAAATAAAATCCTTCTGCATCAGGCCCCCGGTGCTGTAAAGCCCGGGTAATACGATGGAGATGTTCCTCGTTCAGACTGGGGGAAATAAATCCTGCGATTCCGCACATATTGTTTTACGCTTAGCCGCAAATACCTGCGGCGTACAAGAATGTAAAGTATCAGAAAAAATAACCATAAAGTATAAGAAAGAAAAAGGGTAACCCGCTGAAAGACGATTCCTCTCGGAGCCGGGAAAGCATTCACAGGTCCATAAGTGTACGAAGAAAAAACATCCAGGATTAGTTCTTCCGGATAATTTTTATATGCTTTTAATAACAACTCTTTATTCCCTGACAGGGAGGCAATATCAGGTCTGTTGTAAGCATTGAGAACGGCTTCGTCCGGCTCCATATTCGTATCATAAAAATGCCAGCCGTCGTTATAAAAAACCTCAAAACAAAAATGACCTGACTTCTGACCCTGGAATCCTACCTTCCTGGTGGTTATATTTTTTTTGTGTAAAACTTCCATCATTACCAGGGACTGCTGACTACAGGCAGCTACCGGGTACTTAAGGATATCATCAGGAACAATTATTGCCCTGTAACCGTCATTAGTAGCTTTGGAAAACAGGAAAGCAAGGTAGTTTGTCTTTAATCCATAATAAGAATACCCGTGATAAAATCGCTTCCTGATTACCTGTGATACGATCGCCGTGTAATTTCTTGTAAATTCTGATTGTTCAGAATTTTTGTATTGCTGTTGGTAAATACTGTCACAGTAATTGACAATATTTTCAGTTGAATTTAATTGAGATAAGGAAGGATCAAATTCTTCTTCTCTTCCATTACCCGGTAGCTCATTGATCTGTTTTGCTATCGGGTCTTTGATATTGATCGTTTGAATAATGGCCGCAACTAAGGCCAGGACCGTTAATCCTGATAGAACAAACTGGGAAATATAAAGCCCTTTTTTCATGTGCCGGTTTTAAGGATATTGAAACAACGGCACTAAATTGGTATAAAAGGTTTTATACACAAAATACTACTCACCAAAAAAAAGCAAATAAGGCATTTGTACTCCTGCCTGTATCGAAACTTTACGATAGTCCTGGTAAATACACTGGAAAACCAATCGTAAAAATAAGTAGTTACTATTATAATTTTTGCTCCCACTCCCAGGCAGTTCGCATTATATCCTGCAGATCATATTTTGGTTGCCATCCAAGCAAATTTCTGGCTTTATCATTATTGGCATACACTGCTACTACATCTCCGGGTCTCCGCTCTGCCAGCTGGTAATCCAGTTTTTTACCGGTCACTGCCTCAAAAGCCTTGATAGTTTCAAGAACAGTTACTCCGTTACCAGTTCCCAGGTTAAACACTTCGCAATTAGTTTGATTGTTTTGATGTACCAGGTAATTCATAGCAAGTGTATGTGCATGTGCAATATCGCATACATGTACAAAATCCCTGATACAGGAACCGTCTCTTGTTGCATAATCAGTTCCAAATACTTTCAAGCTGGGTAACTTCCCTTTTGCAAATTGAGTGATAGCAGGAACCAGGTTGGAGGGTCTTCCAAAAGGAACCTCACCTATAACAGCACTGGGATGAGCACCGGCAGGATTAAAATACCTGAGTAAAATAAAATTTGATGAACTGGCTTGTGCAAGGTCCCGGATCATATCCTCACCGATTTGTTTGGTTCTGCCATATGGTGATTCAGCTTTTTCCAGAACAGTCATCTCCGTAACGGGGATCTCCTTTGCATTACCATATACGCTGCAGGAGGAAGAGAACACAAAATTCTTTACTCCAAATTCTTCCGAACAGCGCAACATATTAATTTGGGAAACAAGATTATTCTGAAAATAAAGCAACGGCTCCTTTACTGATTCATCCACCGATTTAAAGGCTGCAAAATGAATGATCCCATCAATTTTATGTTTCCTGAAAATATTCCGGACTTCCTCTTCATTACATACATCCGTTTTGTAATGAGTGATTTTTTTACCGGTTATTTTTTGGGCACCGTCAAGCAACTGGTTTCCGGACCTGGAGTTGTTATCAACTATAATAACTTCATAACCATTTTCAATAAGGTCTACTACAGTGTGGGAACCAATATAACCGCAACCACCTGTTACTAAAATTGTCATAGGATTAAACTATTTATTATTTTTCTTTAAAGCGATTATTTTATTCAACCCATCTTCCAATCTCGTAAAGTCTCTCTTTAATAACTGTTTCATATTCTGAATATCGGGCTGGCGCCGGGTCATATCCCCTTCCGGCAAGGGGGGTAAATGAACAATTTTTGAGGTGGAACCGGTAAGTTGAATGATCGTTTGTGCCAGCTCAAGAACTGTAATAGCTTTATCGTTTCCAACATTCACTACATCATTTACAAAAAGATCCTGTAATAAAGCATTGATACAGGCTTCTGCATTATCATCGATATAACAAAAGGTTCTTGTTTGCTGGCCATCACCATAAACAGTAATATCCCTGCCAGCCAGCGCCGCATCAATAAATCTTGCTACCACAAAATCGGGACTCTGCTTGGGGCCATAGGTATTGAAAAAGCGGAACAAGGTAAAATCCAGCCCGAATTCCTGCTGGTAAGAACGGCAGAATGATTCACCAACATTTTTTACCACCGCATAGGGAAGCCTGGAATTCAGCGGCGTGGTATGTTCATGCTGGGGCAAATGAACAGGCTCTCCATAGACTTCTGAGGAAGAAGAAAAGAAAACCCTTTTTACACCCGTGCTTTTAGCCAGGTCCAGTATATTTTTTATCCCCTGGATATCATTCAGTACCATCACCGGGTTATCCAATGTTCGTTTAACGCCAACCACTGCGGCATAATGGAAAATATAATCAAACCGGAATGCCGTAACAATCGGGGCGATCTCATTATAATTATTTACATCACATTTAATAAACCGGGCCCTTGAATGAACGGGTATGTTCTCTTTTCTGCCGGTCAGGAAATTATCAACAAGAACTACTTCAACGTCTTTGTTGGTGAGTAGCGCATCGGCTAATGAGGAAGGAACAAAACCAGCACCGCCTGTAATTAAAATCCGCATGTTATTTTGTTTTATTTTTTGAGAAAAAAGGTAAAATTTTCTTTTGAATAATAGTAAAAGGCGAATACCAGACTGATCTTAATATAAACCCCGGCATTCGCTTTCGTTGTGAAGGAAATTTCGAACAGATACCAGCCAGTATGAGGTTTACATTTGAAAGGGCCCTGCGCCTTATTGCAGGGCTGCTAAACCAGCCCCTCTCATCCGCCTTTTTGTATAACCGCACCATTTCATCCACTACTTTAAAATTCACCGACGTCATACTTTGTGAATGCAGGCGGTATTGCCACAGTTTTTCGTTGATAAAAAAAGGCTCTCCTTTACTGCCAAGTTGAAGACAAATATCCCTGTCGGCAGGTGAAGACAAGCTTGTATCAAACCGGATATCCTGTCCTAAAAATTCTTTTTTCACTACAATATTACTGCAGGGTCCGGGTACAACATCTCCTTCCCACAACAATAAATTATCTACAACATTATAGGGACGGAAATTACTCATGGATACGTCCAGTTGCCGGTTATTCTCATCAATAGATTCATGCAAACTAAACACCCATTGCTTTCCTGTTTCGTTGATTGCATTTACTTTCTTTTCAAGATTATCCGGAAGCCATACATCATCAGCATCCAAAAAAGCAATGTATTCACCGTTACACAGGTCAATCCCTTTGTTACGGGTATCAGACACTCCGCTATTGGGCTTATAATGATACGTTACCCGGCTGTCCTCCTTTTGAAGTTGCAGCACTTCTTGCTCCGAATTATCCTTCGATCCGTCATTCATTACAATTACTTCCAGGTGATTGTATGTTTGATTCAAAACAGATAAAATAGTCTGGCGGATATACGGGGCCGCATTGTACATAGGAATAATGACACTTACCAACGGACGCATGAAATTATTTTTTACAAACAGCAAAAAGAACCGGGCACTTCTGTATTATCACCGGTTCATTGGTTTCGAGTATAAAATCTCCCGCTACGGGGTACAACGAATAACCAAATAACGCTTTCATTATACCACTTCTGAAAGAATAAGGTAATTTCCTGATTCCAAAACTCAGGAAAAATGTCTCCATTAATTTTCCCAGTGACATTTTAAACGACTTTTTATCATAGCGGCTGTAACGCTGACCCGATAAGGAGGTTTCATTAAATATGGATTCCAGGATTTTTTTCAACTCCTGGTACCGGAATTCCTGGGTGTGATATGGATTTCCAATCTTTCCATCGGGTGAAGTGATAGCAGCATTTGGTGTTGATAAAATTAATTTCCCATCGGGTCTTAATGTCCTTGCAAATTCTTTTAACATTTCCAGGTAAAGGGTGGTGTGCTCAATTGTTTCAAAAGAAACGATCATATCAAAATGATTATCCGGGAAAGGCAATGCTGTTCCGTCCATCACCTGGAAAGCCATGTTGGGTCGTTTCCAATTATCATTACATTCCTTTATTGCTTCAGGCGCAATATCACCACCAATTACCTTTCCTGTTGTGACAGCGGCCAAGGCAGCTGTTCCAAAGCCGGTACCACAGGCTATATCTAAAATAACACCGGATGGCTTGACCAATTTTATTGCTTCATTATACCGGTGCTGGTGTTCTCCCCACCAACGGCTTTCTGATTCCAGTAATTGACGTTCTGATGACATTAGTTTTCTATTAAATCAATGAATCGTTTTCTGTTTTTTTCTGCATTGCTGAACATATCCAATACATCTTTTTTTAATTCCTTCCCCATCTCTTCCAGGCGTTCCTTACCTGCATAAGCCGTTCTGATGATACCCTCCAGTGAAGACACCAGGTTTCCCCGATCAATCATAAAACCATTCTGCCCATCCCGGATATAATCATTAAAATCTCCCACATCTTTGCAAACGGCTACTCCTTTTTCCAGCAATGCCAGCTCCTTTACTACATTATTGCTGGCTTCCGTGAGTGAAGGATGTATCAGCAGGTCAGCCGCAGCCATAAAATTGATAAAATCACTTCTGAATCCTACCATATCGATCACAGCTGTCAACTTATTCTCCCTGATAAACGTTTCCAGTTCCGGCTTCAGCGGGCCATCATCCATCACTATCATTTTTATAGATAATCCTTCGGCTACCAATTTCTTTACAAGTTGAAAAACGGGCATATGTTGCTTTGTAGGCACCATGCGGCTTACCATGATCAACCGTAACTGACACGGATTATCATCTTTAAGCAACTTCACTTTTTCAGGATCGGGTTGCTGATAAGTAGTAAAATCATAGATATATGGAAGCAGCTTTACTTTCCGCATATCACAACCTTCATATTTTTCCATACCATACCAAACGCCGGAGGATGGTACCACAATTTTTTTGGCCAGCCTGTTAATGATCTTATCAAACCGGGCTTCATTTTTATTTCGCTGCATACCGAACTGCTGTCCATACTCTGCATAAAATGCAGATTCGGCATGATGCCGGAATGTTACAACTTTTGCTCTCATGAAATGCTGTGACATTACAGCTATAATATTTGCTTCCTGCAGGTGACTCCACACAAAATCTATCTTATGCTCCTTACAAAAACGGATAAGATAGCGGGCCTGGTTCAAAAAATATTTCCAGGAGGGCTTTCGGTCCATCACTGTTGTGAAAGTAGCAAAGCCCATTTTTTCCATTTGCTGATGGAACGAATCTTTTTCCGTAAGTGTAAGCACAATCAGTTCATGCCCGGCATCTTTTACAGCCCTGCATAAAGTTTCAATAGCTACAGACCTTTTATTGGGCGGATAATAAAGTAAGATACGTTTGCTCATAAAAAAAGAACGGCCTGATCCCCTATTTAATACCCGCGGGTATCAGCATGTGAGAGGGATTGAATCCTAAAACCGGCGGTAACCCACCAAGATACAGGCTTCCGCTAAAGAAAATTATTTTCCAGAGCCCGGCTTCACCAGCCAGTATTTTGACCTCTACCTCTTCTTCTTTCTTATTGGCAAGATCTACAATACGGCCCGTTGGTGTTTCAAATTTAACCTCGATGCTTTTCCATACCGTAAAACTTTTGACATCACCCGGTACAAAGGCAAAAAGATTGTTGCAGAAATTACTATTCAGTTTTTTATCGGGTGTCACTAAAATGCTATAATTAAGGGTGGGTGCAAAAATGATTTTGAAAATTTTAAGAGGATCCTCTACACTCACCTTATAAAAACCAGGCTTAAGTTCAGCAAGGGAAATCCTGTCTGTCGTCTTCAACCCGGTGTAATTATAAGTTAACAGCTTTTTTTCATCTGTTGTATGTATCCCTTTATATTCAACAACGGAAACCCTGATGGGAGTTTCTCCTCCGCCACCTGTAACATAGTTGCCACTAAAATCAATAAAATTATCTTTCCCCTGTTTTACCACTTCCATTATAAAATCATGCGGGTACCAGAGCATATTATTATCCTGGTTAAGATGAGCAGGCCCTTTCCATTTATCGGCAACCGGTGCTTTTACAAAAGAATTTGCGGCAGCAAACTCTTTTGTTTCATTAAATTTCCTCAGCCTGCTTTTTTCCTGCACCAGCAGCTTATCCATTTCAGACGGAGAGATCACACTGCGGTTCGATTTCCACCGGGCAGCCGGATCATTAAACTTCATTCCGGCAAAACTGGAAAGATTCCCTAATTCAAATAATGAAGGATAGCCGGCAAAACTTCCGTAATCCATCATTCGGTATCCGTAATTCAACAGGGCAACAAGATCTCCTTCCGATTTAGTTTCAGCATTCCTTCTTAATAATGCGAGGTAATACAAATAAGATTTAAGATGAAAGAACCTGGCCTGAACATTTTTATTGTTCTCCTGTTTTTCAGCGGCATAAACCCAATCTATCCATTTACCCAGGTCAGATTCCCGGGGAGTTGAAAACCGGTTATTTTCCCAGGCCGTCCATAATTTTTTGATAGTACCAGCTGCTCTTCCAAAACTAAGTGCAAAGAATTCTTCTGTCAGTTTATCGGTATTTGTATTCACATCCCACATCAGTTGTGCACCCAGGTAATGCCCCAACCCTTTACTTACCCAGCCGGTTGTAGATTCAGCTTCGTATCCTTTTGCCCCCATTTTATAGTACTTCTTAATATTCCTGACAACCTCAGCAGGTCTTGATGCCAGCGACTGCCCCGCTACATCTTTATCCCAGGCATAATTGCTGAAATAATCATATATACCTGTCTTACCGGCTTTTTTAGACCATAATTTCACCAGTTCGTCAACAGGATACTTGGAATAATTAAACGCTGTAGTTACCCCGACAAAAACATTGGGCTCCAGTTTGATGGTAGGGGGAGTAATAAATTCACTGTATGCATAAGCTCCGATCCAGGTATCCGGATGTTTCTGGCGCACTGCTTTTGCTACCCTGTTGACCAAATAAAAAACCCTGTCCGTTAGTGTACCGTATTGCTGACAGGCAGGTGTATTGCAAATACCAAGACCATCTGATGGACTCATCGAGATCATTTTGTGAACCTGTGTTCCTTTCTTCTTTGAGTCTTCAATTCTTTTTATTACATCTTTAATGACAAACTGAACCAGTTCTTCGTTGGCAATATTGAATTTAGGATCATCCGGAAGAACACCGGTTGCCGGTTGCGGGTAAAACCATTCCGGGTGCTTTTTAAAAACTTCCTGGTTCCTGTAAACGATATCATCATAAGCCTGCCCAAAACTTGCATTCAATGCCCCGCCCTGCCGGTTGGCCTTAAACCAAAAATTATAATCTGCATCTGACTGCTTCGAACCGGTTCCATACCCGTACCAGATTCGGCGATGATCAAAGGACGGCCCGCCAGTATAGTTGATTTTTGGATATAGGTCAAACTTTGAAGGAATGATATGCCAGTCGGGGTGAGGAAAATAAAACCGGTATCCAAGCTTCTCGAGGTAAATAAATACTCCATGCTGCACTGCCAGCTTAGAGTTTCCAATAATAATAACTGCACTGCCGGTACTTGTTATAGTAACACCCTCCGGGCCTGATTTCTTTATAGAGGCTGCAAATTTTTTCCATCGTTCAGGCCTTGCTGAAAGCAAAATTCCCCTTCCGGTAAACTTACTTTCATCAAATTCTTGGAACGACAATGACTTTCCCTTTGACAATTGTTCTTTTAATATCCCGACAACATCTGCTATTGTATCCTTTTCACCATTACTGTAATAAACAGAAAGATTCAACTGTGAAAACCCTACAGCGCAATTAAATAGAATAAAAAATAGAATAAGATACTTTTTCATTTGCAATAGAAATCCTATCAGTGCAAATAACAGACCACACCTGTCCCTACATTCGGGTATTGGAACGAATTAACAGTTTAACTTTTCTCAAAAGCAACAGCAATATATCCGCCATTGATACCGGTGGTATATCGTTTAATAATACTTAACGGTACGGTTACCGGAGCAAGCAATAACATTTTTAATTTTTCAAATGCAGAATGAAACCTGGGCAGTGATTTTACACCACTCCATAATTTAGCCCTTAGGTAAGCATCGACTAAAATTCTCTCATTTTTGGGAGCATATGTAACACTCTTAAGTGTAATTGGAAAATATTCAGTTAACTTTTTAAAAACTTTTAAATTCCATAACCCCATATGATGGGGAGGCAGATTAAAAGTTTCATACTTACTAAATCGCTGAAAGTAAGGCTCATTATTTGGTACTCCGATAATTAACTTACCTCCCCTTTTTAGGCTTTCAAGAGAAGCGCTAAGAAATGATTTTACATCT
This sequence comes from Chitinophagaceae bacterium, assembly GCA_041738795.1. Classification (GTDB taxonomy): domain Bacteria; phylum Bacteroidota; class Bacteroidia; order Chitinophagales; family Chitinophagaceae; genus JJ008. Next base: position 277,029 of record JBGSPB010000014.1, on the reverse strand, counting down.
GCAATATGCTCTAACACTTGAAATGCACAAACCAAGTCATAAGCTTCAGGTGTCCTTTTACAATGAACTTCTATCAATTCATTCATAACATTAAGACTCTTCTGATTCGCCTGAGTAACTGCCTGATCATTTAATTCCAGGCCTGTGTAATGTATAGATTTTGACTGAATGGCCTCACAGAATTTGCCAGTACCACATCCAATTTCAAGAATTTTATCTCCCTTATTAATCATTTTTAAGGCAAACTCATTGTCATAGGACCAATCCCGATAATAATCTATTCCACTGAGTTGTTTTTTTTTCTGAATTCCTGCATAAAAGATTCCATCACCAGCCAAACTAAACGGATAATAGAATCTGTATCCCGTTGTATTGCACTCAAAAAGATCAACTTTATTTATGCCGGCGAAATACATTGAAACGTCAATATCCGCCAGATCAGAATACAAATTGATTATATCCTTAGGCTTATAAGAACAAATCAGTGTGACTTCACCACCAGGAATTAATGGACTGCAAATTTTTTCAAAACCATTCATAATTCAGGTATTTCTTTAAACAAACACTTTCAATTACCCGCTGATTACTGATTACAAGAAATAAATGAATCAAAACAGGTCTTTAATTAATAGGAAATGACCTATAACAAAAATGGTTCCAAATATTTTTTAAAAACAATGTACATCAAACAATAATGTATGGCTGCAAAACTGTGATTTCGTTAAAACTTTGCCATCAAGCTTTACCTCATAATTATTCTCTTCGAGTAAATCCCAAATAGTTTCCAGGGAATCTCCCTTTTGCTTGATGAATGCCGGATGAAGACCCAATATTAAAATTGGTTTTATACTTTTAAATGTCTGTACCCCCCCTTTTAACACATCAAGTTCTGCCCCTTCTGCATCAATTTTTATTATAGAGGGTTTTAAAGCATAAGCCGATACTACATTGTCGATCGTCACCAGTTTTACAGGGTAACCAGTTATTTCATTTTCTTCTTTATTCTTGACCAGGCTATTGCTATTGCAGGCTTCCGTATCACTCACATAAAACACCGCTTCTCCTTCTTTATCACTCACTGCGGCTTGTACCGGTATTACGTTATCGCATTTATTCAATCGCAAAGTTTCTTTTAGTACAGTATAAGTACCCGGAGTCGGCTCAAAGCAAATTATTTTTCCACCGGGACCTGTCAATTGAGATGCTGTAGTGCTGAATAAACCAATATGAGCACCAATATCAATAAGTTGCATACCTGGCTTTACTTGCTGTTGAAGAAATCTATAATTATCCTCTTCATAATTGCTCTCATAATAGCGGCTCCACCTGGCCGGAAAGCGAACTACATGATTATTGATCTTTTTAGGGACTCCCTTTTTAAGTGTCACAAGATCTAATCCTGTATAAAATAAATTCTTCAGTAGTGACATTCTATACCTTTTTTAAGACAAAATATTTTCTGACATATAAAAAACTTATCAGGGCCATCGCAGTGTATGTAATGACACTTGTAACTGCTGCCCCTTTTGCACCGTAAACCGGCACAAGAAAAGTGTTTAAGGCCAAACTAATACACATACCAGCAATAGCTGCATATAATATCTGGCGGTTTTTAGAAATATAAATAAGGTATCCATAGAAGGCATTATAAATGCCCCACATAAAATACCCACCGGTCAGAATATAGGCATAAGGTAATGCGTCCTGGAATTTTTCACCAATAAAAAATTTAAATAAAAAAGGCAAAGCAATAAACAATCCGGCTACCACTATGCCACAGGCTGCAATATAAAGCCAGGTAGATCTGTGGAATCCTGCAACATGACCTTCTGATAATTTTTTAAATAGATAAGGATGGTATGCGCTGTTCAAAGACATAATAATCAGAAAAACAATAGACGCCAGCTGACCCGCCAGCCCGTATAAACCCACTTCTTCAGTTCCTCTTAAGTCAAACTTATCTATAAAATATTTGTCTGAAAATCCCAATACAAAAATAGAAAGCCTTTCAAAAACAAAAGGGATACTCAGCCAGAATATCGCTTTTACTATTTTCCAGTTTATAGTTGACGACAGAAATTTCCAGCGATAAAAAAAATAAAAAGAAATAAAAAGAAATAAAAAGGGGGCCAATACAGCGGACGAAACCCTTCCTTGCCAGCCCCAGCTTAACCCAATTACCAATCCGACAGTGAGTGCCATTTCAGCAAGATTTTTTCCAACTGAAAATCCTGCATACAGCCAGGGTTGGTTCTTATTTCTAGCGATCGTCATACTGGTTTCATTAATAAAAATGAACCAGGCTGTAACCGGTAAGAGGTAAATCCAAAAAATAGGCACCCGTAAAAATGCAGCAAGTACATTTCCTGAGAGTATGCATAAAAGGGTTAAAATACAAAGAGCGATGAACGGAATGACCTGTGCATTGGTAAAGTATTCTCTATAAGAGTCATTATCCTTTTTAAAATATTCAACGGATAACGGTGTTAGTACTCCCCCGGTAAGAAATGGCATTAAAAAAATAAGGAATGAGCTGTATAAATTGATAATCCCATAATCATGAGGCGTCAGGTATCTCGTTAATAAAGATAAGAGCAGGAATGAAACAGCAGCATTAATAAAATAAGAGCCAAAATAAATATAGACCTGTTTTACAACCTTCACATCATCATTTTTAAAATTTTTTGGCTATTTTTTTATGTGCCTAATTGAACTTAAAAATTCCGTAAGAATTCTTATTTGATCAAGCTTTATTCCTTGCCCTTTTAATATTTCAGTATATAATACCGTATGAAGATTCTCAAACCCATCATTAAACTCTACTTCATCATTATTGATTGTTAATAACCGGAGTGACTTTCCCCCGGCCCGTTTGATTTTTTCGGGGAGCCTGTTTTCATCTATACTCAATTCCCATTCAACATCTGCTTTTTCCAATACAAGCCGGCCCGCTGCATAGGCAGCATTATGTTCATAGACTGTACTTTCCTTCACCTCTCCGAAAATCCACAATAACATATCAAACAGATGCAATCCTATATTCGTTGTAAGACCCCCGCTTTTCTGCAAATCACCTTTCCAGCTATGCAGGTACCAATGACCACGGGCTGTAATGTATTTCAACTCCACTACATACTTTTGCCCGGCCGGGGCATGCTGAATTTTATTTCGCAAGCCGATGATGGCCGGATGATGCCGCAACTGTAAGATGGTATATACTTTTTTACCGGTTTCTTTTTCCATCTCCATCAGCGCCTCCACATTCCAGGGGTTCAGCACCACCGGCTTTTCACAAATTACATCTGCACCAATGCGAAGTCCAAACCGGATATGTGCATCATGGAGATAATTCGGGCTGCACACCACTACGTAATCAATCGGTGTACCGCTTCTTTTTAATTTCTCACAATGCCGGTCAAACCGTTCAAACTCGGTAAAGAAATCAGCTTCCGGGAAATACTGGTCCAGTACTCCCACTGAATCATGCGGATCCAGCGCTGCCAGCAAATTGTTGCCGGTCTCTTTTATCGCCTTCATATGCCGGGGGGCAATATAACCTGCTGCACCTATGAGAACGAAATTTTTCAATGTTTGATGTGGGATGAAGGGGTTGAAAAATTCAAGGTTGGGTTTCGACTTTTGAAATGGTATTGTCCATCAATTGATACTCCTGCCTGCTGCCTTCACATACTGCTTTACCATTTACAAATTGAAGGGTATGTCCCTGTTCGCTTACCCAACCAGTTTGCCGGGCCGGATTACCTATTACCAGTGCATAAGCTGCAACAGGTTTGGTAACCACCGCCCCTGCCCCGATCAATGCGTAGCACCCAATTTCATTGCCGCAGATAATGGTGGCATTGGCACCTATAGTGGCTCCCTTCTTTATAATTGTTTTTTGAAACTGATCTTTTCTTGAAACAGCACTTCTTGGATTGATAACATTGGTAAATACGACCGAAGGCCCTATAAAAACATCGTCCTCGCAAATTACTCCCTCATACAAGGAAACATTGTTCTGCACTTTTACATTATTACCGATCTGTACCTGGTCAGCCACAAATACATTTTGCCCGATCACACAGTTCTCACCAATCACTGCTCCGGGCATCAGATGACTGAAATGCCAGACTTTGGTTCCGGCACCGATCCGGCAACCTTTATCTATTACCGCAGTGGGGTGTGCAAAAAAATCAGCAGTCATGGTTAAGATGATCAGTAATGATTATCAGTTCAGGGTACGATTCCTTATAAAACAGGAAATTGTTTTCCGGGTTCCCGCACCATATTAAGAAGTCTTTTTTCAATAATCTCCCAATTCATCCCGTTGTCGGTATAATCAATACCTGCAGAAAAATCAATTTCATTAAAGTAACATATTGATTTCAAAGCCATGGTGCCGTTTACGTCAGGATATTTTTGCTCATACCAATCAAGCATGGATGACAAATTCATATAGGCTGACAAGTATGCAACATCCACAAAGTCTTTCAGGCGGGTACCGTTTCCCGTAATGGCATTCAGCTTCATGGCTGCAATATCTTCCAACGAAGCCAAACGGATACCTTCAATAACCTGTGGTGGCTTTACCCATGGATAAGCATGACGGATAAAATCAACTTTGATATTATCAATATGCCCAAGTAAACCTCCTTTAAAGCGGTTTTGCTGGTGAAAGGAAAAACCATTTTCCCTTAGAAAATCTGGTAATGTTTCGGCTGGAAAAACTCCCGCAGTAAACAAATCAATATCTATGCTTCTCCTATGCCCGATTTGAAGCGAAAGTGCTGTACCTCCCACCAGTACAAACTCATTCAATTCATGGAATGATATCAACCGCTGCAGGTTATTTAACAATACCGTGCTGACTGTCTCTTTGTATAACATTTCATTTCCAAAAAAGGAATATCAAAATAGACATGTACAAAAACCATGTCCTTTTCATTCAGCCATGCAATTTGCCTGATGATTGTCCTGATAGTTTCCCTGTTATATACCATTTGCAGCAAGTCAAAATCTTTTCTGGAGCCCCTTTGAATCACCCTTTCCACGATCAGGCGTTGATGCTTCACCAGATCAGCGCTACCGGGCTTCATATCCCAGAAAAGATGCGGCGAAAAATCTGTTATGGTATAGTTTTCAACCAGCATAATAAGAAGTCATTCTTTATTTCAATCAGCTTCATATAAACGCTGACCTTGCCAGCAATTTTCATTTCTTTCCAAACGCCAGATTATCCTTCCATATTTCCTGTTCCGGCAAGGATTTAAAATACTCGTAAGTGATCTTTAATCCTTCTGCCCTTGCAATGGCAGGTTCCCAGCCCAATAACTGTTTTGCCCTGGTGATATCCGGTTGCCGCTGTTTGGGATCATCAGCCGGTAATGGTTTGTAAACGATCTTTTGTTTTGAACCGGTGAGCCAGATGATCTCCTCTGCAAAATCTTTCAGGCTGATCTCGTCGGGGTTGCCAATATTTACCGGCTGGGCATAATCGCTGAGCAGCAGGCGGTAAATACCATCCACCAGGTCTGACACATAACAAAAACTGCGGGTCTGGCTTCCATCACCAAATACTGTAAGGTCTTCGCCCCGCAATGCCTGTCCTATGAAAGCAGGTAATGCCCGGCCATCATTCAACCGCATCCGCGGACCATAGGTATTGAATATCCGTACGATTCTTGTTTCTACATCATGATAGGTATGATAAGCCATGGTGATCGCTTCCTGGAACCGCTTCGCTTCATCATATACACCGCGGGGTCCCACCGGGTTTACATTTCCCCAGTAGTCTTCATTTTGCGGATGTACCAGCGGATCGCCATATACTTCACTGGTACTGGCCACCAATATCCTTGCCTTTTTACTCAATGCGAGGCCCAGACAATTATGTGTACCCAGCGAACCTACTTTTAAGGTCTGGATAGGAATTTTTAAATAATCGATCGGGCTGGCCGGTGAAGCGAAGTGCAGGATATAATCCAGCGGCCCGGGCACATGAATGAACTTACTTACATCATGGTGATAAAAACTGAATTCCTTCAGTGGAAATAAATGCTCAATATTTTTCAGGTTGCCGGTTATTAAATTATCCATCCCAATAACTTCATACCCTTCTTTGATAAACCGGTCGCACAAATGCGAACCCAAAAAACCCGCTGCCCCGGTAATAAGTACTCTTTTCATGTGGTGATTTATGAATGAAGATAAAATTTAAGCCAACTCCCGCTACCTGGTCTGATCAGGGCACTACTTTCCGGCGGCCAATACTTTCATAATGAAATCCGAGCAGGCTCATAGATGTAGTATCATACAGGTTACGACCGTCAAAAATAACTTTCGCTTTCAGCCGTTTTATCATTTGTTCGAAATCAGGTGTACGGAACTCATTCCACTCGGTACAAATGATGAGGGCATCTGCTCCTTCCAACGCTATATACTGGCTGTCGGAAAAACCTATTGAAGCATTTTTATTATGGTAATGTTCTTTTACATTAGGCATTGCTTCCGGGTCGTAGGCTGTTACAACAGCACCCCCGCTGACGAGGAAATCGATCACATCCAATGCCGGGGCTTCCCGGATATCATCCGTATTGGGTTTAAAAGCCAATCCCCACAAGGCAAAACGCCGGCCCTTGATATCATTGCCATAATAGTTTTTGATTTTTTCTATGAAAAAATCCTTTTGCCGCTTATTCACTTCCATCACTGCATTTAAAATCTTAAACTCATACGCTGCATCTTTGGACGATTTGGACAATGCCTGCACGTCTTTGGGAAAACAACTTCCTCCATAACCCAGGCCCGGGTATAGAAAATGTTTACCGATTCTGAAATCTGTACCAATACCTTTTCGTACCATATCCACATCGGCGCCCACCCTTTCACAGAGCAGTGCAATTTCATTCATGAAGGAAATCTTGGCCGCCAGGAAACTATTGGCGGCGTACTTGGTCAATTCAGAACTTTTTTCATCCATGAAAATAATAGGATTACCCTGGCGCACAAAGGGTTCGTATAGTTGCCGCATTATGCTGGCTGCTTTTTCGGAACTGGTTCCGATAACTACCCGGTCGGGTTTCATAAAGTCTTCCACAGCGGCCCCTTCCCTCAAAAACTCCGGGTTGCTTACCACATCAAATGTATCAGCAATGTTACCGGCACTGCTGTCCAATATTGCCTGTTTAACTTTTTCGGCTGTGCCCACCGGCACTGTGCTTTTATCCACGATTACTTTATAATCCCCCGGTTGTAATAATTTGCCCAGGTCCTTTGCCACCCCGAGAATATATTTCAAATCTGCACTGCCATCCTCATCGGGTGGGGTGGGCAGCGCCAGGAAAATCACACTTGCCTCTTTTATTCCCTCTTCCAATGAGGTCGTAAAATGAAGCCTTTCTTCTTTGATATTTCGTAAAAAAATTTTTTCGAGACCTGGTTCATAGATCGTAATCTGCCCTGCATTGAGCTTCTCCACTTTTGCCTTATCTATATCGATACAGGTTACCTTATTTCCCGTTTCGGAAAAGCAGGTACCACTGACCAGGCCAACATAACCCGTTCCGACTACTGCAATTTTCATTTAGTTTGGTTTAATTGATTATTGTTTTTAAATATTCCCCGTACCCGCTTTTGGAGAGTTCAGCGGCAAGCTGCAGTAACTGTTCCCGTGAAATAAAATTATTCCGGTATGCCACTTCCTCAATACAGCCGATTTTCGTTCCCTGTCTTTTCTCGATCACTCTAACAAATTCACTGGCATCACTCAACGAATCAAAGGTACCTGTATCGAGCCAGGCCGTTCCCCTGTCGAGCACCGCCACTTTTAATTTCCCAGTTTGCAGGTACACTTTATTCACATCGGTAATTTCATATTCACCTCTTGCCGAAGGTTTCAGTTCTTTTGCAATCTTAACCACACTGTTATCATAAAAATACAAACCGGGAACAGCAAAGTGAGATTTGGGATGAGCCGGTTTTTCTTCTATACTCAGTGCATTAAATTTTTCATCAAACTCTACCACACCGTATCTTTCCGGATCAGCTACCTGGTAAGCAAACACATATCCGCCTTCCACATTTTTCAACTGTTGTAATTGTTTGCCCATCCCGGTTCCATAAAAAATATTATCACCGAGGACCAGCGCAACCTTGTCATTACCAATAAAAGATTCACCGATGACAAATGCCTGGGCCAGGCCATTGGGTACTTCCTGAACGGCATATTCAAAGCGGCAACCGATTTTACTGCCATCACCTAATAATCTTTTGAACTGCGGGTTGTCTTCAGGAGTAGTGATGATGAGTATTTCATTGATCCCTGCCATCATTAAAACCGATAGCGGATAATAGATCATCGGCTTATCATAGATCGGCATCAGTTGTTTACTGATCGCTTTTGTAATTGGATACAGCCTGGTGCCACTTCCGCCGGCTAAAATGATTCCTTTCATATAGAAGAAGACTGAGGTTAAGGTTAAGGTTGAGGTTTAGGTTAAGAGTTTAGCCCCTTTATAATTCGGTTAAGCTCTTCTGATATCTTTAAACATTTTGCAATTATGATTTCAATTTCCTGGTCTTCAAAATAATTAGCAGCTTTACCCGCCAGCAAATGACTTCTTACTTCGCAGGCACTGCCCCGTGAATAGTAATAAAAGTTGATTTTATCTTTTTTATGTCCTCTTCCAAACCCCTCTGCAATATTTCCGGGAATGCTAACGGCTGCACTTCTGAGTTGACCGCATAAAGCATAATCTTCTCTTTTCGGTAATTTTTCTGTAAGCTTATAAACATCTTTAACTATTTCTGTAGCAAGCTACCATACAGGCATTTCGGTAAAGTCATGATACGCCATAATACTTTGTTCTTATATCCTAAAACTCAATCCTGACCTTAACCTTAACCTCAACCTTAATCTCAATCTTAGCCTTAACCTTTGCCCCAACCCCTACCCTTCCTCTCCCTTATACTGCTCCTCATAATACCGCTTGTATTCACCGGAAGTAACATGCTTTAGCCACTCCGTATTCTCCAGGTACCAATCAATTGTTTGTGATAAACCTTCTTCAAAGGTGACTGATGGCTTCCAACCCAGTTCTCTATTGATCTTAGATGCATCAATAGCATAACGCCTGTCATGACCCGGCCTGTCTTTTATATAAGTGATCAATTGCTCACTGGTGCCTGGTGCATTTCCCAGCTTTTTATCCATTTGGCTACAAAGCAGTTTTACCAGGTCAATATTTTTCCATTCATTAAAACCACCGATATTATAAGTACCTCCGTTCTTCCCTTTATGAAAAACAAGATCAATAGCTATGGCATGATCTTTTACAAATAACCAGTCGCGGGTATACAGACCATCGCCATAAACAGGCAATGATTTTTTAGTAATAATATTATTTATAAATAATGGAATCAGTTTTTCAGGAAAATGATTGGGGCCATAATTGTTGGAACAATTACTAACTACTATGGGCAAACCATAGGTATCATGATATGCTCTTACAAAATGATCGCTGGAAGCTTTGGATGCGCTGTAAGGCGAATGCGGATCATATTTTGTTTCTTCCGTAAAGAAACCGGTGTCACCCAAAGCACCATATACTTCATCGGTGGACACATGATAAAAACGCTTTCCTTCAAAATTATCTTTCCAGAAATGTTTTGCCGTGTTCAACAGGTTCACCGTACCTATTACATTGGTGTACACAAAATCCAGGGGGGAAGCAATGGAACGGTCCACATGACTTTCGGCCGCCAGGTGAATAACTCCATCTGGTTGGTATAACTTAAATATTCGCTCCAGTGCATCTTTATCCAGGATATCCGCTTTCTCAAAAATATAATTCGGTGCACTTTCAATATCCCGGAGATTTTCCAGGTTGCCGGCGTAGGTTAATACATCCAGGTTTATTATTTTATAATCAGGGTATTTGGTAACAAATAACCTTACCACATGAGAACCAATGAAACCAGCTCCCCCCGTGATGATGATTGTTTTTGACATAATGATTATCCTTTCTGAGATTTATACCAGTTAAATGTTTTTCTTAAACCTTCTTCGACATTAACAACAGGGTTGTACCCCAAAAATTGTTTTGCCTTAGATATATCTGCCAGGCTATGTTTTACATCTCCTTTCCTTTCAGGCCCAAAAAGAGGTTGCATTATTGAGGATGCCTCCCTTTTTAAACCGTCAAACAATTCCAATAAAGATGTTTGCTCACCACAGGCGATATTATATACCTGGTTTACCGCTTCTTTACTGGAAGTAAACAGAGAAAGTATATTCGCCTGCACTGCATTGGCTACATAGGTAAAATCACGGCTGTGACTGCCGTCCCCATTAATCGTGGGTGGTTTATTATTCAACAATGCTTCTGCAAATAAAGGTATCACTGCTGCATAAGCACCGCCAGGATTTTGTTTCGGCCCGAAAATATTGAAATACCGGAGACCTATAAATTCCATATTATACAAACTGGCATATACCCTTGCATACAATTCATTAACATACTTGGTAACGGCATAGGGCGACAGAGGGTTACCGATTATATTTTCGACTTTAGGTAAACCGGGATGATCACCATAGGTAGAAGAACTGGCTGCATACACTATTCTTTTAATGCCTGTTTCTTTTGCGGCGGTAAAAATATTGAGCGTACCGGTGATGTTGACATTGTTAGTCGTAAGCGGATCATTGATCGAACGGGGTACCGAACCGAGCGCCGCCTGGTGAGAAACAATATCTATACCATGGCAGGCAGCCAGGCATGTTTCATAGCTGCATATATCACCTTCAATAAATTCAAATTTTGGATGAGTCAGGAACTCTTCTATATTCTTCAGGAAGCCGGTGGCAAGATTATCTAACACTCTTACGAATGATACTCTTTCATCCTGCAACAAATTTTCAACAAGATTGGAACCGATAAAGCCGGCACCTCCTGTTATTAATATACGCATTGGGAATAAGGGGATATTTATTTTCGTTTTCTACTACCAAAAATTTTCCTGATATCAAACCTGGCCAATAATCTTTCAAAGAAATTTGCAGGCGGTGTTTCCTCCTCGTAGTAGCTGCCATAGCCATAACCATAGCCATAGCCATAGCGGCCGTAGCCATAATAACCATAGCCCGGCTTCACTTTGACATCATTAATGATAATAGAGACTTTGGGTAATTTATTCTCCTGGTAGAATTCATCAATCAGGGCCACTTGTTTCTTAAAGGTGTGACCCTGCCTTACGAGGTACAAGGTGCAATCAGCAAATTTACTCAGGGTCATGGCATCACTTACCATACCTACAGGGGCAGTATCTACCAGCACAATATCAAAGTGGTCTTTCAACCAGGCGAACATTTCATCTAACCGGGGGTCCAGCAATAATTCTGCCGGGTTAGGAGGAATAGGACCACATCCTAATACAAATAAATTTTCATGCCCCGGAACCGGCTTTATCAGCTCCTGCAGGTTATTTGTTTTACCAACAAGGAAATTCGTTATACCCGGACCCTTTGAAATGCCCAATCCTGACAACACTTTTGGTTTACGAATATCAAACTCAAGTATGACAGTTTTCTTACCGGCTAATGCCAGCACTGCTCCCATATTGGTAGATATGTATGATTTACCTTCTCCGCTAAAAGAAGAGGTGGTAAGAATAACAGCTTTATCTTTTTTATTAAGAACGTATTGCAGGTTAGAACGGATAATCCTGAACTGTTCTGCCACCATACTACGGGTGGTTTTACTCACCACCAGCGTATTATCTGAGTAGGAATGGCCTATTTCGCCCAATATAGGTGCCTGGGTAAGTTTTTCTATATCAAAACGGGTACTTACTTTATCATTCAGCACTTCGCCAACAAATATGAAGAGAGCTGGTAAACCAAGACCGATCAAGATGGCCATTATTTGTATTGCCTTTCTATTTGGAGATACAGGGTTGTTGTTTGGAAAAGCTTTGTCAATTATTCCTGAACTGGAAATAGTGGAGGCCCTTGAAATAGCTGTTTCTTCTTTTTTCTCTTGTAAGAATTTATACAAATTCTGTACGGTTTCCACCTGTCTTTTTAACTCAGCCAATTCAATTACTTTCGCCGGCATTGCCCTTAACTGCTCTTCACTGATATTGCTACGCTGCCGGTATTTATTAATTACTGTATTGACTGATGTTTTAATGTTTTTCAAATTTTCCCTGATACTAACCCTCAATTTTTCAATCTGGCCAGTGGCTTGCTTTACTGCCGGGTTATTCACCGGTATGTTTGCTTCAAGCAATTGCTGCCTTTCTAATTGTGCCTTATTATACGCACCTACCAATTCATTTAATGTCATATCCTCTAATCCTAAAGAGGAGGGAACGACAATTTTACCATATTCATTTCGCTTATCAGCCAGGTAATCATCAATCATTCCTGCCACATTGAACTGAATGGTTTGCTGATTGGTAGTTTTATCTGATTCCGCAATATTTTCAAAGTAACTACCAGTTTGTATTTCGGAATTGATCAGGTTGTTTTTAACCTGGTAATCCTTGTACATGGTTTGAACACTATCCAGTTTCCGTCCATAATCATCCAGCCTGGCATCAATAAAGCTCAGTATCTGATCTGAAGACAATTTCTTTTGTTCAATACTATAATTACTGTATTGCTCCATTAGCTTATTGACTATGTCAGCACCCATATAGGAATTATCTGTCTTCATACTGACATTTAATATGCCTGTTCCGGGAGTTTTAGGCAAAACAGAAATAGTTCCGGCATAAGTAGCGGCAGCGGCCATAACAGGCTTCCATATTACGCTATACTCTGTACTGTTACTGGCTCCCGGAACCTTATGTATCCTGAAAGTTCCGTTTGCATTTTGAAAAGTTTTTCCAAATGATGTAGCAGCACCACCATTGATACTGATCTCGTTTTCATTTAAATATTTCACCGTGGTGGTAAATGAACGGCTGGAATCTGTGATCTGCACTGCTTCAATCCAGAAAGGGGATTGCTTATAAATATTAACCGTTTTTATTTTCCCTACTACATAATACGTAAACTGTAAATTAAGGCTGCTAACCACTCTCTGCATCAGTGGTTTTGACTTTAATATCTCTATTTCGCTCTGGATATTCTGAGCTTTATCATTCACAAACATTTCCTCAAACTTATCACTTCTGCCACTGGTCTGTTCACTCTTTATCAGCATTGTGCCGCCCACACCATAAACAGGTACTGCATAACGCAGGTACATAAATGCGGCAAGCAGTGCTAAGGCTACCGATATTACAAATAATGGCAGAAAGCGAACATATTTAAAGAAAAGATCCCTGAAGCTAAGGTTCCAGAGCTCACTCTTATTCGTATTAATAGTGTTCTTATCTAGATCTTGCATGTATTAAAATGCTAATAAAAAATAGCAGGTATTAATTTCTTATAAAAATATTAGCCAATGTGGCTGCAACGGTTACTATCGTTAACGCAAAAGATATTTTCTGTGCCGTGAGTGCCTGTTCAGCACTTTGAGCTTTCCGTTTTGAAGGCTCTACCATTACTACATCGTTCTGAAGTAAATTGTAATAAGGTGATTCAAAAAGATCTTTTGAAGACAGATCTATTGTTCCAATATTCCTGTCGCCATCAATTTCCCTGATCACCTTTACTGTATTCTTCCTGCCGTATTGTGTAATATCGCCGGCCAAACCAATGGCCTCCAGTATAGTTATTCTTTCTCCCGGAACATTAATTAGTCCCGGCTTCGCCACTTCTCCCAATACATTTACTTTAAAATTCAGGAACCGGATAATAACAGATGGATCCGCCAATAATTCAACGGGTTGTGTCAATCTTTTCCTGATTTCTGCTGCCAGCTCTTGCTTTGTCAAACCTTCAGCATGTATACTACCAAGCTGCGGATAATCAATATTACCCAATACATCAACAAGAAAACCTGATGTGACAGCGCCCTGCCCTGCACCCTGTGAAGCTGGAAGATTATAAAAAACATCTGAAGCTTCGGGTTTCTTGCTGCCACTGTAAACCTGAATAAAAAGCTGGTCATTCTTCTGAACTCTTAACTCGGGTATTTTAACAGCTCCTTTTCCTGTTGTATCAGATAAATTCTCAAGATAATTGGGAAGAACCTGCTGTGGTTTACAGGAAAGAAGGTAAAAGGGTAAAGCTAATAGTAGTAAAAACCGGTTAAAATTCATTGATACTTCTTTATTAATAGGTGCAGGCGGGCTGCAAAAAATAAGGTCTGGTTTTTATTTTGGCAGCGCCGAAGTTAATTTACTTCTGTCAATGTAAGCCACTAAAATATAGCCTAAACTATCAATGGCTACTTTGGCCATTTTATGGCGTACATCCAGCACTTTACCCTCCTGGTCCATGAAGGTTCCGTTGGTAATCCGCACCCGTTGATTTACATTCAGCTCTACTTTACGGGCTTCCACATTTTCATATTCATTCAGGAATCTTTTTATGGCATTGATCTCTTTTTCCCTGATTACGGCCGGCTTCCCATTCCAATATACAAAATTGACAGCGCCATTCGTCATTCTTACAGCCGACCGGTCTTCATCCGTCACTTTTACAAAAACGTAGGATTTGAATAAAGGCTCCTCCACAATCTTTACCCTGTCGCTCCATTTACGTCTTACTTTGTTCAACGGGCAATAACTCTCCAGGCCCTTTTCTGCAAGAAGCTGGTTTACTTTTTTTTCCCACCTTGGCCGTGTGTAGACGGCTAACCATTTTTTGCTCAATTCAAAAAAATTTTGCTCACAGCTTCGCCACTTCAATCACATAAATCTTATTTATATAATTGATTTTCAATATATTAAGTGCAAAATCAGAACATTCCTGAATCAGGCACCCCGATTTGCAGGCAAATATAGGAGAAGATGGGAGTGGGAAGCGAATAAAATCGCCGGATTTTGAAGGATTTACCCCCATAAGTTGATAACTATTCGTAGAATTACGAGCCTATTAAATTTATATTAACACAAATCCTGTTGAACGTCTATTTGTGACAATGGTCAACTTCTGAGCATGGGAAAAATGATGTTTAGTTGACTTAAGAAGTTAATAGAGAACCGAGGGCTGATCCGGGATAGTCCGCCATATCTTATCAAAGAAATTACTAATTCCTGTATATCTTTCTTAAACTAACAGCATTCTCTATCTTCAATTCCAAAATAAATCAGGATGAATCAACGCTTCTATTCCCTGGATGTTTTTCGGGGTGCTACTGTTTGCCTCATGATTTTAGTAAACAATCCCGGTTCCTGGGCACATATTTACGCACCACTTGAACATGCACCCTGGCATGGATTAACACCAACTGATCTCGTATTCCCTTTCTTCTTATTTGCCGTCGGAAATGCCATGTCATTTGTGATGCCACGGCTGGAAGCTGCTGGTGACAATGTTTTCTGGAGAAAAGTGCTGAAGAGAACAGCTATTATTTTCCTGATTGGTTTATTTCTTAATTGGTGGCCCTTTGTAACCGAAGTGAACCGTCTTGCAGAAGGAACCACAGAACTGCAGAAAGTGACCATCTTCAAAGGTTTTACCTGGCTCGATTATTCAAAAGACAAAGCTGGCAATATCGTTGAAACAATAAAAGGTGTACGGGTATTCGGAGTATTACAGCGTATTGCTTTGTGTTATTTTTTTGCATCTGTTATTGTTTATTACCTGAAGGCACGAAAAGCATTTTTAGTGGGCATGATCATGCTGCTGCTTTATTGGATGCTTTGCTATATTGGCAACCCTGCAGATCCATATAGTCTGAAAGGCTGGTTTGGAACTGATATTGACAAAACGATTCTTGGTATCTCACATATTTATAAAGGCGAAGGCATTCCTTTTGATCCGGAAGGTTTGATGAGTACTTTGTCTGCTATTGTACAGGTAATATTTGGTTACCTGGTGGGTGATTACATACAAAAGAAAAGCAAACTGCTTCCTGTACCTGATAAACCCGGAGAGACTACAGGTGGCATGTACCCGATGCTGACGGGACTATTTGTAATTGGTGTGGCATTGCTGGTTACGGGCTTTTGCTGGGATATGGTCTTCCCGATCAATAAAAAAATATGGACCAGCTCTTACACCATTTATACGACAGGTCTTGCCATCATCACCATTGCTACCATGATTTATATGATTGAGATAAAGAACATTCGTGGCGGGCTTGCCCGATTCTTTGATGTATTTGGCAAAAATGCTTTGTTCGTTTTTGCTTTAAGTGCATTCCTTCCGAAAGGATTAGCGTTGATTAAACTAGGCAATGGTGTTAATCCCTGGAACTGGCTGTATAAGAAAGTCCTCATTCATACACCCGGTGCCAAAGAGAATGGCTCCTTATTGTATGCTTTGTGCGTTATCACTTTCATGTGGGCTATCTGCTATTGGATGGATAAAAAGAAAATATATATTAAGGTCTAGATCCTCCTCAGCCTGTTAACAAGATATTATCATTTAAGGAAAGCCGTTTGCTGTGCAAACGGCTTTCCTTTTGCATCTGTCAGGTGTCAAAAAAATAATCACATGAAACTAATCACCTTTATTGGCACAGGAGCTTTTATTGTATTATCATCCTTTATCATGAAAAAAGGAAATGCAAATCAATCCGAATCCCTGTATGAAAACAAATGGTCATTAAAGAAAATTCATACCGGAAATAATGTACCGGATATGCCATCAAAGGCCTTTATCAGATTTGACCATGAAAAGAAAAGGGCCGGCGGTAACGGAGGTTGCAACTCCTTCGGTGGTTCCCTGATCGTTATTAATGATTTGATCAGCATCTCACCTATCATTTCCACCAAAATGTTTTGTGAAGAAACACAGCAAGCCGAAGACGCTTTCTTCAAACAACTGGAAAAAGTGAATAGATTTGAGATAAAGAGTAAAACATTGATGCTGTACCGGGATAAGGAACTATTACTGGAGTTTGTATCAGAATAACTTTCCCTGTTCACCGGGTCGGCGGAAAATAGTAGTATCCAAACTCCACTCCTCTGCATTCATCCTGTACAGCTTACCATATTTTTTATATTGCTGGGCCACCATCTCAGCAATATTTCCTTCACCCCGCATACGAACACCCCAGCGGGTATCATTCACTTTACCATCATGGCTTTGTTCTATCAGGTGCCATACCTTATCGGCCCTGTCAGGAAAATTTTTGTACAACCAGTCATGAAACAATAATTTGATAGCCCCATTCAGCCGTATAAATGTATAGGCAGTGAATGTTGCTCCGTTATCAGCTGCCGCTTTCATGATACGTTGCATCTCCTGTTCATTCAACCCGGGTATCATCGGGCCCATCATTATGCCCATTCGGACACCGGCTGTACTTAACTCATTGATCACTTTTAATTTTTGTTTGGCGGTGGTTGTTCGTGGTTCCATGGTGCGGCGAAGGTCTTCGTTAAAAGAAGTGATAGAAACCATGGCAGAAACAATTTTCTTTTTAGCCATTTCCTGTAACACATCCTTATCTTTTAATATCCAGGAGTTCTTGGTCAGTATTCCCACCGGCTGATTGAATTCATTACAGACTTCCAGCAAACCTCTTGTCAAACGGTATTTCTGTTCTGCAGGCTGGTAACAATCCGTATTCCCGCTCAGCATAATGGGAGTGGCATCCCATTTCGGATGCATTAAAAATTTACGCAGCAGTTGCGGTGCGTTTTTCTTCACTATAATTTTTCGCTCAAAGTCAAGCCCGGCACTGTAACCCCAATACTCATGTACATTACGGGCATAGCAATAGATGCACCCATGTTCACAACCCGCATAAGGATTCATACTATACCCCATTCCTACATCTTTACTTTCCACTTTATTAACGATGGTTTTTGATTCCTGCTCCATGTAAACAGTCGGTACATTACTTTCTTCCCAATCATCAATACCTTCGGAATGTTCCCTGGTTAATTCATTTTTCAGGAACCGGTTTTTGGTATTGAACTGGGCTCCCCTGCCTTGTAAGTATTGTTGTCCATCTTCCTGTTGCTTTGCCGTCACTTTAAAATGGTCCTGCTTCAATCTTGCTGACATACACTATGATTGGTTTTGATTTTAAGATTACTTCGTCATATACCCGCAATAAAAAAGGAGAACAAAGAGTTATCTCTTCATAATCACACTCACAAAAGCTTACTCTTTATTCTCCTTCTGTCTCACTCACCCATCCCACTGGTTACTGTTATTGGGTACGGATTTTTTATCCAAATAATTCGCCTTGTTTCGTGGTAACCGGCAGGTTTTGGAATTCAAACTGATGACTAAGACGATACTTTCGCTCCCCGGCTGGTCGTTTTAGCAAGCTCATGCTATCTGCAATGAATCGCCCTGTGAAATGCTTATTACTGTATTCCAGCCAGCCTTTTTCATATTGCCAGGGCTTTAACTTCCTGGCAATCGTCAAGTGCGGTTCCATAATGAAAAGTGGTTTATTATCGTCATTCAGCTTCATCAGCCGCTGCCCGTCAGTACGGATTTTTTTAACCAGGTTTTGTACCGGCAGCTTACTGGTTACATTAATATATAGGGTATGAGAGGGGAAGCTGCCGAAATCCTTCAACTCCACTTTAAATGGCGGATATCCCATTGCTACTGTACGCAGCCGGTTGATAATTCGCTCTTCCATCATTTCATATTGGGAGAAATTAACCAGCGATATTTGCGGGCCGCCCCATCTTGCATGGTCAGACTTATACCTTTCTGCAAAATTTTCTTTCACTTTCATGATGCGGTTCCACAATTCTTCATGCGGACTGAGTACCAGCAAATACTCATAAACCCGGTAACCAGGAATAGTATTGATAATAGTTTCCATAACCCTTCCATTTAGAGATCAAAAAATACTTACCCATTTTCTTAGCACTAATTTACTAAATTATTTAGCTTTACAAAAATTATTTTATGGAAGGGGAAGAATTTTATGGGGCGGCCTATAAAGGCTCGAAGCAATTTTCGCAGCAACAGGTGAAGACGGCAAACGCCACTGGCTTTGGTGCTGCAGCCGATGATTATATGGAACGGGGCATTGACCTGAATGAACAACTGATCAAAAACAAACCGGCCACTTATTTTTTCCGCATGAAAGGTGATGCAATGCGGGAAGCCGGCATTTTTGATAACGATGTATTGATCGTTGACCGGTCGGTAAAACTGGCAAATGGAAAAAT
This sequence comes from Chitinophagaceae bacterium, assembly GCA_041738795.1. GTDB lineage: Bacteria > Bacteroidota > Bacteroidia > Chitinophagales > Chitinophagaceae > JJ008. Next base: position 257,820 of record JBGSPB010000014.1, on the reverse strand, counting down.
TATTGTGGCCGTATTGAATGGTGAGTTGTTGGTAAGGCGGTTTCATAAAAATTTTTCATCGGCATTTTTAATTCCGGAGAATGCCCGGTATAAATCTATTAACCTTGCAGAGTTCAGCGATTTTGTAGTGTGGGGAGTCGTTACATATGTAATCCACCAGGTATGATAGCAATAGTGGATTGTAATAGTTTTTATTGCTCTTGCGAACGGCTTTTCAGGCCTGACCTTGATGACAAACCGGTTGTTGTATTAAGCAACAATGATGGTTGTATTATTTCAAGAACAGACGAAGCCAAAAAAATTGGAGTAGGCATGGCAGCTCCCTATTATCAGAATAAAGAAATCATAGAGAAAAATAATGTCGCCGTTTTCTCCAGTAACTACAATCTGTATGGGGATCTGAGTATGCGGGTGATGGACACACTCCGGTCTCTTGTCGGAAAACAACAGGTAGAGGTCTATTCGGTTGATGAGGCATTCTTACAATTAGGTATGATTTCAGAAAATAATTTATATAAAGCCTGTAAAGAAATCAAAGAAACAGTAGAACAATGGACCGGTATTAAAGTATCAATCGGGGCCGGGCCAACTAAAGTTTTATCTAAAGTGGCAAACCGGCTATCAAAAAAAAATAAAAAAGAGTCTAAGGGTGTAATGGTTTTACAATCTGTGCATGAAATAAAAGATGCATTAGAACGGACTTATATTGATGATATATGGGGAGTGGGACGTCAATATGCCGTAAAACTTCATAACCTGGGTATTGACAATGGGTGGCAATTGCGCAACATGCCGGAGGAATGGGCCCGGAAAAACATGGGTGGGGTGGTAGGAACAAGACTAATTAAGGAACTCCGGGGTGTTCCCTGTATCCCGATGAAGGACCCGCTGGAAGTTAAAAAAATGATTGCCACTACAAGAATGTTTGGCAAACCTGTTTTTGAGCTGAGCGAAATAAAAGAAGCGGTAGCAACTTATGTTTCCAGGGCTGCTGAAAAATTACGCCGTCAATATTATGCAGCAACGTCTATACAGGTATTTGTAGTTACAAATGGGTACCGGAAAGAGAAGTATGAGTATAATCCCCAATCAAGATATCAACACTCAAATTTCCTGGTAGCAACAGCCGATACAGCTGAATTAATTCAGTATGCTTTGCCCCTGGCAGAAAAACTATATGAACCGGGTTTAAAATACCTGAAAGCCGGTGTTATATTAGGAGGACTGGTTCCTGATAATTCTATACAAGCCAATCTATTCGTGCATGAGGAGCAAAATCAAAAGCGTTTCCTGATGGAAGCAGTTGATAATATCAATTTCAGTAATAGAGATGATATAATTAAATATGCAGCATCCGGATTAAAACGAAACTGGAAAATGAGGCAAGAGCTCAGAAGTAAAAGATTTACTACCCGGTGGAACGAGTTGTATGAAATAAAATAGATGCAAAATGCTAAACCCCTATACGTTATTAACGCCGCAAATTTTAGCTGCCATGCTCAGGCAACCCATGTATTTTGTCCGCCAGGAATATAAGAGGGGAATCTTTGTAATGGATAGCGAAAAAACAACTTCGCTATTACTGACACACTATGCCCGGCATGAAACAGATAAAGAACGGGCACACCGTCATATACGCCTACTGATGAAAGACCAGTATCGTTTTATGTACGACAGTACAAATGAGGAGCATTTTCAAAAATTAAAAATCGCAGCTGAGCAGCCACCCGGTTTCAGGGTCTATATTAACCTGATGCCAAAAGAATGGAAAGCATCAGACGGATTAAAAAGAAAGATCAGTAGCTATATGCTTTATAAACTGCCCTGGTGGCAATATTCACCAGCTGATAAATTGAAAGTAACCTTAAAAGAGAGATACGGAGAATTGTACCTGGCCCTCTTGTGGAAAGGCCAGCAAACAGAAGTACATTTGGATGAAATAGAAAAATTTATCCCATGTGCTACGACATGAGTTTCTTCAGTAATATCAAATTGATTAGTGATTACCTGAACATCACTAGCGGGGAAACTATTCAATTTGAACCCACTTATCACAAAGTAGCGCAATCCTATGGAAGATGGCCGGTGGTTATAAACGAGAACGGGTATAAAATAAAGTTATTTGAATGGGGCCTGATTGCAGATTATATGAATACTCCGGAAAAAATAAAAGAATACAGGAGTAGTATGGCCAATGCCCGAAGTGAAAAAATTCTTGGCGATAATCGTTCTGTATGGCACCGGGTAAGAGATAAAAGATGTTTGGTATTTACAACAGGATTTTTTGAACACCACGAAGCAGGATTTAAGAAGAAAGTCCCTTACTTCATAACATTAAAAGGAGAAGCTATATTTTGTTTTGCCGGTTTATATAATTATTCTCCGGTTCCAAATACAGAAACTGGTGAAGTCATAGGTACATTTTCTATTATAACCCGGCCATCCAATACTTTAATGACTAAAATTCATAATGGTGGAGCAAATAGTCACAGAATGCCCTTAATTTTAAATAAGGACCTGGCAAAAACATGGTTAAATGAAAACCTATCCGATGAAGGGATCACTGAAATTCTGAAATTTGAATTTCCTGCTGCTAAAATGGAGGCCTGGCCTGTTAATTCCATACGAACCAGAAAACCTGATGATGAAACAATTATCAGGAAAATGAATTACGAGAATCTTCCTGATCTATAAAAAATGTTTTTGGCCAGTATGCTGCAGGCGAGAACAATCCTTTCTGCCGGAAGTATCGGTTATCACGGCTTCTATTTTATTTGCCTGGAGAAATCAATCCTATCATATTCATTTTCCGGTATTCTACCAACCCACAAGAAACTCATTTTCTGTCCGGGTTATACTGAGAAGGATAATTTTGTACCTTGTTTATAATACAATCAGCTATGCGACTGCTTATTTTTCTTCTTCTTCTATCTGCTGCTACCTCAGCACAACAACCCAATATTATCTATATCATGAGTGATGACCATGATGCGGATGCTATCAGTGCCTATAGTAAAAAACTGATCCAGACACCGAATATCGACAGGCTGGCCAAAGAGGGAATAAAATTCAATAATGCGTTTGTAGGAAATTCTATCTGCGGCCCGGCAAGGGCTACTTTGCTCACTGGCCAGCATTCACACAAAAATGGTGTGATTGACAACCGTAAAAGATTTGATTCGTCACGGATGAGTATGCCGAAATTATTACAGGCAGCAGGATACCAGACAGCCGTTATTGGTAAATGGCATTTACATTCCTATCCTGCTGGTTTTGATTACTGGAAAATACTACCCGGCCAGGGCTTGTATGTTAATCCACGATTGATTGAAATGACAGGCGATACCATTACACAACAAGGCTATGCAACAGACGTTATCACCGATGAAACTATTAAATGGCTGGAACAGAGAGACAAATCAAAACCATTTGTATTGCTGCTGCACCATAAGGCACCTCACCGTTATTTCTTCCCCGATTTAAAATACCTCGAAGCGTTTCATACCAAAACATATCCCGAACCTGCCACTTTGTATGCTGATACAATTAACCGTGGCAGTGCCTGGCATATACAAACCATGAGCATACTCAGAGATATGCAATTATGCAGTGACCTGAAAGTTGATCCGGCCTATGTCATGGACATTCCGGAATACAAACCGGATTCAACACAAATAGCCTATTATAAGGCCATCATGAACCGGGTTCCAGAAAAACAAAGAATCCGCTATAAAGAAATCTATGCGGAAAGGGGAAAACTGTTAAGAGAATTAAGACCTACGGGAAAAGAATTATTAAAATATAAATACCAGTGGTACATCCAGGATTTTCTGGCCTGTGTGGCATCAGTTGATGAAAATGTAGGACGCATTTTAGATTACCTTGATCAGAAAAATCTCACTAAGAGTACTGCCGTACTATACACAAGTGATCAGGGCTTTTACCTTGGTGAAAATGGCTGGTTCGATAAGCGGTTTGCTTATGACGTTTCCATGCAGACCCCTTTATTGATGAGATGGCCGGGACAAATAAAACCCGGATCAGTAACGAATAGTATGGTGCAAAATATTGATTATGCTCCCACCATTCTGGATATAGCCGGTGTACCGGTTCCGGGATGGATGCAGGGATTGAGTTTAAAACAACTGGTAACAAACAAGAAAAAAACATTGAACAGGAATTACCTGTATTATCATTATTATGAATTTGTAAGAGACCATACGGTCATCCCCCATCTTGCTGTCAGGGGCACCCGTTATAAACTGATCTACTTCTATACGGTAAACGAATGGGAGTTATATGATCTGAAAACAGATCCGCAGGAACAAAAGAATCTTATAAAAAATCCAGCTTATCAGAAAACAGTACAACAAATGAAAGCTGAGCTGCTAAAACTCCGGGATCAATATGACGATCATGAGAAAGCCGGAGAACTTAATTAGTCATACTAATGAAAAAAGTATTGGCCGGGGTCGATCAGTTGCTTGTGCAGGAAAATAAATTTCAAGACTTTCGTCTTGCCCTGGTAACCAATAATGTTGCCACCATCTCAACCGGTGAATCTTCAAGATCTGCACTGCTTAAAGCAGGTTTCAAAATCATAAAACTATTTTCCCCGGAGCATGGTTTATCGGCCAAAGGAGAAGATGGAGCATTCCAAAGCAATAGCTTTGATGCCCTTACCCATTTACCCGTTATCAGCCTGTACGGAGATCACCTGGAACCTGCACCGGAAGAACTTTCTGATATTGATATGGTATTATTTGACATACCTGATATTGGCTGCCGCTTCTATACTTACCTCTGGACAATGACTTATGTAATGGAAGCCTGTGCGGCGTGTAAAAAGCCGCTAATTATACTGGACAGACCAAACCCGCTGGGAGGTGACCTTGAAAAAGCGGAAGGTCCTCTACTCGATGAGGAACAGTGCAGATCTTTTATTGGACGATGGAATATTCCGGTTCGTCACAGTTGTACAATGGGTGAATTGGCAACTTATTTTGCTGCGAAACGAATAATGAATGTAGACCTCACGGTTATTAAAGTTCAAAACTGGAACAGAAAACAAACAGTTCTGGAAGCAGATTGGATATTTACTCCTACATCTCCGGCTATTTTAGATGCTGAAACTGCATTGCTTTATGCCGGTATGGCTTTACTGGAAGGTATTAATGTAAATGAAGGCCGTGGTACCGGATCACCCTTCAAGGTTTGCGGAGCCCCATGGATTAACGGAGAACAACTCAACCGGGTATTTATGGATACCCGATTACCCGGGATTAAGAGTACTGCAATCACTTATATTCCCACACATGGCTTGTATGCTGGTGAAAAATGTCAGGGGTTGAAATTTTTTCTAACCGACCATCATCTTTTTACTCCGGTAAAGACCGGCTTACAGTTATTGCAATGTATCATTTCGTTATATCCTGGCCAGTGTAAAGAGAGATTATATCCTACCGTTGCAAATCCTACAGGCAAAGGGCACTTAGACAAGCTCACCGGAGTATACAGGTCTTTTGAAAAAATAGGCGAGGGAGAAGTAGCTTCCACTATCCTTCAACAGAAAGATTGGAAAGAAATCATAAGTCCTTATCTTCTTTATTGATACTTTTTCATCAGGTCAAGCAATATCTTTTTATCACTCTCATTGATGATTTTAGTTGTATCACTTTGCACAAAATGGATTTTGAAGGATTGAATGGCATTCTTTTCATTCTTTACATCATACCCGATAATGCGCAAAGCCTGGACAGGATTAAAATCTTTTGGCACACTAATATTGGTTGTATCATACCAAAGACCAAACCCGTTTTGTGCAAGTTTCTGCCAGGGAAAATTCCTGTTGGGATCAACTTTTCTACCCGGTGCTATATCAGCATGGCCGATAAAATTTGCGGCAGGGATATTATAAGCTCCTTTTAATTTTCCTAAAACTTCCATCAGGCTGTTGATCTGGGGTTCTGTAAAAGTCTCAAACCCGTTATTATCAATTTCAATACCGATACTGGATGAATTCAGGTCTGTAGCATTGCCCCATTTGCTTACCCCGGCATGATGTCCGCGAAGAAGGTCATTGAGCATATGATGAACCGTTCCGTCTTTACATATTACATAATGTGAACTTACCTGTGTCCGGGGGAGAGTAAAGGTCTTTAATGTTTGCTCACAACTATTTTGTGCGGTATGATGAATGATGACATAATTGGGACGACGCATGGAAAAATTAGTAGTACCCACCCATTCAGCTGCAGTAATAAAACTATCCTTTACCGGGTACTCTGCCAGCATTTTGGCATATTTTTTAACCTGTTTTTTATAGCTTTTGTTTGTAGCAGCATACTTTGCCTGGGAGCAGCTATATATGATAATCACAATACCTAAAAAAAGGCTTATTCGGAGTTTATACTTCATGCAAAGCAGTTAAATCGGATTACTAATGTAGTGAAGATTTTATCTTCTTTTGGGACCACTCTTATAAAATTTTCTTTTTGGTCCGCTATGGCCGGCCCTTGTTCTCGGGTGATAGGAAGGAGCTTCCCCCAATTCCGCAGGCACGGCTGCTTTCTCAACCTCCTTGCCTAATAATTGCTCAATAACAGCAAATTTATTCTGTTCCTTTTCTCCAATCAGCGTGAATGCTGCACCATCGGCCTCTGCCCTGGCAGTACGTCCGATACGATGTACATAATCTTCGCCATCGCCAGGTACATCATAATTAATAACCACATCAATAGTATCGATATCAATACCCCGGCTTAAAATATCTGTTGCAACAAGTACAGGTATGCGACCCGCAGTAAAAGCACTCAACACACTTTCCCGTTCGGATTGCTCCAGGTCACTATGAATTTCTGAAATATTAAAACCACCATGTTTCAGCTCTCTTGTCAATTGCTTAACCGTTTGCTTACGACTGCAGAAGATCAGTGCATTTTTGTACGGAATTTCCTTCAATAATTTTTTTATCAATGGCAGCTTTTGCGGTTCATACACCACAAAAGCTTTTTGTATGATCTTCTCCGGTGGTTTGGATATAGCAATATTAATTTCTACCGGTTCATGTAAAATCTTTTTGGCTAACTGCCTGATCTTCTCTGGCATGGTAGCAGAAAATAACAGGTTTTGCCGTTTTACCGGAAGTGCTTTGATGATTTTATTAATATCATCCTGGAAACCCATATCCAGCATCCTGTCGGCTTCATCCAAAACCAAAAACTGCAGGCCCTTCATATTTACATAGCCCATATTCAAATGGGCGATCATACGTCCGGGGGTGCAAACAATTATATCAGCACCCATCTGCAGCGCTTTTTTCTCAGCTACAAAATTCTGAGCATCATTACCTCCGTAAATGGCAATCGAACTAAGATGGGTAAAATAAGACAGCCCTTCCATGTGTTGCGAAATCTGGATGGCTAATTCCCTCGTAGGAACAATGATCAATGCCCCCACCTGGCCATCCACATGATTTTGCAACAGGCGGTTCATCACCGGCAACAAAAAAGCGGCTGTTTTCCCGGTACCGGTTTGTGCCGAAGCAATCACGTCTTTTCCAGCCATAATCGGCGGTATTACCTGCTCCTGTACAGGTGTGGCCGTTTCGTAATTGGAAGCCTCAATTCCTTCTAAGAGGTTAGGATGAAAATTAAATTCTGTAAAACGCAAAGTGTTCAATTTAAGAAAGATGCGAAGGTAACTGAATTTCAACAGATAGGCTGATTATGTAAAAACACAGCACTGATTCCCAGTTGCCCTTTTTGATAATAAGAATCATCCTTTCCTATGCGCTGGGTCATACTACCCCCTTTTTTTGAATTGTAGCTTAGCTAGTGAAAAGAATAGTTAACTCAAAAAATTAGTGCTATGAAATATAGTCTTTTACTTGGAGCCATTATTATTTCTATGGCAGCTTACAGCCAGGCATGGACAAAACAATATGATCATGTGGATGAGTGTACCTGCGGTTTATCTCTTGTAGGCAAAGATGATAAGCATGGATTTGTTGACAAAGATGGCAAATTGGTTGTTCCCCTTATTTATGAGGATGCCTTAACCTATTCAGAAGGATTTGCGGCCGTTAAACTGAATGGTAAGTGGGGTTATCTTGACAGCACCGGTAAAGTTTTGGTAGAGCCAAAATATACCGAGGCAATGTCCTTTCATAATGGTTTTGCTGTAGTAAGCAACGGTAATGATTATGGTTTTATCGACACCAGTGGCAAAATCGCAATACCGATGATCTACGAAAATGCTTCACAATTCTCCGAAGGATTAGCTGCTGTTAATAAAAAAGGCATGTGGGGATATATTGATACAAAAGGCAGAGAAGTTATCTCCTGCAAATATGGTTTTGCCGGTACTTTTGGAGATGGAAGTGCAAGAGTTATGCAGAATAGTAAATGGATAATAATTGACAGAACCGGTAAAAAAATAGCTGATAGCGAATAAACCAATTAACACAGATCACTTTGAAAAGCCTTCGAATGAAGGCTTTTCTATTACATATTCCTTCTGTATTGTCCCCCTACTTCATACAAAGCATGGGTTATCTGACCAAGAGAACAAAATTTTACAGTTTCCATTAATTCCTCAAAAAGATTCCCATTATTGATGGCAACAGACTTCAATCTTTTCAGCATCTCCGCGGATTTGCCATCATTTCGCTTCCGGAAAGCAAGCAGGTTTTGTATTTGCTGTTCTTTTTCTTCTGTGGTGCTCCGGATCACTTCGGTTGGCAATATTGTAGGGCTTCCTTTTTTGTTTAAAAAAGTATTGACGCCGATCAGTGGCAATTCTCCGGAATGTTTCTGGTGTTCGTAAAACAAACTTTCTTCCTGAATCTTATTCCGTTGATACATTCGTTCCATTGCGCCTAACACTCCGCCCCTTTCTGTGATACGGTCAAACTCAGCCAATACCGCCTCCTCCACCAGGTCAGTCAATTCTTCTATAGCAAAGGAACCCTGAATAAAATTTTCTGTCTTTGCAGTACCCAGCTCCCGGTTAATGATTAATTGAATAGCCATCGCTCTGCGAACACTTTCCTCCGTAGGTGTGGTTATCGCCTCGTCATACGCATTTGTATGCAGTGAATTGCAGTTATCATAGATAGCATACAAAGCCTGCAATGTTGTTCTGATATCATTAAAATCTATTTCCTGTGCATGCAAACTTCTTCCTGATGTCTGAATGTGATACTTCATCATCTGGCTGCGTTTATTGGCCTTGTATTTATACTTCATGGCTTTTGCCCAGATTCGTCTTGATACACGACCAATCACACTATATTCAGGATCCATTCCATTACTGAAGAAGAAAGAAAGATTGGGAGCAAAATCATCAATATTCATTCCACGGCTCAGGTAATATTCCACGTAGGTAAACCCGTTGGCCAATGTAAATGCTAACTGCGTGATAGGGTTAGCTCCTGCTTCTGCAATATGATAACCACTTATGGAGACTGAATAAAAATTTCTTACTTTATTATTGATAAAATACTCCTGCACATCACCCATCAGTTTCAATGCAAACTCGGTGGAGAAGATACAGGTATTCTGGGCCTGGTCTTCTTTTAAAATATCCGCCTGCACCGTTCCCCTTACCTGTTGCAATGCCGTTTGCTTACAGTGGTCATAAAGTTCCTTTGGCAAAATTTCCTCACCGCTCAAACCCAGCAATTTTAACCCTAATCCATCATTGCCCTCAGGAAGCTCTCCGGGAGACGATGAATTATGGTATTGAGGCGCAGGAAAGTGTTTGTATTTATCTGCACTTATCTTTTTTACTTTTTCCCACAGGCCCAGCTCAGTTATTTTCTTTTCGCACTGCTGGTCGATAGCGGTATTCATAAAGAAAGCCAAGAGCATAGGAGCCGGCCCATTGATGGTCATAGAAACTGAAGTTCTTGGGTCACAGAGATCAAATCCACTATAAAGCTTTTTTGCATCATCAACAGTGGCAATGCTTACACCACTATTGCCCACTTTACCATATATATCAGGACGATGATCAGGATCTTCTCCGTATAATGTCACACTGTCAAATGCAGTAGATAGCCTTTTTGCCGGTTGATCAACACTTACATAATGGAAACGTTTATTTGTTCTTTCGGGCCCGCCTTCACCGGCAAACATCCTTGTCGGATCCTCCCCTTCTCTTTTCAAAGGGAATACACCGGCTGTAAAAGGAAAACTGCCCGGCACATTTTCCTGCGCCTGCCAGGTAAGCAGGTCACCCCAGTCTTTAAATTTTGGTAAAACCACTTTAGGTATCCTTGTACCGGATAAACTTTTGCTGAACATTTCCTGTTTGATCACTTTATCCCTCACTTTGTACTCATAAAAATCTTTTTGGTACTGAGCTGTTTTATTCGGCCAGTTCGTAATCAGCTTACGGGCAACCGGTGTTAACTGTTCAGTATAAAAATTGATTTGCTTATGAATGGCCTCCCCAAGCCCCTCGGCAGAAGGGGTTTTAGAGCTTTTATGTTGCAATATCTCTAAAGTCCCGTGAAGCTTGTAAAGCTTGCTTGCAAGCTCAGATTGTTCTCTTACTAATTGGTCATAGCCTCTGTTGTTCTCTGCAATTTCAGAAAGGTACCTTACACGGCTGGGTGGTATGACAGCCTGCGACACTTTAGCTGTTTCTGCAAAATGATATTTACCAAATGAAATGTTGGTTTTAACATCAATCTTTTTCAGCAGCAGTTCAAACAAATGATTCACTCCGTCATCGTTGAATTTACTGGCCATAGTGCCAATTATTGGCAGTTCTTCATCTTTGGCTGTGAACAACTGGTGATTCCGTTTATATTGCTTTCTTACATCTGCCAGTGCATCCAATGCCCCCGCCTTATCAAACTTATTGATACATACCAGGTCAGCATAGTCCAGCATATTAATCTTCTCCAGCTGTGATGCAGCACCATATTCCGGTGTCATCACATACATGCTTACATCACAATAATCCAGGATACTTGCATCGCTTTGTCCCACACCGGCACTTTCCAAAATAATAAAATCAAAACCGGCTGCTTTACAGATATCAATGGCATCCTGCATGGCACTGCTTAAAGCAGTATTATCATCCCGGGTGGCCAGGCTTCGCATGTATGCTCTTGGATGATTGATAGCATTCATTCGTATCCTGTCTCCCAGTAATGCTCCACCCGTTTTTTTCTTGGAGGGGTCAACAGAAATAACTGCAATTGTTTTTTCAGTGAAATTATTCAGGAAGCGACGGACAATTTCATCCGTAACAGAAGATTTACCAGCACCACCGGTTCCGGTTATTCCCAACACAGGAATTTTGCCAACTCCCAACTCCTGGCTCCCGGCTTCTGACACTACTCCATTTTCTGCATTTGTAATCTTCCTCGCAATCACCCTTATATCTTTTGCTTCTTCCAGTTGCAAGGCCGTTTTATAATCCGCTTTTCCATTTAGATGTATGTCGCACTGCTTTATCACATCTTCAATCATTCCTTCTAACCCCATATGTCTGCCATCATCTGGCGAATAGATCCTGGCGATTCCATATTTATGCAATTCATCAATCTCGTCCGGCAGAATAGTGCCACCACCACCACCAAATATTTTTATATGGCCGCAGCCATTTTCATCCAGCAGGTCTTTCATGTATTTAAAAAATTCTACATGACCGCCCTGGTAGCTGGTAATGGCAATTCCCTGCACATCTTCTTCGATTGCTGTTTCTACAATCTCTTTAACTGACCGGTTATGACCAAGATGGATGATCTCAGCACCTTTGCTCTGCATAATGCGACGCATAATATTAATGGCTGCATCATGACCATCAAAAAGGCTGGCCGCAGTAACAATACGAACCTTATTGGAAGGAGTATAACTCATAAATTATCAGAAAAAGCAAATTTAACTTAAAAAACTAATGCCTGTTAGGCCATTCAATTTACAGGATTGCAGTCAGTTAACTACATTTGTCACATGCAGCACCTGATTGGATCTATCACTTCCCTGTACAAAAAATGGAAAGGCGCAGACCCTGTAACTGTTGACCTGCTGCCACAAAGTGGCAGTGAACGACGATATTTCCGTCTTCACAGCAAAGATGGGACAGTAATAGGCACCTACGGTGCTAATATAAAGGAGAATGAGACTTTCAATTATTTCTCCAAACATTTCAAAGAAAAAAATCTCGCTGTTCCGGAAATTCTTGCCATCAGTGATGATGGAATGTTTTACCTGCAGGAAGATTTTGGTGACGTTTCATTGCTAAACCACCTGGAAACAAAAGGATTCACAGAGGAAGTGTATGAGCTTTTTAAAAAAAGCCTGGAGGCCCTGGCAAAATTACAGGTGAAAGGTGATAAGGGATTAGATTACAACAACTGCCTGACCAATACAGAATTTGGCAAACAGGCTATCATGGCTGATTTATTATATTTCAAATACTATTTCCTGGATGCATTGCGCAAGCCATACGACAAACAGAAACTGATTGATGATTTTGAAGCTTTGAGTAATTACCTCACCCATACAGAATATAAGTATTTTATGTTCCGTGATTTTCAAAGCCGGAATATTATGGTAAAAGAGGACAATAGTGTACACTTTATAGATTACCAGGGAGGTATGAAAGGTGCTCCTCAGTATGATGTAGCTTCCATGCTCTGGCAGGCAAGAGCAAACCTTCCGGATAAATGGAAATATGATCTGCTGGAAGATTATATTGACGCCTTTGAGAATACGATCGGAAAAAGTGTTAACAGGAATATTTTTCAAAGCCAGTATAATGGATATGTCCTGATACGCCTGCTCCAGGTATTGGGAGCTTATGGTTTCCGGGGATTATTTGAACGCAAAGCTCAGTTCCTTACCAGCATTCCGTTAGCCTTGAGAAACCTGAGGGATTTTTTCCAGCACCAGAGTATTGGCATATCAGTGCCCGAATTCAGAAAAGTACTGGATCTCTGTGTGGCGGATGAGATCATTCAGCAATTCACCCCCACACAAGCAACCGAAAACACTCCATTGCTTATCAAGATCCACAGTTTTTCATTCCGGAAAGAACTGCCCGGAGACAATAGCGGGAACGGGGGCGGTTTTATTTTTGATTGCCGTGGCATTTTAAACCCGGGTCGTATCGAGAGCATGAAAACACAAACCGGGCGGGATAAAGAAGTCAAAGATTTTTTGGAGCAACAAACCAAGATGCCAGAATTTCTGAACAGTATATTTGACATCGTTGACATTACTGTAGAAGAATATATCAAAAGAGATTTTGAAAGTCTGATGATAAGTTTTGGCTGTACAGGCGGACAACACAGGAGTGTATATGCCGCTGATGCAATGGCAAGGCATCTCAAAAATAAATTTAAAGTCAGGATTGAACTCCTCCATATAGAACAGGAAGCTAAAAACTGGATAAACCCCCTCCCGGAGAAAAAGCAATGAAAGCAATGATTTTTTCAGCCGGGCTCGGCACAAGATTTAAACCATGGACGGATAAACATCCGAAGGCGCTGGCTGTGATTAATGGCAAGACGCTTTTACAACGCAATATTGAATATTTGCAGCAAAACGGCATCAGGGATGTCATCGTGAATGTGCACCATTTTGCGGAGCAAATAGAAGAAGCTATTGTGTCAAACGATGGATGGGGAAGTAATGTATTGGTTAGTGACGAAAGGGACGAAGTGCTGGAAACAGGTGGTGGTTTGCTGAAAGCAGAAGAATTGTTTAACACGGGTGAAAAGTTTATTACCTGCAATGCAGACTTCTTAACGGATTTAAATATCCAAAATCTTATTCATTACCATAATGAGAAGAAAGCCCTCATAACTTTTGGTGTTACCAGCCGTAAATCATCGAGGGTATTGCTATTTGATGATCATATGCGGTTAACCGGGTGGCGGAATACTGTAACGGGTGAAGAGCGAATCGCTATTCCCCCTCCTGCTGAGGGGGTTAGGGGGAGGCCACTGGCGTATAGTTGCGTTGTAGTTTTTGAATACCGCATTTTTGAACTCATGAGGCAATATGGTTTTATTGGAAAATTTTCACTCATTCATGTGTACCTGAAACTGGCCCCCGAACATCTTATTATGGGCTATGAACATTCCGGTGATCGTTTGGTTGATGTGGGTAAACCAGAAAGTGTTGAGATAGCTGAGTCACTTTTTCCATAAAGTATTGCAAATACCCTCTAAGCGGTAGCCTCCTTGCGTCCTTTTATTCTATCTTTCGTTTTTAAATATACCATATGAAGAAGTTCGTCTCGTTCATCTGCAGCCTTTTCCTGCTTGTTAGTTTATCAGCACAATCAAAATACGATCACAAAGAAGCTTTTAATCCGCAATTCTATCCCTACCCCGGCAATGATTACAGAAGTGCCAGTGGTGAACCCGGCCCAAAATACTGGCAGAATAAAGCGGATTATTCTATCAATTGTAAATTAGATACTGCTTCACATACAGTCACCGGAGATGTAACCATCACATATACCAATAACAGCCCGGATAACCTTCGCTTTTTATGGCTGCAAATGGATCAAAATATTTATAAAAAAGATTCCAGGGGATCAGCCACTACTACACAAACAGGTGGACGCTGGGCCAATGCCGGTTTTACAGAAGGATATACTATTACCAGTGTACAACTGGAAAGTGCAGGTGTTACTTATGCACCCAATAAAACAATAACGACCGATACCCGGATGCAAATTATTCTTAAAGACCAATTAGAAAAAGGAGAAAAAGTAAAAATAAAGATCAGTTACAATTTCACCGTTCCTGAATATGGCACCGACAGAATGGGTCGTTTAAAAACAAAAAATGGCATCATTTACGAAGTAGCCCAGTGGTTTCCCAGGATGTGTGTTTATGATGACATACAAGGATGGAACACTTTACCCTATGTTGGCGCTGGTGAATTTTATCTCGAATATGGCGATGTCGATTTCAGTATCACAGCACCTTCCGATTTAATTATTGTTGGCTCCGGAGAATTGAGCAATCCGCAGGATTGTTATACAGCCGAACAAATGAAAAGATGGGAAGCCGCCGCCAAAAGCGATAAAACAGTTACTATCCGCAGCGATAAAGAAATAACGGACAAAAATTCAAGACCCAAAACAGCAAATACAACCTGGCGATTCAGCATTAAGAATACAAGGGATGTAGCCTGGTCTGCTTCAAAAGCCTTTGTGCAGGACGCCGCAAGAATCAATCTCAAAAGTGGTAAAAAATGTATGGCCATCAGTGTGTACCCGGTTGAAAGTATTGTAAAAAATGGCTGGCAGCGGTCTACTGAATTTACCAAAGCCAGTATTGAACATTATTCTGATAAATGGTTTGAATACCCTTACCCTGCTGCTACCAATGTAGCCGGAATAGTAGGTGGTATGGAATATCCTGGTATTGTATTCTGCAGTTCCGAAGCATCCGGCACAGGCCTTTGGGGAGTAACTGATCATGAGTTCGGTCATACCTGGTTCCCTATGATCGTTGGCAGCAATGAGAGAAAATATGCCTGGATGGATGAAGGCTTTAATACTTTTATCAACGATGGGTCTACGGAAGCATTTAATAAAGGTGAATTTAAAGAAACCAGATTTTTTGGAGACCCAAACTCATCTTTCATGGTCAAGTACACATTTGGTGAAAAAATGGACGGATTGTTCAATACACCTGATGTTATACAACAGGACAACCTGGGCATCGCTGCGTATATGAAACCGGCACAAATGCTGACTGCATTGCGGGATGTGGTGTTAGGAAAAGAACGCTTTGATGCTGCCTTTGCTGAATATATCCGCCGCTGGGCATTTAAACACCCTACCCCCTGGGATTTCTTTCATACAATGGAAAATGTTTCGGGAGAAGACCTTAGCTGGTTTTGGAGAGCATGGGTATTAAATACGTGGAAGCTAGATCAAACAGTAAAAGCAGTAGCTTATGTAGATGAAAAACCTGAGAAGGGTGTTGAAATAACTATAGAGAATCTCGAAAAAATGGTAATGCCGGTAGCAGTGCTGGTAAAAGAATCTAACGGCAAAGAGCACAAAATAAATTTGCCCGTTGAGATCTGGCAGCGTGGAGCCGAATGGAGATTTAATGTGCCCACCACCAGTGAAATAAAAGAAGTGATACTGGACCCTGACAAGAAACTACCGGAATGGGACCGCACCAACAATAGCTGGAAGAAAAAAGGATTTTGATTAAAAGACCTTCTGCAGAACTGCAGAAGGTCTTTTTTAATATAGCTTATAATGAAAAAAATAATTCTGCTTATTCTCATTAGTAATACAATATTCCGTGTAGCCGCACAGGTGAATGAAATTAAATTCTCTGAACTATTCTTATTAAAGGGCACCTGGGGTATGGAAACAACAAAAGGGATACTTTACGAAAATTGGGTGATCAATAATGATAGCACAATGACTGGTAAAAGTTATAGATTGAACAATACGGATACAGTTCTTTTAGAAACAGTTGGTCTTGTTAAGAGAGGAAGCCACATTCTTTATATAGCCTCTGCAGAAGGTCAAAACAACCAACAGGCAGTTGCTTTCAAACTTATGAAACGGGATAACGATACTTTTATTTTTGAAAATCCGGAGCATGATTTTCCGCAACGGGTTATTTATGAATTACCAAAAAATGAAAAATTACATGCCTGGATAGAAGGAACGATAAATGGTCAGTCCAGAAGGTCCGACTATCATTATAAAAAAATAATTTAATCCACTCAAAGCTGCCCCATCAGCTGTTCAAACGAAACTTCTTCGAGCAATACTCTTTCTGTCAAAGCATTTTTCCCTGACCACTTTACCAGGCGGATAAATCCATCTGCGATCTCAATACCTGTTATATCACCATCATCAAAGCAACAACAACCCGAATTGAAATAAGAAGGCTTCATTTTCATATAATCAACCGATACGGCAGTAAAATCATTTTCCCTTCTCCTGATCTCTCTCCGTATTTCTTCTTCCCGGTTTTTATCATTTATATGAATGGCCTGCTGAAAATTTTTATATAAGCGTTCAAGGTATGTCAGGGAACCAAATACAGGTTGATGTGTATGACCCGTTATCAGTACTACATTTTTTTGCTCTGATGACCATTCATACATGATGTTATTATGCAGCGTCTTCTTATCTGCATCGTAAGCCGGAGTATTAGGGTTAATCCGGAGAAAAGCCTGCAGCGGAGCCCAGATATTGGCTACAAAGAACTTGCTGAACCAGTTACCATCACTTTGTGCATCGCCCTGGTGACCATGAGTGAGGAAAATAGTAAGTGGCGAGCCGCTAATGGGTAATTCAGCGTCTGCTGTTTTCACTCCCGGCTCCTGGCTCCTGGCCAACAACTCTAAAATCACTCCTTCATACACTTTGATCTTCTCTCCATAAATATCTTTCAAATGCCACCAGGCCAGTGGATCATTGTCCCAAAACAAGTCATGATTGCCAAATATTTTTATGTATTTACTCCGCCTGATGAATTTTTTCTCTGTATCAAATACTTCCTTGTTCTTTTTCTTTACTTGCCAGATATTGTTTTCCCATAACTCTTCACTATCTCCCAGATTGATAAAACAAAAATCATTGCCATTATAATACTCTAATGCACTGAGATAATTTGCTTCACAAGGCGTAAAATCATCAGCGCCGTTTCTTCTTCCTTTATGTTGGTCAGAAAAGATTATAAACTTCCCGGCACTATCTGCAAAAGGTATTACCAGCCCTTTTTTACCCGGATTAGTGTGTATGTCAGTATATAATTTACCCAGTGCTTCAAATATTCTTTCCCTTTTCGGTTTGGAAGAGAATTTAGCGGCAATTCTGAGAATCGGTTTATATAATATGATACGAAGAAAATTTCTCATCAGTTGTACTATTACAATTTATATCAATTCTCTTTAAAATATATATTGTGGTGAAAATGCCATGGAGAATTAATCGAAGCCTTTTGATTCTCTCATCAATAATCGTATGGAGACATACTGGTACTTTATCTCTCCATTGCAGTAAAGAAAAACCCGCCAGGCTTTAAAACTGGCGGGTTAATTATTAGTCTTTCCATTAAATCTTATCGTACATGCACTCTTCCTTCTGCCAGCTTCATTCCATTTACATCTCCTACCACCACATAATAAATTCCCCTGTTGGCTTTTTCAAGATTAACAGGTATCAATGTATATGGACCGGCAACCGGGAACTTACGATCAAATACAGTTGATCCTTTTGAATCAAAAATTATAATTCGCCTTTGTGTGCTGTTTCCACCATTGTTATAATATGAAACGGTAAAGTTTCCATCATTAGGACTTGGGAATATGAACAGTTTACTGCTAACAGCTGCATCGATAGTCACCACCTGTGAAAGGCTGGAGCAGAAAATACTGCTGGGCCAGGTTTCCTGTATTCTCACCTGGTAAGAGCCTGGATTAGCAACAGTTACAGGCAAGGTATTACCACTCACCGCAATGGGGTTATTATTTAATAACCATGTTGTAGTAAGTGTTCCTCCTGTTGAGGAAGTTGGTGTAGCCGTCAGTGTTGTAGTTTGTCCCGGCAATAAACTTGTCAGCGGCGCTGCCGTTAATCCTACTGCCGGCAGTTGGCGAACAGTTAATATTGCAGCACCTGAAGCCACAGGAGTTGAGCAGGTGGCATTTGACAATAAACAACGGTACCTGTTGTTATTCATAACTACAATAACGCCTGTAGCTGTAAAAGTTGCAGTATTGGCCCCGGCAATATTCGTCCAGCTGGTACCACCATCGGTGCTTACCTGCCATTGATAAATAATTGACGGAACACTGTTACCAGTGACGATAAAACTTGCATTACTTCCTGAACATACTTCAGCATTTACCGGTGAAGACGTAACAACAACCGGAGCATAAACCGTTAATGTTGCTGCAGCAGAATTAGCTGCCGGGGAACAAGTACCCGTAACCACACAACGATACTGGTAGCCATTTAATCCAATTGTAGCTCCGGTTATTGTAAGTATACTTGTTGTTGCTCCGGCGTACTCTCCGCCATTATTAATATTTGCAAAGCCACTTCCGGTATTTACCTGCCATTGATAATTGATACCCGTACCGGTAGCAGTTACACTAAACGATGTATTACCTCCAACGCAGATTGTCTGGTTTGCAGGGCTGCCTGTTATAGCGGGTAAAGCATTTACAGTTAATATAGCCGCATTGGATACACCCGGTGTTGTACAGGAGGGGTTTGATAATTGACATCGGTACTGATAGCCACTCATTGCTGTGGTAGCGCCTGTTATGGCTAGCGTAGCAGCATTAGCACCAGCGTAAACACCTCCATTGCTGATATCAGTAAATCCACTACCTGTGTTAACCTGCCATTGATAAATAATACCTGTTCCGCTTCCTGCTACGGTAAAGCTTGTGCTGGCACCGTCGCAAATCGTTTGGTTAACAGGTTGTGTGGTCACACTAACGGCAGTAGCTACAGTCAGTAAGGCGCAGCCGGAAGTTATTGTTGTCGGACCACAGGTACCGGATACTTTACACCGGTACCCCGTGTTGTTCATACCAGCAGTAACAGATGGAATGGTATAACAGGAAGTAGTAGCTCCTGCAATATTCGTCCAGGGACCGCCGCAACCGGTTGTACTTATTTCCCACTGGTACGTAAGGCCTGCACCGGTAGCTGTTACACAGAACGTAGCACCACTGCCCGCACATAATGTAAGATCCGCTGGCTGGGCAGTTATTAAAACAATTGAGTTGACTGTTAATACAGCAGCACTTGAATTAGTACTACCGCATTGATTACTTACCACACAGCGATACTGGTTATTGTTTAATGCTGTCGTTACACCAGTGATAGTATATGAAGAAGTTGTTTGACCGGATAGATTCGCCCAGGTGCCGCCACCATTGGTGCTCACCTGCCATTGGTAAGTTCCGGTTGCCACTACACTAAAGGTTACGTTGGCGCCTTCACAAACTGTCTGGCTTAAAGGTTGGGTAGTGATTGCTGGCCCGCTTCCGGCCGTTATTGTATATGTAAGATCTCTTGTTTGATTGGTAGCGCCTGTTGCAGTACCTGTCACTGTGATTACATAGGAACCTGAGGCCAGTGTATTTGTACCGTTTAATGTAATAGTTGATGAACTACCCGGGTTAACAGGATTCGGAGAAAAACTAACTGTTGTACCAACAGGATTATTTGTAGCTGACAATGTAATAGGATTTAAAAACCCTCCATTAGAAATTGTTCCTAATGAAATAGCCATACTTGCTGGCGCAGGACAGGCTGCAGAAGCAGGTGCTGGAGAAGTGAACGTAAATCCGGAAGGTAGTGCTGATGAAACTGTTGCCGTCCAGATACCTCTGCCATGAGTACCAGCTACAATCGTACGATCTGATGAACGATATTTAATCATATCTGTTCTGACATTGGGAAATGTAGCATTGGCATTCCATACAGTACCTGAACCATTAATAAGATCCGTTTCCCATACACCGGTTTCTGTTGCAATAAATGCTTTTGCATTATCATCGGGGTGAAATAATGCCCAACGTACCGGCATATTCGGAAGGTTTCCGTCAATACCAGTCCAGGAAGTTCCCCCATTGGTTGACACCCACACATTCATCACATTATAATTAGAATAACAAGCTATCAGGTTCTGATCAGAGGACCCCGTCACCACACAGTTTACATAGCCTGTTGCACCAGCGGGTGTTATATTAGTTTCAATTGGAGTAGCACCATTAGCATCATCAACCCGTACTACTCTTCCATTACCTGTTCCAAAGTAAACCCTGTTGGCCGTATAAGGTGAAGCATGAACAGCAGATACGTTCTGTCCTGCAAATTCCCCAATAGAGATTATACTGGTAGTACTGCCTGTTTGCGGATCATTCCATCGAAAATAAGTACCCCCTGAATTACACGCATAGATAATATTAGCATTGTTGTCATAGTCCCATGGATTAATAAACCGCCCGGTTGAAGAATTAACCGGTGTACTCCAGTTGGCGCCACCATTAGTACTTCTTCTGTACACATTATTGACATAAGAACCGAACTGGAACTGAGGTTCATTTTGATCGATAGCCACGAAACCACCGTCACCGCCCGTTACTTCCACTGATGCTCCAAGTCCGGCGTTGGCCAACTGATGTACACCATTATCCTGAGTACCTCCGATAAAATAGTTGGTAGTGGTGGGGTGTATAGCCACTGAATAAAATTGCTTCAATCTCAAACCCACGTTTCTGTCACGTATTGTAATGCCCTTGTCAGCAGAAAAATGCATACCACCATCACTTGCAAACAACAACTTATTTCCTCCATCCCACCACTGAACATCATGCTGGTCAGCATGTACATATTGACCGGAGGTACCCACCCAACCAGAAATTCTTGCCCAGGTATCACCACCATTAATAGTTTTTGCACAATCAATGCCGCCAATGATACATTCATCAGGATTTGCGGGATTTATACGAACAGAAAGATCATACCAACCCTGGGTATTGGTAAATGCAGCCCCGGTAACCGTAGTTGGAGGTATCCCTGCTGTTGCAACCCAGTTTACACCCCCATCTGTTGATTTGTAGACATTGGTAACCTGCCCGGAATTATTACATGGCAAGGAATA
This sequence comes from Chitinophagaceae bacterium, assembly GCA_041738795.1. Lineage (GTDB taxonomy): Bacteria > Bacteroidota > Bacteroidia > Chitinophagales > Chitinophagaceae > JJ008. Next base: position 236,177 of record JBGSPB010000014.1, on the reverse strand, counting down.
AAGTATATCACCGCTGACTGCAATTTCTGCCCTGTTATTAAAGGAAGGAAAAGCTGTAACCGGTGCATTCCACCCAGCACCAGTAGTTACTGTAGCCGGAACATCAGTATAACGATAGAATTGTGCTGAATTAATTCCTGTAACCATATGAAGCCGTGCGGCAGTGGCCGTAGAACTTATTTCCAGGTCACAAATTCTGTTACCCACACCAGAAGGTGTAATATCTGTCCATGACGATCCACCGTCAACAGATCTCAGCAATCCGTTACCACGGGTAGCCAAGTAAACATTTCCCTGGAAGTCACAAAGAATTCTGGTACAGGCGGTATAAGCACTGGTGCTGGAAAGAAAATTCCAGGAAGCTCCACCATCTGTGCTTTTAAAAACACCTACACCTTGAACCGCATCAAAATTAAAATATGACTCGCCGGTACAGAAATACATTGTGTTTTGAAAACCGGGCCTTGGATCCTGGCAAATGGCAGCAATAGCGAGGTTACTTAAAAAATCTGTTACCGGAATCCAGTTAGCCGGGGATGTTGTTATATCAGTAGTTTTCCATAAACCACCATCTACACCACCCACAAATACAGTTTTTTTTGTTGGATCTAATGAATCGATCATCACAGCTCTTATCCTTCCTGATGTCACTCCTCCGTTAGCCCTGGAATTTCCATTCGATGGGCCTACAACATCACTATCCGGACCTCTTTCCGTCCAGGCTAATGCCCCTATGGCATTATTGCTCGAAAACTCTTTGGCCTGTTTAGTTTGTTCAATGGCCAATAACAGTTTATACCAGGGAACTTTTCCTGTAGCAGGATCCTTGGTACGTTCTATCTCCCAAGCAGCTCTTTGCTCCGGGCCGCTGTATTCACCACCCTCTTCCTGGTCGGATACTTTGTTTTTTGTACCACAGCCAACAGACAATAAAAGACTGCCTGTTGCCAGTAAAAGGCTCAGCAATGGCAAAGAATAAAATTTCTTCATAATGGGAGAATTGCTTTTTTGATTTTTTTTAAAATAAACGACACAAGGTAGGTAAACCTGCTAAATATTGCTGTAGAAGAAAATCGGATTACAGATGATCTCAGAAAGTTATTTACCTTAATCAACTATTTACGGCAATCATACTTATTTCTACGTTCACAAACTTAGGAAGGGCCGATACCTGCACCGTTTCCCTGGCCGGAAAATCGCCCTTGAAATATTTACCATAGGCTTCATTAATAACGCCAAATTGTTGCATATCGGTGATGAAAATGGTCGTCTTCACTACATGACCAAAATCCATACCCGCCTCCTGCAAAATAGCTTTCAGGTTATGCATTACCTGGTGAGTTTCTTCCTGTATATCTTTATTTTTCAAATCACCGGTGGTGGGGTCGATGCAAATCTGGCCGGAAATAAAAAGCATATTGCCGGTTAATACCGCCTGGTTATACGGACCAATTGGCGCTGGTGCACTGGCTGTTTTGATGATAGTTTTACCCATAAGTAATAATTATAAAATTCAGTAGAACGAATTTAGCTTTATACGTTTTCTTTGCAAAAAATAGTATTATGACTATCGCAGTTGTGGCCAGCGAAGCTTTAAAGGAAGAATTGCTGGCGCAAGGCTTAAAAAGTGATATAAAGGCAGAATGGTTAAACAAACCTGCAAAAGTTCCCGGAGCAGCATGTTATATTGACCTTTTGTTCAGTTCAGGCCATTCTGAGGAATTGCTGAAGCTTCAACCGGCATTGATCATTGTCAATTCCGTTCCTGATACAACAGCCAGCCTTCCCGAAAATTTTATCCGGATCAATGGATGGAACACTTTTTTAAAAAGACCAATCGTAGAAGCAGCTTGTCCTGATATTCCGGCCAGAATAAAAGCGGAAGAAATTTTTGCAGCGTTCAACAAAACAATAGAATGGGTACCAGATATTCCAGGTTTTATTACACTAAGAGTAGTTGCCACTGTTATCAATGAAGCCTATTTTACACTCGAAGAAAAAGTAAGCAGTAAAGAAGAAATCGATATAGCAATGAAACTGGGCACTAACTATCCATACGGCCCCTTCGAATGGAGTAAAAAAATCGGTCTAAAAAAAATATATGATCTATTAACCTTACTGGCAAAAACAAATGCCCGGTACGAACCATCTTCCTTACTAAAAAAAGAAGCACTCTTATAAATGGCACTGATTTTAAATATTGACACTTCGCTAGATACAGCATCGGTTTGCCTTGGAAACAATGATGGAGTTTTACAGTTGACAACTAACGATAATCAAAAAGATCATGCTGCCTGGATTCATACTGCAATCAATAAATTGCTGAAAGAAACAGGCTTCCCGTTAAAAAGTCTTGACGCCATTGCTGTTAGTATAGGACCCGGTTCTTATACCGGGCTCAGAATAGGTCTGTCTTCAGCCAAAGGCTTGTGCTATGCCCTTGATATCCCACTTATAACAATCAGTACATTAAAAATGATCGCATCTGCCGTTAAACAAAACGCAACCGATCTTATTTGCCCGATGGTAGATGCAAGAAGAATGGAAGTGTTTACTGGCTTGTACAATAGAGACCTGCTTGAAATTTCGGCAGCCCGGGCTTTAATTATTGATGAAACCAGTTTCGATTCATTTCTTTCCAGCCATAAAATTCTTTTTTGCGGAAATGGCAGCAAAAAACTGCAAAATATTCTTTCCTCTCCAAATGCCAGCTTCAATGATACTATTCCAAATGCTTCACAGCTTTCCGATTTGTCACAGAACTGTTATATAAACAAACAATTTGCAAATCTTGCCTATTCAGAGCCTTTATACATAAAAGAATTTTATACTCCCGGCCGAAAGGATTAACCGAAAAATTCGTCTTATTAACAATTATTTGGACAAACCCAGTTTGTACAAGGGTATTTTTGTTTCTTCTTTTTTCATTAACCTATACAGATTTTGAATTATGAGTAATTATTCAATGACACTTACTGACCCGAAAGAAAACGGGGTTCTGCTGAAAGTTGACTTGCTGGAAGTTAAGAAAGCAGCATTGGTCCTCAGAGCCCTTAATCATAAGCTACGTCAGCAAATATTGAAGCTGATTGATGAAAGTGGTAAAATGACCGTGACTGAGCTATATGTGAAACTCAGGTTGGAACAATCAGTTGCATCCCAGCATTTGGCCATTTTACGAAAAGCCGGATTTGTAAAAACAGAAAGAGATGGTAAGTTCATTTATTATTCAGTGAATATCAACCGCATACATGAATTAAACCGATTCGTTGGTGAATTACTCAACTGATTTATAATTTATTTAGATAAAAAGCCCCGTTTACTTCACACTAAACGGGGCTTTTTTTAATAGGTAATAAATTATTTTTGCCCGGCTACTGAAAGCAAACAAAAACCAGACATATGTTTATCAAACAATTATATACTGGCTGCCTGAGTGAGGCTGCCTATTATATTGAAAGTAATGGTGAAGCTGCTGTTATTGATCCCCTCCGTGATATTGATGCTTATCTTGAATTGGCTAATGAAAGAAAAGCCAGCATCAAATATATTTTCGAAACACATTTTCATGCAGATTTTGTGAGCGGTCACCTGGACCTGGGAAAAGCAACCGGGGCACCTATCGTCTATGGCCCCGGCACCCTCACAAAGTTTCCCGTACATGTTGCCAGGGATGGTGAAAACTTCACCGTGGGAAACCTTACTATAGAAGTACTGCATACTCCCGGACACACACTGGAATCAACCTGTTTTTTACTTAAAGATGAAAACGGGAAGGACCATTGTGTTTTTACAGGTGATACTTTGTTTGTTGGTGATGTGGGCCGACCTGATCTTGCACAAAAAGGTACTGAAATAACAATGACTGATCTCGCTGGTATGATGTACGACAGTATCCATACAAAGTTATTCCCGTTGGCAGACGATGTAATAGTTTATCCTGCCCACGGTCCGGGTAGTTCCTGCGGAAAAAATCTGGGTCCGAACACATACAGCACTATTGGTGAAGAAAAACAGTTTAACTATGCAATGAAAGCTGAAACAAAAAAAGATTTTATCAAAAAGGTTACTGATGGAATAGCTCCCCCGCCATCCTATTTTCCCATCAATGCTAAAATAAATAAAGAAGGATATGATAGTCTCGGCGACATACTCTTAGCGGGATTAAAAACGTTGTCCATTGATGAATTCAAACAGCTTGTCAGTAATGATGTGATTGTTCTGGACACCCGGCCTGCAGGTACGTTCACACAAGGTTTTGTACCTGGCTCAATAAGCATTGGGCTGGAAGGACGATTTGCAGAATGGGCCGGTAGTCTTCTCCCTTTTAATGTGTCCATTGTATTAGTTACAGAACCCGGAAAAGAAAAAGAAACGATCATCCGGTTAGCCAGGGTTGGTTTTGAAAAAATCAAAGGCTACCTGGATGGTGGATATGAGGCCTGGAAAAATGCCGGTGAACCTATTGATATGATCATTGATGTAGAAGCTGATGAACTAATGATGGATATACCTCATGATCAGAACCTGGTTGTAATTGATGTACGTCGTGAAACCGAATTTGCTGACGGACATTTAAAAGATGCGGTAAACATTCCTTTAATTGAAATGACCGATCCCGGGAACCTGGCCAACCTGGAAGAAACCCAAAACCTGTATATACATTGCGCCGCTGGCTATCGCAGTGTGATAGCATCCTCATTATTAAAGAGGCAGGGTATACACAATCTCAGAAACATAACAGGTGGATGGGAGAAAATTAAAGAACAGGAAAAAGCAGAGATAATAAAAGAAACCAGTGGGTTGAACTAATAATTCCTTCAATCAAAAGCCCTGTTATTTTTTTATTATAACAGGGCTTTATTCTTTTTATTTTACTACTTACATTTTAGATTTTATCCATTCATTCAAAGCCGGGGAACTCTCAGAGCTGATGATCACTGCATATCTTGGTTTATCTCCATTATGTACACCCACATGCCACAATCTTTGTGAATCCACTACAAAATGTGCTCCTTTAGGCATGGGGACCCTTGCTTCTGATTCTTTAATTGGCAGATTATTTTCATCGCTATCATACAAAAGCATGTAGCTATCAGGGTTATCAGTCAGTTCAATCCACATTCTTACGACCCAGCCTTCATCTTCAGGATTAAGGCGGTTATTATCATCCCGGTGAACGGAACGGAGAGCCTGGTCATGATTCTGCGGCTCCAGTTTAATGATACGAACCCTTCCGAAATTGGCAGGAATAGATTTAATATAAGCCATTAGATTAGGACACAACTCTGCGTTAGGAGTAAAAATGGCATCCTTATCTGTCTTCCCGTTTTCCCAAAATCCTTTACACTCATTGGTTCCATCACAGGAAGCCAGTGGTGCAAAGTTGGTATCGCCGCCACTTTTCCAGTCCATATAAGCAAGGTTTTCCCACTCAGCTGAAGGGATTTGACTGATGTCTAATGTTTTCATTATTACATACCCTTTTTCTTCCATAACCGGCATGCGGTAATGAGAAGTTTTTAATGGGATTTTTACAGACCAGTGTTCACTGTGTGGCCAGAAAATTGCAGGAGCTGAAGCTGACATAGTAGGTTCTATTTAATAGTTGAAAAATTGTAGTCCGCTAAAGTAGGAAATATCAGATTAATTAAAAATGATAACATAGAATCTCATCAGTATTTCAGCTCCGGCAAAATTTTCACAATGAAAAGTTAACACCCCGCTTTTTTAACCATTCGTCAGGAATTTGTCACCGGTCAGATAATTCAGGGTAAAAAAGGATTATCAGGCCATTACTTTTATCCTGCTATTGATTTAATAGTTAGTGCCGCACACCAAACTAAAATGTAACAAATCATACATTTTTTGCGTCATAACCACTTTTAAAGTATAGTCATGAAAATCAAAACCAATGTAACCCTCATAGGGGCAATGCTGCTCCTATGCATGTACAGTAATGCACAGTCCCAGACACCACGGCAATTACCTGCCAAACGAACCACACAACCTGTAAAAATTGATGGCCTGCTGAATGATGCCGCCTGGAAAGACGCTGCTATGATGAACGACCTTGTAGAATTTCGTCCCAAAATGGGAGCCAAAGAAAATCATGAGAACCGTTCTGAAACCTTTTTAATGTATAGTAATGAAGGTATCTACTTTGGTGGTTTCCTGTATGAACGGACAAAAGATAGCATAGCTACTGAACTAGCCGGTCGTGACGGTTTTGGGACCAATGATTATATAGGTTTGATTTTCGATACTTACTATGATAAGATCAACGGCTTTGAATATTTTGTAACGCCGCTGAATGAGCAATGGGATGCTAAAATGGCACCCGCTTCCAATGGCAATAATGAAGATTTCTCCTGGAATGCAGTATGGCAGAGTGGTGCTGTGATTCATGATAATGGCTGGAGTTTTGAAATGTTTATCCCTTATTCCGCCATCCGGTTTGGTCAAAAAGAAGTACAGGACTGGGGATTAAATATCACCCGCAGGAGAAGAAAAACAGAGCAGCAATATACCTGGAACCCAATAGATGTTAATGTAAATGGTTTCCTTACCCAGGAAGGTATCTGGACAGGGATAACCAATATCAAACCCCCGATGCGTCTGCAGTTCTCTCCTTATTTCTCTGTATATGCTAATCACTTCCCCGCAAATCAACCGGGACAAAAGAACTGGACGAGCCAGGTAAATGGTGGAATGGACGTGAAGTACGGCATTAACCAGGCCTTTACATTAGATGCGACATTGATACCGGATTTTGGCCAGGTGCAAAGCGATAACCAGGTCCTGAACCTCAGCCCGTTTGAAGTAAAATTTAATGAGAACAGAAGTTTCTTTACCGAAGGAACAGAGTTATTCAGTAAAGGTAACCTGTTTTATTCCAGAAGAATTGGCGGTACTCCTATCCACCTTTATGACGCCTACAATGTATCACCAGGTGAAGTGGTAGTAAAGAACCCATCTGAATCCAAGCTGATTAATGCTTCAAAAATTTCCGGGCGAACCCAAAAAGGACTCGGTATCGGAATTTTAAATGCAATTACAAAACTCCAATATGCTACCATTGAGAATACAACGACCAAGGAACAATTTCAATTTGAAACAGACCCGCTTACTAACTACAACATTCTGGTGCTTGATCAGACAATGAAACACAATTCCAGTATCTCCTTTGTTAATACCAATGTTTGGCGTAGCGGATCTGATTACGATGCGAATGTCAGCGCTGCCCTTTTTGATCTCAATGACAAGAAAAACATGTGGAATGCAGGTGGCAAACTGGCAATGAGCAATTTAATTGGTTATAAAACCGGAGGAAAAACTGAAACAGGATTAAGCCATCAACTCTATTTTGGCAAGACCAGCGGCCGCTTCAATTTCAATATATACCAGGAAAGAACTGATACCAGATTCAATAGTAACGATATGGGCTATTTCACTAACAATAACTTCCTTGATCATGGCACATGGGTTGGCTACAGGTGGACAGAACCTAAGAAATGGTACAACCGCATTTTCCTGAATTTTAATGCCAATCTGAGTATGTTGCAAAAAGCCATTGATCCAATAACCCAGACTTATCAGTCAGCGAACTTTAATATCAACAGTAATATCCAGACAAAAAAACTATGGTGGTTTGGAGGATTTACAGGTTACAATTTCCGTCAGAATGATTTTTATGAGCCCCGCCGGGAAGGATGGTATTTCAAAAGAGGTTCCAGCCTGGAAATTGGCGGATGGGTTAACTCTAATGAATCAAAAAAATATTCATTTTTCATCGAAGTTTTCGGAAGCAAAAGATTCAATTTTTACGATAGCCATGGATACAATTTTAACCTGGGACAAAATATAAGACTTAATAATAAATTATCGTTCTCACACCGGGTAAGTTTTAATCCCCAGTATAATAATATCGGTTATGTACATATTCCAGGTAACGCAGCTATCAATTTTGCCAAAAGAAACAGAAATACCATTGAGCATATACTTAGTGCCAAATATAATTTCACGAATAAAATGGGGATTACTTACAGGGCAAGACATTACCTGAGTACAGTAGACAATAAGGAATTTTATATCCTGCAATCAAACGGTGAACTGGCTTCAAACCCCACGAACTATACCGCCAATCAAAATGTGAATTTCTTCAATATTGATATGGTATATACCTGGCAATTTGCCCCGGGAAGTTTTATAAATATTGTTTGGAAAAACGCAGTCGTTGACTTTGACGGGCATGTCCAGAAAAATTACTTTAAAAACCTTGACAGAACGATGCAGGCTGATGAAAACAATAATATTTCATTAAAAGTGATCTATTTCCTGGATTACCTGCAACTGAAGAAAAAGAAAAGTTGATTAAGCGATAAGAAAAGTGCCACCTGGTTTTCAGGTGGCACTTTAATTTATTCTATACTATTTCCATATTCAGGCTTCCACGCATACTTCCACCGGCGATGACTCCACAGGTAATTTGCAGGATCCTGGCGAATTATCTTCTCCACTTCATTTTTATATATTACTGTCAGCTGCTGGGGTGTAAATTGTGATGCATGTTCAGTCAGTAATTTACAGTCAAAATGATAATACCCTCTTTTAATCTTCCTAAATCCGACCATGACCACCGCTGAATTATTCTTTACAGCTCCTTTTGCCGGTCCGGTAACAAAGGGAGTAAGTCTGCCAAAAAAATTTACCCAATATGCATTAGTCGGGTCTCCGGGATTTTGATCTGCAGCAAGGGCCAATACATACCGGCCAGAAAAAACCTGGTGCATCTTACTTTTGAATTCAGTTGCTGATACCAGCACTGTACCGTGCCTTTTCCTGAAATTATAAAATACCCGGTTCAATATTTTGTTGGAAATGGGCATATACACACCTACAAACGGAGCGGTAAGTTTTAAGGGATACAAAATGTTAGCATACTCCCAGTTAAACTGGTGACAGGCCATTGCATGTACATTATAGCCTTTCTCAATAAGCTGGTTGATCAATTCAACATCTGCAGATCCTCTTTTAAAAGCAGCTTTCGGTGTTATGGAAATAAACTTAATTGTCTCAATAAATGAATCAATCAGGTTATGATAGAATTGCTTAGCGATTTTTAATCTTTCCTTTACTGTCTTTTCAGGGAACGCAATTTCAAGGTTATTCATCACCACCTCTCTCCTGTATTTAAAAACATAGAATACCAATGTATAAATAACATCAGCAAAAAAATGTAAAACCCGGAAAGGCAGTAAAGAAATCAGCCAGAGAAAACCATATACAACATAATACATAGCGGGTAAAGATAAAGACTATAAAACGATGTTCTGTACAAGATGACTCTTACCCGGATAATCTGTATTAAAATGAAGGCCGCGGCTTTCCTTCCGGAAACTGGCGCCCTTTACGATCAGGTAGCCAACAGTGATCATATTACGAAGTTCCAGCAATTGCGGTGAAAGAGAGCTGCTTTGATACAATTGCTCTGTTTCCTCCCACAGCAAATCAAGACGGCGTGAAGCTCTTTGTAAACGGATATCATTCCGCACAATACCTACATAATCACTCATTATAAGCTGAAGCTCTTTCAGGCTTTGTGTAATCAGGATCATCTCTTTGGGATCTGTGGTCCCTTCCGCATTCCAGTCAGGCAGAAACATGTTAAATGAAATACCCTTTACTTTTTCAGCAACATCAATAAAACAACGATGTGCAAATACCATTGCTTCCAGCAATGAATTACTGGCTAAACGATTAGCCCCGTGCAAACCAGTACTGGCACATTCGCCGCAGGCATATAAATTCTTAATGGAACTCCTGCCCCATTCATCTGTTTTAATTCCGCCGCAGCTGTAATGTGCTGCAGGCGCTACTGGTATCATATGTGTAGTAATATCAATGCCTATGGAAATACATTTTTCGTAAATATTAGGGAAATGCTCCACAAATTTTTCCTTGCTGAAATGCCTGCAGTCGAGCCATACATGCTCTGTACCGGTGCGTTTCATTTCACTATCAATAGCTCTTGCCACAATATCACGGGGAGCCAGGTCTTTCCGGGGATCATATCGCTCCATAAAAGCGTCTCCGTTCTTATTTCGCAATATTCCTCCATCACCCCGTACAGCTTCAGTAATTAAAAATGCCTGGCCCCTAACTCCGGGTTCATACAAGGCAGTGGGATGAAACTGGATGAACTCCATATTCTCGATCCTTCCTTTTGCCCTGTACACCATTGCCACTCCATCACCCGTGGCAATATAGGGGTTGGTGGTAGTTCTGTATACCTGCCCGTTCCCGCCGGTTGCTAATACTGTTATTTTTGATAATATTTTTTCAATCTTATTTGTCTCAAGATTCAACACATATACACCATAACATTCTATATCGGGAGTTGATTTGGTAATCAGGTAACCCAAATGGTGTTGTGTTATAATATCAATGACAAAAAAATGTTTTATAAACTCAATATTCGTCTGTTTAGCTACGGCATCAATCAAAGCCCTTTCCATCTCCTTACCGGTTACATCCTTATGATGAAGGATCCGAAACTCTGAATGACCGCCTTCTTTTCCTCTTTTATAATCGCCATCCCCCTCTTTATCAAACCTGGCTCCCCAGTCAATTATCTCCTGTACTCTTTCAGGGCCTTCTTTCACCACTATCTCCACCACTTTTTCATTACAGATACCATCACCAGCTATCAATGTATCTTCAATATGCTTTTCAAAACTGTCATTTTCCAGGTCATTCACCACAGCAATACCGCCCTGCGCATATTTAGTATTGGTTTCATCAGCTGTGGCTTTTGTCATCACCACTACTTTCTTATCAGGAAACTGGTGAGCTACCTTTAATGCATAGGTCAATCCTGCAATACCGGAACCAATAACTAAAAAATCTGTTTGTCTCATACCTGCATCCCTGTCAGGGAATTAATATTTTAAAATTTATTTTCTTCGAATATACGTCATCGCACCTTCAGTGATGAACAGCTGTGCTAACCCATAGGTGAACATTATTACAAGTCCGCTCAATTCAAATGACTCATAAAATTTATTAACAGCAAGCACCGAATCAGAAATAACAAATAATAAGGCCCCGATCATCAACCACCTGCCCGCCGGCTTTTCCTGAATAAATAACATGTGTAACGCCAGCATCAACATGAAACTGATAACAACACCATAGATACGCACCGGCAGTGTCATATCACCCAAATAAGGGGACAACCATGCAATCAGCGCTGCATAATAGATAACCACCAGTAATAATATCCATATATTACTTTTTATACCCTCTGACAATCTTATATGGTGAAAGAATACTATGTAAAAAATATGCGCCAATAAAAAGGAAGATAAACCCAGCAAAAAGAAAATATCTTTTTGTCCCTGGAACATCAGTAACACATCCCCACCCCAGGAAAAAATCAACGCCAATACAATCAATTTTTTAAGCTTACTTTTGATGCTGCTGGTTGCTGCAATAAAATAGCCAATTAATACCGGGACAATAAGTGGCTTAAAAACATATTGAAGAGCTTCATTGCCTGTTTGTATACCGATGATATAAGCAATCAGAACAATAATAAAAAGAATGATCCAGAAGTTTTTTTTCATGCTGTGCTTTTATGCATCGATCCAAACTTCACTTTCCTTCAGCAAATTAATCAATTCATCCACGGCAACTTCACTGTTCACATTCTTCTTCACTACTTCTTTGCCTTTATATAAAGTTATTTTACCGGGACCACTGCCTACATAACCAAAATCGGCATCGGCCATTTCACCGGGACCATTCACAATACAACCCATGATGGCAATCTTCACTCCTTTCAGATGATTGGTGACAGCCCGGATCTTTGCTGTGGTTTCCTGCAGGTCAAATAAAGTTCTGCCACAACTTGGGCAACTGATATACTCTGTTTTTGAGATTCTTGTCCTGGTTGCCTGTAAAATACTGAAAGCTGTATTATTGGTAAATTGGTAAATATCCTTTACCTGCAAGTAAGTTCGGCCGGTCACTTTTATACTTTCCATCTGTGCCTTATTGCTGTAACCCAGACAAATACCATCACCCATTCCCTCCAAAAACAAAGCCCCGGTTTCGGTGGCAAAATGTATCAGGTGTTCATCGGGAGTTTGCCAATTACTATCCGTAATCAATACTACCGGGTTTCTGATACTGTTGTTTTGCAGTTCTATAAACATCCTCCGAACGGACTGCATGGCGTTTGTATTGGTACTGCTCAGGCAAATAACCACTGTAGGGTCATTAGACATTTTATCCAGGAAAGTATAGTCATTCACCGGGGTATTATCGCTGTAACAATCCTGCATTACAAAATTCAGTTTATCACTTTTAAATTCTGCCTCAGCAAAACCCCCGGCCTCAAAAATGGGAAAATACTTTGTTTTATCTGCTGCAAGTGACCAGGCTCCGGGATAAACAATCACTTTTAAAGTACCCGGCAATTCAAAATCCAATAATTGGTTACCAGTAAAAATATAATCTGCTGCTGCATCACTGATATTCCATTTATCAGTGGCTTCATTATAAGTATAGCCAACACTTTGTAAATCTTTTGCCAGTATTTTTTCAATCTTACTCAGGTCTGCAATCACCACAGGAACATGTTTACCACCAATATTATCAACTGCAAATGTTTCTCTTCTTTTGTACTCAAACGGAGAATAAGACAATTTATTTGTTTCAGGAATCAATTCCTGGTCATGAGCTCCCGACTCCCGGCTCCTGTATCGCTTGACTAAATCTTTACATACGGGTATTTCAAGTTCCGGGTCTTCCGTCAATGAAACACGGATCGTATCGCCCAACCCATCTTCGAGCAAAGTGCCAATACCAATAGCGCTTTTTATTCTGCCATCTTCGCCATCCCCTGCTTCCGTTACTCCAAGGTGCAAAGGATAACATTCGCCAAATTCATCAAACATTGTTTTTACCAGCAAGCGGTAAGCCTGCACCATTACCTGCGGGTTACTGCTCTTCATGCTTAGTACAATATTATGATATGCTTCCACCCTTGCAATACGAAGGAACTCCATGGCACTTTCCACCATTCCATTTGCCGTATCCCCATAACGACTCATAATGCGGTCACTCAGCGAACCATGATTAGTGCCGATCCGCATAGCTGTTCCATACTCTTTACAAATCTTAACCAGCGGAGTAAACCTTTCCCGTATCCGTTCAATCTCTTCTGCATACTCAGCGTTGGTATACTCTATCTGTTCAAATTTTTTCTTGTCAACATAGTTACCAGGATTCACCCTAACCTTCTCTATAATCCTGGCAGCAATTTCAGCAGCATTGGGAGTAAAATGTATATCAGCTACCAGCGGTGTGCTATAGCCTCTTTTCTTCAATTCGTTCTTGATATTCAGTAAATTCTCTGCTTCTTTTTTTGACGGGGCTGTGATACGGACCAGTTCTGCGCCGGCTTCGATACAACGGATACTCTGCTCCACCGTGGCAATAGTATCCATGGTGTCGGTAGTGGTCATTGTTTGTACCCGGATGGGATTCAAATTACCCAACAAAAGGTCACCTATTTTAACTTCTCTTGTTTTTAGACGCCTGTATTCAGTAAGCGATTCACAGTACAATTGCATAGATGCAAAACTAACAAAGAACCTGCAGCTTGGTTTACCAATCTTTGACCTGGCCACCCCCGGTTTTAGATTTTTCCTTTTGTAGCCGCTGGTTTACCTCTTTTTCTTTTTGCTCCAGCAACTTAAGGCGTTGTTCCGCTTCCTTGGGACTCATTTTGGGCTGCTGCTGTTTTTTTTGCTGCTCTTGCTGTTTCTTTTTCTGATTCTCTTTTTCTTCCTTTTTTTTAGGAGGATTTTTCTTTTTCAATTCCAGAAGGGCCTTCTGCAGGTTTTCCCGGGCTTCTTTATCATCTGGTTTTTGCCGGAGAGAATTTTTATATGCTTCGATGCTTTCTTCCAGTTTCTTCTGTTGGGTCAGCACCACTCCTTTATTGTAAAATGATTTTGACCTCAGTTCCTTTTCATTGGCTTTATCTGATAATTCCGAGAAAGCCTTTAGTGCCTCATCCTGCTTACCCTGCTTTTGCAGACTGTTGGCAAGATTGAATTTTGTTGTAGTATTTTCCGGGTCTGCCAAAAGTGCCTTGTTATATTCTTCGGCAGCTTTTTCGAATTGCTGCTGTTTATAATATTCATTCCCTTTTTGAGTTGCCTTTTCAACCACCTGTGACTGTGCAAAAAAACTGGCTGAAACCAATATTACTATGGCAAAGAATTTTCTCATACAGCCAACCTTTTTTTTCTTTCCGGAATAAAATTCTCTACCAGTAACAAAAGAAACATAGCTGCTGCAAACCACAGGTAATATGTTTTAAAATTCATCTGTGATACATCACCAAAAGCTTTGCGTTCTATCTGGGATAACTGCTTTTTTAATACTGCTATAGCTTCATCGCTGCTTTTCAGCTGAATATATACACCATTTGTTTCTGTTGCTATTTCTTTCAACTCCTCCTCATTCAATTTTGATATCACCGTATTACCAGCGGCGTCCCTTTTGTTCAGACCAGTGGCAGGATCAACAATAGGCGAGCCTTCCACCGAACCAATACCAATTGTATTGATCATAACACCCTGCTCAGCTAACGCTTTGGCTGTAGTGATTGCATCTTCGTCATGATCTTCACCATCAGAAATCAATACAATTGCCTTAAATCTTTTTTCGGTACTGTTAAAAACACCAGCACTCATTTTCAGCGCATCACTGATAACAGTTCCCTGCTGAGGCACTGCATCCGGAGTGGCGGAAGAAACAAAGAGATTGGCCGCTCCATGGTCAATAGTTAACGGCATTTGCAGATAAGCTTTTCCGGCAAACAATACAAGAGCTACCCGGTCATTGGGCATCGCTCCGATCAATTTATTGATCAGTTGTTTAGCCCTTTCTAACCTGTTGGGGGCAATATCCACAGCCAGCATGCTTTTACTTACATCCAGTGCGATGGCTATATCGATACCTTTTCTGCTAATATTATCAGCATCGCCCGGTTTACGAGGATTCATTACTGCCACAATACCCAATGCAAAAGCAGCAACCAGCAAAATGAATTTTACAATGAAACGATTCGAAGAAAAATTATTTATTAAAAGCTTTACCAGTTTCTCATCGCCGATCTTTTTCAGGGTATTTCTTTTCCACCGCAACAGGCTAAGAAATAACAGGGCAAGAACAGCTATAGCAACGAAAAGCCATACAAACTCTTTATATTGAAACTGCCAGCTCAAAATGTATTTTATGAACCCTGAAAGGCAAATATTGTGCTAACTACATCCTGCCTTCAAAAAAACCGAGTTGTTTAAGGATATCTTTTAGCATTTTCATCCTTATCGTCCACATATCAAAGTCTTTATCAGGAGATTCGATATTCAGCACAAAAAAGTAGGGGTGGTTGTTTTCCTCCACCCAGCCTACCACCCAGCCAATGGCATTACCGTTTTCTTTAAATCCCCAACCGGTTTTATATCCCAACCTGTAGTTGGAATTATTTTCAAATAACATAGCCCTCTTCACCATCTCCTGGTAACTCTTAAAAAATGGCAATTGATCAAAATAGAGTCTTTTTACCAGGCCCAGCTGCTGGTCAGGTGTGATCTTTAAAGAATTATCCAGCCAGAAACTATCAATGGCAGAGGTAATCACCACTTTCCCGGTATCTGTTTTGGCGCCATATTTTAAACTATCCAACCAAATTTGCATGGTGTCTTTACCTATACGGCGGGCAACTTCCTGGTAATAATAAACAGAGGAAACCCGGAACGCCTCATACATATTCAGGTCTTTGTTCCAGTCAGCTACTCTTCTTTCAACTCCATCCCATTTTATCACCATACTATCGCTGCTGATCTTCCCGGTTTGCAAACCGATGAGTGAATTCAAAATTTTAAATGTACTCGCCGGCAAATAACTGCTGTCACGATAACGGCCCAGGTTATGGACTGTAAATTTTCCGGAAGCATTATCCATCAGTGCAAAGCATCCCTCCACTTTATTGTCATCAAAATATTTCTTCAGGCTTTTATCCTGTTTAACATTATTGGGAGAGCAGGATTGCAGAAAAGCTATCAGCAAAAGGAAATTAGAGAGTTGTTTCATCTGGGAAATAAAATTTCGGCAAAGGTAGCCATCATTCGGTTCGCTTTAAAATAGCTTTCTGATAACTACCAACTTTATAACTGTCAACAGACGGACTGTCCTCTGTTCCATTCCCGCTTGTCATAATGGGTTTTGCAGAAATACTGAAAAATTCTATCATCAGTTGATCATTCTCTATCCAGTAATTGTTGATGATTGTAGCGTTCATTACCGTAAACGCTCCACAAAATTTATTGGCGACCCAGAACTGGTCAAGCACAATACCATTATTCTCATCAATTACCCAATGCCCTTTGGCCGTATCTTTTGCGATCAATGTGTAGGGCCGGTTGTCTTCCTTTGGTGAACCATAAATTATTTGCCAGGTAAATTTATGGGCACTATCTGCCGGATGTATGCGCAATTCCATATTCACTTTTTGCGGCTCTTTTATACCGGTTTTAAACCATTGCAATTCTCCTTTCCAGTTACCGATCCAGCTTTGGGGAAATGGCTTTTCCTGACCAGAAATAATAAGAGAAAAAAGGCTGTATAGTACAGCAAAGAGAAACTTCATACGAAATGTTTTGCTAAAACTAAAAAAGTCCCGGTTATTAACCGGGACCCGAATGTTTTGATTATCCTTAACGCTTTACAGGTAAATACCATTTTTAAGGCGATAATGTTTATTCCCCTGGCAATCCCTTTTTGTTGCAGCGCAAGAGCTGAATACAATCATGACGAAGGCCGCTGTGGCCAGGTAAACCAATAATTTCTTCATACTTTTTTTAAAAGTTGGGTCAACAAATTAATTAAGGAAATTCAAGGGAATTGGGCGGGTAGAGTTTACTTCATCGTTAGTAGGAAACGAAAGTAATACCCAAAAATTGTATTTCATAACTTACGCTGCTCTTTTTCCTGTTTATTTATGAAAACACACGAAGTAGGTTATCCTGTTAGTAGAACTCCGATATATCGTAATTTTACTTGTATAAAGATCAATCAACTGCAACTCATTGCATTTCACACAGAATATAAATTATTTCAATACACCTAGCTCTTTCCCAATCTTCGTAAACGCTGCTATGGCCTTATCCAGGTGATGCTGTTCATGTGCCGCACTCAGTTGTACCCTTATGCGGGCCTGCCCTTTTGCCACCACCGGGAAGAAGAAACCAATTACATAAATACCTTCTTCCAACAATTTAGCTGCCATCGTTTGTGCCAGCACCGCATCATACAACATAATGGGAACGATAGGATGGTCGCCGGGTTTTATGTCGAAACCGGCTTCGGTCATTTTAGAGCGAAAGTATTTGGTGTTGTATTCCAACTTATCTCTTAATTCAGTGGTTTCGGTCAGCATATCCAGCACGGCAATAGAAGCGCCAACAATTGAGGGAGCCAGTGTATTACTGAAAAGATAAGGCCTTGATTTCTGCCGCAGCATATCAATGATCTCTTTACGGCCGGAAGTAAAACCACCGGATGCTCCACCTAAAGCTTTACCAAGCGTTCCTGTAATGATATCAATCTTGCCCATCACACCACGGTATTCATGGGTACCTCTTCCTGTTTTTCCGAGAAACCCGGATGAATGACATTCATCAATCATAATGCAGGCATCATATTTTTCGGCCAGTTTCACTATTTCATCAAGGCGGGCAATGGTACCATCCATACTGAAAGAACCATCTGTTACAATTATACGGCTGCGGAGAGTGGAAGATTCTTTCAGTTTAGACTCCAGGTCATTCATATCATTATGTTCATACCGGAAACGCTGTGCCTTACATAACCGGACACCATCTATGATGGAAGCATGATTCAATGCATCTGAGATGATAGCATCCTGCTCATTGAACAGAGGCTCAAACACACCACCGTTGGCATCAAAGGCAGCTGCGTATAATATGGTATCCTCCGTACCCAGGAATGTAGAGATCTTTTCTTCCAGTTCTTTATGAATATCCTGCGTACCGCAAATAAAACGTACACTGCTCATACCATAACCCCGCAGGTCAATAGCTTTATGTGCCGCTTCAATTACTTTGGGGTGGCTGGATAAGCCAAGGTAATTGTTAGCACAAAAATTCAAAACAGTTTTTCCGTTTACGATAATCTCAGCTCCTTGCGGGCTCTCAATGATCCGTTCTGTTTTATACAATCCGGAAGATTTAATCTCTTCCACTTCTTTAGCAATGCGTTGCACCAGTTTCTCGTTCATAAAGCATGGTTTATAGGCAAATATAAGAATTGAAGCCTCTTGACAGCTCCCGGAAAAACTTCACATGAATATGCGATTGCAAGCTGGAAAAAGAAATTCTACGTTTGCGGTAACATTTTGAAAAGAACTTTCGTCACATCCCTAAACCAACACCATGAAGCGGAATAACCAGATTTTTTTTCTTTTTCTGACCATTTTACTGGCCGTGTCTCTTGTTATTCTGCGTTCTTCCTCATCTGCAAATTCACCGAAAGAAAGCAATGAGCAGGCAATACCTACCTGCTGTAAAAAGGCAAAAGAAAAATGCCCGGAGATAAAAAAAGCAGTTCCTGCAGACCTGATGCTGGAAAGCTTATCCCGTCAGCTTATCGCTATTTCTGTTTTTTAGCATTGATTATCAGCCCATAAGATGGTATTGGTTCAGGATTTTGCCGAAAGTTTTCCGTTCCTGTAACATTATTGTTCCCTAAACCGTATTACTTAACATGCAGGTATCAATGATTATTTTTGCCTGCGCTATCGGCTGTTTATGACTGAAAGAGAATACAATGAATGTGTAAATACGTACGCAGATAATGTGTACCGCTTCATCCTAAAAAATCTTCGCCACGAAGAAGATGCCCGGGATGTGGTGCAGACCGCTTTTGAAAAAATGTGGCGTAACCGGGATGATGTAGATGCACAAAAAAGCAAATCCTACTTGTTTACGGTGGCGTATCACCAGATGATCGACCATATCCGGAAAGTGAAAAGGATACAACTAAGGGAGGAATTCAGTGCCGAAGTAAGAGTGGAGAACCGTCCGGCGAATAATTTAAAGAAGATACTGGACGAGGCATTGAGCCGGTTGGGTGAAACTCAACGTTCGCTGGTTTTGCTGAAGGACTATGAAGGATACAGTTATGAAGAGATAGGACAGATCATGAACCTGAACCCAAGCCAGGTGAAAGTTTACCTGCACCGGGCAAGGGTACAGCTAAAAGAATATTTAGTGAAAATTGAAAACGTAATATAGAAGTACGAGGTATGAAGTCAGAAGTACGAATTACAGGACTCCCTCTGACATCTGACCTCCAACATCATAAAACATGAATATTAACCGCCATAATTACGAAGAGTGTTTTATCCTGTACATGGATAATGAGCTTAGCAGTGATGATCGCCGTATGGTGGAAGAATTTATTCAACACCACCCCGACCTGAAAGAAGAGCTGGAAATTTTACAGCAATTTAAATTAACCCCTGATACTGATATCATTTTTGAAGGCAAGGAAGAATTACTGAAAGGACAAGAAAATCCCTCTCTCCATCTTTCTAATTATGAAGAATACCTGTTGCTTTATACCGACAATGAACTGAATACAGCTCAAAAAACAATGGTAGAGCAATTTGTTAAAGAAAACCCGTCCATTAAAAAAGAAATGGAATTATTACAACGGACTAAATTCCAACCTGAACATATTGTATTTACCCACAAAGAATCATTATACAGAAGAGAAGAAAAAGTAAGGGCCTTACCGGTTCGCTGGTGGAGAGCCGCAGCTGCTATCCTGATACTGGGATTGGGTCTTACTACTGCTCTATTATTTAATAATAAGAAATCACCCGAACCAGCTGAAATGGCAAAGACAACAGGTAATGAAGAAAAAAATGTACCTGCCGGTCAACAAAACAAAGAGAATACTATAGCAGTTGTTGAAGAGGTAAAAGTTCCCGGTAATAATCCTGAAGAAAAAAATAACTCAACCGGATATGCACCGGATAACAAGCAGTCTAATACTCAAATAGCAGTAAAAAATAAGAATAGCAGGGCTGAGAATCCAATACCCCATAGCATTACTGTACCTGTAAAAAATAATGAGTCATTGATCGCAGATAATTTACCTGGAACAAATAATCTTCCGAAGCCGGAAAGCAATCCCTACGTCAACAGTGATTTACCAAGAACTGAAATCGCCGGCAATATCCCGAAAGAAAAAAATACTTTACACCCCTCATTAACAAATCCTGTTGTAACAAACAGAACTACTTCTCCGTCAGACTTTGTACAAGCATCCAATACAATCAGTGATGAAGATGTAAACGATGCAGGTGGCAAGAAAAACAAACTCCGTGGGCTTTTCCGGAAAGTAACACGGACATTTGAAAAAAGAACTAATATTGACCCGACCGACGATGATAACAGATTATTGGTAGGCGGGCTGGCCATCAGACTGAAATAACCTTATTACAAATTTTAAAAACAGAAAGTATGAAAAGGATTTTTACCCTATGTGTAGCGCTGTGTACTATCGCCAGCAGTTTTGCCCAAACCGATACGACCGCTACCCCCCAACCTGCACCACAGGATGACACTATCCGTATAGGTGGCATGGTTATTATCCGTAAAGCCGGCAGCAAAGACAGAGAGATCATCCGCGACAAGGAATATAAAATGCGGAACCGCAGAACAGACAAACCATCTAACCTCAGTACCAACTGGTGGATATTTGACCTTGGTTTTTCTAATTATAATGACCAATCAAATTATACAGCTGCAGCAGTAAGCGGATTTGTTGCCCCGGGTATTGGTGAGGATCAGTTGAAACTAAGAGCCGGTAAATCCAGGAACGTAAACGTATGGTTCTTTATGCAAAAGCTGAATATTGCCAAACATGTGCTGAACCTGAAATATGGAATGGGAATCGAGCTGAACAACTATCATTTCGAAAATGATAAAATAGTATTCGCTAAAAACCCAACTTATATTTCTCAGGGCACAACAGAATTTAAAAAGGTAAAACTGGCAGCAGATTACCTGACAGTGCCTATGATGCTCAATATCAATTTCACCCCCAAAAGAAAAAATGGATTTGGTCTCAGCGGTGGTATCAGTGCTGGTTATTTATATTCTGCCCGCTATAAAACAAAAGAAGGTAAAGATGTGGAAAAGGTGAAAAGCGATTTTGACCTGGAACGTTTCAAATTATCCTATATAGGTGAATTGTCGCTCGGACCTGTAAGATTATATGGCAGCTATGCCATGAAGAATATGTGGGAGAAGGGATTGGACATGACTCCTTATACGCTGGGTTTCCGGTTTAGCAACTGGTAATACAACAGTTTCTCATATTCATACATAAAGCCGGTCCTGTTTTCAGGACCGGCTTTATATTGGATAAAAGAAAAGATGCTGGGAAAACTTCCCCGTATCTTTTCTAAAGAGTCCGTTAAAACATATCCACAGCCCAAAATAAAAAAACATGGCATTGCGTTTGAGTAATTGGACGGACACTTTTACTGAAAAAGCCATGAATAAACGCAGCACCCACCTTAGCCTGCAATATAAACCTGGCCTTCTTGAAAACATTACATGGACATGAAAAACTTATTTATTCTCACATCTGTTTTCCTGGGAAGCAGCCTGCTGGCTACTGAAGTACATACAGGTAAAAGAACCGCAATCAATAAAAGGTTCAGTGGAACGCTTTCCAAAGGCCCGGTAGGAACCATTTCAATCATTATTGATAAATCAGATTATGAATTGAATGTATATGACGATAAAGGCTGGTATGCCACTTATCCCGTAGTTTTCGGAAACAGCAGCCTTGCTGATAAAAAGATGGAAGGAGATAAAAATACGCCGGAGGGCACTTACCGCATCACTGCCAAAAGGGTGCATGAAAAATGGTGCCGCTTTCTTTCTATTGACTACCCCACCGCTGCAGACCGTGCAAAATTTAATCAGCGTAAGCAACGGGGCGAAATTCCGGCCAATGCCCGCATTGGT
The DNA here is from genome assembly GCA_041738795.1 of Chitinophagaceae bacterium. Taxonomy (GTDB): domain Bacteria; phylum Bacteroidota; class Bacteroidia; order Chitinophagales; family Chitinophagaceae; genus JJ008. The sequence continues at coordinate 214,029 of JBGSPB010000014.1, read as the reverse complement.
GGCGGTATAGGTATTCATGGCACCTGGCCGCATGAAGGTTTTGTGATAGACCGCTATAAAAACTGGACCCTTGGTTGTATTTCCATGAAAAATGAGGATGTAACAGAAATATACCAATTTGCCGGCGCCGGTACTACAGTAACAATTAAAAAATAATTGCTATTGGCTATTCTTGCCGAGAAAATTTCCTACCTCCATCCGCCATTTTACAGGATCATTCTGCAATAACGATTCATGATCTGCATTCTCGTAACCAACTAATCTCTTATCAGTTGAGAATATAGCCGTAAATACCTTATCAATTTCGCTTTTCAATACATAACTGTCTTTTGCCCCGTATTGAACCAGGGCCGGGCAGGAAATTTTTTTTGCATACCGGTCTGTTGTATACCTGTACCCATTGAATCCTCTTTCAATACCCATCCAGCCGGTAACTAAAAAGGCAAATGGCTGTTGTGGAAAACCTAATACTCTTGCCCTTGCTTTCAGGTGTGATTGCAAAGAGGAAAATGGTAATTCCAGGATCACAGCAACCGGATATATTGGATAATCCGACAATGCTTTGGCAATAACAACTGCACCCATAGAAATTCCCCATAAAAAAATCTTTGTTTCCCCTTTTCCCTTTACAAAATCATAGGCCAGTTTCACTTCTTCGGCTTCCCTTATCCCAATAGTTGTCGTGGAGCCATCGCTATTTCCATGCGCCCTGAAATCAACCAGCATTACATTATATCCCAGGTATCGGAATTCATTAGCTTCTGCAAGCAGCTGTCCCTTATTGGAAGTAATACCGTGAAAAAGTAATATTGTTCCTTTTGCTACAGAATCAGTTTTAGAATACCATGCATCAATGGTTAGTCCATTTTCAGTTTGAAGGCTAACTGTATCATACATGAAAACAGGTGCATCATTTATTTGCGACTTCGGAAATTTTGGGCCGGTAAAAAGTTTCCATGTTTTTGTAAAAATATTCCCGGAAGGCTGGCTGGTTAGGAGTGAAGGATCATTATAAAAATGCGTAAGCCTGTATGCATAAAAAGCTGCACTGATATTGATCAGGATAAACTGAACCAATATCACCCAAAGAGTCCAACGAAGTAAAGAGGGCAGCTTTCGCCTGGTCTTTTTTTCTTTCATAAGATATTTTTCATCCGGCAGTCCGGCTTTCGGTCAAAAGTAATTTTTACAATGCAGACCTTCAACTATCATGTTTCTTTTTTTGAGAAGAGTGTGCAAAACCTTCTAATAAAAAAATCAGAATGGAATATTTATTGTTATTTACTTTGTGTCACACTTGCCAAAAATAACTATCAGGAAAACCTTTTAAAGCAGCTCATCCGTGCTGCTTTAATTTATTTTACAGTTTTCCTTTCTTAATTTCCTCTACCACACCCGGGTCAAGCAGCGTAGTTATATCACCCAGATTTTCTGTTTCTCCTTCCGCAATTTTCCGGAGAATACGTCGCATGATCTTTCCGCTTCTGGTTTTCGGGAGACCTGTTACAAACTGAATTTTATCAGGCTTTGCAATCGGCCCGATGACACGGGTAACAGTTTGCAGAATATCCTGCCGGGTCAGGTTTTCATCTACATGCATATGTTCGTAGATAACAAATGCATATACGCCCTGCCCCTTTATATCATGCGGATAGCCTACTACTGCACTTTCCACCACACCGGCATGCATATTAATGGCATTTTCCACTTCAGCAGTGCCGAGTCTGTGTCCGCTAACATTTAATACATCATCTACCCGTCCGGTGATTCTGTAATTGCCTTTTTCATCCTTCAGGGCACCATCACCGGTAAAGTACAGGTTTTCATAGGCGGCAAAATAATTGGTCCGGCAACGTTCATGATCACCATATGTTGTTCTTATTATTCCCGGCCATGGTGCTTTAATACAAAGGTTTCCTTTCAGCAATCCCTGTCCGTCCTTTTCAGTCACTTCTTTTCCGTTTTCGTCAACCAACACTGGTTGCACACCCGGCATGGGTAAAGTAGCCCAACTTGGTTTCGAAGGGGTCACATTCGCCAGGTTGGAAATTAAACAACCACTGGTTTCTGTTTGCCACCAGGTATCAACAATAGGACATTTCTTTTTACCGATATTATCATCATACCAATGCCATGCTTCTTCATTAATAGGTTCGCCAACAGTACCAAGTGTTTTCAGAGAAGATAAATCTTTTCCCTTCAGAGGTTCCAGGCCAAATCCCATCAGGCTTCTGATTGCAGTTGGTGCTGTATAAAGAATATTCACTTTATGCCTGTCAACAATATCCCAGAATCTTCCGGCATCTGGCCAGGTAGGGATTCCTTCAAACATTACTGAAGTGGCTCCTGCACTAAGCGGACCATATAAGATATAACTATGACCGGTGATCCATCCAATATCTGCTGTACAGAAATGAATATCGCCGGGATTATATTGAAACACATTGACAAAAGTATAAGTGGTCCATACCATATAACCGGCCGTACTATGCACCACTCCTTTTGGTTTGCCGGTGCTGCCGGATGTATATAAAATAAACAGAGGATCTTCTGCATCCATCTCTTCCGCCGGAAATGACACTTTACCTTCTTTCTCTACTTGTGCTTCAGCATGCTCCATTTCATCTTCCCACCACACATCTCTTCCCTTCAGCATAGAGACAGGAGTTCTGGTTCTTGTATAAACAATTACTTTTTTAACTGTTCGGTTTCCAATCAATGCATCATCTATCACACTTTTCAACGGAATATCTTTACCACCCCGGTATGCCCCGTCGCAAGTAACTATAAATTCTGCCTCTGCGTCGTATAACCTGTCGGCTATACTCTGGGCAGAGAATCCTCCGAATATCACACTATGAATAGCCCCTACTCTTGCACAGCCCAATACAGCATACGCCAGTTCGGGTACCATGCCCATATAGATACAAACCCTGTCGCCTTTCTTAACGCCATTATTGATCAAGACCTGTGCAAACTGGCAAACCCGTTTGTGCAAACGGTTATAGGTAACGATCCTCACCCTGTCTTCCGGATTATTAGGTTCCCAGATAATAGCAGGTTTATCACCCATCGTTTCCAGGTGTCGGTCAATACAATTCTCCGTGATGTTCAGTTTTGCCCCTTTGAACCACTCCACTTTGGGCTCTTTAAAATTCCACTCCAGTACTTTATCCCACTTTTTTCTCCACTGAAAATTTTCTGCCACCGTAGCCCAGAAACCTTCCGGATCTTCTACGCTTTTTTTATATGTTTCATGATACTGTTCTAATGATTTTATCTGGTAGGGATATGACATGATTAGCAAGAATTTTAGAATTTTTTCTAATGAGTGATAAATTTACATAATGACGGGCAAAACCGCCATTATTCATTGGGAACGTTTCCGGTGAAATTCTTTTTAACATTTTTCATTAATACTTATCTTACCCGGATGAAACCAACTACGATCCGGAGTGTAATTGCAGCCTCTTCTGTAGGAACGATGATTGAATGGTATGATTTCTACATCTTCGGCATGCTTGCCAAAACAATCTCTACCCAGTTTTTTCCGGAGGGAAATGCTACAGCTGCCTTATTAAGCACCCTGGCAATTTTTGCCGCCGGCTTTATTGTTCGTCCCTTCGGTGCCCTTGTTTTTGGCAGATTAGGCGACCTGATCGGCAGAAAATATACATTCCTGCTTACCCTGGTATTAATGGGTGGTTCTACTTTTTTGATCGGGCTTGTTCCCGGTTATAAATCCATTGGCATTGCTGCGCCTTTACTGGTTTTATTGTTACGATTGATACAAGGTCTTGCACTGGGTGGCGAATATGGCGGGGCGGCTACCTATGTAGCAGAACATGCACCGGCGAACAAAAGAGGCTTTTATACCAGTTGGATACAAACCACTGCGACATTAGGATTATTTGTTGCACTGGGAATGATAATGCTGGTCAAGCTGAACATGTCGGACTCTTCTTTCAATGCCGAATGGGGTGGCTGGCGTTATCCTTTCTGGATTTCAATATTGCTTGTGGCTGTTTCCGTTTATATCCGGTTAAAAATGTCTGAATCCCCATTATTCTCCAAACTGAAAGAGGAAGGAAAAACATCTGTCAACCCTCTAAAGGAAAGTTTTAGTCATAAGGCCAATTTCAAAATGGTACTCATGGCTTTGTTTGGAGCCGTAATGGGACAAGGAGTGGTTTGGTATACCGGCCAGTTTTATGCACAGAATTTTTTAGAAACTAAGGCCATGCTTGATTTTGAGCAAAGCAGAACTATACTGCTTTGGGCAATTGCTTTTGCAACACCCTTCTTTGTTTTCTGGGGATGGCTGAGTGATAAAATTGGAAGGAAATGGATCATGATGGCGGGGATGGCATTGGCAATATTTACTTACAGACCAATATTTAATACTTTCCTGGCTGATGCAGATCTTCCTGCAGCAATGATAAAAAAACAGTTACCGCCGGAAACTGTAAAAATAGAGCCTGTAATAAGTAAAGCAGATACAATAAAAAGAGAAGCTGGAATCATCATAATCAATCATATCAATTCAAAGCACACATTACCGGATGGAAGTAGATTCTCCGCTACGTATACAGATTCAATTTTTAATTATTCCAATGGAGTAGAATTTGAAGTGAAAACAAGTTCTATAACCTATGTCAACAAGCATTTACCCCCGTCCCTATACTGGAAATTCATTGGGCTGGTATTTCTTTTGATCCTATATGTAACGATGGTCTATGGACCTATAGCAGCATTTCTGGTGGAAATGTTCCCCACTAAGATCCGTTATACTTCCATGAGCCTTCCCTATCATATCGGCAACGGTGTTTTTGGTGGCCTGGTTCCGTTTATTGGTTTGTTGTTGACCACCTCGTTTCCTTCAGATCCGTTGGTGGGATTGTGGTACCCGATTGGTGTGGCAGCACTTTGCCTGCTAATTGGCATAGTATACCTGAGAAATAAAATTGACGAAAACGTAGAAGATTAAACTCATTCATATGAACTATATAAAAAGAGCATTGGGCATTATTTGGCTATTATTGGCTCCGGCCGTTATTTATTTCCTGGTGGACAGGGCTATTGTACATATTGATCCGGCCGGCACAAAAGATATCAACAACCCGGTAATATGGATCATTATCATAGGTATTTTCACACCTATCGCAATTGGTCTTATGATTTTCGGCTGGTATGCTTTTAAAGGAGAATATGATCACCTACCGGAATCTTCGGAAGAGCTTTCCTGATTAACCGTTTTACTATTGATGCTTTTAAGCATTAATAGTCCCGCTATAGCAGCCACCAGGGAAGCACCAAGAATAGCAATCTTTGAATTCACTACTGTTTCATTATCTCCAAAAGCAAGTAATGTAATAAAAATGGACATCGTGAACCCGATACCGGCAAGTAGCCCTGCTGCCGCAATATGCTTCCAGGTAACCGAAGATGGCAAACTACTGAGTTTTGTTTTAACGGCAAACCATGCAAATGTTAGAATCCCCAATGGCTTACCAATTACAAGACCGGACATAATACCAAGACTATTTACAGAGACCAGGGTATTGTAAAAACCGGGTTGAAGTTTTATACCCGTATTGGCTAATGCAAAAAGCGGGACAATAAAAAAGGCTACCGGGTAATGTAAAATATGCTGCAGTTTAAACGACGGTGAATGAGCACCTCCTTTTCCAAAAGGAATGGCGAATGCCAGCAATACTCCGCTGATCGTTGCATGTACACCTGACTGATACATAAAATACCACATGGCGATACCGGGTATTATATAAAACAACAGATTCTTTACGCCTGTTTTACCCATGATAAATAAGCCAACAAATATTGCCAATGAAATAAAAAGGTTAAGAACAGACAAATCTTCCGTATAAAAAATTGCAATTACCATAATTGCGCCGAGGTCATCAATAATAGCCAGTGCTGTAAGAAAGATCTTCAGGGCAGCGGGAACTGATTTACCGGCCAGTGAAAGAATACCTAATGCAAAGGCAATATCGGTAGCCATTGGTATACCAAATCCTGTTGCGGTGGCAGTTCCAAAATTAAAAAAAGCATGAATAGCTGCAGGGATCAACATACCTCCGGCAGCGGCCACGATAGGAAAAATGGCGTTTCTGAATAGTGACAGTTCACCGACATAAATTTCCCGTTCAATTTCCAATCCCACCAGCAGGAAAAAGACAGCCATTAGGGCATCATTGATCCAATGCGAAATACTAAGCCCGCCTATCCTGGTATGCCAAAACTGATCATACCCCTCACCCCAGGGAGAATTGGCAATGACCAATGATAGTACCGTACAGCCTATCAGTATAAAACCCGCAGCTTTCTCACTATTAAAAAATTCGGAAAACAGCCTGGATAGCCCAAAATCATTAAAGTCGTTGTCTTTGGTCTTTACTTCCATATCAAAATCATTTACTTCAAAGCCGCAACAAAGGTCATAGTTTGAAACCAAATGGAAGAGGGTATTATCCTGCTCCCTTTTGAACTATTTACCAGAAAAATTTTACAATTCTCAAACAAATTGCACTTGTCTGTGTTATTATCCCACTATATTTTTGCATCCTCTAAAATGAAGCTAGTTGCAGTTATATTATTCCTTGTTTTCGCCAGTACTTTACTTGCACCGGTAGTACAATCAATCTGCAAAGTCAGCCAAATAAGCCTTTTTATAGTGGATGAAGAAAAAAGTAATACTCAAATTGCTGAAAATGAAGACACTAAAAAGGAACAATGCAAAACAATCTTTTATCAGCAGATTTTAGCTTCAACAAGTGATAAAGGTGATGCGGCTTTTCTAAATAGCGCAGATCTTCCCAATTCACCTTACCGGGATTATTCGACACCTCCCCCGGATTTCTGTTGATTTACCCTGCAACGGCATAGCCGTATATTCGTTCATTAATCATTCGTAATAATTTTTCATTTCATGGAAAAATCTTTGAGTCCTGTTGCCAGGATATGGAACCTGGTACGCCAGGAAAAAACTGAAATAACAGCCATTTATTTTTATGCTATCCTGGCTGGTTTAATTCAACTTTCACTACCCGTAGGTGTACAGGCCATAATAAGTTTTGTGTTGGGAGGAGTAATGTCTGCCTCGCTGATTTTACTGATAACATTAGTAGTAACAGGAGTGCTTGCTACCGGGCTTATGTATATAAACCAGATGAAACTGATTGAAAAGATTCAGCAGAAAATATTTGTACGTTATACAGCAGATATTGCCGACCGCATTCCACGGCTTGACCTGAAAAAAATCGATTCTTTTTATTTGCCTGAACTGGTGAACCGGTTTTTTGAAATTCCGGTATTGCAAAAAGGGCTGTCCAAATTATTACTGGATATACCAACAGCAACTATTCAGATCCTATTTGGATTATTATTATTATCATTTTACCATCCTGTATTTATTCTTTTCGGCATTTTATTAATCCTGGTACTGGCAACAATCCTTTACTATACGGGATCAAAAGGATTAAAAACCAGTCTTGCTGAGAGCGGCTATAAGTATGCTGTAGCCGCATGGCTGGAAGAACTGGCGAGAGTTGTAAAATCCTTTAAACTTTCAAAAGGCACTTCATTGCATTTAAAAAGAACAGATGAACGAACCATCACTTATCTCAATACAAGAACCCAGCATTTCGGCGTACTGCTCTTTCAATACAGAACACTGGTCGCATTAAAAACAATAATAACAGCCGCCATGTTACTGGTAGGATCATTCCTCCTGGTAAATCAGCAATTGAATATCGGGCAGTTTATTGCCGCAGAGATCGTGATTCTCATTGTAATCAGCGCTGTAGAAAAGATCATCGGCACCCTGGATAGTGTATATGATGTACTTACCTCTGTGGAGAAGATCGGCAAACTCACAGATAAACCTCTCGAACAACATGGCAACTACCTGCTTCCACAAAAAAAGGAAGGTGTATCGATTGAATTTACAGCTGTTCAATTTGGATTTTCAAATAACAATCCCATTATCGATGATCTGAATTTCAGAATAGAAGCGGGTGAAACGGTGTGCATATCCGGGAAAGAAGGAAGTGGCAAATCCATATTACTCCATCTGCTGGGAGGTGTGTATACTGATTTTAACGGATCAATACTGGTGGACGAAATTCCCATCAATAATTATAACATAGATTCATTGCGGTCACAAACAGGTATTTACCTGAGCCAACAGGATATTTTCCATGGCTCTTTGCTGGAAAATATTACGATGGGAAATAATAATATTGGCATGGATGAAATTAGCTATTGGGTTGAGAAACTTGGACTAAAATCATTCATCTCTTCCCTGAAATATGGTTTTGACACTCAATTAGACCCCCTTGGTGATCACCTGCCCGGTAATGTTGTAAGAAAGATCCTTTTACTCAGGGCATTGATCAATAAGCCCCGATTAATACTGCTGGAAGAACCCTGGCTTGGTTTCACTGAGGAGGTAAAAAATAAAATTCAGGAGGCATTGATCAATGATACAGCCGGCAGCACAGTAATGGTGATCAGTAATGATGAATCATTTGCCTCAAAATGTAGTAAAAGAATACAACTGAACAGACAATAAAAATTAAATAATGGAAAGTAAAAATTACGATATAAAGGCTTACTCACATATATACAGGTACAACAGCAGAAGCCGGGTTAAATACTGGCTCTATGGTTTGATCATCTTTAACACAGCACTCCTTTTCCTTCCCTGGACGCAGAATATCCGTGCAAAAGGAAATGTGACAACATTACGGCAGGAACAGCGGCCCCAACAAATAAATACCATCATTCCGGGAAAAGTGGTCAAGTGGTATGTAAAAGAAGGTGACTTTGTTAACCAGGGTGATACGATTCTGCAACTGGCAGAAATTAAGGATGAATATCTTGATCCTAACCTCATCAGCAGAACCGGGGATCAGCTTTCTGCCAAAGAAATGAAGGTAGAGTATTATAAAAGTAAAGCCGGTACCGCCAGTACACAGATTAATGCGCTTCAAAATGAACAGCAGTTAAAGCTGGAACAAACCCGTAATAAAATAACACAGCAGGAAAGAAAGATCGAGAGTGATAATCTGGACTTCATGGCTGCGGTTAATGAACTTGCTGTAGCCGGCAGACAACTGGCAGCTGGCAAGGCAATGCTTGACTCTGGTGTGATCTCTTTAATTGAATATGAAAAACGGAAAGTAACGTATCAGAATGCACAGGCAAAAAAAACAGGAGCAGAAAATAAACTTGCCAATGCAAAACAGGAGCTTGCTATTCTGAATATTGAGTTAAACGCAATTACACAGGAGTTTACAGAGAAGATTTCTAAAGCATCAGGCGACCGGTTTCAGTCTATGTCGGAGGTGGCCACCGGGCAGGGTGATATTGCCAAACTTCAAAATCAATTCACCAACTACAATATCCGGAGCGGTATGTACTATGTCACTGCCCCGCAAAGCGGGCAGGTTAGTAAAGCCAAAAAAGCAGGACTGGGTGAAATACTAAAAGATGGCGAAATGATTGTAGAGATCGTTCCGGATAAGATTCAATATGCCGTCGAAATTTTTGTACGTCCGGTTGATCTGCCCCTTATAAACCCGGGACAGAAGGTTCGTTTTTGGTTTGATGGCTTTCCGGCTATCGTTTTCAGCGGATGGCCAAATGCATCTTACGGAACTTTTGGCGGAAAAGTATTTGCCGTTGAAAATTCAGTGAGCAGTAACGGTAAATTCAGAATACTGGTTGCAGAGGATCCGGCCGAAAGGCCCTGGCCCAAAGAGTTACGTATTGGTGCAGGTGCCCAGGGAATGGCTTTATTAAAAGATGTACCGGTATGGTATGAATTATGGCGGAATATAAATGGATTCCCGCCAGACTATTACAATGTTGACAAAACTGAAAAGAAGTAATACATATCGATGAAAAAAGCTAAAAAATGAAAACGCAAAAAAAATATATATTTCTTCGCTGGATTAAAAAAAGAAGAGAAAAAAGAAATACAATTATTAAAACAACCATCATAGGTGTAACCTTAATGATACTGGCACTGGTGGCAACTTCACAGGATACCATAAAGACGTTATCACCACAGCAACTGGCTGCTATTATACGTCTTTATCATCCGGTAGCCCGCCAGGCTGATATCAATATAGAAAAGGCCAAGGCAGGCATCATCACTGCAAAAGGTGGCTTTGACCCTCTCCTGACCAATGCTACGGCCCAAAAAACATTTGATGGCAATAACTATTACTATTATAACCGTCCTGAAATTACTATCCCTACATGGTATGGAATCAGTATTAACGGCGGGTTAGAGTATTTATCCGGGAACCGGACCGATCCCCGGGACACAAAAGGAGAATCAAGCTTTATTGGAATTACCATACCGCTTGCAAAGAATTTATTGATGGATAAACGAAGGGCTGCATTGCAAACTGCAAAAATAATGAAGGAGGCGTCTGCTGTTGAAAAGAGAAGTATAATTAATACACTCATGCAGGAAGCACTAACTATGTACTGGAACTGGGTGAAGCACTACCTGATCTATAAAATTGCCAGTGATGCTATAGCTATCAATGAAAAAAGGATTGAACTAATCCGGATCTCATTTCGGCAGGGAGACAGGCCTGCACTAGACACCATCGAAGCGCTGACTCAATTACAGAATTTTCAACTATGGCAATCACAAGCCAGGCTAGACTTCCAGAACATGGGATTGGAATTATCCAATTATTTATGGGCTGCGGATAATACCCCTTTCTTTTTACAACCGGATGTAATACCGGATGAGGAATCACAACTGCTAAAGGCTGATAGTTTCGTAACACCGGATCTTGCACAAATTCTAGAAACCATCAGGGATCAGCATCCTGACTTGTTACAGTATCAATTCAAACTAAGTGCCCTGGATATTGAAAAGAAACTAAAATTTCAGGAAATATTACCCACCGTTAACTTTCGCTATAATCAATTGGGCAGCGGGTATGACATTGCTAAAACGATAACAAACCCCTTATTTGAAAATAGTTTTCAATACGGTATCAGCATTGGTATACCCTTACGGTTGTCTGCCGGAAGAGGTGAATATAAAACAGCAAAATTGAAAATAACAGAAATAAAACTACAACAATATCAAAAAATACAACAGCTGGAAAATAAAATAAAGAGCTATTATAATGAGCTCGCTGCTCTTAAAACACAGGTTTCGCTATATGAAAAGGCTGTTCAAAATTATAACACCCTGCTAAAAGGCGAAGAAACCCGCTTACTAAACGGGGAAAGCAGCTTATTTCTTGTTAATAATCGTGAAAGTAAAAGCCTGGAAGCACTTCAAAAACTAACAGAACTAAAAATCAAATACTTCCAGGCCAATAGCCTGTTACTCGGTACAGCCGGAATGCTCAACTAAACGATAAAGGAAAACAGGGTAATCAATGATCAACATGCAGATGCATCCGCTAATTTCAGGATGACCTGAAAGCAACCGGATGATTCAATTTTTTATGCGGCCCAAAAAAGACCCGCAATAAAATACGAAAAGCCGCCAGTTCAATGAATACAAAGCATAGTGCCATAAGAATTATCAAAGCAACCTGGTTGCTATGCACATAAGTAAACAGTACATCAATACCCACAAATGCAGCTGTTAACGGAAACCCCAGTATACCCATAGCTGATAACAAAAAGAGAAAGCCGGTTGTTTCCTCCTCATAGACATACCCATGAAACTTGTTTAGCGAAATATCGTTATCAATAGTCTTGATTTTGTGCAAACAATAATACCCCAGCATGAATGCTGCCAAAACCCCGCTGGCATAAAAAATAATTTCAATAAAATTTACATGCGGTACATTAAACAATATTGCAGCGATGATAAATAAATGTCCGGTTAATAAATATATCCATGCTTTCAAAGCAGATTTTCTATATGAAAATGAGAAAAGTATAATGGACAGGGCAATACTCATTAATAAAAGCGGCAGGATACCACCAAAGTTTTGTATAACGGGTTGACTGAAATAAACCAGTACCAAAACACCAATCCCGGTGAACAGAAGTATAGTAACGAAAACAGTTGACTGCAAAAACCGAAACTTTTTGCCGATCCATTTAAAAGGACTCCACAGGTAGCTAAACATAATGGTATCTAAATTCCACTCCTTTATACCCAGCATATATAGTGAGGCTTTGATCCTGGACACTGGTTTTTGCATGGGGAGAGTATAATGAAAATACTGGTGATGAACCAAATAATTTAACACCGAAGGCGAAACCAGCAGCTGATAAGTTCGTAAAAATGCATTGCCTGCAAAATGAATGAGTACTAGCCAATGAAAACCTAATGCAATTTCAATGAACATTAATCCGATTTGTGCAGCTGAAGAATAAGCGATCTGCGTCTTCACTGTTGGCTGTACCCTGGCGATCATTGTTGCAGCGACGGCTGTGAGCCCGCCAATAATGATGATCAGAACCTTTGCCCATAACATATCCTCCCAAAAGGGATGCGTACGCAGCAATAAAAAAATACCGATATGAACACTCAATGAACCGTAAAAGATAGCAGAAGAAGAAGTAGGACCCTCCATGGCCCTGGGCAACCAGGTAGTGAAAGGAAATTGCGCTGACTTGATAGCCGCAGGCAAAATCAACATACAAACAATAAATACAGCCATACCGGGTTGACCCAATGCTATGGCTGTATTTTTGGCTTCACCCAGTTGGGCGAATGTAATGTTTTGATGTGTGAGGTGATGCATCATCCACATGGCCAGCATAATAGCCACGTCACTGATCCGGTAATAAGAAACAGCCTTGAATGCATTTTTTACAGGCAAATAACGGTTACGGTAAAAAGCTATTAATAAAAATGAGCAAATGCCTTTTATCTCCCAGCCAATAAAAAGTGTTTCAAAATTTCCGGATAAAATAATAAAGTTATAAGCAGTAGCAAATAACAAAATAGTATTGAAAAATCTTTTATACCCCTGGTCACGGTGCATATAATATTTACTGAAAGTAGCTACCAAGAAAAATAACAGCGCCCCGACTACACTGAATACAGCTGTTATTTCATCATAATACAATTGAATTGCAAATACAAAATCATCTGTTTGGTAAAGGGTTGCCAGTTTATAGCTGACAGGTTGATAGCCTTCCAGCATCCACCAGATAAAAAAGGATATGGAGACAACTATATAAAAAATCTTAGTGACCCTTACGATATAGCCGATGGGTCTTTCACTTTTATTTTGCCAGGCAAGTGAAGCAAAAAAAGCCAGCATCGGAATAGCAATGAATAAGATCAGAAGTTGGTTCATTTATATTTTTTTCATACAGGTTTTACAGAATGGAAATAATCAAACTCATTAAAACCGGTCTTCTCAGTGAGTTGTATTAATCCAGTAAATACACTGGTAAATTTTCCTCGGTAGCATGTACAATATGATTCGTTTCCATTTCCTTTGCCCCTTCAATAAATTCTTCCATATTGTGAATGGTTTTAATATCCCCTGCATCAGTAATGGGTTCATATTTTGCAAATGCAACATTTCTGAAATAATAAAACTGCTTTTCTTCCGGGTGAAGGGCCACAATATGCACCCACTCATTGTTATACCATTCAAATACTTCAGGTGAGGACTGGATAGCTTTCAAAACGATATCGGGCCGGTGCTCCACTATCACCAATAACCTTACCGGGTCATGCACTTCGATCATTTGCCACGGAAGGCCGGGTCGCAGATCTCCATCAATACTATTGGCCACTCCAAACAGTCCCATCACATTATGAGGAAGCTTGGTACCTGCCCCCAGCTTTATATTATCTACTCTTGAAAAATAATACTCGAGATTGATGCCACCACAAACCAACCCAATGGGACGCATTACAGCGGCCAGAATACTTCCATCTGCATCTGTAGTATAATCATAACTATTTAGAAAAGCACGACGGTCCAAAAACAAACCTTTGGTTACCTGCCTCCGTCCAATAATGGCTAATGTATTTGTACCATGCCCCAGTTCCGGCCTTGGTTCAAACAAAGAGACAGAACGGCTATGAATCGCTTTACGAACCTGCTCTAACTCCTGTTTGGTATTAATAGATGCAAATCGCCTGCTTCGTTCTTTTGCATTAAGGTTAAGTGCTGTTTCAAAATTCTGAATATTGATAATATGTGCTTTGGTATTTTCTTCTGTAAGTATCTTTTCATCATAATAGGCCATCACATCTGCAGCTGTATCATGCATAGCACCAACAAATTGTGTAAAAGCCGGGATGTTTATTCCTTTACCTGCCAATATCTCCCTTATTTTAGTATGATTTAATATAAACGCCTGTACCCTGGCGTTCGTCGCTCCGGGTCTTCCGCTGCAGGCTCCGCAATCATGTGCACCGTGATGCGGATTGTTGGCACTGCTGCTTCCGTGTGCAACAATGTAAACGATAGGTGCAAAATCTTTGACTAAGCCAATGCCTCTTAAGAAACCTTCGCCCCTTGCTGCCATCTCTTCAAGGGTATAGCCGATCTGTAATCCATTCTCAATATCTGTCAGATTCTTATTTTCAATAGTGAGAGTCGATTGTTTATCCATGTGTCCGTAAGCATTGGAAATAGCGGGACTCATTTTCGGGCGAAACATCATTTGCAATTTTTTGACAAAAGCCCAGAAACCAAAGCCTATACTCAGGAAAAATCCTGATAAAATGCCATGTGTGTATTTCGTATAGATCAGCTCTTCTTTTTGGAGTGATTTTGAATCAGACTCCTTTATAAGGTATTTGGGTGTTACGGGTGCCGGACACAGCTTATCATAAAATTTACTCCCCTGCTGCTGAAAATAGAACTCCACACCAAAAAAACCGGGCGCACCAAATGTTTCTGAGCTTTTATCAACTGCTTCTATATGACGCCGGATAGAATCCTCTCTTTCATCGATGCAGAAAATAGCCTGAAGTGAAGGGCCGCCAGTTTTACCCGTTAAAGAGAATTTCTCACTCCCCTTATTATTTAAAATTCTTTTCGAATCAGCAAGACTAATCCCTTTCAGCACTGAATCATAATAACTCCATTCAAAAGCGTCCTGCCATAGTTCTATTACCTGGGCAAATTCCGTTTTATGCACCTCAGCAAAGAAATTTACAGGTGGTGCTGAAACATGGCTGGCCAAAGGCGGCCATTTTTTCCCTAATGCGTGGTTTAATGCATCCAGTTCCATCAGCAATTCAAATTCCACCAGCTCTTTGAATGTGATATTTTTTCTGTCCAGCAGTGTATGCGGGTTGTCTTCCACGGCACTTACAAATCCACTCCACCCATGATGGGCAAATTGCTGATCAAATAAATACTGTTCGAAATAAGCTGAATCACCAACAATGACTTTCAACAACTCTGTAATGGTATACTGCCCGGATAAAAATTGCTGCCTGACAGCTTTGGTCCTGAAGAAACTGACAAAACTATTCTGCTCCAATTCCTTTATACTTTCAGTGAAAGATTTATTGACAACGGGAAATCCTTCAATAGCAATACCCTGGTCCAGAAAAGTACAAAGTATACGAAACAGCAGCGGGTGTACTTTATTATCTAAATCGAGCCCATATACATCCTTCCAATATTTTCGCAGCTGCCCGATTCGGGGCTGATTGATTGTATCATACTCTTTACTGATCAAGATTTTCTTCCAATCAGGTACAGCGCTTTTCCCTTTTTTACCAGCGATCACCATTTGCAGAATATCTTCCCTGATTCGTCCGGTTTTATACATTTCCCGGTATTCCGTTAATTGTAAATGCACCTGGAAGCCAAAAATTTTAGAGGCGGTAAAGATGGCATCATAAAATTTCATGTGCTGAAACGCATGCAGGGAATTATGATGAATAAAATCCCGCAATGCCTGTTGCGATGGAAGATAATGCTTCAATTCATGAATAACATGTGCTTCGTTAAAGGAAAGATTACCCATATAAAAAATCGGGCTGGAGATAATTTCCAACCCTGTTTAAAAATTAATGTCTAAGTTCGGCCAGGCTGAATTTTGGATTTTTTTCATCCTTTATATAAGATACATCTTTATAAAACTCCACCTTACCGGTATCTATATTATACATGGCCCCTACAATGCCTATTTCTCCTTTGTTTAACATTTCCTCCAGGATAAAGCTGCGTTCAATAATATTCTTCACACTTCGTTTCACATTCAACGTAGCTACATTTTCAACAAATTTTCCGTTTTTCGAATTTCTCTTATCGACAGCCGTAGTTTCAGATTCGGAGTAAACAGCAGGTTGCAGTTTAGATAGCAATTCCGTAAGGTTGCCCATTTCCACATGATCGCAGGCACCTTTTACAGCCCCGCATTTGGTATGTCCAAGTACAACGATCAGCTTTGACCCTGCTACCTTACAGGCAAATTCCATACTGCCCAAAATATCTGTGTTCACAATATTACCGGCAATTCTGATAGAAAAAATATCACCCAATCCCTGGTCGAATACTAACTCAGCAGAAGTGCGGCTGTCAATACAGCTTAGTATGGTGGCAAATGGCCATTGACCTTCCCTGGTATCATTTACTTGTCCAAGCAGATCTCTTTGGGCTTTTAAGTTTTTAATAAACCGTCCGTTTCCTTCCTGTAATACTTCCAGTGCCATTCTCGGCGTTAAACTGGCTTGTGTTTCTTTTGAATGTGCTCTCATTATAAAATACTTTTTTAATTTTTTAAAAAATTGGAGGGGGGGGGTTAAGCCGGTTCAATAAAATTGACCGTTTCAACCGCTATATTTTTAGTTTTTGCATTACTTCTGAAATCACGGATGAGTTCCACAACATCATAAGAAATGGATTTGGAATTGCTGCAATCAATAATAACTTTTGAGTTTTCGGGTATCTCTTCCAGCTCTTTTATCACACTTGCCTTATTAAAAAAAGAAACCTCTTCGGCCAGCACCAGGTGATGAACTTGATGCCCTTCTTCTGTGGTAACCGTTTCTTTCATATAGTGCGAATTTCGATAGCTGTGACGAAGGGTGTAAAAAATACCGAATAGCATCCCGATGGTAATTCCTTTCAGCAAGTCTGTAAGCAAAATACCCACAACTGTTGCTAAAAATGGAACAAACTGTTCCCAACCCAATTTGTACATTTTTTTAAACAGTTCAGGCTTCGCTAATTTATATCCCACCATTAATAAAACGGCTGCTAAACTGGCAAGCGGAATCATATTCAACACACTGGCAATTGTAATAGCACTTATCAATAAAAATATCCCGTGAAGGATGGCGGATAGTTTTGTTTTGCCACCAAATGTAATATTGGCTGAGCTGCGCACTATAACCTGTGTAACGGGTAAGCCTCCTATTAATCCTGAAAATATGTTTCCCAGTCCCTGGGCTTTTAATTCTCTGTTGGTAGGGGTAATTCTTTTATTGGGGTCCATTTTGTCTGTAGCTTCAACACTAAGTAACGTTTCAAGGCTGGCAACAATGGCTAATACGATAGCAATCTTCCACACTTCAAGATTTTTTATGGCTGAAAAATCAGGAAGAGTGAACTGGTTAAAAAATTCAGTTAAATTATTGGCAACCGGCAGCCTTACCACCTGGTCTTCAGCTAAACTAAAATCCAGTGTTCCTGATTTAAAGAGATAGTTCATTACAATACCAAGAATTACTACAACGATGGGGCCTTGTATCAACTGAAATATTTTATGCCTTTTTGTTAACACTGAATCCCACAAAATCAATAATGCTAAAGAGATCGCTGCAATCAAAACAGCACCGGGTGTAATAAAATCCAGGGCCTGTGCAATCTCGGAAAAAGTATTTTGCCCGTCTGCCTGCAAAAAAGCATCATCGCCTTCTGCGTCCTTATCCCAGCCTAATGCATGTGGAATTTGTTTTAAGATAATGAGAAGCCCTATACCGGTAAGCATCCCTTTAATTACCGAGGAAGGAAAAAAGTAGGCAATGAAACCGGCTTTGGCAAAGCCCAGTGCAAGTTGCATAAACCCGGCTATTACAACCGCCAGTAAAAAAGCAGGCCAGGAACCCAGTGTAGCAATAGAGGTTAATACAATTACTGCCAGGCCGGCAGCAGGGCCGCTAACTCCCAATGATGAACCACTTGCAATACCTACAATAATTCCACCCACAATTCCTGCAATGATGCCCGAAAAAAGTGGCGCTCCAGATGCCAATGCAATACCCAAACATAAAGGAACTGCTACAAAAAATACTACAATACTTGCCGGCAGGTCACTTTTAATTTCTTTAAACACACTCTTGTTCTTCATGAGAAGCTAATTTGATTCGATTAACAATGAAATTTATTACTACCATCACAAATGATGATAAGGTCACTTTATAATAACTTTATAATAATTAAGAAAATGACACAGTACGGTGTCATCTAGTAAAATAGAAAAAAACTACAACTGGTTGGGTGGGGGAACCAGCAATTCGCCGTGAAAAGCAATATAAGTATCGGAGTTTTCGCTTTTATGATATTGCGAAACAGTCAACAAAAAATGATCAGCTCCATGATGATCATGCAGGTATTCTTCAGAAAAAGAACTGCTGTTGGGCGTTTTTTCCTCAGTAGTATTGCCAAAGGGATTGGCTGTGTCTTCTTCGTTGCCGGCATTAGCAGATATATGCTGGCTACTTCGTTCTTTCTGGCTATTAAATACAAAGGGAGTACTTACAGTAAGCCATAAAAGAGCCAATACCATAAATATGGCCGAAGCCACCTGAAAAGTATTATATGTTTTACTGTTTTTTTCCATCAAAAGTGTTGCAAAATAACATTTTGGACCTTGTAATCCAAACCCTTCTACAAGGCCGGGCGAATGCCAAAATTTCAGATCAACCTTATTAACCCGGTAAAAATAACAGGTAAGCAGTAAACTTGTTTAAGTTTATTGTCATATTTTATTTAATTTTTTAAATAAGACACAAATGTTAGTTTTCATTTTGAATGTATTAGAGGCTATTTTTAAATAATATTTAAACTCCATATGAAACCATACGAGGTTTTATTAAATGATAATAAACATTGGGCAGCCAAAAAACTGGCTGAAGACCCTGGTTTTTTCGAACGGCTATTACATGTGCAGTCCCCTGAATTTTTATGGATCGGCTGTAGTGATAGCAGGGTGCCCCCCGATCAGATAACACAAACTGAACCGGGAGAAATATTCATCCATCGTAATGTGGCTAACCTGGTAGTAAACACAGATGTTAACTTAATGAGTGTGGTGGATTATGCGGTCAACCATTTGAAAATAAAACATGTGGTGGTTTGTGGGCACTATGGATGCGGTGGCATTAAGGCCGCTTTGTCAAACGAAGACTTTAACCAGGTGCTTAATATGTGGCTCCGGAACATTAAAGACATTTACCGCATACACCGGAAAGAACTGGAAAATATTCCTGACGAAGAAAAAAGGGTAAACCGTATGGTGGAATTAAATGTAAAGGAACAAGTATTCAACCTGGCAAAAACTGCTCTTATTCAAAGGGCATGGAGTAGTGAACAGAGACCTGATTTACATGGCTGGGTATATGACCTGCATGATGGATTAATAAAACCGATTGTGGAAATGAAAGCAGGTACCGATATTGACCCCCTTTACGAATTTGAAGATTTATAATATTTGTTCAGCTGTGAAATAAATACAGTTGCAAAAGATAAATCCCTGCCCCTGCCAGGTAACCCAGTAATGCCAGCCAGCCTATTTTTTTCATATACCAGAAAAATTCAATTTTTTCCAACCCCATTGCAGCTACCCCTGCTGCAGAGCCAATAACTAGTATACTTCCGCCGGTTCCGGCACAATAAGCAAGGAATTCCCAGAAGTAATGATCGGTAGGAAATTGTTCAAGGCTATACATGCCCTGCGCAGCAGCCACCAGCGGTACGTTGTCTACAATTGCTGAAAGCAGGCCGATCAATACGGTGATTATTTTAATATTCCCTATTGAGTTGTTCATCGAAACTGCAATATCTGCCAGTACCCCTGTTACCTGTAAAGCTGCAATGCTCAATAAAATGCCTAGAAAAAATAAAATACTTGGCGTATCTATTTTTCTCAGGGCATGATTAACGGAGAACAAGCCTTTTTCGGCTTCATCTTTCTCACTGTGTATTATTTCAGTTATCACCCACATAACGCCTAATCCCAATAAAACACCCATATAGGGTGGAAGGTGTGTAAGAGTTTTGAACACAGGTACAAACAATAAACTCCCCAGTCCCAGCCAAAATACGGTTTTCCGTTCCCTGCTGTTAGTAGTAAAATTTTTATTTTTAATTGTTACAGCTGCAAGATCAATATGGCCCTTTAATTGTCTGCTAATGATCAGGGCTGGAACTAAAAAACAAACTATACTCGGCAATATGGTTTTAATAATTATATTCCCTGCCGTAATCTGACCTCCTATCCAAAGCATTGTAGTTGTTACATCTCCTATCGGACTCCAGGCACCTCCTGCATTTGCAGAAATAATCACCATACCCGCAAACAACAGCCTGTCTTTTTTATCAGGAATAATGATCCGTAATAAAGAAACCAATACAATAGTAGTCGTAAGGTTATCTAAAACTGCGGAAAGGAAAAAAGTTAAAAACCCAATTACCCAGACCAACTTTCTTTTACTGGTGGTGCGGATACGGCTGGTAATTACCTCAAACCCATCATGTGCATCAATCAGCTCTACAATGGTCATCGCACCCATCAGGAAGAATAAAATACCTGCTACTTCACCCAGGTACTCTGTAAGCTGATGGGCAGGAGTATGTTCATTGTCAGAAAACAATGCAAATACGGTCCAGCATAAAACCCCGGTAATTAGTGCTGTGGCTGCTTTGTTAACTTTAAGGGGATGTTCCAATGCTATAGCCGCATACCCCGCAATAAAAATGATAGAAATAATGGTAATCATAAGCCATAAAAATAATGAAATAAGTTTCAGGCAACCCCAGATCAACTAATTTAAGGTTTTGATGTAGGTTTGTAGTATGTCCATCGAAGTAAAAAACCTTCTCAAACAATACGGCGAACAAAAAGCGGTCAATAATATTTCATTTAAAGTAGACAAAGGGGAGATAGTTGGTTTCCTGGGGCCAAACGGTGCAGGAAAATCTACAACCATGAAAATTATTACTGGTTATTTGCCGCAAACCAGTGGCGAAGCCTATGTATGTGGTATTAATGTAGCCGAAGACCCACTGGAAACTAAAAAGAAGATCGGGTACCTGCCAGAACTAAATGCTTTGTACTATGACATGTATGTAAGGGAGTACCTGGAGTTTGTAGCCGAACTGCATAAAATTGATAATAAACGGGAAGCGGTTGAAAAAGTAATTGAAACAGTGGGGCTGACTATTGAGGCTAAGAAAAAAATCGGGCAACTGTCAAAAGGATATAAACAAAGAGTAGGCTTAGCAGCTGCCCTGATCCATGGGCCTGAAGTGCTGATACTTGATGAACCAACATCTGGCCTGGACCCGAACCAAATCGTCGAAATACGAGAAGTGATAAAACAACAGGGAAAAGACAAGACCATTTTATTCTCCTCACATATTCTACAGGAAGTTGAAGCCATCTGCGACAGGGTCATTATTATTAACAAGGGAATCCTGGTAGCTGATGATAAATTGAGTAAACTCAGCAAAACTTCTTCCAATATTGTGAAAGTCACATTCAGAGAGAGTATAGATATCAAGCTTTTGGAAAAATTGCCAGCTGTTTCCGGGTTAACAAAAACCGATACGAACAACTGGCAGTTAGCCACACATGATTCTGATCAGTTACGCAAACAAATATTGGAGTTGGCTTTGCTGCACAACCTCAACATCGTTTCTTTGCAAAGCGAAAACCAAAGTTTAGAAGATGTGTTCCGATCATTAACACAGTCACATACAATTCAATCTTAAAAACAGCAATTAAATATGAGCTACATTTCAGAAATCTTCGCCAGGCAAATTTTAGATTCAAGAGGTAATCCCACTGTAGAGGTAGATGTATTAACCGATGAAGGCGCCCTGGGCCGTGCTGCTGTACCAAGCGGAGCCAGCACAGGTATACATGAAGCAGTAGAGCTAAGAGATAACGA
The DNA here is from genome assembly GCA_041738795.1 of Chitinophagaceae bacterium. Classification (GTDB taxonomy): domain Bacteria; phylum Bacteroidota; class Bacteroidia; order Chitinophagales; family Chitinophagaceae; genus JJ008. Next base: position 191,909 of record JBGSPB010000014.1, on the reverse strand, counting down.
TAAGAAAAAATATAGTGGCAAGGGTGTACTTAAAGCAGTAGCCAATGTCAATAAAACAATCGCACCTGCATTACTGGATTATGATGTGGCCGACCAGACCGGTATTGACGAAATGATGATTCAACTGGATGGCACTCCCAATAAAGGAAAACTGGGTGCCAATGCAATTCTTGCAGTAAGTATGGCAGCTGCGAAAGCTGCAGCGGAAGAAGCTTCATTACCGCTGTACCGTTATATCGGTGGTACTAATGCTAAAGTACTCCCTGTTCCCATGATGAATATCCTGAATGGCGGTGCCCATGCCGATAATAAAATAGATTTCCAGGAATTTATGGTCATGCCGGTTGGTGCCCCAAGCTTTAATGAAGGCTTACGCTGGGGTGTTGAGATATTTCATGCCCTCAAAAGTGTGTTAAAGAAAAAAGGATATAGCACCAACGTGGGTGATGAAGGTGGCTTTGCACCGGACATTCAAAGTAATGAAGAAGCTATTGATACTGTAATGCTGGCAATAAAAACTGCCGGCTTCAAAGCAGGTACAGAAGTGGCAATTGCCATGGACCCGGCGGTAAGTGAAATGTATGACAGTGCCAAAAAAGTCTATCACTTTCATAAATCTGATGGCAAAAAACTAACCAGTGAAAAAATGGTAGATTATTGGGCTAACTGGGCAAAAAATTATCCTATAGTTTCAATCGAAGATGGCATGGCTGAAGATGACTGGACTGGCTGGAAATTATTAACTGATAAGTTGGGTAAAAAAATACAGCTAGTTGGGGATGATCTTTTTGTAACCAATGTAATTCGTTTACAAAAGGGTATCGAGACAGGAGTGGGAAATGCTTTACTCGTAAAAGTGAACCAGATTGGTACCATAACCGAAACAATTAATGCCGTTACCCTGGCACAGCACAATGGCTATAATACTATCATGAGCCATCGCAGTGGTGAAACTGAAGACACTACCATTGCTGACTTAGCTGTTGCGCTGAATTGCGGACAGATAAAAACAGGAAGTGCCTCAAGGACGGATAGAATTGCCAAGTATAACCAACTGGTAAGAATTGAAGAATTGCTGGGAAGCTCCGCTGTTTATCCAAAAGGAAAGATTAAATTTGGTAAATAGAAATCCGAAGTCGGGGTCAGAAATCTGAATGACTTTATTTCGGGTTTCTGACTTCAGACCAATTATCTCCGATATTATGAAACTACTAACCCATATCCCCTCCTGGATCAGAAGCAAATATTTTATTGCGTTTGCAGCTTTTTGCGTTGTCGTCCTTTTTTTAGATAAGAATGATTTCTTTACGCAGATTGACCGTCAAAAAGAGCTCCGGGAACTGCAACAGAGCAAGCAATATTATTCCACTCAAATATCAGCAGAACGCAAAGAATTAGAGGCACTTAAGAATAATCCGGCAACTCTTGAAAAATATGCACGGGAGAAGTACCTGATGAAGAGGGATAATGAGGAACTCTTCCTGGTATCGGAAAAGCCCGATAATTCAAAGAATTAAGAATTACTACACAATAAGGCAATCCCGTCCCCGTTAATAATCCGGACATTCGTAATATCTCAGTTACCAACGGACAACATCTTATTTCTGGACAAATTAATCGGTTTGCCAAATGACAAATTTTACACCCGAGGACCTTTTACTGTATTTGTACAACGAAACAACTTCTAAACAGACCACTGCCATTGAAAAAGCTCTTGAAAAAGACTGGACACTTCGTGAAAAGCTAAGTGTTCTGAAAGTATCTATGCAGCGCCTTGACAAGATCACTGAATCACCCCGTACTGAAGTGGTACTGAATGTACTGAATTATGCACGGGAACAAGTTGTACAGGAAATACAATAGTGCTTACAGCAGTTCGAAAATTATTTTAGCATTCGCCATAGCGAATGCTTTTTTTATTGTAACCGCCGGAGCTTTTTGCAAAGGAGATTTATCTTTCCCCTTTATCTTGCAGTATGACCCGTAAAGAAAAATACCAGTTTGTCATTGACTATTTCCAGCAACATGCACCTGAAGCAGAAACAGAATTACTTTATGATACCCCCTACCAGCTTTTAGTAGCTGTAATTCTTTCCGCCCAATGCACTGACAAAAGGGTAAATATGACCACCCCGGCTATATTTAAAAAATACCCGACAGTTGATGCATTATCGAAAGCCACATTTGATGAGTTGTTTCCGCTTATTAAAAGTATTTCCTATCCAAATAATAAAACAAAACATCTTATTGGGATGGCTGTTAAAGTCCTCGGGTCTTTTCATGGAAAAATTCCGATGACAGTAGATGAGCTGGTACAATTACCAGGTGTGGGAAGAAAAACGGCCAATGTGATTACATCCGTTATCGATCAGCAACCAAATATGGCGGTTGACACCCATGTATTCAGGGTGAGTAAACGTATTGGCCTGGTACCGCAAACAGCCTCTACCCCGTTTGCTGTAGAAAAAATACTGGTAAAAAACATACCGGAAAAATTGATACATAAAGCTCACCATTGGCTTATTCTTCACGGACGTTATGTATGCCTGGCAAGGAATCCGCAATGTGAGAAATGCGGGTTGCAACAGGTCTGCAGATATTATCTACGGGAAAAACGCTGAGTAATAATTCATTCGTTTCAGGTAAAAACTTATCTGCTAAATTTAACTTTTAGCATAAAAGTTGCAACATTTGGCCGATCATTCACTCTATGAAAGGCCAACTTGTGAAAAATATTTACCAGCTTCTTTTCGTAATACTATCAGTTATATCTGTATCCCTGAAAGCACAGATTCCTCCCCGGCAATGGGCACAGCAGTATGGCGGTGCCAATGTGGATATTCCCAATACAATAAAATTTACTGCTGATGGCGGAACTATTGTTGCAGGATACACTGATTCAAAAAACGGAGATATAAGTGTACAGCCCAACCGTGAATACTGGGATCTGTGGATTTTGAAATTAGATAAATGCGGCTCCATACAATGGGAAAAATCATTTGGTGGAAGGGGCTATGAAAGTGCAAGAGATATAGTCCAAACAGCGGATGGAGGATACATGGTGTTGGGTGAAACCAATTCTACGGATGGTGATGTTATAGCCGGATACGGCGGAACTAAAGATATCTGGCTGCTGAAATTATCGGCTTCAGGAAATCTTGAATGGCAGAAAAGATATGGCGGAAGCGGACTTGATATAGGTAACCATATTGAAATAACAACTGATGGCAGTTTCTTAATCGCAGCTTCCTCCTCTTCCAATGATGGAGATATCAGGGGCAATCACAGCACCGGCACCTTCACGGATGGTGTGTTAATGAAAATAAATGCAGCCGGAAATCTCTTATGGAGCAAATGTTTTGGCGGTAGCAAAAATGAAGAACTCTTTGATATTGAAGTCATCAATGGAACAATCTTCGCAGTTGGTTTTACCAATTCGATTGATGGTGATATACCTCCTGATCAGAAAAATTATGACATGTGGCTGCTGGCCATTGATGCCGGCGGCAATAAGGTGCTCAGCAAAATTTATGGCGGGTCCCAGAATGATGTTGCGTATTGCATGACCAAAGGAGCTAATGGTTCATTAACGCTGGCAGGTTATACTACTTCAACAGATGGTGATGTAAGCGGAGCAAAAGGTAGCCAGGATTATTGGGTCATTAATGTGGACCAGAAAGGAAAACTGAACTGGCAGAAGGTACTGGGGGGCACTGATGCAGAATATGCTAAAACAATTCTCACTGATAGCGACAGTAGTTATATAATAGGTGGTGTCAGCTACTCCAATGATGGAGATATTAACGGCGCACTTGGTGAGGGCGACTTCTGGACAGTTAAACTCAGCCCCTCAGGTAATGAGGTTTGGAAAAAGAATTGGGGCGGCAGCAGGAATGATCATTTACGTTTTATGATAAGAAACCCGGTAAGAAATGAATATTACTTAGCGGGTGATTCCGAATCAGGTGATGGAGATTTCAATAGTGCAGTTGGTGATGCAGACTTTGCGATTATCAAATTAAAGATACCGGAACTACTTACACAAGATTCAGCTGTTTGCAACATCAATGGGTTCATCCCTTTCGTAGATACATTATATGATATTTGCGGTTTTGACTCTGCTATTGTAAAATATAATCCGGTAGCATTAAGCGGGCCATTCGAAAATATAAGGAAATCTGATACCGTATTTGCCGGGCAGAGTGTTACACTTCATGCAAATGGTAATGGCATTATTACCTGGAATACTCATTCATCATTAAGCTGTACTGATTGTACTGACCCGGTTGCAACACCACAAGTCACAACTGTTTATACTGCCACAAACCGTTCTCCCGATGGTTGCCAGCTTTCCGGTCAGTTTACTGTGGTTGTACTGAATGATGCGGTAGTAAATATCCCCAACGGCTTCACCCCAAATGGTGATGGGCTCAATGATCATTTCGGGCCATTGGGAAAGGTACCCGACGGGTATCGTTTACAAATATTCAACCGCAACGGGGAAGTTGTTTTCAAAAGCTCAGCTATTAACCAGCGATGGGATGGCAGGTATAAAGGAATGTTACAACCATCCAGTGTTTTTATTTACCTAGTGGATTATAAAGACATGCAGAATAAACCACATCAGCAAAAAGGAACATTTGTGTTGATCCGATAAAAACTTGTCACAATAAAATTCTATGTATGGACAGAAGAGACTTTTTCAAACGGGCCAGGAGAAAATATTCCACCACATCCAATGCAAATCAATCCGGTAAAGAGATGTTTGCCGGCCTTAATCCATATACCGGCAACTGGACTGTGAATGAAGTAACACACCTGCTGAAGCGAACAATGTTTGGTGCCAGGAAAACTGATATTGACTACTTCCTCTCATTATCTCCCGGAGCCGCAGTTGATGAATTACTAAACAATGTGACGGTTCCGGATCCGCCGGTAAGAGACTATGGCCTACTGGAAGATGATGGTGTTTTTTATGATGACCTAGGAGTGGCAATCGGGCAGACCTGGGTGAATGATCTTAATATGGCCAGTGCTCCGGAAATCAGGGGCCAGATCAATAGCCGCCGTGCTAGTAGCCTGAAAAAATGGTGGGCGGGACTAATTATTAACCAACACAGAAGTATACAGGAAAAAATGGTACTGTTCTGGCATCATCATTTCTCTATACAGGAATCAGAAGTCGACAATGCACAGATACTTTACCGGCACCATCATTTACTCCGTAGTAATGCGCTGGGAAATTTTAAGTTCCTGGTAAAGGAAATAACAATTGACCCTGCCATGTTGATTCATCTGAATGGTTACCTCAATTCAAGACAGGCACCTGATGAAAACTATGCAAGAGAATTACAGGAATTATTTTCCATTGGAAAAGGAGATGATTCGCTCTATACAGAAGATGACGTTATTGCTGCTGCAAGAGTACTTACCGGCTGGCGTATAAATGATAACCCGCTTGGCTCATATCTTGATGCCGGTGCACACGATACCGGTCCTAAAACTTTTTCCTCATTTTACAACAACACCACAATCAGCGGAAGTACCGATCCAGACCAGGAACTGGATGCCCTGATGGATATGATCTTTACAACTACAGAAGCAGCAAGATTCATCTGCCGGAAGTTGTATAAATGGTTTGTGTATTATGACATTGATGAAACAACTGAAACAAATGTTATTACTCCTATGGCTGAAATATTACAAAGTAATAACTACGATGTAAAACCGGCCCTCGCAGTCCTTTTTAAAAGCGAACATTTTTATGATGTATTGAACCAGGCCTGTTATATCAAAAACCCGTATGATATGATTGCAGGCACCCTGCGTGAATTCAATGTGAGCTTTCCTGCATATACCGATTACGTAACAGGTTATCCATTATTTTACTCCATCTACCAGAAAGCAGCAGATATGCAACTACAATTATTTCAACCTCCGGATGTATCAGGCTGGCCATCTTATTACCAGGAGCCGATGCATTATGAATTATGGGTCAACAGTAATTCATTGCCAAAAAGAGCTGGTTTCACCGATGCCCTTGTCAATGATTCGGTCATTGATGTAAGGGCATTTGCCAATTACTCAAGCAACCCGGCAGATCCCAATCAATTGATAAACGATATGACAGCATTGCTGCTCCGCTATCCTTTATCCAATGCTTCCAGGGTCTATATCAAAACTCATTTTCTAACAAACAATACGACTGACGATACAATATGGACCAATACATGGAACAGTAACAACACCACAGTGATCAATACCTCTTTAAAAGAGATGTTTAAATTCCTGATGAACCTGCCGGAGTTTCATCTATGCTGAAGCCTTCCTGCCGGAAACAGGATTTAATTAAACTATGTAATAGCAATAATATGAACAGAAGAAAATTTTTACGCAATACAGTACCCGTGGTCGTTACCATGCCGGCACTGTTAAATGGATTTTCATTTACTACACAAGGAGCAGAGAGTGGTTTAGCAAGACTGCTGGAACAGACCCTGACTGATACTGACCATGTTTTTGTGCTGGTACAGTTAGCCGGTGGCAATGATGGGTTAAATATGGTGATACCATTGGATGTTTATGGCAACTATTATAATGCAAGGACGAATGTTGCGATTCCGCAAAGCCAGGTATTGCGCCTTGATGGTACTGATAAATCAGGTTTACATCCGGCTATGACTGCAATGCAAAATATGTTCAATGAGGGTAAAATGAGTATAGTACAATCAGTTGGTTATGAAAACCCAAATTTCTCGCATTTTAGGGCAACAGATATTTGGAACAGTGGTGACACAAGGGAAAACCGCAGGGAAAGAGTAAAAACGGGTTGGATGGGCCGTTACCTCGAAAGTGAATACCCCGGTTATCCTGACGCATATCCTGATGCAACAATGCCTGACCCCTTAGCTATACAAATAAGCAATTTCCCGACATTGACAGTACAGGGCTCTGTTTATTCAATGGGTTTATCTATTACTGATCCTGAAAATGTTTATACGTTTGATAATCCTTTTTCTGATTATCCCCTTAATGCAGCTCCAGCGAATAAGGAATTAAAATTCCTCCGTGTTATTTCTGAAAAAACAAAGATCTATTCTGATATAATCAGGACTGCTTACCAAAGAGCGGCTACCCTGGCAGCTTACCCCTCTGATAATATACTGGCCGATCAATTAAAAATCGTTGCCAGGTTAATAAAAGGCGGGTTAAAAACAAGAGTGTACTCTGTAACAATGGGCGGTTTTGATACCCATAAAAGACAAGTAAATGCCAGTGATACCACCACCGGTTTTCATGCCAGGCTAATGAAGGATCTTTCGACGGGCATCAGTGCTTTTCAACAAGACCTGGAACTGATGGGATTGGAAGAAAGAGTAATGGGAATGACTTTCTCTGAGTTTGGCCGTCGTATAAAATCCAATGCGAGTTTGGGCACTGACCATGGTGCTGCAGCACCGCTGATCATATTTGGAAAACATGCCAAAAAGGGAATACTTGGTAACAGTCCTGATATACCTGCTGATATACAGGTTGTAAATAATATCCCATTCCAATATGATTTCAGGAGTGTATATGCTTCAATTCTGGAACAATGGTTCTGTGTAAAACAACCTGCATTGAATTCTATAATGTTACAGAATTATCAATCCCTCCCCCTCATTACCGGCCCCTGTGGTGTTGCAGATGATCCGGATGACACTAATAACAATTCGAACAATCTTTTATTGAAGATGTGGCCCAATCCTTATAACGTAAGTGCCACTATTCAGTTTTCCACAACAGGCGGACATACGATGATACAGCAAATTGATGCGTTAGGCAGGGTTATTAAAGTACTCACTAACCAGGAATATGCTGCCGGCACTTACAATGTTGACATTTATAATGACGGACTGGCTTCCGGAGTTTACTTCCTCCGGCTGCAGAATAAATCCCTTCAAAAAGTGATTAGTGTGATGAAGTTGCCATAAAACGTTTAAAATCATTTAAATATCTTTCATGAAATGATGAGCATTTAGACAGTTCATTGAAATATTATCCATATTCAAAATGAACCTAAATTAATCTTTGTCAATCCTTATAATTCAATAAATTTACTTCCGCCTTATCCTACCCTCAAACACTAATAATCCAATCCTCTGACAAATCTTTTTTAATTAAAAAAGAAAATTTTGTTTGAGGATGAAAAAACTTCTCTTAGTAGGGTTAGTCTTTGGTTGTGTACAGAATCAACCGGTAAAAGCGCAATATTATTATTACAATGATAGATATTATGATAATGATGTCGTAATGGAGATCGGCGCCACTTTTGGCATTATGAACGCCTTTACCGACCTGGGTGGAAAAAAAGGAATTGGTAAAAGTTTTATCAAAGATCTTAACTGGAAAAATTCAAAAGCAAGCTATGGCCTTTATGCAGCTGCCCTGTACAAAAATGTGCTGGGACTTCGTTTAGAGGCAACATTTGGCCAGGTCGCCGCTTATGACAGCATTTTGAAAGATGTAAAAGCCACCACTTTTGGCCGGTATGAACGTAACCTGAGTTTCAAAAGCAGGATTGCTGACATACAACTGGGGATTGAAGTACATCCCCTGTTTTTCAAGAATTATTATGAAGGAGATGAAGATCCGCCTTTCATATCACCTTATGTGGTAGCAGGTATTGGTTATTTTTCATTTGATCCCCAGGCGAAGCTGAATGGCCAATGGTATGCGTTACAACCACTGAGTACAGAAGGGCAGGGATTTACAGAATACCCCGATAGAAAACCCTATAAGCTCAGTCAATTAAATATTGCAGCCGGACTGGGCGTTAAATATGAAGTAAATTCTTTTATAAATGCCAGGCTGGAGATTAACCATCGTTTTTTAAATACCGACTATCTTGATGATGTAAGTGAAGACAGTTATATAGACCCGGCATTGTTTAACAATTACCTGTCGTCGAACAGGGCAGCCATCGCTCAACAATTATTTGACAGAAGGGCTGAAGTAGATCCCGGACACACAACTAATCCCAGCTATCAGCGGGGTAATCCCAAAGACAAAGATGCATTCTTTACAATCCAGCTAAAACTAGGTATTAACATTGGCCGGCAAAGACGTTAGCTTATTGTAGATATTACTTTAGTGTAACCTGTAATCAAACTGCTTGATTATAACTACTTGTTATAAAAAACGTTACCAGTATTACAGCTCATTCATTACCAAAGTATATGGATCCGGAAAATAGCTATTGGCGGCCAGTCTTATTTATTAACTTTGATAATCGCTATTATAGTTCCCCAGAAAATCTCCGTTGCCCTTAATACCAACTAAACTGTATGTTCATGGACGATACAAACACTTTTATAAAAGAACCTGTATTCAATAGCCTTCTTTCTTTCAGGCCATTAGTAAATGCACTTAAAAAAAATATTGCCGAAGGTAATCCCGGTATGAAAAAACTGTATGGCCATGTGGTTCAGGAATTTGAATCTCACCCGGAATTAATGGGAACTATAACAGATCTTGACGTTTTGCATCCTTACAGCGAATTAATTGAAGAGCTCTTATCCGCTGTCTTTCCTCCTACCACGGCTAACTTTATGTACGGCATCTCCTTCCCTTTTAAGAACCTTGCCGTCTATGCGTCACCGCTGTTTAAAAAACTGGTAGTGAAAAAGGACAGTGCTGAAATAATTATCCAGGATGATTCGGCCAGCACACTTAACCGTGAAAGATTACATTTTGCTTTTGGATTAATTCTGAAAAAATACCTTGGATACAACAGCGCTGATTCCTCTAAAGTAGTTTATCCATTTACTGATGAGAAAACCGGGCTGGTAAGATATATGGAAATGCGCCTGGATGGACGATTTATTGATGTAAGACCGGTGGATGAAATGCCAAAAATGCCAGAGAGTATTTTTGATTATACCAGTAACCGCTTGCTAACAATTGAAGAACTGATGCAGCAGGTACCCCTGGATAAATTTGTTTTCGAAGGCTTAACTGTTATCCGCATTAATGATGTAACAGAACAGGCTGTAATAGCTGAAATGAAAAACAAATTGCTGGATTCTAATTTTGTATCAGATAACACAGCCTATACCGACCTGGAAAAACAAATTCAAAACCTGATTGGGCTTAAAGACCTTACCATTGGCCTGACCCCATTCTTTAAAATAAACGGCCACTACGTTTATTCAAACCTGCATAATAATAACAGCCTTCTTTTTCGCCATCTGCACAGTACAGGAGAAAAAGATGAAATAAGTGATTATTGTAAATTACTATTCCGGTATAATAATCAACCGGTTTTATACGAATCATTAACTGAAGACATTCTCGGGGAAGTACAATGTCTTCCATATTATCACAAGGCAGGAAGCCGCTGCATGATCATCTGTCCCCTTAAACAACAGAATGAATTACTGGGTATGCTGGAAATCAGCTCAAAACAACCCGGCTACCTGAAGCCTGAACATATCAGCAAGTTAGAAGCAGCCATACCCATGTTTACATTGGGACTGGAAAAAAGCCTGGAGCAATTAAATAACCAGGTTGATAAGGTTATCAAGAAAAAATTTACGGCTGTTCAGCCTGCTGTTGAGTGGAAATTTACTGAAGCTTCCCTCAATTATATTGTAAATACATTTGAAAAACAAGATTCAGGAATTGAACGGATTGTTTTCGATGATGTTTTTCCTCTTTATGGTGCTATTGATGTTCGTAATTCTTCAACTGCCAGGTCACATTCTGTTCAGCTTGATATGCTGGAACAATTGGAGTTGGCCAGGAAAGTTGTCAGAAAAGCACAAGCTGCAATGTCATTTCCATTGTTGCAGGAAATTGAATATAAAATCGACAAGCATATTGCATCCGCCTCAGATGTGTTGCAATCAGAAGAAGAAATGAGTGTCTATGATTTTTTGCAGGGACAGGTTATTTCCGTATTTAACCATCTGCGTGATACAGAACCAGCAGTGAAAAATGAAATAGAAGAATATTTTTCATCACTGGATCCCCAGTTGGGTATGCTGTACAAGCACCGTAAAGAATATGAAGACAGCATTTCTTTGATCAATCGTACACTGGCCCGTTTCATAGACAAAGAACAGGCAGCCGCCCAAAAAGTGTACCCCCACTATTTCGAACGATATATTACTGACGGACTGGAGTTCAATATTTTCATGGGCCAGTCAATAAGTCCACGAAAGAGATTTGATGAAATATACCTGAGGAATATGAAGATGTGGCAGTTAACTGTTCTTACAAAAGCAGCAAAAGTAACTCATAAGCTGGAACAGGAACTGAGCCAGGTATTACGTACTACACAGCTCATCCTTGCACACAGTCAGCCACTTTCCATCAGCTTCCGTACAGAAGAAAGAAAATTTGATGTAGATGGTGCCTATAATACCCGCTATGAGATTGTGAAAAAAAGAATTGATAAAGTACGTATTAAAGAAACAAACGAACGACTGACACAGCCCGGTAAAATCGCTATTGTATACTCGCAGGCAAAGGATGCCGCAGAATACACTGAGTATATTGAATTTCTGCAAAGCAAAAATTTAATAAAACCCGGGATCGAAAAGCATGATTTAGAAGAACTGCAGGGTGTATCCGGGCTTAAAGCACTACGGGTTGATGTGGACTTTGATACAGAGCCCAGAATGGAAAAGAAAATTGAATTGTCAGCCACTACCTCCGATCAACTATTGAGTTAATAAATTAAAAATAAAGCGGCCTGTTTAATTGACAGGCCGCTTCATTTTTTCTAACTGTATATAGTTAAAATCGCCAGCCAAGCGTAACTAATGGCAATTTGTCCTCTTTAGACATGGCATAAACAAAAGAGAATAATAAACGACGTAATGGAGATACCCAAAAGCCAAGACCATATCCTGAAGCCCATTTATCAACCAAATCATTTTCTACCCATACCCTGCCAACATCATAATACGCTGAAATACCAATTGATCCCGGGAAAAGATACGTTCTGAAATCAGCAATTTTCAAACGGAGCTCAGACTGGTTAAAGAATTTAGATTTTCCTGCAAACCGATACTGACGATATCCCCTGAGGTTATCTTCGTTACCAAGGTATTGTGCCTGGAAAAATTCAAACCCATCACCCAAATTGATACCGCCACCTAACCGGTTAGCAAAAACGAGACGACCTGGTGACAACAGGTTGAAGTAAAAGGAAAAACTGCTGTTTAATTGTGTTACATTATCATAACTGTTATCATTAAGCCCGTCCAGGTACCGAACTGTACTTATCCAGTTCACACCACTTTCCGGAAGGACTTTATTATTCCTGGTATCAATTACCAGTGAAAATAATCCACCTAGATAGGATTGCCTGTTAAACACTTTAGCAGGATCGAGGCCGCTGGCTACCGTATTTAAAACAATATTTCTTTGCTGATTAAACTTATCATCTGCTTCTAAATGATAAAACTGAAAGGTGGGCCCGAATAAAAATGCCACTTTATCAGAAAACCGGTGACGAAACTGTATGTTGAAATCACCGAGATCATACCTGATACGATAAAACCTGAATCTGTCCGGCTGCGTTTTATCATACACTGAGTTCATACCATAGCCAAAGAAGTTGGTTGTGGTGAAGGGGCCTTTATAATCAAAATCCATCACCAGGTCAGTATTCTTTCCCATTACATCTATGAACTCATTATTGTAACGAAGATTGACGGCTTTGGTGGAAAAAGCATACTTACCCGAAAACTGGTGGAACGACTTATAGGGGGATTTCCTGAAACCATGACGAATGATCTTCAAAGTAGGCCCCAGTGATAACCCATCATCCGGATTGTACCCGATAGTACCAAAAAAAGACTGGAATGGATACCTGTAATATATTCTCTCAAAAGAATTTACGGAGCTGTCATTCGACATTTTATTTTTGAACGGGCCAGTTACTTTGTTGTCCCCGTTTAATTTATCATACAACAGAGCACCACGTTGGGATTTTGAAGTATTCTCAAAAACATCGCTACCGCCACCACCAATCAGGCGCAACTTAATCTTATCATTATTACCACGAAGTAAATATTTATCGTCACCGTCCATTGCATATAGACGTATCTCTTTGGTAACGGCAGGATCAAACTTTCTTTCATACATCTTAACTGATTGTTCCCCTTCCCTGTTAATTTTATAAACCTGGACCAGTACGGATCCATCATCATTGCGGGAAATGTCAAACAGTTCTTTTTTATCACTTCCGGTAACATTCACTATTTCTGCAATAAACCGATGATACTCTACTGCTTCAGCAACAAGAAAATTGCGACGATCTTTTAGGGTCTGTGCAATTTTTGGCGCGGAAATACTTCTTATTTCTGCCGGCTGTTGTGCCATTGCCCTGTCAATTACCTCATCTGTCATTTGAGAAACAAATTTTTCAGCAGCCTGCTTCCATTGTTCTTCAGTTAACTGGTTCAGGAAAAAACGGTCCAGGTTTCTTGCGGCAAAATTGAATCTGCCAATATTATTGGCTTCGCTTTTAAACCCTTCCAGTTGTGGCACCATAGAACGGCTTTTTATCAAACCCGGCAACAAACCCTGGTTAATATAAAATGCCTGGTCACGGTCTTTGGCAATCGGGAAAAACTGTTTCCCCTTTCCATCATCAATGTCATTAACACCCCAAAGCCATTGTCCTTCATGCCTGTCAAGATCCATAACAAACATATCCAGCAGCCGGATTTTTAATAAGGCAAGCTGGTCAACAGTGTTGTCATTATCCTTTTCCAGTTTTTCCGCTACTTCATCGGTATCAAATACTTTTTTAATACCTGCCGGCTCTCTTTCTTCCAACGTAGCCAGCATGTTTGCAAATTCCTTACGATTTTCCCCTAAACGTGGATCATCTGGTATATAAACCAGTTTTACTTTCCCATACGGTATACCGGCTGCTTCGGCCAGCTGAATTACCGATAATGAAGCATAAGGATAAGAAGCTGAGACGCCGTCTGAAACAAGATCTGCAGCGGCCTCACTCTGAAGATCACCAGGTAATGTTTTATCAGTTATGAATTTTTGAATAGTACGTAATGTATACTGTTTGCCATTCGGATCTTCGAGCCGCAAGGACTTGGTTTGTTTACCCCCGCCTCGTTTCAGTGGAGTCAACCCTCCGCTTTCAGTGGCAAGATTTAAGACTGGGGCTTTTACAGGTGTATTCCATTCTTTCCGGTAGTTGGCACCCATCCAGAATATTCGTCCTCCGCTGGTGCTGAATGATGATGGTTTTGCTGAGGCCGAGTCAGTGGTTTTTTGTGCCGCACAGTAATTAAATGGCACGACAAAGCATGCAAGAATTAGCAATTTCGTTGGTCTCATGATAGCAGTTTTTGTTGGTTGATTAAGGGCGCAGGACTTTGGGTCCTAATCCTAAAAGATACGATTTTTTAAAAATTGATTAAAAATATTTTAAAGAGCGGGAGATCAACACCATGCTCTGGAATGTTTGAAGGCTGAAAAATCAAAAATTATCAGATAAACAGCTTTTTTATTAATTCAGTGCCTTTCAGGGCAAAGTTTTCAGTAAATTGAAAACTTTATTTGAACAGGTAACGTTATATCCCAGTAGTTAAGGCAAATTACGCTGGTATTAGATTTTACAAATACAGTTATTAGCAATAAAATTTATAGAGTGTATCGGGGGTGTACAAAGAAATATATTGGATTATTAGGCTTGGTTTTTATCCTGAACCTGTCAATAAATGCTCAGTCGGATACTATTACCCAACGAATAGTACTTATTGGCGATGCCGGCCAATTGACCAATGGCAGACACCCGGTAGTGGATGCGGTAAAGAAAAATATTCCGCTTGACAGCAAAACGACCGTGCTATTTCTTGGTGATAACCTTTATAAATCAGGATTACCCGATGACCAGTATGCCCTGCAATATTTGAGGGCTAAAGCTGTACTTGATTCTCAAATTTCAATTGCTGATGGAACACCTGCACAAGTGTATATGATACCCGGTAACCACGACTGGGATAATGGGCGGGCAGGTGGCTTCGATGCAATAATCAGGCAACAATTGTATGTTGATTTTTTACAAAAACCCAATGTAAAGTATTACCCAAAGGATGGATGTCCCGGTCCGGAAGAAATAGACCTGGGTGATGACATAACACTCATATTATTTGACAGTCAGTGGTGGCTGCACCCACATGATAAACCAGAAATAGAGTCAGACTGCTCCTCTAAAACAAAAGAAGAGTTGATAACCCAGATTGGTGACATTGCAGCCCGTAATGCAAAAAAATTAATCATTGTGGCTTGCCATCATCCCTTTGAAAGCAATGGCATGCATGGTGGTTACTACACAATTAAGCAACATATCTTTCCGCTTACAGATATCAGAAAGAACCTTTATATACCCCTTCCGATCATCGGCTCCATCTATCCTATTCTCAGAAGTGTTTTCGGAACACCCCAGGATACCAAACATCCTAACTATGCCAATATGATCGACCAGGTGTCCGATGCTGTCAAATCATCTTCACCAAATGTTGTATTTGTTTCCGGTCATGACCATAACCTTCAGTTGATCAGGGAAAATAATTATAATTACATAGTTAGTGGCGGTGGCTGTAAACAAACCCGTACCTCCAAAAACACTAACAGTCTTTTTAATTCCACCTCCGAAGGCTTTACTGTAATGGAAGTGTCTGCTGATAAAAAAGTATCTATTGCATTTTATACAGTCGGCGACTCTGTCACACTGGCGTACAACAAGCCACTTTTAAATTTTTCCATAACTACTGATACGGCATTTACGACATCAAATCTGAACAACCCCGATCTTAAAAGAGACAGTATAACCATAGCTTCAAGCAAAAACTATCCTCTTGCAAAAGGATTTAAAAAATTCATTATTGGTCAAAATTATCGTCCTGAATGGTCTGCCCCGGTCAACATGAAAGTGTTTAAAATCTCCGAGGAGAAAAATGGTTTAACTGTAATAAGTTTAGGAGGGGGCAATCAAACACAATCACTTCGCCTGAAAGATAAGAACGGTAAAGAATGGGTGCTTCGTACTGTTGACAAGATGGCTACAAAAGCCATTCCCAGGAACCTGAGAGGAACCTTTGCTGAGGATATTGCTCTTGAATTAAATTCTGCCTCTCACCCCTATGCTCCACTGGCG
Source organism: Chitinophagaceae bacterium (assembly GCA_041738795.1). Classification (GTDB taxonomy): domain Bacteria; phylum Bacteroidota; class Bacteroidia; order Chitinophagales; family Chitinophagaceae; genus JJ008. The sequence continues at coordinate 175,729 of JBGSPB010000014.1, read as the reverse complement.
ATTCCCGGTTTGGCTGATGCTTTAGATATTGCGGCTCCGCACCCCGAACTTTTCTTTGTTCCCGATGACCCGTCCCTGGGATTTTACAGGAAGATTTTTGCTAATAAAATATGCATGCTCGAAGAAAGACATGCTACCAATGACACACTCGAGATGAAAATGGTGAGGCGTTTTTTTAGCCAGCTTCCCAAAGAAATTCATCTTTCTAAAGACACTTCCGAAACAAAAACTACCGCCAAACTTTTCGACAAGATGCTGGAGGAAAATGATCACCGGCCCATCCAGCAGGAAGTATTAAAGGCAAGATTACTCGACATTGTTGTCGGTGATTTTGACCGCCACCTTGATCAATGGAGATGGGGAAGTATAGATACCGGAAAGGGCAAGATCTATTATCCTATTCCCCGTGACCGTGACCAGGCATTTTTTTACTCGGATGGCTTTTTAATAAAAGCATTGAGCCGCAGAGCCCTGCCTTTCCTGAAAGGATTCAGGTATGATATTCCAAAAGTAAATTGGCTTGGGTATGGGGCAAAGGATTTTGACCGGTTGTTCCTTACGGACCTGGATGATGCTGAATGGGAAAAAACAATTGCAGAAGTCCAGCAAAAACTCACTGATTCTGTTATTCGGAAGGCCGTTTGGGCCATGCCGGCTGAAATCACCCGCATCAGTGGTGAGACCATTGCCAGGAAAATGATGAGTCGCCGGGATATTCTTGCAACAGAAGCAATAAATTATTACAGGTTTATTTCCAGGAAAGTGAATATACTGGGAAGCAACCAAAAAGAATATTTCAAAATCAGCAAATATGGAGATGGCCTGCAGGTAAAAGTATTTGCAAGGACAAAGAAAAATGATACCAGTTTTGTCATGTATAGCAGGGTTTTCAACCCCTCCATAACAAAAGAACTCAGATTATACGGACTTAATGATGATGATATTTTTGACATCGAGGAAAATGTAACATCAAGAATAAAAATCCGGATTATAGGAGGCAAAGGTTATGACACATTCGACATAAAGGGCAATGTAGAAACACTTCTCTATGATCTAAATGATGGCGGCAACTATATCAAAAACAATAGCCATGCTAAAAATCGTTTTTCAGCAGAAGCCCCGGTTAATGATAAAGACATATTTGGATTTAACTACAATACTACAAGGTTTCCACAGTTGCATTTCGGCCAGAATACAGATGATGGGTTTTGGATAGGAGGAGCTTTTTCAAAAAGGACTTTCGGATTCAGAAACCTTCCCTATGCCAGTGATCAGCGACTGGCAGCGTTGTATTCAGTTAGTCGCAAAGCCTGGCAGTTTAATTACGTTGGTGAGTTTAATCATATTACCCGGAAAACCGACCTGGTGATCAAGGCCAATTTCTCCTCCCCTGTGTTGAGGAATTTCTTCGGTTTTGGCAATAACACTGAGATCGATTTATCAAAGCCAAAGGATTTTTATCAAAGCAGGTATAAACTGTTTGAATCAGAAGCACTTTTAAGAAAACGCTTTTTTGAAAAATTGCACATCATGGCTGGTCCTGCATTCGTTAGCTACAGGAACAGCATTGAGGACAATCGTAATAATTTCTTTGGTAAACCAGTACAGAATGGACTTGATTCTGCCGGCATATACAGTAAAAAAGACTACCTGGGAGGAAAATTGGTATTGTTGGTAGATAACCGTAACGATGAGCTTTTCCCCACCCGTGGTATTCACTGGCAAAATGAATTTGTTTCAATCGCAGGTCTTAAAAAAGGTAATAATAATTATACAGCATTTACATCAGATATGTCTGTTTATGCCAGTTTCACTGATCCGGCAAAATTTGTTGCTGTATTAAAATTTGGTGGCGGACATATTTTCAGCAAGAATTATGAATACTTCCAGGCATTAACGTTAGGAGCAAACAATAATCTTCCTGGCTTCAGGAAAAACAGGTATGCCGGCACATCTTCCTTGTACAGTGGGCTTGAATTAAGGGTAAAATTATTTGGCATGCATTCTAACATGCTGCCGGGGCAGTTAGGCCTTACTGGGTTTTATGATGCAGGCAGGGTTTGGCTTCCCGGTGAACGTTCAAAAAGATGGCATGGAGCTTATGGAGGCGGTGTTTACTTCGTACCATTCAACCTGTTTATCATCTCCGCTACTGCAGGATTTTCGGAAAAGGAAAGAATGTTCAACTTTACATTGGGTAAAAGAATTAATACCAGGTATTAACAGGCCGGGTAATTGATTATTTCTTACTATGAAATCAATCAAAGTAATATCAAGTCGTGACAGAATTGTTGCTGCCTCTGTTATTTCTTCAGTTATAATATTTACTTTAACTTTTTCATCTGTTTTTTTCACAGAGCAGACCTGGATCGATGAAAAAGCATTTCAAATAATATCCCCTTACATCAGCGAGGAAAGAACCAGCCTGATGAAATTTATTTCCTCCCTCGGAAGACACAGCTTTCTTATTCCGGCTAACCTTGTACTCATTATTTTGTTTGCAGTATTGCACAAAAAATGGATGGCTATAAGAGTGACATTTGTTGCACTGACCAGTCTTGGCCTTATGTCACTTCTCAAAAATTTACTTCAGCGTCAACGTCCCCCGGAACCACTTGTTACAGGCATTACAAATTTCAGCTTCCCAAGTGGCCATGCGTTTATGGGCATCACATTTTATGGACTTCTGATATGGATGATAGCTGTCCATGTAAAAAATAAATGGCAAAAAGGGTCGGCAATTACTTTTCTGTCGCTATTGATTATTACTATCGGACTCAGCCGTGTTTATCTACGGGTACATTACACCACAGATGTTTTAGCCGGGTTAAGTATTGGTTTTGTATGGCTTTTTGCCTGCCTGAATATGGTTGAAAAAGCAGAATCAGGGTTTGTAAACAAATCGTAATATAGTAGCCTTACTTATTACTCCCTCATTTGAAATATACATATCGCCATTGGACTTAAAGGTCAATCCTTCCGGTTGCGGAAAAAGTTTCTTCCCAAGTTCGAATACTGCTTCCACTTTTCCATCCAGATCAGCTATTGCCAATTGATTACTTGCAGAGGAAAGAATAAATAATTTCTGCAATACCGGGTGGATAGCAGCAGCAGAAGGTTGAAATTTTGATGTTTTATGAGGTGATAATCGTTCCACTTCTTTAGCATCAAAAGTAAACACCGGTTTATTGTCAAAACCAGTTGAGTCAAAATAATAAGCAAAGGCACTTACACTTGATTTATTATCCAACGCACAATTCTTACAAATAAGGACAAGTGCATTACGGGTTGGGTCGTAGTACATGGCTTCAAAATCATTGACCCCGGTAATCCCGATTTTTCCTAATTCTTCACCATAAATTTTACCAGTACTATCCTTATTGACTTTAGTTATCATACCATCACTCCGGAGCACAAAGGGAATGCTGTTGATCAGCACCACATCTTCATAATCTCCTTTTTTACCAAAAGTATATTCAGCTTTGATCAACTTTGTTTCTTTATCCAGGTAAAACAACTTGCCGGCTTCATCATAGTGGGCCACAAATTCATCATTCTTATTATCCCATGCCAAACCGGATATTTCTTTCAGTTTAATATCAAGCTTATGCGTATACACTTCACCGAAGTTATAATGGGGCGGAGACTTGATGATACGGGGCTTCCTGTTCTGACAACCTGTACTTATAATAAGAAGAGCAAACAACCCCATTGCGGTACAGGAATATGGCAAGAAATTTAAAAACTTCATTCTTCTAATTTTCATTAAATTTATCAAAAGTTATCTGTATAACACGATGGAAAATCAGTCCACTCTTTTAAAAGATGCACAAGAAGCCGCAGTCAACCTGATCTCATCCAAAGTTAGCAAGAATGTGAGGTTTCATACACTCCAGCATACCCGGGAGGTTGTAGCTGCATGTGAAAAGATTGCTGAAACTTTACCCCTATCCGATGAGGATAAGATCGCTTTGAATATTGCAGCATGGTTTCATGATACTGGCTACAGTGCCGGACAGGCAAAAGACCATGAAATGATAAGTGTTCAGCATGCGGTTGATTTTTTAAACGCACATGCCTCGAGTGAGGAGATGATCAAAAAAGTGACAGGTTGTATCAATGCCACAAGAATGCCGCAAAATCCGACCACTATTATTGAACAAATAATTTGTGATGCAGATCTTTTTCACCTGGGCTCAGATAATTTTAAAGAAAAGAGCAAGCTGCTGCGGGGTGAATTAAAGGAATTTGGCGGAGAAGAACTTTCAAAAAAAGAATGGCGGCAAAATAATATCGCCTTCCTGGAAGCTCATAAATACTTTACCGCTTATGGCCAAACCAACCTGCAACCGGTAAAGGAAAAAAACCTGGTTGAATTAATAGAAAAAAAACCAGAAGAAATGGCCAAACCTGAAAAGAAAAATAAAGACAAAAAAAATAAAAATAAAGAACCTGAACTGGCAGAACAAGCTGCAGCAGAGGCAAAAGCAAAAAAAGCAAAAGAGAATCAAACGGAAAGGGGGATCTCCACTGTATTCCGTATCATGGCACAAAACCAATCTAACCTGAGCCAAATGGCCGATTCTAAAGCCAATATTCTCATTTCGGTTAACTCGATCATACTTACCATTGTTATTTCTACTCTTGTTACAAAACTTGAGAATAACAGCAATCTTCAGATACCAGTCATACTCCTGGTGGTGGTTTGTGTCAGTGCCATAGTTTTTTCAATACTTGCCACAAGGCCAAACATTACCCATGGCACATTTACCCAGGATGATATTCATAACAAAAGAACCAATCTCCTTTTCTTCGGCAATTTTTTTAAAATGAGTCTGCCCGATTACGATTGGGCTATGCAGGAAATGCTGAATGACAGAAATTACCTGTATAGCAGTATTGTAAAAGACAATTATTTCCTGGGAGTGGTGCTTGCCAAAAAATACAAGCTCCTGCGCATTGCCTATAATATCTTTATGTTCGGGCTAATACTGGCAATGATTGCTTTTGCCATTGCTATTGCAATCCCACAGGCAGGTGAAATATATACACCGGGTTAAGACTTAACGGATATACTTACTTCCATATTATAAATAAGTAGTAAAACACATCCGTCATCTTTGATTTTTTGCTCCGGTGATATGCAGCTATTGCTCAAAAAAAATCCACCGGTAGTAACCAGTGGATTTGGAATTCAAATTCAAAAAAATCAATTGGCTCTTCCCAGCATTTCCTCCAACTTCATCACCAGCTCTGTTTTGGTGATAGGCACTCCCATAATTTTGTTATACCCTTTGGCATCCACCATATAAACATCACGAATGATCTTAATGAGCTGGCCATTGTTGATTTCAGGGATCAAAACCGTATCGAAATTTTTAATAAGATCACCCAGGTTTTTCGGGAAAGGACGAATATGACGGAGATGTGCATGGCTTACTTCATACCCTTTTGCCTGTATTTCAGAAACGGCAGATTTAATAGCGCCGTAAGTAGAACCCCAGCCAATTACTAATATCTTTCCTTTGTCGGGACCACTGTCTAATTTTTGTTCCGCTATGTAATCAGCAATCTTATCTACTTTCTCCTGGCGGATCTTAACCATCAACTGGTGATTCTCCGGTTCATAATTCACATTACCGGTAATGTTTTGTTTTTCTAACCCACCAATACGGTGTTCCAAACCTATAGTACCGGGAACGGCCCAGGGCCTTGCCAGCTTTTCATCCCGCAGGTAAGGCTGAAATTTTTCTTCCCCATGCCCCAGTTCAGTTTTAAATTTTACAGTGATTGGCGGCAGGTCGGCTGATTGCGGATACTTCCATGGTTCAGCGCCATTGGCAATATAACCATCGCTTAAGAAAATAACCGGTGTCATATGCTGCACAGATATCCTTACTGCTTCATACACGGCGTCAAAACAATCTGTCGGGGTGGATGCAGAAATTATTGGCATGGGGCATTCGCCATTTCTTCCATAATATGCCTGCATCAGGTCACTTTGTTCTGTCTTGGTCGGCAAGCCTGTAGACGGACCACCCCGCTGAATATTTACAATTATCAAAGGAATTTCAAGCATTACAGCCAATCCCATCGCCTCCCCTTTTAGTGCAATACCCGGACCGCTGGAAGTGGTTACACCTAAAGCTCCGCCATAAGCAGCACCAATAGCAGATGTAATAGCCGCTATTTCATCTTCGGCCTGGAAAGTACGAACACCAAAATTCTTATACTTGCTCAGATCATGCAGAATATCTGATGCCGGGGTAATTGGATATGAGCCAAGGAATAACGGTAATCCACTTTTTTGTGAAGCAGCAATCAATCCATAAGCAACGGCCTGGTTTCCCATGATTGACCGGTAGGAACCTGGTTCCATTTTAGCTTTTTCAACAGAATACGTGGTGGTAAATGTTTCGGTGGTATCACCATAATTATATCCTGCCTGCAATACTTTAATATTACTTTCCAGTATATCGGGCTTCTTACCGAATTTCTCTTTAAGGAAGCTGATGGTATTTTCCATATCCCGGTTGTACATCCAGTACAGGAAGCCCAGCACAAACATATTCTTGGCCCTGTCCTTTTCCTTCATTCCCATTGTAATTTCTTTCAATGCCTCACGGGTCATCTTTGTGACATCCATTTTTATCACTTCATAATTACCCAGGCTGCCATTTTCAAGCGGATTCTCACCTTCCGGGTAATTGGCCAGGCGAAGATTTTTGGCATCAAAGCCATCTGTATTCGCAATGATCTTTCCGCCCATTTTTAAGGCAGTCAGGTTTACCTTCAGTGCGGCAGCATTCATGGCTACCAGTACATCACAGGCATCGCCAGGAGTAAACACCCTGTCGGAAGAAAACCTTAGCTGGTATCCGCTTACGCCGGGCAGCGTACCTTGCGGGGCCCTGATCTCAGCCGGAAAATCCGGGAAAGTAGCCAGGTCAATTCCAAGTAAAGCTGTATTATTAGTAAATTGACTGCCGGTCAGCTGCATACCATCACCACTATCACCTGCAAATTTGATTACTACATCATTTAATAGTTCCTTTTTTCTTGCCATTATTGATAAGTTATTCTGCGAATTTAAAACAAGTTAGGCTTGGTTGATGCAATGATTTTTGTCAGGTAAAAAACCCGGGACATGAGAAATATCAGTAACAACTTATAGGTTGTCAATTCAACTATTTGTATCTGTAACCCCCTAAAACTGTTACTGACTATTAAACTACTTATCCCAGGCCTGCTGATAGCACAGAACGATAATGACATTTTTAAAGCTACCCACCTAAAAAAAGTTAGTTTTTGCCTGGTATTTACACAGTTTATATTGAGAGAAAAATAAATCAAGCAGAAATGGAGCCCCACAGTTTCCAACTAATCTACAATGTATCGCTTACATTGATAAACAGAAAGTGGCTGTCTTAAAAAAAAATTTGTATACCAATCATTTCCATATTGAGCAAGACCGAAATATGACAATGATTGGAAACTTTGTGACAGCCTCTTTCTGTTTTATATAGTAGATATGGCAATGATTTAAATTCTTTCTTTTGGCTTTATCCCACCCGGTTTTACTGCCGGCTTGCCGGCTGGTTTTGTTACCGGAACTGTGGGCCTTGGAGCAGGTCTTGTACCAGTAGGCCTGGTAGTAGGACGAGTAGTGGGCCTTGTTGTTGTAGGTTTCGTGCCAGGTTTTGAAGTGGGTTTTGTAGTAATGGGTTTGGTGACAGGTTTTGTAATTGAAGGTTTGGTGACAATAGGCTTCTTTCCGGGCTTGCTAACCGGCCTTGTTACAGGGGTAACAGGCTTCACCTTTGAAGGTTCAAAACCGGGAACTTTGGCTATCGGTGGCAATTTGTTTGCAGTAGGTGCTGTGGGATGTAGCTTTTTAAAACTGGCAGAACCATCGGAAGCTGTTTCTGGCCGGGAATACGTTTTACGGTATTTGCCCACTTTATAATTACTATAATAAACAACTGAGCGGCGACGCCAGCTACCAGATCCGTAGTACCAGTTATGCCAGGAAGTATACCGGTACCAGTTCCAGCGGCGATATCTTCCATAATACCAGTAATTCCAGTGGTAATGATAGCCATAATACCAATGCCAATATTGAGGTCGCCAGGAGCGCCACCAGGAAGGATAGTAATTCCAGTACCACGGGGAGTACCAGGGCTTATAAGCAGGCACATAAATATATTGAATAATCGGCCATGAATACACTTGAACAAACGTAGTGGTTTGTGTTTCATATTCCCCCGAAGAGTAAGTTTGCTCTTGGTTGTTACCCGCAAAACCGGGGTTGGAAGTACCCTGTTTTTTTTCATCGTAATTAGGCTCAATGATATAGTCTTTCCCATACAAGTCTTCGTCACCGACTACTTGAATTTGCACCTCGTTGTTTCCTGTTTTAGAGACAATAAATATGGCTACAGTTTGTTTTTCATCTTTGTTGATGGAAACTTCAAGACTTATATTGTGTACATCGTCTTTCACCTGGTCGCTTACATGTATATAATCAATCTTCTCATCGTTATCCAGGTCCAGGTTATTGAGTTTTTGATCCTCGCTGTTCAACTTCTGTTCAAACTCTTCCAGTGTTTTACACTCCTGGAACAACTTTAACGCTGCGTAGAGATTCAGGTTGTCGCCGGGCAACCCCAATGAACCCGATGCCTCTGTTTCTTGTGCGAGGGCTGCCTGGTGCAGGCCAAAAAATAATAACAGGAAAAAAAGATGTCGCATAACGGTCAATATTTAAATTGTTAAAAAGGTTTCGAAACGGCAAATCCGTGCAGGAGGATCGGGATACCGGAATAAAAAAACCCCTGTTGTACAGGGGTTATGGAAAAGGTTTATAGATCAATTTTTTTTATTACCGCCCAGCATAAGAAAAAGTCCTGCCTGCAGGGTGCTGTGTTTGAAATCCGGATCAATAGAAGCGGTAGGATCAAAGTCACCCACTTTAGAAAGTCCTACTAAATAACGAACACCAAAGCCAAAACCGGCTTTGGAACGAAAGCCGATGCCCAGGCCGACTGCTAAATCCAATCCTTTTCCAAAAGTTTCAATAGTTTGTTCCGGGATATCCTCGCTGATTTTGAAACCCAGTTGCGGCCCGCCTTCAATAAAAAACCCGCCTGGTGTATTGATCTGCAACATTACCGGAATGGTAACATAAGTAAGTTTGAAGTTTTCTGATAAACCGCTGCGTTCAATTTTAGCACCACTGGTGGAAACTAACAGTTCCGGTTGAAGTGAAAAAGTGCCCATTTTAATATTGAGAAAGCCTCCTGCATGATAGCCAATCAGTGCTTTTTTTGTGGCATCTTCAAAAGAACTGCCGGTAAAATTGGCAACGTTTACACCAGCTTTGATACCTCCACCCAGTGATTGGGCAACAACGGAGTGTAAAGTGAAAATAAATACAATTGAGAGAGTTAAAAGTCTTTTCATAATAAGTTTTTTTGAAAAATGAAGGTAGAATCTTTTTATAGTCCGGGTAAGAGATGAAAGCAGAATTGGCTGAACGGGAATTTTTCAAATGCAAACGTTGATCATTAGTTGACAAACCATCTTATTTATGAAACGACCAGGTTGAAAAAAATGACGCTTCCTGCAAATACAAGTGTTAAGGCGGACCGGCGTGATCTAAGGCGCCAGGCATTCCGATATCCTGCAACCCTATATTATACCCGGGATGAAAATAGTTGCTAATAACTTCCTCAAACATTGAGTTTTCTTTAAATTTATAAAAAGTAGCTGGCATAGATTTGTATTGATACTCATTACTTTTTTGTGCCAGCTGTTGCGCTTATTTATAAGTTAGGCGGCATTTTATGAAACGACACGAAAATGGACAGATATAAAGAAACATTTGAAACTTGGAACAAAATTGCTTCATTATATCAAGACAGTTTTATGGACCTGGACTTGTATAATGAAACGTATGATTTTGTTTGCAATTCAATTACCAAGAAAAATGCGAAATTGTTAGAAATTGGTTGTGGACCAGGAAACATTACAAAGTATCTTTTATCAAAAAGACCAGACTTTGATATTTACGGAATTGACATAGCACCCAATATGATAGAACTTGCGAAAAAGAATAATCCATCAGCAAGTTTTGTCATTATTGACAGCAGACAAATTGATGAAATTAAAGCCAAATATGACGGAATAGTTTGTGGTTTTTGTTTGCCTTATTTGTCGCAGACAGACATCCAAAAACTTATTACCGACTGTTATAATTTGCTGAATGAAAATGGACTGATTTATATAAGTTTTGTAGAAGGCGACCCAATTAAATCTGACTTTCAAGTTAGTAGTAGTGGTGACAGAAGTTACTTTTATTTTCACAATTTAGACGATTTGAAAGCGAAACTTATTGAAAGCAAATTTGACGAACTTAATACATTTAAAGTGGAATATAAAAAATCAGGAAACGAAATTGACATTCATACAATATTAACTGCGAAGAAAAAAAAGACCGCATAACATGATCTGTGTAAAAAACCAAGCAAAAAGCTAACTTTTTTAATGGTTTTACTCAACAATAGTTTGATTGAAACAAACTATTGTAGCCTGTGAAAATTTCCTGCCTGGGACCGGCCCCAATACCAGGCCCAATTGCTTCACTGATTTTACTTTAATCTTTCTTTAACCAACAAAAACTTGCAGTCATTCAGCTTCCTTTATAATTTCAACCCGGAATTAAACAACCACACACTACCATGAACGCAAGCTCTTCCGCTGATGATGGCGACCCTGCCAAACAGTTCTTTTTACGACATGCTCTTTCTCTTTTTATTATTATAGCGCTAATCACCTTCTCCTGTAACAATAAAGACACTAAAAAAGATACTACTACGCTGCCGGTAATTGACAGCACCCTTGTCAGGCAGCAGCAACAAAAAGCAGCTGACTCCATCGCTAAAGCCGCTGAGCGCAAAAAAAAGATCTATATCACTTTTGATGATGGCCCCAATAAGGGCACCCGTAATGTACTGGCCGCCGTAAAAGAAGAAAATATTGTCGCCAGCTTCTTCATCGTAGGCGTACATATATTCGACAGCCCCCGGCAAAAAGAAACCTGGGAGATTCTGAAGTCTGACACTACTATCGAACGTTGCAATCACAGTTACACCCATGCACATAACCGCTACACTTCTTTTTATGAACAACCGGCTAAAGTAGTGGATGATTTTAAACAGGCACAAAAAATAGCAGGCTTTACCAATAGTGTTGCCCGTATGCCCGGCCGCAATGCCTGGCGTATCGACACGATCAATCACACGGATATCTATGAAAGCAAGGCAGCCATTGATTCCCTGCACCAGGCGGGCTTTGCCATCATGGGCTGGGATATTGAATGGATGTTTGACCACAAAACACTGGCGGTGGATTCTGCCACCGGCTTATTACTGCGCCGTATTGACAATATGCTGGCAGCAGGTAAAACAAAAACACCGGGGCACCTGGTGCTGCTGGCACATGACCAGGCTTTTCAAAAAACAGAAGACATTGAAAAGCTGCATTATGTTATTCAGCAGCTAAAGAATAACCCGGACTATGAACTGCAGCTGGCAAGTCAATACCCGGGTGTAAAAAAATGAGGTTTTAAAGATTATGTTCAATGTCATATTAAGCTTGCCAAAATATGACTATGATGCGCAAAAAATTTGTACGCATTTCGATAAACTCAATGTGACAAATTTATTTGTCGCTTTCTGTCATATTGAGCTTGCCGAAATATGACATTGATTGTGGCTTTCGAGACAACCTCTTTACCTGCATTGCATTTGGTTTACTCTCTTCCATCAAACAAATTACCTAACCCACCCAATACACTTCCTTCTTCTTTACGGTTGTAAGTACCATACTGCATAATACGGCCGGCTAGACGACTGATCGGTAATGATTGAATCCAAACCTTTCCCGGCCCCTGCAACCTGGCAAAGAACAGACCTTCACCGCCAAACATAAAGTTCTTTATCCCTCTTATAAATTCTATATCAAAATCAACAGAAGGTGTATAGGCTACTACACAACCCGTGTCGATCTTTACTACTTCACCGGGCTTTAATTCTCTTTCCACGATAAACCCGCCGGCATGCAGAAAAGCAAAACCATCACCCTCCAGTTTTTGCATAATAAATCCCTCTCCGCCAAACAAACCCGTTCCCAGTTTTCGCTGAAAGTGGATGCCGACACTGACTCCTTTGGCGGCACAAAGAAAAGCGTCTTTCTGGGCAATGATGGTTCCTCCCAGTTGCTGAAGATCCAGTGTAATGATCTTTCCGGTATAAGGAGCAGCAAAACTTACTTTCCGTTTTCCCTGTACAGCATTGGTAAACGCTGTCATGAACAAACTTTCACCGGTCAGTATTCTTTTGCCGGCACTCATCAGTTTTCCCAGGAAGCCGGCCGGCTGTTGTGCAGAGCCATCGCCAAAGATTGTTTGCATCTGGATACCATCGTCCATCATCATCATCGATCCACTCTCTGCCACAGCAGTTTCAGCGGGATCCAGTTCAATTTCCACAAACTGCATTTCTTCTCCATAAATTGTATAGTCAATCTCATGGTTGACACGGGGTGCTGTACTCATATTTTAATTTTTTGCAAAGTTAAAATCAGGAATGTTACCAGCGTAAACTTCCTTCCATTTTGGAAGAAACAGATCCTTTTACAGCAGCAGCATGACAATCCATAGTGATAGCCCGGAATGTTAAAAAATGCTGGTTTGAACCGCGGATTGCCGTACTTTGTTATCCCTTAAAATCAATTTATTTATGAAACAGCGTTTTTTATTGCTAAGTCTTTTTTCACTATTCATAGCCACTATAGTAAATGGACAGGCAAAGCTGGTGGAAAAAGTCACCAAAAAGGGAAGCGAGTTGGTTATCACTTATGAAAAATATGTGCTGCCCAATGGCCTTACCCTCATTATCCATGAAGACCACAGTGACCCTGTGGTGCATGTGGACGTAACCTACCATGTGGGTTCCGCAAGAGAAGAGATCGGCAAGTCCGGTTTTGCGCATTTCTTTGAGCATATGATGTTCCAGGGAAGTGATAATGTAGCCGATGAACAGCATTTTAAAATCGTATCAGATGCCGGTGGTACGCTGAATGGAACAACCAACCGTGACCGCACCAATTATTTTGAAACAGTACCCAGCAACCAGTTAGAGAAAATGCTGTGGCTGGAAGCAGACCGTATGGGCTTTCTGCTGGATGCTGTAACACAAAAGAAATTTGAGATACAACGTTCAACCGTTAAGAATGAAAGAGGACAGAATTATGATAACCGTCCTTATGGATTAGCTGCAGAAGCCGGTGCAAAAAATCTCTACCCTTACGGTCACCCCTACTCCTGGCTGACTATTGGTTATGTGGAGGACCTGAACCGGGTAAATGTAAATGACCTGAAGAACTTCTTTTTAAGATGGTATGGCCCCAATAATGCCACTGTTACAATTGGTGGTGATGTAAAACCAGCCGAAGTAGTAAAACAGGTAGAAAAATATTTTGGAGTTATCCCCGCCGGTCCAGAAGTAAAACCTGTAGTAGTACCGCCGGCTGTACTCGAAAAGGATCGCTATGTTTCTTATACGGATAATTATGCCCGTCTTCCGTTGCTGACAATTGCTTATCCAACAGTTCCCAATTACCATAAAGACATGGCAGCCCTGGCTTGTCTTGCACAGGTATTGGGACAAGGCAGAAATTCAACGCTTTTCCAGGAGCTGGTAAAAACACAAAAAGCTTTACAGGCCAGTGCTTTCAGCCAGTTGTCAGAATTAGCCGGCGAATTTTCATTCCGTATCACCCCATCACCCGGTAAATCATTGGCAGATATGGATAGTTTGTACCGGGCTGCTCTCAAATCATTTGCCGCAACGGGTGTAACGGATGATGATATTGCCAAATTCAAAGGTGGAATAGAATCGCAACTCATTAACGGTTTGCAAAGTGTTTCCGGCAAAGTTTCTCAATTAGCTTCATTCCAGACATTCACAGGCAATCCAAATAAAATTGCTGAACTGATCAAAATGTACCAGGCAGTTACGAAAGAAGATGTGATGCGGGTATTTAATGAGTATATCAACAATAAAAATGCAGTTTACCTGAGTGTTTTACCAAAAGGTCAGGAGAAACTGATTGCAGCTGCTGATAATTATACAATTGACTCTTCACGATATGATGCCCCCGAATATGGTTATGCCGGTTTAAAGTATACGAAAGCAAAAGATAATTTTGACCGCAGCAAAATACCGGGCAACGGTACTAACCCGATTGTAAAAGTGCCAAAGTTCTGGAGAAAGGATATGGCCAATGGTGTAAGAATGATCGGAACAGAAAGTACAGAAGTTCCGACAGTCACGATTACCATTACTATCCCCGGCGGGCATATCTTACAGGCAAATGATACAGCAAAAATCGGCCTTGCGGATATGTTTGGCGACATGATGAATGAGGATACTAAAAATTATACGGCAGAACAGATGTCCATTGCTTTACAAAAATTAGGTAGTTCTGTTAATGTCGGCAGCAGCTTTAATGGCATCACTATCAGTATTCAGTCGTTAAAGAAGAACCTTGATGCTACGATGGCTTTAGTGGAAGAAAGAATACTGAATCCCAAATTTACAGAAGCCGCTTTTAGCCGGATACAGAAACAAAACCTGGAAAGCTTTAAACAAACCAGGGCTGACCCGGCTGCAGTTGCAAATAATGTATTTGCCAAAGTAAATTATGGGTCCGATAATATTCTTGCCATGAGTGAGTCCGGAACAGAATACACTGTAAGGAATCTGAAAGTAAAAGACATACAGGACTACTATGATAATTATATTACCTCTCAAGGAACCAAAGTGGTAGTAGTGGGTGATGTTAAACAGGAAGAAATTCTTCCCAAACTGGCTTTTCTGAATAAATTGCCCAATAAAAAAGTAACCTTACCAAAAGTAAACAGCACCCCTCCTGCTATTGATAAAACAAAAGTGTTTTTAGTTGATATCCCGAAAGCGGCACAATCACAATTCCGTGTAGGCTATGCCACAGGTCTGAAATATGATGCCACCGGCAATTACTACCGTGCTATATTAACCAATTATGCATTGGGCGGCGACTTCAACAGCCGGTTGAATTTAAATCTCCGTGAAGATAAAGGCTGGACCTATGGTGCCCGCAGTGGGTTTAGCGGGGATGAATACAGTGGTGATTTTGCATTCAGTTCCGGTATCAGAGCCGATGCTACTGACAGTGCATTGGTGGAAGTCATGAAGGAAATCAATAACTACCGTACCAATGGTATCACAGAAGCTGAATTGAAGTTTATGAAAAATTCATTAGGTCAGCGGGATGCCCGTAACTATGAAACAGGTATACAAAAAGCAGGTTTCATCGGCCGTATTCTCGATTATAACCTGCCGGCTGATTACGTAGACCAGCAGAACAAAATACTGGCAAAACTGACCAAACAGGAAGTAGATGCTGTTGCGAAGAAAATGCTCAACCCCGATAAAATGAATATTCTTCTTGTCGGCGATAAAGCAAAGATTGTAGATAGTGTGAGGAAACTTGGTTATGATGTAATCGAACTGGATGCGGAAGGAAAAAAGATTGAGAAGAAAGGATTCTAAATATTGAAACAATAATGGAAAGCAAAGCGGCCCTCGAAAGAGAGCCGCTTTTTTAAACCACAAAACCAACCACGGTTTTTCATTTATTATGCATTCTTACTTACCAGCTTTGGCTTTCCCAACCACACTTTCTTACCCTGCAGTCGCCTGACCCCGAACATGATCCCGACGAAGATGAAGAAGAATGGGCCTGCAAAGCCTAACAAGGCAATAAACTTGGTACCATAAAATTTCTCCATTGGTCTTTTCAGCCTTTCTGCCATCAGGTACATACTTGGTACCATGATAAGGGTGAGAAAGAAAGAGAAAATAAGTCCGAAGATAATGGTCCATGCTAATGGTCCCCAGAACACCACACTATCACCTCCAAAGAAAATATTGGGACGTAAATGCTGGAATAATCCGGCAAAATCTATATTAAATCCTACTGCCAGCGGGAACATACCCAAAATCGTAGCTACTGCTGTTAACAATACAGGAATGATCCTGATCTTCCCTGCCTGTATCGCAGCTTCCCTGGTTCTGTAACCCCTGCTGCGCAACTCATCGGTAAATTCTATCAGCAGGATACCATTTTTAATAACAATACCAGCCAGCCCGACAATTCCAACTCCCATCATGATAGTGGCAATGGTCATCCCGGTTAACGCATAGCCCAACAATACCCCGATTACAGAGAAGAAAATTTCTGTAATCACAATGAATGGTTTACTCATACTATTGAACTGCAGTACCAGTATCAGGAAAATAATGCCGAGGGCTATCAGTAAAGCCATACCCAGGAATTGCTGGGTTTCCTGTTCTTGTTCGCTCTGACCACTCTGCCTGATCGTAACATCAGCGGGGATCCTAACTTTCCCCTTAAAATCATCAATTTTATTTTTCAAAGCTGCGTTAATGGGTGCCACCATAGTAGGATCCAGCACATTACTTTGTAATTGTATGGTACGTTTTACATTTTTTCTTTTTACACCTCCGGTTGTATTGGTATAATCAACTTTTGCAACAGAACTGAGCGGGATGGATTTCACCTGCATGGTATTCATATCCATAAAAGTGATATTCATATTCATCAGGTCAGTGACATTATTCCGGCGCAGGTCCGTATAGCGCAGTTGTATCTTATATTCATCCTCCCCATCTTTCAGTTTACTGACTTCTTTACCAAACACGGCAGTACGGATCGCCATACCAATCTGGCCAGTACTTAATCCTTCCATCATAGCCCTCTCCCTGTCTACATTGACAGAGATCTCCGGACTGTTCAGGTCTATATCGGCCTGCAGGTTTTCAATACCTTCCACCCGGTTTGTATCCAGGTAATTCAGCAAATTGGTGGCTACTTCGGAAAGGCTTTCAAAATTATCTCCGGCTATTTCAATATTAACTGGTGGGTCGGTAGGAGGACCACCGTCTTCCTGAGCCACTTCAATATTTGCACCCGGAATTCCCTGCACGGCCTCCCGTATAGCATCTTTATATGGCATGGTTTTTTTACCATGACGTTTTTCAAACTCCACAAAAGATACCTGGATTCGGCCTAAGTTAGGTTGTGTACTACGGTTATTATCCCTTGGGTTGTTGGCGCTGACTGCCACATTGGTGATAATACTTTCCACAATACTTCCTTCTGTACCCGGCTTCTCTTTTTCCAATACCTTATACACTCTCTTTTCCAGTTCCCCGGTGATACTATCCGTATATTTTACATCCGTACCAACAGGAAGTTTCAGGTATACATAGATAAAATTGGGATCACCGCTCGGGAAAAAGGTCGTTTTATTGCCTCTTAACATCAACATGGCAACAGCAATGATAAAAAGACCAAAAAGTGAAATAAAAGCCCAGATAGGCCGTCTTCCCTTTAATACCCAGCGCAATAGTTTTTCATACCGGTTCATCAAACCCGGTAATACTTTTTGCTGGAATGCATGAATCGCATCATTTAGTATATAGGAATTAAACACCATCAGGATCGCCATCAGCAAGGAGAAATTGGCAACACCATGCATGCCCGGAAGGTGTAATAAAACACCAGCTATTGTAAATACAATGAACCATTTGCTTCTGAACACAGCAGTTTTGGGCTTGTCAAATTGCCTGCCTTCCGGTTTCATGAAGCTTACGGCAAATACCGGGTTGAAAATGAATGCCACGATCAGTGATGCTGCCAGTGTAAGAATAAGAATAGTGGGCAGGTAGATCATGAATTTACCGATCAGTCCCTTCCAGAATAACAAGGGGAAGAACGGAGCCAGTGTGGTGGCCGTACCTGCCAGTACAGGTATAAAGACCTCCCCTGCCGCTTCTTTGGCACTCCGGACGATCGGTACTTTTCCATTATCAAATATCCGGTGTGTATTTTCAATGACCACAATCGCATCATCTACAATGATTCCCAATCCAAACAACATGGCAAAAAGAACAATGAAGTTCAATGTAACACTGCCTCCGACAACAGCATCCGCAACAGGTAAAAAAAGGAAGGCCACAAACACACTCAATGGCACACTTAATGCCACAAAAAATGCATTCGTCACCCCCATAAAAAACATCAGGATGATCAATACAAGGACGAATCCGATAATGATCGTATTGATCAGTTCGTTAAACGAGGTTTTTGTCTGGCGGCTTTGATCCCCGGTGATCACAACTTTCAGGTCGTTGGGAATTTCTTCATCCTTCTGCATCTCTGCTACAGTAGCTTTTACTTTATCTGCTGCATCAATAAGATTGGCACCTGACCTTTTCACTATATTCAGTGTAACTACATTTTTACCGTCAAGCCTTGCATAACTATCCTTATCCTTTATCGTATCTTTTAGTTCCGCAATATCCCTCAGGTAAACTGAAGCTCCCCTTGCACTGCTTCGTACCACAATATTCTGCAAATCCAAAACACTGGTAAATTGTCCTTTTACCCGCAGGGTACGTTTCATATTTCCCACTTCGATCAATCCACCGGTTATATCAGTGTTCTCCCGGCTGATCGCATTTTCAATATCTGTGAAACTGATCTTCGCCGCTGTCATTTTATACGGGTCAACATTCACCTGTATTTCCCGTTCTGGTGCACCCACGATCTCTGCCCTGGTGATCTCTGGCAGTTCTTCAAAATGGTCCTGCATCTTATCCGCATATTCTTTAAGCTTTATTCCATCATAATCACCACTGACATTTACATACATAATGGGCATTTCGCTGAAAGCAAATTCCTGTACATCGGGCTGGGAAGTTAAGTCTGTCGGCAAATCCGTTTTGGCCTTATCTACAGCATCTTTTACTTTTTGCTTGGCCAGGTCCGTTTTTATATCGGTATCAAATTCGATTACGATCAGGCTATAATCCGTTTGTGATGTACTCTGAATCTTCTTAACCCTGGCTCCGCTGATTCCTTTTAATTGTTTCTCTATCGGGCGGGTAACAAGATTCTCAATATCCTTTGGTGAATTACCTACATACACGGTGGTGATGGATATCGTTGGAACAACAATATCAGGAAACTGCTCTTTAGGCAAACTGATAAACTTCATGTATCCGTAAGCGGTAATAAGGATTGCAATGATATAGATGGCCGTTTTATTATCAATAGCCCAGCTGGTCGGTTTAAACTCTTTGAATTTTTTAACAACCCCTTCTACTATTTTCATACTATTATTTTTGAAGTCTTTTCGATTGTTGTTTATTTACCAGTTGTTATAGTTTGCCCGTCATAAACAGACTGGTAACCATCTGTAATGATCAGTTCACCACCACTCAATCCGCTTTTAATTTCCATGAGGCCATTATACACTTCACCAGCTACTACTGTTTTCTTCCTGGCCACCATCTTATCGCCGGATTTTTCCATTACATATACATACTTAGTTTTCTCGTCAGACTGTACAATGTTCACCGGCACCGCTATTGCTGCTTTTGACTGGTAGTCCAGTATCTTCATCACGGCGGTCTGATTAGGTTTTAATAACGGATCAGAAGGAAGTTTTGCCTCTGTAGTAAATGCCCTTGTAGTTGGGTCTATTGATGCACCTACTACACTGATGGTGGATTGAAAGGCCGGTTTACCTGTTTCAGTTACCACGATCTCCACTTTATCTCCTTTCTTAACTCTCGAAACATAATTTTCAGGTACGTTAGTAACAATTTTCAGGTTACTGTTATTGACAATACGAATACCTGCACCCGGCATGGCTGCACTCTGCGGTGAAAAGAATTCACCGGGGGTTACATTCATTTCATCGATCACACCACTTATCTGTGCATACACATTCGACATATTAACCTGCTCCTGTGCCATACCCACCTGGGCCTGTGCTGCCCGCAGTTGGGCCGACAAAGCGTCTACATCAGCTTTCGCATTTATAACCTGGATCTCTGCTCCAATATTTTGCTTCCAAAGGTTCTGCTGACGTTCATAAATAGTTTGCGCCTGTGTAAGCCTTGCTTTCAACTGCCCGGTTTGCTGCCTGGCTGCTTCCAGTTGTTGCCGGGCAAGCGCATCATCAAGCTTTAAGACAAGCTGGCCTTTTCCTACTTTCTGTCCCAGTTTAACATATACTGCTTTAACCAGCCCTCCTTGTCCTGTGGGGCCTACATAAGCCATCCCTTCTGCATCTATTTTCCCCTGCAGCTCGATATAATGTGCAAAATCCCCGATACGTAATGTATCTACCGATACAAGTCGTGATACCAGTTTAGCCGCTGAAGGATCAGCTTTGGCAAGCTGGTCTTCCAGTTTGCGGATATCTTCATCCAGACTGCTTTTCTCTTTCTTAAGCTTTTCGATCTTTACTTTTAAATCACCTATCTCCCCTTTCTTATCTTTTGCACCGGTTCCGCAACCGATGAATGTGACCGTAACAATAGCTACGAAAGAATTCCTTAAAATGTTATTCATATTATTCAGTTTATAAGTCATGTGTTGGTTTTTTATTTTTTATAATTTGCCTGTTGCCTTCAGGAAATCTATCCTGGCAACAATGGCATCATATAAAGCCGTTACATAATTAGTTTGTGCTGTTTTCAGATCTGTCTGCGCTGCATTGATCTCTGTCTGTGAGCCTACACCTACTTCATACTTCTTTTTGGTTTGCTGATATATGTTTTCCGCCAGCTCCATATTTTTCTTCTGAAAGTCCATCGTAGCGATAGCAGAACGGAAATTATTTTGTGCTGTAGCCACATCATTATCGATGGATAATTTTAAAGCTTCAACCTGGTTATCAGTTTTTCTTACTTCGATGCGGGCCTGTTCAATTTTTGACTTGGTATAAAATCCATTAAAGATGGGTATGGACATATTAAGGCTCACATTAGAAATAGTAAACCAATCCCCTTTACCAAAAAAATTCCATTTGCTGCGTTGTGCATTCTTGGCATATTGACCATTCAGGGTGACAGTTGGAATCTGGCTTAATTTATACCGGCGTACATTATACTCATTCAGCTGTTTGGCAATCTGCAGGTATTGATAATCTTTTCTGTCTTCATATTTATAAACTGCTGCGTCAAGCATACCATCTTTAATCTGTTCATCTGTTATTGTATCTGTCAGGACCAGTTCGTCTTTTACAGGCATACCCATTAATACCTTTAGTCCGTAGTATCCATTCGATATACTATTTAAAATCTTTCTCTTCTCGGTCTGCAGGTTGGTTAACTGTACACTTACTTTATCTACATCCAGCTTTTCCCGGAATCCATTTTCATAAATGATCCGGGTGTCTTTCAGATTTTTTTCGAGGAAGGCTATGTTGGCATCGATTAATTCTACCTGTGTTTTACTAACCAGTAACTGGTAATAGATCTTATAAATATTAGTTTTAATCATCTCCTCAGTTATCTCGGCATTTTTCTTATAAAAACTAATGGCAGCATCTCTTGCCTGCAGTCCTACGAAAACCTGGCCATCAAATAATATTTGTGAAAGACTTATACCCGCTGTAGCGCTGTACTTTGTACCAAACTGTGCTGCGACAAATCCAAAATCGTCGGGCATTTGTATTACGTTGCCATTACCATCCTTAACCCCTTCATCTATCAGTACCTGGTAAGTGGCCGGCGAAATAAAATTGGGCAACACCTGTGTGGCAACATTGGGGTTATAAGTAGTACCTAAACTTGCATTGATACCCGGGTAAGCTCTCGACGTTATTTCCCTGTTTACCTGTTCCTGCAATTTTATATCCAGCAAGGCATTTTTCACATTCACATTATTCTTATTCGCATAATCGATGGCCTGCTGAATAGAAAATTCATGACGGGTGATTTTTACTGTATCCTGCCCTGTTGAGGCAAATGGCAGTAACACCAATACTAATAGTCTCCCGATAGTTTTTGGGCTCTTATTTCCTGTTCTCTTCATACGAAAGGTTTTTTTTACGTTGGTCATTGTATTTCTGTATCAGTTTATGTCCTTTGATGGTAGCTAATCCGTAAGTAAAATTTTCAATGATCATTCCGGAAGTTGCCGCCAGGTTATACTTGCCCGGGGGAAAAACTGCCACATTGAATGGGATCATCATCGATTCTATCCGGTATTTAGACATTACATCCAGGTTTATATCATTTCGGTATAACTCTTCTTTTATACCCCACTCAATATTATCCCGGATAATTTTCAGCAGGAATTTGTCTTTATGCTCTCGGAACCGCTGGTAGGCTTTGAAATGAAATTTCTCCAGGTCATGCACCAGCATGGGGTTCATATTACTGAACTCTTCCATGATTCTTTCCATTGTTATGAAAATTTCATGAATGGCATCGGATGCCTCCAGGCGGCAGCTCTCACAATCTGACTGTATCCCTTTAATGTGACCGTCCACTACGGCTTCCACCAGCTCGTCTTTATCAGCAAAATACTGGTACAGTGTCTTTTTACTCATTCCCAGGTTGTTTGCAATATCATCCATTGATACCGACCGGATACCATATTGCATAAACAGCTCTTCTGCCTTAACTAATATTCGTTTTTTGGGTTCCATATTCATTGATTTCGAAGTGCAAAACTATGGAAACTTTTTTCGTAACCAAAGTTTCCATCCTGCTTTTTTGACCGTTCACCGACTTTTTGAACCGGTCATTGAGGTTTATTTTGCAGTACCTTAGCCTGTAAATCAAGAATATGGCTACCCAAAAGCTGCATCAGAGGAGTACATTCAAAAAAATACTACGCTTTTTTTTCCAGGGGCTAATCATCCTGGCACCAATTGGCATTACTCTTTATGCCATGTATTGGCTCTTTGAGAGGGTAGACGGCATTTTACGGCCTTATGTAAACATTCCTGGTCTGGGCTTCCTCCTGATCATTTTATTTGTGATCCTCGTAGGCTGGATAAGTTCCAATTTCCTGATGGGCAGTGCTATCACCTTTTTTGACCAACTGATGGAAAAAACACCGGGAGTTAAATTAATCTACACCTCTACCAAAGATTTTTTTGAAGCTTTTGCCGGTGACAAACGAAAATTTAACCGGGCGGTGCTGGCCAATGTGTTCTCAGAGGATGTGTGGATCGTAGGATTCCTGACGGATGAAGAGATGCAAAAATTTGAACTTGGCGCGGACAAGGTGGCGGTGTATGTGCCGCAAGCTTACAATTTTGCCGGCCAATTGTACATCTTACCAAAAGAGAAAGTACGAAAAATAGAAAAACTAACTTCCGGCGAAGCCATGAAGTATGCCGTGACCGGTGGTGTAGTAGACCTGGATGCGGAACGAAAAGAAGAAGTTGAGAAAAAGTTTAAACAGGATTAATACTGATATTAATACTGATGAAAAAAATAATTACATCATTTCTTTTTCTTTCACTATCACTCAACTGCTTTTGCTGGGGTTTTTATGCCCACCGAAAGATCAATCATTATGCAGTATTCTTATTACCACCGGAAATGATGGTCTTGTACAAACCTCATATTGATTTCCTGGCGGAACATGCTGTAGACCCTGATAAAAGAAGATATGCAGTACCCGAGGAAGGTCCCAGGCATTATATAGATATTGATCACTACGGTAACTATCCGTATGATGCATTGCCCAGGAAATGGAGTGATGCTGTGGCAAAGTATTCAGAAGATACCCTCAATCAATATGGTATAGTACCCTGGTGGCTGCAAACCATGCTCTTCAGGCTAACCGATGCTTTTAAAGAAAAGAACCAGGCAAAGATCCTGAAATACTCAGCAGAAATAGGCCATTATATATCCGATTCGCATGTACCATTGCATGCCTGCAGCAATCACAACGGGCAATACACCGATCAGAAAGGGATTCATGGGTTTTGGGAAAGCCGTATCCCTGAGCTGCTGGCAGAAAAAGAATGGGACTTCTTTATCGGGAAAGCAGAATACATAAAAAACCCGACCGACTTTATTTGGACAAGAGTATTGGAAAGTGCAGCTGCTGCTGATACTGTACTGAAATTTGAAAAGCAACTGACCAAAAAATATCCCGGTGATCAGAAATATGCATATGAAGACCGTAACGGAACTATCATTCGTCAGTATTCGTCTTCATTTTCTATTGCTTATAATAACCAGATGAAAGGAATGGTGGAAAGGAGGATGCGGCAATCCATTTATGCAGTCGCCTCATTTTGGTACACGGCCTGGGTAAATGCCGGCCAGCCTAACCTTACTCAGCTCAGCAACAGGGAGTTTTCCCCGGAAGACCTGAAAGAATTTGAAAGCCTTAATCAATCATGGAAAAACAGCGCTATTAAAGGCCGGGAACATGAGTGATAAATATTACGGTTCCAATACCTGCTAAAAAGTATCTTTGCGCCTTCAATTATCAGCAACATTAAAGATTTGTAATAAGTGGTTCATAATTTTAACGCAGGCCCCTCCATCCTTCCCAAAGAGGTTTTTGAACAAGCCAGTAAAGCTATCCTTGATTTCAATAATACCGGTTTATCTATTTTAGAAATTGGTCACCGTACACCTTTGTTTCAACCCGTAATGGATGAAGCAAGAGCATTGGTAAAAGAATTGATGCAGCTGGATGCAGATCATGAAGTGCTGTTCCTGCACGGTGGGGCTTCCACCCAGTTCATGCAGATTCCCATGAACCTGCTGAACGAAAATGATATTGCTTCCTATACAGAGACCGGCACCTGGGCCAATAAAGCGATCAGGGAAGCGAAATTGTTTGGCCATGTGGAAATAGCAGGCTCCTCAAAAGACTCTGATTATACTAGCATTCCCAACAACCTTACTGTTCCACCCACAGCTGCATACCTGCATATTACAACCAATGAAACAATAGCCGGAACCCAGTGGCATACTATTCCCTACGATTGTGGCGTACCACTGGTAGCCGACATGAGCAGTGATATACTCAGCCGCCAGCTTGAATTCAATAAGTTTGACCTTATCTATGCAGGTGCACAAAAGAACATGGGTGCTGCTGGTGTAAACCTGGTCGTGGTCAATAAAAACATTCTGGGAAAAGTTAACAGAACAATCCCTACTATTCTTGACTATCGTAATCATATTGCTGAAGGTAGCATGCTGAATACGCCACCTGTTTTTGCCGTATATGTTGCGATGCTCACCTTACAATGGCTAAAAGAACAGGGAGGCGTTACTGCCATAGAAAAAAAGAATAACGAAAAAGCAACCCTGTTTTACAACACTTTAGATGCTTTGCCAGTTTTTAAAGGGCCTGTGGCCAAAGAGGATCGCAGTAAAATGAACGCTGTCTTCATTATGGATAACCCCGGACTGGAAAAAGAATTCCAGGAGATATGTAAAAAAGAAGGAATGGTGGGAATAAAGGGACATCGTAGTGTCGGCGGTTTTCGTATCTCAATGTATAATGCTTTGACCATTGATAGTGTAAAAGCACTGACTGACCTGATGAAAGAATTCGCAACAAAAAAAGGATAAAGCAAGATGGCTACTATTAAACCCTTTACTGCATTAAGACCCCAGCAGCAATTATCACAACAGGTTGCATCAAGACCCTATGATGTGCTGAACAGCGAGGAAGCAAAAACTGAAGCTACAGGCAATCCATTTTCTTTTCTTCATGTCACCAAGTCTGAAATTGATTTGCCAGCCGGCATTGATATTCATAGCCAGGAAGTATATGATAAAGCCAAAGAAAATTTACAGCAGTTCATTGCAAACGGTATCCTGTTCAAAGAAGAAAAACCATCTTATTATATCTATCAACTGGTGATGAAAGGCCGAAGCCAGACAGGTTTGGTCTGCGTGTCTTCCGTAGATGATTATTTTAAAAACACCATCAAAAAACATGAGTTCACCCGGCCTGAAAAAGAAAAAGACAGGATTGAACACATGACTACTATCCGGGCACAAACAGGAAATGTATTCCTTGCCTACCGTGATGTTGAAACTGTAAATACTATTATTCATAACTGGAAGTATACTTATCAGCCTGTATATAATTTTACTGCCACAGATGGTATACAGCATGCTATTTGGGTAGTGAATGACCAGTCAGTTATTGATGATATTACTTCACAGTTCCAGGCTAATGTGCCTTTTACTTATATAGCCGATGGCCACCACCGGGCAGCCTCAGCTGCCAAAGTGAGCAAATCGTTGCCGGACAGCAATGAAGCAAAATATTTTCTCACTACAATTTTCCCGGCCAGCCAATTGGCAATTCTGGATTATAACCGTGTAGTGAAAGATCTGAATGGATTATCGGCATCAAAATTCCTGGGCTTATTACAGGATGATTTTTATATAACACACAGCCCTGAACCGGTTAAACCCGCACAATTGCATGAGTTCGGTTTATACCTTGATCACAAATGGTATATCCTCACTGCAAGAAAAGGAACCTGGACCGATGACCCCATCGGAGTGCTGGACGTAACCATACTTTCTAATAACATTCTCGATAAGATCCTTGATATAAAAGACCAGCGTACAGACAAAAGAATTGATTTTATAGGCGGTATAAGGGGATTAAAGGAATTGGAAAAAAGAGTGGATAGTGACGAAATGAAAGCAGCATTCAGCTTATACCCGGTCACCATTGACCAGTTGTTTACTATTGCAGATAGTGGCAATGTAATGCCACCCAAAAGCACCTGGTTTGAACCAAAACTGAGGGATGGCCTGCTTACACACCTTATTTAACAGTTAAGCCCTCAAATATTTGTTATTTTGCAACAGAGACGATCTTAACAGCGTCTCTTCTTTTTTAATTTGCGCTATGATCCATAAAATTTTCCTTTTTATCGCCTTATCCGTTTCAGTGCTTGTATCCGCTCAACCTGAAGATGTCAAAAAATTACACGAGACTGCGAAAGCCTTTATGCGTAGTGGTGATTTTGATAATGCAATCATCGTATTAACCCGGGCTTTGCAGCAGGATAAGAAAAATATTGATCTGCAGAAAGATCTCGTCATGAGCTATTATCTGAAACGAGATTATGCAAAAGCAATGGAAGGCGCAAAAGTTTTGATTGACCGGGATGATGCGGATGTAATTTCTTACCAGATAGCCGGCAATGTTTATAAAGCACTCGAAGAAGTAAAGGAATGCGATAAAATGTATAAAAAGGCATTGAAGAAATTTCCTAAAAGCGGGCCGCTTTACAGTGAATATGGTGAGCTGCTCTGGGCGACTAAAGATTTCGCTGCTATTAAACAATGGGAAGAAGGGATTAAATCCGACCCGGGCTACGGAGGCAACTATTATAATGCTGCTTTATATTATTTCTATACAAAAGACAAAGTATGGAGCCTTATTTATGGAGAAATATTTGTAAATATGGAAAGCTTCAGCGAAAGAGGGGCTGCTATGAAACAAATGCTTTTACAGGGCTATAAGGAAAAATTATTTTCAGATCCTGATATTATGAAAGGGGAAGAAAAAAATAAGAGTGAGTTCGCCAAAGCATTTTTGCAAGGGATAGGTAAACAGTCATCACTAACCAGTAAAGGGATCACTACTGAAACATTGACAATGATACGTACAAGGTTTATACTGGACTGGTATGAAAATAATGCTGTAAAATATCCATTCCGTTTGTTTGAGTATCACCGGCAACTTTTACAGGAAGGAATGTTTAATGCATATAATCAATGGCTATTCGGCGCTTCTGAAAATTTAGCGGCGTATGACAACTGGACAAAGGCTCATGCAGAAGAATATAACGGTTTTACAACCTTTCAGAAAAGCAGGATATTCAAGATGCCGCAGGGGCAATATTACCAGGTCAATTAATAACTGAAAACAGCTATAAAAAAAGCCCCGGAAATTGAATCCGGGGCTTTTTTTATATAGCAGATTTCAACTAAATTGTATATTCAATGCACGGTTAAGTACCTGATTGCCTAACACAAATAACGATTGTACTATGACAGAAGCCAAAAGACTATTTGACTGCATAGAATACCACCTGGAACGAAAGCCTTTAGAAGATATGCTGGCCGGAAAAGAGGGCGGCCAATGGAAAAAATATAGCACCGCGGCTGTAAAGGACACTGTCGATAAACTTAGTGCAGGTTTATTGAGTTTAGGGATCAGCTGTGGCGATATGAGTGCCGAAGGAAGAGATAAAGTAGCTATTCTCTGTAAAAACCGGCCAGAGTGGGTAATGCTTGACCTGGCTGTTCAGCAAATTGGTGCTGTACTTACTCCCATTTATCCAACTATCAATGTAAATGAACTTGAATTTGTACTGAATGATGCCCAGGTAAAAACAGTATTTGTAAATGATGAAGAACTTTTTTTAAAAGTACTCAGCCTGAAAGAGAAAGTGCACTGCCTGAAAGATATTTATACATTTGAACATGTACCCAATGCCAAACATTGGAAAGAGGTAACTGCACTGGCTACTCCTGAATTAATTGCACAGATCAAACCTGTTGCTGATAGCATTACGTACGAGGATCTGGCCACAATTATTTATACGTCCGGAACTACAGGTACTCCCAAAGGGGTGATGTTATCACATCGGAATATTTTATCAAATGTGATGGCCTCTATGCCTTGTTTTCCTCCGGGAGATGAAATGCGTTCATTAAGTTTTCTGCCTTTGAACCATATTTTTGAACGAATGGTAACTTACCTCTATCTATTCAGGGGCACCTCCATTTATTATGCAGAAAGCCTTGATACCATTGGAGACAACCTGAAAGAAGTACAACCTCATATGTTTACCACTGTACCAAGGCTGCTGGAAAAAGTATATGACCGTATTATGCAAAAGGGCAATGAGCTCACGGGTACCAAGAAAAAGCTATTCTTCTGGGCACACAGTCTTGCCGAGAAATTTGAAATCAATAAAGACCTGGGTGCTTTGTATAATTTTAAACTGGCCCTGGCCAACAAAATTATTTTTAGTAAATGGAGAGAAGGACTGGGGGGGAATATTAAATGTATCGTTACGGGTGGTGCTGCCTGCCAGGTAAGATTGATCCGCATCTTTACGGCAGCCAGAATAACCATCATGGAAGGTTATGGCCTCACGGAAACATCGCCGGTTGTTGCTGTTAACAGGTATGAGGAAAGCGGAAGAGGCTTTGGTACCGTAGGACCGTTAATAGAAGGCGTAGAAGTAAAGATTGCAGAAGATGGTGAAATTCTGACCAGGGGGCCCAACGTCATGATGGGTTATTATAAACGTCCCGATCTTACTGCAGAGGTAATTCAGGATGAATGGTTCAGCACCGGCGACATCGGCACACTGACAGAAAATAATTTTCTTAAAATTACCGACCGTAAAAAAGAACTTTTCAAAACCAGTGGCGGTAAATATGTAGCACCGCTCCCGATAGAAAATAAATTGAAAGAGTCTCCTTTTATTGAACAGGTAATGCTGGTAGGTGCTGACAGAAAGTTTGTCAGTGCATTAATGGTTCCTTCCTTCCCCAACCTTTTTGATTGGTGCCGGAAAAATGGCATAACAGAAACCAGCCATGAAGAAGTAATCCGAAATCCTAAAGTAATTGACCTTTATAAAGAACTGGTTGAAAGCTTTAATAAATTCTTCAACCATGTGGAGCAGGTAAAAAAGTTTGAATTACTTCCCAATGAATGGAGTGTGGATACAGGAGAAATGACTCCTAAACTTTCACTAAAACGAAAAGTAGTGATAGAAAAATACAGGGATGCGATTGAAAGAATCTATTCGTAATGCTATTTCCCTTTTGCAGCTGAATCCTTTTTACTGCGCTGCATCATTTTTTGTACAAATTCATCAAACTTCGGCTGTTGTTCCGGAGTAAAAAGATTTCTTACCCGCTTAAAATGATTAAAAGTAAGTTTATCAATCTCAGCCTGCTTTTCATAGATTCGCTGGCTGTATGCAGCTATTGTACTATCGTTTACCCCGGCATCTTTTATTAATGCATAGAATGCTGACCTGGCAGCTCTGAGAGAATCGTAAAAGGGCCTGATCGTCTTAAAATGATCTTCCTTTAATTGCTTGTGCTCCTTTTTTTGCTGTTCAGTCATGCCCAGTTCTTTCGCCATCATCTCAGAAGGGTCACCTTTTCCACCACCGGTGCGTTTTCCATCATTCCTTCCTTTGCCATTCATAAGAAAAATTACAAGGGCTATATTGGTAATAAGCAACAATACAACAGCAACCGAAAGAATTTTAATATTGGAGTTCTTCATTTATTTATCCTTATTTAGATCATATAAGATTCCATTATCGTTCAACCGGTATTCAGCTGCAATGGATTGAATTGTTTCCGTATCAATGGATGCACTTTCTATAGTGGAACTATTATCATTATCGAAAACAACAACAGCATTTATCAATAAAACGACCAGCAAAGCAGCAATAACAAAAACAGGACGAAGTATCCATGACCGCGGAGAGGCCGGTTCAAGCCCTTTTTCCATTTTTGCCTTTAGACGGGTATAGAAGAAATCCGGAGCAGGAACTCTCTGACAGCCATCAAGGCTATTCAGTATTTCTTCCATTTTCTTATTTTTTTCAGTATTCATAACACACCATTTTTGACGTTAACATGCCCCAAAACCTTCGTACCTAAAATACTTAGCCCATTTCTTTTTCCAGTATTTTTTTTAAATTTTGTTTTGCCCGGTGCAATAATGATTCTACAGCCGCCACCGAGGTTCCCATTACTTCACTAACTTCTTGATAACTAAGATCTTCTAGTTTATGAAGGGTAAAAGCAATTTTTTGATTTTCAGGCAATTGGCCTATTGCCTTAAACAACCTGGCCGCATTCTCTTTTCGATCTAAAGCCACACCGGGATGATTAAAATCAGGTATTTCCATCTCTGGCTCATTGCCTTCCCCAAATAATCGCTGAATGATGCCAAATCTCTTTTTACTTTTCCGGCTTCGCAGCAAGTCTAATGCACGGGTCGTTGTGATCCGGTAGATCCAGGTAGAAAGTTTTGATTCAGCTTTAAAGTTTTGAATAGACCTGAAAACCTGTATAAATACTTCCTGTGCCACATCTTCGGCATCTTCGGCATTCTGCACGATGCCAATAGCAGTATTGAAAACTCTGTCTTTATAGGTATCAACCAGATACTTAAAAGCAGCTTCATCTCCGTTGCGGAGACCTTGTATAAGCTCAAACTCAGTCAACTATGACCTTTTAATTTTAGAGCCCGAACTTACGAAATAGGCGGTTAATTCTTTCCTATATTTGCACCCCGCAGAACGGATTAGTTCTTGGTCCCGTAGTTCAATGGATAGAATAGAAGTTTCCTAAACTTTTGATACAGGTTCGATTCCTGTCGGGACTACAAATTTTTGAAATAACAAAACATGAAGTTTTACAACCTGCTTATTAAATACCGTCTCTGGATAGGTATTGCGCTGATTGGTCTGGGTATTTATGTGAACTACGCTTCTTCCTTCTGGCCGGCGTTTCCTTTATACCTTGTTGGTATCATTTTAGTTGCCGGACACTTTTTCTTCGGGCCTTTACGCCTTATACAGGAGTACATGGAAACGGGTGATATGGATGGAGCAGAAAAAGTACTGGCCTCCATCAAATACCCTAACCTGTTGTACAAACCTATCCGCTCCGTTTATTTTACCCTGAAAGGCAATATTGCCATGATGAAGCAAGACTTCGATGGTGCTGAAAAAATGATGAAGAAAGGGTTGGACCTGGGTATGCCGATGAAGGAAGCAGAAGGAGCCAGTTTATTGCAAATGGGAATGCTTTCCATGCAGAAAAATGATTTGAAACAGGCCGAAAGCTATATCCGGCAGGCTATTCGTAAAGGGCTTCCGGATAAAGAAAACGAAGCAGCGGCTTACCTCCAAATGTGCAGCCTGATGATGAATAAGAGAGAGTTCCGTGCAGCAAAAGATTTCTTCAGGAAAACAAAAGCATTAAAACCTACTACCCCTCAAATTGTAGACCAGATCAAACAGATTGAAAAATATATCTCGAGAATACCGGGATAATATATACGCTAAATAGTTAAAAGGCGGACAATAACTTGTCCGCCTTTTTTTATTTCTTTTAGTTAAACGAGTAACTTGCTTCCTATAATAATTCCTGTATGAAAAAAGTACATCTTCTTACTATTATCACTTTTTTATTTTCTTCCGTATACAGCCAAAAAGCAGGGCACAAGAATGAAATAATTTCAATAATACCCCAGCCTGTATCTATCACCCAGGAAAAAGGTTCTTTTACACTTCCATACAATATTGTAATAATTACTCCGAAAAATGATGAGGTAAAAAGAATTGCACAACACCTCTCCGGACAAATAAAAACAGTAACCAACCAGGTAACCATTAAAGAAGGGACCTCAGCCACCCCAAAATCAATTCTTTTGTCTCTGAATGGCAATAAAAATATCCCCAAAGATGGATACCAATTAAAGATTACAACTGCTGGTATTACCCTTCTTGCTAATGAGCCATCAGGTATTTTTTATGGTGTACAAACATTGCTGCAGTTATTCTCAAAAGAAATTGAAAGTACTGTTATACACCAAAAACCTGGTGCCTGGGTACTACCCATCGCCACTATTAAAGATCATCCCCGGTTCGGATGGAGAGGATTAATGCTCGATGTATCCCGTCACTTTTTTACCGTGGCAGAAGTAAAAGATTATATTGACCAGATGGTAAAATATAAATTCAACCTGTTGCACCTTCATTTAACCGATGACCAGGGATGGAGAATACAAATAAAGAGTTTACCCAAACTGACTGAAGTGGGAGCATGGCGGGTAGAAAGAACAGGCACTTTTGGAACGCTGTCAAAACCCGGTCCGGGCGAAGCCGCCACTTACGGTGGATTTTATACACATGAGGATATTAAGGAAATAGTAAAATATGCAGGTGATCGTTTTGTCAATATTCTGCCGGAAATTGATGTGCCCGGCCATAGCCTTGCAGCCATTGCTTCTTATCCTGAATTGTCCTGCACACCGGGAGAGTATTATGTAAGCCCCGGAGACCGGTTTATGATCTGGCCCGGAGGGGGACAACATTTTTATGGTTTATTGGATAATACCATTTGCCCGGCATTGGAAAAATCATTTGAGTTTTTAGATAAAGTGTTTACTGAAGTAGCACAGCTTTTCCCTTTTGAATATATACATATGGGTGGTGATGAAACAGCCCGGAATTTCTGGGAGAAAAGTGAACAGATAAAAGCATTGATGCAAAAAGAAAACCTGAAAAACCTGGATGAAGTGCAAAGCTATTTTGTAAAAAGAGTGGAAAAGATCATCAACAGTAAAGGCAAAAAGATGATTGGTTGGGATGAGATTCTGGATGGCGGTTTAGCACCAAACGCAGCCGTGATGAGCTGGAGAGGAATGAAGGGGGGTATTGAAGCCGCCAAACAGGGGCATGAAGTGGTGATGAGCCCGACCGATTTTGCTTATATAGACTACATGCAGGGTGATGCATCGATAGAACCACCAGTGTATTCCACTTTGCGTTTAAAAAAAGCGTACCAGTTTGAACCTATACCGGAAGGAGTAAACGCTTCAATGATCAAAGGCGGCCAGGCCAACCTGTGGACAGAACAGGTGTATAACATGCGACATGCTCAATACATGACATGGCCCAGGGCATTCGCCATTGCAGAAGCTTTATGGAGCCCAAAAGATAAAAGGAACTGGAATGATTTTGCTGCAAGAGTGGAAGCTCATTTTGGAAGACTGCAGGCAGCACAAGTGAAATATGCACCCAGCATCTATGATCCCATTTTTGAAATAAATAAAAAAGATTCTGCAACTATTATTATCAAACTTAGTACTGAAATAGAAGGTCTGTCCATTCATTATAGTTTTGATAATTCATTTCCGGATAATTATTACCCGGCTTACAGCTCACCATTAATAGTACCGAAAGATGCTGCCGCCCTGAAGGTGATCACTTATCGTGACAATAAACCAATTGGAAGATTGATTGTGATGCCGATCGCTGAAATGAGGAAAAGAGCAGGAATAAAATAATTTTGTGGCTGGCCGTTATTGAGTGCTCCAAACACCAAACAACTCTTCCACCTTTTTATACCTGTATTCAAATATGCCTTCCAGCTTCTTTTTCACAAAAAGTGTGTTAGCAATTTTTCCTAAAAACCAGGCTGGATTTTTATAGTGAATAATATCTGTCATCTCCACACCACCCGGTATTTCTTTAAAATGATGCTGATGGTGCCATAAACTATACGGTCCGAATCGTTGCTCATCAATAAAGTACTCTTTATCCTTTACCTGTGTTATTTCTGTCATCCAGTAGAAGGGTATTCCTAACAGCGGCTTAACCGTGTACTCGATTATTTGTCCGGCATACATTTTATCACCATGATGTTTGGAAACTACTTTGAATCCCATATCGCCGGGTGTAATGGCCTGAAGATTAGCAGGGTTGGAAAAGAAACCCCATGCCCTTTCTAATGAAATAGGGATTTTTTGAACAGTTTTAATTGAATGCGCTGCCATACAAAGTAATAAGTTAAATTCGTTTGAATAACCTTTTTAAAACAGAAAAGTTCGGAAACCAGATGTCATTTAACAAAGAAAGATTAGAGCGAAAATTTGCAGAAGAATATGAAAGGCTGAATGAAAAGCAAAAACAGGCCGTGAATACCATTGACGGCCCCGTTATGGTGATTGCAGGACCCGGAACAGGTAAAACACAAATATTAGCCAGTCGTATAGGAAAAATATTGCTGGAAACTGATGCATTACCTGAAAATATACTTTGCCTGACCTATACTGATGCCGGTGTAGTGGCCATGCGTAAGAGGTTGTTACAATTTATCGGGCCGGATGCTTACAAAGTAAACATCTATACGTTCCATGCTTTTTGTAATGATGTGATACAGGAAAATTTATCCTATTTCGAAAAAACCGTCCTTGACCCTATTTCCGAACTGGAAAAAATTCAATTGTACAAAGAATTGATTGACTCTTTCCCCAAAAACCATCCGTTGAAAAGATACAGGGGTGATGTATATTTTGAAGTGAACAACCTGCAGCATTTGTTCAGTAATATGAAGCGGGAGGGATGGACACCGGCTTTTATCAATCAAAAGATTGATGAATACATAGCTGATTTGCCCAACCGGGATGAATTTATCTATAAAAAAAAATACAAAGAATTCAATGCAGGTGATCTGAAAAAAGACAAGATTGAGGAAGAAAAAGACCGAATGGAGAAGCTGAAGGCTGCAGTAGGTGAGTTTGACCGTTTCCAGCAATTAATGCGCAAACGCAACCGTTATGACTTTGATGATATGATTAACTGGGTCATCAGGGCCTTTGAAGAAAATAAAAATTTGCTGGCGAATTACCAGGAAAAATTTCAATACATATTGGTGGATGAATACCAGGATACCAGTGGTACGCAAAACCGTTTAGTCGAATTACTGATCAGTTACTGGGATAAGCCAAATGTATTTGTAGTAGGTGATGATGACCAGAGTATCTATCGTTTCCAGGGAGCCAACGTGGAAAATATGGTGCAATTCGCAGCTATCTATCAACAAGACCTGCTGACTGTTGTGCTTACCAATAACTACCGTTCCACGCAACCTATACTGGATATTTCCAAATCACTTATTGACAGGAATACAGAAAGACTGGTAAATCAATTAGAAGGGTTAAGTAAGCAGCTGCTTTCCGCAAAAGAAAAAATAAAGCAATTAACACATCAACCAGTTATTAAAGAATATGAGTCGCAGCGCCAGGAAATGATTGGTATTGTAAAACAAGTACAACAACTGGCAGCACAGGGTGTTTTACCGGGCAGGATTGGTATCATTTATAAAGAGAATAAATATGGTGAAGAACTGGCAAAGTATTTCAAGCTGTTAAATATTCCGGTCTACAGTAAGCGTCACCTGAATATTTTAGAATTACCGGTAGCCAAAAAAATCATTTTGCTGCTGAAATACCTGGCTTCAGAACATGACATTCCGTACAGTGGAGACGAGATGCTTTTTGAAATACTGCATTTCGACTGGTTTGGCATTCCTCCAATTGAAATTGCAAAGCTTACGATGGAAGTAGCCGGAAAAAGGTATAATGAGAACAAGACTTCAATCCGGCAGCTATTACAGGAAAAAACAAACACTCCGGCAAAAGATCTATTCAGCAGTAACCTGCATGAAGGTTTAAAAAAAGCTTCTTTTCTAATTGAAAACCTGGTTGCAGATGTATCCAATGTCACCCTGCAACATTTATTTGAAAATATTATTCGTGAAGCAGGGGTACTTACACATATCATGCAAAGTGAGGAGAAACACTGGCAATTACAGATACTCACCGGTCTGTTTGACTTTGTAAAGGATGAAACACATCGTGATCCTTTCCTGAACCTGCAGCAGTTGGTAAGCCTTGTTGAGGTAATGGAAAAAGAAGAAATTACACTACCACTGGTGCAGGTCAGCGGCAGCGATAAAGGCATCAATTTGATGACAGCACACGGTTCCAAAGGACTGGAGTTTGAATATGTATTCATAGCCGGTAGTAATGCTGCTTTCTGGGAAAAGAAAAGAAAACCGGGTGGAGGTTATAAACTTCCTGAAACAATGTTCACATCCCAGCCTTCCAGTAAGGATGACGAGGAATTAAGACGTTTATTCTATGTGGCGCTCACAAGAGCAGAACAGCATTTATATATCTCATACAGCAAATTCAAAAATGATGGTAAAGAACTGGAACCATCTATGTTTATAGCAGAAATACAAGATCAGCATCCTCTGCCGGTTGAAAAAATAATACTTGACACTGAAGTACTTTCTGAATTTGCTGCACTAAATTTCAATGAAGCTGAGGCACCGGAAATCGAGAAAATTGAAGAAGATTTTATCAGCCGCATACTGGATAAGTTTGTAATGAACGTAACAGCATTGAATAATTATTTAAAATGTCCATTAGAATTTTATTTTAAGAACCTCATCCGGATCCCGTCCCCGAAAAATGAAGCCACTGAGTTTGGCTCAGCGGTACACCATGCCCTGGAAAAATTATTCCGAAAGATGCAGGATGGGAAAAAAGACCAGTTCCCGCCAAAAGAAGAATTCATTGCTGATTTCGAGTGGTACATGCTTCGCCACAGAGAGAGTTTTACCAAAGAACAATTTAACCGGAGGCTGGAATACGGACTGGAGGTATTGAACAACTACTACGATAAATACATCAATAGTTTTAATAAGATTGTAGCGATTGAAAGAACTATCCGGAATGTGGTGATTAAAGATGTTCCGCTGAAAGGAAAATTAGATAAACTGGAGTTTGATGGCAAATCAGTCAATGTGGTAGATTATAAAACCGGTGACCCGGATAAAGCGATCCCAAAAACAAAAGGACCATCAGAAAAAGAACCTAATGGCGGTGATTACTGGCGGCAGGCTGTTTTTTATAAAATACTCGTTGATAATTACGAACAAAAAGACTGGAAAGTGGTAAGCACTGAATTCGACTTTATTGAACCGGACAAAAAGAAAAACTATCGAAAAGAGAAAGTAATTATCGGCCCCGCAGATATTACAACTGTAACCCAACAAATTACTTCTACCTGGGAAAAAATACAAAACCGGGAATTTTATACCGGCTGTGGCAAAGACGACTGCCATTGGTGCAATTTTGTAAAGACCAACAAACTGGCTGTAAGCCTGCATGAACTGGAAAGCTCCGACGAAACCGAATAACTTTTATTATGATTTTAAAAACAAATCATTACAGGCAAACCCTGTAAGTTTGCAGCTTACATGAAAAGAAAGATTCTTATATCTTATACTGCCCTTATCAGCATTATTCTTATCAGTACAATCAGTGGTCCGGGATGTGCCAATATCATTCCGCCACAAGGCGGACCAAGAGACACTATCCCCCCCGTGTTATTGAAATCAAACCCGGGAGATTCATCTGTAAATTTCTCCGGCAATAAGATCACCTTTTTCTTTGATGAATTTGTTGAAGTACAAAATGCCCAGGAAAACCTGCTGGTTTCTCCCTTGCCTAAGATCACACCTTTTGTAGATAGCAAATTGAAAGAGGTAACGGTAAAGCTTAAAGACACCCTGGAACCCAACACTACCTATACCCTGGATTTTGGAAATGCCATCAAAGATTATACTGAAGGCAACGTTTTTAAGAATTTTACCTACACATTTTCAACAGGAAAGCATATCGACTCTTTTGAGCTCCGGGGCAATGTAGTACTGGCCGAAACGGGGAAAACAGACAGTACCCTGATTGCAATACTACATACCAATCCCGATGATTCAGCTGTGGTAAAAGAAAAACCAAAGTACATTGCCCGCCTGGATGGAAAAGGAAATTTTTATTTCAAAAATCTCCCGGAAAAAACATTCTATTTATATGCATTAAAAGATGAAGGTGGCACCCGTCGTTATTTTGGAGAAAAACAATTATTTGCTTTTGCTGACAAACCTGTTAGTCTTCAACAAAAGAATGAACCTGTTACCTTGTATGCATTTGCCGCCAGACAGGAAACACAGAGCACCACCACAATGCTTCCGTCTATTTCCCCCGGTATACGCAATAAACCCGGAGCAGCCACTGCTGACAAGCGGTTAAAATATCAAACTACTCTTCAGAATAACCAGCAGGATCTGCTCAGCCAGTTTGAGATGACCTTTGAACAGCCACTTAAAACCCTGGACTCATCAGGAATCCGGCTTTATACTGACACAACCTATCTGCCTGCTACTGATTACAAATTTGAAAAAGACAGTACCAATAAAAAGCTGACATTGGTCTATGAATGGAAAGAAAATACTTTGTACCACCTGATAATGGATAAAGAACTTGCAGAAGACTCTGCCGGTAAAAAATTATTGAAAACTGATACGCTTAGTTTCAATACCAAGAAGAAAGCAGATTATGGCGCTTTGAAAATAAGGTTTCGCAATCTCGATATCACCAGGAATCCGGTTCTGCTTTTTATACTGAATCAGAATATCTACAAATCATTCCCCATGACCGGTCCTGATTTTACTACCAGTCTTTTTCTGCCCGGAGAATATGAACTCAGGATGCTGTATGATGAAAATAAAAATGGTGTTTGGGATCCGGGGCAGTTTTTAGGTAAACATAAACAACCTGAATTGGTAAAGCCAATCGAAAGAAAAATTACTGTCAAACCCAACTGGCAGAATGAGTTTGATATAGCTTTGTAAAAGTTATGAACAGAAAGCTGCCCGTTAAATAAATCTGGCTGCCAGTAGCTCATAGCTCAGGTTCCACTGCTATCTTTGACCCATGCAATTCTCCTCTTCCCTCCTGGAAAATGCGGTTAACGAGTTTGCCAAACTACCCGGTATTGGTAAAAAAACAGCTTTACGTTTAGTGCTTCATTTATTAAAACAGGATGCAAAAGAAGTTGGTCAATTCAGCGAGGTGATCGCAAGAATGAGAAGTGAAATAAAGTTCTGCCAGCGCTGCTTTAATGTGGCCGATGGCGATATTTGCTCCATCTGTTCCAATTCACTGAGAAAGCAGGAAGTAATTTGCGTGGTAGAAAGTATCCGTGATGTAATTGCCATAGAAAGTACCCAGCAATTTAATGGCACTTATCACATTCTCGGTGGCATAATTTCCCCATTAGATGGTATCGGCCCCGACCAATTGAATATTGAATCCCTTATAAACCGGATTGAAAAAGAAAAAACCGAAGAACTGATCTTTGCCCTCAATCCTAATATACAGGGGGATACAACCATTTATTACATCCAGAAGAAATTACAACCTTATAACATTCGTATAACTACTATTGCCCGTGGCATTGCCTTTGGCGGTGAACTGGAATACGCCGACGAAATGACCCTTGCCCGCAGTCTCCAAAACAGGCTTCCTGTTGAAAAATACGTTAGCCGCTAAGCTCCGTCCGGCTTGTTTTTTAAGCTTTTATATCATAGTTTTGCAGTTACATTCAGGCGGATTTGTTTATTGTTCGGCCTGCACTAAAAACAGAACTAATAAACGGTACGGAATTCCCTCCTGGTTTCCCAACGTTTATAGTTCGCAAAAAAAATGTTTATGAAAACAATCCAGGATTGTTTGA
Source organism: Chitinophagaceae bacterium (assembly GCA_041738795.1). GTDB lineage: Bacteria > Bacteroidota > Bacteroidia > Chitinophagales > Chitinophagaceae > JJ008. The sequence continues at coordinate 135,582 of JBGSPB010000014.1, read as the reverse complement.
AGGAACGCATTTTGATCATTGATGGCGCCATGGGTACTATGATCCAGCGGCATAAACTCACTGAAGCTGATTACAGGGGTGACAGGTTCAAAGACTGGCATTGCGATGTAAAAGGTAATAATGACCTGCTGAATATTACTCAGCCTCAAATCATCACTGGTATCCACAAACAATATCTTGATGCCGGAGCAGATATCATTGAAACCAACACATTCAGTAGTACTGCTATTGCTATGGCGGATTACGAAATGCAGTCCCTCGCTTATGAATTAAACGTTGCCGCGGCAAAATGTGCCCGGGAAGCAATTAAACAATCCGGTAAACAGGCATGGGTTGCGGGAGCAATCGGACCGCTGAATAAAACATTGTCTCTATCGCCGGATGTAAATAATCCCGGATTCAGGGCTGTTACATTTGATGAAGTAGTAACTGCTTATTACGAGCAGGTAAAAGGATTAGTAGATGGAGGTGTTGATATTCTTTTAATTGAAACCATCTTTGACACATTAAATGCCAAAGGGGCCATTTTCGCTATCAAGAAATATTTCAGGGATACTAAAAAGGAATCACTGCCGGTTATGATCAGTGGTACCATCACCGATGCCTCTGGCAGAACATTAAGTGGTCAGACCCTGGAAGCTTTCTATACTTCAATCATGCATGCGAGGCCGCTTAGTGTTGGCCTGAACTGTGCATTAGGTGCCAAAGAAATGCGGCCCCATATTGAAGAACTGTCGCAAATTGCCAGTTGCTATGTTTCTGCATATCCCAATGCAGGATTACCCAATGCGATGGGAGAATACGATGAACATCCTGAAGATACGGGCCATTACCTGGAGGAATGGGCCCAAGAAGGATTTGTGAATATCGTTGGCGGCTGCTGTGGCACAACACCAGAGCACATAAAGCATATTGCTGACCATGTAAAAAATCTTAAACCCAGACAACTACCCGTTGTTGAAAAAGCATTAGCATGACAACCGCACAGCTGTTATTAATAGTATCCATCCTCATACTTATTGTAAACAATTTTTCAATGATCAAAAAATTGTTTCTAAAAAAGAATTCATAGATGCAAGAGACCACCATTATCAAGCCTTACCTGAGATTAGCAGGATTAGAACCATTGGTTATAAGGCCAGAAACCAATTTTGTGAACATTGGTGAAAGAACCAATGTTACCGGCTCGAAAAAATTTGCCCGTCTTATCAAAGAAAATAAATATGAAGAGGCCCTCAGCGTGGCCAGGCAACAGGTAGAGAATGGCGCCCAGGTGCTGGATGTAAATATGGACGATGCTTTACTGGATGGTGTATTAGCCATGACCACTTTTCTCAACCTCGTCCAAAGTGAACCGGATATTGCAAAAATTCCCATCATGATCGACAGCTCCAAGTTTGAGATCATTGAAGCCGGTTTAAAATGCGTTCAGGGAAAATGTATTGTCAATTCCATCTCTATGAAAGAAGGCGAAGCCAAATTCATAGAACAGGCTATAACCTGCCAAAGTTACGGTGCCTCCGTCATTGTAATGGCTTTTGATGAACAGGGGCAGGCCGATACCAAACAACGTAAAGTTGAAATATGCAGGAGGGCTTACAAAATACTAACCGAACAAGTAGGTTATGATCCGCAGGATATTATTTTCGACCCAAACATCTTTGCTGTTGCAACAGGCCTGGAAGAGCATAATAATTACGGGGTTGATTTTATTGAAGCAACCCGGGAAATAAAACAAATGATGCCATTGACCAAAGTTAGTGGTGGTGTCAGTAATCTTTCTTTCTCTTTCCGGGGCAATGACCATGTAAGAGAAGCGATGCACAGTGTATTCTTATATCATGCCATTAAGGCTGGCATGGATATGGGGATCGTAAATGCAGGTCAGTTGGTGGTGTATGATGAAATTGAACCTCAACTAAGGCAACTTTGTGAAGATGTAATCCTGAACCGAAATAATGATAATAACGAAGCGACTGAAAAACTGATCTCTTTTGCGGAGACCGTAAAAGCAAAGGGTAAAGAAATAATAAAGGATGATGCATGGAGAAATACAACCGTTGAAGAAAGACTGAGACATGCACTGGTCAATGGCATTACTGATTACATTGAGGCAGACACGGAAGAAGCCAGATTAAAATATCCTGCTCCGTTGGAAGTAATTGAAGGCCCGCTGATGGATGGTATGAATGTAGTGGGTGACTTATTCGGAGCCGGAAAAATGTTCCTGCCACAAGTGGTAAAAAGTGCAAGAGTGATGAAAAAATCAGTTGCTGTCCTCACTCCTTTTATTGAAGCAGAAAAAGAAGAGCGACGCCAGGCACATCTTGCAGCCGGCACAACAAATGAAGAAGGAGCCGGAGCTCCAAAGGTTTTATTAGCCACCGTAAAAGGAGACGTTCATGATATCGGGAAAAATATCGTGGGTGTTGTGTTGGGTTGTAACGGATATGATATCATTGACCTGGGCGTAATGGTGCCTGCCGATAAAATCCTGGATACTGCTGAAAAAGAAAAAGCTGATATTATTGGATTAAGTGGTCTCATCACTCCATCATTAGATGAAATGGTACATGTGGCCCATGAAATGAAACGCCGCAATATGAAACAGCCCTTGCTGATCGGTGGCGCCACAACTTCCAGGATGCATACAGCTGTAAAAATTGCCCCGCAATACGATAATGGGGTATTACATATATTAGATGCCTCAAGAAGTGTGACAGCTGTTAGTACTTTATTAAGTAAAGAGAAAGAAGTGCTGCTTCAAAAGACAAAGGATGAATATGAAGGATTAAGAAACCAGTTCCTGAATAAGAATAAAAAAGACCTCATCCCCTACAAAGAAGCGGTTATTACCAAAGAATATTTTGACTGGAAAAATTATAAGCCTGCCAAACCAGCCCTGGACGGGGTAAAAGTGTTAAAAGAATTTGATCTGGGCACTATTGCAAAATATATTGACTGGGGACCCTTTTTTATTGCCTGGGAGATGCCTGGTCATTATCCGCAGGTGCTGGAGGATAAGATCTTCGGTACAGAAGCAAAACGACTATTAAATGATGCACAAAAGCTGATTGAAAAAATAGTAGCTGAAAAATGGTTTACGGCTGATGGAGTTATCGGCTTCTGGCCCGCTGCCAGCAACAATGCAGATACCATAATACTCCAGACAGATAAAGGTGAAGTAAAATTAGAATCGCTTCGTCAGCAGTTAAAGAAAGCAGTGGGACAACCAAGTTATTCATTAGCAGACTTTATCTGCCCTGCAGAACTGGGTACCGATTATATGGGTTCGTTTGCAGTAACCATTCACGGTGCTAAGAAACATATAGACCGGTTTGCGGCTGATCATGATGAGTATAATAAGATCTTGGTACAGATACTGGCCGATCGTTTTGTAGAAGCCTTTGCGGAGTGCCTGCATCAACAAGTCAGAAAAGAATACTGGGGTTATGAAAAGAATGAAACCCTTACTAATGAACAATTGATAAAAGAAGAATATAAAGGCATCCGGCCGGCCCCGGGCTATCCTGCATGCCCTGATCATACGGAGAAATTAAAATTATTTGAGCTGCTGAATGTTACCAGGAACATCGGTATCGAACTAACCGAAAGTCTTGCCATGAATCCACCGGCATCTGTGTGTGGTTGGTATATTGCCCATCCGCAAAGCCATTATTTTGGATTGGGGAAAATTGGCAAGGACCAGCTGGAAGACTATGCCAAACGGAAAGGTATGAGTCTGGATGAAGCGGAGAAGTGGATGAGGCCAGTGCTGGAATAAAACTGTAGCAGTAGCCAGGAATTATTCTTTATTCCATAAACGCTGATTCAGTTTTAACTCATCAATGATATCAAATACCTGGTCTATCGTTTTATAGTAATTTGCCAGTTTATTATAATCATTTGCAGAGAAGATACCCGGCTCAAACAATTCATCCCGCATCGGAACAGCAATGTGAATATTTGTATTTACAAAGGATAAAGACGTACCCTCTCCCATCATCTGCTGCAGTTTTACAATTCGTTCCATAAAAGAAGGTGTAAGAATGTACCTGGCTTCCACCTGGTCGCTGCTGTATACAATAAATCTCTTCTCAAATTCAACACTCTCCAGTTTTACTTTTTCGAGATTCCAGGCAAATGATGAGAATAATTTAGTGAGGAAATTAATCTGGGGATTCCTTTCACTCCACACATAGGTTCTGCCGGAAAAATGCTTATTAAAGTCAGCCATAAAGAAAAGGCCCCTGAAAATAGTTTCCCAATGGGTACTTTTACCGGAACTCACTTTTCGCTGTGTATGTAATTCAGAAAAACAAAAGAATGTTTTTTCATGTGTCCCTTCAATATAATCATCGCCTGAATAGCGATCGGGTTGCTCCACAAAAAGACCGCTGTTTAAATAATCAGCTTTACTGATTTTTAGTCCCGGACTATATTGCAATGAGGGATCAATAAACCGGATGATCTTTCTGACAACAGATTCCTTAAAACCTGCAGCAAACGATTTCTTTTTATTACCAAAAATAATCAGCAGCACAAAAGCAGCCAGCAGCAGCACAAAAGCAATCACAACAGAAACTTTATTATGAGATGCGGCAGATATGATAAAATGGATAACTGCTGTACCGAGTAAGATAAAGCCGGCAGCTCCATATTTTTTTATTTTTTTCCGTTCTGCTTCAAGCGGAATTAAAAGGCCCTGTAACTCCTTTTCATAAAATGTATTGAAATTTTTCTCAAGGGACATATGAGGGCTATTCAATTAAATAGTAAATGCAGGAACTCCTTTTTCTGAATCCGGAATAGTAAAATATTCTTTTTTACTCATTCCAGCCAGTGAAGCGACAAGAGATGAAGGAAATGTTTCGATGGCATTATGATAATCATTAACTGCTGCATTATAAAAGCGTCTTGAGGCCGCCAACTGCTCTTCTGCCTCATTGATGGCCCCCTGTAAGCGCAGAAAATTTTCACTGGCTTTCAGTTGCGGGTAGTTTTCAAAATTCACTACTATTTGCTGCAGGATATTATTGACCTGGTTATCCAGCCTTACCTTTTCATTTGTTGGCAAGTTACTTTCCATTGCCTTTTGCCGTAATGCTGTCAGGCTGCCAAGCAAATCTCTTTCGTGAATCATATAGCCCTTTACGGTTTCTACCAGTTGTGGTATCAGGTCATACCGCTTCTTTAACATTACATCTATGGAAAAAAATGAGTTCTCAACAGCGTTCTTCTTCCTGATAAGGTTATTATAGAGTAAAACCGGGATGAGGATGATTACCAGTACAATGATAATGATCAGGGGTGTCATACAAAACCAGTTAGGGTGATCGTATATTTTCTTCTGTGTAACGCTGAATTCCAAACTAAAATACATTGATATTTCTAAACTCCTGCTTTAATTGCTCCGGGTTTTGGAAATGAATTGATTTTATTCCCAATTCTTCTGCGGCTTTTACATTTCGAAGGTTATCATCAATAAATAATGCTTCCCCGGGGTTAACATTATATCTCGTCAGTAATCTCTGGTAAAACTCCGGAAAGGGCTTTCTTGTTTTTTCTTCACCACTCACCACCCTGCCATCAAACCAATGTAAGAAGTCATACCGTACAAGGGCGATATCAAAAAGGCCCGCTTGCCAGTTGGTCAACGCATAGAGTTTATACTTGTTTGAATCTTTTAAAAGCCGGAATATCTCAACGGTATCGTAAATCGGGCTTTTCAGCATTTCTGTCCAGCGCCCATAATAATCCCGGATGGCTTTTTCCCAACCCGGGTGGGCAGCCACTAACTCCTGTGTCGCTTCCACAATAGAACGACCGGCATCCTGTTCCTCATTCCAGTCGTTTGTACAGATATGCTTAAAAAAATAATCCCTTTTCTCCTCTGATTCAAAATAAGTTTCAGTGAATACATATTTAGGGTTCCAGTCAATTAAAACGCCTCCAAGGTCCCAGATAATTGCTTTAATCTTCATAGTACTGATCACTGATGATTATAACGCATTTTAAGCCAGATCATAATTCCGGACATCACCAGCATAACAGCATTAGTGAGGATAATGACCCAGTTATTTAGCATAACGCCATATGCCAACCACATTATTTCATTAATAAATGCAATGATGAACATATTAAGGGCAACATCTTTGGCAGATTTTTCCTTCCATGTTTTCAATACCTGTGGCAAAAAAGTGAATGCTGTCAACGCACCGGCTGCGTAACCCAGTATATCCGCTGCTGTCATTATTTGTATTTTTTTAAATGTTTGGCTTCTTCTACAGTAGCTGGCATTAAACTTACAGCGGTTCCACCACCCGGTGCCAGTTTCAGTTTTAAATTTGTTTTACTATCCACCAGAAATTTCTCAATTAAATAAGCTTCGGGATTATCCTTCCAGTGGGCATTGTCTGCATCCCGGTAAATTACAGCAATATATTTTTTCCCGGGATCCAGGAATGAAAGTGAAGTGGAAAAATTTCTCGCCAATTCATCCGTGATAGCACCTACAAACCAGTTATTACTGCCCTTAGCTTTCCGGGCTGTAATGATATAGTCCCCGGGTTCCGCATCCAGGATTTTGGTATCATCCCAATCTGCCGCCACATCCTTTATGAACTGAAATGCATCCATTTTTGCCTCATAGTTCTCCGGAAGATCGGCAGCCATTTGCAAAGGGCTATACATTGTAACGTATAATGCTAATTGCTTGGTCAGCGTAGTATGCACCTGTTCTGTTTTACCCGGATTGTAATAGTTCATTTTAATCTTAAATATCCCGGGTGTATAGTCCATCGGGCCCCCCATCAATCTGGTAAATGGAAGGATTGTTTCATGATCAGGTGGATTGCCCACACTCCATGCATTAAATTCATTTCCCCGGGCTGCTTCACTGGCTAACCAGTTGGGGTAAGTACGATGCAAACCGGTAAGCCGAACAGATTCATGCATATTAACCATGATATTGTAAGCGGCTGTTTTCTGCGCTACTCTTTCATAATGCTTTACCATCCACTGCCCGTCATGATGTTCACCGCGGGGAATGATTCTGCCCACATAGCCTGTTTTCACTGCATCATATCCAAATTGCTTCATAAAACGGTAAGCCGTATCCATCCATCTTTCATAGTTGGTAACAGAGCCTGAAGTTTCATGATGCATGATAATTTTCACGCCTCTGGCAGCAGCATATTGCTGCAATTCTTTTACATCAAAATCAGGATACGGTGTAACAAAATCAAAAACATCTTCCTTCCACTGACCAAACCAGTCTTCCCAACCGGTATTCCAGCCTTCTACCAGTACACTGCTAAATCCATTTTTGGCAGCAAAATCTATATAGCGTTTCACATTAGCAGTATTAGCTCCATGAGGAACTCTGGTCGCTTGTTGCGAACCAACCTGCCCGCCACTATAATCCCAGCTACTTTTACCAACATGCATCTCCCACCATACACCTACATACTTTTGTGGTTTAACCCAGGTTGGTGCTGTCGCAACTTTTGAAGGCTCATTTAAATTTAAAATCATTTTTGAGGCCAATACTTCTGCCGCTTTATCGCTTACAATGATCGTTCTCCAGGGAGTTACTGAAGGTGTTTGTAAATAGGCTTTATTTCCGACAGCGTCGGGAACCAGGTGTGCATTGAATGTAAAAGATGACTTATCGAGTACCAGGTTCATGGCCGGGTAATTTATTAATCCTGCCTCATGAATATTGATATAAATTCCGTCCACAGATTTCATCATTAATGGTGTCTGCACAGCATTTTTATCAAAATAGGTTTTAGCATGTATTTCCTGTGCTGCACCTCCCCCGGTTGCATCAATACTACTCAGATTCGTGGTGTAATAAGGGTATTCATTGGTATCATAATCACCGGGAATCCAAAATGCCTTGTGGTCTCCACTTACTCCAAATTGAGTTAATTCATCGGCGATAATAAAATGATTGAGTTTGGCCTGTTGGGGAAAAGAATAACGAAATCCTACGCCATCATCAAATACCCTGAAAATGATCTGCAGTTGAATTCCCGAACCTGAACGGTCGGAAAGTTTTACAACAAGTTGTTTGTAGTTATTACGGATCGAACTTACTTCACCCCAAACCGGTTGCCATGTTTCATCCGCAATAGATGAATCAATGCCTACCAGGTCAAATTTGACCAGTGATAATTCAGGACTCTTTAGTTTCATACCCAATCCTGAGGGGGTAATTGTTGTTTTCCCTTTATAAAAAACCTGGTATACCAGATCTCCGTTGGTTCTATGTAGCAAACCAAGCTGAATATTATTATTGGGTGAACTGATATTTATTGACTGGTCGGCATAAACCAACTGAACTAGCCCGATCAATACAAGGCTGATCAGCAATCGTTTTAAAAACATGGCAAAATTTTACATGAAGGTAATACTTTTGTGTAAAAAGTACACATTTGGCTATCGTTTTTCAAACAGCCACCAGTGACGTTTACGGGGCCTCACTTTATAATAGGTGCTGATATAGTTAGTGATATGATCCATTGCTTCGTCAATACTGTCTGTTACCAGCACCAGGTTCATGTCTCCGGGTGAAATGGTATCTTGTTTTTCCATTTCTTGTATGGCCTCCAGCAAAGGATTATAATATTCCTTTCCAAATAAAACTATTGGAAAACGGGTTATGGTCTTTGTCTGTACCAGGGTCAGCGTTTCGAATAACTCATCCATTGTACCAAAACCACCAGGCATGATAATAAAAGCATAAGAATATTTTACCAGCAACACCTTACGGACAAAAAAATGTTCAAAAGTAACTGTCTTGTGCAGGTAAGGATTTGACTTCTGTTCAAAAGGCAGTTGAATATTACAACCAACAGATTTCCCTCCGGACTCAAAAGCTCCTCTGTTGGCTGCTTCCATTATACCTGGTCCACCGCCAGTAATAGTTGTCATACCAGATTCTGCAATTCGTTTACCGAATTCCCTGGCTTGTATATAGTAAGGGTGGTCCTCTTTAAACCTGGCTGAACCAAATACTGTGATACATGGTCCTGTGAAATGCAATGCCCTAAAGCCACTAATAAACTGTTTAAAAACCCGCCATGCAAAGAGAAGTTCATAGCCGCGGCTTTTAGGACCGTCCAAAAAAACATGCTCCTTTGGCCGGATAAGCACACTTTTTTTTTGTTTAACTGCTGCTTCCATAGTAAAATGTAAATTGCTACTGTTTTTGATTATTGTTCCGGATTACTATCGGTTTATAATATTTAAAATTACCCGCTTTTATCAATAAAACACAAACATACTATGCGTATCATATCCTATAATGTTAATGGCATAAGAGCTGCGATTAAAAAAGGATTTATTGACTGGTTAAAAACCAACCCTGCTGATGTGATATGTGTGCAGGAAACAAAGGCAGTTAACGGCGACGTAGATACAAAATTGCTGAATGATTTAGGCTATTATGATTATTGGTTCAGTGCCCAAAAGAAAGGATACAGCGGTGTGGCGGTATTCAGTAAGATAAAACCTGATAAAGTTGAAGTCGGTAATGGACACGGTCCAAGTGACGATGAGGGCAGGGTGATACAATTAGACTTTGGAGATATAAGGCTTATTAACGCATATTTCCCCAGTGGCACCAGTGGCGATGAAAGACAGGACTTCAAATATGCATGGCTTGATGAATGTTTCGCCTGGCTAAATAAATTGAAAAAAAAACATCCTAAACTTATTCTTTGCGGTGACTATAATATTGCCCATAAGGAAATCGATATTCATGACCCGAAAGGAAATAAAAATTCATCCGGATTTTTGCCGGCGGAAAGAGAATGGCTGACAAAATTGCTGGAAAGTGGCTGGGTAGACACTTTTCGTGAATTTCATCCTGAGCCCCACCGGTACAGCTGGTGGAGCCAGCGTTTTCCTACCGTACGATTGAATAATAAGGGCTGGAGGATTGACTATATAAATGTTACGGAACCTTTAAAAAAACACCTCAAGGATGCAGAAATCTTCCCTGATATAAAGCATTCTGATCATTGCCCGGTATACCTTGATATTAAACTTTAACGTTGCAGATGATAATCTATAATGTCACAGTAAAAGTCAATCATTCCATTGCTGAAAGCTGGATAGAATGGCTGAAAGAAGAGCACATACCCGATATTATTAATACCGGCTGTTTTTCGCATGCTACTATTCTACACCTGATTGAAGCGGGTGATGAAGAAGGTATAACCTATGCCATCCAATACCATACAGCCGGCAAAGAGTTGTATACCCGGTATATTGAAAATTTTGCAGATGAAATGAGAAAAAGAGCCATCGATAAATGGGGAGATAATTTTATTGCATTTCGCACAGTAATGCAGGTTGTGAATTGAGTGTGCAAAACAATATTTACCTGTTTTGTAGTATAACAAACAATTGTATATTCCTCTCAAACCCTTGTCCTGCCTGAGCTTCAGCAAACACACTTCGAAATCCGCTATAGTAAAGGGTTTCAGCAGTTGAGATGAACATTGCCCATGAAAATGAAAAAACAATAAATCTCCAAAAACCTTGTCCAATGCGGCTTCGGGCCGATAAGTAAATATTGCAAAAGGGAAGAAAATTTTTTGCTGGTATCAAAAAGCGTCTAAATTTGTCGCTGTTAGCAAAACATTCAAAAATACAAATCATGAACAAAGCTGAATTGATCGCAAAGGTGGCCGATGATGCAGGTATCACCAAGACTCAGGCAAATGCTGCCCTTGATTCTTTTGTAGAAGCAGTTACAAAAACATTAAAAGGTGGTGGCAAGGTTACTCTGGTTGGTTTTGGTACTTTCTCAGTATCTAAAAGGGCAGCCCGTAATGGCCGCAACCCGCAAACAGGTGCTGTAATTAAAATCAAAGCAAGAAAAGTTGCTAAATTCAAAGCTGGAAAAGAACTCTCCAGCAAAATGTAGTCCGATTGCTATTGGATGTACCATTTACCTTATTAAAAAAGCTCCTGTGCTTATTTCAGTGCCGGAGCTTTATTTTTGTACTAAATATAATAACTAAAATAAATTATCATGGGAAGAGGAGATAAAAAAACTGCTAAAGGAAAACGTTTCAAAGGTTCATTCGGTAAGAGCCGTCCGGTTACACCAACTGCAGCTAAAAAGAAAGCAGCCGCTAAAAAAAGTAAATAAATTAACTGGTTAACAAGTTGATGAGATTGAAAGAATCTTGTCAGCTTGTTAACGAATTAACCGGCTGCATACCGGTGCGTAAACAGTCTGCCATTTTTGTTTACTGTAAATATGTTACCCGCTTGGCAACTTGCCATTCATTTGCAGGATACACTTAAAAAAAACACTCCCCAGGAGGAGCGTTAAAATTAATTTATCTTTTATTCCAGTTTGAATAATTACAAATTGGTTTTCCGTTGCATTAACTGGTCTCTTTCTTCTGCAATCACATTCAGCATACTTTCCAGCTCACCGATTCTTTTTAATTGCCCCTCAAGTTTCTTATTTGCATCTGCCATTGCCTGCATATCATTATTTAATTCTTCCAGGTATGCTACCCTTTTCTGTAACTGATGCCGCTGAAATTCCGTTTCTTTTAAACTATCCTCCGCTTCAGCAATAGCCAGTTGCAACTGGCGGTTTTCTTCCACTGCAGCATGATATTTTAGCTTTTGTTCTTCAAAATCACGGGTCATTTTATGCTGCACTTCTTTCAGCTCTTCGTATTCCAGGTTGATTCTTTTTGATACATTTACCTGGTGTTCCAGCTTCTGAATTTTATCCTGTAACACATTAAACTCACTATAAGCACTGTCCAGCATAGCATTCATTTCCGTGGTCAGATGCTCCTTCTGCCGGACATTATTGATCTCCTTTTCCTTTTGTGAAAGTTTAAAGCGAAGATCATCAATCTGCGAACTAAGCTCCTCGTTGGTTTTGATGATTTCCTGTTGCCTTTCTTCAGTCTCTTTTACGATATCTATTTGCCCCAGTAATTGGTTTATTTTTTCGTTGTGCTGAAGCAGGCTCGTTTGTGCCATCCGGAGTTGCTCAATATAATCAGGCTTTTCGGAAGAAATTGAAGTAAGAGAAGGTGCCGCTTTACGATAAGATTCTATTTCAGCCTGTAATTTTTTATTTACGATCCGGAGTTCTTCCGCTTCAATGGAAAAAATGTCGCTGTTTTCTTCGGCTTCGGTCAATTTCTTTTTCAATATCTCAAGTTCCTTGTCCCTCACCTCTGTGTCATTGAAATATTTAAGCTTCCACATCTCCAGTTCCTTATTGATCTTACCAGTCACATCAGAAGTAGTTTCCCTTAGCGATTTACGGCTAACGATGAAAAAATGAATGGTAACCCCCAGGGTAATAGCTCCCAGCATGAGCACAATTATCTCAATAACAGATAAAGAAAGAGTGGCCATAAGCTGCTTAGTAAGGTTGTAAACTATTAAAAATCCGTCAAATAGCGGTTAATAGTTTTTCACAGGATGTGCTTTGGAGTAAGGCACAAGATAGTATTACCTGCGAAATAAAAAATAGTAAATACACTGAGGAAAAACACCTTTAACCTCTTACGAGTGTGCCTACTTTTTCACCCGTTACAACCCTGCGAAGGTTATCGGGCTTGTTCATATTAAAAACAATAATTGGAAGGTTATTTTCCATACATAGTGTAAAAGCTGTCATATCCATTACCTTCAGGTTCTGTGAAAGACATTCCTGGAAGGTTATTACATTATACCTGGTAGCGGTAGGATCTTTTTCCGGATCCGCAGTATAAATTCCATCTACCCTGGTACCTTTTAAAATTACATCAGCACTTATTTCAATAGCCCTGAGAGAGCCTGCTGTATCAGTAGTGAAGTAAGGATTACCGGTGCCGGCACCAAAAATAACTACTCTTCCTTTTTCCACATGGCGGATAGCCCGCCGACGAATATAAGGTTCGGCTATTTGTTCCATTTTTATGGCACTTTGTAAACGGGTATACACCCCTATTTTCTCAAGGCCGGCCTGTAAAGCCATACCATTGATTACAGTAGCCAGCATACCCATATAATCGCCATGAGCTCTTTCTATTCCGGTTTCTGCCTCATTCATCCCCCGGTAGATATTACCCCCACCAATAACAATGGCCACCTGAACACCCAAATCTGTAATAGATTTAATATCCTGTGCATACTGAGCAATAACATCATTATCAAAACCAAAACTTTTATCACCCATTAATGCCTCACCGGAAAGTTTAAGAAGTATGCGTTTGTATTTAGGTAGCATGGAATAAATTTTTCGCTGCGAAGATAAGGCTTTTGCTTATTGTTTACAGGCCCTGATGCTATATACCATTGGTATCTTGCCCTCCATACCTTTAATATGCCACTTATTTTTCTCCGTTTCAACCATATTGTTGAAACAGGGATACGGAGAGTACATAAATTCATTAAAATGTTGTAATCGTAATCCCTTTTTTATCAAAGCATTCAATATTTCGCTGATACTGTGATTCCACCCATACTCTTTACCCGAAATGTCAGCATTTTTGTCCGTATACGTCCCTTCACTTTCAACCACTATTATCTCCTTGTTATCATAAGAATATTTTATATGAGTAAATTCATCATCAAACATCCATAATACCGGATGAAAATCTGCCATATAAAATGCACCCCCTGGTTTAAGATAGTATGAAATTATATCAGCCCATTTATCCAAATCTGGCAACCAGCCAATTGTTCCATAAGAAGTAAATACAATATCAAACTTCTCTTCAAGATGTTGTTTCAAATCATATACGTTACAACAAATGAATTTTGCTGTCAGGCTTAACTCTTCAGTCAGCTGCCTTGCTTCTTTGACAGCTTCATCAGAAAAGTCAACCCCTGTCACTTCAGCCCCCAGCCTGGCCCAGTTTAAACTATCCATTCCAAAATGGCATTGCAGGTGTAATAATTTTTTACTCTTTACTTCACCTAACTCACTCAATTCAATGGGGGTTAATACATTTTCTCCGGACATGAACCCTTTGAGGTTATAGAAAGATGAGTCTTTATGTACAACAGTTCGTTTGTTCCAGAGGTCCTTGTTAGCGGAAAAATAGGCTGAATAATCGCGGCTCATAAACAAATGTATTCAGATTACAGGATTATCAAATCATTCATTTCAATATTTCTTAAAGTATCTTTACCCTTATCAATGGTAAGTATGAAGGATGCATTAAGTCAATTACGCAAACAGCTTCGGGGGGATCTTTTTACCGACTCTACAATAAGAACATTATACGCAACGGATGCCAGTGCTTACCGGGAAATGCCATTGGCCGTTGCTATTCCAAAATCTGTAAATGATCTAAAAACATTAATTGCTTTTGCCAGGCTACAAAAAACATCTCTTATTCCCCGTACAGCAGGTACTTCGCTTGCAGGCCAGGTTGTGGGTAATGGCATTGTAGTAGATGTATCGAAATACTTTACCGCCATCTTAGAACTAAATACAACAGAGAGATGGGTAAGGGTACAGCCCGGTGTAATACGGGATGAACTCAATATGTACTTAAAGCCATATGGATTATTTTTTGGGCCTGAAACCTCTACCGCCAACAGGGCAATGATCGGAGGAATGGTCGGTAATAATTCCTGCGGCAGCAACTCGGTTGTCTACAGAAGTACACGGGAACATTTATTGGAAGTAAAAGCGTTGTTGAGTGATGGTAGCGAAGCTGTTTTTAATGCCCTAAGTCTTGATGACTTTCATGCAAAATGCGAAGGCGACACACTGGAAGCATCAATTTACAGAAAGGTAAGAAGTAACTTAAGTAATTATGATAATCAGGAGGAGATAAGAAAAGAGTTTCCTAAAAGAACTGTGGAAAGGAGAAATACAGGTTATGCTGTTGATTTATTATTAGATACTGCACCATTTACTGCTGGTGGAGAAGCGTTTAATTTCTGCAAACTCATTGCAGGCTCAGAAGGAACGTTGGCATTTATTACCGAAATAAAACTAAACATAGTACCCCTACCACCAAAAGAAACAGGTCTGCTATGTGTACATTTTAACAGCATTGATGAAAGCTTAAGAGCCAATCTAATCGGACTGAAATATAAACCGAGTGCCAGTGAATTAATTGACCATTATATTTTAGAGTGTACAAAAGATAATATTGAACAAAGGAAAAACCGCTTTTTTGTGCAGGGTGACCCCGCAGCAATTTTAGTAATTGAATTTTGCCGGGAAACCCGTGAAGAAATCATTGCCATTACGCAACAGGTAGAATCTGACATGCGTTCCGCCGGCCTGGGTTATCATTTTCCGGTATTATTTGGTGCGGACAGTAAAAAAATATGGACTCTCCGTAAAGCTGGGCTAGGACTACTGAGTAATTTACCCGGTGATGCAAAAGCTGTACCCGTAATAGAAGATACTGCAGTAGATGTAAATGATTTACCAGCCTACATCCGTGACTTTAATGAGATACTGAAAAAACACAACCTATACTCCGTTCACTATGCACATGCAGGCAGTGGCGAACTGCATTTACGTCCTATTATCAATTTAAAAACAATAGAAGGCAATCAATTATTCAGAACGATTGCTGAAGAAATTGCAACCCTTGTAAAAAAATATAATGGTTCTTTAAGTGGGGAACATGGTGATGGAAGATTAAGAGGAGAGTTTATCAAACAAATGGTGGGAGAAAAAAACTATGCACTATTAATAGAGATAAAAAAAGCCTGGGATCCTGAAAACATATTTAATCCTGAGAAGATAGTAGACACCCCCAGCATGAATACCATGCTACGTTATATTCCCGGGCATCAAACACCAGCGTTTAAAACTCATTTCCGGTTTAACAACCAGGATGTACTGCAACATGCCGAGCAATGCAATGGGAGTGGCGATTGCAGAAAGACATCGTTAAGCGGCGGCACGATGTGCCCTTCCTTTATGGCTACTAAAAACGAAAAAGATACAACAAGGGCCAGGGCCAATATCTTACGGGAGTTTTTAACAAACAGCAATAAACCAAACAGGTTCGACCATAAAGAAATTTATGAAGTAATGGACCTTTGTTTGAGCTGTAAAGGTTGTAAAAGTGAATGCCCGAGCAATGTAGACGTAGCCAAACTTAAAGCAGAATTTTTACAACATTACTACGATGCCAATGGAGTTCCCTTTCGAAGCAAACTGATTGCAAATTTTACAGCATCAGCTAAATTAGGAGCCCTGGTACCCGGCCTGTATAATTTTGCAGTCACCAATACATTTACCGGGAATACAATAAAAAAATTATCGGGTTTTGCCGTTAAACGAAGCATGCCCACATTATATAAAACAACTTTGCAGAAATGGCTTAAAAGGCATAAAAAAGAAAATCCATTCACTTCCGGTAAAAAGGTCTTTCTTTTCTGTGATGAGTTTACGAATTACAATGACACTGAAATTGGTATCAAAGCAATCTTATTATTAGAAAAATTAGGTTACGAAGTTACTATTCCTGAACATTTAGAAAGCAGCCGTACATGGCTGAGTAAGGGACTTGTTCGTAAAGCAAAACAAATCATCAATAAGAACATTGAACTGTTGCACCCGGTTGTTTCTGTTGCTACGCCTATGATCGGGATCGAACCCTCAGCGATTTTAACTTTCCGGGATGAATATATTGATCTGGCTACAGATGAAAATTTAACCAACGCAAAGGTACTGAGTAGTGCAGTTTTTTGTATTGATGAGTTTATTGCAAATGAGTTTGCAGCGGGCAAAATAGATGCTTCCCTGTTTACCGATGAAAAGAGATTTATCAAATTACATGGCCATTGCCAGCAAAAAGCATTGAGTACAATAACTTCAACTTCTTCAGCTTTATCAATTCCCAAAAATTATACAGTTGAAATAATACCCAGCGGTTGTTGTGGCATGGCTGGTTCTTTTGGTTATGAGAAAGAACACTATGATATAAGTATGCAAATCGGGGAATTAGTATTGTTTCCTGCTATCCGAACTGCTACTCCTGAAACTATTATTGCAGCTCCCGGAACCAGTTGCAGACACCAGATTAAGGATGGTACAGGTGTAAAAGCAAAACATCCGGTAGAAATTTTGTGGGAAGCTCTTGAAAAATGATCTGTTTCGTATGAAAGTCCTTATTCAGTTTATATCGCTTTTTAAGCTGCTCTTCATACTACTTCATCCTCGTTCATAAATCTAATTGCCCTTTTACAATTATTGTACCGGTTTCACAGTAACCGGCTGCGTTAAAATCATTCCTGACATCCTGCCAACCCCTGTCATTGATTAAAAATACTTTAGTCAAAAAATCACACCGGAGTGTTATTAAAAAAAAGAAGAAAAAAGGGAATTTCGAATTCTAAAATCCATTTTTTCAAAAAATTGTACCTTCTGTAATATTTTGATTGTGAAAAAGTATTTCTTGATATTAGTAATAACGGTGTTTTACCAGTCTGTGCAGGCACAATCTGTTGAGAAAATACTAATATCCCTGAACAGCACACAACAGAAAGCCGACACGCTGCAGTATTTAGGCAGAAGATACCACATGAAAGCTATGCCCGACAGTGCAGCTTTTTGTTATAATCTTGGACTTTCATTTGCCAAACAAATAAAAGATAACAATAACCAGATTATTCAATTATATACCCTGCTTAGCAGAGTTAGTCAAATGCAACGCCAACCTGAAAAGGCTTTAGTAACTATTGGCATGGCCAAGCCTTACATCAGCAGTATTACCCCTAAAGCCACTCTTACGAATTATCTATATTTTACTGCGCAATACTTCCGCCTACTATTAAAATATGACTCTTCCCTGCATTATTTTCAGGGAACAGAAAAAATAAATAATGAATTCCGCCCTTATGATAACTGGTTTGTGTACGATGGCATGGCCGAAGTTTTTTTAGCCAATAGTAATTTTGAAAAAGCCGAAGAATACTACCGGAAAGCGCATGAACTGACAAAAAAAGAAGGTATCAGGATGGACCATGGGCTAATGATTAACCGCCTTGGTAACCTGTATCTGAGACAGAATAATCCACAAAAATTTGCCATAATACTGCGGGAACAAGAACAATTCATCAAAGCCGGAAAAAGAGACTACAGAAAAGACCCGGTACATAGCTTGCTTTTTATCAACTGGGAAAATGCACCTTTATCCCAAAGAGTTGATTTTATGAAAACCGTAAAGGAAGAGCATATTAAAAATGGATACGCCCAGGCAGCGGCGTTGGCAAATTATCATATAGCTTCTTTATATGAATCAGCTGACCAACCGGAAGAAGCACTGAAATACCTATATGAAAATCGGGACATTTTCATAAGTAAGATTACCCCGGCAGACAACTACCCTAATCTCCAATATATTTATAAGCTGCAAATAAAAACAGGAAAAACGACTGAAGCATTGCTTACTGCCAGCCAATTATTCGAACTGAATACAAAGCTTGCAGATATAACCAATAAAGAACTGGCTTTTGAACTTGAAAAAAAATATGAAACAGAAAAAAAAGAAAAAGAGATTGCCCTCTTAAATTCCCAGCATAAACTTAATAACCTTGAACTGCTTCGGGAAACCGAACAAAGACAGGCACTCGAAATACAAAATGAGTTAAAAGATTCTGCTATTGCACAACAACAACAATTGACTACGCTTGCAGAACGGGAACAACAGTTACAGTTCAATGAACTGGAAAAAGAAAGACAATTAAACAATTCACTTTTACGTGAAAACGAACTAAAACAACAACTACTGAATGATGATAGAAAAAGAAGCCGCTTATTATGGTCAGGAATAAGCTTGCTAACGATGGCAGGTGCTGTTATCTTTTATCAGTATCGCCGTCAGTTCAATAAAAATAGTATTATAGAAAAACAAAGAGAAGACCTCGAGATTTTGAACCGGGAAATCCATCATCGGGTAAAAAACAATCTGCAGGTGATATCCAGCCTCTTAGACCTCCAGTCAGAAGCTACTGATGATACCAGGACGGCAGAAAAATTCCAGGAAGGAAGCCAACGGGTACAAAGTATGGCCTATATCCATCAAAATCTTTACCAGGGGGAAAGCATTGACACAATTGATATACAACAATATGTGAGAATGCTTACCAATAACCTGATGCAATCGTATAATGCAGATGCAGACAAAATTACACTCACAGCTGACATTGAAGCCATCAAACTGCATTCAGATACAGTAATCCCGTTAGGAATGATTATCAATGAACTGGTAAGTAATGCCTTAAAATACGCTTTCAAAAACAAAGAAGAGGGACAAATACATGTGACTCTTAAAACAATAAACGAAAAACTACTGCTTCAGGTAAAAGATAATGGCATCGGTATACCGGGAAATATTGATGTGACTACCGGCAACTCTTTTGGTTATAAAATAATTAAAGCTTTTACGCAAAAGTTGAAAGCCCTGATGACAATTAATAGCCAGGATGGAACTGATGTTCAATTATTGATATCCCGATACAGAACAACCTGATATGTTTACTTTACCAATAAAAATAATAATAGTAGAAGACGAACCGTTGATTGCGGAAGGGATAGCACTTCACCTGAAAAATTCTATTTTCTCCGTATCAGCTATTGCCTATGATGCTGATGAAGCACTTCAATTACTGCAAACAAAAACTCCAGATATTGCCATTCTGGACATTAACCTTGAAGGCGGAAAAGATGGAATACAGATAGCTGAATATATAAACAAAGTATGCCCCATGCCCTTTATCTACCTCACTTCTTATTCTGATAAAGCAATTATGGATCGGGCGAAAGCTACATCTCCTTCAGGCTTTATTGTCAAGCCGTTCAACAAAAACACCCTTTTAGCTTCACTGGAAATTGCTGTCAGTAATTTTTCGCAACATAGTAACAATCATGTACCACAATTATCGCTGGGAAAAATAAATAAATTCCTGACCGATCCCTTAAGTGAAAGAGAGTATGAAATATTGCAATTGTTATATGAGGGTAAAAGTAACCAGGAAATTTGCGATATGCTTTTTATTGCCATGAATACAGTTAAAAGGCATGTGACCAATACCTACTTCAAACTTGATGTAAAGAGCCGTACAGAAGCCATTACACAAATCCGGAATTTAATGTTGAAATAATTCCTTCGCTGTCGTCATTCACTTACAACAGGAATATTATAAGCCTTAAAATAGGACTGAATTATCTTTTTAAAACTGTCAAAAATCACACCCGGGTGTTATCATACTCACCGGTTTTCAGTTCATCTTAGTGATGAAATTCTTTCTGCAATAAAATGACGTTATGAAAAAAATAATAGCTGGAGTCCTGACGCTGTTAACAATTTTTTCTGTCCATGCGCAAAGCTACACGGCACGAATGGATGTGAAAGCGCAAGAAATATTATCGCCGGGTAGTAATCAGAGTATAAGTATAACAATAACCAACACTTCTAAATCTGCATTTGTAATCGGTAGAAGTGAATATGCATTAGTAATGCATTATCAGAAATCAACTGCAGCCGGTCAGGTATTTAATCAAAGGTACCGGTTGCCAGAAACTCTTCAGCCAGGCAAGAGTTACACATTTGATAGAGTATCTTTTAAATCTCCTATACATCCCGGAGATTACCCTATCAGCATAACATTCGAATGGGGAAGCCGGATAATAGTTGAAAAAATCATAACATTTATAGTAGAGCCAACCTATAATGCTACTATTTCAGCGAAAAGACTGACTCTGCCCAATGAACCTGATACAGATTTACAGTTCATTATTTCCAATACCGGGAGCACAGCCTGGCCAGAAGGAAAGTATGGCTTGCGATTTCAATTACGAAAAGCCCCAGGTGCTGCTACCAGGCAAGACCAGTCAAAATTTAATACAGAACCCAGGCAGTTTGAATCATGGGATTTTGAACCGGGCGAAAGTGATGATATTGTAATAAAAGACTTCAAGCTTCCATCCGTTCAAGGTGACTATGTTGTCAGAGTGCAGTTACTGTTAGATGGAAATATTTTTGAAGCCGACGGAGCTACCCGCGACTTTACATTCAAAATTAAAAATTAAAAACTTTATCCATATTCACTTACGCTAAACTAAAAAAGTATGAAAAAACAAATTATGTTGCCGTTTCTTCTTACAGCCTGCATCCTGATATCCTCCTGTAAAAATTCTTCACCAGAGACCAAATGGGAAAAAATAGAACTAGGCTCAATGGGTTTATCTGTAGAAGCCCCTTTTACATTCAAAGAAAAAAATATTGAAAGCCAGCTTACCCCTGCAGTAAAAAAACTGATTAAAAAAATGGAAACTTTCGTAAATGATGAAAAAGGAAGCTATTATGCCATAAACATGGCTGAATATGGAGACGAAGTGGAATTTACAATGGACAAGGCTGTCGATGGTGCTGTGAATGAAATGCGGCAAAAAGCAGGAGGAAAAATAAGTAACCGGAAAGATGAGATGAAAAAAATCAATGGTAATGAAGCATCACTTACAAGTGCCACCATTACAGACAGGAATGATAGCAAAATGGAGTTTCAAATGGCCATCATCAATAAAGGCCAGAAAATGTACCAGCTTATGGGTTTATATAAACAAGGCAGTGATGAAGCCCGGAAAAATACAGCCAAAATGCTGGAATCAATACGTATCACTGAAGATAACCTTTAAACAAATAAAAAAAATGACATGAAAAAATATATTTTAATTTTCATTTTCGGCATTACCGATCCGGTCTTATCATCGGCACAAACATGGCCTGAAGACGTGACATTTGTAGCTATTGTGGCGAATGATTCAGTAATAACAGAAGGCAATCTTTCAAATGGAAAAATTATTAGCGATCTGAGCTGGGCATCCAGTAGTTCAAATGCCTGCTTTACAGCCGTACAATTTCCAAAATTTCAGGGGAACCATGTTTTTTATGGCACTACTATTACAGCTGGTTCTATTATTAAGATAAAGGCAATCCCTTTTAATAAAGATGAAGAGATGAGTCTTTATGGATACATGCTTAGCGAAAAAGAGATCAGATTGGTACCAGATCTTCCCAAATCATTTAATTGTGAAGCTGATTATAAAAGGGACAGACCTGTAAAAGGGAAATTGTCTACAAATGAAAGAGAAATAGAGTTCAGAAACCCTACTACAAACACATTTCATATTATCATTGGTGTATCAGCACCAAAAGGTGTTACTGAAAGAAAATATACTTTAATGATTAAAACTGTTTCATAAAATACTTAATCAATAATCAATAAAATAAACAATTATGAAAAAATTACTCATTTTCCTGCTTATTACTGGATGTATATTAAATTCCGTTAATGCACAAGATGTACCAAATTGTAACCAGGGCAAAAAACTGGCAGAAAATACCTGGGAAAAATGGGGACCCTGGCAACCATCAATCAGCCTTATCCCTTTTAAAAATGAAATAAATACCATGAAGCAATACTGGAATTGGATTGCTTCCAATGGAATTGCTACTATTGGGCCAAGAAGATTAGATATAGGTGAAGACACAGAACAAGGTACTATTCTGGGTCAGACAAAAAGTACCTTTGTTACCAACCCTTCTTTCAATAACCAGGTAGTCATTACAATCAACAAAACAGACGGGAGAGCTGAAACAGGGGTTTCAATCTGCACCCATACACAGGCCGGGGTTACCAGCACAGTCACTACATATGTATTTCCAAACAGTAATAACGGGCAATCAAAAACTTTTACTATTAATAATGCGAAAGGAAAAATTATCAGCGTAGCAATGAAAAATAATTCAGTTGGCAACAGGTTTGAGTACAGAATCAAGGCTGAATAATAAATTTTCAGTATGCTTATCAGAATGCCGCTTTAGCCAAAGCGGCATTCTGAGCATATTGTGTACTATCAATTAATCCCTGCACATTCAATCTTAAAAGCAAGGGTCGACATTGTAACTAATTATTAAGTTTTATGGCACCTGGCATATACTGCTGTTAAAAAATATACACCTATGCTGCCTATTCAAACACTCACATATTAATAGTACAATTATCAACAGAACCAGAAGCAGTTAGAATAAAGTTGTGTTTTTTCCCAACCCAGCAATCCTGCTTCAATTTGTTTATTCCTGGATTATCCTGGCAGCCCCGGTTTGGATTATATTTTTTATTGGCGGATTACCCTGGTAATATATCCTGCTTTGACCAGAAGCGTCTGCATTGAGTGAATTGCCAACTTTTAGCTTAATTGTTGACTGCCCTGTTGCAATAGCAGTAGCTGTTATTACAGGCATGAGGCCATAGGCAAGAATTTCAGATTGGCCGCTGGCATTACTTTCTAGTCCAGTACTAGTACCACCCAGGAATTCAATTTTTGACTGGCCGCTAGCCTGTGCAAAGAATTTTGGTGCATTTACATTTATCCAACATGCCGCCTGGCCGGACACATTCAGCGTTACAGGAATCGTTTCAGAAAATCCTGAAATAGTAGCTTGTGACTGACCGGCCAGCATTACACCTACAAGAGAAGGCATAGTAATAGTAAAATTGACCCTTTTACGATTAGGCTTATAACGGTTATATTCGATCTTCAACTGATCACCAGAATTCTGTACGAGAAGATCATTTATATCCCTTTCTTCACCACGGGCCACAATAGAAAAACTGCTTCCCCTAGTAATTGTAATACGATGCTGATCACCAGCATCAATTTTCGTAAAACCGGCATTACTAAAACTACGATCGATTGGATCAGTAGGCTCTTTTGAGCAGGAAACGATCACAGAAAAGCAAATAGCGAAAACAAAAAACACAGGAAACAATTTTTTCATCTGAATAAGGTTTAAGGTTATTGATAAGAATTATACAAAAATGTTATAATCAACTGGTAAAAGCAATCGCATGAATATGTGAAAAAAAGCCCTCTTTAGACAAAGAAGGCCTGTTATGATTGCTTATATAGGAGAGAAAGTTATTTAAATTTTATTACCATCTCAAGGTAGCGTTAGTACAGAGTTAACAATCCTATTCCCTTTATTAGAATCATTGTTGGCGGAAATATTACTTATGCACCTCTAAACTCATACTCACTTGTACCACTAATATCGATTCTACCCCTTGACTTAATAAAAAGCCTGCAGGCACCGTTGACCACAACCAGCATCCCTGCATTATTTAAGGTTGAAGCAGTGCTGACATAAGAATCACCGTTTATAACAACTTGTCTGAGTAAAGCCGCAGGAACATAAACAGTCACTTTTTCCCCCATTTCACTGCCGGTCAGCCATATATATAACCGACCTCTTTTTACAGTAGCTCTTACTCTTTTTACATATTCCTTATCACCAGCCAGCGAAATTTCATTTCCAGTTTCATTGGTCAATACCACAGCAATATTATCTTCTACTTCAAGACTGGTAAATGATTTATCAAAAGAAATCTTCATCAATGGAGGTTCACCATTAACAGAAGCAGCGAAACTGAATGTAGTCACGGAGAATACTGATAATAACAGTACTATAATTTTGTTTTTCATGATTTTCAATTTGTAAGGTTTGTTTATATTATTGACAGTCCAAATGTCAGTATATAAAGCAGGCAAAAAAATAACATAAGTATGTACAATTAATGATCTTAGACCTCTCCCGGCTCACATAAATATGTTAACCCGGGTATCTTTTTTGTTTTCACATATTCATGTGATGTAAAATATTTAAAAGGTCAAATACTTTTGTCTGAAATTAAATTATGGCAAAGCATTTAATAGTTGCATGTAGTATTGCACTACTAACATCCTGCTCGACTGCAAAAATGGCGGTGGACAATTCTCAATGGAATAATACACAAGAACTGTCGGTAAAAGGGCGCCAGGGATTACTGATCAAACAAAAACTCAGTTTTGGCGAGTACAAAACAATATCTGTAAAACGTTCCTGGACAAAAGGCAGTAGTAGTTTTGCCGGCTGGGCATGGGGCCGTCCTGGTTATGACGACTATTCCAGAATCATTGGCATTGAGTTTTCAAAAAGGAAACAATCCGTTCGTTTTGAACTTATCGATGCAACAGGTAATGAAAGCAGTGTCTTCTGTGTTACCAAAGCCAGGAATGAAAATTTTGTATTGGGCAAAAACCCTAATAGCCTTTTTAATATTACCACTGATATTTTTGGGATAGGAGATGCATCAGAAAATTTATTCTGGGTAAAGATATATCTGAAAAACCAGGAATATCCATGGGAGTTGTTACTTGATAATGAAGCAGCACAACGTAACAGCAAAAAATATTCCGGCGTTATTGTTCAAAACAGGGATAATTATTATACCATACATCCGATATATAAGCTCAATGATAAAAAAGGTAAAACAAGGACAATGCCTATTGGTTCTGTAGGATTTGAAATTAGGGCAAAATCAGGGAAACCGTTAGCGGCAGTGTCACTAATTGATAATGGTGTCGTATATATGAATAAAGCCAGCGGTGAAGAAAAATTTTTAGTGGCTAATATTTGTACCGCCTTGTTATTACAACAGCAAATATGATGAGCCAGGAGCACTATTACATGAATAAATGGTTTCACAGCAATAACTTTTACAAATCAACTCCTATTATTAGATTTGTAACTGTATGATTAAGCTTCTCCTGACAACGGCACTGTTAAGTTGTACAATTGTGTATAGCCAGCAGGGATATACCTTCAACCGGATCAGTACAGATGATGCCTTGGGGCTCTCCTCTAATTCAGTATTTTGTACCTACCAGGATAACCATGGTTACCTCTGGGTAGGTACGGCAAACGGATTGCAACGTTTTGACGGGAGTAAATTTATACGCTATAATAATAGTACTCCCGGCGATAGCTATCCGCCGGTATCAGATCTGCAGCAGATTCTGCCAGACGGAAATGGCAGTTTGTGGTTATTTTATGGAGCCAGGAAGGAAATAGGGATTTTTAATCCCTCCACATTAAAGTACCAGCCGATTACAATACAAACTGCCAATCCCATTCCGGCCAGAAGTTCAATGCGGGTATGGCAGGACAAAAAGGGCAATATATATTTGTCAATTTGGAAATATGGCATCCTCCGGTACAATAAAAAAAAGAATAGCTTTTGTGATGAAAATCCTTTCTCCTTACCGAAAGGATGGATAGCAGGAGTATACGTTTTTGAAGATACAGTTAAAAAACAAATATGGTTCCCTTGTCCGGACAGCGGATTAGTCGTGTACGATATAACTAAAGAAAAGTATTACAGCAGCAGCTATAATCCACTTAATATTCCACTGCTTAACAAAAAAGAGATACTTCCCGGTATTACAGAATTTTTTATTGATAGTAAAAGAAGGCACTGGGTATTTAACTGGAATGGTACCCAGGAAAAAAGATGCTATGATGAAAAAGGGAATATTTTAGCCGATACTACTGGTATCAATGATAATCCCGAGTATTCAGAATTACGCCATTTTTTTGAAACAAAAGAACATGTCCTGTGGGTATATGGAAGCAATGGGCTATTCAACTTTGACAATAACTATCGTCGCTTCTATTTTTATAAATCAGGAATTACCAGCGTTACAGGTATTCCATATCAAAATGTCAACCATATCATGCAAGACCGGGACGGGAGTATCTGGGTATCAACTGATAACGGATTATTCTTTACCACACCCGGCAGTGGCACATATGGAGTCGTAAACATGCTGTTTGATGAAAGCAAAGGAGGGATTGAGATCACAGATATCATACAATTGGCATCGGGGCAGTATTGGTTGAGTACCTGGGGCAGAGGTATTATTAGCCTGAAAAATAATTTTGACAGTTATAAAGCAGGTCTGTTTGATAATATACCCAGGTTGGACCCGGTTAGCAGAATTCAGTATAACCAGGTATGGGCACTATACCAGCACACTGATGGAAAAGTATGGATAGGTTGCCAGGGAGGAAAATACATGATTTATGATACTGTTAGCCGTAAAACTATATTTTCAGAAATAAAAGAAGCAGAAGGAGCCACTATCAGGTTCATTACCGGAGATAAAAAGGGAAACATATGGTTCTCCACTCAGCGAGGCCATATTATTCGTTACGATGGAAAGAATTTTAGTACTGTCCAGTTATTCGGCACTATCATTCCAAAAATTCTTATTGACAATAATGGCTGGCTGTGGCTGGCGACAATGAACCAGGGATTATATTGCCTGGATAATGATGGAACAAAGATTCTCCGCCATTATACAAGTGACAGTAAAACCAATCCCTTATTCCAGAATTCAGGAGATGATATTGATCAGATCAATGATTCTACAATTGCATATGGCGCAGGGGCCCTGAACCTGATAAACATTAATACCGGAAAGGTACAGTGGCTTAGTTTTGAAGATGGCTTACCCAGTAATACTATTAAAAGGATACGGGCAGACAACGATGGAAATCTGTGGATAATAACTTTAAACGGACTCTGCAAATACAACCCAAAGACCAACCGGTTTACACCCTATGGCAGAAAGGATGGTATTACCTTGGCCAATCTTACCAAAGAAGCAGATTTCATCTGTAATGAAGGTTTTGTCATGTTTACAGGTTCCAATGCACTGATGTTTTTCTTACCCTCCCTTTTTGAAAATAAAGAACCCCCTTCCGATGTCGTAATTACCGATTTTAAACTTTTTAATGAATATATACCAGTTGACTCCCTGCTGGCCTTACCAAAACTACAGCTGGCTACCAATCAAAATTCTTTCACCATTTATTTCTCTTCGATAAGTTACTCTCAAAAAGAAAAGTTGACGTATTACTATCGAATGGAAGGAGTTGATAAAGACTGGATAAAAGCTGACCGGCAAAATTTCGTCAATTACCCATTATTACCTCCGGGCAATTATACTTTTTCGGTGTATTGCGAAAATATTGACGGCCTGCGTTCAAAAAATATCTCCAGCTTTAAAATATATATAAAACCCCCATTCTGGAAGACCTACTGGTTTATGAGTACTGCTTTATTCTTAATTCTATTGCTGGTATATACATTACACCGTTTACGGGTAAACCGGTTGCTTGCCGTAGAAAAAATCAGAAACAGGGTTGCCAGAGATCTTCATGATGATATGGGCTCTACATTGAGTACTATTAATATTCTGAGCACCATGGCCAAAAGCAGATTAAATACCGATACTGTCAAAACAAGTGAATATATCAGTAAGATCAGCGAAAACAGCCAGCGGATGATGGAAGCCATGGATGACATTGTCTGGAGCATTAAGCCAATGAATGACAGTATGCAAAAAATAACCGCTCGCATGAGGGAATTTGCCACCAATGTACTGGAAGCAAAAGACATAGAAGTCGAGTTTAATATTGAAGAAAATGTTGACCATATTAAATTGGATATGCAGGCCAGGAGAGATTTCTTCCTCGTATTTAAGGAAGCGGTGAATAATGCCGCCAAATATTCTAAAGCCAGCCGGGTTACTATTCATCTTTCTGCAGAACTTAACCGGTTAACCCTTATTGTAAAAGATGATGGCATTGGGTTTGTTGTTGCAACTGCAGATAGCGGAAACGGTATTGGTAATATGCAAAAGAGAGCGGAAGCAATAAATGGAAAAGTGCACCTGCAATCAAAGCCCGGCGAAGGCACCACAGTTAAATTAATAATTCCTATCAGATAATCAGTAATGGGTATAAACAGGCTGTTAAGTCAGAAATTCAGATTCTATTCCTTCATCAGTATTGCATTACTGCTGTTTGTACATGGCTACAACCTGAATGATACTTACCTCCATCCCTATAGCACTGTTACAGAGCCGATGACATTTACCACCTGGTTTGAGTACTTCTTAGCCAATGGCATTCTACGATTCAGGATTCCCCTGCTGTTTCTTATTTCCGGTTACATCTATGCCCTGCAGGATAACAAATCCTATGGGGAAAGAACAAAGAAACGATTCATCACTTTGATGATTCCATTTTTTATCTGGAGTGCTATCGGGCTTGCCATTACATTTTTATGGCAACAGTATCCTGTAACAGCACAAGCTGTATCTGATGCAAAGCTGGATCAAATGGGTGACAACAGACCATACACAGAAATTGGCTGGTGGGGGATTTTTACAAGGTGGGTATTAACTCCTGTATCCTTCCAGCTGTGGTTTATACGGGTTCTTTTTATCTATAATATCCTTTATCCATTTTTTAAGTGGGTACTTAAAAAATATGCCTTAGCCTGGTTCATCATTACATTCTGTCTTTTCTTCATAGATTTCAATGTAATGTACCACGTTGAAGGCCAGGGGCTTTTCTTCTTTTCATTGGGTATCTGGATACAAAAGAACAATTTCCCCATCGAAAGACAACCCCGATGGTTCAGTATAACCCTGGCCTGGCTATTCTTTATCGGATGTAGTGTTATCAAAACTTTTATGGCCTTTGAATTAGAACCACATTCAACCGCTACTATATGGACACTGGCTATTTTATATGCAGCTTCCATTGTTGCCGGCATCATGGCTATCTGGTATGGCTGTGATAAACTTGTAACATGGCTCATGCAAAAAAAATGGTTTCGATGGAGTACTTCATTTGCTTTCATAATATACAGCATGCATGTACCACTGGTTTTCTATCTCACCAGGCTATTCTATATTTATATTAATGACTTTACCTACTATAGATTGCTCACATACTTCCTTGCCCCGGCTATCACCTTATTGATATGCATAGGGGCTGGGGCATTACTCAGGAAGATGCTACCCCGTATCTATAAGGTCATGACAGGTGGCAGGGGTTTCTAACATAGATAGTAAATCTATCAGACCTTCATCTATTATAAATCACACTATCATGTGATTGGGCAATAATTATTTCACCAATAGTTTTGCCCTATTGAAAATCATTAAACCTTTTCAGATGAAAAAAATAGCAATTACAAACTGGATAATACTCGGATTGACAGTTACAATGGTAACATTCTTTACTTCCTGCAGAAAAGAAGGCCGGAACGAAAATCCGGTTCCATCTTCCGGAAAGTTGCAGAAAGTCGCTATGGAAAACGAATTCATTAGTTTTACGTATCATACTGATGGATCATTGAAAGAAGCCCTGGTAAAGAATGAATTTGCAACCGGAGGTGATGAAGTAAAATTTTTTATTTCCTATAACGGGCTAAGAAATATAAGCGAAGTTATAACCAACGATAATCGTAAACTAATCCCACTTTATGATAACGGAGAAATGGTAAGAGTTGAAATCCGAAATCTTCTGAATCAGCTGGAAGGATATACAGATTATGAGTATCTGAATGGACGGTTAAAAAGTGCAACGCTGGCACATTTTGATGGTGCGGTCTTTCCATGGCTGAAATTCATATTTAACTATGATGCTGCAGGTAATGTAGTAAAGACAAATCTTTTCATAAATGACTTTATCAACAACCAGTTGGTTCCCGCAGGATATGTAGAGTATGAATATGATAATAAAAATAATCCACTGGCCGATATGAATGAATTTCTTAAAATCATCTGGCAAGTGTCTTCTCCTAATAACATAAAGAAGGAAACACATATTGACGAAAATAATATAATAGAAGAAAAATTGGAATACATGTATACATATGATTCCGGGAACAAGCCACTTAGTGCAGTTGTAAAAAGAACACAACCCGGATCCCCGGTTGAAAACCTCCAGCTCATTTATTCCTATCGTTAATTCCTGGTTTAGAAGGAAAAGAGGCCCTTTGAGGGTCTCTTTTCACATTAATATGTGATAGGAAACACTTTATAGATTTGTTAAATTTGTATAGCCGGTTTTTGCTAAACTAACAAATTAAGCAATCAACTATGATAAAAGTAATGCTATATGAAGATAATCCCCAGCTTCGTGAAGGATTGACCATGTTAATTGAAGGCAGTGAGGGATTCACAGTTCTGGCTTCTTTTAAAAACTGTAATAATGTGTTGTCAGAAGTAGAGGCCTTCAAACCTGATGTTATTCTGATGGATATCGATATGCCGGGAGTAAATGGAATTGAGGGATTAAAATTAATCCGCCAGCACAATCAAGAGGTTAAAGTACTGATGTTAACAGTTTTTGATGATAATAAAAATGTTTTTGAGGCATTAAAAAGTGGCGCTAATGGTTATGTATTAAAAAAAACTCCTCCGGCAAAGCTGCTTGAATATATTTTGGAGGCAGCCAGTGGCGGAGCTCCGATGACATCCTCCATCGCCACACAGGTATTAAAAATGTTTTCCGAAGTACAGGTACCCCAGGGAGAAGATTATAATCTTAGCGACAGGGAAAAAGAAGTGTTGCAACATCTTGTTAATGGCTATAGTTATAAAATGATCGCTTCTGATATGTTCATTGCAATTGATACAGTAAGCAGTCATATTAAAAAGATTTATGAAAAACTGCATGTAAATTCTAAATCCGAGGCAGTAGCGAAAGCATTCAAGGATAAATTAATTTAGTCATGAGTCTAATAAAATAAAAAGAATTGCTCTAACGCCACTCTCTTAAACTCCGTAACCTTAACATCTCCCGCTTCTTTCAGGTAATCAGCCACAGATTTATTGCTGTCTTTTATAAAAGACATGGCAGGCAATCTTTACTTTTTAAAGAACGCTCCTATTTTCCCTACCACAATTTTAAGCTAATTAAATAAAGCAATTTCCCGGCTGCAATATCGACCAAACGCAAAGTTTTTCGACCGATAGCAAATATTTTGACTACTTCTTGCTTTCCTTTGTAGTATCTTATTGAACATAAGCAGTTCATAGTTGCTATGAGAATTCAGAATACTTATACAATAGCCCTTTTTTACGTTTTATCGCTTGCTTATTTTACTCCTGGTGATCTATACAGCCAGGAAACCAATAGTCATATTGCTGGTATTATTAAATCCCCAAAAAACGAATTTGTAGCAAATGCAACAATAATTGCGATACATGAGCCAACCAGGAATACATTTGTCACAAAAACTAATGCAGCGGGGTGTTTCTACCTTTTCAACTTACGTCCCGGCGGACCATATACACTTACCGTCAGCCATTCAGGCTATGAATCCATAGTCGAAACAAATCTTTTTTTTAAATACTCACAAGCACAAAGCGATAACCTTATTGAACTTACGCTGAAAGAAAATGCTTTAACGCTGCAAGAAGTTATTATTAACAGCAACAAAAATGCGTCTGTAATGGCGGGAACAGAAACGAATATAAACCAATATCAAATTGCCTCTCTGCCTTCCATTAGCCGCAATTTGCAAGATTTCGTAAGAGTTGTACCTCAATCGAAAGTAAATGGAGACGGCATGATGTCGTTGGCCGGGCAAAACAATAAGTATAACTCCTTTTTTATTGACGGCTCTAATAATAACGATATGCTGGGAACAGCTCTAAGTGGTACAAATAGCGGACAAACCGGATCACCTCCTATCTCAATTGAGGCATTAGAAGAAATAAAAATCTTGCTATCCCCCTATGATGTGCAGTATAGCAATTTTACCGGTGGTAGCATAAATGCTATTACCCGTTCGGGTAGCAATGATTTTAAATCATCGGCCTGGTATTTTTTCAGAAATGAACAAATGGCCGGGCGGTCGCCGATACCGGAAGAAATTCCAGGCTCACCCGGTGTTTTTGAACGTCTCAAACTTTCTTCTTTTACCAATCAAACTGCAGGGATATGGGCAAGCGGTCCGATAAATAAAAATAAATTGTTTTATTTTCTGCTACTTGAAAAACAAAAGGAGTTACAACCCCAGCCGTTTTCATTTTCGCAATACAGGGGCAACAGCACCATGCAACAACTGCTTTCATTAGCAGATACTTTACGCAGAAGATACAATTATGAAGCTGGCTCTTTCCTCGATTTGAACAACTCTTTGGATGCAAACCGATTTATGATAAAACTTGACTGGAATCCCTCCGTAAAAAACAAACTGGTACTCAGCTACCGGTATAATTATGCAGACAGGAGTTCGCCGGGTACTACCGGCAGCACTTCCATTCGTTTTGCAAACACCGGGTTCAGTGTACCTACCACCACTCATTCAGCTTCTGCAGAATGGAAATCTTATTTAAATGCCGCAACTAATAACCGCCTCCTGCTTACTTTTAATAAGCAGCAAAACAACCGTGAAATTTCCGGTCAGCCATTTCCTGCCATCAGGATTACAGATGGAGCAGCCACACTAAATCTTGGTAGTAACAGTGGTTCGCAGATTAACTTGTTTAATGGATCAGAATTTAACCTGTCAGATATATTCAGGATAATAAAAAAGAAAAGTGTTTTTACGGTGGGGGTTGATATAAATTTTTCGAAATTAAATGACCTGATAATTCCTAACTATTTTGGACTATACGATTACCGCAGCCTGAATGATTTTTTGAGTAATTCTTTTCCTTTCCGATATCAAAGAACAGTTTCATTGGTTGATAAACCAACAACTGACGATTCAAAAGCTGGTTCCATTTTCAATACAAAGCGTATTGGTCTTTTTATTAATAATGAAATGCAAGTTAATCCCCGCTTACGGATAACCGCCGGATTAAGAATAGATGGCAACTCGTTGCCGCTGCCCTATAAAACAGATGCGTATTTTGATACTGTTGCCAAAGCAGCAATAGAAAATTATTATGACCTTCAAGGGGCTATACCGGGACAGCCAATGAAAACTCATTGGCAATTTTCCCCCAGATTTGGTTTCTCTTATAAAATACCAAGCGGAAAATTAACAATAAGAGGTGGTGCAGGAATATTTACCGGGCATATTTTAAATTTATGGTTCTCGGAAATTTACAATGTAAATACTTCCTCTTTTGAAATTAACCCAATGTTGTATGGATTAAGGTTCAATCCTGACCCTTACAATCAACCAGACCTGCAATCATTTGGCATTAATCCGGAAAGAGCAAAGGGTGCTGTTTCGTTAGTAGCCCGCAATTTCAAATACCCAACCGTATTCAGAACTTCATTCGGAGCTGATAAAAAAATAAATAATGGATGGAATTTAATGATGGAAGTGATATTTACAAAAAACATACATGAAGGAAGATACACCAATGTAAATATTCTTCCGGCTGATAAAAGAACCGCTGGCCCTGGTAGCAGGAATGTTTTCTCACTCAACACTTCAGCAGATCTTATCCCAATGAGTGGGGGCAACCCTTACACATCCATCCTGTTACTCAGCAATAATAAAGAGCAAAGAGGTTTTTCATATAATCTAACTGCCGTTATCAATAAATCAATTAGTGATAAATTAGATATTACCTGCTCCTATAGTTATGGCAAGGCTACTGCCCTGTTTGAACCCACTGGAAATACAAGCAGCAATGCTAATCAATGGGGTGCTATTGAAACAACACAGGGAAGAAATAATACGCTACGGTCTGTTTCTGATTTTGCTCCCGGTCATACTATCAAAGCATGGATTATAAGAAAATTTGTGTACGCAAAAAAAAGGGCCTCTACGCTTTTCACCCTCTTTTATACGGGGCAATCCGGTTCGCCTTTCAGCTATGTGTACGGTGGAAGTATAGCTAATGATAATGGAAGAAATAGTAGTTATGACCTGATTTATATCCCTGCTGCCACTGAGCTTGAATATATGCTCTTTCTTCCAAACACAGTCAACAGCATTACCTACACCCCGCAAGAGCAAAAAACAGCATTAAATAATTTTATAGAAACCGATAAATACCTGCGAAAACACCGTGGGCAATTTGCCAGCCGGAATGGAGCCAGGGTGCCTTTCTCCCAGGTGGTTGATTTAAGGATACAACAGAATTTTATACTCAAATCAAAAAAGAAAACAATAGAGGTAAGTATTATCTACGATGTTTTTAATTTTACTAACATGCTGAGTAAAAATTGGGGCCGTATTTATTTTATGTCAGCCGATAATTTTGCCTTGATACGCTTTGCAGGTTTTTCTAATACCACTACCCTTACTCCACAATACCAGTTCACCCCATTTACCGGCAAACCCTGGTCAATAAATTCAAGCACTGCACCGGGAAGCAGTGCCAGGTGGATAAGCCAGCTTGGTATTAGAATTAATTTATGATTGCAAACAATTACCGGGAGTGAATAGTCTCCATCACCTGTTGTTTATAGAGTCGTCCAATGGGAATTTCCTTATCTCTTAGTTTTAATACAAGATTATTGTAGCCTGTTATCTTATTGATAGACACCATATAAGACCTGTGTACTCTTATGAAATTATGTCCGGATAAAAGATTCTCTAAAGAGCTGATAGATTGCTTCACCATAAAGCTTTTACCGGTATCTAAAAATAGTTTTACATAATCCTTCCAGCTTTCCACATATAGAATTTCGTTTACAATTACTTTCTGCATGTTTTTATCGACTTTCAAATAAACAAATGCCTCAGGGTTATTTTTATATTCGTCTGGCTGAACTGTAACTTCATATCCCAGTATTTTTTTAACCCTGGCAACAGCTTTCAAAAACCTTTCAAACGAAACTGGTTTTACAAGGTAATCAATAGCATCAAGTTCATATCCCTCTACAGCATAATCACGATAAGCAGTAACAAAAATGACTTTTGGCGGATTTGAAAGACTTTTTAAAAAATCAGTACCCAATAATTTAGGCATCTTTATATCGAGAAAGATAAGGTCAATTGTTTTTTCCTGAAGCACATCCATTGCCTCCACTGCATTTTTACAAATGCCTGCAATTTCCAGGCCATTGCTATTAGAGATATGCGATTCCAATACCTTTAAGGCAGGTGGCTCATCATCTACAAGAAGGCAGCGCAATTTCATACAAATACATTTATACGATACTTGTCGCTATTAAGTGGTTTACACTTTCAGAAACTCCAGGCGACCTGTTTAGTTCAAGCTGTAATGAAACTACAAAAAAATCGCCTTCATCATCTAGTTTCAACTCATGCCGATCAGGATATAAATAAGCTAACCGCTTCTGAACATTCTGTACGCCAATCCCTCCATTACTTTTTATGATCCCTTCATCTTTACTGTTTGCTATTTTGCAGCGAAATACTCTTTGTTTTACTGAAATATCCATACTCAGCCAGGGCTTTTCCAATTGCTCTGAAGTGCCATGCTTAAATGCATTTTCGAGGAATGGTAAAATGAGTAAAGGTGCTATATACTTACCCTTTATATCTCCTTCTATATTGATGGAAACCTCAAGTCGGTTTGCATACCGTTCCTTTTCCAGGTCAATATAGTTTTTCATTATTTCAATTTCCTTTTCCAGCAATACTTCATTAGCCTTGCACTCATAGAGCATATAACTTAGTAGGGAAGAAAGCTTCAGGATCATTTGGGGTGTTTTTGGCGAAGCATCTAAAGAAAAAGAATAAATATTATTAAGTGTATTAAATAAAAAATGAGGATGCACCTGTGCTTTCAGCAATTGTAGTTCCGCTGTTACTTTGTCTTTTTCTGCCCGCAGCCAGTCATTTTGCTTCTTTATCCAGTACTTAAATAAAACAATCATACTGGCAAAGCCGGCCATCGAATTCATAGTTAAAAAACTAACCGGGGCCCAGGGATTTTTAGCTCCAACTTTAAAATTTAAAAGATTCGCTAATGGGAAAAACACATATGCCCTGCATACATAATTCCAAAACCACCCGCCTACTCCCCATAGCAGCATTATCAAAATGAACTGCCCGTATTTCCCTTTTAAAAGAAATTGCGGGATAAACAAATACATAATAGGGTATATATAAATAATAAACAGTAAAGCCCAAACAGTGGAGAGCAAAAACTGAGTACCCAGGTTTTGATTCACCTGCCGGAACATAAAAGTAAAAACAATGATATGCACCAGCCAAAAAGCCAGGTGCCGCCAGAACCGGTAGGTTGCCGAAAAAATAAAGGGATTTGCCTTATACATATTCTTGTTTACTAATCTTATTACAAGTTAGCACATAGATAGTCTTATTGCCAAAATCCACTCCGGTTAATTGACAAACAACCTGATTTTACGATAAACACCGGTTTTCAAAAACCAATGGTATTGGTCTGCTTCTGCAGTTCTATTTCAGCTATTAGCCCTGTTAAGCGATTTAAGATTTTTACCCTTTTGTATCTATATATC
The DNA here is from genome assembly GCA_041738795.1 of Chitinophagaceae bacterium. Classification (GTDB taxonomy): domain Bacteria; phylum Bacteroidota; class Bacteroidia; order Chitinophagales; family Chitinophagaceae; genus JJ008. The sequence goes on along the minus strand of JBGSPB010000014.1, from coordinate 98,506 downwards.
TTGCTGATATAATAAATTCTAATCTTCCATTTCTTACCGTTATAAACCTTAACAACCATGAGTAAAGTTCCAAAAAACAAGTTGATTCCTTCAGTTTCGCTATTGAAGGGATGCTATGCTTATTCCTATACGGCCTATTGGAGAGCTGTGCCAGCTTATAATATAGAAATTCCACAGCTTGGGGCTTTTTATGAATCGCCTGCAAAACCCAATCATTTTACCCAGGTGCCCGGTTATGCTGTTGGTTCATTTGCCGGATATGTATGTTTTGACGGGGCAGGAAAACTGGAAGGCAAAGGAAAGTCTAACAGAGGTGGAAAGTCATTTACCGATATCGCCTATACAGGAATCTATACAATAGATATTAACATGCCCACTGGTATTTTTTCAGGAATGTTTCAAACTACGTCCGGCGGAACTAATTTGATTAATCATTATTTCGTTGTTGCTGATAATTGGAAGCAACTGCTATTTACTATTCTGGATACTGATTTGAATTCCAAGAAGCCTGTTACTTCCGGATGCATGATAAAAATTTGATTAATGAAAAAGTCATTAGTAAAATGAAATATTTAATACTTTTTATATCGGTTGTCGTTATAATCATCAGTTGTTCAAAAGAAAAGACAAATGGAATTCCTATAACTCCAATTGTCTCTACACCCAAACCAATTTACGATACGTTCAATCTTCGGGTAGCAGTTGGTAACTGGCATCTTGATCCCTGGACCTTGCTTGATGGCGACTCTACATATTTTACTGTACTTCCAAGGTTTAGCACATTGCCAGGCTTAACAGGGAGAGCAGATACTATAAAAACAGAAAATATTATTCTAGTAAAAATAAAAATGGGCAGCACGGTACTTCAAGTAAACACCAGTAATAGTAGCCGTCCTTTTTTCTACAACATTTCAAATGCACCGATTGGCGGCCCCAATAATACAATAATGATTCATTGGTGGGATGCCAGACCCGATTTTTATTTAGCAGATTCTGTTTATCTCCAATTAAAATTTTTAAAATAAAGTATTATTTACTATGAAAAAAGCATTTATTATTTTACTGATTGTTTCCCTTGGAATTGGTTGTTCAAAAAGTGACCCTTCGTTGTTACCGCCAGGCAGTGGTACTGGTGGCGGTACTGGTGGTGGTACTGGTGGCGGTACTGGTGGCGGTACTGGTTCAAATGTATTGCCATTTAACCAAGGGAGCCAGGTTGGAAGTTTGTCATCTCCAAGAGCAGACATGGCCTCCGTAATCTGTAATAATAAATTTGTTTTTGCCGGCGGTTACTCAAATCAATTCACACCTTCAATAGACGTTGACATTTTTGATCCGGCCACCAACACTATACAAACTGCCCAGTTGAGCATGGCCAGACACAACATTGGTGGCATTTCCAATGGTACCAAAGCATTTTTTGCAGGTGGTTGTGGCGATGGCTGGTTAAACCCTGTTTCCAGGATTGATATCTATGATGCTGTTACTAACACATGGAGTACTGCAGAACTTAGCATTGCCAGACATCATATGGCGGTTGCTGCTATTGGTGACAAAGTATTTTTTGCTGGAGGCATTACCAATTACCCGGCTGTTACATCCCGGGTTGACATTTACAATATGACAACTAACACATGGTCAACTGCTGAACTTAGTGAAGCCCGGGGTGATTTTACTGCAGCTGCTATCGGCACTAAAATTTTGTTTGCCGGTGGCAGAACTAATACCAACGACGGAAGTACAAGAAGAGTTGACATATATGATGCCTCTGCTAATAGCTGGAACATTGGAGAGCTTAGCTTGCCCCATATCGGTCTTACATCAATAGTATTGAATGACAAGGCATACTTTACCGGAAGTAATTATGGCTTGGCACAAAGTATTGTAGAAATATATGATGCAGCCACCAACACCTGGTCTACCCTTTCACTTACAGAAGGGAAAGTGTGGATTCCACTGGGCACATCTAACGATAAAATTGCTTTTATAGGGGGAATGCTTGGATGGTATAATCACTCCAAAAAAATTGAAACCTATAACACACTGAACAATACATGGACGTATTCCTACATGAATACGGATCTGATGTTTGAATCTATTATTTCTTATAACAATTTTATATACTCAGCCGGTGGTGCTGTAAATGAAGGAGATGATCCGATAGCGGGGATATTTAAGTTTTCGCTTTAATACTATAAAAGATGAATCTCATAGTATAAAAACCAACATCTTGTACAAAAGTAATTATATAGTTCAAAAATGAAGTTGCATTTCTAATAATAAACCCAGGTAAAGTAATCGATCTTTAATATTCTCTATTTTTTAACTACTAAACTAAATTTTATGACAAAGTACTTTGTTTCCCTTCTTCTGATTTTCTTGTGTTTGTCTAAGAGTACTCTGGCGCAAGTACCTGCTTCTGCAAAAGCAGAATTAATTACTAAATTAAATGATACGACTATTAGAGTAATGCCTAATGCAGTGGTTCCAAAAAATGAAATCTTTTACATTTATGATGAAACAGGGTTGGTTACAACCTATACACAAGGACAAAGGGTGTTGCTTAAAAGGGTAAAAGACATGGTTCGAACCAAATGCCCCAAGTCTTTCCCAAGAAGAATAAGATGTTGGACTGGTCTTTAATTCCTATTAATAACATCTTACTGTTATAAAACAACAAGGCCCAGAATAAATCCGGGGCCTTGTTATATATTCTCAAATTCATTTTATTATCCCAATGCCACTCTCTTAAACTCCGTAACCTGTACATCTCCCGCTTCTTTCAGGTAATCAGCAACAGACTTACTTGCATCTTTTACAAAAGCCTGGGCTGTTAAGGTTTGCTCTTTAAAAAAGGCACCCATTTTCCCATCTACAATTTTAGCCAGCATTTCTTCTGGTTTTCCGGCCATTTTGGGATCCTGCTTCATCAGTTCCAGCACAATGTCTTTCTCACGGGCAATTACATCTGCAGGCACACTGGCCGCATCTACCGCAACGGGGTTCAGGGCAGCGATTTGCATTGCTACATCTTTACCCGGCTCAGCAGCTTCTTTATTCAATCCTACTAATACACCAATCCTGTAGGCTCCGTGAATATAAGAAGCCACATATGGCGCATCTACTCTTTGGAATTTTGTAACACCGATCTTCTCGCCGATAGTTGCCAGCTTTTCATCAACCAGGGCAGCCACTGTCAGATCGCCGATTTTTACTTCCATCAACTGCTCAAGGCTGGTAACATTATTAGCAATAGCAGCATCAGCAATACTTTTACCAAAAGCAACAAAATCTGCATTCTTGGAAACAAAATCAGTTTCGCAGCTCACACAAACAACAATTCCTGTTTTGTTATCAGCGGTTGTTTGGGCAATCACCACTCCTTCTTTTGCTTCACGGTCACTTCTTTTGGCAGCCACTTTCTGACCCTGCTTGCGCAACCAGTCAATCGCTGCTTCAAAATCACCATTGGTTTCAGTCAGCGCTTTACGGCAATCCATCATGCCGGCACCAGTAGCCTGGCGAAGCTTATTAATATCTTGTGCACTTATAGTTACAGTACTCATAGTTTGAAATTTGATGTCAGAAGTCTGAGGTCTGAAGCCTTATGTTCCCGCCTCCGACAACATTATAACTTATTATACTAATACCAGTAGTCCGACTTCAGACTTCGGACCTCTGGCTTTCATCATTATCTCCTTCCGCCACCGGGACCACGACCACCACCTGTTCCACTACCAGAGCGGCGTCTTTGCCCGCCACCACCAGCACCACCGGGACCACCACGACCTCTTCCGCTACGTCCACCTTCAGCTTCTGCCTCTGCCAGCAATTTAGCTGCTTTCCTTTCCTTTTCATCGTCAGTCATCTCTTCTACATCCTCATCTTTAGCAGCTTGTCTTTCAGCCAAACCTTCTGCGATGGCAGCGGTGATATAATTAACGATAATAGCAATTGACTTGGTAGCATCATCATTTGCCGGAATGGCAAAATCAACCTTATTAGGATCACAGTTAGTATCTACTACACCAAATGTAGAAATACCTAAACGCTTTGCTTCTGCCAATGCGATATGCTCATGTCCTATATCAACTATGAACAAAGCAGCAGGTACACGGCCCAACTGGGCAATACCACCCAATACTTTCTCCATTTTATCTTTATCACGGCTCAGTGTCAGACGTTCTTTCTTGGTAATACTGTCAAAAGAACCATCTCCCAGCATTTTCTCAATGCTCTGCATTTTCTTCACACTCTTACGGACAGTGTTGAAGTTTGTCAGCATTCCACCCAACCATCTTTCAGTTACGAATGGCATGTTTACCCTCTTTGCGCTTTCGTTTACGATGTCTTTGGCTTGCTTCTTAGTGCCAACGAACAAAATTTTCTTCCCACTGCGGGCAATTTGTTTCATTGCAGCAGCAGTTTCCTGCAGGCATTCAACAGTTTTGTTCAGGTCAATGATGTGGATACCTTTCTTCTCAGCAAAGATGTAAGGCAACATCTTGGGGTTCCACTTCTTTTTCAGGTGACCAAAATGAACACCTGCTTCCAGAAGTTGCTGTTGTAGTGAAGTATTATTTTCCATTTTTTATTTTAAGCTTTTAGCTATTAGCAGTTTGCCGTTAGCCAGTTAAAAATTAAATTTTGATTTCCAAGCTGATTGCCAAAGGCCATTAGCTCAGCGCTTCTATTAACGTTTAGAGAACTGGTAACTACGACGGGCTTTCTTATGACCGAATTTCTTACGTTCAACAGATCTCGGATCCCTTTTCAACAAACCTGCAGCTTTTAATGCAGGACGAAACTCAGGATTGATTTCGAGTAATACCCTGGCGATACCCAGCATAGCTGCCTCTGCCTGTCCTTTTACACCACCACCGGCAGCGTTAATTTTTATATCAAACTTATTAAGTACATCTACTGTTTTCAGCGGACGCTCCACCTGGTTTTGCAAGTAAACCAGGGGAAAATATACTTTATAGTCCTTATCGTTTACTGTAATGCTGCCTTCTCCTTTAGAGAGGAACACTCTTGTTACAGCGGCTTTACGACGACCAATTCCGTTTTTTTGCTTTTCCATTTTATTTTATTTGGAATATTTAAAGTTTGTTTTGTCAACCCGAGCCAAAGCGAGGGTTAGAATTTTAATTCTTTAGGTTGCTGTGCTCCATGTGGATGTGCTGTACCTACGTACACGAATAATTTTTTGTACATCTTACGGCCCAGGCGATTTTTGGGAAGCATGCCTTTAACAGCTCTTTCAATAACCACTTCCGGTCTGCGGTTGATCAGGTTCCTGGCCACTTCTTCTTTACGACCTCCGGGATACCCGGTAAAGTGGTCATAGATCTTTTGGTCCAGTTTATTGCCGGTTAAAACAATTTTTTCGCAGTTGATCACAATAACATAATCTCCTGTATCAACGTGGGGGGTGTAGTATGCCTTATTCTTACCACGGAGAACCGCAGCAATTTTAGCACACATACGACCAACGGTTTGATTAGTACCGTCCACAACGTACCAGTTGCGTTTTACGGTAGCCTCGTTCGCATGTTTGGTAGTGAAATGTAATTTGCTCATTTTAATTTCTGTTTAAAGGCCACCGCTATCCCGGCAGCCGGTTTTTTAAATGGATGGCAAAGGTAGGGCTGAGCCAAATGCAAACCTAAGATTTGGGAAAGTAATTTTTATCGAAGCCTCATAAATAATTGATTATCAATAAAATTTTTGACCAAGTATTTAAATACCTTTAATCGGAGGCTGATAGATCCCCCATTTTTAGAACCTAATATGACAGACGTATTAATTGGCCGTTACCTTTTCAACAACTATACGGGTATTGGTCAGGTGTTTAATCTTAACCTGCAGCACATCTCCTTCTTTTAATACAGATACTTCCCCTTTTTCCAATGGAAGCTTTGCCTGTATTGTATCATTAAATAAGCGGAGATAGACAGCATAGGGAGACACCTTAGCTACCACTGCGTCCGCATCGATCTGGTTCCTGAAATGCTGTACCGCCATTTTAAATTCAGGAATGTAGTTATGAGAAAATAATTCTGCTGTAATAGCATTAGGTTTATCAAGATTCAGCAGTTTAAAACTAATCGCTTCATTTTCCGCAGTAGATACAGGCGGCTTCTCCCAGGGTGATATCTCCAGCGGAAAGAAGATATAACTATCCCATTCTTTTACAAAATACTGCTCCTCTACCTTTTTGAGATAACCGGAAAAACGGTTCTCAATAGCTGCTTTCTGAATTAACAGGTCTAAAGCCGGGTTATGCAGAAATTTAATGTTACAGGCTGTCATCTTATCGCCACGGGCTGATAATTTCAGCTGAAAATTTACAACATCACCCAACCGGAAATGATGTGCTTTTTTCCCGCTATCCGGGGCACTCGTTTTAAAATTGACCGATTTTTCTTTAGTATTACTTAAATAGTCAATAGTAGCAAAAGATTTTTCATAATTAACAAATGAAATCTTCCCCTTGAGTATTTTTTCTTCCATTGCTGTTTGCATCAATCGCAAAGGTAGATGAGCTCCCGAATATGATCACAGTAAATTTGAAACAGTATTTTATTCAAAACGGGTTTATTTAATTTCAAAATCCTTTTATATTTAGAATCAAATACAACATACATGTCAACCAGAAACCTTGGCCGTTCTGCTTTTGGTGACCCCAAAAATTCGGGGAACCTGTTAACACTTGAAGAAGCCGGCATTCTTTTAAATGAGTGGGTGCCCAATGAAAAGCTCCGGCTGCATATGAAGCAGGTAGCTGCAAACATGAAAGCATGGGCCATCGAAAAAGAAGGGGCAGATGAACCAACTGCCCTGAAATGGGAACTGGCCGGCTTGCTGCATGATGCTGACTGGGAAAAATATCCTGACGATCACTGCCGGGTGATTATAGAGGAGCTGGAAAAAAGAAATATTGACCCGGAAGTAATTCATTGTATCGCTTCACACGGACCATCTGTTTTTGGCGTAGAGCCGGTAAGTAAGATGGACAAAATGATCTATGCCATTGATGAATTGTCTGGTTTTATTCATGCAGCTGCTTTAATCAGGCCGACATTATATGAAGGCCTGGAAGTGAAAAGTGTTCTGAAAAGATTAAAAACTCCATCATTCGCTGCCCAGGTAAGCAGGGAGGATATACAAGATGCCGTAACCCGAATTGATATTCCATTGGAAGAATTGATACAATTTATTATTGATCATCAGAAAAAAATTAGCTGATTGAAATAACACTGAAATTGTTATTCCAACCAGCTAAATGAAAGATTTTCTAAATCAGGTTTACCAGTGAGCAATAAACAAAGCCGCTAGCTATTCCCGACACTGCTGCACCTGAAGAGAATGCACCTCAAACCCGGAACTTATTTTTTCTTCCTCTTTACCAATAACAGCATAAATACACCAAATACCAGCATGCCTAATCCCGACCATAGATTGACATTGAATTGAAAAGATTTGGAATAAAGTTCTGTGTTGGCATTGGTAAATATACCGTAGGCAGAAAGTAATATGCCTAATACAGTAAATAATAACCCGATTGGAATCCTTATATCTAACATAATTATTTCTTTTTAATTTTTACCAGAATAAAACAGATAATACAACCATCATAGTTAAAACAAATATGGCAAGGGTGTTGGTACGCATATACCACACCACATGGTCCTCTTTTATTTTTGGAGTCAGGGAATAAACCAGTCCACGCAGTTCATCATCAGTTTTCTTTTGCGTGGTTGATAAAGAAACAACCACGGCAATTATAGCCGAAGCTGCACAGGCATAAATAGCTGTCCAGAAATTCTGGGCCATTTCAACCGGGTAAGTATGCAACACCCCTAACCAACCCCCTTTAACCAATGTGGTTGCCCCGGCCGGAACAGTAAGACCATGATGCAGCAAGGCAACAAGGAAACCGCCCAGCAAACCTATGAAAGCACCGTGCCCGGTAGCTCTTTTCCAGAACATGCCAAGGAAAATCACTGCAAATAAAGGAGCATTAATCATGGAGAAAATTGTTTGTAAAAAGTCCATGATATTGCCAAATAACCCGGCCAGGTAAGCAGCAGCAATACTGACTAAAACACCAAATACAGTGGCCATTCTACCCACTTTAAGATAATGTTTTGAATCTGCTTCTTTGTCACCCGTCGCAGGTCTGATATAGCTTTGATAAATATCATAGGTCCATACTGTATTAAATGCAGAAACATTACCCGCCATTCCGGACATGAAAGATGCCAACAAAGCAGTTATGCCAAGGCCTAATACACCTGTTGGCAAATAGTGCTTCAATAACATAATGATGGTAAGATCATAATTCGGTTTACCATTTTCATTAATTGAAAAATCTGATCCGGTTTTATTCATTAATACCAGGGCAATAATTCCCGGAAGAATAATAAGAAAAGGAATCAGCATTTTGGGAATAGCACCGATAAGTGGTGTATTGCGGGCTGCTGTTGTAGATTTTGCAGCCATTGCCCGTTGTACGATCAGGAAATTGGTACACCAATAGCCAAAAGAAAGAACAAATCCCAAGCCGAACAGAATTCCATACCACTCCACCCCAAGCGGATTTGACGTTGCCTGGCCTGTATATTTCCAGGTAGTGGTAAAACTGTCTCCCTCAAATCCTTTTCCGGAAACTATCGGTACAAGTGCATCTTTTAATCCGCTCCAACCCCCTACCTCATGAAGACCTAAGAAAACAATTGGCAATAAGCCTATGACAATAATAAAGAACTGCAGCACTTCATTATAAATGGCTGAAGACAACCCTCCGAGATAGGTATATACCAATACGATGGCAGCGGATAACAAAAGACTAAGATTGAAATCCCATCCCAATACTTTTTCCATCAATAAGGCAAGGGCATACATAGAAATTCCTGATGCGAGCACAGTCATTACTGCAAACAGAATAGCATTAAGGCCACGGGTCTTTTCATCGAATCGTAATTTCAAATATTCAGGAACAGAACGGGCTTTTGAACCATAATAAAATGGCATCATAAAAATAGCCAGGAAAACCATTGCAGGTATTGCACCGACCCAGTAAAAATGTGTGGTGAGCATACCATACTTGGCGCCTGAGCCCGCCATACCCATTACTTCCAGGGCACCGAGGTTCGTTGATATAAAAGCCAACCCTGCCACCCATGCGGGCATTGATCTTCCTGCCTCCAAAAAAGCATTAGCATCCTTCATGTATCTTTTCAAAACCCATCCAATCCCCAGCACAAACATGAAGTATATGATCATTATGGCATAATCGATCCACTCCAGGTGAAATAAAGCATTTCCCATTTGTATTGTTTTAAATTATCAAGAAGTTGATTTTACAATAAGGAGAAACTGATCCTTCATTTTATTATAGATGTTCCGTCTTCAATATTGACCATATAATGTTTCAGTTCTTTACCCATATTTTTTAAGTAAGCCACAGTAAGCTCACTAACCAATCCTTCCACAGAACTTTTCTTAATAATATTGATTGTGCACCCGCCAAATCCGCCTCCCATCATCCTTGCACCGATCACATCCCGGCTTTGTTGTACATAATCAACAAGATAATCCAATTCTTTACAACTTACTTCGTAGTCTTTGCTTAATCCATAATGCGTAGCATACATTTTTTGTCCGAAGGCCTTCAGGTCGCCTCTTTGTAAATCCCCGCATCCTGTTTGCAAACGGATGATTTCCTCTACTACATACTTACAGCGGTTATACACAATATCTGCCGGGCTGATACATTCATTGATCATTTCAATAGTTGCATCCCGCAAATTTTTTACTTGTGGATACTTTTGTTGTATCAATGCCACACCGGCTTCACACTGTTCCCGGCGAACATTGTACTCAGAAGATGCCAGCGAATGCTTTACCTGTGTATCAAAAAGCACAACTACATACTCATTTAACTCCAGCGGAAAATATTCATAGTCAAGTGAACGACAATCCAACCTGATCACATTATCCTTTTTACCAAAAAGACTGGCAAACTGGTCCATAATACCACACTTCACCCCGGCATATGTATGTTCTGCCGCCTGCGCCATTAATGCTAACTCCTTTCTTGAAAATCCGGCATTCAATAATTCATTTAATGCAAAAGCAACAGCACATTCTACTGCGGCCGATGAAGAAAGACCGGCGCCCAACGGCACATCACCATAAATATTCAGCTTAAAGCCACTTACCTGTTTCCCCTTCTGTACGAACTGATCTGCCACGCCCAAAATATATGTTGACCAATGACCAGGTACAGGTTTAATAGCTGTTAATTCGATTTCAACAGACTCGTTGAAATCAACTGAATGTAAAAACAATATCGTTCCCGGCACCTGTTCAATGGTTACATAAACCGCTTTATCAATGGCAGCCGGCAATACAAATCCATCATTATAATCAGTGTGTTCACCAATCAGGTTGATACGGCCCGGCGATCTTACAATGATTGTTTTATCGGTGACGAATTTTTTTAGCTGCTCCGGAACCCTGTATTCTCCCACTTTTATGTTTTTAGTTTTTTAAATATTTATTGCTTATCTCATCATATAACTTCAGCAGTTCATTGGCTTTCCCTTTATCATCAAAGAATTTTTCCCAGGTACTCAGCGGTTCCCAGATACAAGTGCCCTTTCCTCTTCCGCCGGCCACTTCAAAAGCGATCTTATTTACTTCTTCTTTACGATGAGAATATTCCACCACGATCACATCCCGGTTATACCTTCTGGCCAGGTCATCCAGGTTAGTTTCCAGATCTTCCAGTGTGCCATGCCATTTGGGATAATACGATTCGCCGATCACATCAAAATGCACACCCCGGGCCACCAAATTGTCAATGAAAAAAACTGATTCATCATTTTGTCCGCCGAGTGCCACATGCAGCATCATGACAATAGCCGGGTCAACTGATTTTACAGCTGCTGTACCAGCATTGATCAGCTGTGCCAATCCATCAAAATTGCTGACATTACCTTCCGGCCAAACAATACCATGGTTGATCTCATTGCCAACCTGCACCATATCCGGAGTAGTGCCCTGGTCCTTGAGTTGCTGCATCACCTCTTTGGTATAGTCATAAACAGCTTTCTTTAATTCTTCAAACGAATATTTTCTCCATCCTGCAGGTTTATACTGCTTGCCCGGATCAGCCCAGTAATCGCTGTAATGAAAATCTAATAAGAGTTTCATACCTGCTGCTTTTACTCTCTTCGCCATTTTCTTTGTATTCTCCAGATCACAAAACCCTTTACCGGGAGAATAACCACTATCGCTTGCAGGATCATTAAAAATCCGGAGACGTACATAATTAAATCCATGGTCTTTCAGAATCTGTATCGCATCTTTTTCTACGTCATTGTCGGAAAACTTCATTCCTCTTGCTTCCAGTTCAGGCAGGAAAGAAATATCAGCACCTAACATTTTACTCACTTCCCTTCTTTTTGCCTGTTCTCCTGTTAGTTTGTATTTATTATCTATAGTAACTGTTGCCACACTTTCCGGGGATATCGTTTGTATATCTGTACCACCTGGCCAAAGACCAGTTGCTTTAGCATCAAATTTTATCATGCCGGGTTTTGTTCCGGACTGAATAATTACCTGGCACTTGCCGTTGAACAAAGTCCGCTGCCAGGCTCCATCTGCACATTTATCGGGTTCGTGGCTGCTGGGATCTCCATTGCCAACTCCGATTATTTTTCCATCCCCTTCAATACTGAACCTGATCAGGTTGTCTGCATCTGGCACTTCACGGCCTTCCCTGTCAAGTACCGTGATGTTTAGCACAGTGGCATCTTTTCCATCAGCCAGTATTGTTGTTTTATAAGGTGTAACCACTACTTCAACCGGCTGACCCGTTGTTTCTATCTTCTTAGTCAGTCTTTTCCCCTTTTTATAAGCCACCGCTTCTAATGCCCCGGGCTCATAATTCACCGTCCATTTCAAATGACTATTGCGGGCCATATCTTTTTTGCCCAAACTTTTCCCATTCAGGAATAACTCTACATTGTCTGCATTGCTGTTTACCCATACATCCACAGGATCGCCTTGCTTTTTATTCCAGCCCGCCGCTTTTTCTCTCCAGTTCCAGTGCGGTGAAATATGCAACACATCTTTATCCGTCCACCAGCTCTTATAGTAGTAATAAATGTTTTTGGGGAAACCACACATATCCATAATACCAAAATGAGAGTTGATATTTGGCCATTGATAAGGAGTAGGTTCACCACGATAATCCATACCCGTCCATACAAATCCTCCCAGCCAGAAATCATTAGTAGCTGCTAATGTCCACCAGTCTTCTGCTTTACTGGCCCACCAGGGTGCTGTAATATCCTGGTCTGGCAAGTAGCCTTTGATGGTGTCTTTTTCATAAATACCTCTTGTTGTTACCGTACTTCCCATTTCAGTACCAATGATAGGCTGATTGGGATGGTCACGATGGTAATCTGCTACTGCAAACTGCCGGTAATTAAATGAACGGACAGGAATCACTTCGTTGATTCCATTGAATACATTGGGCAGGTCGGCTGCATAGGTGCATGTTCTTGTTGGATCTAATTCTTTTTGCTTGGCAATCAGGGTTTGTGCAATTCTTTTACCGGTGCTGTTGGTGTGTACCCAACCTTCTTCATTGCCGATAGACCACATAAAAACAGATGGCCTGCTGCGGTCTCTTCTTATGAGCCGTTCAAACTGATCAATATACTCGGGACTACTATTCAGTAAACGCTGTTCATCCATCACCAGCATACCCAAACTATCGCAGGCATCAAGAAGTTCTGGTGTTGGTGCGTTATGACTAGTACGATATGCATTAACACCCATTCGCTTCAACAAGCTGATCCGGTAATATTGAAGGTAATCCGGCAAGGCACTGCCTACTCCTGCATGATCCTGGTGATTGTTTACTCCTTTCAGTTTTACATATCGACCATTCAGAAAAACTCCATTGGGTTTTATTTCAATGGTACGGATACCAAATCGCTGTTTTACACTGTCAACCACTTTTCCGTTTTGTTTGATCACTGAAACAACTCTGTACAAGTATGGGTCTTCCAACGACCAAAGCCTTGCCCCGGTTATAACCATACTATGCTTTGTTGTGGACACACCATTGACTGGTAATAAAACGGCCAGTTCCTTTGATTGCGCCAGCTTCTTTCCATCCCTGTCTGTTATAAAAGTATGAACAGTACAATTCGCCTGTTCTAAATACTGATTTTGGACAGTCGTTTCAATGGTTATCGTTGATATATTTCCTTTGATCGCTGAATAAGCAAATACGCCATCTTTTGCAATATTGATAGTAGCATATTTATTCAACCATACATGACGATAGATGCCGGCACCTTCATAAAACCATCCTTCATATTGCGACGCATCTGCTCTCACGACGAGCACATTGTCTTTATCAAAATTGATATAGTCGGTTATATCATATGCTGTTCCAATATAACCGCTCTTATTATTTCCAAGATAAAACCCGTTGAGCCAGATATTGGCATCACGGAAAATTCCATCAAACTGTAACTGAAACCGTTGGCCTGAATCTGATCTTGCTACTGTAAAATGCTTACGATACCAGCCGATACTTGTTTCGGGAAATAAACCACCAACAGGCTTATAGCCATGGGCCATCACATCAAAATTATCGACATTCACAAATGGTAATTCAACGGCCCAATCATGTGGCAGGTTTAATTTTCTCCATTTGCCGTCATCAAATTTTTGATCGATCGCTGTTTTTACCGCTGCACCGGATTTGGAAAATATATTAGCTATGCTGTAGTTAAAATCTTTCTCCGCATTAGCTGCATGGCCAAATTGGAACTTCCAGTCATTATCAAAATTCAGTTGCTGTCTTTGTGCACTAACTACCAGTGACAAGCCAGTTGCTATTGCTAAAAAAAAGCCTGTATATTTCATACAGGCAAGTTAGCAAAGTAAGTAATTAATAAAGTCAATTGAATGCATTTAACGCAATCGTTGGCTTACCGGAATTATCAAATGCTCCTTTGGTATATCCCTGCCAGTTTCCATAGCATTGGGGCTCCCAATAAAAAACGCCCAGGCCTTTATTACTGGGTACAGATTTTACTTTACTGATCAGATCTGAAAGAAATGATTGGCTAGCTGCTGCCTGGTCCCAGCTCATTCCCACTTCACAGATCATCACCGGTTTATCAAACCTGGCTATCATATCATTGATATTAGCTAAACATTGCGAATTCATCGCTGACCAGTTAGCGGGATCCGGGTACAAAGACATTCCTATTATATCCCATTTACCGCCGTTATTCTTTAACCCATCAAAGATCCAGCGAAACAAGCTGTTATCATGACCATTTGAAATATGAACAATCACTTTAATTGTTGCATCAACCGCTTTTACGGCATCATATCCTTTATTTATTAACGCAGCAAAATTGGCCATATTCACCGAAGCCTTTCCTGTTGGCCAAAGCATCCCGTCATTGGTCTCATTGCCAACCTGTACCCACTCTGGTGTTATTCCGCTGGATTTAAGTGCAGTTAAAACATTGAATGTATGATTGTAAACGGAGGTTTGCAGTGTTGCAAAATCCTGTGCTACCCAGGCAGCAGGTTTTGTTTGCTGACCCGGATCTGCCCAGGAGTCGCTGTAATGAAAATCGATCATGATTTTCATTCCCAGATTTTTGGCCCGGATAGCTTTGGCTACTACATCCGCAGTGTTATTCCAGCCGCCTGCAGGATCAACCCACACTCTCAACCGGATAGAATTCATGCCTAAATTCTTTAAAATTTGCATACACTCTTGTGCTGTTCCGCTGCTGTTATAAAATATCCGTCCGCTTGATTCCATTTGTGTAAGCCAGCTGATGTCTGCTCCTTTGGCGAATGAACTGGTAACCGGCGGTGTAGTTCCACCTCCGTTTCCGGAACCCGATTTATCGCAACCGGAACTAATAAAGAAAAGGAAAAACAGATGACTGAGGACTATTTTTGACATGTTATAAAATTAAGTATATAAAAAAAAGTGGTTGCCTTACCTGGCAACCACTTTTATCTCGTAAGAACGAATAGATTATTCTAATTTTTTCTAACAGTATAACTGTAATTGCCAGCCAAACCAATATCTAATGTAATGGTATAGTTTCCACTCTCCGCAATTGCAATGTTACCACCATCATAATCTGGTTTATTATCTGCAGGAGCATTATCCCCAAAATTGATTGCCCAATCATTATTAGCCCTGAATTTCATTTCCTTACCTGCACCACCAACGAGATTAACAGTTAAGGTCCATGTGCCATCAGCAGCATTAAAGGTCATAGGTGTGCTGGCACCCCAATCACCCGGAGTGGCGCTACCAATTATACCCCATGTTGTGATTTTTGTTGCAGACCATTCCATGGCAGAGGTATTCGCTTTCAAGCGATAAACACCTGCTCCATCTGATAAAGTAAGATTTGAACCGCCATTAGTAAGGATGCCAGGTGCACTACTTCCAAAATCACCAAATGACCAATCTGGCCCCTTCACAATTTTAAATTCCGGAGAAGCATTTGTAAAGTTTATATAGCCTTCATAGCCACTACCAGTTGTTCCGCTGGCAAACTTATCTACAATTTTTGGTGCTGTTGAAGGTGACCATCCCTGGTAATTACCTGCGATCCAAAGTGCCTGCGGGAAATTATAGTTAACAATATCCCGATACGCAGTGATTGTTAATGTTAAGACATTTGAGTAAATGGGGTCAACTCCAGATCCCACATCAGCCTTAATCCTTGCCTGAACCTGCTGGGCAGAACCATAAGGTATGATATCCTGCATCTTTGCATTCAGATCGCCTACTGTATAGGTCTTTGCCAATGCAGTTTCCATATTTATACTGGTAGTAGTAGGAGTTGCAAAATTTGTTCCTCCTTTGCAAAATTGCAGGGTATAAGTAACCCCGGCAGGATATCCAAAATTGGCTTTATCCCATGTAAAAGCAGCGGCAGTATTGGCAGCATTAGCCTGTGCAAGTACAAGGGTTGTTTGGGTACTCGTCAACGCAATAGCACCACTTGGATTCAGCACAGCCTTTACTTCGTCTTTTTTACACGAAGTGAAAAAAGTGGCTGAAGCAATCAAAAGCAAGAGTGAACTTTTAAATGTTGCTTTCATAATAAAAAATTTATAGTAATAAGTTAAGTTCTGTTTTAATCAGATATTAATATCCTGCGTTTTGAACAAGGTTAGGATTTGCAACCAGGTCAGCTGACGGGATTGGGAATAACTTACGGTTATTGCTTACAGCCTGTCCACCGGCAACACCACCTTTCCATGCCCACAGGTATGTTCCTTCAGTGAATTGTCCATAACGTATCAGGTCCGTACGACGAACACCTTCCCAATGTAATTCCCGTGCTCTTTCATCCAACAGGAATGGAACGGTAAGCTGAGGAGCAAGTATATTTCCGCTTGCATTGCCATAAGCTCTCTGACGCAAATTATTAATATAAGTTAATGCAGTTGCAGCGCTACCACCTGATCCACCACGTAAAACAGCTTCAGCATAATTCAGGTAAATTTCAGCTAAACGGAAGAAAGGAAAATCTGTATCTACCCATGTTGGATTAGAACCGTTACCGCCGGTAGATTTAACATTTCTGAACTTGATAATGGCGTAACCATCATTAAAGTTCGAAACATCATTGATTTCCAGATTCTGACCACTGGTATAAAAATTCTCTCTTGCATCACCTGCCGGTCCTGCAAATTTTTGTACAAATTGCTTAGTAGTACGTATACCACCCCAGCCAAAATCAACACCATGTGAAGCTGCACTCATTGAACCACCAATCGGTGCATGCACCAGGAAAGTTGTACCTCCCCAGGTTCTGGCCTTTTCCCCATCAAAGTTCACAGCGAAAATGAATTCACTGGTAGATGTTGTGTTGTTATCAGCCAGGAACATGTTCCTGTAATTATTCACTAAGGAATAGCCGGCAACTGCTGTAATTTTATTGCAATAAGTAATGCACTCTGTGTATTTAGGAGCGCCTATATACACTTCTGCATTCAGATATAATCTTGAAAGTAATGCCCATGCCGCAGCTTTATCTGCACGGCCATACTCGTTGGTTTTGGCATCTTTTAAGTCTGCTTCGATAGCCAGCAATTCTTCTTCAATATAATCGAAGAGATCTGCACGGGTGATTTGGCTTGGCAGGAAAGCACCTACATTATCATTTTCAGTAACAAAAGGAACATTACCAAACAGGTCCAATGCATGATAATAACTCAATGCTCTCAGGAAACGGACTTCAGCCCGCATGTATCCAATCTCTGTAGCATCTGCGCCGGATATTCCTCTTTCACTGAGCTTAGAAGCTGCACTCTCACGAATAAATTCATTAGCCAATGTGATCTGGAAGAAAATACGACTGTATAAAGCTCTGATAAATACATCTGCAGAACTCCATGATAAATTATGAAAATCTTTGATAGTGGCATCATTCCATCCGATCAAAGCTTCATCAGTTGTTAATTCCTGTGCAGACCAATACTGGCGGATATAGCTGGAGAATCCTTCATCGATACCTGCGATATCTCCCTGTCCGTCAGGACCACTATTACCGGTCAGCGTCAAACCAGCATAGGTTTTGGCAAGAACTGATTTGTATCCCGCCAGGTCTTTGTACAAAGTAGCAGCTGTATTACCATACACAGGCTGCCGGTCAAGGTCTTTTGTACAAGACGTAAGAACTAATGCTGAAACGGCAATCAGTCCAAAAATTTTAAAAATATTGTTTCTCATTTTGCAAGCATTTTATTTTTTACAAATACGTAATTATTATAAGTCAAGATTGAAGCCTAATGTGAATACCCTTGGACGTGGATAGAAGTTATTATCTATTCCTCCTGCAATTTCAGGATCTAAACCGCGGTATTTGCTTACCACGAATACATTCTGAACGCTGGCATTTGCCCTGAGGTTGGCTGCATTCCTGAAAACTTTTCCAAAATCGTAGGAAACAGTAAAGTTATCCATGCGCAGGAATGAAGCATTCTCCACATAATAGTCAGAGAAATACTGGCTATTGGCAAATCCTGTCTCTAAATAATTGCGATGTACATTATTCAGGAATAATACAGAACTGGGTTGAAAAGTACCGCTTCCTGAAAACACATTATTATACATATAGTTTCCAATATTAGCACGCAATACAG
Organism: Chitinophagaceae bacterium; assembly: GCA_041738795.1. GTDB lineage: Bacteria > Bacteroidota > Bacteroidia > Chitinophagales > Chitinophagaceae > JJ008. Next base: position 80,269 of record JBGSPB010000014.1, on the reverse strand, counting down.
TTGAGAAATTCCAACGATCGTAATTCACAGCTGTAGTGAAACCTACCAGTACCAGCGGCTCTGGTGATTTATAACGATAGTAATCAAGGTTATTAATAATACCGTCTCCATTTCTATCAACATACAAAGCTTCGATTGGTTTACCATCAACATCATATACCTGTTGTAATACAAAGAAAGAAGATGGCTGGTATCCTACAGAATGTATCTGGGCAGTATTACCTACACCACCGGAAATGCCGCCTGTAGCCACACCGATAAAGGTGGGGTCATCAATTTTTGTCAGCCGGGTGATCTCATTTTTATTGTAGGTAACATTGAATCCGAGATCCCAGTTCAACTTGGTTTTTTTGATTATAGTAGAGTTAAAGGTGAATTCGACACCTTTATTATTCATATCACCAACATTAGTGAAAATTCTGTTAGTGAAATTTGTACCAGCTGGAACATCAATGAAGCTCAGCAAATCTTCGGTTTCTTTATTATAGTAATCTATACTACCACTGATACGTCCGTTCAGGAATCCGAAATCCAATCCAACGTTGAACGTACTTGTTTCTTCCCACTTGATATTAGCATCATATCCTACGGGGCGATTAACCTGGTAGAATGTATTACCAAACTGGTACTGTGCTGTTTGTGTACCCAATGTATAGTTAGGGATATAAGCATAATCATTACCTATTTCCTGCTGACCAGTTTCGCCATAACCGACTCTTAATTTAAGAGAAGACAATGTTTTGCTTCCTTTCAGAAAAGATTCTTCGCCAATGTTCCAGGCAAATGCCGCTGAAGGGAATAAACCCCAACGATTGTCTTTACTAACCCTGGAGGAACCATCCCGGCGTAAGCTGGTAGTAAATAAGTATTTACTATTGATAGAGAAGTTAGCTCTTCCATAGAAAGAAACCAGTGTATTCTGGGCTTCAAATGGGAATGGTGCAGCCGGAGCAAACACTGTTCCGTTAGCCCTGTTATCAGGATAGTTGGTGCTTTGACGCAGGAAATCCTGGTATCCATAACCAGCCATTACATCTACACGGCTTTTAATACTCTTAATATCCTTTACATAATTCAAATAAAAGTCAAATAATTTATTCTTCTTGGTATTATCATACTGGTTATTTCTACCGCCGCGGATATATTCTGCAGCAGCGGAATCAGGAACATAAACAGTACCCTCACCTTTTGCATAATCATACCCGATATTAAGATTAGCTCTCAGGTCCTTAAAGAAAGGCAAAATATAATCTAACTGAAGATTGGTAATGTAGCGCTGTACATCACTCTTATCTTCTCTCAGGTTCAGCAACCCAAGAGGGTTTTTGGGAGCCAATCCGTCCGGTTGATTATTATTAGCCAACCATTCCCAATATCCTCCAAAACGATTGTCGGAACGGGTTGGATTCTGAGTTGGATCAAAAAAGGCAGCTGCACCAATAGCACCTTCATTAGCAAATGTGTTCTTGGTAAAAGAACCCTTGAAATTGAAATCAATTTTTAATGAATTCTCCAATAATCTTGGATTAATATTTAAAGCAGTAGAAACCCTGTTCATATTGCCTGTTTTCAATATACCATCCTGGTTAAGGTAACCCAATGAAAAACGATAGGGAAGGCCTTTGATACCACCAGTGAGTGCTATATTATTATCAGTCATGAAAGCTGTCTGGTAAATCAGGTCCTGCCAGTTTGTATTGGCTGCACCTAAAAGGCCCTGCTGGTTGGAATTACCTTTCCCATTAACTACTGCCCTGAATTCATCAGCAGTCAATACATCTAATTTATCTCCTACAACAGAGAGAGAGTTTTGAGTACTGAAACTTACTTTTAACTGGCCAGATTTTCCTTTTTTGGTAGTGATAATAATAACTCCGTTGGTAGCCCTGTTACCATAGATCGCTGTAGCAGAGGCATCTTTCAGGATATTGAATGTTTCAATATCATTAGGATTGATCAATGCCAACGGATTGGCAGAACCTGCAATACCACTTTGCTGGTCAACAGGTACTCCATCAATAATGATAAGTGGATCGTTGCTTCCTGATAAAGATGATGCTCCACGAACACGGATACGACCACCGGCACCGGGAGCGCCGCTTGGTGCAGTAATCTGTACACCGGCTACTTTACCATTTATTAATTGTTCAGGTGAAGTAAGAGGACCTTTTGCAAAATCCTTTACACCTACTGTGGCAATTGAACCTGTCAGGTCTTTACGCCTGGCAGTACCATAACCAACCACTACTACCTCACCGAGTGAGGTGTTGGCAATAACAAGTGATACTTCAACGGATGTCTTACCATCAATTGATATTTCCTGTGTGGCAAAACCAACAGAAGAAACTATTAGAGCATTTACAGAAGAAGGCACCGATATTCTAAATGTTCCATCCGAACCAGTTTGAGCACCACTGCGGCTACCCTTTGCAGCAACAGTTGCCCCTTGTAACGGAGAACCATCTTTTGAATCAGTAACTTTTCCTGTAATCACTCTATCCTGGGCAAAAGAAATTTGCGCCATTAAAGCCAGCACAATAAGGCCGGCAGCCTTAAAGAGTTTTTTGGGAGACATAAGCAATCATTAAATTTTTAAGCAATCTTATTTCCAAATACACAGCAACATGTATAAAAGACACATTCAAATGTGTATTAAACACACAATATTATGACTTTTTTTAAGTTTGCAAAAAATAATTTTTAACGCTTTATAAAGGTATTGACGAAAATCAGCTGCATAAATGTTTTGTTTAATTTCATAAATGATTGTTTATTAATACTTAAACAAATTTTATGGTAATCAGGTCTGCCCCAAGCAGGAATATCCATATGACCAGAATCACCGGCAATCCAGGAGTTCCCAGGCATAAACCTTAAGTAATCCCGGCAATACCTGGTTAAAGAAAAAATAAAGAGTTCCGGATTTTGAACTATATCTCTACCAAAATTGATCTTTTTCTCCGTATTGAAAATTTTCAAACCCAATTAACGATCACTCTATGCTATGAATATTACCCATGCCAGCATAAAAATTTAAAAGTTTATATTGCATCAACCGCCTACCGGGATTTACAGAATTGAGAAAGACTGCAGCCATATCATTAATGCTTATTTTCCTTTTTAATTTAGGGGGATATCAAATTGTAGTCAGGCAGTTGGAGAAAAAAGCCGGCAGAAGCCTGGAAGCTCTATTGGATAAAAACGTTTATTACATCTCTGGTCTCACTGAATTAAGGTTGTTAGCAGAAAGCCCTGCCCAAGATCAACCAGCCGGATATGACAGCTACCATGACAATATTTATACTAACACACATATCATCAGCAATAAAAATGAAGAAACTCCCATAGTTGTCTATAAAGACATTATAAACAACGGGGGTCCTCAATCTAAGGATTTCCGTTACGATATGAACAGTGCTAAAAGTACCGCTGGTGCATCCCGGCATGGTCATCCAAAACAACACAGTTCTTTTGTTGTAAACATTCTTGGCGAATACGATAATCAGCCTGTATTGTTATCACATAGCCAGGCTGACTACATAATCACTCATATTTCCGGTTACGCTTTTACTATACCGGCATTCCACGGTCAAACACCGCACCAGCCACCTGATTGCTAATACTTGCTCCGGCCCCGACATTGATCTCCATTTCTTTATTTTATTAAATGATAACGTATGCGTTTAGCTTTAGTGGCTATTGCAGCATTGCTGCTTGCAGGTGCCTGCAATAAAAAAAACGATTATAAACAAATAACCAGTAATCCTCTTTTATATTCCCGGACAGTGAAAGAACTCAATAATGTGGTGATGCAAAACAATTTCCCCCCCATTATTGCTTCAAGAAATTATCTGTACGCCAATATTGCAGCATACGAGATCATTGCAGCAGGCAATTCAACCAGGTACAGTTCGTTGGCCGGGCAAGTAAAGCACCTGACAAAAATTCCTGCGCCTCCTGCTGGAAAGGAAATTGATTTCAACTTTGCTGCTATCCTGGCTTTTTGCAAGTTAGGAGAAGCTGTCACTTTCCCGGAAGGAAGTATGAAAGAATATGTAGACAGCCTGAAGACGCTTGTAAAAGAACATGGTATGCCCGGAAGTGTTTACAAAAACACCGTGGCTTATGCCGAAGAAGTAGGAAAGGCCATCCTGGCGTGGAGCAAGAAAGATAATTATGCCCAAACAAGAACAGCGCCTAAATACACGGTAATGGATACTCCCGGAAGATGGATACCTACCCCGCCGATGTATGCGCAGGCACTGGAACCAAATTGGAGGGAGATCAGAACAATGGTGATGGACAGTGCTAACCAGTTTACGCCACCACCACCTCCTCCATTTGATATCAGCAATAAAAAAAGCAAATATTACCAGGAAGTAATGGCGGTAAAAAATGCAGGAGACAGCCTTACGGATGAACAAAAACATATTGCCGAATTTTGGGATGATTTGGGAACCAGACTGAATGTATCAGGCCATATAGAATTTTTGACAAAAAAATTCTCGCCAACAGGTCACTGGATGAATATTGTTGGTATCGCAGCAAAGACTGCCAACGTTGATTTTTCCACCACTGTTTATGCGTATGCAAAAACAGCCATTGCTATGTTCGATGCGTTTATTCAGTGCTGGGATGAAAAATTCAGGAGTAATACAGTACGTCCGGAAACAGTAATCAATAAATATGTTGATCCTGACTGGAGGCCATACCTGCAAACACCGCCTTTCCCGGAATACACTTGCGGACATAGTACCGTTTCGGCGTCGGCAGCAGAAGCATTAACCAGTGTGTTCGGTGACAATTTTGTTTACACAGATACATCTGAACTGGAGTTTGGTATTAAGAACCGTTCATTCACTTCTTTTCGACAGGCGGCAGAAGAAAACAATTGGGCCCGTTTTTACGGAGGTATCCATTTTCATAATTCCTGTATCATAAGTACGGAATACGGGAAAAAAGTTGGAGACCTGGTGAACCAGCGTCTCCTGATGAAAAAATAATTGATAACAAAAACCAACGATTAAAAATGAACTATTTATATATAATAGCAGTTATTGCATTTTCAGCAATAACTACTTCAAAAGCAAATGCACAGGGATGTGTGGCTATCCGCAGTAATGGTAATACTTGCAGTATGAATAATCCTGCAACGGCCAAAGGGTGGCAGCTAAACTTCAATAACCGTTATTTCAAATCTTATAAACATTTTGTAGGCACGATTGAACAAAAAGAAAGAGAAGAAAACCATACTGAAGTAATCAATCATAGTTATTCACTTGATATTACAGCTACCCGGTATTTTAACACCCGGTGGTCGTTGGCTATGACTGTTCCTGTTATTTCTAATACCCGTTCGTCTTTATATGAACATGGCGGCAATAGCAATGGTGCAACAGCAAGACATAGTACACAGACTTTCGGTATTGGGGATCTCCGCATCAGTGCCTACCGCTGGTTATTTGATCCAGCCAAATATCACAAAGGAAATATACAAGCTGGTATTGGCATCAAACTACCAACAGGAGATTATCAATACCAGGATTATTTCTATAAATCTGATGGAACTACTGTTATGGGCCCTGTTGATCAATCCATTCAATTGGGGGACGGAGGTACCGGTTTTACTTTTGAACTGAACAGTTACTATAATATCAGCCACAAAGTAGGGATATATGGAAATTTTTATTACCTGGTAAACCCAAGAGAGCAGAATGGCGTATCAACTGCCAGGGGCGGCACCCCGAATACGATAGCCCTCCAATATTTTACCAGTACCATGAGTGTACCTGATCAGTATATGGCAAGAACCGGCGCAAGCTTTATGACAGGTAAATTCAATTTTACGGGTGGTGTACGCATTGAAGCAATACCCAGTAGTGACCTGATTGGTGGTGATAAGGGTTTTAGAAGACCCGGAATGATAATAGCTGCAGAACCTGTTGTTTCATACCAGGCCAAAAAAATAAATTTTTACTTATCCGTACCAGTTGCCCTGCAACGAAACAGGACACAGAGTTATGCAGATAAATTGAGAACGGCTGCTTCCGGAACCAAAATACAAGGTGATGCAGCTTTTGCTGATTATTCAATAAATGGAGGGGTATCATTCCGCTTTTAGAACTGGCACAATAAGACAATTATAAAAAGGCGTTGCAGAAAATACAACGCCTTTTTATTTGCTTTCGATTTAGAATCTGATATTATAAATTTTTGTCAGTGAAGCGCTAGTGCTCTTGCCCCTTTAGGCCTATACTGTTTCTTTAATGCATATAATTTACCCGGCCGGTGAGGCACATCATTTTCCATTTCATCAATATCCAACAACCAGTCTTTGATAGCTATTTTTTTCCTGAAATTTCTACGGTCCAGTTCAACACCCAATATGGCTTCATACAATTCCTGCAATTCACGCAGCGAAAATTTTTCCGGCAGTAAATTGAAAATTACCGGGTGTTCCATTACCTGTTGCCGGAGCCTGTTCAAACAGGTATCAAGAATAAGTTTATGATCGAAAGCCAGCTTTCTTATTTCATTCACCGGGTGCCAGTGAAGTTCATTGTGACTTAATTGAAACTTGTGATTTTTAATATCAATCAGTGAATAATAAGCAATTGTAATTACACGGCCGGAAGGGTGCCGGTTAAGGCCCCCGAATGCATGTACCTGCTCCAGGTATACATCGTCAAGTCCTGTTCGTTCTTTCAGTATTCTGTAAGAAGCTGTTTCCAGGTCTTCATCAGGTTTTATAAAATCGCCAAGCAGAGAATATAGCCCGGAAAATTCCTGCATATCGGACTTGATCAGCAAAACTTTCAGTTCTTTATCATCATATCCCAATATCACACAGTCAACAGTGATACCAATATTAAAATAATCAAGGTGGCTTATCTTCTCTATTTCGGCCGTCTTCAGTTGTTGTAAGGCTTTGTCCGTCATTGCAATCGAATTTGAAATTATTGAATGGCCAGTTTGACCTGCGTTTTTTTATTAGCTGCTTGTATGCTCAACAAATAAATACCCGCAGGCAATTTATTTATTTTATCAGTTAATGGTATACGATGTTTTCCTCTGGTGAACATTTGAGCTAAAACAGTCGCCATTTTTTGTCCGGCAGCATTAAATAATTCTGCCTGCACATTGCCTGTTTGCGGCACTTCTATTTCCAGCACTGATGTAACTGTGGCCGGATTAGGAAATACTGAAGCTATAAGCTGGTTGCCGGGAGTATCAGTTCCACCGGTTGAAGTTACAACTGCATTGGTCAGGTTTCTGTTCAGGTAAATATGAAATTCACCTGGCTGCAGGGTCAGATTTTGTGCAGTTCCTGTTGCGGTGAAAGTACTTCCGTTCAGGTAATCATACCAGGTACCTCCTGCGGGGAAAGCAAAGCCTGCGGTTTGTGCCGTTACATCAAAATTACCCACTACACATAACATAGAAGAGTCGGTAGCACTGCGGATGGTCATTGATTTAAAAGCTCCATTCAGGCTCCGGGCTATGTTAATATTATTGGCAATAAATACATCTTTATACCAGGGATGAAAACGTAGTTTATTTACACTGGCAAAAATATCATACAGCCTTTTTCTTTGTACTACAGTCAGGTAATCCCAGCGAATAGGTTTATTACTTAATCTGCAATCATTGCTGATTGTTCCATCAACACAGCGGTTAATGGAAAAATCATATCCCAGTTCTCCAAACTGCCATATCATTTTAGGACCAGGTGCAGACAGGAAGAACCCGGCACAAAGTTCAACCCGTTTCAATGCTGTATTCAGGTCCCGTACATTATGTGAAGTATTTGAACTATTTCCAAACTGGAGATTCCTGTACATCATTCTTTCTTCATCATGGCTTTCCATATAACTTACCAGGTGAGGGTTGGTCCAGCCCCGGGCTGAATAAAGGTATCCTTCAAAGTTTGAGTTGGCTACCCATCCCATCGAAGCTTCTGAGAAATTGTAATTGGCATTGCCCCAGAGGAGCATGCCATAGTTTGACAGTTCGATTTCTTCTGTATTATTTGCAAAATGTTCAAGTATCACATAACTGCCCGGCGATTTTAGCTGGCAGGTATCATAGTAACGTTTCCAGATCGCTACCCTGTCTGCATGATATTCTGAAATACAGGCTTCATTTGATGTACTGCCACCACATTGTACATTCTGCGTAAAACCTTTCGACAGATCAAAACGGAAGCCATCCAATTTGTATTCCTGCAACCAGTGTTCCACCACCCGGCTGGTAAAATATCGTGTGGCCAGACTCTCGTGGTTAAAATCGTTGAATACATTGTAGGGATGTGTAGCAGATACATTCAACCAGGGATTATTCGCAGCCGGCTGATTAGTACTGCTGTTCCAGTATAAAGCTGCCAGTGGATTAGCTCCCGTTGTATGGTTCAATGCTATATCCATAATCACAGAGATTCCTCTTCTGTGACAGCTGTCGATAAATTCTTTCAGGGAGTTTTTGGGTCCATAATATTTATCTGGTGCCAGGAAATAAGCAGGGTTATAGCCCCAGCTTTCATTACCATCAAATTCATTAAAGGGCATGATCTCAATAGCATTTACACCCATACTCTGTAAATAATTCAATGTATCCCGCAACGTCTTCCAGTCATGCGCTGCAATAAAGTCCCTTGGCAACATTTCATAGATAACCAGGTTTCTTTTGTCTGGCCTTGAAAAGTTGTTGATCGTCCAGTTATAAACAGGTGCATTTGTTTGAAGGATACTTACATTCCCGGAAGTCAACCCGGTTGGATAAGCCTTTAATCCCGGGTAAGTGGTAGTAGAAATAAAACTATCATTAAACGGGTCTAAAATCTTTTCTGCATAAGGATCCCCCACTTTTAATGTTCCATCTACTAAATATTGAAAGGCATACTCCGTTCCCGGGGTTAATCCGGTGATACGAAGCCACCAGTAGTTACCATCAGGAGTTTTATTCATTACATAATTGGTCTGCTCAGCCCAATTACTTCCCGGAAATTCTCCAATCACAGATACACGGTTTTTACCGGGAGCATAAAGTACCAATACAACAGATGTATTACCCGCTTCATAGTTTATCCCATCTCTGACCCCCGGTGGTAACGGAGCTACTGTTGGTGCACTGGCAACAAAAAACTGGAAGCTTTCAGATTTTGTGGTAGCTCCATTTATAGCATCTACCCTAATGGTTTGATTACCGGGTGTAGTTAAAGTTGGATTGGCAGAAATGGTGGTAACACCGCCGGCTGTCTGAATTTCAGTTCCATTCAGAAATAATTTCATCGTTGACGATAGATTAGCAATCGCTGTAAGATTGATATTATCTCCCACCTGCTTATTAATTGTTTCGGGTATCCTGGTATAGGTGGGTTGAAATAATGGAACAGTAAACCGGGTGGCGATAGTATTATCATAAACCGGGATATACATATCACTGGCATCAGCATTACGCTGAACAGTGGTACCGGCCCCATTTCTGAAGAGGATAGAAATTTTCTGGATTGTCTCGCCGGCAGGTACGCCATAATATGCCCTGATATTGGTAATATCGAATTTCCATCTATTTCCGCCCAACGATGTAGCCTGAAGTTGTGCATTAGGCTGGTTAAAATTCTGGTTGAATTTTACATAACGCCAATCAGTGGACGAAGTACTCAGGTTTGTTATCACCCCAGTATGCACATATACGTCTGATACAGTGGCGTAATTGAATAGCCCCTGGTTCCCTTTGGAAGCATCAACAGTGATGGAAATATTATCATTATCCCTGGCAAAGTCTGGTGTCCAGGTTAATAATTGTGCCCCTGCTGTAAAAGCAGTAAAGGCAATGCCGCAAAGCAGTGTAAAGATTCTTATCATAGCAAGCTCGTTTAGTACTTCAAAATCGGTAAGAACAAGAGATTTGCATCACCTTGTTTAGTAATCCAATTTCGAAGGTAATAAATATGTACTTACGACACATTAATTTTTCCTTCTTTCACATTATCACTGAAAGTTTTTATCAGTGAGACGCTAACTTTACGGGGCAATACCTCTCTGTCATATGTATTCAAAAGAGCAAACGAAAGAATTACAAAGGCTTACAGCTGAATTGATTAAAAAGCAGTCGCCTTATTCCATTAAGGAGCAGGATGCTGAACAGCTGCGTGACATCCTCCGATTTCATGAATACAGGTATTATATATTAAACGACCCGTTGATCTCCGATTATGAATATGACCAGCTTTTCAAGACATTGGAGAAGATTGAAAAAGAGAACCCGGCTTTAATTACACCTGACTCCCCCACCCAAAGAGTAGCAAAAGGATTAACAAAGGATTTCCCGACCGTACAACACCTGGTTCCTATGTTATCATTAAATAACTCTTACAATGCTGAAGACCTTATTGATTTTGACAGAAAGGCAAGAGAACTGACAGGGCTCGATAAAATTGAATATTGTGTGGAACCAAAATTTGACGGGGGAAGCATTTCGCTGATTTATGAGAATGACTTATTAACCCGGGGGGCTACAAGAGGTGATGGCGTGGAAGGTGATGAGGTAACTACCAATATGAAACAGATTCGTTCACTCCCTCTTTCTGCAAAATTTTCAGATTACGGATTGCAACAGGTAGAGATAAGAGGTGAAGTGCTGATCAACAAAAGCAATTTCAAAAAGTATAATGAACAACTAATTGAACAGGGAGAAGACCCTAAAGCTAATCCCCGTAATGCCGCGGCAGGAACATTACGAATTAAGGATTCCTCGGAAGTTGCAAAAAGAAACCTTGAAGCATTTGTTTACCATGTCAGCTATTTCTCCCTGGTAAAAGGTAAAAAAATACCGGGGGAATTAACAACCCATTCCGGTTCATTGCAACTGCTGTGGGACCTTGGATTCCGAAGCCCTGAAAAAGAAAAAAAGCTTTTTAAAGGTATTGACCCGGTTATAAAATATTGCCGTGATTTTGAAACTGAAAGAGATAACCTGCCTTATGAAATAGATGGCATGGTAATAAAGGTGAATGAAATTGCCCTCCAGGACAAAATGGGCATGACATCTCATCATCCCCGCTGGGCCATTGCCTATAAATTCAAGGCACGGCAGGCAACCAGTAAGCTGCTGAATGTTGAATTCCAGGTTGGAAGAACCGGTGCTGTTACCCCGGTGGCAAAATTGGATCCGGTAGCTGTTGGCGGAGTCACAGTTAGCAGTATTTCCATTCATAATGAAGAGTATATCAAAGAAAAAGACCTGCGGATCGGCGATGCTGTACTGATAGAAAGAGCCGGCGATGTAATTCCGCAAATTGTGAAATCACTGGACGATGTAAGAACCGGACATGAGAAGAAAATTCATTTCCCGAAAACCTGTCCTGCCTGTAACAGCAAACTGTTTAAAGAAGAAGAAGAAGCAGTTTGGCGCTGTACCAATATTGAATGCCCGGCGCAGGTAGTGGAACGAATCATTCATTTTGTCAGTAAAGATGCGATGGACATCCGCGGTTTTGGCGATGCCAATGTCCGCAAGTTTTATGAACTGGGTTTACTAAAAGATATTCCCGGTATCTACACACTTGATTTCACAAAGATCAGTGGCATGGAGGGCTTTGGCCAGAAGTCAATAGACAATTTGCAACAGGCCATAAGCAATTCAAAAAAACAACCCCTTCACCGGCTGATCTATGCATTGGGCATCCGTTTTGTTGGTGAAACAACGGCTAAAACATTAGCCCAGGCAATAGGATATTTACCCGATTTTAAAAAATTTTCGTTGGAAGAATTGCAAAATCTCGAAGATGTAGGACCTAAAGTAGCCGGAAGTATCCATCATTTTTTCAGCAATAAAGAAAATATCAAAATGCTGGAAGAACTGGAAAAGCTGGGATTGCAACTGAAAAATGAAAAAAAGCAATTAACAACGGGTGGCAATTTATCAGGCCAGAGTTTTTTATTCACCGGTACCCTACCCACCCTCAAAAGAAGCGAAGCAGAGACAATGGTGGAAGAAAATGGAGGACAGATACTAAGTGGCGTCAGCGCCAAACTAAATTACCTGGTGGTAGGTGAAGATGCCGGGAGTAAACTGGAAAAGGCCAAAAAGATCAATACAGTAAAGATCATTTCTGAAGATGAATTCCTCCAAATGATTGGTAAAAAATAATATTGCTGATACTTTTTAATTATTTTAACTTAGTATCATATAAACTGCTCTGATAACCTCCACGTACCACCGTTATTAACTGCAACCTGTTCCCGGGTAAAAAACACTTACTATGATTAAAAAATTAGCAGGCGAAACCTGGAAGCCACTTACATTTTCCGGATGGAAGCAACTTCGCAACCGTTATGCAGTATCCAGCTTTGGACGTATTGCCAGTTATAAGAAAGATGTATTGCAGGATGGGAAAACGTTGAGTGGTTCCCTGACCACAGGTTATCGTACGTTAAACCTGCACCGGCCTGATAGCAAAGGCACTTTATATATACATCGTGAAATGGCAAAGTTATTTTTAAAAAAACCCTCCGTCAATCATAAGTACGTTATTCACCGTAATCACAATAAACTTGATAATACTATAAAGAATCTCAGCTGGGCTACATTGGAAAAAATGATGGCTCACCAGCAACATAGTCCCGCCAAAATTGCTTACAAAAAAAAGCAGGCTAATAAAACCGTGGGGCTTAAACTAACCGCAACCCAGGTTAAAAAAATAAAAAGTATCCTCAGTAATAAGAAGCGGAATATTACCATCAGGCAACTGGCCAGCAATTATGGTGTGAGCGAAATGACAATGTACCGGATCAAAAGCGGGGAGAATTGGGGAAGGATATAGAAAGTTTATAGTTATTCGTTCATAGTTTATAGTTGGACCCTTTATTGCCTGTCTGCATTATCTTAGCAAAAACGCAAAAGAATGCTAAGCCCTTCCACAATAAAATTCCTGAAAGAGCTGAAGAAAAACAATAACAAAGCCTGGTTTGATATAAACAGGAAAATGTATGAAGAAGCAAAAGCTGATTTTGCCGCCTTTATCCAAAAAGTAATTGACCAGCTTAGCAAAAAGGATCCTTCCATAAAAAACCTTACAGCCAAAGACTGTATGTTTCGAATCAATCGTGATGTTCGTTTCTCAAAAGATAAATCTCCCTATAAAACGAATATGGGGGCCTATCTAAACAGGGGAGGCAAGAAATCCTTGTATGCAGGATATTATTTCCATTGCGAGCCTGGCCGGAGCTTCACAGGCGGTGGTTTATGGATGCCTATGCCCCCTGAATTAAAAAAAGTAAGGCAGGAGATTGATTACAATTTTGCAGCGTTCAGGGAAATTACCAGTTCAAAAAAATTTAAATCTGTTTACACCGATCTTTCCCGTGACCAGGAATATGTGTTAACCCGTTTACCCAAAGGGTATGAGGCCGATAATCCTGCTGCAGCATACCTGAAGCTGAAAAGCTTTGTAGCAATGACATCATTAAAGGATACTGACCTTACAACAAAAGACCTGGTAAAAAAAACGGTTGCAAGCTTTGAAGCATTGCAACCGCTGATAGAATTCATCAATCATTCTTTAACCGAGTAATCCTTTTGAATGTAAATATTCCGCTATCTGAACCGCATTGGTGGCAGCTCCTTTTCTAAGGTTATCCGACACCACCCACATATTCAATGTATTTGGCTGACTCTCGTCTCGTCTCAATCTTCCCACAAACACATCATCTTTTTCATGTGCATCCATTGGCATAGGATATTGCTGCCTGGTCGTATCATCTACCACCACCACACCGGGAGATGATTGCAGCAATGTCTTTACTTCATCCAGGTCAAAATCTTTATCAAACTCTACATTCACTGCTTCACTGTGTCCGCCCATAACCGGAATACGAACAGTAGTGGCAGTAACACGAATCGAATTGTTCCGCATAATCTTGCAGGTTTCATTTACCATCTTCATTTCTTCTTTGGTGTAGCCATTATCGAGAAACACATCAATCTGCGGAATCACATTCAGATCAATTGGATATTTATACGCCATCGGGTAATCGGGACTTTCGCCTTTTACCTCTTTTACTCTTTCACCTCTTAATTGTTCAACTGCTTTCACCCCTGTACCTGTTACACTCTGGTATGTTGAAACAACAATTCGCTTAATCCCGTACTTTTTATACAATGGATTTAATGCCACCACCATTTGAATGGTAGAACAGTTGGGGTTAGCAATAATCTTATCATTCGCCGTAAGAATATCTGCATTGATCTCGGGAACTATCAATGGTTTGGCAGGATCCATTCTCCAGGCAGATGAGTTATCAATCACGGTAATACCTGCTTCGGCAAATTTCGGTGCCCATTCCAGTGAAGTGCTCCCCCCTGCGGAAAAGATAGCTACAGCAGGTTTTGCAGCAATGGCATCCATCATACTCACTACTTTATACTTCTTACCCTTAAACTCCACTTCTTTTCCAACTGATTTTTCAGAGGCCACCGGTATTAATTCCGTAACCGGAAAATTTCTTTCTGCTAATACCTGTAACATTTTGGAGCCTACCAATCCTGTGGCACCTACTACTGCAACTTTCATTTTTAATCCCCCCATCCCTGTTTTTGCAAACAAAGTTTTTAATTAATAATTATGGTAAAAAAATAAGGCCTTCCATATGGAAGGCCTGCTAAACTTTTATGTTGTTACATACATAACGCTGCAAACCTTCCCTCAGGAATGTTTCATAATGCGTTTTGTGTGTTTCATTTCATTCATACCGGGTGCAAAAATAGGCGGGTAACTATTTACAGCCAAAAAATCGCAGAAAAATTTTGATACCCTGTCTATATAAAAATGATTATTTAACTTGTATATGATGAAAATAACCTTATCCCTGTTAGTTGTATTGTTACTTACACCTGTTTGTTTGTTGTCACAAAACAGGTATGATATTGTGATCGATGAAATAATGGCTGATCCTTCTCCGCAGGTTGGATTGCCTTCCAATGAATGGATTGAATTAAAAAACACCAGTGCTGCACCTGTCAACTTACAAAACTGGCGTATTGGTGATACAGGCGGGCAAAGTGGCCCTATGCCCAATTTTACATTACAGCCTGATAGCTTTGTAATTGTTTGTACCGGCAGCGCTGTAGCAGCAATGTCAGCCTTCGGGACAACTATTTCCGTCACCAGTTTTCCTTCATTGGATAACGACGGCGATCAGTTATTCCTAAAAGCTGCGAACGGAACAACAATACATTCGGTAGGGTATACATCCGGCTGGTACCAGAACGAATTGAAAAAAGAAGGCGGCTGGACACTTGAAATGATTGACACCAAAAGCCCCTGTACCGGCATCAGCAACTGGAAAGCAAGTGTGCATGTGACAGGCGGCACCCCGGGAAAGAAAAATTCTGTTGATGCCATAAACAATGATGCAATAGCTCCGCAGCTGAAAAGGGCTTACACAACAGATAATGTAACCATTGTACTGGTATTTGATGAACCTGTAGATAGTTTATCCGGAGCAACAGTTAGCAACTATTCCATTGACGGAGGTCTTACCATAATCAGTGCAACAACTATTTCCCCTTTATTTAATTGGGTTCAGCTGAAAGTCGCCACCGCATTAAACATAAACACGGTTTATACTATCACCGCATTGAATGTCAGGGATTGTAAGAACAACACTATCGGGTCTTCCAATAAAGCCAGGGTTGGATTACCCTCCGATGCAGCAACCGGGGAATGGATCATTAATGAAATATTGTTCAATCCAAGAAGTAATGCCTATGATTATATTGAATTGTATAACAACAGCAATAAAATATTTGATGCTTCCAAACTATATATCGCTAACCGTAACAGCAGCGGTGTTATTAGTTCTATAAAAGCATTGAGCCCTCTGCCTTATTATATTTTCCCCGGAGATTATATAGTAGAAACAGAAGATGCTGATAATCTTGCTTTACAATACCTGGTTAAAAATCCTGAAAATATACTGCTTCTATCCTCACCACCTTCTTTTCCGGATGATGAAGGAACTGTTGTTGCATTAAACTTCCAGGGCAATGTGGTGGATGAAGTGAAATATAAAGACGACTGGCATTTTAAACTGATTGATGACGCTGAAGGGGTTTCCCTGGAAAGGGTAGATCCTGACGGAACATCGCAAGATGAAACAAACTGGCACAGTGCCGCTTCTACTGCAGGATATGGAACACCTACTTACAAAAATTCACAATACAAACTTGTACAAAGTATCAATGCTGCAATAGCAATCAGTCCCAAAGTTTTCTCTCCTGATAATGATGGCCGGGATGATATAGCCACAGTTCAATACGCAGTAACAGAACCGGGTTATATAGCCAATGTGACCATCTTTGATGCGGCAGGCAGACCTGTCAGAAACCTGGTTCGCAATGGCACTTTAGGATTAAGTGGTTACTGGAACTGGGACGGACTGGATGATAAAGGATTGAAATTGCCCGTTGGCACTTATATTATTTTCAGTGAAATATTTAACCTGCAGGGGAAAAAACAGAAGTTTAAAAACACCGTTGTACTTGCAAGAAAACTGAACTAAGATAAAGGAGCAATCTCAAAAGCAAGTTTGATTGTCAAATTGTCCCGATAACTATCGGGATTTTGAAGTATCAGCAATCATACCGGCAGCCTTCGACAAGCTCAGGCTGACATACCATTTAAGACAGCTTCTTTACCGTACTAATATTTTAAATTAGTATTGGTTAAACCAATTCAATATCAAAACTCACCAGGTCCTTAAATTGTTGTAACCTGGTAGCAATATCTTGTTTAGTCACTTCTTTCAATCTTGTGGGTCCGAATTTCTCCACGCAGAAACTGGCCATAGCAGAACCTACAATAATTCCTCTTTTCATATTTTCAAAAGAAATGTCACCTGTTTTGGCTAAATGGCCGATAAACCCTCCGGCGAAAGTATCACCGGCACCTGTGGGGTCAAATACATCTTCTAATGGTAAAGCTGGGGCAAAAAACACATCATCCCCGTGAAATAATAAAGCCCCATGCTCTCCCTTTTTAATGATAAGAAATTTAGGGCCCATCTGCATGATCGCCTTAGCAGCTTTTACCAGGGAAAATAAACCAGTCAGCTGCCTTGCCTCTGCATCATTCACAATCAGCATATCCACATACTTCAAAACAATTTTTAATTCAGACATGGCAGATTCCATCCAGAAATTCATCGTGTCCATCGCTATAAGCTTGGGCCGGTGCTTTAGTTCCTGAATAACATTCAGCTGAATTTTCGGAGCCAGGTTACCCAGCATTAAAAATTCCGCCCCCTGGTAACTGTCAGGTACTTTAGGGTCAAAATCGGCAAGCACATTTAAATCGGTTACCAACGTATCCCGGCTGTTCATATCTTCATGATAGCGGCCACTCCAGAAAAATGACTTTTTATCCGTCACTATCTCAACCCCGTCCAGATGAACACCCCTTTTTCTGAGTTCATCCATTTCTTCTTCCGGAAAATCAAACCCCACAATAGAGATCTGTTGCACAGGTTTTACAAAATTGCTGGCTGCATAAGCCACATAAGTAGCTGATCCGCCCACTATTCTATCTATTTTCCCAAATGGAGTTTCAATAGCATCAAAAGCCATTGTACCTACGGTGATTAGCGACATAAGTTCCAGAATTAAAGATTAATGAAAAGCCGGGAATCTTTGATCAGTAAACAGGAGCAGACTCCTGACTAATAACCTTGGATTGCTGACTACCTTAAAGGCGTGCAAACCTACATGAATTTTGATACCTGAAAAAAACCAATACCTGTTTTGGTAACTTTGACATATGCCTTTTTCTAATACCCTGAGACCAATTTTGCTGGCTGCTATTTTTACAACTGCCTTTTTGGGTGCTGAAGCACAATTTGACACCAGTTTTGTAAAAACCAGTATTCGCCGTTGTTCAGATAGTCTTGCTAATGGTTTCAAAACCAGAAACTGGGAGCTTTTTGCCCGCTATAGCAACCCGGCTATGATTGGAACAATGGGCGGAAAAGCTGAATTCATCAATTACTTATCCCAAACATTTGCCCAGGTACCTGATTCAGCCTGGAAAGTGTATGAACCGGGAAAGGTGCTGCAAATAGTAAAAACGGGAAGCGATTTTCAATCAATCATTGAGCTGCGTTCGGTAATCGAATGGCAGGGCAGACGTATTACCAATACTTCTCATCTTATTGGCCAATCCTGGGATGGAGGATCGTTCTGGACATTTTTTGATTCGCAAAATGATGCAAAAGCAGCCAAACAAATCAAACCCGATATCAGTAGCGAATTGATCATCCCGGAAAAAATGGAAAAAGTGGAACCGATTCTTCCCCCATTTCCCTTAAAACCTGCCACAGCCCCTCCAACAGGCAATAAAAAAGCAACCGGAAAGCCAAAAAGCAATTGATTTTTGTCATGCACTTCATAATAACATGGTTTATTATCTTTGAGCATGGCTAAGGCACAACGAAAAAAAGCATCTAAAAAAGGCCTGATACTGATCAAGGCCGCTGCCATGTTCCGGGAAAAGGGATTTGCAGCTACTTCCATGCGGGATCTTGCAGAAGCGGTTGGTATTGAAGCCGCCAGCCTGTACAACCATATCCGTTCAAAAAACGAAATACTGGAAGCTATTTGTTTCGATGTGGCCAATGTTTATAATACAACCATAGACACCATAGAAAGCAGCCAGCAAAAATCCATTGCCAAAATTGAGCAACTGCTCCGCTTTCATATAAAGCAAATGACAGAAAATTACGAGGAAGTATATGTAAGTGACCGTGAATGGAAGCACCTGGAAGAACCATACCTGTCCAATTTTCAAACGCAGCGACGCAACTATAGAAAAAAATTTGCCGCCATCATTGAAGAAGGCATTACCAAAAACGAAATCCGGAAGATTGATGCCCCCACTGCAGTATTAATTATGCTCCATGCCGTTAGTGGTATTGAAAGCTGGCACCGCAGTAAGGCAAAGATCAATGCACAGGAACTGGAAGACAATATGGTAATGATCATGATCGATGGCTTACGAAAACAATCCTGATTTATGTCCATTCATTTTCACCGGCTCGCTGTAAAAGAAATAAAGAAAGAAACCCCGGAATGTGTATCCCTGCTCTTCGATGTTCCTGAAGAATTAAAAAAAGATTTTCAATTCAGCCAGGGGCAAAGTCTTACTATGAGAGCCATTATTAATGGCGAAGAAGTTCGCCGCACTTATTCCATTTGCTCCTCCCCGCTGGAAAATCAATTGAAAGTAGCTGTCAAAAAAGTAGAGGGTGGCTCTTTTTCCAGCTATGCGAACGAGCAATTAAAAAAAGGTGATGTGCTGGAAGTAATGCAACCTGTCGGAAAATTTTACACCGAACTCAATCCTGCACAAAAGAAAAACTACCTGGCATTTGCTGCCGGTAGCGGCATCACTCCTGTTCTGTCATTGATCAAAACAACACTTGCTACTGAACAAGAAAGCAGTTTCACCCTGGTATTTGGAAATAAAAACCGCAGTTCGATTATTTTTTTTGAAGAGCTGGAATCGCTGAAGAACAAATACATGGAACGGTTTAACCTGGTACATATACTAAGCAGGGAAAAAACAGATACTGTGGTAAACTTTGGAAGGATCAATACGGAGAAATTAAATGACCTTGGTAAACTGGTTGACTATGCGGGTACGGATGAATTCTTCATCTGCGGACCGGAAGAAATGATCTTTTGTGTAAAAGATTTCCTCGAAGCAAAAGGAGTTGACAAAAAGAAAATTCATTTTGAGTTGTTCACTTCACCGGGACAGAAGAAGCCGGGAGCCGTTAGCAGGAAGCCCGGAGCTGATAGCGGACCGAAAAGTAAGATTTCTATAAAACTGGATGGAAGAAGTTTTGATTTTGATCTGCCGCTGGCCAGCGATACCACAATTTTGGATGCTGCTTTACAACAAGGCACTGATCTTCCTTATGCCTGTAAGGGCGGTATGTGCTGTACCTGCAAGGCCAAATTGCTGGAAGGCGAAGTAATGATGGATGTTCATTGGGGATTAGAAGAAGAAGAAGTGGAGAAAGGATATATTCTCACCTGCCAGAGTCATCCGAAAACAAAAAGAGTGGTGGTGGATTTTGATGTGAAATAATTGGTCAGTACCGGCTTTACAAACTATACCACTTTGTTGCTGAACATATTTTTCTTTCTTTTACTTACCTGGAATTGCTCACCGTTCAGCAGCGTAAGTTTATAATCAGCAGAAACAGCAGAGATAAAATGCCTGTTTACCAAATGAGTGCGGTGGATGCGATAAAAAAAATCATCCGATAGTTTTTCTTCAAACCATTGCAGGATTTTAGCTACTGTTAAAGGGTACTCATTATCAAAATACACTTTACAATAGCTGCTGCTGGCTTCTATACGTATTATATTTTGCGGCATCACCACTTTTACGCCTTTATTGGTAGGAATATGTATCAGGTCCATCATGCAAAAATTAAAAAGCGTCTTTTCAATCATTACAGTTGAAAAGACGCTGGCTTATTATTTCATAATCGTAAGCTGGTATCCTGTATTCACAGTTCCTGTTGCACCGGGGTTCAGCCTTAATGTTCTTACTGTTGTGTTGGAGTTCACCACCGGGTAGTTAGCTTTACCACCATTGATAATTACATCCGTATTCATATCCGGTAAACTATTACAACTCCAGTTGGCCGGGGTTTCCCAGGCATTGCTCACCGTTCCCTCCCAGGTCATTCCAAATTTCAGCAGGAACACATCGCTGTAGGTAGTACCGTTCACCAAACAACGGTATTGGTAACCATACATACTTGTCGGTGCTGTTGTCAACGATAATATAGCGGTGGTGGCACCATTGTAAATGCCTCCATCTGTAACATTGGTGTAACCCGTTCCATTATCCACCTGCCATTGATAGGTAGTACCAGTCATCTTGGAATCAAAACTTACATTACCATCAGGGCAAATAACATATTCACCGCTGCTGACCTTAACACTGTCTATTAATTTCAGCAGTTCAATATTACCTGCCGTATCGGTAGCGGTTACATAAAACTTATAGGTATGTTCTGCCACACCTCTGAAGGTTGTATCAGTTCTGGTAAAATTGGATACATATAATTCCGGTGGACCGTTATTATCTGCCACATAGATGGAATACCATTTCACACCGGAGCCATTTGGATCATCAGTACCGGTGAAGGTCAGTGTTATTTCTGTATCGGGTGTTATTGAAGGCAGGCTGTCGAGATTACTTATTGGTGCTACTGCATCTATGGTGTTGGTATGGATATTTGTCGGTATCACTTCATTCTGATCAAAAATAATGAATGCCCTTGCACCGATAGTGTCTAATGTTTGTGATGAAGACAAAGGCTTTATACTAAAATTGACAAAGCCATTACCATAATCGGGCTGGGTGCTGTCCTGCAGGAAAAGGAAACCAGCCAGCGGATCTTCCGGCGGTAGCAGTGTTACCGGGTCTATGCCCTGGAACTCCCAGAATACCTGGTTATTGATTACATCATAGCCGGCAGTAATATCTACATACAAACCTGTTGAATCCCTTGTATCTAAGCGCTGATAATAAGAAGAGGTACCTGCAGGAATTTCAAAACTTTGGTTATTGAAACCAAAACTTCCTAACTCCAGGCTAGCAGGGTCTTGTTTGGGTTCAATGGGTGTGGTTATTTTTATATACCTCGTCCGTGCTGTTGCGGTTGAATCATTTTCAAATAAAATAGTATAAGGCATCCGGTCTTTTACACTTACCCATTTTTTATCCGGCTGGCCATCCGGGCCAATGATGAGGTTGGGGTCTAAAGGAAGGAGAACATACATGTGCCTGTTGAGATCCCAGACCCAGCGACCTTTTTTCTTGGTACCACCTTCATCACAATCTCTTTTTTCTCTCCATCTTCGTTGTCTTTCTTCCATTCTTTGTTGTGTTCTTAACCAATCTTTACCCCTGCTATTACCATCTTTATCCTTTATTGTTGATATATATGCCCACGCATCATTTTCAATCTCAGTACCGTTAGTTACTGAAATATCCCCCAAATGCTGACCAAGGTCTGCCGTGTGAGCTGTTATCCCTTTGTCTGTTGCTGTTTCAACGATGAAGTCAAGTGTTCCATAAGCAGCCCCAATCGGAGTCCATCCCAATAAACTTAACCCTAAATCACCACCTGCCTGTACTTCTTGGGTATATTGCTCATTGCTTTGTCCGTCCACCAACGAAGAGGCAAATGCTTCGCCCTTTACCAAGTTGTCCAACACATTCATCCCATTACCAAGAGCCTTAGCATTTTTTGCATTTCTTGCAGAATTAGCATTTGCTTTTTGTTCGTAGGCTTGGGCATTAAGGTCAGATTTTATTGACTCCTTCCGGAACTCATTTTTCCAGTTTTCGCTTTTCGCCATATCGCCCCTTTTCCATAGATTATCTGCATTACGTCTGCTTTGAGCAGCATGTGCATTAAGATCACTGTTTTCCCACATATTTGCGGGTTTCTCCCAACTGTCGGAGAGCACTTCATTTATAAATGAAATTTTGTAAGCAATATCTTCCCTCCTATATGCAGGTGGGCATTCTAATCCCCATATATCCAACCCATTGGCCGGGTTATTACCCACATACTGGTACATGCCCATACCATCACCATACTCAATCAAATCTCTTTGATTAAACACACCGGTTTCAGGAGAATAATTCCGGAAGAAAAAACGATAACTACCCGACGCACTATCATACTCCTGACCTGTAAAACCAAAGCGATTGCCTGCTAAGGAAGAATTCAGTGGATTATTTAAACTATCATACCGGTTGAGTTTTCCATACACATCATACTCGTATCTTTCTATCAATCTACCGTTGTTATTACTGATAGCTTCTACAGAGTTTAATTCATTCTGGTGATAATAATAACTATTGCCATTCTTTTCATTCAGAACCGGGGATAAAAAATTAGTGAACACAGTCCTGTTCAGCAGGCTATTGCTGGCATCCCTTTCTTCAATTTGCGCAGCTCCGCTGTAAGTGTACTTCAATGTATTGCCATTGATGGCTTTGGTGATTCTCCTGTTTAATGCATCGTATCCGTATGTTATTACACTGGCAGGGGAGGCCGAGTCTTTTGTTAAGCGGTTCTCCGCATCATAGGTTTTATAAAATGTTCCGTCAAAAGTTATATTGCCCCTGTCATCAAACGTAAAGCTGGTACTGTTAACGCCGGTAAGCTGGTTCAGAATATTTGTTGTGTACGTGGTGGCTGCGCCGTTCAGGTTGGCGGCTGTGCGGTTGCCCACTGCATCGTAGGTATAAGTGTTTTGTATAACCGGGCTCCCCACTGGTCCTCTTTTATAATTGGTAAGCCGGTAGCCATAGTCGTATGTAAACTGTTCGGATAAAGAAGGATTGTTCAGCCGGTTGATCGCTGTTTTGTTCATCTCTTTATCATACGTAAATGAAGTGTTTTGTATCGTTCCGTTCAGTGTGCTGATGCTGCTTAAGCGGTTGGCAAAATCATATTGCATGGTACTGCTTACGCCATTGGCAAATGTTTTACTGGTGAGCTGGTTGGCATTATTATAGGCATACTCCGCCACCGTTACACTATCCTTTAAAATCTTAGTCAGCCTGTTTCTTGTATCAAACTCTTTTATTACCGTTGTACTGTCAGGATAAATAGTTGTCTGCGTTCTGCCTGCTATACTATAATTATACCTTGTAGTCCTTCCGTCAAAGGTTTCTGATGTTACCCGGTTTAATGCATCATAAGTAAAAGTTACCGGACCACTGTTGTTAACCGCCGTCAGCACCCTGTTAAGTTTGTCGTAGGTATAACTATATACTTCACCACCCGGTAATGTGCGGCTGGTTACCCGGTTCAGTGTATCATACTGGTAGGTAATAATAGTTGCATCTGTAAGCCTTACACTCGTTACATTACTCTTTTTATCATACGTATAAGCCATATACTTGCCGTCCGGATAGGTCATTGTTTTCCTGCGGTTCAGGCTGTCATACGTATATGTGGTGGTATTATTATTCTGGTCTGTGAGGGAGGTAATATTATCCTCCGCATCATATTCCACAGTTATTACAAAACCATTATTATCTGTAAAGGTTTTTACCCGGTCAAGACTGTCGTAGGTATAATGACTGGTTCTTCCTTCCCGGTCGGTGGCAGTTATGATATTATTGTTCTTATCACAGGTATAAGATGAACTGTTACCCAGGGGGTCGGTTATTTGTTTGATACGGTCGAGGCTGTCGTAGATTGCTGTTACTGTTGCACCGGTACCATTGGTGTAACTGGTAATATTATTGTTCTTGTCATAGCTATAAGAACCTATAGTACCTGTGGCATCGTTAATGGATGTCACACGATTAATTTGGTCGTATGTATAATTTATAGAACGACCGTTGGGTAAATTAATACTCGTAACATTACCATTGCCGTCATAACTGTACACCGCACTGTTATTCTCAGGGTCTTTGATGACTTTCAACCGGTTACGGTTATCATAGCTCATCTTTCTTTCATGCCCCAGTGCATTTTTTACACCGGTCAGGTTATCCATACCATCCCAGGCAAAGCTGACCTGGTTGCCCGTTGGCCCCGTTACTTTTACTATTCTGTTACTGGCATCATAGTTTATGGTGCTGGTCTCATTATTCTTGTTGATGTAAGAAACAATATTTCCCTGTGCATCATAATTGAACTGTGCAAAATTGTTGATCGGATCGGTTATTTTTTTCAACCGGTCTAAAATATCATATTCGGCGGTTGCAATGTTTCCCCTAGCATCTGAATAAGATAAGAGGCGGCCTCTTGCATCAAAAGAAAGTATAGCGCTATAACCATTGGGTCCAATTACATTTGTCGGGTTACCATAGCTATCATAATTATAGGTATACGTATTCCCCCTTGGGTCGATGCTGCTGGTGATATCCCCGTTTGCGTTATAGATTGCTGTAAAAATATTGTTACCCGGTGTTATCAACTGGATCATATTGCCATCAGTATCATAACTCATGGTATAAAGATTTCCTTTGGGGTCTTTATAACTGCTGAGCTTTTTAAAGTCGGTGGTGTAGGTGTACGTACTGACCTGGTTCAGCGGATCGGTAGCAGTAAGCATATTGCCATTGGTATCGTAGGTATAAGTATATACTTGTCCGTTGGCATCCGTCATCTTTATCTGGTTGCCCTGGTCATCGTACTCATACTTCATATTGAATCCACAACAGTTACCCGACATAGAAGTGATCCATGACAGGTTATCCAGTGTCTGATAGGTGTAGGTGGTAACCTGGTTGCCAGCCGCCAGGTGATCGGTAACAACCGTTTTCTGAGAAGCTGTATCATAAGAAAAACTAAGCCGCTTGTTGCAGCCTATCAGTTCACTGATGGACAAATCCGGGAAATAAATGATATCCACTTTGTTATTATTCTTATCTGCAATGGACTTCATCGGGCCGTTGACTAAGTAGGTATACTGGTATTTACCATTCAAAGGGTCTTTCACTTCTTTCAGGTTACCTACCACATCATAGGTATACGTAAAAGTTCTTGAGGGGATAGCAATCGCATCCACCACCGTGGCCAGTCGCCCCTGCGCATTATAGGTAAACGTAATACTCTGCCCCGCTGTATTGGTCATCGCTGTTAGCAGCGTATCAGTATAAGTAAAATTGATAAAGTTTCCGTTAGGCTCTTCCATCCTCGTTATACCCTTATGCACCGGATTATCGAAAAAGTATTTAAACCCGTCCAGTTCTGTTAAGACATATTTGCCAGGTTCATATTGTGCCAGTGTATTGAAAAATCCTTTCGGTGTTTTATAAGTTCCACCAGCCAATGAGTCATATTTGTCTTCTCTACCATCACCCCACAAGATCAACCTGCCGCCGGGTACTGTGTCATGACTGTACCTTATATTGTACTGAAACGTCCAACCCTTGCCATAACCATAATCCTCGGTAAACAAATAGCTGTTGTAATAAAAACTCACATCCAAATCAAAGGCCCTCGCCGGTATATAAATATCTGTCCGCGGAATATATAAATTACCACTCAAAGTATTGACCTGCGTACCCAACGGACCTACTTTGTTCGGATTGTTTAAATTCTGGGCAGTAGCTGTAACTGCTGTTACGATAATGAACAGCAGCAATAGCCAAATACGCTTTGCCGAACCTGAACCTATGTTATTTTTATTTGATAAGCAGTTCATATTTTTCTTTTTCTTCAAAGGAGTCCTAAGGGACAATTTTTCTACTTTAATTTAAACAATACAAAATTGTTTGGCTGTGGTGGCTTATTGGGGGCTCTGCAGTGCACAATGATCGTTCCGCTACCGCCAGCCCTGATAATACCCGGCGGTCCGTCAGGTTCTACCAATTCTAAGTAGAGTGATGTTGTTCCTGTTGGCACACCTTCCTTAGTAAACGCCATTTTTATTCCTGCTTCACTGTACAAGGTTCTTGATTGTGCCGGGATATCAAAGTTGGTCGGGTTGCTATAATTGATCAGTATTACAACTGGTCGGGTTATCAGTACCCTTGACGGCACTACCAATTCAACGACCAACTGCGAGTTCAAACCGCTGGCGGCGCCGGGGTCGCAGCCGGGTTCATTGCCATTACCAGCCCCGGTATTTACACCACCACCCGTTATTAAGCCGCCATTATTGGCCGGAACAATAGAGAAACCATTTGGTAATACCGCTTCCGACGAATCAGGTTTGATCAGCGTTACATCATACACACCCAGCGGTCTACCCTGCAAGGGGAAAGTAGCAAACACCTGTGTACTGTTGGTAAAGTAAACAGCAGAGGCATAAATAGTAGTTGTGCCATTACTCAGCTTCGCTACCATACTATCCCTGTACAAAGATCCTCTTATCCTCACGGTTACATTTCCAATATTGCCACCGCTGTTGGTGTGTACATTTAAAATAGCAAATGGCAGCTTCACTGCTTTCAGTGTTATATTCTGCACCAAAGGATTGGGCGACACACAACGTACCATTATATAGTAAACAGAATCCGTAACATCAGACATTACTATTTGCTGGTTGCCATAATTAGGTATCTCATAACCGTAATCATAATTCGCAGGGGTGGGCACATAGCCACCAGCAATAAACATTTCATTCTTCATCGTCAGCGAATCATTGCTCTTCAGTGTAACAAGAATGGTGGAACCGTACAATGAATCAGGTATCCTGAGTTTATAGTACCTGCTTATAGTATGCAGGGTGTTTAGCTCATTTACATTCAGCGGCAGTTCTTTCACTTTTACATATACAGGTGTGGCTGATATGCCGGTATTATTATCTTTATCAGATTCTGAGAGTTGATTCAGCAAATCAGTCTTTACAAATACACTATAGTTGCCTTCCACCACACCCGTTACCAATGGAGCCAGCTTTACCGTGTCAGTTCGCAGTGGTTGTAAATTAATATTCTTATATTTTATACCAATCAGTGTGGCTGTGGAGTCAAATAGATTCCCTGCTGATAAATAAATACCATCGGAGGTATGGCCCCTTGCTTCTTCCGCCGATAGATTGGCAATCACCCACCTGGCTGTATCCATTGTATAACCCAACATCACTGTATCTGGTATCATAACATTGGCCACAGTCAAATCAGTTATCGGTGGCGTAAATACATTGAGCAAACTAAAGCCCAGGTTATTCGTAGTATTTGACTCTACCACTACATTATTCGAATTAGCCCGGCTTATTAATATATAGTTACCAGGTATGGTACTGCTGGGTATCGTTACCGTAACGGTATCGTAATAAAACTGCCCCGGTGTTAGTACACCAGCCCTGTTGCGGGTAGCCAGCAACCGGTCTCCATCATTGGGGTTTGCTAAGAAATCGTCTGATAGCCGGAGTTCATTTTGCAAGCTTGTTCCAGGGTAAGTAACTCCTGTTCCGTTATTCGTTACTTTATAAATGACGGTGATGGGCTGACCTTTTGCTACCGATACCGGAGCTGACACAATCGTATCTGTCAGGTCTGCCAATTCAGGTCTTATCACATGTATCTTTTTGGCAGCCCCTGTTTCATTGCGTATAAAGTTTACATTGTTTGACAACACTTTTTCTGCAGCAATGCTGTTTCTATTGTTTGTTTTTACATATACATAGTAATTACCGGTAAATAAAACCGGGGTGTATGGTGATTTGCTGTCCGGGCTTTCCTGTCCCCTGTTTAGTCGGGGGTATTTGAGATAATCCCCGGCCATCACATCTGTTCCATCCGCTATGGAATCAGCAGAGAAATAAATAGCATCTACCCATCCACCATAGTAATTATTATTTGGGTTGTAGCCAATATTCTTAATCTGCCAGTTTACAGGATAGGCAAAGCCTACTGTAGTGGTATCCGGAGCTGAAACTGAAGTAACAATATGATCAACCAGCGGATTGGTAAATGGCCTGCTGCCGCTGCCTGTTATATTATTATTGGTGCTGCTTCCCTCGTAAATAGTAAGGCCTGCATTTGTTTTTATATAGAAGTATGCAGATTGTTGGGCTGTTTGTGGAAAGCAACTGTTCAACTCGTACGACATTTTTGGTATAGTAAACATTATCGTATCCGTATAACTGCCGCCGGGTGGTATGGCCCTTGTCTGCACTTTTTTTGCCATGTAATTATTAGTGGCCACATTAAAGGAAGGGCTGCAACTAAAGAAAACGCTGTCTGTCCAGGTACCCGCCGTTGTTCCTGTTCCATTATTCGTTACCGTGTAAGTAAGATAACGGGTAAAGATGGTAAACGTAGTGTCAGGCATTTGTATGTTTGAAACTACCAGGTCTGCCGGCACAGCTGCACTAACAGTCGTCATCGCAGAGACACTCAGATTATTTGTTGAGTTTGTTTCTCTGAATAAACTATCGTAATTGGTTTGTACATAAAAATATTTTGCCCCTGTGGTAGCAGGTGGAATAGGATATGTAAATATATGTGGCACGGCAGTACCTACCGGCAGGCTTTCTGTAAACGTATTAGTACCTATTAACTGCGCACTGCCATCAAAATTGGAGAAATTGCTGATATACAATCTGTCTTTTCTTGCATGATTGAATACAGCACCCGGTCCATTATTAAGCACACTGTAATTTATTGTAACTGTTGTGCCACCAATTGTGTTTGAAGGAAGAGAAATGGCTGAGACCACTGCATCCGGCTGTTGCACAATGATTGGCAGCGTACTTCTTTTTATCTGTGGTGTACCCGGGTATTCAAATACTGTTTTGGTTGGATTGGTATAGACATACACATAGTAATTACCCGGTTGCAGGTTCGATGGTATAGTAAAGTTTTCAGCTTTGGCAAAATCACCACCGGGATTAATTACATTAGTTACATTGACATTTGCATTAACTATTGCCGGGCAACTTACAAAACTGGGATTAGGTTCAAAATATAGCCCCGAATTTTGTGTACCATGTGTTGTTTCTTTTACCATTGTAGCATTAGAAAGATTCAATCCTGTAGAATCTGTACTCAGGTAAACCCTGTCAATCCAATAACTGCCACCAAAAACCAAACTGTCCTTTACCACAGAGGGTGCAGTACAAACACTATTTGGAGGGGTGCCCGGCGGACATTGTACTTGGCAGCTACTCATATTAATAATATGACCCTTATTCCTTTCTATATTATCCGTAAACCCTTCATTTTTTATATTCCAGCTTGCACCAATTGGCTGCGTTGTACTTGCTGTTGTTACAGGTATCGTAACTGTACTCACCGTCAGTTTTGGAGTTGGGGTAAGATAAACCTGTAGCTGTACCTGGCCCAGGTTGTTATTACTTAATGCCCCCTCATATAAAAACGGAGCGGTTGTTCTTGCATTGGCTTTTACATAAATAAACCAGGTGCCGAAAATATAATTAGGTATCACCACCTGTACATTTTTTGTTACAAAACTGTCAGGAAGCATCTGCGTATTATTAAATACCGTTGCTTTTAGTGCATTGGGATAATAAGAGCCATTGAACTTTGGAAGTGTAAGTGGTATGGCACTGTTCCGGTCAAATAACGGGTTTTGAGAAATGAATATAGAGTCCGTCCAGTTGCTGCCGGCTGGTGTCAGTACGCCATAATTTTTTACTTTATACGTAAGGTTTACTGTGCTGCCGGAGAAAACGGATGCCGGTGCAAAAACAGAGTCAACCCTTAAGTCGGGTGTAGGTGCAATGGTAATAACCATCGGGTTTTGTTTCCTGGCCGTATCGTTTGCAACGCTTATTTGCAGAATTTTAGAGTTAGGGTGTCCATTATCAGTAATCACATACACATACACCGGAAAACTATAACTAAGCGGCAAGGTGAAATCTACTGAGTTAGTATAAAACTGTCCGCTATCTAAAGAAGAAGGCCTTACTTTTTTACCAAGCAGCAGCGGTCTTCCGTTTGCAGTTAGTGAACTCCATGAATTTGCATCCCAGCTTGGTGAACCCTGGAAGCTTACATTCGGTACGGTGTCCAATGCAAAATAAACCCCGTCGGACCAGGTAGAGTTGAGCAATGTTTTGCCCGGCCCAATATTGGTTACTTTCCAGCTTACTGTTACTGTTTGTCCCGAGGTGGCAGTAGCGGGTGCCAGTACGTCGCTTACCACCAGGTCAGGTAATGGTATCAGCCGGAACTGCTGAATTGGCCCTGCGGTTTGCCAGCAAGGATTTTTGGCAACCACTTTCCATTTATAAGCTTTATTATAGGGTAGCCCTGCATTCAGCGGAATGGTATATTGAATGTCATTGATATTGGCTGCATACGGCGTTACCGGTTCTGCCGCCGTAGAGTCCCACAGGTATAGATCATAATTTACAGTATTGTTACCCGGTATCCATGATAAAGTGAGTGGTAATTGCTGATCAATTGCATTATTATCTGGCAGCATATTGCTAACAGCACCCGGCAGATTACTGGAAGTGGCGATTGTAAGGCTTTGCGTATTTGTATAAACAGTATCACAGGGGCTATTGGCTTTTACTGTTAATGTATATGTTCCCGGGGTTTGCCATTGCACCCAGGCAGTATCATTATTGGTTGTTAGTATACCTCCACCACTTAGTGTCCATACAAAGTTGGCCCCCGGTATTTTTTGTGTATTGTACCGGTAAGTAGCAATACAAGGGGAGGTTTCTCCTGTAATAGGTGTCAATGTTCTTACACCAATGCAGAAAGTCCTGTCAACCGGCGTTGCAGCATTGTAGTTGGTATTTCCGTTTTGCGAAGCTCTTACTGTAACAATACCTGCGCCTTTTTTTGAAAAGGACCATGCTGAACTTCCGGAGTGATCGATGAGAGTACCCAGGTTATTTCCTGTAATGAATGAATAAGAAAGTGTCAGGCCTGAGCTGGAACTGCCCGGTAGCGTAAAAGTGGTTGTATTCAGTATTTGATCGGGAATGCTATCAAATGTAATGACCTGGTCCCCCTTTATCACTGTTATTGTATCATTTACTGTTGGTGCAGCACTGTAGGTATCATCACCGGGTTGTGATGCTTTAACGATAATAGTTCCCACCCCGGTAATAAACAAAGTGTCATTGATAATATTCCCGGGGCCACTTATTTTCTGGTAGAAAACAGGAAGTCCGGAACTGGCTGTAGCCAGCAGCGTATCTCTGGCCGTTGGCGACATGGTGATCGTGGAAATATGTGGGAACGTAATGGTTTGTGGTAGCGCAGGCTCGGCAAATGAGATCACATTGGAAGAAGGCCCGGGGCCGCAGTCGTTGATAAACTTAACTGTATAATCCCCGGCAGCTGCGGCATAGTACGAAGAATCGACAGCGCCGACGATAAGAGTGTCATTCCTGTACCATTGACAGGTGCCACCTGGTGGTAGTGAGTTCGTACTAAGTGTGCGGGCAAAATTATAGGCGACCGGCGTCTGCGTGGGGAAAACGCCGTTGACAATAACGTTTTGAGTCAAAATTGGTGATGAACCTTTGGAATTCGAAATATATAATTGAATATTCCTGTTTCCATTCGCATTCCAAACCACAGTCGCAATACTGTCTGTTGCGTTGAATGTTCCTCCACCGGCAGGTAAGCTCCAGTGGAAGGTTACATTACTGTCTATTACATTGATGGCCTTATAAATATACGTTCCTCCTTCACAAGCTGTGGAATCGCCGCTTATATTGAACCACCTGGAAGGTTTGAGCGGTTCTGTATAAATAGAATAACGAATTTCACCAGTACCTTCGAAACGCAGGTATGCAGTATCGATACCTGCAAAAGGCCAATTAAAACCACCTTGCACTACCTGCCCCGCATCCAAAGTTCCGACAGCATTAAGAACATATCCTGTAACGTGTAGTAATTGTTGGTTCTTATTATATAACCATATTCTGAAAATTCGGTTATCGACACAGCCTATATTCGTTACATGCCAGCGCAACTTCAATGTATCTGGGCCGGGTACTACCATTTTAAAATAATCATATGTATCAGGCACGCCGCTATAGGTTTTACCAACATGGCGTAAATGCGTTTGTCCGCTGCCGATCCGTGTGGCCTGGGCGAAGGAGTTATCCGGCTCCGGGTCAAAATCCCCGGCTGTATCGACCAGGAATTCAAACCTGAACTGGTATCGGAAAGTTTGGGTTCCTTCCAATCGGAGGTATGCCGTATCTGCATCAAACCGGCAGGTATAAACTGTGTCATAAACAGTGGCTCCGGCAGGAATGTTTGTTATATTCGTAAGATTCCTGGAAGCGATCAAACCGGCTGATACAGTGTCTTTATACATATTCAATGTAATACGGGCCGCGGTAGTACAGGTGGTATTGGTGGCTTGTATATAAACTTTCAACCGGCCTTTATAAGCGGTTGTTGTTTTATAATAGTCAAAATTATCCTGATTGGGACCCTGCATATCATTGAAATACCGGAGTCTGCCCGATCTTACTTCATTTGGAACAATAGGTATCGCCTGCAAAAAGAAATTATTAGGCTCCGGGTCATTCTGCACCGTCAACGTGTCGTTGACCACATAGTACACCTCGTACTCATAAGCACGGGATGAGCTGATCGTAAAGAAATTATTCCCGGCTCCCAGGCCGCATACCACAAAAGTGTCGAGGTACACCGCATCGGGTGTAAGCGTAGAAGTGGGAGGGTTAGAGGGTGTTCGGTCGGTGAAATTGGAAGTAATAAAGGTCAACCGGTTGGACGGACTGGAATTGGCACTCGTAAAATCTCCGCGGTAGGTAGCTTTCATATACACGGTGATGCTGCCATCCCCGGGCATATTGAAGCGGTAAATATCAGAGGCATCTGGCTGACCCGCGGTCTTTTTGAAGCGGACATGTCCTTTTTTCAACTGCCCTTCAGCGATGGGGATCACTGTTGAAGTCGGGGAATTATAAGCTTCTGCGGAATCGGACACGGTCGCATCCAGGAATTCATATTTTAAAGTGTAGCTGACCTGTTCTGCCGCACTCAACTGGATATAAAAAGTATCAGCGGCGAAGCCTCTTAACTTCACGGTGTCATACCGTAGTTGCCCGCAAGGGAAAGCAATCGGCCATTGTGAAAGATACAAATTGTCTAAAAAACTTCCATCTTTATCGAGGATAGTCCCAAATAAACTATTGGAGTACTGTGCACACTGATCATTCCTTCCCGTGATGAAAAGCTTAATTGCGCCATCCTGGGGAAGTATAATCCTGTATGTATCGAACTCATCTATATATTCATCTGTATTGTAATCATACTCGCCTACATTGCCCCCTTTGGTTTCGCCTTCATTTAAAACTATGGCATTGTACACACAGCAATTGTCCTCTTCGTCATCATAAATGTCCTGGTATCCACATGTAAAACGATAGCCAAACGTACCATTGGTAACAAATTTCACCAGCAGGTTATCCCCCTGCTGCATATTGTTTAAAGGAATACTGCTAAAGACTTGCTGAAAAGAAGATACAGCCGGGTTGTCTCCAACAAATCCTGAAGCAAAAGGTGTACTGCTCCCGTTCTTATAACAAAAATATTTTATCCATTGTGTGCCCCCACATTGGTTATTTTGAGCTTTTATTCGTAAATAAACACTATCATAGTTTGCCGCGGGCAAGGTTGTCGTAAAATAGTCAACAGTATCAAAATTAGTATTCCCCCAAAACTCATAGCCAAGGCTTGCTTCTTCTTCTATATCAAAGGAGAAGGGAGAAGCTGTACCCGGCGTATTATTGTATAAATAATAAAGATCATCCTTGTTATAGACATTTGCCGGGTACCATTGCATGGTATAATCAAAATCGCCGGTGCCTTCAAACTTCAGATAAAAACTATCTGCTTCAAGGCCACATACATATATAGTATGATAAACTAAATCACCTTCATCCACCATAAAGCTTGAAGAGGAAAAGACTCCGACATATTCGTTATTAATCTTAAGGCTGTTAAAGATTGATAAATCCAGGCTTTGAGTGCCGTTTGTGCCAGTATTGGTTATTTCCAATACAAGGTAAAAGTTGGCATTATAGTTAAAATCTATGCCATGATAGTCAATAACATCTCCTCCCCCCAGACTGGCAGTAGTGTAGTCATTTAAGACCAATGGACTGGCAGTTGAAAAGCTATTATTCGGCTCTACTTCGCTGGATTGTCCAAACGAAATAAATCGAGTTGCTATTATGAAAATAACAGAAAAGAAAAATCTTCTCATACCAGCTAGTTGGTTCTTAAATATTTTTAGTCAGAAATTATTCACCAAAGTGCCTGCTGCATATACTTCCGGGAATAGAATCTACCCGGTCTGCTATTTTAACATACACCTATATGAACTATTTTACAGGGAGCGGGGCTGGTTTTTTATGGAAGGATGTCTGATACTACCTGTAAATAAAACCCAAGAACACCAGATTGCCTATAATCCATTTGGATAAGACGGTATTTAAGAAGCTATTCCGTAATTTGACAATCTAAACCTGCACTGCTTGACAAGGCTCCGCTTTATATTGATTGCCATTATCTTATTTTTAAACAGTACGGCTTTATTGTCGCAGTCTGTCAGCCGGTATAACACTTTCAGTTATAATGTAAATGAAGGGCTGCTGCAAAGCACTATAGGTGATATAGCATTTGACAGGAACAATTTCTGCTGGCTGTCGTACCCCAACGGCATACAAAGATTTGATGGAAACACCTTTACTACAGTGCCTGTTCAGCCCGGTTTACCAAACGATAAGCTGGTCTTATTTTTCCAATGCAGCAATGGAGATCTTCTCATTAGTCATGCTGAAGGTATCAGCAAGTATGAAATAGCAGGCAACCGATTCCGGCAACTCTATACTAATTCTCCAGGCATCAACACTCCCGGGCAATTTATTGGTGAAGACGAAGGCATTGTATATTTCTACACACAAGCAGGCACTATTAACGGCATCAACTACCAAACCCTGAAAGTCGTGTCAGAAATTAAAACAGGTTTTCCGAACCACTCTTCGGATTTTAATTACAGGCCAAAGTTCAGTAATAACATTATCAATCACAGGGTAGTATTGCTTATCAATTCTACACTTTGTTTGTGGGATCTTAAAAAAGGTAAATTACTATATCAATCAGCTCCGGTTCCGGGCATTTCCGGCTCTATGCTGCAATTAAAAAATGAACAGGAGATATTGTTTAATACGTATACCGTAAATGGCATACTGGAGCTTTATAACTTTGCCGGCAATACTACGAAGCTACTCCCAATAAAAGGAAGCAAGGGGATATCGATGTCCCGTTGCAATATTTATGCCTGGCAAAATAAATTCCTCTTTTTCCTTAACGACAGGCTCTATGAAACAGATTCCGCACTCCAGTCACTATCGGCTGAACTGGTGAACTTTCAAAACCTTCCGGTTTCGGCCAACTTAACCATTGCCCGGCTCAAAGAAGATAATTTTGGCAACCTGTATATACAAACCGTTACCGGGGGAATTAAAAAAATAATCCGTCATAACTACCCTATTAAATATTATAACTCCGGTGATGCCGAGAAAAATTTCATCCTGAGTATTTACCCGGATAAGAAGAACAACAGGATACTGGCCGGAACTTCTGGTAATGGAATATTTATTTTTGATACACTTCAGCAGTTGGTTAAACAGATAACGTTTGCAAACAGTAACGGCATTTCTATTTCACCTAATTGTATAATTAAAAATAACGCAGGCGACTACATCGTATTTGCAGCTGGTGAAAAACAGGCCTGGAAACTGAGCAGTGATTTGTCCCGCATTAGTACTATCCCTATCTCCACTTCACTTCCTGTAAACAAAAGTGGCACCAGTTTCTTTGGAAATTTTTTATTTCAAAACGACCAGGAGGCTATTATACAGACACAGGAAAGGCTCTACCGGTTGAACTTTACTGTCAATACTATTAATGAACACCTGGTTACATCAGGATATATAATGGGGGGCTTATACTACAACTCTCTTATTATAACACACGGTAATGATGAATTGATTTTCCTGGATGCAGCCACTTTTAAAGAAGTAAAGAAAATTCCTTTTAAAAACACAGGCTATGTCAGGTGTTTTGCTAAAGACAACATGAATAATATTTATGTCGGCAGTAATAAAGGAATTTTTAAAATCGACAGTAGCGGAAAAATCTTGCAGCAGCTAAACAAAGAAACAGGTTTACCGGATGAATGCATCTATGCCATGGCATTTGATGAAGAAGGATTTCTATGGTGCAGCACCAACAAAGGCATTTTGAAAGTAAATAAAGAAAATAAGGTGGCACTGCAATTAAAAAAAGAAGACGGGCTGCAGGAAAATGAATTCAACACCAGTGTTGTTGCGAAATCCGGTGATGGTGAACTATTTTTTGGCGGGGTAAACGGGCTAAACAGTTTTTATCCATCGGCCATCGGGAGTTTTGAAGAAAAGCTGAACGTTCTCTTTACAAGGATAAAAGCTAATAATGAAGATGTGTTAAAAGATACTGCCGCCTGGAATATTACATCAATTAAACTTCCGTATACGAACAACAGCCTCTCTTTTGATTTTGTAGCCATGGGTACCAATAACCCAGAGCAGTACATATATCAGTACAAAATGGAAGGCATAGACAACGAGTGGATACTAAATAAAGATATACAAACAGTTCGCTACAGTCTGCCGCCTGGCAAATACACTTTCCAAATATATGCTTCCCGTTCTTTTAATACGGATGCAACAGCAATGAAAGAGATACGCATTGTCATCCGGCCGCCCTTTTGGAAAACATGGTGGTTCCTTACAGCAATTTCTTTGGCGTTTATTTCTATTCTTGCCTACCTGATTAATCAAAAAAACAAAAAGAAGTATGCAAAAAAATTGCAACTGCTGGAAAATGAACGGCAACTGAAACAGGAACGGGAACGAATTTCCAAAGACCTGCATGACAGTCTCGGTGCATATGCCAATGCTGTACTTTACAATACAGAATTACTCGAAAAAGAAAAAACAGAAGAAAAACGAAAAGACCTGATTGGCGATTTGAAATTTGCCTCTAAAGACATTATCACTTCCCTCAGAGAAACGGTGTGGGCTTTGAAAAAAGAAACATATACTGCAGAAGACTGTCTTGTCCGTGTAAGAAATTTCATACAGCCGTTTGCAAAATATTACAGTCATATCAGCTTCCGGGTAGAAGGCGAAGCTCCCGTTGGTATGGAACTGCATTATACAAAAGCACTGAACTTAGTCCGGATCATGCAGGAAGCAATTTCCAACAGCATTAAACATGCAAGCCCGTATACCATCACTTTAACCAGTACTTTCACGGACAATAACTGGCAGCTGATCATTGCTGATGATGGTAAAGGATTTGATTACGAAACAATGAAAGAACAGGAACGGGGTAATGGGTTAGACAATATTGAACACCGGGCTGCTGAATCCGGCTTTAATCTAAGTATACAAGCAGCAGAAAAAAAAGGTACAGTAATCACCATTATAATATAAATCAATGCCAGTAAACATTGCCATAGTAGATGACAAGGCTAGCAATCGAAGTATTATAAAAGACAAGTTGCTGAGGCATACAATTTTTGAAGTTTCACTGACGGCTGAAAATGGCAAAGACTTTCTGGATAAAATGAAAATACTGCCGCTGGATAAACTTCCTTCGGTGGTGCTGATGGACCTTGAAATGCCTGAAATGGACGGAGTAGATGCTGTAGCTGCAGGTTCGTATCTCTACCCCACTGTAAAGTTTGTAATGCTTACCATTTTTGATGATGAAGAAAAAATCTTCAAAGCCATCAAAGCCGGAGCCTTTGGTTATTTATTAAAAGATGAAAGTGCAGAGAATATAGCAGAAGTGCTTATACAAATGCATGAAAACGGTGTCGGACCTATCTCTCCAGGCATTGCACATAAGATTCTTCAACTGGTGCAGAACAATACCATTTCCCTTATTCAAAAACATATTCCCGAAAAAGATAAAACACCCTTCAACCTGACGGAGAGGGAACAGGAAATATTAAAACTTTTAGTTCATGGAATGCAATACAAAGAAATAGGCAACCAACTACAGATAAGTCCCAACACCGCCAAAAAACATGTACTCAATATCTATGCAAAGCTGCATGTAAACAGTAAAGCACAGGCACTGGCACTGGCCTATGAAAAAGGATTAATATAAAATAATGCCAGGCTGTTCTGCATTTAACATTATCAAGTTTTTAAAATGTAAAAGCCTCCATAGTATAGGAAGCTTTTACATTCTGCCTGCTTTTCTCTTTTAATTTCCAATCATCAGTTTAATGGTTTGGTTTTCGATCCCGTTTATCAGCCGCAGCAGGTACATTCCGCTCTTTAATCCCCCCAGATTCATGGTAAGCAGGTATTGTCCATTATTCAGTTGTTCTTTTACCATTCTGCCGGATCCATCAAGCAATTGCACCCGGTTGTAATTGTCAACTCCTTCAATGGTCACCTGTTGCTGAGCAGGATTGGGATACACTTTGATAAGGCCCTTTTTATCGAATAGTACACTTACTATTTGTGACAACTTGCTGTTTCCATCAAAATCCACTTGTATTAAGCGGTAATATACCCTGCCTGTTCTACCCGGCACATCTGTAGTGCTATATTCTTTTACTACATCAGCATTACCGGCACCAGCTATAAAAGCAATAGTAATGAATGTGCTGCCATCGAAACTGCGCTGCAGTTCAAAACCTTTGTTATTAAGTTCTGTAGCGGTTTGCCAGGTAAGCTTAGCCATAGTGGCATTTATTTTTTGCGCCTGGAAACTGAGCAGTGTAACCGGTAAACCAAAACCGGATGAGCCGAGTATGTATTCGGTGTTCTGGCCGGTTACTGTTAGTGTATTGGCTGTTGTATTCAGAGTGGCTCCGCTGTTTGCCCATGTTGTGGCACTGTTATCTGCTCTTTTGAATAATTGCAGCGTAAGTTCTGTTGAAGTTGAAACAAATGGGTTACCGGTATAATTATAGGTAGCAGTATAACTGGCTGTTGTGCCGGCGGAAAAATCTTCTGCTTTTTTAACACCAAAATAATGATCATTGCTGCCCAAACCCAATATACCTGTTTGGATTTCAGGCGGATCTTTTACTACATACACATAGAGGCCTAATGCTGTACCTGCACCCTGAAGAGCTGAGAAATTTTCTCCAGTTGGTAGTGTGAGTGTTGCCGGAAGCCATGGGATAGCTATATTATGCATACTGGCATCGCCAATTGAAGCACCGGAGGTAATCAACGTTACATTGTTAACCACTGTTCCGGTATTGGCCCCTTTGCTATCAACCATTTTGAACAGGTTCTTTTCATCAAAATTGTAATACCTGATCAGCATGTTATAATTCGGATGATCGGGTGTAAGCTTCTTTGTCATCCAGTTTTGGATTTGGGCTTCTGTAAATCCGGTGTTCCATATTCGCACTTCATCAATAGCGCCGTCAAGCGAAGTTCCCTGAAAATTCAATTTAGAACCGATAACATAATTATTTGAAATCAACCCGGTAAGATTAAGGCTGGTATTCCCGGCGGCCCGACCATCAAAATAAAATCTAACAAGACCACCTAGATTAGCAACTGCAACATGGTGCCAGTTGCCATCGTTAATTTTATCAACAACTGATGATAAAGCTGTCTGGCTGCCTTGTGTAATTAAAAATAATTTATTATCATTAGTAACTCCAAAGCCATAACTTAAGAGATCATACCCGGAAATAAAATACTGCAGACCTGGAATATTGTTCTTTTTAACCCAGGCTTCCATAGTTATATTGGTTTCTGCTGCAATATTGCCAATATCCACATAGTCATTTGCTTTAATAGATATTGCATTACCACTGCCCCGGCTTTGTTTATACAATGCTGTAACCTGGCTAGCATCCAATGCACTGCCGTAGATTTTAACTTCATCTACCTTGCCATTGAAAACACCTGTACCACCACACCCTCCTGAAGGACTGGGCTCGCCTATTTTAACGGGTGCTCCATATGCAAGAGAATTATAGGCTGTACCCATAGAGCCTTTCAATTCACCATCTACGTATAGCCTCTGATATATCACATCATAAGTGGCTACTACATGATGCCATTTACCGTCGTCGTATCTTTCAGTAGTTGTTAAAGGGAACCAGGTACCATTAACTGACATCCAGAAACCCAATTGACCGTTATTTACCAGGAGAATATAACCATTAGGTGTTCCACAATTGTGTTTTCCAATTATCTGTTTGGGCTCACTAGTATTAGTATTGGTTCCCATATTAATCCACGCCGAAAGACTAAAAGGCCGGCCACTGAAATTCTCATAAAAGTCCATTGAAGTACTGTTGGCCAGCGTAATACTTGTGCCTGTACCATTGCCATTAAACTGGTAAGCCGAGTTGGCGTTATCGTATTTATCGGTGGCTGGTGGTGCATTTACCACTGTACCATTGTGCCCGTTTCCACTCATATCATTTGCATTTCCATTCATGGGTAAATAAGCCAGCAAATCCGGCATCATCGGCACATCTGCCAGTTGCAGGATTTCGTTGGGAGATAATAATCTGCTATAAACCCGAATATCATCTAATTCACCATTGAAATAACCGCCGTCATGTGTTTTGCCAATAAAGAAAGTAGAACCAGGCTGATAGGTGATCGCCGCTGCATGATTATCGGTTTGTTTCAATTCGCCATTAATATAAAGACTGGTTACTGATTCGTTAACGTTTGTTTTTTTATACGTTACAGCCACATGTTGCCATTGATTAACAGCAGTCATATTGTTATAAGTAGGATTAAAAAAACAGCAGCTATTATAATAACCATTAAAATAAGCAAGGCTGTTACCACTAAAAAACTGCTGATAGCGGTTGCCGCCGTTCACCCAACCAATTACTACTCTTGTTCCGGAGTATTCGGGTACTTTATACCACCAGGAAAGCGTTAACTCATCTGAAAAAAGATCGGGATTATCTGCTACGCTAATAAAATTATTAACCCCGTTAAAATTGTAAGCTTTATTACTGTTTCCAAACCTGTCGGTGGTAAGTGAAGCACCAGTTACTACACCATTATTGTTATTACCGCTTTCATCATTCGCATTGCCATTAAAGGGATAGTAAGCAACAAGGCCGGTTGCACTTTGATTATAAATTTGTTGTACTTCAGTAGCGGTTAAATTTCTTTGATAAATTGTTAGTTCATCAATCCAATTAGCTCCATAGTGACTATTTGCAACCTGAGCTCCTATGTGCAGGTCTTGTGCCGAGTTGTTCATTACAATAGTACCTGCTCCGCTTGTGTACATGACAGATTTTGGTTGTCCGTCAATATATAATACCGGGTTAGCCTCTCCATTTTTTGCCACAACTGCATAGTGATGCCAGTTCAGGTCATTTACACCATCTGTTCCTCTCCAACCACCGTTAAAGTAGAAATAAAACATATTATTGTTTATATTATGAAGTCCCATACCATAATTACAGGTACCTCCGGTCCAGTCTCCTCCTTTTTCTGTTACGATATCAATACCAAAACGGGTCCTTTTTACCCAGGCGGTTAAACTAATTTCCAGACCAGGACGAATAGTGGCGGCATCAGGAACATTTATATAATTCGATGTACCGTTGAATGCATAAGCCTTGTTGGTGTTGTTGAATCGATCAGATGTTAAACTTGCCCCATTTACTGTTCCATTATTTCCATTTCCACTTTCATCATTGGCATTGCCGTTAAATGGATAGTATGCTACCATACCCGAATATTCAGCCGCCACCTGTGCATTGCTCAGGACTGTGTTATATATTTTGATATCATCAAGCTTCCCTTTAAAATACCCGCCCGAACCATCTATATAAGTACTGAGTCCGTCGGGAGTGATCAATGCGCCAATGAACAGTTTTCTTCAGTTAACAAAGGTTGGTACAGAGAAGACGTTGCTGCTGATTGATTCTACTCCGTTGATAAAAATTTTTATGGTACTGCCACTGATGGTAACAGCAAAATGAGTCCATTGATTTTCGGGATTCACAGTCCAGGGGGCTGTAGCTAAACCATTGGAATTGCAGTGCCCCTGTGTATTATACCGGTTTGAATTACTTGCATTAAATCCCATTAAATAGGAAGTTCCGCATCCATTACCACCATATGTCACCGGAAATGAAGGCTGGTTGCCTGTTGCAGGATTCAGCCAGAACATCACCGTGCGGTTTGTTTCGGGCAAACCTGTGGCAGAAATATCGATAAAGTCATTGATGCCATCAAAATCATAAGCACTGTTGGCATTGTCAAAACGATCAGTGGTTAATGCAGCTCCATTCGTTGCTGTACCGTGTCTTCCAAATCCTGTTTCATCATTGGCATTGCCGTTAAAAGGATAATAGGCTACAAGACCGGTTGATTCAGTATTGTATAGTTGCATCACCTGAGCATCACTCATAGCAGCATCATAAATACGGATATCATCCAGCTTACCATTAAGATATCCCATGTTCACATCCGTATACGGAGCTGTTCCGGTACCACTTGTTCCCACTCCCAATGCAAGATCTTTTCCAGTAACATATGTATTGCTTGTAAAAGAACCGGGAACATCGGCAACCTTTACTCCGTTCACAAATATTTTTACCGTGGATCCATTTATAGTTACAACAAAATGATACCATTGGTTAACCGGCGTGGATGTATACGCATAAGCA
Organism: Chitinophagaceae bacterium; assembly: GCA_041738795.1. GTDB lineage: Bacteria > Bacteroidota > Bacteroidia > Chitinophagales > Chitinophagaceae > JJ008. The sequence continues at coordinate 37,052 of JBGSPB010000014.1, read as the reverse complement.
ACGGTATTGCTGGTCCAGTGCCCGGAAGTATAAAAAGCCGCAGAACCTGCATGATTCAATCCCATAAAAAAAGAAGTGCCCGGAGGTCCGCCGTTTCCTCCATAACATAAAAGTGTTGGCCGACTGTTGACATCATTAGCATTAAACCACATTGAAACCGTGCGGTTAGTTGTGGGCATAATATCTGCCGGCATCCGCATATAGGAGTTTACAACCCCGTCAAAGTTGTATGCTCTATTAGGGTTTCCAAAACGATCTGTTGTCAGTGTAACACCCGTGCCAGTATAAGTAGGGTTTATAGAATTGCCGCTTTCATCATTATTGTTTCCGTTAAAAGGATAATAAGCTACCAGGTTCTGTGAAAGAGCAGAAGCAGAAAGTGATAACCAGGCGAAGAGTAGAATAATCGTACGCATGGCTTGAGATTTAGAAATCTGAAATTAGTCCCTAAACACCGGGTAATGAATGAGACAAATTTTAAAAAATATGACGGAAGTCATTTTTTTAACTTACTTCCCGCATTTACCTTCATGCTTTATTTACTTTTTAAATAAGAGAATTTAGCGGCATAGATAATAAAAATTTCTGCTGTCATATTTATCAATACGACTCCTGCCTGAATACACTTACCCTTGTGTACTTCTCACTTTCATTGTGCAATATTTGAATAATAATAACACCTTCTCCCAATGCGAGGATACCGGTTTCGTAATCTTCTTTTACAGTCATTTTGTATTTCAGGGATTTGGCTTTGATCAATAACCGCAACTCCGCTTTAATACGGGGGAAAGTGGTTGACTTAGGAGTGGGGATATTAATAAAAAAAGACCAGGGGAAGGGCTGTTTTGGCGATTCAGCTATATTTATCGGGTAAGCTTCCATTTTGGGCAATGTAGAAATGTAATAGATGCCTCCATACTCATCTTTTTTTTCTTCTCCCTTGAAATAAGAAACAGAATCATGCAATACGAGGTCCATCATTTTATTTAATGAGGAAGCTTTCAATAGGGTTGATTGTGCATCAGCAAATAACGAGCACAAAAAAACAGCCAACGATAACAAGAATTTTTTCATATATACATTTATAGAAGCAATAGTAGTTAAACAACTTTTCAATTATATACCCTGCTCCGGGTATAAACATGCATAATACGATATCTTATTTTTACTGCAAATTTTAAACTCTTATTATGTCAACCGTATCAAAATGGATGAGCTGGGAAGGCGGCATCGATCTGACTGCCGTTACTTCTCCCGACCTGCAAATGCCCAATGTGATAGTACACTTAGGCCGTATGGTAAACACCCCGGTGGGTAATTCCCCCAGCGGAATGATCTTCTGGCAACCTGATACCAATGCTATGCCTTTGGTATTCGGCTTTGTTGGAACCGATGCTAAAGTCGGTGCTTATTTTGGGCCTGCTATTTTTGCCGGAACACCTTTTGAAGCAGCTCCTGTACTCAATGCCAGTATTGACATACAGATAGGCGAAAACTCGGCGTATGCAAAATGTGTAACAGGCGACTATACTTTTGAAGTGGAGATGAGCGAATTCAGCGAACCTTATTTAATTGACCGTAAGCCTTCGGCCATGCCACCCTTTTATCAGCAAGGTGTAGAAATTCATGCAAAAAAAGCTACCCTGAAAGTAAACGGGCAAGCTATCAATATTATCATTCCTCCGGCAGGCATCAGTGGCGGACCTGCCAGTGTGGTAAGCCCTAACGGAGTATATGCCAGGTAACAGCTCACCAGCCTTTAACCATCCAAAAGAGCAGTGTAACAACTGCTCTTTATTTATACAAGTATGAAAAAAATTACAACTCTTTTATCATTTCTTATACTTTCTCTCATAGGCAATGCTCAGCTCAGCAAAGAACAGGAATCAATAAAGAAAACTTTTTTCGATTTCCTTAGATTCTACCAAAAAAACGAAGTGAAGTTTAACTCCTTCCGGTTATACAAAGGAACCGGTGCAGATAATTCACCTCCTTATAAAATACAATGGAAAGAAGCTGAAAGATATTTTTCTTACCTGCGGACCAGTGTGCCTTTTGTGGGGGAAGCATATATCAAAGCAGAAAGAGCACACTTCAAATACAATGACAGCTGCTTCAAAGCTGATCCATCAGAAGAAATGCCTGCCGGCGTCGATTATGATCGTTGGGCCGGTGGGCAGGAAAGTATTGATTACACTATAAAATGGTACACTTCTCCCCATAATACCTATAAAGTTATCATCAATGGCGACAAGGCTTTATTAAGAATTGGCAGCGAGTTGTGGGAAGGAGCAGCAGAAAAAGACCGTAGCTGGAGTACAGTTCCTTTTGTTAAAGAAAAGGGCAAATGGAAAATGGCAGACAATATTTACCCTGAGGAAGCCCCTATTCAATAATTAGTTTTTTATTGAACCAGTTGTTCACCATTTCACTGGCCCGGTCCCTGTATGTCTTATGATGGTATTCATTGGTATCAGCTTCATACTCATACTCTTTCTTCCATTCGTTATAGTTCTGTGCCACTTGTTCAATTGCATCCAGCATCAGCAGTATTTCATTATCTGTCATCACCGGATGTACCGACATACGGATCCAGCCAGGCTTACAGGAGAGGTCACCTTTATGTATCTCATCTAAAATTTCGTAAGAATGCAGTTCATCCACATGCAGTAGCATATGCCCGTATGTACCGGCACAGGCACAACCTCCACGGGTTTGAATACCAAACCGGTCATTAAGCATCTTTACAACAAGATTGAAATGGGTTCCCCGGATCAAAAAAGAGATCACACCCAGCCGGTGCTGGTTTTGTCCTTCCAGGATTTGAACACCGGGGATACCCGGTAGCCGTTCAAAAATTATTTTTAAGATCTCTTCTTCCCGCCTCAGCATATTCTCCACTCCCATTTCCTCTTTCAGTTTTACTGCCAATGCCGCTTTTATTCCCTGGAGAAATGGAGGTGTACCGCCATCCTCACGGTGCTCAATATCTGTTATATATTCATGATACTTCCAGGGATTGGTATAGGTTACTGTTCCTCCGCCGGGCTGATCTGGTATGATGTTATGATATAATTTTTTATTGAAGATGAGTACACCAGGTGTGCCCTGCCCACCCAGAAATTTATGGGGAGAAAAGAAAATTGCATCTAAGTAACCGCCTTCAATTTCCGGATGCATATCAATAGTTACATAAGGCGCTGAGCAGGCAAAATCAACAAAGCACAAACCATTATGCTGATGTACCAATTGTGCCACTTCATGATAGGGTGTTTGAATACCAGTTACATTAGAACAGCCGGTGATGGCGGCTGCCTTATTCTTCCGGTTTTCGTATTTCAGCAGCAATTCTTCCAATGCTGCCAGGTTGATATTACCGTTTTCATCATTAGGAATAATTTCTACATCAGCAATAGTTTCCAGCCAGGAAGTTTGGTTGGAATGGTGCTCCATATGCGACACAAAGATGACAGGTTTTAGCACGGGGTCAATATCAAGATAGTTGCTGAACAGCGCATGAATGCTGACTTTACTGCTTTTCAATTCATCCGGTGAAGGGAGTGTTCCTGGTTTTACGTAATCCATGATCCGCTCCGGAATTCTAAGGCCCAGAAGTCGTTGCAGTTTATTTACGGCCCCGGTCATACCGCTTCCGGCAAAGATCAGCACATCATCCGGTCCGGCATTCACATGTTGTTTAATAATGTGTTTAGCCTGCTCGTAAGCACGGGTCATGGCTGTACCAGTTACCGTTGTTTCAGTATGTGTATTGGCCAGTAATGGCATTATTTCTTTCTGCAGACGTTCCTCAATGGGTGCATAAGCCCTTCCGCTGGCCGTCCAATCAGCATATATCATTTTTTGTGTTCCGTAGGGGGTTTCAAAATGGGTATCGATCCCGATGATATTGTTGCGGAAAGACTGAAAATGATCCTGTAACATAAATCCTGATTTTCAGCTTCAAAGTACCGCTATTTTCGGGAAGGCGATTGTGTTAATTGTCATACTGGCCTTTAACCTGTATAAACCATTAATTCCTGTGTACAATAATTATTCAATAGAGTAACCGCCAAAGAAAGGTTCTGCAATGCTTGATTCTGTTGAAAGATTTTTGGTACAGTACCAGGCTATAGTGGTCAACAAATTAATCAAACGGCTGTTAGTTTTCATTAATTTTGTCTATCGCTTATATTCTCCTGTAAAGGATGAAATTAAATTGATTTGTTATATGCCTGTTCATGAATTGGAGAAGTCTTTCCAGCAAAAAATAGACACTGAAGTCAAGATCGAGCCCAAAGACTGGATGCCAGATGCTTACCGAAAAACAAATATCCGCCAGATCAGCCAGCATGCCCATAGTGAAATTGTGGGAATGCTGCCGGAAGGAAACTGGATCAGCAGAGCCCCTTCTTTAAAAAGAAAAGCAATCCTCCTTGCCAAAGTACAGGATGAGGGTGGCCATGGTCTTTATTTATATTCTGCTGCTGAAACATTAGGTATGTCGAGAGAAGAAATGATAAATGACCTGCATAGTGGTAAAGCAAAATATTCTTCCATCTTTAATTATCCTACGCTTACCTGGGCCGATATCGGCGCAATTGGCTGGCTGGTGGATGGTGCTGCCATCATGAACCAGGTAATGTTGACCAGAACTTCTTACGGACCTTATGCAAGAGCCATGGTAAGAATTTGCAAAGAAGAAAGTTTTCATCAGCGGCAGGGATTTGAAATATTACTGGTCCTGTCAAGAGGAACTGCTGAACAAAAAGCCATGTGCCAGGATGCCATTAACCGCTGGTGGTGGCCTTCTTTAATGATGTTTGGCCCCAAAGATTCCGAAAGCACCAATAGTGACCAAAGCATGAAGTGGAAGATCAAACGTAAAACCAATGATGAACTGCGGCAAAATTTTGTAGACATGATTGCCGAGCAGATAAAAGTACTCGGTATGAAACTGCCGGATGATAAATTAAAATGGAATGAATCCAAAAAGCATAATGACTTTGGTGAGATCAACTGGGATGAGTTCTGGCAGGTAGTAAAAGGGAACGGACCTTGCAATAAACATCGCCTCGATGCCCGTAAAAAAGCATGGGAAAATGGAGAATGGGTAAGAGAAGCCGCCGCCGCACATGCAAAGAAAAGAGCAGAAAGACAAAAAGAAAAAGCAGCTTAAAAATATTTTTATGAATGTTATCAGAAAATTTTATTACGGCGATATCCCTGAAGACAAAACAGGAGGAACTATTGTTTCGAAAGAAACTAAAACCGACTGGCCTTTGTGGGAAGTGTTTATCCGCAGCAAACAAGGGCTTGACCATAAACATGCCGGCAGCCTGCATGCAGCAGATGCACAAATGGCCATTGAAAATGCAAGAGATGTTTATACCCGCAGAATGGAAGGCGTGAGCATTTGGGTGGTTGAGTCAAAATATATTCATGCATCTAACCCGGAAGAAGCTGGTGAATTGTATGAACCTGCGGTTGATAAAATTTATCGTCACCCTACCTTTTATAATCTGCCTGATGAAGTAAATCACATGTGACCGTTGATCAAATGAATAAAATGAAATCAAACTCTCTTATCGATTTTTCGTTGCACCTGGCAGATAATGCCTTGATACTTGGCCAAAGAAATGCTGAGTGGTGCGGACATGGGCCCGTTTTAGAACAGGATATTGCGATCACTAATATTTCTCTTGACCTGATCGGACAAGCCAGGAGTTTGTATCAATTTGCGGCGCAACTGAAATCCGACGGATCTACCGAAGACTCATTGGCTTACCTGAGAACAGAAAGAGAGTTTAAAAATTGTTTGCTTGTTGAACAGCCCAATGGTGATTGGGCACAAACAATGCTACGGCAATTTTTATTCAGTAGTTACCAGTATTATTTATATCAATACCTGCAAAACAATAAAGAGGAAACCCTGGCAGCCATTGCAGAAAAATCTTTAAAAGAAGTCAGTTATCACCTTCGCTGGAGCAGTGAATGGATAATAAGATTGGGAGACGGCACAGAAGAAAGTCATAGCAGAATGCTGAAAGCGTTGGAAGAGTTATGGAGATATACCGGGGAGCTTTTTATCGCATCACCGTACGAGAATGACCTCGGCATAGCTATTTCTTCATTAAAACATGATTGGTCAAAAAAAGTAAACACTGTATTTGAAGAAGCTACTTTAAAGACACCTGAAAATGTTTTTATGCAAACAGGCGGAAAAACAGGAAACCATACGGAACATCTTGGTTTTATTTTGACAGAATTACAATATATACAAAGAGTTTATCCCGGCTGTGAATGGTAGACTCCTGGTTCCGATAGTTACCGCCCTACAGAAAAGGCATCATCGCAATGAAGACTACAACCATTGATAAAGAAGCACTTTACGCCTGCCTGGAAGAAGTAAAAGATCCGGAAGTACCTGTATTAAGTATCATCGACCTCGGGATTGTAAGAGACATTCAATTGAATAATGAAGAACTGGAAGTGACGATCACCCCCACTTATACCGGCTGCCCGGCAATGGATGTGATTGCAACAGCGATACGGGTGGAACTAACAGTACTTGGTTTCAAAAAAATAAAAATTGTCCGGTCTATCAGTCCGGCATGGACCACAGACTGGATGAGTGAGGATGGAAAAAGAAAACTGAAAGAATACGGTATCGCCCCGCCTAATCCCAAACAACAGGTGTGCAACGACAAGTTATTTGCGCCTGATGAAGCAGTACAATGTCCACACTGTAATTCCTGGCACACCCATCGCATCAGTGAGTTTGGCAGCACAGCCTGTAAAGCCTTATACCAATGTGATGATTGTAAAGAGCCATTTGATTACTTTAAGTGTCATTAGGCTGTTGGAATAATTATCTTCGTTATCAAATTAAATTTCATTTCATGTCATCCATTCTCTTTGAAGTAAAAGACACAATTGGCTTTATAACTCTTAACAGACCTGAAAAATTCAATGCCTTTAACCGGGAAATGGCATTACTGCTTCAATCAACGCTGGATGAATGCAAAAGCGAAGAAGTAAGATGTGTATATATTACCGGTGCCGGTAAAGCTTTTTGTGCCGGGCAGGACCTCGCAGAAGTGGTGGACCCCAAAGGACCGGGAATGCAAAGAATTCTGAGTGAACATTACAATCCTATTGTTACAAGGATCAGGGAATTGGAAAAACCGGTAGTAGCAGCCGTAAATGGTGTAGCAGCTGGTGCTGGTGCCAATCTTGCCATTTGTTGTGACATTACAGTAGCTGCTAAATCAGCTTCCTTCATACAGGCATTTTCTAAAATTGGATTAGTCCCCGATACAGGCGGTAGTTTCTTTTTACCCAGATTGATTGGCTGGCAAAAAGCTATGGCGCTGATGATGCTTGGTGATAAAGTGCCGGCAGATGAAGCCGAACGTATAGGTATGATCTATAAATATTTTGAGGACGGGAATTTTACAGAAGAGTCCTCAAAATTGGCTGCCACATTGGCTGCGATGCCTACCAAAGCATTGTACCTGATAAAAAAAGAATTACAATGGTCTTCTACTCACACAGTGTATGAGCAATTACAGAATGAGGATAAACTGCAGCAAAGAGCTGCACAAACTGATGACTACAAAGAAGGAGTAGCTGCATTTTTAGAAAAAAGACAACCTGTTTTCAAAGGGAAATAAAAAAGATAAGACATGAATGCTGAAAAAAATAAGTTGGCCAATGATGTTGTCAATCATATGATGAAGCATGATCTGTTCAGCCAATGGCTGGGTATAGAAATACTGGAAATAAAAGAGGGGTACAGCAAAATAAAAATGATCATCCGTAAAGAAATGGTCAATGGCTTTGGTATCATTCATGGCGGCATAGCATTCTCGTTAGCAGACAGTGCTTTTGCCTTTGCCTGCAATAACCGCAATGTTTTATCAGTCGCATTGGATACTTCGATCAATTTTATAAAACCGGTACATGTGGATGATATTTTAATTGCCGAAGCTACAGAACTGCATAACGGTAAATCAACCGGGCTGTATCATATCAATATCACCAATCAAAAAGAACATCTGATTGCCCAGTTTAAAGGCCTTTGCTACAGAACGGATAAATCCCTGATCTCGCAATAAGCCATGTTAACGCCATAAATCTTAGTACTATGTTCTATGAGTTCAAAGGCATAAAACCTGTTGCTGACACAACCTCTTTTGTGCATCCGCAGGCTGCTGTAACAGGCAATGTGATCATTGGCAAACATTGCTATATCGGCCCCGGTGCTGCCTTACGAGGAGATTGGGGGCAGATCATTCTTGAAGATGGTTGCAATGTGCAGGAAAACTGTACCATTCATATGTTTCCCGGTGTTACTGTTGTTTTAAAAGAAGGCGCCCATATCGGACATGGTGCTATCATTCATGGAGCTACAATCGGTAAAAATTGCCTGGTAGGTATGAATAGTGTGATAATGGATAATGTAATCCTGGGTGATGAAAGTATTGTAGGGGCTTTGACATTAATAAAAGAGGGAGAAATAATTCCTCCCAGAAGCATTGTTGCAGGGAATCCCGGCAAGATCATCAAACAGGTTAGTGATGAAATGCTAAGCTGGAAAACCAAGGGTACAAAATTGTATCAGCAATTACCAGGGGATTGTTTTACGATGCTGAAACCCTGTAACCCAAAGCGTAAGGTTGGAAAAAAACATGCACCGGTCAATACAGGCTATTCCAGCTGGAAAACCCTTAAATAGTAAAAACCCTATTAACAATAGCGAAGACTTGCAGAAATAATTTCGGTAGAATACTTGCAACTTTTGCAAGAGGATATTACTTTTGTCTTCTCCAACGTTCAATTCCTTCTAAAAAACCCTGAAGCATTAGTATTTATTCCTTCCATTATTCCTTTCTGAAATCCTTGATCTCAAATCCTGTAAATGACTACCTGAGTCCAACTCCGTTCAAACCATTTTGAAGAAGGATTTTTATTTCTAACATAAAACCATGAGCATGAAAACTTTTACTTTCGTAAAAGGGATAGTACCCCTTTTAACCTTAGCCCTATTCGCTGTAAGCACTTCAGCGCAAACAGTAACTTTAAATCCTTCTGCTACGCAGAATATAAGTACAGGAGGAACAGTCAACTTCACTGCAACAAGAAGTAGTAACTCCCAAACATGGCCTGGCGGAAATGGTCAATTTACTTACACATGGAGTTCAAGCCCGGCTGGGGTTACGTTTACAAATAATCCCAACACCACCAGTAATAGCAGTTCCGCTACGGTGGCCACATTCCCTACTAACGGAACTTACCAGATCACCTGTTTTGTGCAGGAAGGTGGCGGTTTAAACGCTACTTCTGCAGCAACTACTGTTAATGTAACAGCACCGCTCCCTGCCAATCTTTGGGCCACTTCATCAAATGGTACACAGATCTCTGCTTTCACAGTATCAAATGGCACCTACCAGAGCGGGCCAAACAATATTTTTCCTGCCAGTTTCCCCGGCACAACAACCGGTGGAACATCCACAGCTGCTTTAGGCAGAAATGCTTCTCCCAGCGCAGCTCTCGGACATTTTTACTGGTTACCAAATACTACAAATAACAATGGAACGGTTGAAGTATTTGCAGCCACTTCCACTGGTGCAAATGTTACCCGTATTGGTTCCATTGATTTTAATGGGGGCAGTGGTAATGATCTTGGATTTGTTCGTCTTGGTATGGGACCTGATGGAACAGGATGGATCCTGGCTGGTGATGGCACTACCCTTTACCTGGCCAAGTTTACTTCAAATGGTGTCAATCCAGTGTCAATAACAATAGAGGATGCCAATGTTACTTTATCTGGTGGTTCCGTTTCCACTTTCCAGAATGGTGACCTTTGCATATCTGGTGCCGGTAATATCTATGCCCTGGCTAACGATGGTGGTGGTGTAACACAGATATTTATTGGATTCCCCAATGGAAGTTCAACCACTCTCACAAAAAGATGGGACCTGGTTACTCCCTCCAATAATCCATTTACTGGCAGGGTAAATGGTGTAGCTTTTGATTTGCCGGGTTCACTTTATCTGTCTACAGATGATGGACTTTATTACATCAACCAAAATACTGTTAATGGTCCAGCCGGAACAGTTCAATGCTCACTTGTAAGTTCACAGACAGGATTACAGGATCTGGCATCCAACGCCTTCCCAAGCCAGTCAACCTTGCCTGTTACCCTGATTGATTTTAGCGCTTCTTATCGTAACGGTACAACCACATTAACCTGGGAGACGGAGAATGAAACCAACTTCAGTCACTACGAGGTTGAAAGAAAAAGTGCTGCTGCTTCAGACTATAGTGATATTGCCAGCAAGACAGCACTGGGTAATACCGGCCGTTCTTCTTATCAGCATATCGATAATATAAACAGCCTAACAGATGATGTTGTTTATTATCGCCTCAAAATGGTGGATATAGATGGCGGATATAAATACAGTAATGTGCTGATGGTTCGCAAAGAGAAAAAAACAATCAGTGGTATTACTATCAACCCCAACCCCGTAATAAGTGGGGATGCCGCTACTATCCGCATTGAATCTGCAGTCAGTGCAATGGTAACATTGCGAATTGTGGATATGGCTGGCAGACAGGTAATTCAACAACAAAACAGGGTAAATGAAGGCATTAATAGCATTCCTGTTAATAACCTGAATAAGTTACAGCCTGGTATATATATAATTCAAATGTCAACCGGAGAAGAACTATCAGCGATTAAGTTTTCTATAGTTCGTTAAGTTGAAAATCAATGCTCAGGGTTTTTATACCTTGAACCCCCCTTGATTCGTTCGGGGGGGTTTTTTATTTCACCCATCACCCTTTGCCACTCATAAAAATTGTTTTTGTCGCTAAAAGAATTGTTGTAATTTAAAGTTGTTCTTTTTTTAAAATAACAAAAAACCTTGTGTATGAGAAGAAGTCTACCCCTCTTATCCTTTTGTGCAACAACTGTTTTACTCTCCACTTTTTCTGTTAATGCCCAGCAGACTGATCGTTTTGCCTATGCAGTAACAGATGCCCAGCAAATGGGTGCCAACTGGAGTTTTTTAAGAAAATTGAACCTGCAAACCGGTGAGTACAGCCAGATCCTGCTCAGTGGCAATGATGCATCATTTTTTGCATATAATGCAACAACAAAAAAACAATTAGAAGCCCCACTCATTGATTCCCGTTATGGACATACTATGAATGCGGCATTTGGTAGCGGAGTGGCAGCTGTTGCGTATGACAAAAAGAACAATCGGCTTTATTATACACCAATGCTTTTCGATCAGTTGCGGTATATCGATTTAAAAAGCATGAAAGTTTTTTATGTTACTGATAAAGCATTTACCGGAAAACCAATTAAGTCGGCTGACCAGGGCAATATTGTAACCCGCATGGCTTTTGCGGCTGATGGAAACGGGTATGCATTAACCAATGATGGATCCCAGTTGATCCGCTTTACCACTGGCAAAAACCTGAAGATTGAAGATCTCGGAGCATTGGTAGATGATCCGGCCAACAAAGGCGTTTCCGTACATAATTCCTGCAGTAGTTTTGGTGGTGATATGATCGCAGATGACGCTGGAAACCTGTTTGTCATCTCTGCCCGTAACAATGTTTTCAAAATAGATATTGGATCAAAAGTGGCTACACATCTTGGAACCATCACAGGATTACCCCAGGGTTTCACTGTTAATGGAGCAGCTGTTAATGAAAACAACCAGATCATAGTAAGCAGTGCCATGCAAACCGTTAATTTCACTGTTGATCATAAAACATGGATCGCTGCTCCGTATACTGTTACCGGTACTGCCTGGAACAGTTCTGATTTAGCCAATAGCAACCTCCTTGCTACTGCTGCTAAAAACAAAAATGCCGTGACAGAAGTAATGTCACGCAATACACCAGCAAATTCAGGTGATGGCAAGGTTAGCATTTATCCAAACCCGGTATCCAATAACCAGTTTGTGATTCAGTTCAATCAACTGGAAGCCGGTAATTATTCGATACAGGTAACGGATGTGATGGGACGCCAGGTTATACAGCAATTAGTAAGCCTGAGCGGAGATAATCATGCGCAAACGATCAGGCTCCATCCATCCTCTGCCAAAGGCATATACCTGATAAAAGTAACTGACCCCAACAGCAGATCAGTATACAATACAAAGGTGGTGGTACAGTAAAAAATAGTTTCTTAATTAAAAGGCCTGCTTAATGCAGGCCTTTTTTATTTCTCAGCATTTTTCCAGATCAACTTTACGAATTTGGCTGTTGTGGCAAAGTCTTCGCATTTACCATCCCCTTTCCCGGTGATCCCACCCGAAGGTGCACACACGGCCTTACAACTATCATCATATACCATATTGAAAAAATCACAGCACGGTGCTGTAAACAAAAAAACTTTCTTTCCATTATAAAGATATTCATCAACCTGCAGGGGAGGATTGGGCGGAATCTCCTTATTCGCACTATCAATCAGCCTCCTTACACAAACAGGAATAGAATCATTACCACTGGTGGCATTCCGGTCTTCTTCTGTTATATTTTCTTTCTCTTTTTTCTTGCCACACTCACTGGCAGATAAGAAAGGGAAAACCAGCAGGATCAACAGATATTTCATAAATGAGCTGTTAGGATTGGTTAGGGTATATTTGCATGAACCCACCGAAGGTAAGAGGAAAGATACAAAGGCGGGATTCACATTAAAAATACAGTTTTGGAGAAAAGTAATTTTGTAGACCAGATCCGCATATTTTGCCGCAGTGGACATGGTGGTGCTGGTAACAAGCATTTTATGCGCAATAAATTCACCGCATTGGGTGGTCCTGATGGTGGTGATGGTGGCCGTGGCGCCCATATCATCCTGAAAGGCAACAGTAATCTCTGGACCTTACTGCACTTACGTTATTATAAGAATGTGCTGGCCGAAGATGGAGAAAAAGGTGGGGCCAATAACTGCCATGGCCGGGATGGAAAAGATATCATTATTGATGTACCGCTGGGTACTATTGCCCGGGATGAGGAAACAGGCAAACAGGAGGTAGAAATCCTGGAAGATGGACAAGAAGTGATCTGGATGCCCGGTGGCAAAGGAGGATTGGGCAACTCACATTTTGCCACACCTACCAACCAGGCACCTGAATATGCGCAACCCGGATTGCCGGGTATTGAAGGCTGGAAAGTATTGGAATTAAAAGTACTGGCAGATGTAGGACTTGTTGGTTTTCCCAATGCAGGCAAATCAACTTTATTATCTGTCATCACTGCTGCCAAACCTAAGATTGCCAATTATGCTTTTACAACCCTCACTCCCAATTTGGGCATGGTGGAATACAGGGATGGAAAAAGTTTTTGCATAGCCGACCTTCCGGGAATTATTGAAGGCGCAGCAGAAGGCAAAGGATTAGGCCATCGTTTTCTCCGGCATATAGAACGCAACTCTGTTTTATTGTTTTTAATTCCTGCAGATTGTGATGATCATAAAAAAGAATTTGACATATTGGTGAATGAGCTGGAACAATACAATCCCGAGTTGCTGCATAAACAGTTCATCATTGCCATCAGCAAAAGTGATATGCTGGACGATGAATTAAAAGAAGCTATTGAAAAAGAATTGCCGGATAATATTCCACATGTGTTTATCTCGTCAATAACCAATAAAGGATTGACAGAACTGAAAGACCTTTTATGGAATGTACTGAACCAACCGGTAGAATAAGAAGTATGCTGCAAATGAATTAAGTGGTAATACCTGAATTGGTTGAGAGTATGACATGGCGTTTTTCTATTTCAGAAAGAAGTATGCTGCTATCTGGTTCATGACTCCGATGATCGTAAAATTATAAAGGATTCAATTACACCCTGTTTAGAAAAAAGTTTGCCAGAAAAAAAGCTGAATTGAAAGTTCATTATTTTAGAAACGCTTCTCCATTTTATGAGTAAGCCCTTGTGTACTAAGATTTGTTATCCGGGAGTATGACCGATATCATTGAAAATGATGTAGAAATGGCCCAACTTGCGACAAGATTTTCCAATTGGGTTTATGAAAAGGTCAGGCAAAAAAATCCAGCCAATTTCAAAAATTAGTCTTTATTCTGCCCAAATTTTATATCGAAAAGTCCGATTCACAAAGCTTAGACCAGCTCGTTCCGCCTCCACAGAAAAAAGACCGGGAGCTGAACCAGAAATGATGGACAACCGCCATAATTTATCAGCTGCCGGAAATCAATTGTCAAACATACTAAGAGTCAGTATTAACATATTACTGATCATGGGAGTTGTAATTGCAGGGTTTGGGTTAAATAATGATAAGAATAATGATTCAGTTTCGAAAGGCTTCAGGCAAGGCCGTAATACAGTTTATGAACTTGAAAGAATCGATAGTGCAGCAAAGGCAGTAGAAGAGATTTTTGCTGCATCAGATACAAACCAATTAGCGAAAATTCTGTCACCAGTTACATTAGAAAAGCGAAGACCTTACTTCCCGCAGTTAATAGAATTCATGCCGTCATTCGCTGCAGATTTCAAAACAAGAAAGCTACAGCTGGTACGGGCCAGGTATGCAGTTTACGAGTTCAAAAGTTTAAGGGGAAAATTTCTTGCTGAGTTTTGTACCGACAGCAACGGATGTTGGGTATTGATGAACTTTTAAAGCAAACAAAATGAAAACACTTCTTTATTTCCGTTTGTTCTTAAGTGTAATATTTAGTTTATTACTAATACAATTTTTCTCCAATTATGGCAACAAAGCAGTTCATCCTGACCTGAATGCCATGATACTGGGTGCATTTCTAAAGCAAAACAGCACTCCCACACAAGCGGAGCCCTTTTTTAAAAATTATACATTTCTGTTCCTTTCAGGAACAACACTCAAGGGTACAGCAGTTATCAAGGACGGATATTTTAGTCCTAATGATATTGCCGCTGCGGGCCTGGGATATGGATATTCTGAGGAAGGACCGGCTGAAAAAACGGTGAAAGGCTGGATTACACATGGAGGATATTCAGCTGATGTTCCTGAAGTACCTGCTTCTTTACGGCACTTTTATGACCCGACCAAACCAACCGGTAGCCGTTATCTAACTGATATTGCCAATTCAAAAATTATGGGGTCCTTACAAAAATATGTTCTCACCAACCCTAAAACCGATGCTGTAGAATGGGCCATGGGTAAGCCAGGTGTACAAGCTGTCAGTGTCCAGGATCATTTCTATACATGGGAAAGAGGAAAGAACTGGATAAGAATGGCACTAAATGAACAAAATAAAAAAAAGCAAAATGAATACATGGCCAATGCCTGGCGATCTCTTGGAGAAACCTTGCACATGATTGCTGATAATGGTTGTCCACCTCATGTTCGCAACGATGCACACCCTTCACCTTTCTTAAACAACAATACATTTTTGGGTAACCCAGATCCCTATGAGGAATTTATGGATCAACTAAAACAAGAAAAGCCAGATGTTTTTGCACAATTTGGCAAGGGCACACCGGATCCGGATTTTCGGAATAAAATTAATTCATTGAAAACAGGAAAGGAAATAGCCCATGAAATGGCGTATTTCACCAATAAAAATTTTGTAACCAATGAAACAATTTCCGGTATAGATAAAAATGGTAAAAAAATACAACAGCTCATTCATCCGGAATCCCCTTACTCCTCTCCGCTATTGCAACAAATGAAATATTATGAGTCAGATCATACTTATCGTACTTCCTCAGGTGTAAAACAATGTGCAGATGTTGTCTATTTTTCAGATCTTATACCAAGAATATCCGAACCAACTGTAACAATGGAATGTGTTATCTCTCAGGCAAAAGCCCTTATTCCAAATATCATTGTAGCAGGCAAAAACATGATAAAACTCTTCATTCCCAAACTAAAAGTGGAGATACAATCAGCTGAAAATACAACGGTTAAGGGCATGGTAAAACATATGACAGATCCCGAATATGCCACAGAGATAATGTATAATGGCCCCGTCAAACTGGTCCTTAAAGACAAAAATTTCAAAATAAAAAAAGAAATAGAGATCACAGCAAAAGACGGGGTTTTTGAAACCAGTGAATTTGCATTAGGTAGTTCCGGCAATAAAGTGACTGCCATCATTGAATTTGGAGGAATACTTATCAATTCAGATCCGTTCAATTGCACTGTAGTCAGTAATACTCCGGTCATAAAAAGCGTTGCCGGAGGCCCCACGATTGATATGTTGATTTATGTAAACGGAACCTTTGACAAGGATTTCAGATGCGGAGCTTATAACAAACCTGCAGTAACGTGGATCGATATTGAAAACAATGGTATCCCTGTCAACAAGGGGTTGGGGGAATTCAAAGGAACAAAAAAATGGGGTGTTGATATTGTAGAGGTATCAGGAATCATCAGTGAGGAAAAGATCATCGAGTTGCGCTATCGCGGCACTTACACTGATGATGAAAGACAACAACAATGGGATATTACAGTAAAAGATATTCCTCTTTTGGATCCCGATCAAAAAGGAAAACATGGACAGATAACATACCAGCTTAGGCCTTACGAAATGGGGCTCGAAAAAAAAGTTGTCAATATGTATGAGCACCTGACCAATATAACTGTAATAGAAGTTTGTATAAAAAATAAACAGTTTTCCCGAAATCTATCGTGGACAGACTGGGACAGAAAATTTGCCGGTACTTCAGTAGCATCAAGTCCGCTAATGCAACAGTCTGCCATCCAAATAAGAGTGAACCGGTAAATTTTAGTAAATGAAGAAGTAATGTTGCATTTGGTATTGAGGGCTGGAAGGTTCTTGAATTAAAAGTACTGGCAGATGTAGGGCTGGTAGGTTTTCCCAATGCCGGAAAATAAACTTTACTATCTGTAATTACCGCTGCCAAACCCAGGATTGCAGATTATGCATTTACTACCATTACTCCTAATCTCGGCATTGTAGAATACAAGGATGGAAAAAGTTTCTGTATAGCCGACCTTCCGGGAATTATTGAAGGTGCAGCAGAAGGCAAAGGACTGGGCCATCGTTTTTTGTGGCATATAGAAAGGAATTCAATACTGTTATTCCTGATACCGGCAGACTGCAATGATCATAAAAAAGAGTTTGCTATATTGGTCAATGAATTACAACAGTATAATCCTGAATTATTAAACAAACAATTTATCATTGCCATCAGTAAAAGCGATATGCTGGATGATGAATTGAAAGAAGCAATAGAAAAAGAACTACCCGCTAATATCCCACATCTTTTTATTTCATCTATAACTAACAAGGGGCTGATGGAATTGAAAGACTTACTGTGGAAAGTGCTGAATACATCGGTAACCTGAAGCTATCACTAAAATAAAGCAATAAAGATGCTAAAATTAGTTATCCGAAATCTATCTTTTGATTTTATAGTTGGTTTGCTGAATACCATCAAATACCACTAAGTTGTAAATTCCAGTTGACATTTTTTGCATATCAATCGAATTCGACCCATTATTTAGTTTTTGGGTTAATACTATCCTCCCTGTAGCATCATAAAGAGATGCTATAGCCGGTGTAGTCGTAATAAAACGATTAAGATTGATATTTAAGAAATCAATTACAGGATTTGGGTATACAACCAGTGTATTTTTATTGCAATTCACATTAAGTACTACTATTTTACTGAATGTTTCCTTTCCATCCAAATCCACCATCCTCAATCGATAATAAGCTCTTCCAAAAGATGGTTTATGAAAAAATGAGTACTCCCTGCTACCTGAACCGGCAATACTTCCTGCTTCAAAAAAATCAATACCATTTTGACTATATTCTACTATATACTTATTAAAATCTATTTCAGTTTCTGCAGCCCACTTAAGATTCACAACGCAATTTTCAAGATCTGCGCCGAAATAACTTAGCTTCACCGGCAGCAAACATCCCGGCGATGCACATAAAAAAGCATTGTCAAAATTTCCAAAGTTTCCAAGTACCGCACTAAATTTATATGGTCCGGGTGGTAATGAAGCTGTTCCTGAAACCTGGTACCAAACTGCATCTCCAGGATTATTATCTGCATCTGCTACTGTAAAATTTCGGGTAGTAGAACTGGCAACAATAGCATTGGAAGAATTTAGTATATTAATCTGTGCAGTCCAGTTTGTATAGCCTCCGGCTTCCCTACTGGAAAAGTAACCACTAAAGGTAATAGTAGCAGCACATCCTAAATTGAAGTTTTGCTCCATATTTCCGGCAGCATTATTTACATCGGCATATTGTGAGCCTTGTTGTGCGGAATTTGGTCCACCGGTATAGCCACTGCCATTTACCCTTATTATATTCCATGGATTAGCTGTGGCGGGTACTGCATTTGTTATTGTCCAGTTATTGAAAGTAACTCCAGTTGGAAAATTATTTGCATAATTATTGGCCTGCACTGGTGTTTCAAAACTGGGATTTAAAAGATAATTGAAAGTACACTGGGCTAAAGCATTAAAGGAAAAGAAGTTTAATAAAAAAAAAGCAGACGAAAAGTAAAGGGCTTTAAACATATTTTATAGGTGTTTATACCTATAAAAATACTGACTTATTAGTAATGAAAAGCTTTTTTCGATTAGCCCCCCAAATTGGTGGTTGGAAGCCCTTTAATAAGTACCCCAATACTAAACCCAAAAATTAAAGAGAATGAGGCCATGACTAAAAGAAGAAGAATATGCTTACTAATAAGCCCGGCCCACCGTATCACAGGCAGCTTTCATCAATGAGTTATTATCATGGGCATCCTGGCCTTTCTCCCAGAACATCACCCCATTGGCTATATCTTTTGCCAGTTTGGCTTTACGCTTTGTTGTGTACTGCCCGTTGTAATAAATAGTGTAATTGGTAAACCCTCCGGCTGTTACTACTGCCGAGTCATACTGGGGATTTCCTCCCTGGCCCAGTATACCACTGTAGGTTAGTATCGTTCCGGTTTGTGTAATACCCGATGGCCTTCCATAGGCCGGTATGCCCAGCACACATTTTGCAGCAGGCATTCCTCTGGTGGTCAGCCAGTAATTCAAACAGGTTTGCGCCAGCACATAATCACTGTGATGCCGGTAAGGCGCAGATGTACTGAAATCATCATATACCATGATATTGAAGAAATCAACATAAGTAAATAATTCATTCCGGATGGCATCTCGTATACCACCTGCATATTTACCTGCTGTAACTGCACAAGACAAATAATAACGGCCATCCCTGTGCAATGAATCAGATAATTCTTTCATCATGGCGGTAAATGTCAGATCAGTACCATCACTGGTAGTTGGAAATTCCCAATCCATATCGATACCATCCAGGTTATTTTGCCTCACTACATTCATCACATCTTTTATAAAATTGGTACGACCGGCGGGGGTAGCCGCCATGTTTTTAAAATTTGTTTTCCCATCACCACTTCCGTCATTAATACCCAGAAAGATCCTGGCATTATTGGCCCTGGCTTTTGTGGCCACAGCTGCCAACGTTGAGGTTGGAGAGGAAGGTGCTGATAAAGTACCGGAAGTATTCACCCCATAAAATGCATAGACCACCACATTCGTCATCCTGAATTTTACATCCGGTATGGTAGTCACATTCCTGTAAGAGGGCATGTAGCCAACCACATAATACCCAAACGGAACCGGTGGTTGTATAACGATATAAGTGAAAGAGCTGATAGTAGCCGTACAACCCGTCGCAGCCCCCCCGGAGTTTTTAGGCAATGCATACCAGTAGTAAGTGGCATTGGGTGTGGCCGGGATCGTATAGTTATAGCTGGTACCCGTTACATTGGTAACGATAGTGGTTGTTGGATTAGCCGTTGTACCAAGGTATATATCATAGCCGGTTGCACCGGATACAGCATTCCAGGAAAGGGTTATACTGGTAGTTACCACAAAAGAACCGGCTGTGGGTGTAACCGCTGAAGCACAACCCGGTACCGTAGTGGGCGGTGGTGTCGGGGTGCCACTATCCTTTTTACTACACGAATTGACAATTAAAACTAAAAAAAGCAGACAGATAATACTATTCCTGAAATTCATAAGCAGTAATTCGGCCTTCAAATTAATGGATTCGGATGAAACTCAGCATTTTGATATCCCTTTTTCTGTAGGTTTGCCCTCTAAAATTTCAAGTATGAAGAAGTTTCTGGTAACGATTGTTTTATCGCTTTCACTGCTCGCCAAAACAATGGCTGATGAAGGCATGTGGCTGCCGTTATTGCTCGGACAGCAGGTTTATAATGACATGGTGAAAAAGGGATTAAAACTCACCAAAGAACAGTTATACAATATCAACAAACCCTCTTTGAAAGATGCGATCATCATTTTCGGAGGAGGTTGTACCGGTGAGATAGTAAGCTCACAGGGTTTGATATTTACCAATCACCACTGCGGATACAATGCTATTGCTTCTGCCAGTACGGTTGAAAAAAATTACCTGAAGGATGGCTTTTATGCACGCAATAAAAGTGAAGAGATCCCGACCACTCTTTCTGTTCAGTTCCTGTTACGCATTGATGATGTAACAAAAGAAGTAATGGATTCTTTAAAAGGATTGAGCGGGGCTGATAGATTGCAAAAGCAAAGCGCCGTATTGGCCGCTATTAATAAAAGATTGAGTGATGCCGCTCAGAATATTGAAACAAGGGTAAGTGCTTTGTTTAAAGGCAACCAGTTCCTGGCATTTGTGTACCAGCGTTATACTGACGTTCGCCTTGTAGGCACACCTCCTGAAAGTGTGGGTAAGTTTGGGGGTGATACTGACAACTGGGAATGGCCCCGTCATACCGGTGATTTTTCTGTGTTTCGTGTATATACATCAGCCGATGGCAAACCTGCCAAATACACTGATAATAATGTACCGATGAAACCGAAATGGTATTTACCTGTTTCCCTGCGACCCTTAAAAGATGGTGATTTCTCCATGATCTGGGGTTACCCGGGTGGTACTAACCGTTATGAAAGTTCCTACGGTATCAAACTCGCCACTGACATCAACAATCCTACACTGGTGAATCTCCGTGATGTAAGATTGAAATACATGTTTGATGAAATGAAAAAAGATCCTGCTGTCAAGCTGCAGCTGGCCTCTTCTTATGCAGGCATTGCCAACTACTGGAAATTCTTTGATGGTGAAACCAAACAACTGTTGAAATATGATGTGTTTGGCCAAAAACAAAAAGCAGAAGAAAAATTCAATGCATGGGCAAAAGGAAAACCTGAATATGAAAACCTGTTTGCCGATTGGGGCAAAGCCTATGAAGCATGGAGACCTTATGCAGAACACCGCCAGTATATCAATGAAGGTATTGCCGGTTCCCCGTTAATTAGTTTTGCCGGTTCTTTACTGCAGGTAGAAGCTGCCATGGTCAAAACCGGTTCAACCGCTGCTGATGTAAAGAAAGCAGTGGAAGCTGCCAGCAACCAGAGAGCCAATTTCCTGAAAGATGAAAACAAGGTATCCGACCAAAACATTGTGGCTTCTATTACAAGAATGTTCTACGAAAATGTAAATAAAGAACAGCACCCGGTTGGTTTTTATGGCACCCTGAAAAATTCATACGGCCCGCTGGATGATGATGCTACCTATAAAAAATATGCTGCAGACATTTTCAGCAAGACCATGATCTTCGATGATGCCAAATGGAATGCCTTTGTGGCCAACCCCGATGCAGTTATATTACAGTCAGACCCTGCCTTTGCTTATGCAAGTTCTTTTTTCACTAATTATACTTCAAAGTACAGTTCATTCTTCCAGCAGTTCAACGCTAAGAATGCAGAATATGGGAGATTGTACCTGAAAGGTATTATGGAAATGGATCCGGTAAAAGCCAAAATGATGTATCCCGATGCTACATTCACTATGCGGGTCAGCTATGGTAATGTAAAATCATATCGTCCGAGAGATGCGGTATTTTATGATTATGTGACCACCTCTAAAGGATTGCTGGAAAAATACAAAGCAGGAGATTATGAATTTGATTTACCGGCCAACCAGATTGAATTGCTGAAGAAAAAAGATTTTGGCCAGTATATGGATCCTACCCGCAAAGACCTGGTGATCGGTTTCATTACCACCAATGATATCACCGGTGGTAATTCCGGTTCCCCGGTTATTAATGGCAGGGGCGAACTGATCGGGTTAGCATTTGATGGCAACTACGAAGCGCTGAGCCATAAACTGGCTTTTGACAAAGACCTGAACCGCACTATTTGTGTAGACATCCGTTATGTTTTGTGGTGTATTGATAAATTAGGTGGCGGCACTAACATTATTAAAGAACTGAAGTTGATGAAATGATGCTCACTCCTTAACAGCAAAGCCATTTCGTAATAACGGGATGGCTTTGCTGTTTATAAACTATATACTCCATCATTCGCCGGAAAAGCCAGAAGGGCTTACATTTGAATAGTAACGACTACAGCCGTCGAGTTGAAACTAACTTGCTGACTTTAGCGGACTAAAAAACCTTATCCTGTATTATGAGTTCCTACCGCCAGATATACTATCATATTATTTTCGGAACAAAGAACCGGGAATCCACTATCACCCCCTCCTATGAAGAAGAATTATATAAATACATATCAGGAATAATTAAAAACCATCAATGCAAACTGTACCGGATAAACGGGATGCCAGACCATATTCATATTTTCACAGACCTCCATCCCTCCGTTTGCCTGAGTGACCTTGTAAAGAATATAAAAGTGGCCAGTAGTATCTGGCTGAAGGCGAATGGAAATTTCCCGTTGTTTACCGGATGGCAGGAAGGGTATGGTGCTTTTACCTATGCCGAAAAGGATAGTAACATGATCATCAATTATATCAATAATCAAAAAGAACATCACAGAACAGAAAATTTCTTTGAAGAATACAAAAGATTGCTGGCTGAACAGAAAATTGAATTTGATGAAAAATATTTGTTGTAGTTATTCAACCCCTCCGGGGTTGGACATCCTCCACATTCATCACCCCCTGTTAACAACAGGGGCTATACAACTTTAACCCCTGCGGGGTTGCGCATCCGGCACATACATTTACCCCTGTTTGCAACAGGGGTTATACAGATTTAACCCCTTCGGGGTTTATCGTCCCTTCCACTTTGGTTTATTCTTCATCAATGAGATATTTTAATCAAACACTCCTCAATCAGTTTCTGCCCTCAATTAATTTTGAAAACCAAAGCCCGAAGGGCTTGAACCTTATTAACCACTGGTTTTAACGGTGGTCTTCATCAGTAGCGTTCGATCAACCCCAACAGGGTTGAATGGAATTATTCTTTTGACTTGGCTTCACACCAAAAGATAAATCATTCTAATACTCTATAATTCAAACCAGCTCTTAATAATTTTTGAAAACCAAAGCCCGAAGGGCTTGAACCTTATTAACCACCGGTATAACCGGTGGTCTTCATCGGCGGTTTTCGATCAACCCCAACGGGGTTGAATGTAATTACTCTTTTGTCTTCGCTTCACACTAAAAGATATAACGGTTGAATTCACTACATTCTGAACCTG
Organism: Chitinophagaceae bacterium; assembly: GCA_041738795.1. GTDB lineage: Bacteria > Bacteroidota > Bacteroidia > Chitinophagales > Chitinophagaceae > JJ008. The sequence continues at coordinate 13,531 of JBGSPB010000014.1, read as the reverse complement.
AAACAATATTTATTTTGTAAATGAAAGCCCGAAGGGCTTAAACCTCGCTAACCACCGGTATAACCGGTGGTCTTCATCGGTAGCTTTCAATCAACCCTGAAGGGGTTGAATCTATCATTCCCTTCTGTACAAACAATTATTTCAGTATCATTGCAACAACGTTATCCTGATTGCTGAAACGATTTACCATATTGACCCTACTTGCTGTAAGTACCAGCATTATCTACTCACAAAACCTGCGTTTCAGCCTTGCCACCGACCTTGGCTTACAACGTAATTTTCAAAAAGAACAACAATACTGGGCTATTGGCCATGCTGTCAATGCCAATTTTCACCTGACTCAAAAAGAAGGCATCCAGGTGTCTTTTTCTTATTTCAGCAATGGAAAATTTAATAACGCAGTAACGGCCACCGCTAAAGACGTATCCACTACTCCGCAACACATCAATTATACCAATAATGCCAGGATGAGATTCAGGCTGCTTTCCATTGGTTATAAAAAATACATTATAGGCAATTGCGAAACAGAAAAAGGCTGGAACCTTTATGGCGCCGCCGGATTTGGTCTGCTCATGGGCAGGGTCATCAATACGCATTCTGTTGCGATTGATACCAGCATCTATCATGTACCAGTACGCAGCGGCGAAGCCAATTTCAAAAGGCTGACGATTGACCTTGGCCTGGGCTGGGAAAAACCGTTGGGCGGAGACTTCTATTTTTATACCGAAGCAAGAACATTCATTCCAGCCAGTGATTACCCGAGCAAATACATTTTTGTAAATAAGAATGCCCCCTTTACCGGCTCCTTACATGCAGGCCTTCGTATTATTTTCTGATCAATTCCCGGCAGCAATAAAAACGCTATAAGAAAGTAGGTGCCGGGAGCAAACAAAGTGACAGTAACGTTTACTTTCCCACAAACAAATCCTTAGCAACTACTGACTTTAGAGTAGTAAAAATCGTATTTATTGAATTTGCACGTCAAACCTCCCTTCGGTAACCGTAATGGGTTCCGGTGCATTAAACATATTCAGTGCATTGAACTGAAAGGTGCCCGAAACAATACGGGCCACCGTATCGATACGGGTGATGGTAACAGCACCGGTTTGCGTAGCAGAAGTGATCCATTCATTCAGTGGCGTCAACCTTCTTTTTACATAGTATGCATAGCTTGATCCGCTTGAAGGATGCCCGACAGATGTATTGAGTAAGTAAGTACCGGTTCCGCTAATATTTTTTACCAGTAGCAAGAATTCTGTTTCAGTAGGCGAAGAAGAAAAATTCCGGGCATTGATCGTTAAATCCGGGCCCGCCATTCTTGCTTCCAGGATATCATTGGCCGGAAGAGGCCCAAAACCCTGTGGTATCCAGAACTCCCCGTTCACTTTGGCCCCAAAAGTATTGGCCCCTGTTTGGGTGGCCGGTGGCAATTCAGTTATTTCTTTTTTGCAGGCCGTAAAAAGAAAAAGGACAAGAAGGAACGGAATATAGTTTTTCATGTTACAAGATTATTTATATAACGGAAGCCGGAGAATTTTGGTATGCAGGGCAAAAACAAAGCCAGACTAACAGCCCAAACCTTTTATCTTTATCGGCCTTATACAACTGAACTATGAGCAAGACATTAACGATCCGGCAAATTGAGTTATACAAATTATCCATCCCGCTTATTGAACCCTTTATCACATCACTCGGGCAGGATGATAATGCGGAGAATATAGTGGTGAAAATAATCACCAAAGAAGGCATTACAGGTTTTGGTGAATGCAGCCCTTATATGCCTATCAATGGCGAAAGCCAGGATACCTGTTTTATCGTAGGACAATATTTTGCCAAAGCGCTGATCGGAAAAGATCCGTTGGATATTGAAGGCTGTATCAACCTGATGGATGCCATCATTTACACCAATAACAGTATCAAGAGTGCCTTTGATATCGCCTTGTATGATATTGCTTCACAGCAGGCAGGGATGCCCTTGTACCAGTTTATAGGCGGAGAAAATAACAAGACCATCATTACTGATTATACAGTAAGCATTGGTGAACCGGTTAAGATGGCGGCCGATGCGGTAAAAATAAAAGCACAGGGTTATCCCGCCATCAAAGTAAAGTTGGGAAAAGGCGGAAAGAAAGATGTGGAACGGATGAAAGCTATCCGTGCTGCCGTGGGTAACGAGATCCCATTACGCATAGATGCCAACCAGGGCTGGACAGTGGAAGAAGCTATTGAAACATTACATGCACTTGCGCCGTTGAATATACAACATTGTGAAGAGCCCATTGCCCGCTGGAATTTTATGCAGTTGCCGGCAGTAAAAAGGGAAAGTCCTATCCCTATCATGGCGGATGAATGCTGCGGGGATGACCATGATGCGGCCCGGCTGATCGAACTGAATGCCTGTGATTATTTTAATATCAAACTCGGAAAATCAGGCGGTATCTTTAAAGCACTGAAGATGGTGAGTATGGCCGAGCAGGCCAATATCCATTTGCAGGTGGGTGCCATGATCGAATCAAGATTAGCGATGACGGCCTTTGCACATTTTGCATTATGCAGTCCCAACATAGTACATTTTGATTTTGATACTGCACTCATGCTAAGAGAAGACCCGGTGACCGGCGGCATCATGTATGAAAAGAATGGCGTAGTGAAAGTGCCGGAAGCAGTGGGACTCGGAGCCACGATCAATGAGAGCTGGCTGCAAAAGATGGAGAAAGTGGTGATCTGACGGGCAGCTGTTTTACACTTTAATAAATTTCTGTACATTCATTGGATTAACCTTATCAGATGAATGTAGTTGTATTAAAACCATTACAGCACCGGGGCAATGAATGCATCGGTATTTATGTTGAAAAATCTCCCCGATCAAATGGTGCCATTCAAAAAAGAAGGCAGGTATTCAGAAAGAAATTACTTTTCATGGGATGCTATCCGATATATAAAAGATGTTTTGGGACATTTTGATATAAAAACAACTGAACGTTATACCCCTGTTTCAAGAAGGCTGCTGGTAAATATCAGCAGTCCGTTAGATGATTTATTTGCCCGTGGTATTATTTAATATGAGTTGTATTGCCGCAACTAACAATTTAAAAAACGCAACTCATTTTTTTTGAAAATCAACCACTTGCATTTTCACTAATACATAAGCTATTGCGTATATTTAAGTGTTGTGCGTCATGCTTATGAGCATTCATTAAAATATAACTGTCATGAAAAATAGAGTATTTATAGCTAGCATTTATTTCTTGTTTTTTAATATCATTTCTTTTGGACAATACCCTGTTGCCAGCATTCCCATTAATATAACTGAATTAAATAAAAAGCTTGACAACATTTTTAAATCTTTCAATTCCAAAACCACTCCCGGCTGTGCTGTAACCATAATTCAGAATGGCAAACCTATTATTAAAAAAACGTATGGTATGGCAAGTATTGAGCTAAGGGTTCCCTTTTCACATCAAAGCGTAGTACGAATAGGCTATTCTGAAGCAAGGGAGTTTATTTCTATCGCAGCTGTACTAATGGAAAATGATGGTATCCTTTCTCTGAATGATAAAGTAAGAAAGTATTTTCCAAAATTACCTGAATGGTCAGAGCCAGTAACAATCTGGGACTTACTTAATCATCGCAGCGGCTTTGTAGATGAGTGGTCAAACGCTTTACTAATGCATGGGGCGATGTTTAACCGTTTTGACAAGGAACAATTCTTCCAGTTATTATATATGCAACCAGAACCTGAAGTGGAGCCTGGTAAAGGATATATGTATTGCAATTCTGATTTTGGTTTATTGCGTTTGATCATGGAAAAAGCCTCCGGAAAAAATTTAAGTGACTGGCTAAAGCAGCGAATATTTGATCCATTAAAAATGACGAATACCAGGATGCAGAAGAATTCGTTGGATATTGTTCCAAACCGTGCAATTAAATATTCATATTCCGGAAATGGGTTTAAAAATGACAATGTGCAGAAGACATCCCCCGGAGGTAATTACTTCATCATGACTTGTGCTGATGATCTTGCCCATTGGTCAGCGGCTATCAGTGATCCGGTTTCGGAATTCAATACTGCATTCAAAAAATTATTGCAAAATGTGCAGATGATACCCGGCAAAAAAAATCACTATGTTACAGGACATAGCCTTGATACACTCAACGGACATGCGGCTATAATTCATGAAGGAGTTAATGGTGAAAATTATCTTACCCGTATTCCTTCAAAAGGCTTAACGATAATAACGATAGGCAACCTGGATGGAGAAAGTTTTTCTGAACAAAATAAATTGCTGCGTAATTATTTAATGCATGTAAAGGAGCCCGCATTCGTTAAACCGGTCTTTGCAAAAAAAACTATCAGTATTACGGAAACAGAATTAAAAAAATACGAGGGCCAATATCGCTGGATGAACCAAATATCATGGCAGAGCCATAATGAGCTCAGAAAGCTCAGCAACTTTTTCGTAGAGAATGGAAAATTGAAATTAAGGTATACTGGAAATTATATAATCGAACTTATCCCGGTTGGCAAAGATCTTTTTTATTACGAAGAAGACTATGGTGTTCAAGTAAAATTTATTCAAACTGAAGGAAATGTACCGATGAGAGTGGCTGTAACTTATGACGATGGGTTTCCGAGTGTATCGATGGAGAAAGAAGAAGGTAAGTGGCAACCATCAACCGAAGACCTCAAAAAATTTACAGGAAGTTATTACAGCAAGCATCTTGAATATTATTGGAATATTGAATTAAATGAAAATGGTAAAATGGTTTTGAGAAGAGCTACCATGCTAGATGCTATTATTTCACCTGATGGCGAGAATCAGTTTCATTACATTGGTGAAAAGGGGCCCGGCGATGGGTTTGACCAATGGATATTATTTAGTAAAAATACCGCTGGCGAAATAACTGGTTTAACTGTATGGTCTGCCCGTGTAATGCATCATCGATTTGATAAAAAATAGTAATTGCACGAACGCACAACATTGGTATTGCCAATAGTGGGGCTGGACATTGGAGCAATCAGCAGCGGTAATTCTACTGTACTGTGGTTCAGGGCTTGCCGAACAAAAACCAGCTATAGTTCTTAATATTTAACTTTATCAAAAAGCCAGGCAGCAGTTCCGGGAGGACGAATATAAAATTCCCCATCATCGGCAATACCTGTCCGTTGGCTGTAAAAAATATCTTGAAATTAAAATAACAATACAATGCAAACACCGGGATTTACTAAGACTTTATTGTTCTTTCTTCTTATACCCGCCACTTTCGTCACAAGTTGCGAGCAAAACAATACCGAAAATAAACATGAAATCAACCAAAATGATTTATCAAGTCTCAAGAAAGAAATTGAATTGCGGCTTAGGGATTATGAAAACTATTTACGAAACGGGGATTCAATAGCATTAGGTAATATGTATGTTCAAGACGCCGAAATAATCCCCTCTACCGCAGGTAGGGAAAACATTACAAAAGTCTTCGGGGAAATGATCCGGGATAGTATCATTGGTAGTTTTGAAACAACAAACTTATGGGGTACTGATCAATTGCTTGTAGAAGAAGGAAAAGGAAGTTGGTCTAAGATAAATGGGAAAGTTATTGGACGAGGAAAATATTTATTGGTTTGGAAAAAAGATGATAAGAAATGGAAAATACTGCGAGACACTTGGTTTCCTGAAAAATAAAATGAAGCCGGCAACATATAAAAAATCCTACGCACATCATTAGTATTAATAGTGATGCTGAACATTGGAGCAATCAGCATCGGTAATGTATCGTCCTGAAACAAGTTGACAATAAAATCAATCCAGCAATTATGCTTACCACTATTCATCCAAAGTTGCCAATGCGGGACAAAACTGTAACCCGGAATTATTATATTAACCAGTTAGGTTTCCAGGAATTTGGCAATGCTGACTTTGACGGTTACCTGATGGTATCTAAAGACAATATTCAAATTCATTTTTTTGAATTCAAAGAATTGGACCCCAGAGAAAACTACGGACAGGTGTATATCAGAACGGATGCCATTGAACAATTGTACCAGGAAATAGTAAACAAAAAAGTTGCTATTCATCCGAATGGACAATTAACTATAAAACCGTGGGGACAAAAGGAATTTTCTTTACTTGACCCGGACAATAACTTATTGACATTCGGACAAAACTTGTGAAAAGTTACTGCGTTGGAGGTGGCCTAAGCTAATCGGGTAATACTTTCACCCTGATATTTCTATACAACACTTTACTCTTCGGGTCGTGGCCCTGCAGGGCAAAAGTGCCGGCTGATAATAACCGCCCCTTCATTCCTTCTTCCCGCTGCGGATTGTCTGGTTCGGTATATTCCACCACTGTTTTATCGTTGATCTTTACCGTTATATTTTTACCCTGTATGATGATATGTTCAGTAAACCATTCCCCGTCTTTTACATATACTTCTTTTACATCCTGTATGGCATACAGACTGCCGGTACGACGCCAGTCTGTATGTGAATTGTTGACCTGTGCTTCATATCCTTTTTCCGGCCAGCCACTTTCCTGGTATTGCGTATGAAAATAAATACCTGAATTGGAACCCGGCATCGTCAGCACATCAGCCCTGAACTCAAAATTCCTGAACGAATGCTGCTGCACTTCCCCATCATAAAATAAATGGGCCACATTGCCATTTACGGCAATGGCGCCATCCTCTATCGAAAAAGTTTTGGCATTGGCACCCACCTTCCAGCCTGCCAATGATTTACCATCGAATAAAGAGATCCATCCGTCCTTACTATTATGATTGCAGGGGGAAAAGGAAAAAAACGTAATAAAAATGGTTGCGGCAAAAAGCTTTCGCATGGTGATATCTTTAATGAAGGGAAGCTACTTAATTTTTTCTTTCTGCTTTTTCAGCACCGGCGCATTATCCTTCCACTGCCACAAATGCAGGCAGGCATAGGTTCGGAAGGGGCTCCACTTTTCGGAGATCTTCAGCAGGTCTATCCTGAATTTCTTTTTATCGCTGTTATCCAGTTTATACAGTTTGATCATCGCATTTTGTATACCCAGGTCGTCTACAGCAAATACATCTTCCCTGCCCAGCGCAAACATCAGCAACATTTCCGTTGTCCAGCGCCCCACTCCTTTTATCTGTGTTAAATAGGTTATCACTTCTTCATTATCCATCTTCCCCAGCTTTTTTGCATCCATGCCAGATTCAATTTCAAACTGCGCCACATTCTTTACGTAGTTCACTTTGGCATTGCTCAACCCGATCCCTCTTAATTGCTCAAACGGGGTATCCAGTATTTGTTGCGGTGTGGGTTCTTTGCCTCCATACAAATTGAGGAAGCGTTTGTAAATAACATCGGCTACTTTAACAGACAGTTGCTGGCTCATAATGGAAGCGCAGAGATAAGTACAGATATTCTTCCGCTTTTTCAACTGATGCGGTTCGCTGCTTTCAACCAGCTTCTTTAGTTTTTTGTCTTTGGAAAGATGGGGAATGTAATGCATGAAATGAAGTTAAACAGTATCTATAATAATAACTGCCTAACCTTTAATTTTTCCTTCAGGCGTCTGCCCATATCTTAAAATCAGCCACCCGTTCCCGGCTGATCACCATTTCTTCCTGCTGGTTCGCACCTTTTACAGAAAGCCGGAGCCTGTTATTGTAGTAAGGCTTTACCTGCTGTATAGCGCTGATATTGACAATAAACTTCCTGTTGAGCCGGAAAAAATGCTGCGGATCTAATTGCTCTTCCAGACGCTCCATGGTGTGGTCAATGATATAGCGGTTGCCTTCTTTATCGGCGAGGTATACAATTTTATTATCTGCCTGGAAAAAAGCCACTTCCTCAGCATCAATGAAAAAAAGACGCTGGCCAATCTTGCCTAAAAATCTTTTTTTGTAACGCTGGTCTTTCCAACCCTGGCTTACCCGGCTCAGATCAGTGGCAGAAAAAGACAAGGACATTGATTTGAACTTATTCAGTGCTGTTGCCAGGGCTTCCCCGCTTACCGGTTTCAATATATAATCAATACTGAGCATTTTGAATGCATCCAGCGCATATTCATCGTAAGCAGTAGTAAAAATAATGGGCCTGTTGTAACTGACCTGCTTAAATATTTCAAAACTATGGCCGTCTGATAAATGAATATCCAGCAATAACAGGTCAGGATGACTATGATTTTTCAGGTAAATAACGGTGTCCTCAATACTTTCAAGGCAGGCTATAATTTCTATAGAAGGATCGTACGTTTTGAGCAGGGTCTGCAAACGTTCGGTGGCGAGCTTTTCGTCTTCTACAATTATTACTTTCATAGCCGTTAGTTTAACTGCAGAAGGGGAATTGTTACTTCAAACTCCCGTTCTGATTTCTTTACTATAACATCCCGGCCGCTGATGAGTTCATATCTTTTGCGGATATTTTGCAGCCCGATACGGGTGGAGGGCTCTACGGCCTGTCTTGGCTGCAAATTGTTCTTTATGATCAGCGTGTCATTCCCATTGGCATGAATATCAATATGCAAGGGACGGCTCCTGCTCACTACATTATGTTTAATGGCATTTTCAATGAGCATTTGCAATGCTGCCGGCACCACATGATACATTTTATAGTGGTCCGGGATATTCACACTCACCGTCAATCCGTTATCAAATCTTTTTTGCAGTAAAAAAATATAAGGCTGTATGAATTCCAGTTCGGAGCGAAGCTCCACTAATTCCTTCTCCTGGTTATTTAAGATATAACGGTACACTTTGGAGAACTCCTCGATAAAATGGTTGGCCTCCGGGTTATCTTTTATAACCATCCCGGACAATACATTCAGGTTATTGAACAGAAAATGAGGATTGATCTGGCTTTTCACCAATTGAATCTTTGCCTGTGTACTGGTTTGGCGCAGTTCTTCCACTTCTTTCCAGTGACGGCGGTATTCCCGGAAAAAGAAATAAATGGCATTTAAAAGATGTAAGAAAAGATTGATGAGACTTGCATAAATAATATTCAGTTTCAGCGGGTTCAGGTTCTGATCCCAGGTGTACCCGTGAAGCAGGTTGCCGAATAAATAAACTGCAACCGTTGCCGCAATAAGTGCAACAATATTCCCTGCCAGGAAAAAGAAAGCCAGGAACCTGATCTTTGTTTTTGGGGTAAGAAATTTTTTCCTGAAATATGGTTTGATAAACCTGTTCCCTTCCCAGGTAAGAAGCGTAACAGCCACAATCGTCAGCAACGCAAAATACCATTCTATTTCAATTTTGAAATAGTAATAGACATTGCATAAAGCTGTATTCATAAAAGTGTACAGCGACAGCAATACAATGAAAAGGTACCTGTAACGATGGCTGAACATAAATGCTTTTAATTAAATCTGCCCTGTTCCGGTTTCACGGGAACAGAGCAGACATTGATTTTTCAGAGGAGGTACTGACTATTTTTTTAATTAAGGCAACAAAAACCTGTCAATCAGGTGTACAACACCATTCCGGCATACAATGTTCGTAGCGGTGATATTAGAACGGTTGCCACCATTACCATTTCCCTGGATAGAGGGTCCACCACCTGTTCCGTTGGTCAGGTTGGTAGTCGTATTTCCACCCGCCAGCATTGGCAATGAACCATTTGTAAGGTCAGAAGAGAAAGCCCTTCCGCCCACTACATGGTAGCGGAGAACCGCCAGCAAAGTGCCTACAGGAATCTGGTTAATATCGGTTAATGATAAGGCGCCTAATAATTGTGTAAAGGCAGCATTGGTTGGAGCGAATACAGTCAGCCTGGCAGTGCTTAATGTTCCGGCCAGTGTGGGGTCGCCACCGGGAGCAGTGGTAGCTCGGGTTACTGCTTTTACCAGGGAATCAAGACCGCTGGCTACTGCTGTTTCCACAATATTTCCTACTGGTGGGTTCAATACACGGCCAATTACATGGATAACGCCGTTATCAGCAGCCACATCAGCTGTGTTTACCTTAATACCATTGATGAAAACACCATTTGCATTTTTTGTTACAAATACAGAGTCACCACTGGCGGTGGTCACTTTTGCATTCGGACCAGCAGGTACATCCGCAGCAGTTACTTTAGCACCCAATGTATGATACAATAAAATACTGGATACCTGTGCAGGTGTAAGACTGTTGAGTACAGTTGATGTAATACCTGAAGCAGTGAAAGCTGCATCATCCGGTGCAAAAACAGTGAAAGGACCAGTGCCACTTAAAGTTGTTTGCAAACCGGCTTTAACCACAGCCGCTTCGAGGGTGGTAAAACTTGCATTACCTACTACCACATCAGTGATGGTATTGTTTACCGGATCATCATCCTTATCACATCCTGTAATAAGAACGGGTACACTCAATGCTATAGCAAAGGTTGATTGACGAAGAAATTTTTTGAGTTCCATGTTAAAATAATTTTTGTTTAATCATATTAACAGGATCCAGTGGAAAAGGGAAACAAAGCAGGAGTGAATCGTCAGTTTCGGGGAGTGAATTGATGTTTTAGCGGAGTGAGTTTGTTTAAGGGAAAATTAAAAAGGTTGTCTGAGAAGCAAACAAATTTGTCACATTGAGTTTATCGAAATGCGTACAAATTTGTTTACCATTCCATGTCATATTGAGCAAAGCCGAAATATAACATGGAATGGAGCTTCCGAGACAGCCTCTTTACTTCAATTCATTCAGGAATACAACCTCCTCCCTATTCCACACTCCAGCTCATGTCGCCACTCTTCTCATCCTTCAGGGTGATTCCTAATTGTGCCAGCTGATTTCTGATCTTATCAGAAGTGACAAAATCCTTTTTCCCTTTTGCTTCCTTACGGATATCGATCAGCAACTGCATGACTCCCTGCAATCGGGCATTATCGGCTTCGCTGACAGACTTTAACCCGAATATATCTTCCAGCCAGGTTTTAAAACTGCCTTGCAGCAATTCAAAGGTCTGTTTTGAGATGGCGGAGACAGGAATTGTTTTGTCCTTCATGGAATTTATTACCGGTACGATCTCAAACATGTTGGCCATTACTTTTGCGGTGCTGAAATCATCATCCATGAACTCATTGAATTCGGCAATCAGTTTCGGGATACGGGATTCCAGTTCGGGGTCCGTTGTTCCTTCCTGTGGCTCGTAATGCATTGCCTGCAGCTTTTCATGCGCCTCCCACAATCGTTTCAATCCCTTCTCCGATGCCTGCAATGCTTCATTACTGAAATCAAGTGTGCTCCGGTAATGTGTCTGCAATATGAAAAAACGAACCGTCATCGGGTGATACGCTTTTTCCAATATGGGATGATTCCCGCTGAACAGCTCCGTCAGCTTGATCACATTATTATAGCTCTTCCCCATCTTTCGGCCATTAATGGTGATCATATTATTATGGATCCAGTAACGAACCGGGGCTGTATGATTGCAGATCGTACTTTGTGCTATTTCACTTTCATGATGCGGAAACAACAGGTCCATTCCACCACCGTGAATATCAAATTGTGCTCCCAGGTATTTTGTGGCCATAGCAGAGCATTCTATATGCCAGCCGGGATAACCCACACCCCAGGGACTTTGCCACCGCATGATATGTTCAGGTGCTGCCGCTTTCCATAAGGCAAAGTCTGCCCTGTCCCTTTTCTCTTCCTGCCCCTCCAGTTCCCTTGTTGTTTCAAGCAGGTCATCGATCACCCGTCCGCTCAGTTTTCCATAATCATGTGAGGCTGCATACTTTTTCACATCAAAATAGACAGAGCCATTCACTTCGTACCCAAAGCCGGCTTCAATGATCTGTTTGATCATTTCTACCTGCTCCACAATATGTCCTGTTGCAGTAGGTTCAATAGATGGGGAGATTGTATTGAACTGTGCCATCGCCCAATGAAACAGGTTGGTATATTTCTGTACCAATTCCATTGGTTCCAGTTTTTCCAAGACTGCTTTCGTAGCGATTTTGTCAACCGCCTCTCTTCCCTCTTCTTCAAAATGCCCGGCATCTGTAATGTTGCGTACATACCGGACCTTATTACCCAAATAGGTCAGGTAACGATAGACCACATCAAACGTAATATAAGGCCTTGCATGCCCCAGGTGGCTTTCACCGCTTACGGTAGGTCCGCACACATACATGCCCACATGCCCGGGAGTGATTGGTTTAAAAATTTCTTTTTGCCTGGTTAATGAATTATATACTTTCAGTTGACTCATAAATTATTGTATTGAACAGTCTGTGGTACAGTAGCCGGTAACCAGTTTATCCTGTTACATTTAAAGTACCGCAAAGATGATTAAAATAGTTTGATTTAGGGGGCCCAAATGCAGGACGGTGGGCATCAGCAGACCCGGAAGCAACAACAACAGCAGTGGTATGTGAATTTGAAATTCATGACAGCGAAGATACCATTCTTATTTATTTTTTCAATTCCACATCTGCCACCAGCATATAGTGATCAGAATATTTTTTAGTAACCCTTCTGAACTGCTTTATCTTAATAGCATTATCGGCAAAAATAAAATCGATGCGCAAGGTGGGTGAAAGCCCGGAAAAAGTTCTTCCGATACCCGTTCCTTTCTTCAGGAAAGCATCCTGCATATCGCCTTTAACTGTAAAATAAGTGTACGAGTTGGGCACATCATTAAGATCAGCACAGACCAGTACCGGATGCGGGCTGTTACCAATCACTTCGTTAACAATATCAGCCTGTATACTACGATTGGAGATCCCTCTTTTCAGTTTTGACAGAATACTCCTGGAACTGGGCAGAAGACTGTCTTCTGCCGCTTTGATCTTTTCAATACTCCGGTAATCACTTTTGCCAAACTGTAATGATTGCAGGTGGGTCGTATAAAAACGAAGTGTATCCTTATTCACTTTTATATCGGCATGCAATAAAACATCGGGTAAAGTGGGCCGTGGATAACGGAGCCGGCCGCTGTCAACGATCGGGTACCGGGAAAAAATGATGGAGCTGTAATAATGATTGTCCCCGTCTTCATCAAAAGAAAAATAATAAAAAGGATAGTCCAGTTCTTTTTGTATTTTTTCTATATTATTATAATACTCCGGGTTAGTGGACGTATGAAACTCCTGCAGGCATAATACATCTGCATTTTGTTGTTTAAGCAGCTCGAACATCTTAAGCCTTGTTTCACTTCCTTTATTGGTATTTCGCTTTAATTCAATAAACCTCGCTACATTCCAGCTAACCACCCGCAGCGTACCGGGTTCTTTATCATAGTTAAAGGCCCGGGGGTTATGAAAGGCAAAAAAAACAGCGATACTTTTTATACCCACCAGCAGGGCTACAAAAGAAATCAGTGCCAGCCGTGGTTTTAAGATCATTAACCAGCCCAGTAAAAAAAAGATAACCAGTAAAAGTAAAAAAGGAAATGCCAGTCCGAAAAAGGAGATGAACCACCATGTCTGCGGATTGAGATAAGGCACCAGGCAGGATAAAATGAAAATGAATACAACGATAACATTAGAATAAATAAAAAACCGCTTGGTGAAAAGTCGGAGCTTGCTGGACATTGCTGCAATTTAAGAAAAAACCGGTGAGCCACGGG
>JBGSPB010000004.1:0-177064 GCA_041738795.1 Chitinophagaceae bacterium | reverse complement strand
GCGGATTGAGATAAGGCACCAGGCAGGATAAAATGAAAATGAATACAACGATAACATTAGAATAAATAAAAAACCGCTTGGTGAAAAGTCGGAGCTTGCTGGACATTGCTGCAATTTAAGAAAAAACCGGTGAGCCACGGGTCAAAGTTGCAGGCAAACCTAATAAACCGGCTCTCGAAAAAATTACCAGTTTGTGTTATTGATTGCAACTTGTCAATCAACTATTTTGTCATTCAATTGGGCTTTAATTCAGAAATACTTCCAAATTCTCAATTAGTTCCAACAGATTAAAAACATATTATGAAAATTGAATTATTTTTTTTAACAATAATAGTATTAGTAGCTGTAAGCATTTCATGCAGACAGAGAGCTAAAATAAAGCCTATAATCATAAATAAATTGGGCAAAGACACAATAATTAATATCAAAACCGATAAAACTTACCCAACGACATTGAAAGTAGATATTAAAGGTAGCGCTGATGATACCTTTATCATATCAGGATTCAAAATTAAAGGCGGCAATGTTGATACTTTCTGGCATACAGACTGGTATAAAAAAATAATCACAATAAACTATCAGGCATATAAAGCCACAAAAGGAAAACTAACGGTGAATTTTTTATTGTATTAACAATTAAATTTACTTCTGTCTACAAAATGTATCTTGCAATATGGCCTGATGAATAAATCATCAGGCCATATTATTTATCAACAATAGTTCTGACTGAAGAATATACAGCAACTTTAGTAACAAATTAACCTAACACATAATGTACATTCTGAATAAATACCTACCGGTAAATATTTAAATCTTTTGTAAATTGCCTGATTGAATGTATTGCAGATGAGTTTAGAGAAAGAAAATTTTCTTCGCACCAAATTGGTCCCGTTGCTCCAACGGCTGGATCCATCCACATCTCCAAAATGGGGCAAAATGAATGTGCAGCAAATGATAGAACATTATGGTGGTGATGCGGTTCGTAATGCCAGCGGCAGGCTGAAAATTGATACCATCATCACTCCCCCCGAAAATCTTGACCGGATGCGGGAGTTTATGATGAGCGACAAACCTTTTAAAGAAAATACCAAAAACCCGCTGATGGGTGAAGAGCCTGCCCCATTAGAGCATAAAACAGTGCAAGGTGCCATCGGCGCCCTGCAACTGGAATTGATTTATTTTTTTGAAGCTTTTGAAAAGAACCCCGCATTAATAACCCGGAATCCTTTTTTCGGCGACCTCAATTTTGAGCAAAATGTGCAGTTACTTTACAAACATGCACTGCACCACCTGCGACAATTCGGTGTAGAACCAGAAACTATTTGATCCCTTTGGCCTTAAGCAAAGAATCTGCTTTAGCCAGTCCGCCCAGGACTGCCTCTTTTACTTTGGTCACTTTCAGTTTTTCTTCAGCCAGGTATTTCACCCGTTGCTCTACATTATCTTTTGCAGAATCCATGTTGAATTCCACCATCCACTTATCCATGGCAAAATCTGCATAGTTCAGGTCATTGATTAGCGACTCCAGTTTTGCTTTTAATGCAGCAGCAGCAGTTTGTGCCTTTGCCGGCAATTTGGCAATAGAGTCAAGCATTAGTTGTGCTTCTTTTTGCGCCCCTCTTATTTTTCCCATTTTTGGCATCACTTCATCATGACCGGCCATTACATCATTATAAAGACTGTCAGCAGCATTCTTTGGGGCTTCTTTTTGGGGGCCGTGCCCTGTATGGTCTTCCCCGGATTTTTCGTTATTACAGGCTGTGATAATGACCATAGCCAGGAAAGCAATCAAGATTTTTTTTAACATACCATTCTTTTTTAGTGTTCACATTTTTCTGTTATCTCATGAAAGAGGGTGTGAAGTTCCACTAATTGTGCTTTAATATCAGCATCAGCTGCATTTTTCTTTACCAGCCTATTTAATTTTTTGGCATCTTTCACCAGGCTTTTCAGGTTCTTTTGTATTGCCTTTTGGTTATATCCTTCCGGTGCAGTCGAGTTTTTCCAGGCTGTTGCTATGTCAACCATTTCAGCACTGCGGCTTTTTATCGGTTCCAACTTTCCTTCTTCAGCCGGATGAAAAGTTTTACTCATTATTTCATGAAAAGCCTCTTTTTCGTTCCATTTGGCTTTTTCCTGTGCTTGTACAGGTTTAGCAATAACCAATGTTGCAACTGCCATGATTAACAAAACAATTTTTTTCATATACAGGTTTTTTTTGAACTGCAAAGGTAAAAGCCGCGGATTCCAATATGTATGATAAAAATCATTCTTTAATGGTTTTTACAATTCAGGTAATTTCGCTTATATAATGCTTGCATAAATGACGAAACTGGAAAACTATATTACCGGAAACTGGATAACGGGTGACGGGGAGGGGCAATTACTTTATAATGCCGTAACCGGTGTCCCTGTTGCTGCTGCCAGCACCAAAGGACTGGATTTCAAAAGTATTATTGAATATGGCAGAACTACAGGTAACCCTGCTTTACGAAAGATGACGTTTCACCAGCGGGGTAATATGCTGAAAGCTTTAGCACTGCACCTGCGGAATCACCTGGAGAAATTTTATACAATCAGTTACCAGACCGGTGCCACTAAAGCAGATAGCTGGGTAGACATTGAAGGGGGTATCGGAAATTTGTTTGCCAATGCATCACTGCGCCGGAAATTTCCGGATGAAGTATTTTGTATTGACGGTGAAAGTCACAACCTGAGCAAGAACAATACCTTCATGGGAACACATATACTTGTTCCGAAAGAAGGAGTGGCGATACATATCAATGCTTTTAATTTTCCTGTGTGGGGAATGCTGGAAAAAATTGCAGTGAACCTGCTGGCTGGTGTGCCTGCCATTGTAAAACCGGCCACCGTTACTTCTTATTTAACGGAAGCATTTGTCAAAGAGATCATTGCTTCAAAAATTTTACCAGAAGGTGCATTACAACTGATATGTGGTAGTGCCGGAGATCTTTTAAACCACGTCACATCACAAGACATCATAACATTTACCGGAAGTGCCTCTACTGGTTCCATGCTGAAAAAAACGCCTGCCATACTGGACAACAATGTTCCTTTCAATATGGAAGCAGACAGTCTCAATTGTATTGTGCTGGGTGCGGATGTAACTCCCGATAAACCGGAGTGGGACATTTTTATAAAAGAGATACGTAAAGAAATGACACTTAAAGCCGGGCAGCGCTGTACCGGCATCCGCAGGATATTTGTTCCCGAAAACAAAATGGAAGACCTGTGGAAAGCGATCAGCACCTCATTATCACAAACCGCTATCGGTAATCCGCTCAATGAAAAAGTAAGGATGGGAAGCCTTGCCGGGCAAACCCAGCGTAATGAAGTAAAGGAACAGGTACAAAAGTTACTGGCCTCTTCTCAAATCGTGTATGGTTCATTGGACAGCGTGGAAGTGATAGATGCCGATGCCACTAAAGGTGCTTTTATGTCGCCGGTATTATTAATGAATGAAAAACCTCATTCATCTTACGAGCCTCATAATATAGAAGCATTTGGCCCGGTAAGCACCATCATGCCGTATAAAAATATGGATGATGCCATTGTACTAAGCAAACTGGGTAAAGGAAGCCTTGTCTCCACTATTGTCACTGCTGATTACAAAGAGGCAAAACAATATGTGGTAGGGGCCGCCTCCCATCACGGAAGGATCCTGGTGCTGAATAATGAATGTGCAAAAGAAAGTACTGGACATGGTTCACCCTTGCCTTTGCTGGTGCATGGCGGACCCGGCCGTGCCGGTGGCGGCGAAGAAATGGGCGGCCTGCGAGGGGTAAAGCATTATTTGCAACGCACCGCTTTGCAAGGTTCTCCCACAACCATCACAGCGATCACCAATGTATACCAGCCTCATGCTAAAGGCAAAGACCCGGGCAAACATCCTTTCCAAAAATATTTCGAGGAACTACAGATCGGCGACCAGATCATTACAGAAAAAAGAGTGATCACTTCAGAAGATATTGATCGTTTTGCTGATTTGAGTGGTGATCATTTTTATGCGCATATTAAAACAACTGATTTTACAGGCACTATGTTTGAGCAACAGGTGGCACACGGCTATTTTATCATGAGCATTGCTGCAGGATTATTTGTTGACAGCTATGAAAAGAACCCGGTGTTGTTAAATTATGGCATTGATGAATTACGTTTTACCAAGCCGGTTTATCCCGGTGCTGAAATTCATATCCGTTTTACCTGTAAGGAAAAACTACCCAACGATAAAAGAGTAATTGAGAAACCCGAAGATTTCAAAAGAGGTGATGACATAGATAAAGGGATCGTAAAATGGCTGGTGGAAATGATCGACGAAGCCAATGAAGTTACAGGCCTGGCAACGATCCTGACAATGGTTGCAAAAAAGATTCAATAACAGACTAAACTTTAAGTTATGACAACTGCATATGTAAGAAGTGAACTGCACAAGGGCATCAGGATAATTGAATTCTTTCATCCGCAAAGCAATTCACTACCCGGAAAAATATTGGAAGAACTGGCCCAGGCCATCCATGCTGCCGGTAACGAGGAAGAAACAAAGCTTATCATTCTTCGCAGTGCCGGGGAAAAAGCGTTTTGTGCCGGCGCATCATTTGATGAACTGTCGGCAATCAGGAATAAAGAGGAAGGACTGAAATTCTTTACCGGCTTCGCCCATGTAATAAATGCGATGCGCATTTGTCCCAAACTAATCATCGGGCGGATACACGGAAGATGTGTGGGTGGTGGAGTGGGAATAGCTGCCGCTGTTGATTATGCAATAGCCACAGAAGCAGCAGAAGTAAAACTCAGTGAACTGGCTGTAGGTATCGGTCCGTTCGTAGTAGGTCCGGCCGTGGAAAGAAAAATCGGAATGTCAGCTTATTCCCAACTGGCCATTGACGCCACCCGCTGGCGCAGTGCGGAATGGGCAAGAAAAAGGGGATTGTTTGCAGAACTGTACGCTACCGTGGAAGATATGGATGAAGCCATCAGTCGTCTTGGTTATTTATTAGTTCACTCCAGCCCGGAAGCAATGGCCGAAATGAAAAAAATATTCTGGAAAGGAACAGAACATTGGGACAAGCTGCTTGTTGAAAGAGCTGCAATAAGCGGAAAACTGGTATTAAGTGATTTTACCAAAAATGCGATAGAAACATTCAAGAAGAAATAGTGCAAACATTTGATTCGGCTAATTTTCACCTCTTCTGCGACAAACTGACCCGGAAGGACAGGGAACTAAAAGGAATAATTACACAACATGGTTATCCTCCTTTGTGGACCCGGCCTAATACATTTCAAACCTTAATACTTACCATCCTCGAACAACAGGTTTCACTGGCGGCAGCTTATGCTGCCTTTAAGAAACTGAAACAAAAAATCGGGTTTGTAACACCTGCCAAAATTCTTCAGCTAACTGATGAAGAAATGAGAGCCTGCTATTTCACCCGGCAAAAAATGGGCTATGCAAGAGGACTGGCTGAAGCGGTTCAATCGAAGAAAGTTCAATTAAAAAAATTAAGAGCACTACCAGATGAAGAGGTAAGGTCGGAGCTGATTAAACTTAAAGGAATTGGTCACTGGACGATTGATGTATACCTGATGCATGCCCTGCAACGAACTGACCTGTTTCCTTTAGGCGATATTGCTTTGGTTAATAGCTTGATAGAGATAAAACAATTGCATCCGTATATATCAAAAGAAGAAATGCTGAAAATAGCAGAACCATGGCAGCCTTACCGAACGATCGCAGCTATGATTTTATGGCACAGCTATATAAAGAAAAGAAATATTAAGCTAGGAGTTTGAAAGAGTAAAATGAGAAAATGAGTAAGTTAATTATAATTCCTCTTTTCCGAAATTATTGTAGACTCTGTGAATTCCTTCTTTCATTTTTGGCACCTTGAAGTTTACAAGCATTCCATGTTTCAAATTTAACAATGATAGTTGTGTTTGAACCTGATTGAAATAAACAGGAGGTAAAGGATGTACAGATTTCAGTTCTATAACCAGACGATTTTCCAATAATAAATCTATTTTGTAAGCATCTTTTATGTAAAGCTCTTCATAATCAACTGGAAGGAGTAACTGCCTTTTTACAACTAATCCAAGTTTAGTTAGTTCGTAATAAAGAATTTCTTCATAAACTTTTTCAAAACAACCAGGTCCTATCCGAGAGTGAATTTTAATGCATAACCCAATAACAAGTTCCGTCAAATCGTTAATTAGTATCGGCCTTTTAAACTCCATCTCCTTCTCTCATTTTACTCGTTTAAACTCTTAGCCTATATATTTAATCCTCCGCAAACACTCAATGTTTGCCCGGTGATATAAGAAGACATATCAGAGGCTAAGAACAATGTTGCATTCGCAATATCTTCAGCTGTAGCAAATTTTCCCAGTGGTATCCCGGCTTTGTATTTATCTGCCGCCTCCCCTTCTTTCAAATAACTGGTCATATCTGTTTCCACAAAACCCGGTGCAATGGCATTACAACGGATATTTCTGCTGCCGAGTTCTTTAGCTACTGATTTAGTAAAGCCGATAATACCGGCTTTGCTGGCTGCATAACTGCTCTGCCCTGCATTACCAATCTCACCAATAATGGAGCTCATATTGATAATGGAACCGGATTTGGCTTTCATCATCGGGCGGATAACCTGCTTGGTCATATAAAACACACTGTTCAGGTTTACCTGTATCACATCATTCCATTGCTCAGGTGTCATCCGGAGTAAAAGATTATCTTTTGAAATACCAGCATTATTCACACAAATATCTACAGTCCCAAATTCTTTCAGTACATCGCTTACAAAAGCTTCGCACTGGGCAAAATCACCGGCATTACTTTTATATGCTTTGGCCTTTACTCCCATTGCTGTAAGTTTTGCTTCCAGGGCTGCTGCTTTTTCTGCACTGCTGTCACTTACATATGTAAACGCCACATTAGCCCCCTGCGCTGCAAATTTTAAAGCAATGCCTTCACCGATACCACGGGCGGCACCTGTTACAATAGCTACTTTCCCATCGAGTAATTTCATAATCCTGATTTTATTGGTTGTCAAATGTAATAGTATTCACCTGTAAAATTTCTTCCAGGTATTTCCGCTCATTACTCAATCGGGGCACTTTATGTTGCCCTCCCAGTTTTCCTTTACAGCGTAACCATTCTGTAAAGACCCCTTTGCGGAGAGAATGAACAACAGGCAACCCCAAAGCGATACTTTTATACCTTTTTGCTTCGTAATCACTATTAATCGCTTTCAACGCAGCATCTAATTCCTGTGTAAAGACAGCCAGGTTTTCCGGTTCTTTCTCAAATTCAATCAGCCACTCATGTGCACCATTGGCGTTGTCAGAAAAATAAACCGGGGCAGCGGTATAATCATTCACTACAACTCCTGTTTTTTCTGAAGCAACAGCAATTGCTTTATCTGTATTATCCACTATCACTTCTTCGCCAAATGCATTGATATAATGCTTTAAACGACCCGATACTTTTACCCGGTAAGGCCTCAATGAGATAAATTGAATTGTATCCCCAACCAGGTATCTCCACAATCCTCCATTGGTACTGATGATCAGGGCATAATTTCTGCCAATCTCTACATCCTGTAAACCTATTGTTTGTGGCTTTTTCTTACCATATTCATTTACCGGCATGAACTCCATAAATATACCGTGGTCGGTAAACAGCAACATCCCATCCTGGCCCGGAATATCCTGCGCTGCAAAAAATCCTTCACTGGCATTATACATCTCCAGGTAATTGATGTTCTTTCCTATTAGTTTTTGAAATTGTTCTTTATACGGCGTAAATGAAACACCACCATGCATATACAATTCAAGGGAGGGCCATACTTCACTCATCGTTTTTTTACCGGTTATTTCCAGTATTCTTTTAAACAATACCAATGTCCATGTAGGCACTCCGGAAATAGATGTCACATTTTCCTTTATTGTGTTTTCCGCCAATTTTTCAATCTTACTTTCCCATTCATCCATTAACGCAATACTGAGGTCGGGTGTACGCAGCCAGTGTCCCCAGAAGGGTGAGTTTTGCAATAACACAGCACTAAGGTCGCCGTACTGTGCATCGTTGTTCATTGGATTAATATTATGACTTCCTCCTAATACCAACGCTTTTCCTGTGAGCAATTCTGACTCAGGATAGAACTGGTAATACAATGACAACACATCTTTTGAAGCCTTATAATGCCCGTCCTGCAGGCTTTCCTCACTAATAGGAATGAATTTGCTTTTGTCACTGGTAGTGCCGCTGCTTTTGGCAAACCAATAGATGGGTGTATTCCATAAAATATTCTGTTCACCCTGCATGATGCGTTCGATATATGGCTTTAAATCATCATACTCATGAATGGGAACGGCCTCTTTGAATGCTTTTACATTAAACAGTTCTGAAAAATTATATTTTCGGCCAAACTCTGTGTATTGGGCAGAAGTTACCAGGTCCTGCAGCACTTCCCGCTGTGCATCCAATGGATTATTTTTCCAGGCTTCGATACGCCAGAGCCGCATACGGGCAAGGGATGATATGGCAGGGCTGAGCAGTTTCATACAACGACAGCCACAAAATAACCGGATTTATTTAAATTCTCTTATTTTTCCCAATATGGCCAGGGAAAGAGATCTTGCATCTGTTGCTACAAGGGAAAATGAGCTTGCCGCATCAGGTCTGTCAGCTTTAATTATTCGTATGGCCGCTTCTATTGTATTCCCATTGATCTTGTATCTGCCTAAGACCTGGTATGCACCCGGAAATTCATCAACAGGAAAAAACATGAATTTATTTTTATTATCCCGGGACGAAGTTTCGTAAAGTAAATTGTCCAACTGCCTGCCCAGCGTCAACACATCGGCAAATTTTTCTTCTTCCTGGAAAATACTCTTAATAAACACCGGCTTTTCAGGAGCCAGGGGCACTTTCATTTTTCCATCTTCATCCAATTCGGCAATATCAAAGCTTTGATTACCTGTGGGACTATATACCTGGGGTGTTTGTATGCCCCCCAGGCCAGCGGCCAGTTGCGGTACCCGTTCTCTTGCATATTGAAACCACTGTGCTACATCAAGAAATTTATTATCCCGGAGGGAGGCACCTTTCATGCCTTCCAGCAGGCTGTACGTAAGAAGACCCTGGCCAAACCTTGATGCTTCATAACTGACAGCATCGGCGGCACAGCCTGTAATGACATGCGTACCGGTCCTGTCTTTCAGCCTGTCCAATGCCTTTAATGTGCTGTAAGGAATATCCCTGTGTGCCACTAAATTTTCGACGATCTTCCCGGAGGCGCAAGCATCAATTATTAATAACTGTTTAAGTGCAGCTACTTTTTTCAGGTATTCAGTAAACTCATTGCTGCTGATACCTACAGCCTGTAACACCTCTTTAAAAATATAAGCTGATGAATTAGCCGTGTAAGCATCTTTGGTAAGGTAATAGAAATCACCGCTGGCATTAATTCCATGGCCACTTAAATAAAGAACAACAATATCTTTTGCAGCAGCCTTTTTGCTAATTTCTGTAAACGTTCTTTCTATATTGAATTTTGTGGGAAGTAATGATGTGTCTGTGGCGTCTGTTGTCAGTGTATAAATAAAAGTACTGTCTGCACTGAATAAATTTTTAGACCCGGCTTTTAATGCTTCTGCAATATCTGCCGCATCTTTGGATGAATACTGGAGGTCTATTTCAGTGCCTTTATAATTACTGGTGCCGATGCTGATCACAAATAGCCGGGGATTTGCCGGTGGTGCTGATTTATTTGATGACGCTATAATGATACCCCGCGAAGTAAGGCTGCTATCTGCATTTGAAGAAAAGACCTGTATCGTGTTGTTTTCTGACTCAAAGTATTTTTTATAAGGTTGAAGGTCAACAGACAGGGTAATTGCTTTGCTTGCAATTTGTTTACTTTTTCTTGCATCAGCAATTACTTCCTTTCCGTTAATTACAATCCTAACAGGTCCGATCCCGCCTCCTTTATCCAGCAGGATAATTTTGTATGGTTTAGTAAAGGAATAAGAACTGTCTGCTATTATTTCGGGAGCCAGGGAAATATGTTTAATACTCTCTACATCCGGCAGGTCAGTAGAGTCTCCGCTTATCAATTTTTCCCACAAGCCGGGTATATAATACTTGGCCTTCAACTGCTTCAGGTCAATAGTTTTCCAGGGTTTTATTTTGTCAGCAGCATCGTTGATCAGGAAATAAAGATTCTCTACAGCCTGGTCTGTTCCGTCAAATAAGCCACTGGAAGTATTAACTACATATTCTGTTTTAGAAAATGGTGTTACTGAAGAAACATAGCCATACGTCATGCCATTATAAATATAATAATTGCCAAATGCAGCGTCTTGCAAGACCAGCAGATTTCCTGGTTGGTTAATTGCCGGATTGAAAAACCCGGTTAAGTGAGAAATAACATTGCCGGTTATTACATCAATAATATAAGTATCATTCCTGTTTTCATTAGAAATTACAATGTGCTTATCTCTTCCCCGAATAAAGAGTTTGGAATTCTGACCCGTTGTACAATCAATTTTTTTAATTACAGAATCCAGCAATAAAGAATAAAGGAATAACCTGTTATTCCTGGTCATTACAATGTAACAGCCATTGTCCCAAAAGCGAACCTGCTGAACAGGCAAATCTTCAATCTTACCGGAAATTTCCGTTTGTTTTAGTTGCGGAGAGTCGGGATTGGCTATAACAGTAAGATAAGGAACAGCCCGTATCGCCACGTAAGAGCTAAATTCCCCTGTAGAATCATATACAACCATTGAATCCACACGGTCATAGAATAAAGGATATTCCCAAATAGTATTTTGACTATAATCGTAATCTTTTACCCTGGCATCAGAGGGAGAATATCCTTCAATACGATGAAAATAATTGAGTTCTTCGTCCGACATTAAAAAGCTTATATCATCAAAAACCGTATCAATAATTTTCTGCTGCAAAATATTGTACCGGAGCGCTGCATATGTTGGATTTGCCAGGCTGTCCTCCCTGTGTATAAGAACATTGCCTCCGGCTTGCCTGATACTCCGGATTAAAACATGGGGCTGAAACGTAATGCTGTCGGTTATTGTACGGGTTGCTATATCCAGGGCATATAACCTGTTTTGCCGTATCCAGAACAATTGACCTGAACCAGGTGAAGGGTTTGTGATATATTCGAAAGGAAATTGCAGGCTGTCAGCTGTGTAACCATTTTTCGTGTAGTATAAAATACCGGCATAAAGATTGTTAGCCAGGTCAAAAGGCGCTGTTGTAAAAATGGTAGTATCATTCAGGGCTAATTCGCCTGGTAAAAGAAATCCCATTTTTTGTTCCTGTACTCCATCTTTCGATTTTGAGATAACAGGGGAAAAATTGATCTTAAGAGGACCATATTTCTTTATGCCTCCCGTCCTGCTGAAATCAATCCTGCCATCCGTAAAAATATGAGGCAGTAGAAAATTGGTGGTAAAAACTGCGATTTTATTACTGCTATTAGCACCGATAAATTTTGAAATGTTATCATTCTCATACTTCTCAACAAGTACAATATCTTCTGTATTTAAATTAAAATTAAACCGGCGAAATAACCGGTCAGGGCCATTGAATGAGGAAGCGATAACATTACTCCGGGAAAAGTTTAAATTCATTTCATTCAGATCAGCAACATATTCGCTGCCCAACGTTTTGATAACACCCCCAGTTTTAAAAGAATAAAGTGAAGGTGGTTCAGTGATCAGTACTCCATCCGGATCTTCTGATAAGTTGGTTGCAATAATAATATTATGATTTGCTGAGTATAAACAATTGGGGCTTTGGTATTGACCTTTCACGACAATCTGCCCTTTCACCAACCGGCTTTTTACTTCTATGTTATAATAACTGATCCCATTACCATAACTTTTAAAATCCGTACATAATAAATAACCGCTTGCAGCATGGTAATCATGAAGCCTTACGGCAGAGGAACGGGATGTTACTATTGCTTGTGTTTTGCCCGTAATCTCGTTGATGATAAAGACACCTTTTGTTGCATCTTCCACACAAACTTCGGACCGGGATAATGTAATAACCTTTACCAGATCCAGAGTTGTTGAGTACCTGATCTTTTTTACTGCATTGTTTTTCGGGTTGTATTTATAAATACCACCGGAAAGCCGGATAAAAAAAATAATTTCTTCTTTCTGATGCAGGCTATAATCTGCAACATTTTCCTGGATTCCTTTTATTTTCAGGGTGCTGAAGTCAATTAAATAAAGCCGGCCGGAATCCGTTAAAGCAGTAATAAAAGTGTTTGCCAGGTTCATTTCAACCTTCCGGAAGGAAGCAGCACTGTCCCGCAATGTGAATATTTGTCTTCCATCATCCCCATCCCAGATGGAGAGCACATGATCATTATCTGTTGATACCAGGTATTCATCATTGGGGGTAAAATAGCAGTTCCGGACAATATCCTTATGCCCTTTTGGTACCGTAAGAGTGGCCGCAACTTGTGCAGACGAATAAAACGAACAAAAGAATAGCACAAAAAAAGTGAAAGAGAGATTTTTCATCCTCTTTTGCATTTAATACGAAATATTAAAAAAAATCTTCCCATACCTTAAAATGCTTAAGTCCCTTTGTGGTAAAATAGATAATTTGAAGCAATACCCCCTCAAAATGAGAAAACTCTTTTAAGAAAAATGAATATTAAAGCAATTCATAGGCAGCCCTGATCTTTTGTCTTAATGTTTCCTTCAACCCGTCAGTTGTAAAGGAATACTTCACAGCCTCAAGGTTACATTGTAAGAAATGTTCTTTATTCCAATGAAATGTCTTTTCCAGCATAGCATATTCACCGGATAAGGTCACTGGCGTTACAGTCCGTGTATCTGTATTAATACTCATTGAAACCCCATGCCTGTAAATTTTGTCTGCTGTATGCTGTTCAATAGTATCAAATATGTTTGTCTGTACATTACTGGTGGGACATACTTCCAAATGAATACCGGTTTTTTTAAGAAAATCCAGCAGTTTTTCATCTTCCGCACTTCGTACACCATGACCGATCCTTGAGGGTTGAAAATGCTGCAATGTTTCCCATACACTTTCGGGCCCTTTGGCTTCTCCGGCATGTGAAGTACAAGGTATGCTATTTGCTTTCGCAAACTGAAATGCTTTCACATGGTTCTGTATGGGGAAACCAGCCTCATCACCCGCAATATCAAAAGCCACCACATGGGTTCCTTTAAATTGCTGAACCAGCAAAACAGTTTCCATACTTTGCTGTTCTGAAAAATGCCTCAGTGTACAAAGAATTACTCCCGCTTTTATCCCTGTTTTAGTGATACCTTCTGTAACGGCATCGTTAACGGATTGCACCACTTCTACCGGGGTGAGCCCTTTTGCGATATGAAGTAATGGTGCAAAGCGAATCTCTGCATATATCACGTTATCAGCCTGCAATTGTTCAAACAGGTCTAATGTCACCAGTCGTAACTGTTCTTTTGTCTGCATCAGTTCAAATCCTTTCACAGCACGGGTAAGGTAATCAGCCAGGTCGGTACATTTAGGCGGCGCTACAAATGAATGGCAGTATTCGGTATAGGATATAGCCGGATTCAGTTGTTGCACGACTTTATAACTTAAACTGCAATCCAGGTGCAGATGCAGTTCAATCTTTGGAAGTTTTTGATAATCCATAATGCACTGTACGTAGTCAAAAAATAAACAACAAAGTAAAAGGAAATATTCAGGAAACTAAGCCTGGCAATATTTTTTGAGCCCTTAGCGTATTTTAAAATTTATTGGTCCTGTAGCTTATTGATCGAATTAAAAGCTTCTTCATGTAACCAATCTTTTCGCTTCAACTCAAAATTTCTTCCGAGGTACAATTTTCGCACCTGCTCATCATCCGCCAGTTCTTCTGCTGTACCGTGTTTGAATATCTTTCCCTCTATCAGTAAATAGGCCCTGTCACAAATTGACAAGGTTTCTGTAACGTTGTGGTCAGTGATGAGGATGCCAATGTTTTTGTATTTCAGTTTGGCAACAATGGCCTGTATGTCTTCTACGGCTATGGGATCAATACCTGCAAAAGGTTCGTCCAGTAAAATGAACTTCGGATCTACTGCTAATGCCCTTGCAATCTCGGTTCTCCTTCTTTCGCCACCACTCAGCACATCGCCATTGCTTTTGCGGACATGCTGTAACCGGAATTCATTCAGCAAGGATTCTAACTTATCTCTTTGTACTTGTTTGGGTAGACTGGTCATTTCCAGGATGGCAGCAATATTATCTTCCACACTCAGTTTGCGGAATACAGATGCTTCCTGTGGCAGGTAGCCAATACCCATTTTTGCTCTTTTGTACATGGGTAATGACGTAATATCCTGGCCATTCAAAAAAACTTTGCCTTCATCCGGCTTGATCAGCCCCACCACCTGGTAAAAGGAAGTTGTTTTACCGGCGCCATTGGGGCCCAGCAAACCAACAATCTCTCCCTGTTTTACTTCAAAAGAAACATGATCGACAACCGTACGGCTGCCATATTTCTTTACAAGATCTTTGGTTTCAATGGTAATGGCCATAAGGCAAAAATAAGGCTTGGGGCAATGATTCAACTCTATTTTAAGATTTCATTACTATATGGCACCGCTGTATTAGTTTTGCAACCCAATGAAAGTAACCGACCACATAGCCCAGGCCAAAGACACCCTTATATCGTTTGAGGTACTGCCCCCGCTTAAAGGGAAAGGAATAGAAGCCCTGTATAAGCATCTTGATCCTTTAATGGAGTTCAAACCCTCTTTTATCAATGTGACCTATCACCGCAGTGAACATGTATTTAAGAAGAGAGTGGATGGCTCCTTTGAGAAAGTGGTGATCCGGAAAAGGCCGGGAACAGAAAGCATCTGTGCTGCTATCATGAATAAATATAATGTGGATACCGTGCCGCATCTTATCTGTGGCGGATTCAGTATCAATGATACGGAAGATGCGCTGATCAACCTGCGGTATCTCGGAATTGATAATGTACTGGTGCTGAGAGGTGATGCAGCGAAAAACGAAACTGCTTTTGAACCGGAACCCGGTGGCCATAAATATGCCAGCGACCTGCTGAAACAGGTCGTTAATCTTAACGCCGGCATCTACCTGGAAGATGAGCTGAAAGGAACGCATAAAACTGAATTTTGTATTGGCGTGGCCGGTTATCCTGAAAAGCATTTTGAAGCACCTAATATGGAGACCGACCTGCAATACCTGAAACAAAAAATTGACCTGGGAGCCGATTATATCATTACACAAATGTTTTTTGATAACAGTAAGTTTCATGCATTTGTAAAATCCTGCCGGGATGCGGGCATCACCGTTCCGATCATACCCGGATTAAAACCCATTTACTCTAAAAAACAACTCACTGTACTGCCTAAAACATTCCATATCGATTTGCCAACTGACCTTTCTAATGAAGTTCTTCGCTGCAAAACAGATGAAGAAGTGGCCCATGTAGGTGCCGAATGGTTGCTGATGCAGTCCAAAGAATTGAAAAAAGCAGGTGTTCCTGTTTTACATTATTATACTTTAGGAAGACCACAATTAGTGGCAAATGTGGTAAAAGAATTATAGATCAAGTCAACAAAGACCAGTAAACAGAAAGTCCGGAAGACCATCGTTCATTTATAATGGGTTCCCGGGCTTTCGCTATTTTATGCGTTCGGGACTTTATTTTGAAATATCACTCAACACTTTCTGATCGATCACGACCGGGTACTTCTTACGCAACGCCTCATCCCACTCTTTCTCCAGTAAAGCCTGGTAATCATTTATCACCAACCCTTTTGCTTCATTAAAACTGCGTTGAGAGGTTTGAGGGTATGCGTTAACGATATAAGCAAAGGAGGCCGTATT
The DNA here is from genome assembly GCA_041738795.1 of Chitinophagaceae bacterium. Lineage (GTDB taxonomy): Bacteria > Bacteroidota > Bacteroidia > Chitinophagales > Chitinophagaceae > JJ008. The sequence continues at coordinate 161,148 of JBGSPB010000004.1, read as the reverse complement.
ATCTGTAGCATTTAACAGTGGTGTCGTTATCATACCTGCCCTGGGTAACATTTTATTGAGGTTGGGTATCTGGCTCCATTCATACCGGGCCGAATCAGCCAGCACTTTCTCAGAATACATGTCCACCACTTTTCTCCACTCTGCAGGATTGGCTTTTACCTTATCGTAAACAGTTTTAGCTATAGCCTGGTCTGAGCAGAAGAAAATAACCACATCTGCACTTTGCTTCCAGGTATACTCCTTCTTATTTTTATTATACAATGCCAGCAACGCAACCGTATCAGTCTGTGCCTTATTCCACACTTCCTGCTGCATAACTTCAAAGAAAAGATTTCCATCTTTGAACTCTGCCATCTGGCTGCGGAATTCCTCATTAAAATCTTCCAGGTGTTTTTTGTAATAATTAAACATGGCATATTGCATCCACTCCTCTCTAACCTGTTCATGTGGCTTGGCACCTGTGCCATCCTGTCTGAAACGGTAAGTACCTACATAATTGATCCATGCAGCTGCATCATAAACTTCTTTGCCAATGGAAAACAAGGGGGTGGCGGATGAAATGGTACGTCCGATCTCCCTCATAGGCCTCCTGTCGAGCAAGCTGTCTGACATGGCCCAAAGCGCTGCATCATCGTACATGAATTTTTTGACCCCGGCCTTCTCTGTCACTTGCTTATACACAAAATCTTTTGAAGCCCTCCACCGGGAATCGGCCATTATTTTTTGTTGTAGTTCCTGTTTGAAATCCTTGTTGCCCGGATCTGTAACAGTGGGTTTAACCGCTATCCTTTTTACAATATGCCATCCATGTGCTGTTTGAAATGGTTTACTAAAAGCACCATCCTTCGCCAAAGACCATAACACTTTTTCAAAAACCGCATCATACTGGCCCACCCCTATATCCGGCATAGTTCCATTATTAGCAGCACTGATATAATCATTACTGAATGATTTGGCCAGCTGACCAAATTCATCCCCTGACAGCAATCTTTTGTACAGGGAATCAGCAAGATTGGCCAGCTGCTTTTTTGTTGCCTCATCAGCCCCGGGAGGAGTAGCCAGCAATATCTGCTGGGCTTTCATTTTACCAGCAGATTTTCTTTCACCAAGGTTCTTGAAAATATGGTAGCCAATTTTGGAACGAACAGGTAATGAGTACTTACCTGCAGGAGTGTTGTAAACGGCATTCTCAAACTCATACGGAAGTGTAAACACAGTAATATACCCCAGTTCTCCATTATTCAATTTAGCATTGGGGTCATCAGAAAATTGTTTGGCCAACAATAAAAAATCCTCCCCTTTCTGAAGTTTTTGGATAAGCTCATCTCTTTTCTTCTGGGCAGCCAGTGTATCAATAAATCCTGAACTATTTTTGAAGGCAATGAAAAAATGGGCGGCCCGTATATCCTTCTGGCTACGCTGAAAAGCCTCCTTCTCCAGGCGGTTCATGATCTCGGGGTCTGTCATGTAATTCTCAGCAATCTGTGTCCGGAGATTCTCCACTTCCATTTTAATATTCGGCAGTGTATCATACCCCCTGTCATACGCTTCCCGCACTTTTAATTTTGATTTGATATACAAATCAAGATAGTCGCTGATTGATTTTGCCTTGTTTGTTACAGCAGCACTATTATTTTTATTATAGGCCCTGAGAAAATCTTTGGCATCGGCGGCGTAGTTGCCGTAAGTGAATAATGTTTGAGCTGAAGCAGCAATCATGTTGCCGCAGGCAATGATCAGGAAAATGAATTTTCTGTTCATACAGGATTTGATTTTAAGCGTTGCTATTGTCCTTTCTTCTTTAATTGTACTATTTCATCCAGTTGCTGGTAGGTCAGCTTTTTTGCAATGATCCGTTTTTCTTTGTCCAGCAAATATAAAGTAGGAAACGACTGTACATCGTATAGCTGTGAATAGCCGGGAATACCATTGTCTGTCCTGGCCTTGTCTGCTTCTTTGGAATAATAAACATGACTCCATTCCTGCAGTTTATTATCACTGATAAAATTGAGCCAGTCTTTTTTAGTTCCTTCCGTTTCTTTGGCCACTGCATACATCTTCAATCCGTCGGCTTTCCACTTAGCCCGGTAAAAAGAATCCAGTTTAGGCAGCACCTCTTTACAATGACCACAGGTAGGATCCCAGAAAGCTACAATAGTATAATCAGCCTGCAGGGCATACAGGGAAACGGGTGTACCATTTGGATCAGGTAATTCAACATCAGAAGCTGGTGTGCCAAGGATATTGGCCATCAGGCTATAAGCCCTGTCAGTAATTGTTTTTTTACCTGTTTCATTCAGCCAGGAATATGTTTTTTGCGAAAAATATTTTTCAAACAAATGAACAAACACAGCATCTTCCCACATGTATTTCTGATTCAGGTAGCGGTTTACAAATTTTATCAGGAGGAAACGGTTCATTTCTTCGTTGATGCTGGCATAACCCAGCATCCAATCAATTTCTTTGATCACTGAATCAGGATTGGGAACAACCAGCTGCGAAAAATATTTATCGATCTTATCTTCAAAAAAAGGAGTGTATGCCAATCGCCCATCCCAGAAGTTCACGCCGTCCCAATAATGGCTTTTATAAAAATTATAAGCTAATACTGAATCTTCTTTATTGGCCGGATTCTTTAAGGCCCCGGTAAGTTCAGGTTCCCGCATTGTAACCAATAATGTGCTGAGCATGGCTGCGGGATTCTTCTTTATAATATCCTCCCTGTAAGTGTTTACGGCTTTATCCTCGTTGGCTAATTCATCTGTTATTTTAGTTGAGTCTGTTTTACCGGCTGCCGTCTTCAGTTGTTGTTGCAAGGCTGCAATTTTCTTTCCTTTTTCCGACATATATTGCTGGTAATTGACGAACAGGACATTGTCAGGTGAATTTTCAAACTGTGCCCCTTTTGACAAAGTAGCCGTATCTGCTTTAATGGAGAACTGTTGTTGTTTATCAACCAGGATCTCAAAAAAACCTGCCTTATTGGGATAACCCACCAGGTAAATGCCACCAGGTAATTTTTTATTCCCTTTAAAAACGGCTACACTGTTATTATCCAGTTTGGCAGAATCAATGATGGGATAAGTCTTGCCAAAATAATGACCCAGGTAGATGTATTGATTCTTAAAAGGTTTGAACGTAACCTTAATATCGTAACCGGTTTGGGCAGTCGCCGCAAATGCTATTATTAAAAACAGTAAAAATGTAAGTCGTTTCATAAGTCAGAATGAATCCCGTAAAGTTATTTAAAAAGCTCCAGCCATTGAAGCCCTGACAGGAAAACTCTGTTAAAGAAGTGTTGGCAATGAAAACCGTTGCTTTACACTTAAGGAAATAGTGCAGGGATAATCCCGCCATATTAGCCTGCCTGCCGGTAGGCCGGGTTAAGGTATATTTGCGGCGTGAGAAAAAAAAAGAAAAACATAGTACTGGAGAAAATCCTGGTGGAGGACTACGCTGCTGAAGGCAAATGCCTGTCCCGGGTAGACGGCAAAGTGATCTTTATAGAGAATGTGGTGCCGGGTGATGTAGTGGATGTACGCCTGTTGAAAAATAAAAAAGACTGGGCAGAAGGAGTTCCCTTGCAATTTCATTCCTATTCCGGTGAACGAGTTACTCCCTTTTGCTCCCATTTTGGAGTATGCGGAGGCTGCCAGTGGCAGATGCTACCGTATGAAAAGCAGTTGCAATATAAAAGCAAACAGGTAGCAGATGTTTTGCAACGGATAGGTAAAATACCCCTGCCCCCCATTCAACCAATCATTGGCGGAGCAGAGACAAAATACTACCGCAATAAGATCGAGTACACATTTGGTAATAAGCGATTTTTATTGAAAGAAGAGATTGCTGACGAAACCATTAACGGGCAACAGGATGTAGCCGGTTTTCATGCCAAAGGTTTTTTTGATAAAGTGGTGGATATTGAACAATGTTACCTGCAGGCAGAACCAACCAATGCCATACGACTGGCCGTTAAAGCATTTGCCAAAAGCAATGGCTGGCCTTTTTATGATATCCGGAATCATGTTGGCTTTTTACGAACCATGCAGGTGAGGCTTTGCACCACCGGGGAACTGATGGTGAATATTGTAGTGGCAGAAAATGATGAAGAAAAGGTCAAAAAGCTGATGGAATATGTGATGGAGCAATTTCCTGCCATTACAACTTTATTGTACACCATCAATACAAAATGGAACGACAGTTTATATGACCTGGAACCTGTTACCTGGCATGGCAAAGGCTATGTGATAGAAAAGCTTGAAGATTTTCAGTTCAAGATCGGGCCTAAATCTTTCTTTCAGACAAATACCAAACAGGCAGAACTATTATACAGGGTTACCAGGGATTTTGCTGAACTGACCGGCCATGAAACAGTATACGACCTGTACTGCGGCACCGGCAGCATTGGCATTTTTGTAAGCGAAAAAGCAAAAAAGATCATTGGTGTGGAGATGATTGAAGCAGCTATTGAAGATGCTAAAGAAAATGCAGCGTTGAATAAGCTGCACTCAACTTCTTTTTTTGCCGGTGATGTGATTGATATTTGTAACGATGAGTTCTTTGCTGCACACGGACGACCCGATGTGATCATTACGGACCCGCCAAGGGCCGGTATGCATGAAAAACTGGTACAAAAGATCCTCGATATAGCCGCACCTGTTGTAGTATATGTAAGTTGTAACCCGGCCACACAGGCAAGGGACCTGAACCTGCTGGATGAAAAATATATGGTGACCAGAGTGCAGCCGGTTGATATGTTTCCGCATACCCACCATATTGAAAATGTGGTGCAGTTGAGATTGAAAGCTTAATAAGTAAGCTGGTGTTCGTTATAAATTCGTACAGCTTTTTTCAGAAACTTTCTGGCTCGGCTATAGAAAAATATACTTACTCCGCCAGCCACTAAAGATCCGATGGAGTACCCCAGATTATTTTTCCCAAACCGGGGGTTGGTTATATCGGTTTCGGGGCTGCCAAGAATGGCTAAGATTGCTGCACTTCCCATGGCCAGGTAAGCCTTTGTTTCATTATTTTTTGATTTTTGATACCAGGGCACAGCCGCTTCCACTTTGAGAATCTCAAAACCCAGTTTACTTTGGTGTATCTTTTTTCCATCCAACCGCCAGGAAGGCCAGCGATAAGAAAGCTGCTTAGTAAATGCCGTTAATGTGTCTTGGGCACGGCACGGCATGTAAAGCATAAGGAACAACAAAACTATTATTGATTTATGCATCAGTAATAAAATTATTTAAAAACAATGAGAATTCATCCACAGTTCCTTTACCAACAGCAAAGGGAAAATAACTACCGGATTTATTTTAAAGAAAGATTTACTATTGATTGCAGACAACCGGCTCAAAGCCATACAATAAAACTTATTTTTGCCCAATGAGTGATTTTCGATACACCCGGCCTGATGGCTTTCCGCCCATTGTTAAAAATCTGATCATCATTAATGTGCTGGTTTACCTGGCACAAATCTTACTGGCTAATCAATTTGCCATTACAGAACGATTTATGCTATGGCCGCTGATGCCGGATAAATTGCATGACCTGCTTGTTCAGTCCGGTGCCCTCGATGCTTCTCAGCAATTTCAACCGTACCAGATCGTAACGCATATGTTTTCTCATGCACCACCTCCTATGTTGTTTCATATCCTGTTTAATATGTTTACACTATGGATGTTTGGAAGGGTGCTTGAAAATGTATGGGGCGGAAAGAGATTCCTGTTTTTTTACCTGGCTTGTGGATTAGGTGCAGCTGCCCTGCACTTAGGTATGCAATATTTCCGCTGCGAACAACTGCTGCAGGCCTTTAACGAAAATGATATTGAAGCAGTAAAATCAAATCTCGGAGCCGCTGCCCCGGCACTGGGTGCATCGGGTGCTGTAATGGGAGTGATGATGGCCTTTGCCTATTTATTTCCCAATACGGAGCTGTATATCATGTTCATCCCTTTCCCGGTAAAAGCCAAATGGGCCATGCTCGGGTTAGCTGCCATTGACCTTTTTGGGGGAGTGGCCCGCATCAGTGGTGATAATATTGCCCATTTTGCACACCTGGGCGGCGCTGTTACCGGCTTTTTTATTGTTCTCTACTGGAACAAAACTAACCGCAGATCGTTGTATTAGGAAAGTGTATAAAAGGGTCAAAGAAATCCCCTTTCAAAACAAAGACATCTTTGTATTCTTCTCTCCTTTGAACACTTAGCCTACATTTGCAACCTGATAAAGTGAGATATGCCTTTTACCGAAAAGCAATACAAACAACGAATTTCGCTGGGACAAAGTGATAATACACTGACAAGGCTGATCATTATTAATCTTGTTGTATTTATAACCCTGGCACTCATCAAAGTGTTTTATTACTTTTTATTCCGGGAGGAAGCTATCGTCGCTTCCCGCTTTACTAACGAAGCATTAAAATGGTTTGTCCTTCCGGCTGACATGAATAATTTTACCTCGCGGCCATGGACCATTCTCACCGCTATGTTCACCCATGTAGGAATCTGGATGACGCTGGCGAATATGCTATGGCTCTGGACTTTTGGTTACATCATGCAGGACCTGACAGGTAACCGGAAAATAATTCCCTTATTCATTTATGGCGGATTGGCCGGGGCTATCGCTTTTCTTATCGCCGTTAATCTTTTACCTGCGGCACAGACCCCTGCAAATGCTGTTTATTTTGGGGCTTCAGCAAGCATTACGGCTATTGCCGTTGCCACCACCATGGTTTCCCCCGGATACAGGATCTTTCCTATGTTAAACGGAGGCTTCCCTTTATGGATACTCACTGCTTTTTACCTGGTCATTTCGATTGCCACCGTTCCTTATTACAGTGTGGAAGCCTATATGCCACAAGTAGCAGGTGCATTTATGGGCTTTTTATTTATCTGGCTCATCCGGCGTGGATACGATTGGAGTGATTGGATGAGCAACTTCTTTGATTGGGTAAACAACCTTTTTAATCCGGATAAGCCCCGGCGGGGACAAAAGAATATTAAAGAACAATTATTTTATAAGTCCTCCTCAGACCCTTTTAGAAGAACGCCGAATGTAACCCAGCAGCGAATTGATGATATCCTGGATAAGATAAACCAGAAAGGATACAACTACCTGACAGCTGAAGAAAAAGATTTATTAAAAAGGGCAAGTGAAGATGAAGTATAAAAAGGCAGGCTAATCCCTGTCCATCTTTTTATCTATCGCTTTACATAAAGCACCAAAAATTTCGTTTACACTGCCTTCTCCTTTTATAGCTATAAATTTCTTTGCCTTTTTGTAATGCTCCGCTACCGGTGTTGTTTCATTGATATACACTGTAAACCGCTTCCTGATCACTTCTTCATTGGTGTCATCACTTCGACCAGAGGTTTTTCCCCGGTTCAAAAGTCTTTTTACCAATTCTTCCTCTCCCACTTCCAGCGCCAGCACTGCTGCTATATTCGTCCTCTTTAATTCCAATAACTTATCCAGTGCTACTGCCTGGGCCACTGTACGGGGGAAACCATCAAATAAAAATCCTTTGGCACCCTTATGCTGATCAAAATAAGAATCCACCATACCAATTACTACTTCATCGGGCACCAATTGGCCTTTGTCCATAAAACTCTTAGCTTCAAGACCCAAGGGTGTTTTGTCCGCTATTTCCTGCCGCAGCAAATTGCCGGTAGAAAGATGCTTCAACCCATATTTTTCAACCAGTTTATCCGATTGAGTTCCTTTTCCACTTCCCGGAGGGCCAAATAAGATCAAATTAAACATAGTCATTATCAATCTTGGTGTATGGACAAATATAATGTACAGGGATTAAAATATCTATCTTCCGCCTACATTTCGCTGAAATGATATTTGCCATCAAAATGTTAACAAATGTAAGTTGATACTAAAGCCCAAACCGGGCCAACCTTGTTTGCGTAAATTTGTTAAACAATAGTATGAGCACAATAGCAAGATTAATATTACTGGTTGTTACTACGGGGCTGCTCCAGCAATGCAGCTATTCGCAGAACAATAATTCAACAACTAATACGGCCAAAATGGATACCACTAAAAAAAACAACCCCGTTTATTCCACCTCTGATACTTCAAAAGTGAATGTGAGTGAGGAAGAATGGAAAAAAATACTGCCGTCAGATGTATTTTACATAGCCCGTCAAAAAGGTACGGAAAGACCCTGGACCAGTAAGTTTGAAAACTTTAAAGAAGTTGGCACCTATTATTGTGCAGCCTGCGGCAATGCATTATTCAAAAGTGACACTAAATTTGACAGTGGTTGTGGCTGGCCGAGTTTTTATGAACCTATCAGTAAAGGCAGTATTATTTACACCCCTGACAATACGCATGGCATGGAAAGAACCGAAGTACAATGTGGCCGTTGCAAAGCCCACCTCGGTCATGTATTTGACGATGGACCTCCCCCGACGGGTTTACGCTATTGCATAAATGGCGTTATACTTGACTTTGCAAAGGCAAAGGATGCAGAGAAAAACTATAAGGAAAAACCACAGCAATAGGATGATTATGAAAAGATTGATCCCGGCAATCAACCGCCGGGATTTTTTATTTCCTAAAGCAATACCATATAAATAAATTTACTGTAGTAAAATTATGTGTATGCAAGCTCTCACAAGATTTTGGCTGTTACTGCTGTTTGGCAGTTTTAGTGTACAATTATCAGCACAAATAAATCCGGAACAGCCGATGCCGGTTGATCCGAAAGTAAAAATTGGCCGGTTATCAAACGGTCTCACCTATTATATCAGGCAAAATAAAAAACCAGAACAACGGGTAGAGCTGCGCCTGGTAGTGAATACGGGTTCTGTACTGGAAGATGAGGATCAGCAGGGCCTGGCCCATTTCATGGAACACATGAATTTTAATGGCACCAAACGTTTTCCAAAGAACGAACTGGTAAGCTACCTGCAGAGCATTGGTGTTGAATTTGGAGCTGACCTGAATGCCTATACCAGTTTTGATGAGACGGTTTATATGCTTCCGGTTCCCACAGATAAACCCGGCCTGGTGGATAAAGGCCTGCAGATACTGGAAGACTGGGCGCACAATGCATTGCTTGATTCGCTGGAAATCGAAAAGGAAAGAGGCGTTGTGATAGAAGAATGGAGGCTGAGCCGCGGGGCTGATGAGAGGATGATGAAGCAGACATTACCGGTACAGTACCAGGGTTCAAAATATGCAGAAAGATTACCGATCGGCAAAATTGAATCTCTTCGTAATTTCTCACATGCAGCCTTGAAACGGTTTTATACTGACTGGTACCGGCCCGATCTGCAGGCAATCATAATTGTAGGCGATATTGATGTGAATGATATGGAGCAGAAAGTAAAAGAAACATTTGGAGATATTCCCGCTGCAACTGCACCCCGAAAAAGGGAAACATTTCCAGTACCGGATCACACCGAAGTTCTAACCGTAGTGGCAAAAGATAAAGAAACTGCTTTCCCCTCTGTTGAAGTGCTTTTTAAAAAAGATCCGCTGCCAGAAACCACGATTGGTGATTATGTCCGTTATATGAACGAAATGCTGTTTACCGGCATGCTGAATAACCGTTTCCGGGAAGTAACCTTAAAACCCAATCCACCCTTTGTGGGGGCCGGATCCTACTATGGTGAAAGTTATGCCAGAACCAAAGATGCTTACCAGCTATTTGCCAACACCAGTGATACAGGCATGGCCCGTTCTTTATATGCGTTGATAGAAGAAAACAGGAGAGTATTGCTCTATGGATTTACCCCCTCAGAATTCGAACTTCAGAAAAAACAAATACAAAGTTTTTATGACCGGATATTCAATGAAAGGGAAAAAGAAGAATCGTACAAATATGCGGATGAATATGCAGGCAATTTCCTGGTGAATGAACCTATCCCCGGCATAGAATGGGAATATGATTTTGTAAAACAACACTTGTCATCGGTAACATTACAGGATGTCAATAACCTGGCTGCGCAATGGATCACCAAAAATAACATGGTGGTAACCTTAAATGCGCCTGAAAAAGAAGATGTCAAAATTCCTTCAGCAGCAGAAGTAAGTAGTGTTCTGTCGGCAGTAGATATTGCAGCCATTGAACCCTACAAAGAAAAAGTGCTTGCTACCAGTTTGATTGATCCGGGCAAACTGAAACCAGGGAAGATCATCAGCTCCAAAACTGATGAAGAACTGGGAACAACTACGATAAAATTAGCTAATGGCGCAACCGTACTATTAAAACCGACCAACTTCAAAAACGATGAAATTTTATTCAGGGCTTTCAGCAAAGGCGGCCATTCACTGGTGAAAGATGCAGATTACTATTCAGCAATAAATGCTGCAAATATTGTAGTGCAAAGCGGGGTGGGAAACTTTTCTGCTATCGATCTTGGTAATATGCTGAAAGGGAAAAACACCAGCCTGACCCCTACCATTGGTACTTACAGCGAAGGAATGAGTGGAAATACTATTCCTAAAGAAACAGAAACGCTGCTGCAGCTGATCCATCTTTATTTCACTGCCCCCAAGAAAGATGCAGCAGCCTTTGAGTCCTTTAAAACAAGACAGAAACAACTGTATGCGAATATCGCGGCCAATCCCCAGATATATTTTAGCGGAGAATTTCAAAAAATAATGACCCAGAACCATCCCCGTGCCGGAGCATTGCCTAAACCAACTGATTTTGATAAAATAAATCTTGACCGCAGTATTCAGATCTATAAAGAAAGATTTTCCAATGCCGGTGATTTTACTTTTCTGTTTACCGGTTCGTTTGATGAGGATTCAATCAAGCCATTATTAGAAAAATATATCGGAAGCTTACCAGCTATAGCCAAAAAAGAATCCTACCGGGACCTGGGTATCCGTCCTCCAAAAGGTAAAGTAGATAAGGTAATCACCAAAGGCGAAGATCCAAAGAGCCTGGTCAACCTGGTATTTACAGTTCCCGCAGTATATAATAACAATGAGGCTTATGCCCTTCTCAGCCTGGGGGAACTGATGAATATAAAACTGGTTGAACAACTTCGGGAAGAAAAAGGTGGAGTATATGGTGTAAGTGCTTACGGCGGCATGAACAGGATCCCTTACAGTAGTTCAACATTCAATATTTCATTTCCCTGTGCCCCCGAAAATGCGGATACTTTAACAGCTGCAGCCCTTGATGAGTTAAGAAAAATAATTAAGACGGGAGTTAGTGCCGAAGACCTTGAGAAAATCAAAGAACAGCAGAAAAGAAAACTGGAAGTGGATATCAAGCAGAATATCTTCTGGTCAAACAACTTGTTTGATGCCTATTTCTATGGCACCAAACCTTCGGATATTCTGAATAAACAGAAAATGATAGATAACCTCAGTTCAAAAATAATTCAGGATGCAGCGAAGAAGTATATCAACCTGAATAGTTACATAAGAGCGACTTTGAAACCTGCTAAACAAGAAGAAAAGCCATTAAAAGCATTTTAGCATTATTAATTAACAGCCATGAAATCTATACGCCTTTTCATCTTTTTCCTGCTGTCACTGGTAGCCGTCACAGCTGTTCTTTCGCTGGTAATGCCAGTAAAACAAAAGCTCGAAAGATCAATTACTATCAAAGCCCCGGCTGCTCTTGTTTTTGAGCAATTGGCGAAATTGGAAAATTTTAATAAATGGGCTGCATGGAATCAGCAGGATTCCACCGTAAAGCATACCATTACCGGAACTGACGGAACAGTAGGCGCCGTAACAACATGGACCGGAAGCCCGGAAATATCAGGAGATGGGAGGATGGAGATTGTATCTATAGAACCCGGTAAAAAAATAGTACATGCTATTACTTTTATTAAACCCAAAAAGGGGAAAGCCAGTTCGTTTTTCATATTGAATGAATCTAACGGTGTAACCTCCGTCATATGGAATTTTGAAATGGATACACCCAGGCCCTGGAATATCTTCAATCTTTTTTACAGTATGGATGAGCAAATGGGAAATGATTTTGAAAAAGGGTTGGCAGCTTTGAAAACAATTGTCGAAAAAACAACTGCTACTGCAACTTCTAAAAAAAATTATGATGTGATGCCAATGAATTTCCCTGCCACTACCTATGCAGTTGTCCGCCAGCAGGTAAAGTGGAGTGATATTACCTCCTTTTTTGCACAGCATTTCCAAATCCTTTATAAGGAAGCGGAAAAAAATAATGCAGTACAGGGAGCACCCACAGGTTTATATTATGTATGGGATGAAAAAAATCAACAGGCGGATATGGCAGCAGCAATTCCCGTAAGCAGTGGGACCGATTTCGAAAATACCATTATTCGCTTAACTGATATTACTGCTTCCAAAGCAGTATATGTAAACTATTATGGCGCTTATGACAAAACAGAAGATGCTTATAAAAGCATTGATAAATACCTTGCTGACAATAAACTAAAACAAAAATTCCCGGTTATTGAGCAATATATCACTGATCCTGCCACCGAAAAAGATACTGCAAACTGGCTGACAAAAATTATTTTCCTGGTGGAATAAAGAAAGACTTTTGTAATTACCCTGGTCAAACGGTTTGCCATCTCCACCAATCCATTTACTTTTGCCGCAAAGGTTGGGTTATGAAACTGTCGCATCTTTCTGAAACGCTGATTGGTTCTGAAATTGTAAAACTGGGTGGAGAAATACGGGAAAAGATCCGCCAGGGAGAACGTATTTATAATTTTACGATCGGCGATTTTGATCCCTCTATTTTCCCTATTCCCAGAGAACTGGAAGATGCTATCGTGGAAGCTTACAGAAAACACTTCACCAATTATCCGGCGGCTGAAGGCAACCTTGATCTGAGGGAAGCTATTCATTCTTTTATCAAAGATGAAGAAGGGCTTGATTACGGCATCAATGAAATATTAGTTGCCTCAGGCGGCCGGCCATTGATCTATACAGTCTTTCGTGCCATTTGCGATAAAGGGGATAAGATTATTTATGCAGTTCCTTCCTGGAACAATAATCATTATACCCATTTTGTAGAAGGTGAACATATTGTTATCGAAGCAAAGGCCGAAAATAACTTCATGCCTTCAGCTGATGACATTCGTCCTTATGTGAAAGAGGCCAGTCTTATTTCTTTGTGTTCTCCTCAAAACCCTACCGGTACCACTTTCCGCAAAGAAGAACTGGAAGCCATCTGTGATATGGTAATTGAAGAAAACAAAAGACGTGGTGATGGACAAAAGAAATTGTATGTAATGTATGACCAGATGTACTGGCATTTAACATATGCAGGCATTAAACATTACAACCCGGTTTCCCTCCGACATGAAATGAGAGATTATACCATCTTTATTGATGCAATCAGTAAAGTGTTTGCCGCAACAGGTGTCCGTGTTGGCTGGGGTATGGGACCTGCTCCTGTTATCAGTAAGATGAAAGCCATCCTAACTCATATTGGTGCCTGGGCACCCATGGCAGAACAAAAAGCAGTAGCCTATTACCTGGGCAACCGTGATGGAATTAAAAAATACCTGGCTAATTTTAAAAGCGAAATTGAAGAAAGATTACGCCGCATTTATAATGGGTTTACCCGGTTGAAAAATGAAGGGCTCCCGGTTGATGCCATTACTCCTGAAGCGGCTATATACCTTACCATAAAGATAGACCTGGCGGGAAAGAAAACAACAGAAGGAAAGGTTCTGGAGACACAAACTGATGTTACCGCTTATGTGTTAAATGCAGCAGGTTTGGCGGTTGTTCCCTTCTATGCATTTGGTGCTGACAGAAGTTCTGCATGGTATCGTCTTAGTGTGGGCACCTGCAAAAAGAACGAGATCGAGGAAATGATTGAAAGACTTAGAGAAGCTTTACAAAAGCTATCCTAAAAAAAGAGGCTGTCTTAAAAGCAAACAAATTTGTTTACCGATCAATTTTTATTGATAAAAAACCGGAAAGGCCTTAACCTGAAATGGTTGGCTTCTTTCAGCATTTTCTTTTTATTAGAAGTAATACTGTTACGATCTACCAGTTCATTAGCGGCGCAAAATTTTTCAGGCGTATCTGTTACAGATAAAATTTCATTCAGATAGGATACTTCCCGTTCAATAGCCTGTTCGGTCATGAACTCATCTTTGAATAACACTAAGAGGTTTCTGTTGAGGTTCTTCATTAATTGACAGGTTTTAATATCCTGACATTCCTTTTGTACTAGGACAGCCACAGTTCTTTCCACCTTTGCCGCTACCAGAATAATAATTCCGGTTACAAGCGGCTAAAACCATTACTAATAACAGGGCTATCGCTATTTTGTTGATTGACTTCATATATTGGATGTTCTAAATTAAAACTATTTTACAAACAAATTAGTATTCCGTTGAGCCAAAAAGCCACAAAAATTAATCCAAATCAGCCTGTTACGTATAAAAAACACAAGAAACCCCGCATTTTGGTTGCCCCGCTGGATTGGGGACTGGGGCATGCTACCCGGTGCATACCAATAATCCGGGAGCTGTTAGCGCAGGATTGTGAGGTTTGGCTGGCTGGCGAAGGCATACAGGGAGAGTTGCTGAAAACTGAGTTCCCCGAATTGCCTTTTCTCCATTTGCCGGGCTATAATGTTCAATACTCTAAAACAAAAAAAGGGTTGCCATGGAGAATAATCCGGCAAAGCCGCAAACTATTAGCCGCCTTTCAATCAGAAAATCGGTGGCTAAAAAAAGTGGTCCCCGAATACAGCTTCGATGCCATTATCAGCGATAACCGGTTTGGTTTATTTCATAACGCCATTCCCTCCATTTTTATCACACACCAGTTACTGATAAAAACTTTTACGGGGAAATGGACAGAAAAAGTACTGCAGAAAATAAATTACAAATACATCAACCGGTTTACTGAGTGCTGGGTCCCGGATATTGAAACTGAAAATAGCTTAGCAGGTGAATTGTCACACCCCGATAAAAAACCGAAAATACCTGTTCATTATATCGGGTTACTGTCGAGATTTGAAAAAAAAGAAACAGTAATCCAGCAAAATCATTTACTTATTATCCTGTCAGGACCGGAACCACAACGAACAATTCTGGAGGAAAAAATAATTAAAGAAATAAGTAACTATAATGGCACAGCAACTATTGTAAGGGGATTGCCCGGATCAACGACATTGATTCCATCCACCAATATGATACAATTATTCAATCACTTACCAGCAATAAAATTGAACGAGGAAATGTTGAAAGCTGAATATGTTATCAGCCGCAGCGGATATAGTACGGTTATGGATATTATGAACCTGCAAAAGAAAAGTATTTTAATTCCTACACCCGGACAAACTGAACAAGAATACCTGGCCCGTTACTACAGGAAGAACAATATGGCATATATAGCAGGGCAAAAAGACTTTTCCTTAGTTGATTCAATTGAAAAAGCAAAGCAATTCCCTTATCATCTTCCGGCTATTCACCCTGGTAAAAAATTACACACAGTGATACAGCAATTCTTATCCTCTTTAAAGTAATCTTTTCCTTTTTACCTTTACACACTTTCTAAATCTTTCTATTCTGAACACCAGGGCCAAAGCACATACAGCTGTATTACTGACAAATCTGTTCTTTGCTACGAACCTGAGTATGGTAAAACATATTTCACCGGCACTGGTTGGTCCGTATGGATTAAATATCCTTCGTGTTGGCATTAGCCTGTTACTATTCTGGATCGTTTGGCTGTTTGGTAAAACACCGGCAGGCATTCAGCAGAAACACCTGCCCCGCTTTCTGTTATGTGGTTTAACAGGTGTGGCCATTAACCAGATGCTCTTTATTAAAGGATTAACAATGACTTCCACTATTCATGCATCCTTACTGATGCTTTGTACACCGTTGCTGATAACCATCTTTGCCTTTTGGATATTAAAAGAAAAGCTTACAATTCTTAAATCGCTGGGACTGGCTTTGGGTATAGGAGGGGCGGTATTATTAATTATGTCGAAAGAGAAAAATGGTTCAGCCTCACTGACCGGCGATATGTTCATTGTGCTGAATGCCATGGCTTATACCATTTATTTTATACTGGTAAAACCATTAATGGAGGAATACCCGCCCCTGCATGTGGTAAGGTGGGTCTTCACTTTTGGCTTCGTCATGATACTTCCTTTTGGCTGGATACAGTATAACGAAATTCAATGGCTTCAATTTGAGTGGACACATCTTGCCTCGCTATCCATGATTGTATGCTGTGGTACCTTTTTGGCTTATTCTTTCAATGTTTTCGGAATAAAGCATTTAGGCGCCGGAATTACCGGTTCTTATATTTACACACAACCTGTATTTGCTGCTATCATTGCAATACTTTTCTTACACGAACAATTTACGTGGGAAAAATTGCTGGCTGGTATAATGATTTTCGGCGGAGTATTCCTGGTTAGCCAAAAAACACCACCAGTGGTAGAAGAGTAAACAATTTTACCGGCCCGCCTTTGGATAATCAAAAAACCAAAATTCCTTTTTCGCTTCTCTGAAATTCTTCCAGCTATCACTATCAATTTTTATCGCAAAAACACCACAGGTCGGAATATTATCAATCCTGGTATCCGTGAGCATGTTTGCAAAATCAGTAATTCCATTATTATGAGAAAAGACAGCAATATTGGTTAAGGCATCATCTGTTTTTTCAATAACAGAAAAGAATACATCGGGAGGAGGAAGATAAAGTTCGTCCTTAATAATTAAATCATCCTTTTTTATATCATACTTTTCAGCAAAGGCTTTTGCAGTTTTAGCTGCCCTTTTTGCTGGACTGGTAATAAATGCATCAATCTTTATCTTTTTACCCTTTAAACGGTCCGCCATTACCGGTGCATCTTTTTTTCCTCTCTCATTAAGTGGCCTGTCAAAATCATCTAAAGCGGTATTTGCCCAGTCACTTTTGGCATGACGAATAAGCAATAATGTTTTCATCCAATAAAGTTTATTGTAAAGTAATGAATTTTGCAGCTTCCTGACCTGCCCGGGTATATACTAATAGCCTCTCACATTCTTCCCTTCCATATAATTCATGAAAGCTTTATTGACAACCTTATTTCCACCGGGAGTTGGATAATTCCCTGTAAAATACCAGTCACCAAGGTTATTAGGGCAGGATTTGTGAAGGTCCTCAATACTCTGAAATATTACATGCACAGGTATGTCAAGGCCGGATGGAGTTATTAACCGGGCAATCTTATCGGAGATCTCTTCCGTAGTAAACTGTTTATAGAGTTGCTTTACCACATTCTCTGTATGTAGCTGGTTATTGCGTTGCAGGTCCTTGCATTTTTCCAGCATGTCTTTCATAAAATCCAGCTTCCCTCTTTCTTTCATTAACTCAACTGCAGCATTAAAGGCGATAAAGTCACCCATTTTGCTCATGTCAATTCCATAACAATCAGGATACCTGATCTGTGGCGAAGAGGAAACAACGACTATTCGTTTTGGCATCAACCTTCCCAGCATACGAATTATGCTCTCCTTCAGTGTGGTGCCTCTTACAATAGAATCATCAATTACCACCAGTGTATCCAGTCCGGGACGTACAGTTCCATAGGTAATATCATAGACGTGTTGTACCATTTCGTTACGGCCTGTATCTTCCGTAATGAATGTCCGCATCTTCACATCTTTAATAGCAATCTTTTCAATACGGATACGGCGATTGATCATTTCACCCAGCTTATCTGCATCATAATCTTTCCCCCAGCTCAGTATCCTCTCTATTTTAACTTTATTCAAATAATCTTCCATCCCCTTCAACATTCCATAGAAGGCAGTTTCCGCTGTATTCGGGATAAATGAAAAAATAGTATTCTTTAAGTCATGATCGATAGCATTTAACACCTGCTCACTCAGATTATATCCAAGTGCATTCCTTTCCCTGTAAATTTTTTCGTCACTGCCTCTCGAAAAATAGATCCTTTCAAAACTACAGGCCTTTCTTTCTTTGGGTTCCAGTATCTGGGCGATTTCAATAGTTCCATTTTCATCTACAATCAATGCCTGTCCGGGCATCAGCTCCTGTACTTCATTTTCTCCAACATTGAAAGCGGTTCTTATGGCAGCCCTTTCAGATGCAGCAACTACCACTTCTTCATTGACATAATAATAGGAAGGCCGGATACCATGAGCGTCACGAAAAACAAAACCGATACCATTCCCTGTTACACCCCCTACATGAAACCCGCCATCAAGAAGGGGCAACGTTTTTTTCAATACTTTTTTGATATCCATTTTTCCGGGTGAAACTTCATCTTCTTTGCACAGAAAAGTATGCATCAGTTCGATCATTGCAGCCAGGTCACTAAAGCGGACATTCTCATTTGGCTCTTTACCAATCAGGGTAAATAATTCATCGGAATTGACAATATTAAAATTTCCGGCTAAGGCAAGGTTGCGGGAAGGTATGGTATCACGGTTGATGAAAGGATGGCAATATTCCAACTTGTTTTTACCCTGTGTTCCGTAGCGCAGATGGCCCAACAGCAACTCACCAAGATAACCCACATGCCCTTTCATCAGGCCGGGATGGTTCTTAATATTGGGGTGATACTTTTCCAGTTCTTCAATTTCCTTTCCAATTTGCTGGAAGATATCGGCAATTGCCTGCGGAGCGTTACTGCGGATGCGGTTCATGAAGGGATACCCGGGTTCTACATTCAGCTTTACAGCCGCTACACCGGCTCCATCCTGTCCCCGGTTATGCTGCTTTTCCATAAGCAGGTACAGCTTGTTGAGCCCCCACAATACGGTACCATACTGCTGCTGGTAATAGGAGAAAGGCTTTCTTAACCGGATGAATGCCAGTCCGCATTCGTGTTTGATCGGGTCACTCATGGAAGCCGCAAAGGTAAGCGATAAATAGTAACTAAAATGCCTAATTAGCTGGTTCTTTACCCCCTGAATTGTGGGATCAATACAGAAAGGGAACAACCCTTATCGGGTGCCGCCGTTATTTCCACTTTCCCATTGAAAAGGGCTGCTCTTGTACTGATATTACTAAAACCTAACCCTCCGTTTTTAGCTGTACCCGGGATAAATCCTTTGCCATTATCTGTAATAGTAAGATTGATATATTCAGCATCAGATTGAAGTTTAATCTGAATAACTGTAGCATGAGCATGGCGTATAATATTGCTTACCTGCTCCTGGATAATGCGAAACAACATGAGCCTGAGATTGCCGGGAAGATTTTCTTCATTAAAATGACGATAAAGAAATTCTATTGTGAATGTATGTGCCCTTCTCAATGAATCACACAGGTCCTGTACAGATTCGATCAACCCTAGATCTCCAAGTGTTGGCGGAACCAGTGATTGTGACATCTGCCGGATTTCATTAATGATAGCTGCCAGGTTCTTATGAGAAAGGCTTATCATTTCCAGCACTTCACCGGAGGCCTTCTCTTTTGCCACTTCCAGGTAGAGGCGGGTTGTATTCAGGTGCTGGTTAATATTATCGTGTAATTCTTTACCGATCTCTCTTCGTTCTTTTTCCTGTGCGTCGATAGTTGCCTGCGTTATCTGCTTTTGCTTTTGGATCTCTTGCTCAATTAATTCACTGGCAAGTCTTTTTTGTTCGGTTATATCTGCAAAAGAACATATTACATTAATAATGTTGCCTTCAATATCCAAAACCGGTTCTGCATTCACCAATAGCCAAACCTTATCATCCGAATGCGGCCGGTATACACCCATTACTACATCCAAAACTGGTTTTTTTGTTCTGAGGACCACTGGTACCGGATGAGTATCCCTGGGAAAATCCTTTCCATCCTCATGCACCACGTTCCATCTGGGATCTATGGGTGCAGCGCCAAGCAACTGGTCTTCTGTTAAACCAAGCATATCCAGTGCTGCCTGGTTGGTAACGACCATTTTTCCCTGTTCATCCTGAAGTAATATTCCCAATTTAAGATTGTGAATCAGGTTTCTGAATCTTCTTTCACTTTCCCTTAGTCTGTCTTCAATTTTTTTCCTTTTTGAATCATTTGTAAAATAAATAACGATAGAATTAAAGGTTGGATTATCCAGTAAATTATGCCCCCTTACCGTACACCAAACCCATTCTCCATTCGCATGCAGGAGCCGTAAAGGAAGATAATTAAGCACTGATTCCTTTTTAAACTCCTGCGCAAAAGCTTCCATGGCAACATGAATTTCTTCCGGATGTACAAATTCAAAAACATTATGACCTAAAAGATCAGCCGGCTCATATCCCGATATTTTTACAATGGATGGGCTGCAATATTTTATATCCCCATTTGGATCTGTCATTACAATTCCATCCAGGGAATAGGTAATCATATTGCGGTAAAAAAGCTCACTTTCCAGGAGCTTTGCCTCTGCCTTCTTTCGTTCAGTTACGTCCCTTCCCACCCCTAATAGGCCAATGCTCTTTCCATTATCATCATACAAAAGAGAAACAGTATGCAATAAATGTTTCCGCTCCCCGTCACTTCCGGTAAATGACACTTCCCCTCTCCAGATGCCATGAGAAAAAACAATTTCGGCCACCTGGTCATGTGTATATGGTGAGTAATCAGTTTCGATTACCTGTCTGAATGGTCTGCCTACTGCTTCCTCCGGTGTAATACCGCTGAGCTTTTCAATAATATAGTTCCACGAAGTGACAACCCTGTTCAGATCGGTTGTTACAATTACATCTGTAACATTGTTGAGGATTATTGCCTGGTTGCGGAAACGTTTTTCACTTTCCATAAGCGCTTCTTCCGTTTGCTTCCGCCGGGTATCATCATAAAAATATACAACCATCCCTTTAACATAAGGGTTTTGTAAAAGGTTATGCCCTCTTATCATACACCATATCCATTTGCCATCATTCTTTAACAGCCGCACCGAAATAAATTTTTGTGTAGCAAGGTCAGCCCGTTCTTCTATGAATGCCGAATACGCCAACTGTTTGTCATCGGGGTGAACATATTCAAAAGTATTTTTTCCTAAAATTTCATCAGTGCCATAGCCCAATATCGGGGTAATTGAAGGTGAAGCAAACGTAACAACTCCATCTGCATCCGTAATAAGTACACCGTCCAATGAATTGGCAAAAAGATTTCGATAAAACAGTTCGCTTTCCATTAACTGTTGCTCCGCCAGCCGCTGTTCGGTAATATCCTGCTGCGTTCCCCAAACTCTCTTCACCTTTCTATCTTCAACAATACCTGTCATCTGGTTTAGAAAATATTTGGCTTTGCCATTCCTGTCAAACTCTTTGGTTTCAACAGTCGTAGTCTGAAAATCATTGCGGATAAATTGCTTTAGATTGTCTACTTTTTACGAATCAGAAAAATCCATCATTTGGTCCAGGGAAGCGCCTATCAATTCTTCCGCTTTGCTAAATCCATACATCCGTGCCATATTATCGTTACATTCAACGAGGTATGAATTTTTTTTCCAGTATTCAATAATCTTATCAGGTGAATCTATTACTGACACCGGCTCAGCTGATTCAAACATCCACAGGCCCTCAGCGCTTTTTTCAAAGGCCTTGTAACGTTCCGGTAATTCTCCAAATGATCTTTCAGTTTGACCAGGTAGAGCTTGTTTGTTATTTTTTATAACCCCTATCGCTTGCACACAGGCGGGAATCCCGTTTTCTTCTGTACAGGCTGAAATTTCCCAGCAAACAGAAATATCAGGAGAGGCTTTCATTTTTACATCTGCACGAATGATTTCATCCGGATTCCGCAGGCATTCTTCAACAACAGTTTTAAATTTCTCATCGTCGCCTTCTGCAATACAATCTGCAAGTTTGTGACCACAAAAATCAGGACTGATATGACTGAATTCCTTTTGAAAAAGAGGATTCACATACTTACAATATCCTTTCAGATCAAATAGGATATAATAGAATTGCCCGGAGCGATGAAAATATTCAGCCAGATTATTCATTTTATATGATGTGGTAATCATTGTTACGTTTTAACCTTTGTCAAAGCAATCAACCGGTTAAAAATAACTATATTAATAATTGGCTGAAGCAGTTAATTTACTTGCCCGCCATAATTATTTTACCCGTATTAAGAGAAAAGCCGCTACAATTGTAACGGCTTCTACTTATATAATTTATATTTAAATTGATTTAAAACCCTTTTGTATCGGTAGAAAACTTCTGTAATTGCGGACAATCTTCAACTGTTCCCGGATCTATCATTACATAATAAGAAGGAAGTTTTGATTTAAGCCATTTTTCCATCGTCTTGCTTTTCTTTTCTTCCAATGCAAAGTTGGAAATTTTGCTGTAATCCTCCTGCAGGTTCATCCGGTGTGGTTGTGAGCGGGACTTCAGGTAAACGACACGTACACCTTTTTTACCTTGCTCACTCTCAAAAGGAGTAGGTTGGGAGAACTCTCCCACTTTCATTTTACCCAGCATGCCAACCATATCTTTATCCAGCATATCGATGGTAACAAACGTTGAGCCTTCTCTGTCTGTGATAAAAGGACCTGTGTACTTCGCAGCCTCATCGTCACTATACTTTGATGCTGCTTCATTGAATCCTAAGGTACCTGCAATTATTTTAGAACGAACGGTATCTAATTTTCTTCTTGCCTGGCTTATTTCTTCTTCAGTAACAGGAGGGATACGGAGTATATGACGAACAATGGCGTCATCACCATTCCGTTGCACCATCTGAATGATATGAAAACCAAATTTTGATTTTACAGGAGACGATATTTCACCTTCTTTCAACCGGAAAGCAGTTGACATAAAAACAGGGTCCCATGTTTTTTCCGCCCGGTTTATCTGGTACTGCCCCCCCCTATCCCTGCTACCCGGATCTTCTGAAACTTTTTTAGCCAATTGCTCAAAAGTTGTCACCTTCATTTCAATCTGCTTCTTATAATTGTTCATTTCCCCGGCAATGTACTGCTCCAGTTCCCTGGAGGCTTTGGGATAACTGATAATCTGGCCTATCTCCAGCTCAGACTCGTAAAAAGGAAGACTGTCTTTGGGTATTTTTTCAAAATAGGCTTTTACTTCAATTGGAGTGATCCTTACATTTTCTACAATCTTTCGCTGCATGGCCTGCGCCAGTTTTTGCTCTTTTACAGATTCTCTTGCATCATCCTTGATCTGGTAAATAGTTTTTCCGGCAATTTCTTCCAAGGCTTCCTGGCTGCCTAATTGATTAATATAGGTCCGAATCCTGTTATCCAGGTCTGCCTCTACCTCTTCATCCGTTACCGGCAAAGAATCTTTTTGAGCCTGCAGCATCAATACCTTTGAGATAATAGCCTGCTCCATCAGTAAACATTCCCCATTTTCCGGAACAGTGCCTCCCTGGCGGGCAATATCTGCCAGCGAGTTTTTAATATCTGATTGAAGAATGATCTTATCGCCGACAATACCGGCAATTTTATCTGCTATCACTTTCTTAGGTTGCCCCTGGGCAGACGCAACAACAAACAACAACAACAACAAGCAGGCCGTGAAAATTTTCTTTGTAATAAGCATAAGTTCAAAAGTACTTTGCCGGGCAAAACTTAAATATAACCCGGAAGGTATTTAACAAAAGTTTCTAAGTGAAGGCTAAGAGCCGGAAAACAACATATACGTACAAAAGCTTTCCGGACTGTAGCTTATACCTTGATTTTATAATGTTCTCTTTACTTCTTCAATTTCATAAGCTTCAACCACATCACCGACTTTTATATCACTGAAATTCTTGATAGTCAATCCGCATTCCATACCAGATACCACTTCTTTTGCATCGTCTTTGAATCGCTTCAGGGAGGCCAGTTCCGCATTGACACCTTCCCCGGTCGGATAAATAACAATACCATCACGGATCAGGCGAATCTTGGAATCTCTCTTAATCTTTCCATCCAGTACAATACATCCGGCAACTGTTGCTTTATCGAACTTAAACACTTCCCTTATTTCCACATTAGCAACAATTTTTTCTTGCACTTTCGGTTCCAGCATACCTTCCATGGCACTCTTCACTTCTTCTATCGCATTGTAGATAATAGAATACATCTTTATCTCAATACCTGCATTATCTGCCAATCTTGAGGCCTGCAGGGAAGGACGAACGTTAAAGGCAATAACGATGGCGTCGGATGCTTCAGCCAGTACAATATCACTTTCATTGATCTGACCAACACCTTTATGAATAACACTTACCAGTATCTCCTGTGTAGATAGTTTCTGCAAGGAGTCACTCAACGCTTCTACTGAACCGTCCACGTCACCCTTGATAATAACTTTCAGTTCTTTAAAGCTACCCAATGCAAGACGACGGCCAATTTCATCCAGTGTAATATGTTTCTTGGTTCTGATGCCCTGCTCCCGCAGTATCTGTGCACGGCGATATGCAATTTCCTTTGCTTCTGCTTCATCCTCGTAGACCTTAAATTTTTCACCTGCCTGTGGTGCTCCGTTCAATCCCAATATTACAGCTGGCGCAGAAGGTCCTGCTTTATCTTCTTTCTTATTTCTTTCATTGAACATGGCCTTTACACGGCCAAAATACTGGCCACTCACAATCAGATCCCCGGGTTTCAATGTTCCGTTCTCCACCAATAATGTTGCTACGTAGCCACGGCCCTTATCCAGTGAAGCTTCAATGATAGTTCCTGTTGCTTCCCGATCAGGATTAGCTTTCAGGTCAAGTATTTCAGCCTCAAGCAGAATTTTTTCCAGTAGCTTGTCTATATTCAATCCTTTTTTGGCGGCTATTTCCTGGTTCTGGAATTTACCACCCCACTCTTCCACGAGTAAATTCATTTGTGATAATTGCTCATATATCTTCTGAGGATTAGCTCCATCTTTATCAATTTTATTGATAGCAAAAATCATCGGCACACCTGCTGCCTGAGCATGGCTGATAGCTTCACGGGTTTGCGGCATCACTGCATCATCTGCTGCAATAACAATTACTGCTATATCGGTAACCTTGGCGCCCCTTGCCCTCATCGCTGTAAAAGCTTCGTGACCGGGTGTATCAAGGAACGTAATTTCTTTTCCATTGGCTAATTCCACCTGGTAGGCACCGATGTGCTGTGTAATACCTCCGGCTTCACCTGCCACCACATTTGCACTACGGATATAGTCAAGTAATGATGTCTTTCCATGGTCAACGTGGCCCATGATAGTAACAATCGGTGAACGGGGCTGAAGATCCTCTTCATCATCTTCTTCCATTTCTTCTTCCATTTCCATGTGTTTCTCCATGTCAATAAATTCGACATCGAAACCAAATTCACTGGCTACCAATTCAATTACTTCTGCATCCAGGCGCTGATTGATAGACACCATGATACCAAGACCCATACATTTGCTGATAACATCTGCGAAGCTTACATCCATCAAATTAGCCAATTCGCTTACACTGATAAATTCAGTAACCTGCAGTTTGTTATCTTCTGTGGCCTCACCCATTGCATCAGCCATTTCCTGTCTTTTCTCACGGCGTAATTTGGCTTTCAGGTTTTTACCTTTTCCACCACCACCAGACAATTTTGCCTGTGTTTCCTGTATTTTTCGCTGGATCTCTTTTTCGTCAATCAGTTTTTCCTCGCGACGACCGCCCCCAACTGCACCACGGCTATCACGGCGATTGCCACCGGTACCGGGTCCACCCCTTCCACGATTGAAACCACCACCACCACCGCCACCTGGCCTTTTATCTTCTTCTTTATTAATGAAAATTTCCCGTTTGGTATCTTTTTTCTCTATCGGGATACGTTTCCTTTTTTTCTTTTCATCTTTTACAGGCCTTGTATCACTATCAACGGGTAATTCAATTTTACCAAGAATTTTCGGACCCGTCAATTTCTCCACTTCGATATTTTCAATAACTGAATGCTGTTCTTCAGTTACCGGTTCTTCTTTTGCAACTACTTCTTCAACAGGCTTTATTTCTTCTGCTACTTCTTCGTCTTCTTTTTTCTTTTTTGCTTTACTCTTTGCAGGTTTTTCTTCTGCAGGTTTTGGCTCTTCTTCCTTTTTGACTTTGGTAATCTTTTTAGGACGTGTTGAAGAATCTATAGCAGAGAGATCTATCTTTTTCACCACTTTAGGTCCTTCTATTTCAGGAACCTCCAATTTTACCACTTCTTCTTCTTTCTTTTCTTCTTCTTTAACAGGCTGAACCGGTTTTTCTTCTACTGGCTTTGGCTCTTCCTCCTTTTTTGGTGCTTTAGGAGCCGGCTTTTCTTCTTTTTTGAAACTAATCTCTTCGTCCTCTTTTTTCTTTTTTGCTTCTCCCTGGGCTCCTTTGGGTAATTCAAGCTGGTCGCTTTTCATCTTAGCGGCCTTATCACTTTGAAATTCCTGTTGCAAAGCCCGGTACATATCCTCAGTCAACTTAGACGTAGGCTTAAGATCATCTTTAGCGAATCCTTTCCCTATCAAAAAGGCAATAAGAGTGTCCTGGCCAATGTTAAATTCTTTGGCCGCAGCTAATAATCTTGGAAGTTTTAATTCTGCCATTCAGTTTATTTAATTGTCGTTAAGTCAAATGCTGTCATAATAGTACATAGCAAATAAGCAGGAAATTCCCAATGACTTATTTTACTACAATGACATTGCTGACTTCATTTATTCTTTTTCAAATTCTTCTTTCAGCACTTTTCTTAATTCATCAATCGTTTCTTTCTCCAGATCAGTTCTTCTTTCCAATTCCTCGGGAGTAAGGGCCAATACACTTCTGGCTGTATCACATCCTACCCGTTTCAGCTCATCAATGATCCAGGTTTCAATTTCATCACTGAATTCCTCAAGATCAATATCAAACTCTTCCACCTCACCTTCGTTGTCACGATAAACATCCAGTTCATAACCGGTCAATTCTGAGGCCAGTTTGATATTTACACCTCTGCGGCCGATAGCCAGCGAAACCTGGTCTGGTTTAAGGTAAACATTTGCATGTTTATTGTCATTGTCCAACTCCATACTGGTGATCTTGGCAGGTGTCAGTGAACGTTGTATCAGCAACTGGATATTACTGGTCCAGTTGATCACATCAATATTTTCATTTTTTAACTCCCGAACGATACCATGTATACGACTTCCCTTCATACCTACGCAGGCACCTACGGGATCAATACGATCATCATATGATTCAACAGCAACTTTAGCTCTTTCTCCCGGATCACGAACAATTTTTTTGATAACAATTAAGCCATCAAAAATTTCTGGCACTTCAATCTCCAGCAATTTTGCCAGGAAGTCGGGTGAGGTACGGGAAAGAATGATAACCGGGTTGTTATTCTTCATATCCACTTTTCTAACAACAGCACGGATATTCTCGCCTTTTTTAAAATAATCCTGTGGTATCTGCTCACTTTTGGGCAATATCAGTTCATTACCTTCCTCATCCAACAATAGTATCTCTTTCTTCCACACCTGGTAAACCTCGGCACTGATGATCTCACCGATTCTGTCACCATATTTTTTGGCCAGTACATTTTTCTTCAGGTCACTGATGCGGCTGGCCAGTGTCTGTTTTGCAGCAAGGATAGCCCGGCGGCCAAAATCAAGCAGGTCAATCTCTTCGTACAACTCTTCACCTACCTCAAAGTCAGGCTCTATCTTCACAGCGTCAGAATAGGCAACCTGCGCCAGCGGATCTTCCACTTGCCCATCTTCCACAATCATCCTGCGACGGATAATTTCAAGGTCACCTTTTTCAGCGTTTACAATCACATCAAAATTCTCATCACTACTATACTTTTTACGCAATAGGGTTTTAAATACATCTTCCACCACTTTCATCATGGTAGGGCGGTCAATATTTTCCGCATCTTTAAAATCCTGGAATGCGTCGATCAGGTTAATACTTGACATAACACAAAGTTTTGAAATCCCGGTTGATTAAAATTTAATTTGAATTTTTGTTGTTTTTATATCATCAAAAGAAATAGTGTGTTGCACTGTTTCCATTTTTTTCCCTTTTCCTTTAACTTCTTCCACCACAATTTCGGCATCTGTTGCACTGATCAGCTTTCCTTCAATCCTGTTACCCTCTTTTCCTGTTACTTCAACATATCGGCCAATATTCTTCAGATACTGCCGGTGAAGTTTCAACGGCTCATCCAATCCCGGTGAAGACAACTCAAGGGAAAAATCTCCCTCCGGAAACATCCCCTCTTCTTCCAGCTGTTTGTATAGTTTCCGGTTATATTGAACCAGTTTGTCAACACTAACTCCATGATTACCATCAATATACACTTTAATGTTGTTGGTGGGTTTAATTCTTATTTCTACCAAAAACAATTCCGTTTCAGCGCTGATCAGGGCTTTCACCCTTTGCTCAATTGCTTGTATTTGAGATTCTATGTTCATGGGGTATAAAAGAAGAAGGGAACGGCCTCGTTCCCTTCTATCGTCTTTTTCCGATGCAAATGTAAGGGAAATGAATGGTATGAGCCAAATTGTAAATCGGAAAAACAGAAGGTTAATAATTCGGTAAACAACGGCAAATTCCCGGCAATGAAAAAAAGGGTCGTCTTATCTTTACACCGTTATGAAGTACATTTTATACGCCATCCTGGCTTATATACTATACCAGTTCATTTTTAAACTGGTCATTCCTGTGTACCTGGCCAGCCGCAAAATAAAAAAAGGATTCCGCGAAATGCAGAGCCGTATGCAGGAACAAATGCAGGAGCAGCAGGGCTTTTCATCCCAAACTTCCCCTACAGAACCTCCACCAAAAACAAAGGCGGGAGATTATATTGAGTTCGAGGAAATAAAATAATCACTTCTTCTGTGCAAACAACCAGGGAAACAAGCCTGGTTCAGCAAAGGCAGGGTCCCAACTATTATGGTTAGCAGTTGGATACAAGGTAAATTTCACTGATGCTTTTACAGCTTTTAAAGCTGCTGCCATTTTTTGGGATAATTCCGGTGGCACAACATCGTCGTTACCCCCATGAAATATCCACCATTTGGTTTTCTTAAGTTGCGAAGCTGTTGAAGGTTCGCCACCGCCACAAATAGGGAAGGCCGCTGCAAAAAGCCTGGGATTACGTCGTACTATCTCAAAAGTCCCCATACCACCCATGGACAATCCACCCACATAGACCTTCCTTTTACTTACCTGATAGTCCTTTAAAATTGTAAACAATAACTCCTGTGCCAGCTTCATCGCAATTGTTGGCTCACCTTCTGCTTTAAATGCAAATACTCTTTTACCATTTTCGATTTTAAAATCAACATTACTCCAAAAGCTATTTTGGGGACATTGCGGAAAAATCACAATAGCGGGATATTTTTTTCTCACTTCCTCTTTCAGGAAAAGCTTAGCTCCATGTAACAGTTGTTTTTCATTATCATTTCCTCTTTCACCGGCGCCGTGGAGAAAAAATACCAATGGATATTTTTTGGAACCATCATAATTCTCAGGTAGTAATAAACGATACGGCAGCGTATCATTACCACTAATAAATTGCTTTTTTTGAAAGAGGCTCAAATCCTGTGCAGTCGTCATTACAGACAAACTGATGAGTACGATCAATCCAATAAATTTTTTCATACCATTTATTTAGTTAGCTGAAAATTAGCTTCTTTCACATCACTGCTGCTACCCCCGATAAACAACTTAAATAGTCCCGGTTCGTAAATATATTGGAGTTTATCGTTGTAAAAACGGAGATCATTCACACTGATCGTAAATCGTACTTCTTTTGCTTCTCCTTTCTTCAAAGCAATTTTTTGAAACCCTTTTAATTCTTTTACCGGCCTTACTACAGAACCGGTTATATCTCTTATATACAATTGCACCACTTCTACTCCATCATAATTACCATTATTATGAACTGTAACCATTGCTTCAATCTTTTCCCCGGGTTTGAATTGATCTTTACTCAACCGGATACTGCTGTATTCAAATTTTGTATAGCTGAGTCCAAATCCAAATGGAAATTTCGGACTGTTAGGCAGATCAGTAAAGGCTGATACATAATGCAGGTCACTATCATTCTTTGCCGGACGGCCTGTATTATAATGATTATAATAGACCGGTATCTGCCCCTCTGTTCTTGGAAAAGTCATTGGTAATTTGCCGGAAGGATTATAGTCACCAAACAATACATCTGCAATAGCATTGCCGGCTTCGGTACCCAGCCACCAGGTATAAAGAATCGCTGGTGCATTATCTGCCGTCCAGTTAAAGATCAGCGGACGACCGGCACTGATCAATACCACAACAGGTTTCCCTGCATCCATCACCGCTTTGATCAATTCTTCCTGCACACCGGGCAGATGTATATTGCTCCGGCTTTTTGCTTCACCACTCATATCCCTGGCTTCACCAACACTGATGATCACAAAATCTGCGTCTTTTGCAACAGCCACGGCCTCTGTAAAACCTGCCTTTGATGAATCATTGATATTACAACCCTTTGCATATAGTATTTCTGAAGCAGTACTGAGTTTTTGCTGAACGCCTTCCCATAGAGAAGAAATTCTTGCCGTATCATCCGGCCAGTCATAACTCCAGAAACCATTATTATCAGCTTTTGCTTTAACAAAAGGGCCAATCAGGGCAATCTTTTTTGTTTGTTTACTCAATGGAAGTAATTGCTTTTCATTTTTCAGCAACACAATACTTTTCCTGGAAATTTCCCTTGCTACTTTTATATGCTCCGCATTATTCCATTGCGCCTTTTCCCTTTCTTCATTACTGTATTTATAGGGGTCATCAAATAACCCCATTTCAAATTTCTTTTTCAGGATACGCCGCACTGCATCATCGATCACATTCATTTTTACTTTCCCCTCCTTTACCAGTGAAACCAAGTGTTTGATATAACTCCGGCTTTCCATATCCATATCACTGCCGGCATTAACTGCCTGCATGGCGGCTTCATAATTATCTTTTGAAAACCCATGATTGATCATTCACCCACACTACCCCAGTCGCTCACCACAAAACCTTTGAATTTCCATTCCCCTTTCAAAATATCTCTTTGTAAATATTTATTACCAGTGGCCGGTATGCCATTGAGGTCATTGAATGAATTCATGAATGTGGCCGCACCTGCTTCAGCCGCTGCTTTGAAGGGAGGCAGGTACACTTCATGCAATTGTCGTAAACTCATGTCTACAGAATTATAATCCCTGCCACCCACCGCAGCACCATAGGCTGCAAAATGTTTAGCACAGGCCATTAGTCCATCTGTGCTTCCAAATCCCTTGCCCTGGAATCCTTTCACTCTTGCTTTAGCGATCAATGAGCCGAGATAAGGATCTTCACCGGCACCTTCCATTACTCTTCCCCATCTTGGGTCGCGGGCTATATCCACCATCGGGGCAAACGTCCAGTGTACACCTACCGCTGCTGCTTCAGTGGCAGCAATCCTCGCAGATTGCTCCATTGCCGGAATATCCCAGCTTGCTGCTTCCCCCAGGGGAATGGGAAAAATGGTTCTGTATCCATGTATCACATCCTGCCCGAATAATAAAGGGATCTTTAATCTTGACTGCATAGCCAGTTGCTGCAACTCTTTTGTTCGTGCCACACCCGTTACGTTCAGCATAGAACCCACTTTACCGTCTTTTATCTGCGATAATAAATTATTGTCATTGGTTAAAGGACCTGTTGCTGCCCATGGTCCATTGTATTGGTTCATCTGACCTGCTTTCTCTTCGAGTGTCATTAATTTTAAGACAGAATCCACTCTCTGGTCAATGGTTTTTCTTTGCGCTGCACATTCAATAAAACTTACTAGTGCAATAAAGAGAATAACTGATGTTTTAAAAACTGGATTATACATAGCAGAGTTTTAATACCAAATTGAAGATTAAATATATTTAAGTTTCCGGCTAGTCATGAATTAGACTCACTTTGAAAGTATTATCATTGCCAACCCGCCAATATATAAGAGCAGCATGATATTCAGTAAGGATTTTGTTCCTTTTGGTGCTTTATCAAACTCCTTCCATACATAAATTCCCCAAAGTGCTGCCACCACCGTTGCACCTTGTCCTAATCCATAAGAAACCGCCGGACCAGCTTTACCCGATGCTATAATACTCAAAGACATACCTACGCACCATATTACTCCGCCCAAAATGCCAATCAAATGATCCTTTGTTATGCCTTTAAAATAATCAGTGAAAGATACCGGCGTTCCAATGAAAGGACGTTTCATTTGCAGGGAATTAAAAAGAAAACTGCTGATCACGATACCAATCGCAAAAATTACAAGGGCAGTATAAGGAGTTAGCTTCCCGGCATCAGGCACATTGAAATTGGAAACCATTGAACCGGCAACATACTTATAAAAAAGACCCATCAAACTGCCGCTTACGACTGATAATATCAACCCTTTTCTGGAAACACCGGCAGCAGAATTTGTTTGTAGCTTCTGATAGGCCCTTGCATTTAATACTATAGCCAATGCAATTAAAGCTACTCCACCAAATATGAGCACGGGGTTTCCTTGCGGATTTGAAATATAATTAACAACTACACCTAGTACCAATGCAATGCCAATACCAACCGGAAAAGCAACAGACATTCCTGCAATGGCAATAGCAGCCACCAACAAAATATTTGCTAAATTGAAAATAATGCCGCCTGCAAAAGCAGACAGGATGTTGCTGGTATCAGCCTGCTTAACATCATCAAGGAAAGCTCTGCCCTCCTCGCCAACACTCCCCAATGTGAATGCCAGAAGCAAAGTGGTGATCAATATACCAAAACCATAATCCCAATAAAAAAGTTCAAACCGCCAGGCTTTGGTGGTAAGTTTTGTTGTATTAGCCCAGGAGCCCCAGCAAAGCATAGTGACAATACAAAGCAGAATGGCTAATCCGTAATCCTCTACAATAAACATGGTTATAGTTTTAGATGATAAAATATTTTAAAGACAATGCTATTTTTAAAAGACAATTTCAAATTCAGTTAATTGCTTTACCGACCGTTTGGGCACTTCCACTATGGCAATCATTTTAGTCTCATCGTAGC
This sequence comes from Chitinophagaceae bacterium, assembly GCA_041738795.1. GTDB lineage: Bacteria > Bacteroidota > Bacteroidia > Chitinophagales > Chitinophagaceae > JJ008. The sequence continues at coordinate 128,229 of JBGSPB010000004.1, read as the reverse complement.
TGAATTTAAGGTTCTGCTGATTTATTTTTACTTGCACTGGTGCTTTATTGCTATGGATATACAGGTTCCACGTTCTTGTCTTTTTCATGCCTTTGTAATAACCGTCTACCGCAGCTATTTTTAAAGCTAATTTGTTCAAACTGTTTATCAGTTCAATATTAGTCGAAGCATATATGCCCCTGAGGTAGTCATTGCTTATTCCATCATCTTCCAGCAGATTGAAACGGCTATTATCACCGGGATAAATATGAAGTATCAACGTGTTGTTATTTCCTTTTTCAACAGATGATGCATATTTACGCATGGGTATGATTGAACCCTGTTTGATAAATAATGGAATTTGATTGATAGGAGCTGCAACAGTATGTGCAGTATTGCCCGGCATTTGCTCATTTGTCCAGTAATTAATCCATTTACCTTCGGGCAGGAATACTTTTTGGGTAGTTGACTTTCTCTCATAAACCGGTGCCACCAGCATTTCATCTCCAAAAGTATATTGGTAAATATGTGCTGGAAATTTACCCAACATATGCTTCCCTTCAATACGGCTACGGAGGGCATAGCTGTAGATGTAGGGAAACAATTCTATCCTCCAATGTGCATACTGTCGGAAAATACTGTCTGCTCTTTCGGAATACATCCATGGCAGATTTGATGTGGTGTTTTCCGGCTCACAAAAAACTTCAACAATGGGGTTAAACATAGAGAACTGCAGCCACCTGATATATAATTCTTCTTCCGGCTTACTTACATTTCCTGTAGCAAAGCCCCCAAGGTCATTAGCGAGAAAAGGGATCTTACTGCTGGTTTTTACAGGATCAGTGAACATGGCAATATTTTCTTTAAATGCCACCGGCGGTGTCCAGTCCGCAAATTTGACGATTGGTTTTTCAATTGTCCAGTCGCTGCGGGTATCATCTGTCCATTTAGCAGGATAACGTTTGTATTCCTCATTATCTGTTCCAAAGCTATGAGCCAGCAGAAATCCGCGGCCTTTCGTTTCCCTGCCAAACTCCTGGCTCATTTCAAACATAGCCTTACTGGTACTGACTTTTGCGGTACGGTCCAGCTTTATAAAATCAGCACCTTCATCAAAAAAATGTTTCATTTGTTTTTTAAAATAACTGACTGCATCCGGATTATCAAAATCTATATCCCCACAAGGAGTTGAGTTTTTCTTTTCCTGTTTATCCTGAAACATAGCAGTGTTAATACTGTTATTATGCCAAGAATTTGTTTCATCGTAAATACGTGAAAAATAACCTTTGGATTTAAAATCATTGAATGCCTTTTCGTTACCTGTTTCCAGAATACAATCCCAGGTCCAGAATCCACCTTTTATATTGTTCTTTTTCATAAAGTCCCACATTTGGGACCTGTCGGGAAAAGCGCTGGTATCAGCTACAAAATCTATATATTTTTTTGGGCCCCGTCCTTTATCGGCATAGCTCCAAAACCAGGAATCAATCCAATATGCATCTATCGGGTAATTATGTTTCCTGATTTGCCCGATCCTGTCGATAGTTTCCTGCTGATTGGTATAACCACCCCATAAAACACCAAATGCCCAGGAGGGAGGGAGGATTAGATTTGTATCAGCAACAGTTCGATTGGAGAGCCTGTTGCTCTTAGATTGAGAGTAAGCAGATAAACTACTATTAGTAAGCAACACAAGGACTAAAACCAATAATTGAAACAAGATTTGTTTCATCCGGATTATTTTTTTATGAGTCCTATAATTACAAGCTGACAATATGATTTTTTTTATGATTCCATTGAGGTTCTATTTCACTCCGAAGTGGAACTGAAGCCTGTGCACCCATCCTGGTTACAGATACAGATGCCGCCTGCACTGCGAATTGAATGGCCTGTTCCCATTCCATCTTTTCAGTAATTGCAACAGTTAATGCCCCGTTGAATGTATCCCCAGCAGCAGTTGTATCCTTTGCCTGCACAACCGGGGCCTCCATCTGAAACTTCAAATCAGAATTTTGAAAATAAGCTCCCTTTTTCCCTAATGTGATCACCACATTTTGAACTCCTTTTCTTAAAAACACTTCAGCGGCCTCAGATGCGCTTCTTTCATCAATTACAGAGATACCGGTAAGCAAAGCAGCTTCTGTTTCATTGGGAGTGACCAGGAATAATCCATGCAGTAATTCATCAGACAGTTTTTGTGCCGGGGCAGGATTAATAATTAATTTCTGATGATTTGCCTTTGCAATTTTGGCTACTGCCTCAATTGTTTCCATCGGAATTTCCAGTTGCATTAAAATGATTTCCGCTTCTGAAAGGTTTTTTACCTGCGCCATATCGACTGGTAAAAGCAACGCATTGGCACCGGGAGCAACAACAATGCAATTTTCACCCTCTTCATTTACCATAATGATGGCAGTACCGGATGGAGCTTTATCTGTAATGAAAATAAAATCGGTATGGATGTTTTCTTTCTTAAATCCTTCTATACTTTGTTTTCCGAAAATATCGTTGCCTACTTTTGCAACTAATGTAACATCGCCCCCCAACCTGGCAGCAGCTACAGCTTGGTTAGCTCCTTTGCCTCCTGCATTCATAAGAAAAGTGCCCCCAAGCATTGTTTCGCCGGGTAATGGAAGTTTTTGCGTTTTAACAACCATGTCTGTATTGGAGCTGCCTATTACTAATATTTTATTTACTCTCATATACTTTTTTTTAAAGTTGTATTCTGCCCCGTTATTTCGCAAAAGAAAACTTATACAAATCACTTTTCTTAGCCTCTGTCTTATAAATAATCGCTTCAGTGATATAAATATTTGAATCCAGGGATTCCTTATTCTTTTCTCCTTTCACAACTACTTTTACAGAATGCTTACCAGGTTTTAATTGAAAGACATGCCAGATACTGATATTTCTATGCTCCTGTTTACTATAATTATAATAAGTGTCTATGCTCCGATGGAATTTCCCATCCAAATAAATATCAGCTTTGCCTCCATCTTTTACCCAATTTCCCATTAATGAAATTCCTGTTCCGTTAAACTCAAGCTCAAGCTCATCACCCTTACTTTTTGAAACCATTGCCTGTTCTGTTTCCGTTTTACCGTCCCAGGATTTTACTTTAAATACATTCCAATTCCCATTGAAGTTCCATTTTCCCGTTGAGAAAACTGACACCTTATTATCAAACACAACCGCAGGAAAAGAGCTTTCAAATTTTGCTGGCGTAAATTGCTGAACCGGCCATATAATACTATCGCCTTTTACTTTACCGCCATTTATAAGTATTAATTTTAATGCATAATTATAAGTTGCCTCCACTGCGGTGTTGAATGAATACGTAGTATTAATAAAAACAGAATCACCTACATCTTTCACTCCTTTTTGCATTTCAGATGGCAGGTTACTAAATCCTTTTATTACACCAATCACCGCCATTGCATTTGAAGGATTGCAGTCTGAATCTGCTCCACAGCGTGTAGTTATTTCCAGTGTTCTATAATCATCAAGATTACCATATAGAAGTCCCATAACAATAAACGCCCCGTTTAACTTTGCATCGATATTAAATGCAGAACCGGCACCACTAATATCCACATCGCCCCATTTAGCATCCAACTCTTGCCAGGCAGCTTTCCAATCGGTCGGGTAATGCCTGTGAAGTTTCATTACATCCCTGACAATTTTGGCATAATCACTTTCTGCTGGTATTGAAGAAAGGCCTGTTTCAATAATTTTATTGATATCTTTTTCAAAAAAGGCGGCACTATATAAAGCGCTTAAAAATATTCCTCCATATATACCATCCCCATAATTCATGATATGCCCTATCTTATCACATTCATTAATGATATTTTGTATCATACCAGGATTCATAAACCCTATATAATCTGCTTCAATCTGAAAGTCAATATCATCTGCCCGATAATTATACTCAGGATTGCCGGACATTGGAGGATAAATACCATCAAAATAATTTTTTCTCGCTTGCATATTGGCACACCAAAGATGATAACCGGCTTTTGCGAGCATTTCCTGGTATTTTACCGCCGGAGCCTCCATACCATATTTATCCATGGCCATCAGGAAAGTAAGTTGCACATAAATATCATCTTGCCAGACACTACCTTTAATATCTGCTGGTGTCCATTTAATAGAATCGTTATTTATTTTTTGCAGGTAATTAAATTCTGTGGGTGCCCCATAAGTAACACCAATCATTTTCCCGGCCCAGCCCCCGGCAATTTTATCTTTCAATGATTGCTTGCTTATTGTGAGCATTTTAGTTGGTGATTGCGCAATTACAGTACATGTCATTCCGATAATAACAACAATTGACAGGGCTGATTTTTTCATTTTACTTTTCTTAAATTCAATGACTAAAAGTTTCTTTTAATTAAACCTGAACCAATCCAGCTTCAGCGTACCAGATTTTACCTGGATTTTTATTTTATTCTCCCCTTTGTTCAATTTAAAATTACCGGTTGCCTGCTCTAGTAATTCTTTGCCAATTACATTAACTACAGTTTTCTTATTATTGATCCAAATAGTTAAGCTGGCAGGCGCAACAACTGCCGATGCTCTGATTGTTAATTGGTGCTTTTCCCTGTTTAAACTTTCAAAATTATAAACTACCCATTCTGATTGCTGAAGTTCAATGGATTGCTCTGACCAAAATTGTTCTTTATCCTTACTGTCCAGTTTAATCTGAACCGGTTCATTTTTCCTGTAAAATTTTGATTTATTAGCCGAATCTAAAACAAAATAAGAACGGTTAAAACCACTAAAGCCATAATTCTCTGCTTCAATTTTTGCAGGGATCCTGGTTAAAATAGCATTGCATACATCTTCGAAATAATCGCAGTTGGAAATTTTTATATTATCCAGTAATTCATTGAAAGCTTTTTCAGCAATAGAGGCATCCGGCTTTGCACCATTCCGGGTATATTCTGCTATTAAATCCCAACCAGCGGGTTTTTTAATTGAATAAGGAGTGTTTTGTGTATCCATCTTTTTCCAGGGCCAAAATGAAAAGCCGATATTGTTAGCTTCAAATAATTGTGTAGTTGCCCAATAAATTGCATTACCTTTTTCCCCGGTTTCGCCTACCCAAATTGGGGTGTTTAATTCATTTCTCCTTTTTAAGTATTCATCTATACTATTCAGATTATCAGGTCTGGCCCAGCAATAATAATGAAACTGGTAAAAAACATTATTATCAAATGGTTTATCAAAAAGAGACCAGTCATTTGACCAGTCAAATCCCTCAAGTGTAATCATATGTCGTTGGTCAACCTTTCTTATTTCGGCAGTTAACCGCTTATACAATGGTATCAGCAAATGCTTGTATTTTTCGGCAGCACCTGTCGCCTTCGGCAATGGCTCATTCAGTAAATCATAAGCAGCTATAGTTGGTTCGTTTTTATACTTATCTGCAATTTTAACCCAGAGTGCAACCAGTTGATCCTGGTATTTTTTTTCTATAAAAAGTTCGGGGATATCATTAGGACTATCATCAATATTAGCACCCGTTTGCCCGCCCGGTGCTCCATGCATATCTATTATAACATACAACCTATGTTTCTTACACCATGTAATAAGGGAGTCCAGTAGCTGAAATCCTTCTTCTACATAAACTGGATCTTCACCTTCCGTTAAAAACAATCTTGAGTTTAATGCAGGTCTTACAGAATTAAATCCCAATTCTGCAATTCTTTTTATATCAGCTTCTGTAATATAGTTTCCCCTGAAAGCTTTCCAAAAACGATCGGCCTTTTCCTTACCAATCAAATCGGTCACTACTTTTTCAATTTTACGGGGCCGGTCACCAAGAGCTCCAAATTTCCACATATATCCTTCGGGTAAAAGCCAGTTCCCCAGCCCAACTCCTTTTAAGAAAATTTTCCTGCCTGATTCATTAATAATATCCTGGCCGGCTGTATGTAAAAAACTTAAGTTGCCATTCTCTTTTACTTGTGCAATTGAAATATAGCAAGCGGCTATGTATAGAAGCAGAATACCAATTTTTTTCATTCCTTTAATTTTTTAAAATTAATGGCAACCAAACTTTCATAGAACCACCTGTTTGGCTGGCATCAGCAAAAGGCACTAATATAATTTGCTGTTTTTTGTCCCTATTTTTATTATCTGCAATACTTACAGGGTAAGCTTGTCGTCCTATCCAACCTGCAGGCAATAGACCCGGAATATTTTTTTCTAGAGGCTTATCTATCACCACACCCTTATCCTTATTCAATGAAATTATCCTTAATACCTCCATATTTAGTATGCTGTCTAACGCCAATACTTGTGGTCCCCGCTGAATTGCCATTTGGTTAGGATAACTTTTCCCTCCCGGCAGCATTTTGAAAGGGATCTGAAAAGAGACTTTTATTTTATCTCCTTCTTTCCAGCTTCGATTAATTACAAGAAGTTGCTTATTGGTTCCCTTATAAGATTTACCATTAATAACTGCAGTAAATGATTGACACCAGGTTGGCACTCTCAATGCGACGGGAAAAGTTGAGTTCTGTGATGGACTTACAGAGATAGTTGCCATACCACTTTCAGGAAAATTGCTTTCAACCCTAAAGGATAATCGAACAATTTTTTTATTTGCCGTGGCAATGGTCTCTTTGTAGGTTGCAGGCTCATACATCATTACTGTTGGCACCTCTTTGATATTTCCAAAAGTGAAATAGGGAACCATGGCAATCCCTCTTGGGACACTCGATTGACAGCAGGTGATGTAGCAAGTATAAGGTTTGGCGCCCATCAAAGGGGTATAATAACTTACACAGCCTGTTTGAGGGTTTTCGGCAGCCAATAAATGATTATAAACCGACAGTTCAATCTGATCAAAGTATTTTAAATCGCCTGTTATTTCGAACAATTGCTGATTAAACTGAATCCAGGTAGTTGTCACGCAACCCTCACCCATATTGGCATCTCTGCCTGCCGGTAAATAATCGTCTGCCTGAAAATATTCATGAGAACTGGTGGTTCCGGTTACATAAAGCTGGTTCTTTACAATATCATTCCAGGCAATAAATAACGGTTTTAACATTGCTTCATCACCCGTTGTTCTGTATAAATTTGCCAGCCCCACAAACGTGGATAACATTTCATATGCCTTACCATTACCCACAGCGGTTACTTTCCCTTTTGTCAATAGAGCACTGATTATTTTAGGACCATTTTTTTGTTCCCATGCTTCCAGTATATAGTAGCAAAAATCAAGGTACTTTTTATCCCCTGTGTACTTATACAATTCAACCATCGGATCCAGCACACTGGTGGAAGCCATACCTATATGAGTTCCAGCCAGGATGATATCAAGTTGTCCGGGTTTATTTCCAAAAGTCTTGCACAGCAGATCACCCATCTTTTTACAAGCATCCAGGGCTGGTTGATAACCGGTTGCCTTGTAATATCCAAGCAACCCATACAGGTTATATTTGTGGCTCCAAACATCCCAGCTTGTCCAGTAATCCTCGGGAGTATAAGTGCCCAGATAGCCATCTGGCAACTGGGCATGTACCAACTGATACATAAGCCTGTCCATTTGTAATTTCAACCTTTCATCGCCAGTATTTCTCCAGACATTACTGGCCGTTTCGAGATACTTACCGATATGCTCACCTGCCCAGGGATGATGGCCCGGTCTTTCCAGGTAGCCATCAAGAGTTCCCACTTCATCCAGTTTTAATAGACGTTCTGCCAGATTTTGATTCAAACGCTTTCCAAGATATCCTTGTTGTTGCTGATCCTGAAAACGTATAGATGTAAAAGCATCCTTTATTTTGTTTTGAATAACCGGAACAGGCTCTTTTTCGACAACAATTTTCAACTGCTTATCAGAAAGATAAAGCTGATATTTATCTACCGCAATCCCAGTTGCGTCTTCTGTAATTGCATAACCAACTTTGAAAATATTATTATTTACTGGTTTGTATTTCGAGAACACTACTGCGTTCTCGGCTCCTTTGATTGGCTGAATTTTTATCGGCTTAGTTTCAGTAAAAAGTTCATTATTTTTTGTATCTGTTATGCTATACCTGATGGTTCCGTCAAATCGACTATTGCCATTATTTCTTAGCTTAACAGTTGTGCTAAAACTACTGTTTTGTGTTTGAGTAATACTTTGCTCTACAGCAATCGAATCCGACCATTGAAGTGGCGCTAACTTATAAGGCCCTTCATACATTCCCACCCAGGGATCGGGACTGAAAACTCTTACTGCAATAACATTCTCCTTATCCCATTCAACTATGTCCAACGGTATGTTATAAACCCGGTCTGCCTGGAATTTGCTTATATATTCTGGTGGCAGGCTACCTGTTTGACCAACTAGTTTCCCATTGAAAAAAGTAAAATCAACATCATCAATCTTGCCGAGGTTCAGACGAAGCCCTTTGCCCAACTCACCGGGTTTTTTCAGACTTGATGGAACGATTACTTTAATACGATACCAAACGAAAAGGTCTCTTTTACCGCTGGTATCCTGTCTGCTTGTACCCAATAACCTGCTCTCCCAACTGTTATCATTAAACGAAGGAGAGGCCCAGGACATATCATCAGCAACCTTGAACTTGCATACTTTGGGTAATGCAACTATTTGCGATTGTCCGAAAATTGGATCTGTCAAAATAATCAGCAAAGGAAAAATACTGCGCAAAAAGAATGAAAATGAATTCATATCAGTAACTGTTATTGATTAATTATTATTTTTTTATTATTAGAAAATATTTTCAACTATTTACTCAATCTTACTGTCAATACATCATGTGGTTGAATAGCGGCCTTCAGATTATATTTTGTTGATCCAATATTTTTTTTGAGCCATAAATCACGGATGTTAGTCTTGTCTGTAACACCATAAGTCTTACCGTTTAGGTTACTGAAATATTTATTCCAGTCAAAATCAATGGTTTTCACAACTTCACTCCTGTTAAAAAAACACAAAGCAATTTCATTGTTAGCAAGTGGCTTGAGCCATAGCTCAATATTACCATCCAATGTCCACCACCTGTAGCCTTGTTTTCCCAGTGTATCCTGATTCAATGCAATAATTTCTTTATTAGTCAGTATTTCTTTAATAGACGGTGTCATCGACCGGATGTCGTTGCCCAATATCAACGGTGCGGCCATCATACTCCACATTGCAAAATGGGAACGGGATTCCACATCAGTTAATACTCCGTTTCCAACCTGGAGCATATCGGGATCATTCCAACCACCTGGACCGGCATATCTCCCGAGAGGTTCATTTTTATCCATAATTAATGTCCAGCCCATGCCACCCCAATTCACTTTACAGTCCCAGCAATTCATTATATCACTGGTCGTTCTCCAAAGATGCCCGACGTTCTTTGCCCATGTCCAGGGTTCAGTACTTCCCCATTCGCAAATGCTGAAAACAATGGGACGCTTTGCAGCATATAAAGCATCCCGCATTGTTTTATATGCACCTTCTGCCTTTTGTGCATCAGTATTACAAAAATCATATTTCAGATAATCAATGCCCCAGGAGGCATACATTTTTGCATCCTGGTATTCATGCCCACGGCCACCGGGCCGGCCTTCGCAGGTTTTGCTGCCCGCACAGGAATACAAACCAAATTTTAACCCTTTGGAGTGAATATAATCAGCCAGGGCTTTCATGCCGGAAGAAAAGCGTATTGGGTCGGGAACAATATTTCCATTTTCATCACGGGAAACCTGCCAGCAATCATCAATGACAATGTATTCATATCCCACATCTTTCATGCCACTGGAAACCATAGCATCCGCCATTTCCCGGATCATTTTTTCATCCACATTGCAGGCGAATTTGTTCCAGCTGTTCCAACCCATAGGAGGCGTTTTAGCCAATCCATCGAACTTTTGGGCATTAAGAACTATTGAAAAGAAAAACAATCCAAAAAAAGAAATACTTCTCATACTCTTTAGTTTAGTTTTTCAATCTTATACTTTTCATCTTTTGTAATGGTCTTCCATTCATCTGTCCTGAAAGGCACAGCAGGGTATCCTTCTTTATTAAACAGGTTGCAATCACTGGCATCGCCAATCCACCCAAAATGAACAGCAACCGGATTCTCTACCTTTTCGTTGAACAGTACTATTGTGTTGCCTTTGATGAAAGCTTTGGCGTAATGAAACACCTGGTCTTTTCCTGCAATTTCAAAGCCCTTTATGTAACCGTATTTATCGGGAGTGTATAAACCGGTTCCGATATTATCAAATGAAAGAATGACCTGATCATTTTTAATTTCCATTGACTTAAAAATGGGTCCATTGCAAATCATATTCTTACTGTAAAGATTGTTTAAGGCAAGAGCCGCCAGCCGTTTACCAACATCCTGCTTATTTGTAGGGTGGATATCTTTAGGATTAGTCACAAGATCAGTAGTAACACACATACCGGTATTAGGCAAAGACAAGGTCATTGTTTGTGCTTCTCTCAATTCAGCCCAGCCACATCCTTCATTGCTGTTACCAGTTGTATTAAATGTTGCCAGTTGTACAAAGTAAAAAGGCATACCGGGATTATTCCATTTCTGCTTCCAGTCGTTTATCAATAATGGAAATGCTTTTCTGTATTGATATGATCTTCCGGAGTTTGATTCTCCCTGGTACCACAATACTCCCTGGAATGCGAATGGGATCAACGGGCTTATCATTGCATTATAGCATAAAGAGGGAAGAGAATTTTGGTTGGTTGTTTTTATAACAGATTCTACCTGGAATTTCCATTCACCACTCAAAGGATAAGAAACATTATATAAATTTAATTTTACATCTGCTGCATCCCCATAAATTCCACCGCCGCCGCCAGTATCATCCACTCTTACTGCAATTACATTCTTACCTTCCTTTAAAACTCCAGGCGGAATCGTATATCTTCTATTCGCATCCCATTGGTTGGTGCTTCCAACTTTTATTCCATTTACATATGTTATATCATTATCATCAATCTTCGATAACACCAGTGTTGCATCCCTTGTTAAATCAAGAGAAGCCAGTACAATTGTTTTTCTAAGCCAAACAATACCATCCAGTTCCCCGATACTTTGTTCTTCCCATAATTGTGGTTGATTCAAAACAGGCCATTTTGAATCATCAAATGAAAGCTCCTTGAACTGGCTTGTATTCATGCCTTCCATTTTTGCACCCTGCAAAGCCTCTATCCTCATTACACTACCTTTCACTTTTAATTTAGAAAGAGAATCTAAATCTATCTTTGGCATTCCTGCAATCATTTCTTTAAACTCATCACTATTTTCAAAAGCGTCCCGGCTTATCCATGTTTCAATATTTGTACCCCCCCAGGATGAATTAATTAACCCAACCGGAATTTTTAATTCGTTGTAGAGATTCTTGGCAAAAAAATATCCTACCCCTGTAAAATTGGCAACTGTAGTTGAGTCACAAATTTGCCAATCACCGGCATTAAAATCTTTTTGGGGCAATGAACTGATATCCCGCTGAACTTTTATATGCCGGATAAAAGGATTATTTGCCGCTGCTATTTCCTGTTTTGCATTCATAGACTGGCCTACTGTCCATTCCATGTTCGACTGACCGCTGCATATCCATACCTCACCTACCAATATGTTCTTTATCTGAATTATATTTTTCCCTTTTATAGTCATATCATAGGGGCCGCCTGCATTTTCTGCATCCAGTCTTATCAGCCACTTTCCATTTTTACCAGCTTTGACAGATTTAACCTGATTGTTAAACCTCACTTCTATTTTTTCATTTGCATCAGCCCAGCCCCATACGGGGATCAATCCATTTCGCTGTAAAACCATATTATCAGAAAAGATCTTTGGCAGAATAACCTTAGCCCGGGCCTGCAAACAGATACTAACTATGCCCGCAAGCAATAAACAGCATTTTTTAAACATCTTATTTTAATTATCTGGTTTGAAATATTCTTACATAATCCACTTGTAAAGTAGCAGGGAAAACAGATTCATCCACACCTTTTTTACCGCCCCAGTTGCCGCCGACTGCTAAATTCAGGATCAGGAAAAATGGCTGATCGAAAGGCCATTCTTTTGTGGTCTGGTGTTCGTTTATAAAATGATTATAAATCACCCCATCCACCATAAAATCAATTTTCTCAGGCGTCCATTCTATCGAATAGGTATGAAACTGGTCGTATGGTGTTGCAATGAATATACCTTTTCCTTTTTGAGTGCCTTTCATGTGATTATAAGCCTCTGAGTGAATTGTTCCGAAGATGCTATCTTTCTCATAACCAACATGCTCCATAATATCAATTTCACCACATCGGGGCCATCCTTCTTTACCAATATTATCCCCCAGCATCCATATCGCAGGCCAGGCACCTCTTCCTGCCGGCAATTTGGCTCTTACTTCAATCTTGCCATATTTGAAAGAGGCCTTTTTCTTTGTCTGTAACCTCGCAGAAGTATATTGCCTCTTTTCTTTTACCTGGCGCCTAGCGGTAATTTTTAATACTCCTTCCTCAACAACTGCATTCAAAGTATCATTGGCGGTATAAAACTGCAATTCATTGTTGCCCCAACCATGTCCTCCAATATCATAATTCCATTTACTGCTATCGGGTAAACCTTTGTAATTAAATTCATCTGCCCAGACCAGTTTCGTAAACTTTGTTTGTGATGCCACTTCTTTTTGAAGAAACAGTGTATTGAGAAAAAGAAGTGCATACATTATATTTCTCCCGCTGTTTGTCATTGGATTAAATTAAAGCATTGTGATTATTAAAGAAGGCCGCTCCTGTTTGTTTTAAAAAGTGGAGGTATTCACTTAGAAAAGAAAATACGATCCACTTTCTTTCGCTTTATTGCTTATGAAAAACTGCTTGCTATGAAAAACTTTGTGTCCGTTTTAAAAAAATCTTACTGCACTAACGTACATTGTCGGTTTTGCCAATAAAGATTGGATGTTTTCATTTACCGTAACAAGTTATTATCCCTGGTTACAGGTGGTAATTTCTCAGGAAGAGGATAAAAGTGACCTTCAGTATCCTTTATATAAAGTGGTGATATTAAAATAAGCGGAGGAGGCCTTTGATGCCCCCTCCACTTATATTTATCTCTTAGACACGCATATATAAAATTTGCTGATAGTACGCTTCGGTTTTCCCATTATTGCAACCACCATGGTGTTTTATTCACGTCATCAGATCCGGCAAACTGTTCATCAACAGCCTTTTGATAGTTTACAGGGTTTTTAGTTAACTCATCCGTCGGATACATATTGCGTTTAGGAACCTGTGTCGGAGCTCCGGAGTTTAAAGAAGTAGCCGGATCAAGCGGAAAGACAGGATATCCTGTACGTTGAAAATTTCTAAACGATATATTAACACCACCCTGGAAAAAATCTATAAAATACCTTTGCATCCATACCTGCTGCAAACGTTCTGTTTTAGTTCCACTTGTTTTATAAGCAGCTTCGCCTGAAAAATAATTATCAATATAGGTTTGGGTAATTGCCATTCCATGAAGATTTGCCTGTATTACAGTCGGTAAGGTTCTGTAATAATCAAGCATGGCTTTTACACCATTCTCGTAGTAGGTTTGTGCATTACCTGTTACCCAACCTTCTTCAATAGCTTCTGCTATTATGAAACATTGCTCAGCATAAGTAAAGTAAATATAAGGATCGCCAATTCTGGATGCTGATGATGCATAACGCTTGTTTACCAAAGAATACTTTCCGGCTGCCCTGTTAAGATCAAGCAGGTTAGGAGATAATTCTGATGGGGCGCCTTCATAAGCAGCAAAATCATTTTCCAGTAAACCACCGGAAATTTTGTAAGCGGCAGGTTCTCCAAAATAAAATAACCTGCGGTCGTTCACATTTTTTAACGCATCCACCATCAGTTTTGACATGGCTAAATTAACCCGCATGCCTTCCCCGTTGTAAAAAGGATAGGTTGCATTTGTATTCTCCAGATAAGCTAATTGAAAGTTATCCGTATTACCGGTCATTAAATTGCCTGCAGCAACTATTTCTGCAAACCGTGCTTTTTGTGCAGGTGTAATTTTTTTACTGATGGTCTGCAACACCCTTAACTGCATGGCATTACAAAGCCTGCGCCATTTTGCTGCATTTCCACCCAGCATTATATCCCCGGTAAAATTGACACCTACAGCAAATTTTTCTTCAGCAGCTTTTAAATCATTCAATACACCAACAAATACATCTGCCTGCTTATCGTAAATAGGCTGTGTTATTCCCTCTTCTGCTCTTCCTGCTTCTGAATAAGGAACATCCCCCATATCTAATGTTGCAGAAAAACCATACCAGGCCTTCAGAAATAATCTTAATCCTTCGTAGGAAGGTTTTGCCGGGTTCCCTTCTGCAAAATCAACCATTCTATTAAGTATGGTTATGTTCTGAGCCCCCCCAAATCCCCCGTAAGGCCAGTAAGAAGAAAAATACTGGTAAGGATTCGGATTGTTTTGAAGATTTGTACAATGCTTACTCCATAACTGTGCCGTGCCCCAATCTGTTGGATTTGGATTCCAAAACCGGTATGTACTTTTCAATACCGTTGTGGCAAGCAAATCGGGTGAAACAGATGTGGGTACATCCGGGTTGGTATTTAACTGATCAAACTTTTTACATGAACTTGCAATGGTAAAAGAAATTGTTGCAAGCAGTATATAATGTATTTTTTTCATTGCTACAATTTTTTAGAAAGTGAAATTAATTTTAAAGCCGAGATACCTTGTTGATGGGTCAGCAAAATCCTCATTACCACCGTCAGGATCAGAATATTTAAACTGTTTTGCTTTCAGCAGTACATTTTGCCCTATTAAACTAATTGAAGCAGCTTTTGCCACTTTATGCAACAGTTTAGCCGGCACATCGTACGACAAAGAAATCTCACGTAGTTTGAAAAAAGTTTTGGAATAAGTATCTGCTTTACTTCCATTACCACCCCATGCACTACTGTTGTGCAAATCGATCATATATTGTTTGTAGGTAGTTTTTATATCATTAGGTGCAAAAACACGGGTGTCAGTTAAGATATTACCATTAGCATCATAAGTAGCTGCGCCCGATACCACTTTAACACCCTGGCCCAGGTAGTTATTAGAACCTGGTGTAGCAACGTCTAATGCTCTTTCTGGTGAAAGTGAATTTGGATGAACGCCTGACTGCCACATATAACTTTCTGTTCTTGTGTTTGCCAATCCTCCATTTACACCATCAAAAGACAGGAAGAAGCTTACGTTCTTATACCTTAAATTGGCATTTGCACCCCAGATAAATTTTGGATCGTAGTAGCCAAACAATACATCATATCCGTGAACGATTGGCCTACCACCACTATTATGTATAAGAGTTCCTGATTGGTCACCCTTTCCTGAAGGGACACGTTGGAAATCCCTGCTGATAAAATGATCAGCCCGTTCGCCCACTTTTACCCAAGGCTTTTTAGCTGAAAAGACAGGATCTAACTTGGTATAGTAACTGGCAAATGTTGACCAGTTAAGACCTAAATCCAATTGCCAGTCTTTATTTTTAATAGGAGAGCCATTAAGAATTACTTCCCATCCACGCCGTGTTATTTCTTCTTTGGTATTAGTAGTTATGCCTGAGTATCCTGAAGCTGCTGTTATCCCTACTGTAGTAATACGGTCGAAAACTCTTTTTGTGTAGTGTGACACATCCAGCATGATACGGTTTTTCAGGAACATAGCCTGTAAACCCTGTTCGTATGTTTCATTACTTGTAGGCGCAATGGTTGGTGAGTATAAATTGCCGGGAACCCCAGCACCATTCAATGCTCCCCAGGTTGCAGCACTGATAGAATAACTGCTGTTAATTTCATAAATATTAGCAGGCCTTTTTGACAAGGTCCAGGAGCCTCTCAATTTCAATAAATCAAGCCAGTTCCTGGTTTGCGGCAGCAATTCTGAAACGATAAAACTTGTTGCCACAGATGGATAAAAATAAGAACGTTGAGATTTTGCCAGTGTTGAACTCCAGTCATTACGTCCGGTTATATCTACATATACCATTTTGTTCCAGGAAACAGCTGCACGGCCAAATACAGAATTTACCTGCTGTGCGTATGTAGACTGTGATACCTGGGCAGGATTAACAGACGCTTTGATCGAGAAGAAACCGGGAACAGAAATACCACCTTGTGTACTTGCATGCATGTTATCATCCCGCCTGTAGAAAATTGTCCCCCCGGCAAGATATTCAACAGTAAACTTGTTGAATTTCCTATCGCCGGTCAGCATAAAATCGGTGTTATTGCTAAATCCATTACTTACTCCTATATTATACTGACCCTTCCTTCCACCATTCCAACCGAAATAATCAGCACCGGGAACACTTGTATTACCGGAAGAAAGATAAGAACCCCATGAACCCCTTAGCTGTCCCGATTCTTTGTAGAAATCAACAC
This sequence comes from Chitinophagaceae bacterium, assembly GCA_041738795.1. Lineage (GTDB taxonomy): Bacteria > Bacteroidota > Bacteroidia > Chitinophagales > Chitinophagaceae > JJ008. Next base: position 111,824 of record JBGSPB010000004.1, on the reverse strand, counting down.
CTGAACGAAGAGTGGCTTTCAACCAATTCGTTAATTGATAACTCATGGTTAAATCAGCATTAAAAATGTCACGGGAAATTTCATTTGTTTTTTCGTAACGGTCGAAATAAGGATTATTGATAGAAGCACCGGAATAATTATCAATTGTACCACCAGCTACTAATCCGTAATGGTTGTTTTGAATTTCGCCCGGCTTGATCCAATAATTATTCTTGTAAAGACTGAGATCCCAATCAGTAGGCGACCAGATCAATATGCTGTACATCGGGTCATAGGAAGTATACCCGTTGGACCCGATATTTTTAGAGGCTTTTTTAGCATACGATAAATTGGTGCTCATTTTAAACTTATCGTAGTTAAGGTCTGCACCAAAGGAGTAAGTATATTTCTGCAATTTGGAATTCGGATAGCGGCCTTTATTTTCCGTCCAGTTAAAAGAATTCCTGAGCGAAATTTTATCCTTTTGATAACCAATATTCAAATTATTGTTGGTAACATACCCTTGTTCCAGGAAATTTTTGAAATTGTCTTTACCAACAGGCAGGTAGGGTCTTACTGTAAAAGTCTTCGAAACCGGATCCCATTGATTTTGCATGGATCCGTCCATTTTTGCACCCCAGGACTGATCTGAGTTGAGGGCATAAATACCACTGCCTCCGCGACCATATACATCTTGTTTCCCAGGTATAGCCAGGAAACCCGCAGTGAACATTGTATTGGTTGTATAGTCTATAGTTACTCCTGCTTTATTCGAACTGCCATTTTTGGTGGTAATCAAAATGGCACCGTTTGCACCACGAAAACCATACAAAGCCGAAGCAGTTGCGCCTTTCAAAACACTTACAGACTCAATATCTTCAGCGGAAATATCAGTTAAAGTTTTATTTTGATAAGCGATACCATCGATAACTAATAAAGCGTTTTCTCCACGAACTGTAACAAGGGGAACAGCTGCGAAATCTGGTGAGTTTCTAACCAATACCCCAGCTACTTTACCGGTAAGGGATGTAGCAACATCCAAACCAGCAACTCGCTGTAAACTTTCTCCGGATACCTTTTGAACAGCATATCCCAGTGCCTTCTCCTCTCTTTTTAATCCTAAGGCTGTAACAACAACCTCCTGCATTTCCTGTACACCAGGCTTAAGTGTAATCTCAATTGCAGTTCTTCCGTTAATAGGTTCTTCTACTGTGCCGTACCCAACGGAACTAATAACAAGTATGGTAGCTGAAGAAGGGACAGAAATTGTAAACTCGCCCCTTTCATTGGTTGTGACACCGATTCGGGTGCCCTGAACCAATACTGATGCTTTGGAAACTCCAATTCCATTTTCTCCAATAATTCTGCCTGTAACTGTTTTGTTTTGAGACCAGGCCAATGATGAAATTAGTAAAAGAAAGAAAAGGGAACCTCCTTGTACGATTTTTTTCATATGCAGTCGTTTTGCGTTTAAAAAAATAAGTCTTTCGATTGTGCAAAATGCTCAAACGTTTGAGCATTTTGCACAATCGTTTGAGCAAGTTAGAACTTTATTTAATTTTGCCAAAATAAATTTGCCATTTCTTTAACAAAAACTGGTTTTAAGCCTGCTAACCACTACTTTTATGACTACCCATTCCCTTCCTTTTTGCAAAACGGATCACTTTCGGAATGAAAAAAAATAACATTACCATACAATCGATGGCGAAAACCCTGGGTGTTTCTGTAACAACCATTTCAAGGGTTTTGAATGGCCTGGGAGAGCAATTCAGGATCAGTAAAAGAACAATTGAATTAGTAACAACTACAGCGGATAAATTAAACTACAGACCCAACAATATTGCCAAAGGGCTTCGCTTAAAAAAATCATCTACCATTGGGCTAATCTTACCGGATATCACCAATACCTGGTTTGCCCAGCTTGCATTAGGAATAGAAAAAGAAGCCAGGAAGCACCATTATAATATCTTCCTTTGTAATAGTAATGATGATATTAAAGTTGAAAAAAAATCTATTGCCTTACTGCAGAGCTGGATGGTGGACGGAATAATAATAGCCCCCATTGGCCTGGAATCAGAACATTTACAAAAAGCTTCCAAAAGTGGCACCCCATTGGTTTTGATTGACCGGTTTTTTGAAGGTGTGAACTTGCCCTACATTTCTTCGAATGATTTTGAAGGGTCTATGGATGCTACCCAATATTTAATAAATAACGGGCATAAAAAAATTGCCTGTTTCCAGGGAATTGTAGGCACTTCACCAAATAATCAACGTGTAAATGGTTACAAGCAAGCATTAAAAAAAAATAAAATCCCCTTTGACCCAACCCTGGTGATAGGCGATGATTTTGGTTTCAACAACGGTTACACTTGTGCAAAAAAATTAATTAAACATCTTGCTAAAAGTAAAATTACTGCCATCATTTCCATGGGTAACCAAATTACCTTAGGGGTATTAAAAGCATTAAAAGAAGAAGGAGTACAAATCCCAAATGACTTATCAATTGTTTCCTTTGATGAACAGGAGTATTCAGAATTATTATATACACCGCTGACAACAGTTTCACACATGAATGAAAATATTGGCGATGTAGCGCTTAAAATGCTCTTTAACCAGTTTGGTAAAAGCACCAGAATAAAGCCCAAAAATGTAGTGCTTAATTCAAAGTTGATAATCAGGGATTCGGTAAAAAAAATAGCCTCCTGATATTCACTGCGTAAATCAATTAATAGCCAGCCACTGTTGGCGACAGTTTTGCTCTTTCAAAAAGTAACTCTGGCTCATTCGTGGTAATAAAATCAAACCCATTGGTCAATAGCCAGTCCATGGTTGCGGCATCATTCACTGTCCAGGCATTTAAAATGATCTTATTCTTTTTTGCCTGTTCAATCCAATCAGGATTTTTCTTAAAAACGGTGAAATGATAGTCTGCCCCGTCAATCCGGTCTGCTTTTAATTGAGCAGGAGATTTATCACCATTAAGGTATTGAGTAGATGCTTTTGGATCAAGCTCATTGATCCGTTTCAAGATGTCATAATCAAAGCTGATATAGACGGTCAGGGCATCAGCTTTCAGTTTTTTAACCAGCTTTACCACTTTTTCAGCAATCTGCTTACCCCTTTCCTTGCTGACACCTGATGGCTTGATCTCCAGTACCAGTCTTGTTTGCATATTTTTATCAAGACCAGCCAGTATATAATCGGTTAGTGTCGGCAATTTTTCACCATTTGAGAGTTTAAATTGGATCAACTCCGTATAAGTTGTTTTTTCAATCTCCAACTTATTGAAATGCGGATCATGATTAATGATCAGGGAGTCATCTGCCGTCATCCTCACATCAAATTCAGAACCGGTACAACCTAAACGAATCGCTTCTTTTAACGATGCAATAGAGTTTTCGGGAAAGCTGTTTTTCTTAAAGGCACCACGATGTGCAACAACCGGGTTCGCAGCAAATGCCGGACTCATGCTATTTTTTCTTGTCGGTGAACAGGAAAATAATAAACCAATGCCTGCACCTATGAAAGCTTTTATTATTTCCCTGGAATTCATTACTTCGTTTTGGAAACTAATTTAATCAGAAATCCTCCACCGGGAGCCATTTTTAAATTATAAGCAGTTGATTTATTTACCAACATTTCGTTTAAAGCATAATCACTTCCATAATTTTGTGCATTCACTCCATCTTTACAGACAATCATTTTATAATCTCCTTCTTTTATAAAATCAAATGCCAAAACAATTTCCCTTGCCTCACTATTATTCAATCCCGCTATAAACCAGTCATTACCTTTTCTTCTTGCCGTAATAATATATTCACCGATCTTCCCTTGCAAAATTCTTGTTTCATCCCAGGTTGTTGGAATACTGCCGAGGAATTCCATAAAGACAGGTTCTTTTAATCCCTGGCTGATATTGCCACTGAAAATTTGCAGCGGGCTGTCGTACACCACAAACATTGCCAGTTGATGACATCGTGTTCCGATACTCATCGGATTTTTACCAATAGCCCGGAACTGGTCTTTTTGTGCATTCAGTAACAACCCGGGTTCATAATCCAGCGGACCAGCCAGCATCCGGGTATAAGCTATGGCCACATTGTGTTCGGGAGTAGCCATGTCACTCCAGATATTCCATTCTGCTCCCAACACTCCTTCCTGTGTAATGGCATTGGGCCAGGTACGGTTAAATCCTTTTGGTGGAAAGGCCCCATGAAACATGACGGAAATTTTATGTTCCGCACAGGCTTTGGCAATACGGTGATAAAAATTCACCATGGGCTGATCATCTCTGTCCATGAAATCAGTCATGATGGATGATACTCCCCATTTGTTGAATTGTGCCAACGCAGCATCCAGTTGTTTATCTAATGTGGAGCATAGTGTCCATAGCATCAGTTTCACCTTTTTCTCCTTTGCATAAGTCACCAGTTCATCCATGTCAAGGTTGGGATTGATCTTTAAAAGATCCCGGTAATCACTCCAGCCGGCATCCAGCATGATCTGGTCAAAGCCAAATCGCCGGGCAAAATCAATATAATACTTATAGGTAGCAGTATTGATACCTGCAACAAATGGCACATTAAATAAATTGATCCCGGTGATCCATTCATCTGTCCCTTTACCCGGCCTGATCCATGAAAAATCAGTGAGAGTAGTTGGATCGCCAAGCAGGTAGATCATATCGTTTTCCGGGAGATCAATATCATTTTTTGCTACCAGTACGGCCCGCCAGGGCAACATTCTTGTACCTTTTATTTTGGCTATATAATTAGCCCGTTCGGTAACCATTAATTGAGGGAATTCACCATCGGTCATCACTTCCCTGAGAGGATATGGAGCAAAAACACCTTGTAAACCTGAATTTGCTTTTTGTAAAAACATTCCGGGATACTCATACAAATTGGCATCGGTAATAGACAAATGATACCCGTTAGGCAACGACAAAGTAACGGGTGCAAAGGTCAGCATGGTATCGGGAATACCTGATATTATTTCTTTTTTATAAATGCCTTCAAAACTGGTATGAAAGCGATCCGCTTCAGGTCGTTTATCAAGATGAGGAAACCATACACCGGACTGGCTGTTTACCTCAAAAATTGCTGTTTCGTTTTCTATAATAATTGAATCCTTAAACCGGGTACCTATACGGTAGGCCATACCATTATTGTACAAACGAAATTCAACAGAGAAGGGCTGTTTGAAAATCAACTCCAGTTGCTGGTAGTGATTCAAAATGACCGGCCGGCGATAAGGCACTGTAACGGTTACCAGCTCATTAATTTTTCTGTAGTTGTACTTCGACACAACCAGCTTATCAGAAAGTTGCAGACCATTGTCCAGTTTCAGGTTTATAGAGGAAGACGATTGCAATAACTGTGTACCTGCAAATAGTTTATATGTTAATTGAGGTCCGGCAAAAATTTCAAGCCGTAGTGCCGAATCGGGTGAATACAATAAAAATGGGCGCTGGGCAAACCCATTGGAGCTAAGTACAAGTGTAATAAAGAATGTAATGAGTTGTTTCATCGAACATTTTAGTGAACCTATTTATACTTCAGCGATATTTTCTTGTAGAACTCCTGGAGGATAAAAAACGCTTTTTTCTTTATTCCGTTGTCCGCAATCAACCCTTTCCGGTTAAATCCATCCTGTATGCCTGGCAACATCCTTTTTGGTGACCGGAAGTCAGTCAATATCCATGGGCTTATCCCCCGGATGTTTGGCATCTTTTCAATCATCAGCAGGTTTTGCTGATACAGATATTCCTGGTATTCCTCTGTCCAGCGTTCTTCCCTGTCACCATGCAATCCTTGCCTGGCACCACCCCCGAATTCAGATACTACAACAGGCTTATTGTATGTTGTTACCCATTTTGCATCCGGTGCAGTTGCCAGATCACCGCCATACCATCCCCTGTATTGATTGAAAGCTACGATATCCAGGTGCTCACCAATTTTATCGTCAATAATTCCAACTCCCTTTTCCCCCCTGGTCAAAAGTGCTGCGCTGATCAATCTTGTTGAATCAAGTGACCTGGCATGATTAACGAGATTCTTTAGGAAATAATTTCTTTTGTCAGAAAGCGGTGTTTCATTTGCCATCGACCAGATGATAACACATGCCCTGTTTTTATCTCTTGTAATAACTTCGGTCAGCTGATTCTTTGCATTATTATACGTTGATTCGTTTCCAAAATCAATGGTCCAGTAAACAGGGATCTCTTCCCATACCATCAACCCCATCTTATCTGCCATTTTCAGCATATATTCATTATGCGGATAATGTGCAAGCCTGATAAAATTACAACCCAGTTCTTTGGCCCAGGTCAACATTGCCCGTGCATCGGCTTCACTGTTTGCCCGTCTGCCTTTATATTCTTCATGCATACAGATGCCTTTTAAAAAGACAGGCATGCCATTGATCAGGATATCTGCTCCTTTTGTCTCCACTGTTCTGAACCCAATATTATCCTTTAGCGTCTGCCGGGATGTTTTTATAGAAATTTCATAGAGTTTTGGATCCGACGGAGACCAGTACTGCAGCTTTTCAGTCCTGATCTCAAATGGGGTATACCCATTACCTGATACGGTGATACTCTTTTCGGTTTTTAACTCCGGTATACTGATTGTTACATTTTCTCCCTCAGTTAGTCCATTTAATTGCACATACCCGGCAATCAGGTTTTGAGTTCCCTTCTTTAGCTGAATAGCATAATCCTGAACAAATACAGGTGGCTCTTCTATTAGTATCACATCTCTTGTAATGCCCCCGTAATTCCACCAATCTGTATTCATTGTTGGCACCGCCTCCCTGAATCGTTTGTTATCCACTTTTACAACCAGGTAATTACCAGCGGGTTTTACAACTGCAGTAATTTCGAAATTAAACGGAGTAAATCCTCCTTCATGAGTACCCAATTTTATTCCATTCAGGTACACATCGGCCTTGTAATTGATTGCCCCGAAATACACAAATAACCGGTTTCTTTCTTTGCGTGTATAATCAAAAGACCGCTTGAACCAAACAGTGCCTTCGTAATAAAAGAGATTTTCTTTTTGTGTATTCCAATCACCCGGTATAGCCATAACCGGTGATTTATCAAAATCATATTCAACCAACTCTGATTTATTTTTCGCATGGTAATTATTATAAAAAGCTGATGGAGAACCTGCATTTTTCTGATCATAGATCTCAGAATGAAAATTATAATACCCTGTTTCATACGGGTCAACAATATAATTCCATTCACCATTCAGACTGGTAGTATTCCGGTTAAAGGTATTTATTATAAGCCCTTGCGATGAAACAGCAAATGGCAATAATAATAATCCCAGGAATAATCTCATTTTTCCCATTGGCCCTGATTTTCACTTTTTAATTAATTACATCCGGCCCTTTGCTTATTTTGTCCAGTTTACTTTTCCCACTTTCACATCTCTTGAATTACCACCGATCATAATCTGAAATTCGCCTGTTTCCCAATCATATTTAAGATCGTAATTATAAAACTTAAGATCACTTGGAGTAATATTAAATGTAACCGTCTTGCTCTCACCGGCTTTCAGGTCAATCTTCTGAAAACCTTTCAACTCTTTTACCGGCCTTGTTACCGAGCCTACCACATCCCGGATATACAATTGCACCACTTCTTTCCCATCATATTTACCTGAATTAGTAACAGTAACTGACGCAGTTAATGCCTGATTGCCTTTTACTGAAGTACTGCTTAGTTTAATATCACTGTAACTGAAAGTAGTATAGCTTAATCCATAACCAAAAGGGTAAACCGGATCATTACTTACATTCAGGTAATTAGAACGGAACTTAGAGAACCATTTTCCTTCTTCCAGTGGCCGGCCTGTGTTTTTATGATTATAGAAGAGAGGAACCTGTCCTACATTCTGCGGAAAAGTAGTGCTCAGTTTACCGGAAGGGTTAACATCCCCAAACAAAACATCAGCAATAGCATATCCTGCTTCGCTGCCACCGAACCATACGTTCAATATGGCAGGCACATTTTCATTTTCCCATTTCAATGCCAGTGGCCGGCCGGTAAATAATACCAATACCACAGGTTTGCCCGTCTTCAATAATGCTTTTAATAAATCCTGTTGCAGTTTTGGAATTTGAATATCAGAACGGCTGGATGATTCTCCACTCATTTCAGATGATTCGCCTAAAGCAGCTACTATTACATCTGACTGATTGGCGATGTCCACTGCTTCCTGCAGGATAACATTAGCCGGGCGGCTGTCACGACGTAATGATTTACCAAACATACCGGCTCTCTCTTCAAATAAACTGTCCTCATCAAGGTTGGAGCCTCTTGCATGTAATATCTTCACTTTATCACCCACCACTTCTTTTAAACCAGTTAATACTGATGTCGCTTTATCAAAATTAGCCGCCACACTCCAGGTACCGGGCATATTTTCTTTGTTATCTGCCAATGGCCCGATCAAAGCAATGGTTCCTGCCTTTTTCAAAGGCAATACATTGTTCTGATTTTTTAGCAACACAAAACTTTGTGCAGCAGTGCTCCTGGCTTCTTTCCGGTGAGCTGCCGTAAATACTTCTGTTTTAGCCCTGTTCTCATCGCAATATTTATACGGATCATCAAATAACCCCAGCATATACTTTGCCTCTAATATTCTCCTGCATGCAGCATTGATCTGTGCCAATGTTACTTTCCCTTCTTTCAGAGATTTCTGCGTAGTTAAAAGAATTCCTTCTCCTACCATGTCCATATCAATCCCTGCCATCAAAGCCCTTGCAGAAGCTGTTTGTAAATCACCAATACCATGATCGATCATCTCATTAATACCGGTATAATCTGTTACGACAAACCCTTTAAAACCCCATTGCTTACGCAGTACATCTGTCATCAGCCATTTATTCGCCGTTGCGGGAATACCATCCACTTCATTGAAAGATGCCATTACACTTCCGGCACCTGCCTCAACAGCAGCTTTGTAAGGCGGGAAGTATTCATTATACATCCGCTGATGGCTCATATCTGTTGTATTATAATCACGGCCTGCCTCTGCTGCTCCATACAATGCATAATGCTTTACACAAGCCATGATCGTATTATTTTTTGACAGGTCGTTTCCCTGGTAACCTTTTACCATGGCTTTAGCAATTTGAGAACCGAGATACGCATCTTCACCACTTCCTTCGGCAATTCTACCCCAGCGGGCATCACGGGCAATATCTACCATCGGTGAAAATGTCCAGTTGATACCATCGGCACTTGCTTCTATCGCAGCAATCCGGGCACTACGCTCAATTAAATTCATATCCCAGGTACAGCTCAGTCCCAATGGAATAGGAAATACTGTTTCATAACCATGAATCACATCCATACCGAAGATCATCGGGATCTTTAAGCGGCTTTGCTCAACCGCCACTTTCTGTACATCCCGGATCTTAGCCACTGACTTAATATTAAACAGGCCGCCTACTTTTCCTTCTTTGATCTTTTTGGCGATGTCAGAACTCTGTGCCTGACCGGTAACAATATCACCACTACCAGGTAAATTCAACTGGCCTATCTTTTCTTCCAGGGTCATTTTTTTCATCAATGCATCAATAAAGGATTTCATTTTGGCATTGTTAGTTGTCTGACCTGTAACTTCTTTCCCTGCAAGTAAGGCACTGATAACAATCAAGATTAAAACTGCTCTTTTCATCTGTTAATTTTTAATTATTACTGAAAGCCTATTTGAACTGAATCTGGCTTTTGTTTATAGTGTATTCAATCCGGCTGTTCTTATACTTATCGATGATCTCCATCCTGATCACAGGATCTTTTTCCCATTCAATGGTTAATAATCCAAAATGATTATCCATCACCGGCCCTTCGATCCTGTTTTTATTCGGGGTGGCAAAGCTCCAGGTAGAACTGATACCACTTGATGTTATGTCATATATAGGATACAATCCATCTGTTTCCAACCTGGAAATTTCTGCATAATGTACATCACCTGTCAGGAATAGCACTCCGCTTGCCTTTGTGCTTTTAATTAATTCCAGCATACGTTTTTGCTCAAGTGGGAAATTAGCCCAGGCCTCATAACCATTAAACTCAATCCCGAATTGTGAACCACTGCAGATCAAACGCAGGTCAGCCGGCTTTTTCAATTCTTCCTCCAACCATTTCCATTGGTCATCTCCCAGCAAAGTACTATCGGCTGCAATATGCGGTTGATAATCCAGCGGATAAAAATACCTGGCTTGTAATTCCTTGTTTTCTTTGTCAAATAACAGTAAATCACTTCTGAAACTGCGAACGTCCAGCAGGATCAGCTGAATAATCTTATCACCCTGTTGCAGGTATTCAGTTTTATAAATACCATCATGCTTTCTGCGTTCACTGTTAACCGGCTCCTTAAAGAATTCCATGAATATTTCTTTGGACTCCTTTTTATAAGGGTAATATTTTCCTGCATCATTGCGTCCAAAATCATGGTCATCCCAGGTAGCAAAAATTTTGGTCGCTGCGGCTAATTGCCGGTATTCAGGTTTTGCACCCAGCCGTTCGTATTTGTTCCGCAGTGTATCCATATTGTCTGTGTCACCATATATATTATCCCCGAGGAAAATGAACGCATCGGGATTTTGTTCTGCGGCAATTGCCAATACAGGTTGTGGGTCGCTTTGGTGACCGCAGGAACCAAAGGCGATCTTAGTAACTGCTGTTTCCTGTTTACAACTCATCCCGCAAACTGATAGTAACAAGAGTGGAAATACAAATTTTCTTAGCCGCACCATAGTCATTATTTATTTGATCAAAAACTTACCCAGTACTTTTTCCCAGATCGTATAACCTTTTGCATTCATATGCAGGCTGTCCGATAAAAAAATAGCATCCATCGGTCTGCCGTTTTCTTTCAGCATTTTTGAATATACATCCGCAAAAATTGCTTTTTTATCCTTTTTTAAAAATACTTCAATCTGCCTGTTAGCCTCGGCAAACCTGGACATCAGATGTACCCGGCTCGGGCTTGGTTTCATAGAAATATATACTAAAGGTACGCCGGTATATTTAGCACGGATCAAACGATATAAAGTTTTGAACCGCTGCATTACCATTTCTACTGTCACTGTATCACTGGCGGCAAAGTCATTTTCCCCGCAATAAATTATTATTTGTTTGGGCTGATATGGGTAGATAACGTCATACCGAAACCGGATCAGGTCAACCAGCGTAGAACCTCCAAAAGCCCTGTTCAGTATCTTATAACCAGGAAAATAATCCTGTACATCTTTCCACATCGTAAATGAAGAACTACCAATAAATAACAACTGTCCCGCAGTAGGAAACTGCACACTATCTTTCTGCCTGAAAGCCTGCACCTCATTCCAGAACGGTATCTTTTCCTGTGACTGAACTGATAAAGTCAGCAGGAAAAAAACAATAACCAGGCTTATTACCTTTTTCATCATGTCAATCAACTTTAATGACTTTACTTCTTTCACTGGTTCCATTTTCATTAATTGATTCTATACAATAAAAGTAGGTTTTTTGTAAATCCATGGCTTTCATCCAGTATTCATTATTGGAATGAACCATGATGCTGGTATATAATTTATCCGGGTGTGTACCGTAGTAAATATTATAGGCAAAGGCGTTATCCACCGGTTTCCATTTAATAAAAGCACTGCGTTTATCTTTCTCCGTTCGTAACACGATGAATCCCTGTACCGGATCAGGTTTGGCACCGTTGCCATTACCAAATACCCTTAATCCACTGATGGCAAATTTTCCGGCAGGCATATGAATATTTTCCAGTTTAATAAATCTTGCCTGTATTGGTTTCTCTAATTCCACATAATCATGCGGTACATCTGTTTTGTTATTACTCTTATCAAATAACACAACCCATTTCTTTCCATCCACAGAATAATATAGTTTGTACTGGTGATACTGATTGTCCCATTTACCCAACCTATTGCTTTCTACATCCTGGTCGGCATAGTTTATCTGAACAGCATTTACAGTTGATATATTTCCCAGGTCGGTTTGAATCCATTCTCCTTTGTTACCTGATACGGCACTCCAGTATGTTTTAGCCAGTTCATCCACTGCATTATTGGGAAGATACCCGCCTAAAGTAGATGAAACCTGTACTGGTTTATTATAATTCAGCAGCATCCAGCCAGTGAAATAACCCGATTTTCCATCTACCCCATACGATGTTCCAGAAAACCCGGGTGCAGGTATATAATGCGGGTAATCGCCAAACGTAGTGTTACAATACATTTTTCCCTCTGCATCAAAACCTGCCGGCCATATTCCTAATCTTCTTTCAAATGTGTTTTTAACTGAAAGGACTGTAGTGGAAATATGCCAGTAGTTCATATAGTTATCCCGGAAAGTAGCGCCATGCCCGGCCCCCCGTACAAAACCACCCAACTTGATACTCACCGGATCACTCTGTGCTTCAAATGGTCCCAGTGGATTATCACCAACTAATAACCCATCCGCATAACCGCTGAATTCTGTACCCGGAGCACCATACTGCAAATAATATTTACCATTGTGCTTTGTCATATGTGAACCTTCTATAAAAGGATCCAAAAAAGTATTATCCATATGCTCACCAAAGCGCTGCCAGCCAAAACGCCAGGGCTCCAGCAAATACATTTCTTTTCTTGTTCCGATCGGCTGCATCGTTTTTCTTTTTAACTCTATTCCATACATCGGAAACTTATTACTACTGCCGTTGTACATATACAATTTACCATCATCGTCAGTAAAGAAAGATGGATCCCAACCGCCGATATCAAATGAATCTACCAATGGCTTCCATTCATTAGCTTTAGGATTAGTACTCATCCATAAAGTGAACTTACTGGTATAGGTAGAACCAAAAACAATCATTGTATCGCCAATGATCCCAACTGCCGGGGCGCAAAGTTCATCATACCCTTCATTCCAGGGCCTTAAAAATTTTCTTGCATTGAATTTCCAGTTCAGCATATCACTGCTGTACCAATAGCCCCACTGATTAGTGCTGAACAAATAATAATCCCCTTTATAGGAAACGATCACCGGGTCGGCAGTGGCCCGGTGTCTCCCCCATTCACTGAAATTAGGAATGGGGGTATACCCATAATCGATATTGATCGGGTTGCAATAGGTTTTTTGCTGTGCATGTGTTGTGCACAAACTCATTACCAGTACTATCCCTGTTACTAAACGTTTCATTTTATAAATTTCTCCTTTTTAATTCACTTACCGCATGATCTACTGCCCTTGCGGTAAATGCCATATATAAAATAGAAGGGCTCTGGCTGCCGGTACTCGTCATGCAGGCGCCATCAGTTATAAATACATTCTTGCAATGATGCAATTGGTTCCACTCATTGAGCAGAGAAGTTTTAGAATTGTCGCCCATCCGCACCCCGCCCATTTCGTGAATATCAAGACCGGGAGGCTGTTTGGTATCCCAGGTGTTCACTTCTTTTATACCCGCTGCCTCCATCATGGCTTTACCTTGCTCCAAAAAATCTTTTAGCATTTTATCATCGTTATCATCATAATCAACCGAAGTGATCAGCAAGGGTATACCCCATTGATCTTTTTCCTCTTTGCTCAGCCTTACATGATTGGACTCTTTGGCGATCGTTTCTCCCTGCATATACATATATACACTCCAACGACCAGGCCGGCTCAATGTTTCTTTAAAAGAGGCCCCGACCGGTTCAGGCGCTGAATGATCACTGAGTTTTTCCCGGCTGGCACCGGAATAGATCACATAGCCGCCATAAAAATCTGTTTCCTGTTTTTCTACATTCCTGAAGTTGGCGATGATACACTCAGCCGGCTTCGATACTTTATAGTACCATTCTTCAAATCCTTCCATATAGCCCCACATGCCGCCCCGGTAATTATGAAAGCATATATATTTTCCCAATAAGCCACTGTCATTGCCCAACCCATTTGGAAACCGATCAGAAACGGAATTGAGTAAAATTAAATTGGTATTCAGAGCAGAGGCATTTACAAAAATGATATTGGCAAAAAACTCAGTAGTCTCTTTTGTGTTGGCATCAACCACTCTTACACCCACTGCTTTTTGTTTTCGCTCATCATATATAATGGAATGTACAACTGAATGCGGACGAATAGTTAAGTTACCTGTCTTTGCCGCCCATGGTAAAGTGGATGAATTGGAACTGAAATATCCTCCCAGCGGGCAACCCCGCATGCACAAATTCCTGTTCATACATTGAGCCCGGCCCTGGTCAAGATGAATTTGTTTGGGATCGGTAATATGTGCCCATCGCCCCGATACATAGTGCCGGTTGAATTTTTCCTTCAAGACTTTCTGCATATGCTTTTCCACGGCGTTCAGTTCATAGGCAGTTAAAAATTCTCCATCAGGCATCGAGGGAATGTTATCAAAACTACCGCATACACCAATGAATTTTTCTACATGGCTGTACCAATCTTTGATGTCTTTATATCCAATAGGAAAGGATTCTCCATACCCATATCGTTTGGGTGCAGTGAAATCAAATTCACTCCATCTTGCACAGGCTCTTCCCCATGTTAGTGATTTACCTCCTACCTGGTAACCCCGAATCCAGTCAAATGGTTTTTCCTGCACATAAGGATGGTCAGCATCCTTTACAAAAAAATGCTGTGTATCCTCACTATAACCAGCCGCTTTACTGATCAGTGGATTTTTTTGTTTTGTTTCATTAGTAATCCATCCGCGGTGTGGCAGCTCCCATCTTGATAAATGAGCTGTTGGATAATCTTTGATATGATCAACAGGCCTCCCTCTTTCCAATACCAGCGTTTTCAAACCTTTTCCACATAATTCTTTTGCCGCCCAACCACCACTGATACCGCTGCCGATGACGATAGCATCATAACTGTTGGCTTCTTTACCTTTAGTATTAATATGAACCTGCAGGCTGTCAGACATCAGTGATACGATGATTTTTTACTGAACAAATATTGATCAACGCTAATACGTCCTGCACCGGTAAAGAAAAACACTAATGCCAGCAGAGCAAATAAGAACGGATGCTGGTCATTGTTCCAGACAATACCATTCCCCAACACAAAAGCGATATAACACATCGTTCCGATAGTAAGCAATGAAGCAATACGGGTAAATAATCCCAATACAAACAGGATACCTGCAATCAATTCTGCTGCCTTGCCTGCATACACCAGTAATTTTCCATTTGATTGTGTGAATGTATCCCATGCCAGGTACTCATTTATCTTTACTTCATTAAAGATTTCCCATCCGTGGTAGATAAGAAATGCTCCCAAAGTAAGCCGGATCAAAGTAAGCCCGGTTGTTTGCCATACAGGTAATGATGAAAAAAACATATATGTCTTATTTTAATGCCTGGTCTTTTTCTTTTTCCAGAAAATTGGCTGTTTCATCTATCAATTCCTCTTTCCAATTCAATAATGCTTCATCAGGCACTGGTTCAACAGGAATCGTGCTTGACTGCGATGGTTCATTGTAAGGAACATTACTGCTCCTGTTATAAACAGAGATCAATGACCACCTGGCATTGTCTGATAAATTGGCTTCTGAACGATGAAGTATATTGGGATGAAAAAATAATGCATCCCCGGCTTTTAATTCAACATAGACCAACTCCATTGTTTTTAAAGCAAGATCAACATAACGTTGTGCAGCTCCCACCTGTTCCCCGGCAAAACCATGTTCCACCCGACCCATTTTATGGGACTCCCTGATCACCTGAAGACAACCGTTTTCTTTGCTGGCGTCTGTAATTGCAATCATAATGGAGATCATTTGACCAGGTAACAGGAATTCATTTTTATACCAATAACCATAATCCTGGTGCCACTCCCACGCACCACCTACTTTTGGTTCTTTTTGCATCAGCTTGCTATGAAAATGACAAACAGCACTTTCTCCTTCCATCAGGCAGTCAGCACCGTTAACCATACGATCGCTCCTGGTCAGTAAGCCGTATGCATCATTACCTGGTTTGTACCAAAGTGTGAGTTTTGTTTTTTTACCTGCCTGGTCATTCAGGTCAAAAGCATGCTTACGCATGGCTCCATCATCAAATGCTATTTGCTGAAGCTTGCTTATCTCATTTGCATCCAGGAAATTCTTTACCACCAGGTAACCGTCTTTATTATAATCCGTAATTTGTGCTGTTGATAATTGAAATGACATAGTAAGAGATTTTTGGTTAACACATTTATTCACTTAAACTACCGGCCACGGAAACTTACTTTTCAGTTTCACTTTCAATCCGGTTGCAGATGATTTCCTTGCTGCTTCAATAATTTCCAATACATGCAGGGCATGTTCAACATTGATACGGGGTTCTGTTCCCTGTAGGAGGGCTTCCCCGGTTTTTGTTGCTCCTTCCTGCCACTCATAACCACCCTTATCTTTACTCATCAGTTCTGCCGGTTTATCCCATGATGTATCCAGCATCACTCCATTAGTTTCCCAATCATAGCCAATCAGCCGCATATTGCCATAGTCTCCATAGATCTGTATAGAATGCAAAGATTGATTACCCGCTTCATGGCCATGCGGGTCAAAATAATTAAACCCGCACATCACATGGCTGATCACTCCTTTATCATGTTCCAATAAAATATGTGCATTGTCTTCTGCTGCCACTTTTATTTTCCCTTTATCATCCACTGTACGTTCTGGTTTTATTATACTTGTCATGGCCATCACTGATCTTGCAGGTCCGAGTAAACCAGTCAGTGTTGCCATATTATATACTCCCAGATCAGGCATACTACCACCATCTTTCTCATAAAAAAAAGCGGACCAGGTAGGTCCTGTGTGTCCGTACTGTCCATGTGCACTGGCAATACGGCCCAGTTTTCCTTCCTGTATCATTTTACTCATGAATGCAAATTGAGGACTATTGACTACTGCCGGCGCACCCCATATACGAAGCTTCCTGCTCTTTGCAAGGTCTAACAATGCTTTCCCCTCTGCATAAGTATTGGCCATCGGCTTTTCACTCCAAACATGTTTACCGGCGAGTAATGCTTTTTTATTCAGTGTGCCATGTACCTGCATATCGGTAAGTGTAATCATCATATCAAAAGGCACACCTTTAAGCATCTCATCAATAGTTGCATAAGTGGCTGCGTTGACATTGTATTGTTTATTCTGCGCAACAGCCCTTTCATGTTTTATATCACAAAGGCTTACGATCTCAATAAGGGGGGATGTTTGCAGGTGTGGAATGTAACGGTTGCTTACACTGCCGCAGCCAATAATGGCCACTTTTAATTTTTTCTCCCGCTTATCCAGTGCAAATCCTTCCAGTGAAGAGAGTAATACGGCTGCACCTGCTGAACTGGTGTATTGCAGAAATTGTTGTCTTGACATTTTATCTGCCATGCTGCTACTTTTTAAAATACGGGGATGAAAATCCCAATCTTTTTAACCCGTTTTGTATATCCGGTATCTGCATAAACAGTTTCCATAGTAAACCTGTACGATAGTTTTCTATCATTACGATGATAGGACCCTGGTCAATGGCCAAATGTGATTTGGCATACCAGTTATGATGGATGCTGAATCCGTCTACAAAACCATACTTGCTCCATATCTTATCCCCCAGGTTGTAATAGAAATGCTTTAACGCTTCCATACTTTCTTTGGGTGTATAAGGCATGGAAGAAATAGCTGCGGTTGGTTGTATTACGCCACGGTCATTCTCGGGACTATGTGCCACATACCCTTTATAACTATCACCGGCTGTCAGGCCCCAAACCTTATCGCTATACCCTTTAAATTTCTTAGGGTTCTCCATACAATAGGCCCTGTTGATCAATGTATGATTTTTCCCCTGTAGAAAATAATCATTACCCAGTGAATCTGTCAGGCCGTTCGGGTCAATACCCTGGAAAGTATATTGTTCAAAAAACAACGGGCCTCCTTTGTCTTTATCATAATTACCCAGTGGCAATTTGTAACCATAATATTCATTGCCATTTTTAAAACCAAAACTTCCTACCCAGGTACCATCATATGCTTCTTTAGGGATTGCTTTAGCAGGATTGGGCGCAGAAGCTGCCATGATATACGTTATCAAACATTCATTATAGCCCCACACTGGGAAGTTCATATCAAATCCATTATTAGGACTCCAGTGCCAGTACAATTTTTTTTCTCCGTTTGTATGCCAGTTCCAGTTAGCAGCACCCCATAGCTGATTGATGCGTTTACGCAAATAGATTTCTCTTGGTGTGTCCTTGTTGAAGTATTCTCTTGCACATAAAAAACCCATTAGTAAATAAGAAGTCTCAACTATATCCGCTCCGTCATCCAGTCTGTCAAATTTTATGGTCTTACCTGTCCTTCCATTCATGAAATGCGGATAGATACCGTGATAACAATCTGCATTAATTAAGAAATCTGCGATCTTAATTAAACGGCGGACTGCCGTATCTCTTCCAATCCAACCCCTTTGAACAGCCACTACTGTACTCATGATACCAAACCCAGTTCCGCCGATGGCACCTGCATCGGGTCCAAAAGTTGTTTTACTGAAATTAGGTTCATCCCATGCTTCATTGATATAGTCCCAATAGTGTTCAGCTAATACGGTATTACTTCTTTCGAGTGCCAAACCGCTGACAGGGTGAGCCCCATGCCAGAAGAATCGGAAAGTTTGTCTTTGCACCGTTTCTAATAACAGATCATCCGTTAACCCCTTAATGATTCCCACGGGTGCAATACTGTCTGGCCCATCACCATACTTTCCTTTCGTAAGTGTTGGGGGCTTTAACTGAGCATAAGCGGATACAGTCAATGCAAGTAGTGAAAGTAAGCAAGTGAATCGTTTCATATTCATAGTTTCCTTATTGTCTTATCAAAACTGTTGTTCCCTTTAGTGAAACTCTTTTTCCTGCAGCATCATTATAATCAAGCATCCATACGTATACACCTGTCGGCTGTTCCACCCCACCAATTCTGCCATCCCATTTCCTGGTCCAATCCCTGGTTTCAAATACCTGTTGCCCAATCCTGTTATAAACCCTGAAAATAAGATTAGTGGCTTTATAAGCATTTAACGGGTAGAGAAAATCATTTTTCCCGTCATTATTCGGGGTAAATGCTGAGGGCACTGCGATATAACAATTTTCTGTCACAACAATGATATGATACACTGAATCAGCACAACCGGCAGTGTCCTCAACAACTAATTTTGTAATGAAGCTAGTTTGATTAACCGGTATTGAATACTGCTGCACTGAAGGATTACTAACTGTACTTGTTTGTCCATTACCAAAATCCCAGTACCAGTTCTTAATAACTCCCATACTTTTATCAGAAAAAGAAGCTGAATCATAAGATCGGCACAGGTAACCTGTTGCGTCAATCAATGCTTTGACAGGAACACTGTTCTTTACTGTTATTTCGACATTTGCTGTATCACTGCATCCAAAACTATCTGTTACTTTAACAGTGTAAACAGTCGTCTTGTCCGGAGAGGCCTTAGGGTTTATAATTGTCGTGCCGGATAATCCTTCAGCAGGTGTCCATATATAATTTATACCACTACTGGCTTTCAATTGGGCTGATGTTCCTTTACAAATTGCTGTATCCGGCCACGCATTTACATTCGTCCCGATCATGGTTACATATGTACTGTCAGTGGCACGACAGCCGCCAAGTGTAATGATCTGAACATAATACATTCCGCTATCAGACAATGACGAAGAAAAAATATGCGGGAATTGAATGTTATCAGAAAAACCATTAGGTCCTGTCCATGTATAAGTGGCACCTCCTGTAGCATTAAACTGCAAATCCTGTCCTGCACACAGAGGTGAATTATTAGTTGCATCAAAAATGGCAGGGATCCCGTCAACTTCTACTTTTAATGTATTAGAAATAACTCTGCAATCAGGATTAGCTATGTTTGCTGCTTCACCTCCTGTTAACCTGAACATAAATGTATCAGGTGTTGAAAAAACCCTTGAATAGGTATTGGTTGTTGCACCCGGAATGTCTGTCCATGTAACACCATCGTCAATACTTTGCTGCCATTGCAATGCGGGGTTATTATAGAAAGGTGCCATGTTCCCGTCAAATGAAACGGTTCTGTTATCCTGGAAGCAGATACTTTTTACAATTGTCCCGGAAGGTTCGTTAAGAAATCCCATTTGTACTACCGGGCCGGCCGGACTTACTTTAATATCATCTATTGCAAAATCTTCTCCGCAATCAGCGCTTGATGGTAATACAACGATGCGAACAACAAGTTTATTAACTCCTGCAGGCATGGTAAATCCAACACTAAACTGGCCAAATCTATATCCCATAAAAGAACTGGCATATCCTATTCCTCCTTGTGTAGTGTCCGTAAATAACACCTGGCCTGTTTCATCTTCAACATTAAATGCAAACACAGGAAAAGTGATTGATGAATTGCAAGGCGCTGGTTTATCTACATTAATCAAAGCAGCAGAAAACGAATACCTGGCTCCCGGGCAAAGCGTCTTTCTCACAGTATCAATATATACTACTTTAGAAACAACATGAGCAGTGTGATTGACAAGCATCATATTTCCCAATGACATAGCAGGATCATGGTCGCTTGTAAAATCACTGGTTAGCGGAATCCATTCATCATTAAAACAGCCATTCACATTCACCAGTCGCACTATCGAATAACTATCCGGCGGCGGACATGTTTCTCTGCTAAATGTAAAAGCTGTTAATCCCGGTGATAAAGCCGGGCCGGTAATTGCTGCATCTTCATTACCTATCCCAAAATGCTGATAAAGAACCGGCGCACCGAATCCTTGTTGTGCTGTACTGCTTATTTCATATAACAAACCGGTAGTAAGCAAAAGACAGTATTTAATAAAATTTATCAGCATTTTCCGGATACCAGTATGTTATCTGGTATTCAGTGTTAATTAGTTTAATGCGGGGCTTTCAAAACCCAGCTTTTTCAGTCCTGCTTTTATTTCCGGACAACTCATAAATAATTTCCATAGTAGTCCGGTTCTGTAATTCTCAATCATCACTATGATCGGCCCCTGGTCAATAGCCAGGTGGCTTTTTGCATACCAGTTCTTTGTTTCATTAAAGGCATCTGTAAAACCATATTCAGTCCAGATCTTATCTCCCAGATCATAATAAAAATGCCTGAGGACCTTCATTGAATAGTCCGGTGTGTAAGGAAATGCACTCAATGCAGCCGTTGGGGAAATGGTACCAAGATCTTCTGTTGGAGAATGTGCAGCATAGCCATTATAAGTATCGCTGGCGGTCAACCCCCAGCAATTTTCACCATAACCCTTAAACTTATTGGGATTGCGGATACAATGCTCCCTGTTTATCAATGTATGATTCCTGTTCTGCTCCCAGTAATCAGCATAACGGTCTTTTAATCCTCGTGGATCCAACCCAAGAAATGAATATTGTGAGAAAAATAATGGCCCGCCATAATCAAAACCTAAAGGCAATTTAATTCCGTAATAGTCCTTTCCATTTTTAAAGAAACTACTTTCTGCCCATCCGCGATGATATACAGCCGGGCTCACCTGGTATCTTTCATGAGGCGAAGAAGCTGCTAATATATACATGACCAGACATTCATTAAAACCACGCACCGGAAAGTTCATAGCCCACCCGTTGTTGGGGCTCCAGTGCCAGTATAATACTTCCTGTCCACCGTTTGTAAACCAGTTCCACTCTATATCAGGCCATATCCAATTGATGCGGTTACGCAGTTCCCGTTCTGTTTTGTTATCGGCATTAAAATATTGCCGTGCACACAACAATCCCTGGAATAAATAAGAAGTCTCAACCAGATCAGCGCCATCGTCTTTGCGACTGAAAGGAATTGTTTTCCCTGTGGCGCCATCCATCCAATGCGGGAAAGCTCCATGATAGGAATTGGCTTTCAGTAAAAAGTTTACCATTTTCAGCATAAACCTGGCAGCCGTATCACGGCTGATCCAATTTCTCTCTACTGCTACAATTACACTCATGATACCAAAACCGGTACCACCTGTTGTCACAGTTTCATGCCCGTAACCGAAACCAATATTACTTCTTTCCCTTGCCATGCCACTAACCGGATGGGCAAAATCCCAGAAGTACCGGAACGTTTGCCGTTGAACAATATCTAACAATGCAGAATCCGAAAGATTGGGTTGAATACCCGATACTGGTATGGAACCTGCCGGAACAGGAACAGTTTTCTGACTGAAAACCAATCCCGATAAACAAATGCAAAGAATAAAAAGACAGATACTTTTTGGATAATAAGCCAGGCTTTTTTTCATACGCTGATTTGTTAGGGGTTAATCTCTTATTGAATTCTCCTTTGCCTCTTTTTTAAAACCAATACAGCTAAAACCGGGAAATGATCGGACGGATATTTCATATCATAAGAATCGGTAAGTGTTGCAAATTTTTTAACCTGCCAGCCATTATTCTTTGAAACAAAAATATAATCAATACACCCGGAGGGCTTTTTTGAAAACTGAAAAGCATTCCATGTATCTATACCTCCATAGGGTAATTGCTTACAAATATTCCTGGCATTATCCATAACAGATGCAACATGCATTACGGGTTCTTCTTCCGGGCGGGCATTTAAATCACCCATAAAAATTACCGGGTAGTTTTTCCCTTTGTTCAGGCTGTCAATCACTTTCATGATCAGTTTGGCAGATTCAATCCTTGCTGGCGCACTTTGATGATCAAAATGTGTATTTATCACCCAAAACAGTTTCTTTGTTTTTTTACGCTGAAACAAACCATAAGTACAAACCCTGTTAATATTGGCTCCCCATCCTTTTGAAATCGTATCGGGTGTGGGAGACAACCAAAAGGTAGCTTGTTGCTTCACTTCAAATTTTGTAGCATTATAAAATATGGAGCTGTATTCGCCCTTTTCTTTCCCATCGTCACGGCCAACACCGATGTGCTGGTAGTCCGGTAACTGCTGTTTAATAAATAAAAGCTGGTGATGCATTACTTCCTGTGTTCCTATAAAGTCAGGTTCATAAAATTGCATCAGGCCAGTCACTTTTTCTTTCCGGGCATCCCAGCGGTTTTCCCCGTCAGAAGCGACATCCAACCGTATGTTATAAGACACAACTGTAACTTCCTGCTGGGCATGTATCAAAAACGATAAACATACTATTAACAGCAAGAGGCTGGTCTTTAAAGTGAGGGCAGACTTCATAAGTTTTAATACCGTATTATAAATATGGAGCTGAGAATCCAAGGCTCAGCATTCCTGCTTTGACTTCCGGGCAACTGGTAAATAAATTCCACAATAAACCTGTGCGGTAATTTTCAATCATTACTATCATTGGCCCCTGGTCAATAGCCAGGAATGAATTTGCAAACCATAGATCCTTCAGGGAAAAAGCATCTACAAAACCATATTCTTTCCATAGTTTGTCACCCAGCACATAATAAAAAAACTTCAACGCTTTCATCGATTCAACAGGAGTATATGGCATTGATGAGATAGCTGCAGTTGGAGCAATAACACTCACATCATTGGTGGGTGAACTTGCAGTGTACCCTCCGGAAATATCACTGGCCGTAAGTCCCCAGCAGCTGTCACTGTATCCATACCACAATTTTGGATTGGCAACACAATATTTGAAATTAATTAATGAATGGTTGGTGACTTGTGTGGCATAGTTGGCATAAGCGTCTGTTAATCCATTCGGATTAATACCCATAAAAGAGTAGTGAGCAAAAAACAGGGGACCTCCGTAGGACGGGCCTAATAGCAACTGGTGACCATAATAACTATTACCGTTGATAAACCCATTCGTACCATTACCAGCCCAACCGTTGTTATAAACAATGGCCGGTATTCCATGAGTGGTGGACGAGGCAGCCAATATATATGTCACCAAACACTCATTCCAGCCCCGGATCTGGTGATTCATGATCCAGCCTTTGTCTGTACTGTAATGCCAGTAGAGAACATTTTGACCTCCCTGCCGGAACCAATCCCATTCCACATTATTGTATAACGTATTGATATCATTTCGTAAAGTTGTTTCCGCGGCATCCACTCCATTGAAATACTGCCGGGCGGTTAGCAACCCCATCATCAGGTATGATGTTTCAACCAAATCAGCCCCGTTATCATTTGTACTGAATGGAACGATTGCCCCGGTACTTCCGTTGAGCCAATGCGGAAAAGCTCCTTTTACTTTAACTGCTGTATTCTTTAAAAAAGCAACAATCGTCTGCATCCGTGCAAGACCCTGGGCCCTGGTAATAAAATTGCGATTGATAGCCACCGGTATCGTCATAATACCAAACCCTGAGCCACCGGATGTAACAATATCACCGGATGTATTTCTTTCTCTTGCCAAACCACTTACCGGGTGAGCAAAATCCCAGAAGTATTTAAAAGTTTGTTGTTGCACCAGGTCTAGCAAGGCATTATCCGAAATAACCGGAAACTTTCTTGAAGAATCAATCTTTGTTATAAAATTTTTACTCACCTGTGATTGTAACTGACCTCCTGATGATGACAGTAAAGAAGTAGCCACTCTTATAAAGTATTTTTTCAGATGACCCAGCGTGGCTGTTGGCTGGATAACTATAGACTTATCACTATTGTCTAATGTTGCAGACACCGCGACGGAGACTCCGTTGATATCAGCTACCGAAACAGCAGCGGCTACAGTGCCAGGCTGCAGCGGCTCTGAAAAATTTACTCTGATTACGGGTTGCAGGCTCACATCATAAACCGTGTTCTCCAATGAGCTATTGTTGACCGTTGCAGAAATGAAAACAGGGTTCCTTACCGGTGGTGGGGGAGGCGGATCCGGGTTGTCTTTACTCCCACAACCAGTAAAAAAAGGTACTGGTAATAAATAAAAAAAGATAACCCGGAGAAGAACGGTTTTTATTTCAGACCCTGCTATTTTCATAAAATCAGAATATTAATGTAGCGATGGAATGCGGCCTGGCTTTTACTTCTGCAGCTTTACCATTGACCCATAAATAATAGGGGAATGACAGATCACCCTGGTTCATCACTATCACTACAGTTTTACCATCTTCGTTACGGAAAGCAGTAGTCAATAACTGGCTGCGGCTGGCAGCAGCACTGATACGTTTTGCCCCGGGCTGAATGAACTTGGAAAAATGGCCTATATAATAATAGGCATTAGTATAGATCAATTGGCCGGTCTTTGTATCACCATGTACGGGAGCAAAACAAAAATTCTGAACATGGTTAGGTCCTCCTGTTTCATCCAGGATAATATTCCAATCCGTAAAGCCCACCATACCGTTATTATAATCATTGATCATACTGCGACCATATTCTTCACCCAGCACCCAGGCATTATAACGGCTGGCATTAAAACTCTCTGCACAGCCTTCAGTGAAGATGATATTTTTGTCAGGGAAAGCTTCATACACCCTTTTCAGATTTTCATACATCGGTGTGCCGCCACTCCAGTCTTCATACCAGTGAAAACCGATACCCCATGCATATTTAGCCGCTTCCGGATCATTGAAATAAGTTTGTGCTCTTTGATAAATAAGATCCCTGTTATGATCCCACACAATGATCTTTTTATCTTTCAACCCTTCTTTTTCCATGGTGGGTCCCAAATGGTTCTTCAGGAAATCTCTTTCCTCTTCCGCCGTGTATAAACAGCTTTCCCAGCGCTGTGTGGCCATTGGTTCATTCTGCACACTGATCCCCCAGACAGGAACGCCTTCTTTTTCATACTCTTTAATGAACTTAGTATAATACATGGCCCAGCTGTTATAGAACTCCGGTTTCAGTTTACCACCTTGCAGCATATTATTATTATCCTTCATCCAGGCCGGCGGGCTCCAGGGGCTGGCAAATAAATCCAATTTGCCACCGGCAGCTTTCATCGCTTCTTTAATAAAAGGAATTTTATATTTTCTGTCATGATCAATATTGAATGATTTCAACTCCTTATCATTATCGGCAACATAAGTGTACATATCACTGCTGAAATCGCAGCTGTTGATATTTGTACGGGCCACTGTGTAGCCAATACCTTTCTCTTTATCAAAAAATGCCTGTAGTACTTCCTGCTGTTTATCTTTTGGTAGTTTATAAAATGTCTCCGCAGATGCATCCGTCAATGCTGCACCGGTGCCGAAATAAGTTTGAAACGTTTTTGAAGGATCAACAAAAACACAGATCTCTGTTTCCTTCGGCTGTCCCATTTCCTTAAATACAAGAGTATCTGTTACTGATAAACGATACGCTGTGCTGTCAGCGGTAGTATACACAATAACTTTCTTGCCATCCGTTGAAAAAGAACCGGCAGAAGATGTTGGAACAGCTTTTTCTTTATTGTCAGAACAGGAGAATAGTCCCAAGGCCGTAACAACAATAAATAGTTTTTTCATAATTGTCATTGTAGATTAAAAAATTACCAAATGTAGGTTCCAACTGTAGCACCAGGCAATTCGGTTGCTGCCCATTTGCCTTTGTACTTAATATTAAAAGAAGTACTGCTGCCACTATCATTTAAAACAATCAAAACTTTTTTTCCATCAGGTCTTACAAATGCCACACTATGAAGGCTAACACCTGTGGTACTTGCAATACGAACAGAGCCGGCAGGTATGAATTTGGAGGCATGTGCAATTATATAATAACCAACATTCCTGGTTACAACAGAAGCATTGATGGTTAAGGCTCCTTTGCACTCCGTGCAACCGCCCGGTGTATGTGGTCCATAAGAAGGGTCATTAGCCAGGTTCCATTCCAATGCCGTCTTACTCCAGTTCCGCATAGAACCAATTACGACATTCTTCAAATGCCATTTCAGATCGCCGTCAAAACTTCCATTAGCACCTGTCCACTGTTCAGTAAAATAAAGATTCTTATCAGGATGTGCGGCTTTCACTCCTGACAAAACACCGATCTCACCTGCATATAAATGAAAAGCGGAGCCATCAATATATGGCTTTGCAGCAGCATCATTCAGAATAGTGATAGGATAATTAGGATTGTCGCAATTATGATCCCATATAATGATCTTGGTATTAATAGTAGCAGCCTGGAAAGCCGGGCCCAAATGATTTTTTATAAATTCCGCTTGTTGCAAGGAAGACATTACCATACTTGGATTATTGCCTCCATGCTGAGGTTCATTTTGAACGGTAATAGCATCAATTTTAATTCCTTTGGCCGCCATCGCCTGTATATATTTGACAAAATACTGGGCATATGCAGCATAGTATTGAGGTAATAAACTTCCTCCGACAGAGCTTCCATTATCTTTCATCCATACCGGCGGGCTCCATGGTGACCCCATAATCTTAATCTGTGGATTGATAGTAAGAATTTGCTTTAATACCGGAACCAGGTCAACTGTATCGAGTGACAAACTGAAATTAGCCAGCGTTGGGTCTGTTTGCCCGGCAGGCATGTCATTATAACTAAAAACAGAAGCACTTAAGTCAGAAGCACCGATACTTATTCTCAAATAGCTGATACCGATAGCATCATTTCCGCTGCCAAATAATTCATTCAGCAACGATGACCGGGAAGGAGCATCCATCCGGTTAATGAGATAAGCACTACCGCCTGTTAAAGTGTACCCAAATCCATCTATTTCCTGAAATTTTGTTATGGAATCAACTTCTATATTGGTAAAGCTATTTGCTGTTGTAGTAAAATTGAGTGCCGTGGGTTGTTTTTGGAGTAAAACAGAACGGTCTCCTTTGGTAAGCCAGTATTCAATGGCCGGAGAAGGTGATTGAGCACCTCCACCAGCATTGTTCTTGGAACAATTTGATGAAAGCGATAGTATCCCTGCCAGTACAAAAGCAGATAACAAAAATTTTGTTTGCATATTTATTATTGTGAGTGTAATCATTGCTACTATGGTGTTTGTTTCAGGAACATCAACGGTTTATTATTCCGGGCAATGAGCAGGAGCTTATTATTACCTGTTGTATTCAACCATTTTATATCTCTTGCTTCCCCGAAAAAGGACGAAATAGCCGTTTGGTAATTAAATTCATTAACTGCCCTGTCAAATGAAAAAAACGTTGGCAGCAAAGCATCATAACGGCCTTCATAGGGTATTACTCCAAAAAAATTACCTGCCGCAATATAGCCAGCCTGCCCGGAACCCGCCGGAGCAAATGCCATTACCGGAGCCAATTGCAATTCTGCCGGTAATTCCACTTTTTTGAAATTCCCTTTCCCGTCATTAATAAAACAGCTGGAGCTCAGCGTTTCTGCTTTCAGCTCCAGGTAATCCTTGAACAGATCAAAGAACATAAAATCAACTGTTTTCCCTGCTACTTCACTATAAGTCAGATAGGCTTTCTTCAAAACAGGAAGTGGTCTTTCCAGTTCATCCTTTGCCAGGAAAGTATATTCTTTTCCATTGACAGTATAGCACATGATCTGCTCTGTTGATCCATTGAGATCAAAATCCTTGACATAAAGTTTTAATGGACCATTTTTACCGGCAAATAATTTTGAGTTGTGCCCCCAGTTCCCTGCAAGTATATCTGTAAAGCCATCTCCATTCACATCTGTTGAATAAACAGTTTGCCAGAGTCCTGTTGATTGAGGGATTTCAGTCACTGAAAAAACACCCTTATTATTAATAAAGATCTTTAGTGGCATCCACTCGCCGGTAACCACAAGGTCCATCCAGCCATCCTTATTCACGTCAGCGAATGATGCGGCTGTTACCATTCCCACAGACTGAAGCGGTATGATATTATCTCCTGCATAATTGAATTTTCCTTTCCCGTCATTGAGCATCAGGTAAGATGTTTGCGGAATACCATAGGCCGTGGAACTGGCAAGGTTTCCAACAAATATGTCAGTATCTCCGTCTTTATCAACATCAGCAACAGTTACACAGGATTTATTTTCATATCGCTGGGTAAAAGAATTAGCGGCTTTCGAAAACTTTCCTTTTCCATCATTAAGGTATAACCTGTCTTCCTGTGACAGGGCATTGGCACGGGGTTCATTACCACCACTAACAACATATAAGTCAGTAGACCCGTCACCATTTGCATCAAAGAAAACAGCATCCACATCTTCGCATATTGCATCAGAACCAAAAACGGCTGTATCAGCAGCTATAAATGTACCATTC
This sequence comes from Chitinophagaceae bacterium, assembly GCA_041738795.1. Lineage (GTDB taxonomy): Bacteria > Bacteroidota > Bacteroidia > Chitinophagales > Chitinophagaceae > JJ008. The sequence continues at coordinate 82,711 of JBGSPB010000004.1, read as the reverse complement.
CCTTGTTGAATCATTAAAGTACCGGGCTGGTATTTAGCACCACAGGCATAAAAGTCATCCAATCCATCTCCATTAACATCCGCCACTGCTATTTTAGGACCCCTCGTTGATAATGCATGTGGTATCAGGTATTGAACATTAAAATCAACAAATTCATTTTCCTTATGTTTCCAGTTACAGACAATATTTTGTGATACATCAGTCAATAAAGAAAGCTGTTGCTTAAAATAGGCCTGGTAATTAAAACTATCTGTCGCCTCCTTTTGAGAAAAACTGATTGATCTGTTTACCGAAACATTTTTGATTGTCTGTGATTTTTGATTGAGCCAGACAACCAGGATGCTATCTGCAGTGGCAACGGAATCCAAACCAAAATGAAGTCTTGTATCACAGGAAGACTGGAAACCCCTTGTCAGCATCAGTTGCTGATATTGCATTTTGCCCCTGGCAAACAAATACGCTTTTGCCCCGAGTCCGAAACTATTCAGGCTATCTCCTTTGAAAGAAACAGACAGGTAATTCTTTTTCGGTGAATTATTCCTTAATACGACAGCTTTAGCATTGATACAATTAATAACCATATCCAGATCGCCGTCATTATCAAGGTCAGCATAAGCCGAGCCATTGAAATATCCTTTCATTTTAGCTGTCCCCCACTCATTACTAACTTCTTTAAAAGAATTGGCACCATTCCCCTTAAAGAAAAAAGGATGAGAACTTCCATCGGGCATGGCCTCAATAGAGGATTCATCAAATTTATCTGTCTGATCCATTCCTTTCGATTTCAGGTCCGATACAAACCGCACATAATCCAGATCCACCGGACGCTTTACAATACCGCTTGAAATAAACAAATCTTTGTTGCCGTCATTATCAAAATCAGCAAACAGGGGTGCCCAGCTCCAATCCGTTGCCGACACGCCGCTCATCAATGCCATTTCGCTAAAGCTGCTGCCATTACCATTATTTCGTTGCAGAGAATTTCTTGAATACTGATTCTGGTATCCCTGTATTTCCAGTTTTACTTTGTAGATATCCGGGTTTTCATCGCTTCCGTACGTTTTAAGAATTTTTTCATCGGGTGGCAACATATCTACTGTCACTACATCCAGTTGCCCGTCATTATTATAATCAGCCACGTCATTGCCCATACTAAAGCGACTGTAATGATTGAAATGTTTGGCACCGCTCTCCGTAAATGTTCCGTTACCATTATTGATATAATAATAATCATTTTCATGAAAATCATTACCGACGTAAATATCTTCCCATCCGTCATTGTTAATATCTGCTATGGCTATTCCCAAGCCATAACCAAGATTACTCTGGTATATACCTGCTTCCCGGGAAATATCAATAAACTTACCGCCTTTGTTTACATCATTCCGGTAAAGGATATCACCGGACAGTGAATCATATCTTTTCCGGTTATTGGTATCGACGATATTAGAGTGAGGATGGTGCGACTGGTTCAATATGTAGCAATCAAGATCGCCGTCATGATCATAATCAAAGAAAGCCGTCTGGGTAGTGAGACCAGAATAATCAAGACCATACACTGCACTTTCTTCTGTAAAAGTGCCATTACCATTATTGATAAAAAGTTCATTGTGTCCCTTTAACTCGTATTTGTTATTAACCGAGCTTACATAGATATCAAGGAATCCATCACCGTTTACATCCGCCATAGAGACACCGGTGCACCAGTCAGCTTTACCAGCTACGCCGGCTTTATCTGTAATATCCTCAAATTCAAAATTCCCTTTGTTAAGGTATAGTTTGTTACCGCTTTTATTATTAGCAGTAAAATAGATATCGGGCAGACCATCATTATTGATATCACCTGTTGCTACTCCGCCTCCATTATAGTAATAGAGATAGTAGAGTATATTAAACAATTTGTGCTTTTCCAGGTTGTTGGTGAATGTTATATTGGTCTTTGAGGACGAAAGGCTGGTAAACAGTGTTTCTTTTTTTTGACAACTATTTAAACCTGCAAACAACAGTATGCACAATATGAACATCTGTAGCCCTGAAGAATAACGCTTAATCATGTGGCAAATTTCTATGTAATAAACCTGATAAAGTTCAAAAGGGCTGAAACAATAAATTGTTCAGCCCCTTTTTTACTGCTTATGCTCTGCGATTGCCAAAAAAGATTTCAGCTAATCATTTATAACCTGCTATTATATAACGCTGTTACTTCTGAAGCGGTTAGTGCTTTTCCATATAAACGGAACTGATCCATTCCACCGGAATAAGAATGTATCCAGGCATCGCCCACGCCACTAATACCAGCATGCTTATTCCAGCCTGCCACTACAAAACTCGCAGCATTGCTAAATGGCGTTGCACCTCTTGGGTTACCATTCTTCATAACAGTACCGGATGTTTGTGCTAATGCTCCGTCTACATAGGCCCTTACTTTAGAATCTGTTTCATCATATACAAAAACAATATGATGCCAGTTTCCGTTTAATGCATTAGGCAACCTGTTGGCGCCGATAAATTCAACCCAATAATCTTCGATAGCCAGTTTACAGGCCATCTGGGTCGGAGAACTATTGCCCGGATCTGGTCCGCCCTTTTCAACCAGGAGGAACAATCCGCTTTCATGCCAGTAGTCTTTAGATGTAAGCGAAAAATGAAATTCGGGTTCACCATCGGTGGCAGGAACATTTTTCATCCAGTAGGAAATTGACCAACTGGTCGATTTTGCAAAGTCATTGGCATTATTATACTTGATCGCTTTATCTTTTGCGGCAGCACCTTGTATGCCTTTACCGGAAATACCATCAATTGATGCCAGTGGGTTACTGGAAGCAAAATTTGCCTTAATACTGTCTACTGCATTACGTAAAGGATCTGCACTGGTACCGTCAAATGCGGTATAAAATTTCAGTGGCCCACCAGGAGGATTGGTATCAGGTGGATAGTCTCCTAGTGGCGGACGTGACATTTTCTGACAACTGGAAGCCATTACAACTATTGCTGCCGCCAGGAAAAACTGTTGAATATTTTTTTTCATGTTCATTTTTTAAAATTTTCTGTTTAAAAAAATATTTAAACGATTACCATTCGGGGTTTTGTATGATCGTACCGCCACATCTGTCAATAACAGGTTGTGGAATGGGATAATACCGGCAACGGTTAGTATATCCTAATGGTCCCAATACCGTATTTGCATCACCCCATCTTACCAGATCAAAGAAACGTTCGCCTTCTACTCCAAACTCTACCCTTCTCTCATGTTTAATATCAGTTCTTAATTGAGCCTGGGTAGTATAGGTGCGTCCGACCAGGCTGGCCCTTGTTCTTACACTGTTAAGCCAACCAATTCCTGTTGCACCCTGGCCTAATTCATTACTTGCTTCTGCAGCCATCAATAATACATCAGCATAACGGATAATTCTTTTATTGATCCATCTTGGGTTATCACTATATCCTGTAGATGCACGGTAGGCAGGATCAGCATAGATTTTCTTATTCCAGTATTTTCTTGGCAGCGGGCCCGGAACAGGATCTAATATATAGTTAGGTAATACTCTGCCATATCCTCCTGTGGAAGGATCGTCTGACTGACCGGAGAAAAGAATCGTAGACCCTTTTCTCACATCACCTGATTCGAAAGCATTCACCAGGTTATCAGTTGGTGTATTCCATCCCCAACCAAGGTTCCATCCGGTAGCAGTGGCAGCCCTTACACCCATACAGGTAGCAAAACCACAACCCTGGTCAATAGAACCGTTAGGGCTGACATAGGCCTGAATTTCAAAGATAGATTCCCCGCTATTCTCACCGGCATCTTTGAAAATGCCATAATAACTGGAGTTCAGTGAGTAGGTGGTTGAGCCGATTACCTGCTGACATAATGCTAATGCCTGTGCCCAGTTTTGCCTGTACAAATGAGTTTTCGCATGTAAAGCTTTAGCTGCACCTGTGGTGAGCCTTCCGGGATATTGACTACCCCATGTGGCAGGAAGGTTATCTGCTGCGAATTGAAGATCAGCATCTATAAATGCATAAACCTGTGCAACAGTACTTTTTGGCTTACAAAGATCTGAAGACTGGTATATTTTACCTGAATGAATTGGCACTTCACCAAAAGTTCTCACCAGGTCAAAATAAGAGAAAGCTCTCATGAACCTTGCTTCCGCTACGTTCAGAGTTGTACTTGCATCAGTCAGGCCCAATGAATCTGCTTTTTGAATTGCTGAATTGGCCAGCTGAATTAAAGTCATATGATCATCCCAATATACATTCGTTGCCCATAGATCTTTTACATACTGATAATTATCAAATGGTGCCACCCACTCTGCACCATCAGCCGCATCACTTCCTTTTTCTGAATCATCAGAACGAAAATCATGTACACCCAGCCAGGGAATAGTTGTAAAACCAGGACTGTTACGAAGATTACTGTAAATACCAAATATTTCTGCTTCGATACCACCCTGGTTCAAATCTTCCAGCGTAGCTGTCAGGGGCTTGCGGTCCAAAAACTTCTCACAGCCACTCAATAGCATCAACAGTGGCAATGCAAGCAACAATGCAAAAAAACTACTCTTAAAATTTCTCATTTTTTGCTATTTAATTGTTTAAAAATTTACGTTTAATCCGAATGTCGTTACCATTGGTATCGCATTACCTGCTCTGTCAACAGAGAATGAAGTGGCAGAACCACCAAACTCCGGAGAATAGCCCAGGTTATTTTTCCATGTCTTCGCATTCTGCATATTAAAGAACAGGCGAAGACTCTTCATTTTAAGTTTTGAAATGAACTTAGGTTCTACATTGTAACCAACCTGTACATTTCTTAACCTGAAGTAACTTCCATCTTCGATGGAATAAGTGGAGTTCTCGTAATTGATCCTGTGATCCTGTCCTAAGATCGGATCCCAGTTGGAAGTACCAGCACCAGTCCACCTGTTGATCTTGAACTTCGGATAATTTACCCGCTGGAAAGGAGATTCAGTAGCACCCCAAACACGGAATATCTCATTGCCATACACACCACCAAAGTCAAGTCCGAGATCAAACCCTTTGTACTTAACGGAAACATTACCACCATACGTGAAATCCGGAGTGGGGTTTCCGATAATGGTCTTATCATCAGTATTGATAACACCATCACCGTTTACGTCTTTATACTTCAGATCGCCCGGACCATAAGCAAATTCTGTGTTTACAGGTGAAGCTAATTTCTCTGCATAGCTCTGATAAATTCCTTCCACCACATAGCCATAAAAAGAACCAATTGGGGAGCCAACTCTTGTGATAGACGGGCCATCAAAGATGTCTTTTCCATCACCTGCGAGGGAGAGTACTTTATTATTAAAAGTAGTCAGGTTACCACCCAAAGTTATACTCAGGTCCCTGCTCAGGTTCTGTGTCCAGCTTGCTGAGAATTCCATACCGCTATTTTTCAAAGCACCCTGGTTCAGCAAACCATCGCTCAAACCGCCATTATTAACTCTTGATAACAAGCCTTCGGTTTTTTTAGAATAATAAGCCGCTTCAAAATGGAGGCGACGCTTAAATGCATCCAGTTCAACACCTATCTCATTTGCTTTGTTCGTTTCCCATTTCAGATTTTCATCTGCCAGGTAATCGTTTTCAGCAGCAGTATATACCAGGTCGCCAAACACCGCAGCAGACCCTGTACGTAACAGCGGATATGCCGGGTAGTTATAACCACCGGTATTCTGAACGCCCAATACACCAGTTGACGCTTTCAGCTTTAAGAAGTCAATTACATTCTGATCCTGCATAAACTCTTCTTTGGTCAGCTCCCAGGCTGCACCAACTGCCCAGAACGGCTGCCATTGGTTATTAGGAAATACAGAAGTTCCGTCCATCCTGAAGGAAGCATTAAAGTAGTACTTGCCTTTATAATTATATAAAGCCCTGGTAAGGAAAGAAGCGGTTGTTCTTTGATACTGAGCAGAAGATGCTCTTACACTCAGCGGATCTTCAAAACCATTAGTTACATACCAGAATCTTTTATCATTGGGAACAGCATTACCGGTAATGCTTTGCTGAGAAGAACCGAAACGACCGGCATATCGGAAGTCATAAGTGGTAAAACCAACCATTCCGGTAATATTATGATCACCGGCAATCCGGCCTTTATACGTTAAAATATTATCTGTCTGGAATTTCTTATAGGTATCATCACTTTCTCTTACACCAGTTCTTCTGCTGTAAAGAAACGCTACATCATTGGCAGCATCGTAGGCATTATAAACCGGTGTATACACCCTTGCATTCACACTGCTCATATCAGCATATACGGTTGACTTGAAGCTAAGGTTTCTATGCAACGTAAACTCTGCAAAGGCACTTGCCACGATCCTGTTTTCCTGGCTGATCGTTTTGTTATATTCATTTTCCAGTATCAACAGCGGGTTAATAACCCCTGAATTCTGAATGATCGGCAACTCATAGTACAGATTGTAATTATTGCTGTCTAATCCGTATGGATTTTTTGTAAAGACCGTTTTAGTACCTGCACTAACCTGTGGTATCACTTTACGGGCGGCATCCAGTACCCAGGAAGCCCCGTAAGGATTATCCTGTTTAACGGTATTGATATTGAATCCAAGCTTTAAGAATTTATTTACTTTCAACTCATCCGTAATAGTTAACTGCAATTTTTTCAGTTTTTCATGTTTGATGATACCTTCATCGGTGGTATAACCAACTCCCATGTAAAACCTGTTCTTTTCAGTGCTGGTGGCAATACTCAGGTTATTGGTATTGAATTTACCGGTTCTTGTTACCGCATCCACCCAGTCTGTATTGGCAGTCCATTTGCCATAATCAAATGGAGAATTGGCGCCTATATTTACTTTCTCTTCTTCGTACAACGTCTGGAATTCACTGGCGTTGGCCCAGGCAATTTTATCTACCAGCTTTTTAAAACCAAATGCAGTATTGAAATTAATAACAGTCTGACCAGCTTTTCCTTTTTTAGTAGTAACAGCGATAACACCGTTAGCACCACGAACACCGAAGATGGCCAGTGAAGAAGGGTCTTTCAATACTTCTATTGACTCAATATCTGAAGGATTGATATAATCGATATTATCATTGAAGATTCCATCCACTACATACAAAGGTTGCAAATTGCCACCCAGGCTGTTTGTACCACGGATACGAATATCCGGAGCAGCACCGGGAGTACCATTGTTTATAATAGTCAGACCAGCTACCCTGGCCTGTAAACTTGATACAGGGTTAGTGTTGGGCTTGTCAGCAATATCCTTTCCGGCCACTTTGGTAATAGAACCAGTCAGGTCTCTTTTGCTGGCAGTTCCATAACCAATCACCACCACTTCATCAATTTTACGGGAAGATTGTTGCATGGAAACATTCAATGTTGATTTTCCGGCTACCGCCATTTCAATGGGTTCATAGCCCACTGAACTAAATACCAGTACTGCATCGTCCGGAACAGTGAGTGAGAAATTACCAGCAGCATCAGTAGTGGTTCCGGTTCTGGAACCTTTAACGGATACAGATACCCCTACTAAAGGCTCACCGTTTTCCCCTGTTACTTTTCCGGAAACCCTCAAATCCTGCGAAGCAATCTCTCCGGAAGCAATACCCTCTTTGAGGACTACCAGCTTTGAGCCCAGTATTTTATAGCTCACTCCGGTATTCGCCAGAATCTTGTCGAGCAGATCTGTTACAGAAGCATCTACAGCATCAATGGTTACTTTAGGTTTTCTTTTAAATGCGCTTTCATTGAAAAGAAACCGGTAATTGGTTTTCTTTTCAATAGCGAATAAAACTTTTTTAATTTCCGCCTCGTTCATTTTCAGCGTAATACGATCCTGCGAAAAGCCGCGGGCAGAAACCTGCAGACAAGCAATCAGCAAAAAAGCAAACGTCAATTTCATAATTCTGGCAATCTTTTGATAAAGGTGATCCTTTTTAGAAACAGCAGTCGTTTCGTTTTTTTTCATATTTTACAATTGAAGGGGTTAATAATGCGGATTCCGGAAGGAATCCACTCCTTAACATGTTAACCTGGCGGGGTTTCGTTACAGCGAAATCCCGCATTTTTTTCATTATCTAAGAAGTATTGTTCAAAGCAATCATTGGCATAAGCATTAGCGGTGTATAATTATTTTGTTTCCTGTTTTTTCATACTGAAACGGAATAGTCTCTTTTAGCGCATCAAGTGCCTGGGAAATTGTCTCTGTTTCGAAAATACCATTCAATCTTTCTTCAGCGATACTTTCATCCGTGATGTCTATTGCAACATCGTACCATCTTTCCATTCTAACAGCCAGTTCTGTAAAGGACTCGTTCCTGAATACCAGTTTATTATTCACCCATTGTGTTTCTGCTACAGTGCTGTCGACAGGGCTGTATTTGAGTTTGTTTACAGAAATCAGTGTACTGATTACCGGTAGGGATGTTCTTTCAATATTACCGGTACGCATCTCCCTTACATCAGCTTTTGGAACATTATTCTCTACAACCAGTTTTTCGCTGGGGGAAAGAATGATTTTGTCATTGGGCCTGCTTCTTATAGTTACCTCAATACTGCCACGGATCAGGCTTGCTTCTGTTTGTTTATCGTCAGGATAGGCTTTTACGTTAAACGCAGTACCCAGCACTTTAATACTAATTGTGGTGGTATTGATTACAAATGGTTTTTCTTTATTTTTTGCGACATCAAAAAAACCTTCGCCGGTCAATGTCACTTCCCTTATCTCTTTCCCAAAATCTTTATTGTAGGTCAATTTGCTTCCGGCATTCAGCCAAACAACAGAGCCATCCGGCAACTGCACTTTGGATTTTGAGCCCGGACGGGTTGATATTTCATTTACCTGCTGCGCAATCGGATTTCTTTCCGGCTCATCATTAAACAAATTACCAAATGCAAAAAGGCCAACTAAAGCAATGACAGCCGCAGCAGCCCAATACCATTTTGTAACCAGCCTGTTTCTGACCTTTGCGGGTATATCTGCCTCAACTGCCACCTCACCAAAAGGTATATTCAATTCAGCCATCCGGTGAAGATGAAGCATATAGGCATCTTCTTCCTGTACAAAATCTTTGTACGGCTGATATTTCCAAAGATCTTCCAGGTTCTGTATGGCATATTGCCATTCAGGATGCTGATGGATGAGATTTTCGAGTAATCCCATTTCCTCTGCTGAGGCTTCCCCTGAAAGTTTTTTTGAAAAAAGTACCCAAAATTGCTCCTGGCTCATGAATCGTTGGTTGGTGAAAGAAGTAAGACAACCAAAACCTCTACTTACCCCTAAAATGATTTTAACTTTTTTTTACATTATTAGTGCCAGGAGATAACTGGTTGACTTCCATGTGCATATATTTTCCAATGCGGCGTAATGCAATGGCCATTTGAGCTTCGATAGTTTTTACGGAGAGTTGTAATAACTCCGCTACTTCTTTATACTTAAGCCCGTCTTCTTTTACCAGTTTAAATATTAACCGGCAGCGGGGAGGGAGATTATTGACGGCCTGCCTGATCTGGCGCATCATTTCTTCTGTCATCATCAATTGCTCAGGATCAAAATAAATACTGTTCAGCTGCACCAGCCATTCTTCCGGACGAATATTTTGCTGCCTTTTTTGCTTATTCAGGCGATTAAATGCAAGGTTTTTGGCAGTAGCATAAAAATATAAAAGGGGAGAATCTATGGTAGTAAGCTGATCTCTTTTTTCCCATACCTTGACAAAAAGGTCGGACACTAGTTCTTCCGCCTCTTCCTGGGATTTGAGAATAGAATAAGCGAATTGCTTTAACCGACCATGCAAAAGAAGAAATAACTCCTTATAGGCAGCCTGGTCGTTAGTAAAAGCAATAGCAGATAGCAATCTTTTTATCGGCTCATTCTCAAGCATAGCAAAGCGACGTAAATCTAAGGATTACATTTTATATAGCAACTTACTTGTTTACAAGGCTTTTTTTATACTTTTGCAGCCGCCTTACCGGCAGGACCCTTAGCTCAGACGGTTAGAGCATCTGACTCATAATCAGAGGGTCGTTGGTTCGATCCCAACAGGGTCCACAAATGCTCCGTGTTTTTCCGGAGCATTTATTTTAATCAGCAAGTGGTTGTTCTTTAACCTTTTGTTAACCGGGATGAAAATACATTTGTCCACTACTTAATTTTTATATGAAGAAGATTTTATTGCTTTCTCTCAGTGCAGCTCTTGTTTTGTCTCTGTCTGCACAGGATGATCCAACCCCAACCAAGAAAAAAGACAAGCCTAACCTGGCAAACCGGGCCAATGACCATTTTTTGCTTCAGTTGGGCTACACTGGCTGGGCGGGCAAGCCTGATACCATCAATACAGGTGGCCTTTCAAAAAGCATCAATGTGTATTTCATGTATGATTTCCCTTTTAAAACCAATCCTAAGCTTAGCATGGCTTTCGGTCCGGGCATTGGTTCTGATCATATTACTTTCTCCAAAACTTATGTGGGAATTAAAGATGCTACGCCAACGCTTTATTTTACCAACCAGCAGGATACCAATCACTTTAAGAAAACAAAATTGGCTACCACTTACCTGGAAGCTCCGATTGAATTCCGCTATTCTGCAGACCCTGCTACCGGCAAAGGGTTGAAACTGGCGATCGGTGTAAAGATTGGTACATTAATCAAAGCGCAAACCCGCAATACTAAATTTGAAAATAAAAATGGAAACTCCATTAATGATTATGTGATGAAGGAGTCCAGCAAACGTTTCTTTAATAAGAACCGCCTTTCTGGTATGGCAAGAATTGGCTATGGCCATTTCAGCCTTTACGGCAGTTACCAGTTCACCCCGCTTTTAAGAGATGGATTTGGTCCCCAGGTAAGGCCTTATTCTATCGGACTAACATTGAGCGGACTCTGATAATACCCTTATTTCTCAATAAAAAAGCGGCTCCTTCAATTGAGCCGCTTTTTCTTTTTGCACAATAGTTTCAGCCCGCCAGTATTTTTTACCTTTGCTTATCCCTCGCAGCGCCGGGGGTGTTTTTATTATTATGCTGGACAAAAGGAATGTTATACAAAACGAAGAGAAAGCCGTACTGGTTGGAGTAGTTCAAAAAGACCAGACGGACACCCAGGTGCAGGAATACCTGGATGAACTGGCTTTCCTGGCCGAAACAGCCGGGGCGGTTACCGTAAAACGCTTTACCCAAAAACTACAACACCCGGATAGCAGAACATTTGTGGGAAAAGGCAAACTGGAAGAAATTAGAAATTATGTACAGGGAAAAGATATCCGTATCGTCATTTTTGATGATGAACTCAGTGGTGCACAGATCAATAATATTGAAAAAGCACTGGATGTAAAAGTGATTGACCGCAGTGACCTGATCCTCGACATCTTTGCCCGCCGGGCAAAAACCGCACAGGCCAAAGCACAGGTAGAACTGGCGCAATACCAATACATATTACCAAGGCTGAGAGGTATGTGGAAACACCTTGAACGTTTGGGTGGTGGTATTGGTACAAGAGGACCGGGTGAAACGGAAATTGAAACAGACCGCCGGATTGTAAGAGATAAAATTTCATTACTCCGTAAACGATTAGCGGAGATAGATAAACAGGCATATACCCAACGAAAAGACCGGGGTGAATTTATCCGGGTGGCATTGGTAGGTTATACCAATGTGGGCAAATCCACCATTATGAATTTACTGAGCAAACGGGATGTGTTCGCAGAAAATAAACTATTTGCGACCCTAGATACCACAACCAGTAAAGTTGTGTTTGAAACCACCCCATTTTTACTGAGTGACACCGTAGGTTTTATCCGCAAGCTGCCGCACCACCTGGTCGAAAGTTTTAAAAGTACATTGGATGAAGTTCGTGAAGCTGATATACTACTGCATGTAGTGGATATATCACATCCGAACTACGAAGAGCAGATAGGAGTAGTCAATAAAACATTGCAGGAGCTCAATGCTTTTGAAAAGCCAACCCTCACCATCTTCAATAAAATGGACCTGTACGAAAAGCAAACCTTTGATGAATGGCTGGAGGAAAGCACCAAAAAAGAAATCCTGGAAGACCTGTATGAAAGATGGCAACGGGAAACAAATGGCCATGCAGTATTTGTAGCAGCCATTGAAAAAAGAAATTTAGAGACACTACGCAAAACGATACTGGAAAAAGTAAGAGAGTTGTACCGGATACGGTACCCGTATAAAACAGAATTTCTGTATTAGCCTGTGGCAGAAAAAAAATACACCTGGTATAAAATTGCTGATCATATCAACGAACTGGATTTTGCTGATAACAATATTGCTGTGGCGGAGTGGAAGGGTAAAAAGATATGCATTGGCAGGCATCAGGAAGCAGTCTTTGCTTTTGCGTATAAATGTCCGCATTCCGGAGGAATATTAGCCGATGGCCATATAGATGCACTGGGTAATATAGTCTGCCCTCTCCATCGCTATAAGTTCAGTATACAAAATGGCCGCAATGTAAGTGGCGAAGGCTATTACCTGAAACACTGGCCGGTGGAACAACGGGAGGATGGTGTATTTGCAGGTTTTGAAGAAGAGGGTGGTCTTTGGGGAATTTTCCGGTAAAAAATGATTGTGAATAGCTTGTTGAAAAAGCTAAAATCCCTATTTTTGCTGCCCGTTAAATAAACGGAAAAGGTATTCCCCTTTAGCTCAGTTGGTTAGAGCATCTGACTGTTAATCAGAGGGTCGTTGGTTCAAGTCCAACAGGGGGAGCTTAAAAACCCGGCAATTTTTGCCGGGTTTTTTATTGCCAGTGACAGCTATCAATCTCCCTTGTGACAGCTATCAGTACTAACAGACACCAGTCAGCAGTAACTTACAAGTAATAAAACAATCTATATGAAACAGCTATTAACCATGGCTGTAGTGTTTTTATTCCTGCTGTTTGGTTGCGGACCTACATCCCGCATCACCAGTTCATGGAAAGCAGAAAATATACAGCCTAAAAAGTATAACAGGATTGTCGTATTAGGTCTTATCCGGGAAGCAGACAGAACTCTCAGGGAAAAAATGGAACAACACCTGGTAGGTGATCTAAAAGATCTCGGTTATGATGCGATTTGCTCCTGTGATGAATACAATCCCAAGACTTTTGAGAATATGAATGAGGAACAGGCGATCAGCAAACTGCGCAACTCCGGTGTTGATGCAGTACTAACCGTAGTACTGCTGGATAAAACCCGGGAGAGATATTATGTTCCGGGTCGGGTGCAGTACACTCCGTATAATATTTATTATAACCGTTTCTGGGGCTATTCAAGAACTATCTATGGCAGGATCTATTCAGAAGGTTATTATACAGAAGATACCAAGTACTTCTGGGAAACTAACCTGTACGACCTGGCAACGAATGACCTGGTCTACTCTGCACAGAGCCAGTCCTTCGACCCTTCATCTTCCGAAAGCCTGGGGCATGAATACGGGCAAATGATCGCAAAGGATTTAGTAAAGAAAAATGTACTGGTTAACCTGAAAGAGCAACCTGTACTGAAAGCAATGTGAAAGGATGCAATGATTCAAACTGTTTAAAGAAATTGTATGCAACAGCATAAGTTACTATTGTGGACAGGCCGTATCGGTGGCATACTGGTTACGGCCTTTTTTCTTACTTTCTTTATTGGGGAAGGATTACCTGATATCATGAATGGTATGGGTAAAGAATTGTTACATTTTCTTCCTTTCACCCTGCTTACGATCGCCGGTTTTATCCTCGCCTGGTTCCAGCCGCTGTGGGGAGGACGGTTGCTGATAGCCGGTGCTTTGCTGATGGCTGTTTATTTTCTTAGTAACGGAGATACCAGAATGGCGTTGGTCTACGGGTTACCATCGCTGCTTATCGGCTTGTGCTTCCTGGGTGCTGTTAACAAAGAATTGATCTGAGCCGTTTTTATAACGGTATATTTCCATGCTTCTTTCTTGGCCTTTTAGCCACTTTATTCTCCAGCATCGCAAACGCCTTGATCAGTTTTTTTCTTGTTTCTCTTGGTTCGATCACTTCATCTATAAATCCTCTTTCAGCTGCCGTGTATGGATTGGCAAATAATTCCGCATACTCCGCTTCTTTCTCCAGCAATTTTTTTGCAGGATCTTCTGCGGCCGCAATTTCATTTTTGAAAATGATCTCACTGGCTCCCTTTGCTCCCATCACTGCAATTTCTGCTGACGGCCATGCATAATTCATATCGGCACCAATATGCTTGGAGTTCATCACGTCATAGGCACCTCCGTATGCTTTACGGGTAATAACAGTACAACGGGGCACCGTAGCCTCACTTAGTGCATATAACAATTTTGCACCGTTTGTGATGATCCCATTCCATTCCTGGTCGGTACCCGGTAAAAAGCCCGGCACATCCACCAATACCATTAAAGGAATATTGAAGCAATCACAGAACCTAGTAAATCTTGCGCCTTTTTTTGAACTGGCAATATCCAGTACCCCGGCGAGGCTCATCGGCTGATTGGCTACAATACCTAAACTTCTGCCGGCCAACCGTGCAAATCCCACCACAATATTTTCCGCATACTCTTTATGAACTTCGAAGAAAGAATCTGTATCACAAATACCCTCAATTACTGATCTTATATCATAAGGCTGGCTGGCACTGGCCGGTACAATAGTCTCCAGCACCTCCCTTGTTTCATCACCTAAGGTGTAGGGCTGTTTCATCACCACATCTTCACAGTTTTGCGGCATATAGCTCAGCAATTTTTTTACCTGTGTGATGCAATCCATATCATTCACCGCAGTGAGATGTGTAACACCTGATTTGGTAGAGTGAGTGGAGGCTCCACCCAACTCCTCTGAGCTAACTTCTTCATTCGTTACCGTCTTCACCACATTGGGTCCCGTTACAAACATATAACTGGTGTTCTCCACCATGATTGTGAAATCAGTCATAGCAGGTGAATACACAGCGCCACCGGCACAGGGCCCCATAATGGCTGAAATTTGCGGAATAACACCTGATGCCTGTACATTACGATAAAAAATATCTGCGTACCCGCCTAATGACCGGACACCTTCCTGTATCCTTGCACCGCCTGAATCATTCAATCCAACCAACGGCGCACCTGATTTCATAGCCATATCCATAATACGGCAAATTTTTTCAGCATGTGTTTCAGACAAGGCTCCTCCAAATACAGTGAAGTCCTGTGCAAAGACATACACTAACCGTCCGTTGACAGTTCCAAAACCAGTGATGACACCATCGCCATAGAATTTCTGGTTCTCCATTCCGAAATCTTTAGTCCGGTGTGTGACCAATGCACCGATCTCTTCAAAAGATCCCGGGTCCATCAGTAGTTCCACCCTTTCCCTGGCAGTCAGTTTTCCTTTCTTATGCTGCGCTTCTATTCTTTTTACTCCACCTCCCAACTTTCCTTCCTCTATCTTCTCTCTTAATATTTCAACTTTCGGTTTCATGTATTGCTTTTTTGAATGAAATAAGGTTTCTGTTCAACTAATGAATCAATGTGCCAAACGACGTTTCCAACTGGTGGATTTATGTTCAACAGGAATAAGCATTCTCTTTCTTTCCTGCCAGTATTTTATCGCTACAATGGCAGCAATCTCTGCATTCGCTTTTTGTTTGGCTTTTATTTTTTCAGGTGTATAGTAGTTCTTTACAAAATGAGTATCAAATTTTCCGGAGAAAAATGCATCATGCTCAAAAACAAACGTACCAAAAGGTAATGTGGTAGCGACACCTTCGATCTTATACTCCTTAATAGCCTGTAACATTTTCTGAATCGCTTCTGTTCTTGTTTTGCCATGCACCACCAGTTTGGCAATCATGGGATCATAATAAATCGGTATTGTCATTCCTTCCTCATATCCATCATCTACCCGTATCCCTTCACCGGTTGGTTTTTCATATTTCGTTAAGGTGCCGATGGAGGGTAAAAAGTTATTAAGCGGATCTTCTGCATAGACCCTGAGTTCAATAGCATGCCCGTTGGGTTTGATGTCATCCTGGGTAATACCTAATTTTTCACCTCTTGCTATCCTGATCTGTTGCTCTACCAGATCAAGACCGATGATCATTTCAGAAACCGGGTGTTCTACCTGCAGGCGGGTATTCATTTCCAAAAAATAAAAATTCAGTTTATCATCCACCAGGAATTCTACCGTACCGGTGCTAACATAGTTGCAGGATTTAGCCACCATCACTGCTGCATCACCAATTTTTTCCCGCATTTCCGGGGTAACAATAGCAGAAGGTGTTTCCTCTATTACTTTCTGGTGACGCCGCTGGATACTACATTCCCTCTCCAGGCCATGAATTACATTACCATACTTGTCGGCCACTACCTGCACTTCTATATGCCGGGGAGATGTAACATATTTTTCCAGGAATACGGAGCCATCCCCAAAAGAAGATTTTGCTTCACTGATAGCTCTTTCCATTTGTTCCTGCATATCATCAGCTTTCTCAACAATCCGCATTCCCTTACCGCCACCACCTGCAGAAGCTTTAATCAATACCGGGTAACCAATTTTGTCTGCTACTTCTATTGCCAGGTTCACATCGTCAATAGCCCTGTCAATACCGGGTACCATCGGGATATTATATTTTTTTACACTTTCCTTTGCGGCCAGCTTTGATCCCATGATTCGCATCGCTTCAGGTGTAGGTCCAATAAATTCAATACCGGCATCAGTTACTTTCTGTGCAAACTCTGCATTCTCACTCAGGAAACCATAGCCCGGGTGAATTCCATCCACACCAAGTTCTTTACTAAATGCAATAATCTTATCTCCATTCAGGTAGGATTGACTGGACGGAGCCGGACCCAAACAAACAGCTTCATCAGCAAATAACACATGGGGAGAATGACGGTCTGCATCAGAGTATACTGCTACTGATTTTATTCCCATCTTCCGGATGGTCCGCATGATACGCAACGCAATTTCTCCCCGGTTGGCAACTAATATTTTTTTCATCTGATTGATTTTGATTGTTGAATTATTCCAGCTCTACCAGCACCTGCCCTTTGTCCACCGCCTGTCCCGGTGTTACAGCTATTCTTTTGATTATTGCAGTAGTATGTATCATGATGCTGTTCTCCATCTTCATAGCTTCCAGAATCAGTATCCTTTCACCTTCTTTTACTTCCTGGCCCTCTTTTACTGCCACCTCCAGCACCAGGCCGGGCATAGGAGCTTTGATTTCTTTGATATGCTTGGTGGACGTACTGCTGAAACCCATGCTGTCCAGCCGCTGGTCCAGTTCATCTTTTATAACCAGTTCGAACGTTTCTCCATCCACTTCGATCTTTAAATTTTTACCAGCAGTATCTGATTCCAGTAGTTTGGCATTTACGGAACGGTTGTCTTTGATAAGATTAAATTCCGCTGGATTTTTTTTTATAAAGTCTGCTTTATCGATCTCTTCCTGGTCAAAAGAGAAAACAAACTCATTTGCTTTAACCAAAAAGGTTTTATTAATTTCCGACATATAGCAAGTGATTTACTTGTAAGTTAATTGATTCCGGAATTATTGAAAGCTGTTTCATCATCGCTGAACCCGGTATGGGGATATTTTGCAGATATTGGAGAAGGTTAGTGCTTGAAAATTATCAGTTCAGCATGCAAGATTGCAGTTTATGCCATCATAAATAATGATTATACTCATTGATTCACCAAATAAATATCATCTGCCACTATAAGCAGCCGGCCTGTTACTTTGTGCCCGCCGGTTTTTTTCTTTTCAATACCCAATACAATCCTTTTATATTCGCCTCCCATACTGGTAATACATAAACCAGTATGATTTCTTCTGCCAGTTCCAGCAGTGTAATGGTGACGGCTGTATAAAACAAAGGTAAAAATGGTTTACCCATAAAGAAAGTCAACAGCAGGAATACGCCCTGCAGCAAAGCTGCTGTCTTGGCCAGCCAGGTATGAAAATTAGTCATTCTGCCATAGCGGATAAATGCTGAAACGGTCTGAAGCAGAAAAAAAACAAGGAGAATGATAAACACCCATTTCTCCTGCCTGATAAAGTCCGGGAAAATGACAAATAAACCGATAACGGCAACTGCAACAGTTAAATCATCCCCGATAGAATCAAGCTTTGTCCCCATTATACTGGTGACTTTGAATTTTCTCGCCAGGTAACCATCAATTAAATCAGTGAAAAAACTGACCCCGAGCAACCATTTGAATAAATCATAATGACCACTAAAGAGCAGGACTATTAACAGGGGAGCTGTAACAATTCTGTACAGGGTAATACCATTAATGACATAATAGCTCAATTGGTGTTTTTGGCTGCTCACAAATAATTTGATTGAGTCGTTGTAAACCGGGGAGATTAACCAGCAACCGAAAATAAGACTTTGCAATAACAGTAACTATGACTGTGCCACTTTCCCCCTGGCGTTTAATTCATTTAACAACAGCAGAACATCTTCATCTTCCACCTGTGTGAAGTCGGCATAAAACCTGCCTACCCCATAAAATGGATAAGGTGTATGCAGGCAGATAAAATCATCCACCACTTCTTTTATTCTATCCGCTGCTTCTTCAGATGCAACCGGAACAGCCACCACAATCTTTCGGGGTTCTTTATTGCGAAGAATTTTTATAGTAGATAGTATAGTTCGTCCCGTTGCCACACCATCATCCACCACAATGATTATTTTTCCCTTTATATCAACAGGCTCTTTATTACCCATGAACTTTATGTAGCGTTCTTTCAGCTGCTCCCTGATACGCCGTGTTTCCTCCCTGATATATTGTTCCGGTACACCCATAGTTTCTTCTACAACACTTCCTTCAAGGCTTACTGCACCAATGGCAAATTCCTCATTACCGGGATGACCTAATTTTTTGGTCATCAGCAGATCCAATGGAAAGTCAAGGTATTTGGCCAGGTAATAACCAATTGGTACTCCACCCCTCGGCACAGCCAGGATAACACCTTTTTCATTTTTATACTTCTCCAGGAGCGGAGCCAGTTGCATGGCGGCATCATATCGGTCGTTGAAATACATATAGCTTAATTTTTAAGCACAATACCAGCTTTATCAAGATAAGGATCAGTATTCACCAGGTATTTTTTAAACCAATCCGCAGCTAAAACGGCCACCTCCTGCAGTTTGCCGGGTTCCTCAAACAAATGAGAAGCGCCTTCTACAATCATCATTTGTTTTTTACATCGTAACTGGTCATATGCTTCCTGGTTCAATTCAATCACCTGGTCATCCAATGAACCAATGATTAACAATGTGGGAGCTTTTACAAATGGCAGCACCTGCATGGCCAGGTCCGGCCGGCCACCTCTTGACACAACTGCTTTAACTTTATCTTCCAGTGTAGCTGCGGCCCTTAATGCACTGGCAGCACCGGTACTGGCTCCGAAGTAACCTATTTGAAAATTTTTGAAAACCGGTTGCTCTGCTACCCATTTGGAAACACCCACCAACCGCTGTGTAAGTAAATTAATATCGAACCGTGAAGCATAATTTAAATCCTCTTTCGTTGTAAGCAGATCAACTAACAGCGTAGCAATATTTTGCTCATTTAAAACATCAGCTACATACTTATTACGGGGACTAAAACGGCTGCTGCCGCTACCATGAGAAAAGATAACAATACTATCCGCTTTATCAGGCAAACCCAAATGCCCTTCAACCGTGACAGAACCAACCGGAATAAACACATCTTCCCGAATCTCTTTTTTCATCTTTAAACACTTCTACCACCTGATAAAAAAATATCAATCATTCACTTACACCAACAAAAAGCAGGCTATAAACATATACCTGCACTTTATTTCATGTTGTGAATTTACATTGGCACCAGTGCCGTTTTCGGTGAGTTCACTCATATAAATGAATGAACCTTATCATAGGTTCAGGGAGTGAATTATTGTTACTTGAATTATTAAATTGAACCATATGCGTATCACCTATTTGAAAGAAGATAAGGGTGAAAGTATAGACCTTACAACATTCATCCAGGATCATTCTATTGACCTTAACAATACAAAGGATCTTGATAAGTTGATGGATGCCATCGGGGATGCGAAATATGTGTTGCTGGGTGAAGCGTCCCATGGTACACATGAATATTATACCTGGCGGTCAGTGATCAGCAGGCGGTTAATACTGGAAAAAGGATTCTCCTTTATTGCCGTAGAAGGTGACTGGCCGGATTGTTACCGGGTAAACCGGTATGTAAAAGGTTATACTGATGCAGGGAATAGTGCCAGGGATGTTCTCGCTGTATTCAACCGCTGGCCTACCTGGATGTGGGCCAATTGGGAAATCGTGGCGCTGACAGAATGGATGCGAAAGCATAACGCAGCACTGCCGGCAAACAAACGGGTTGGTTTCTATGGGTTAGATGTTTACAGCTTATGGGAGAGCCTGGAAGCTATTATCAATTACCTGGATAAAACAGACAAGCAAGCAAAAGAAGTGGCCATGCAGGCCTGGCATTGTTTTGAACCTTATAGGGAGGAAGAAGGACAATCTTATGCCAGGGCAACAGCACATTCGTTGGTGCCTGCAACCTGTGAAGCAGAAGTGGTGGACCTGCTGCTGGAGATCAGGAATAAAATGCAGCAATACAATACTGATCCCGAAGCCGTGCTGAATGTAGAACGGAATGCCATGATTGCTGTAAATGCAGAAAAATACTACCGGGCTATGATGAAAGGCGGACCCTATAGCTGGAATATCCGGGATCATCACATGGTTGATACTTTAAACAAGCTGATAGATTTTCATGGTATTCATGCCAAAGCCATTGTATGGGAACATAATACTCATATTGGTGATGCCAGGGCTACAGATATGCGACTGGATGGTATGGTAAATGTGGGACAACTGGTGAATGAAATGCATTATCATGATGGAGTATTTGCCGTTGGCTTTGGTTCTTACAAAGGATCTGTAATAGCCGGTCGACACTGGAATGATGTGATGCGGAAGATGATTGTTCCACCGGCCATAACCAATAGCTGGGAATACATTATGCATACTGCCGGGGCCACAGACCGGGTGATGCTGATGAATCAACAGGTGAAAGAAGTGTTGGGTAATAAAGAAATTGGCCACCGTGCCATAGGCGTAGTATATAATCCCCAGCGGGAGTATGGTAACTATGTGCCGAGCATCATGCCGTTGCGGTATGATGCATTTATCTTCTTTGATGAAACTAGGGCCTTACATCCTTTGCACATAGAACCTGACGGGCAACAAATGCCGGAAACCTATCCTTTTGGTATGTGACCGGTTCAACCGGCATGCGAATGGATATTGCCAGCAATACTTTTTTGATGGGATGTTTATTACTGTAAGACCGGAAAAGTTTACTTTCATATACAATCTTTCTCCATGCCTTTCAGTTATGTGTTATATGGTTCACTCAGCCTGGTCATTATTACCCTGATCATTTTTTTATTTTCCAAAAAGAAAGATCGCTGAACAATTGTCATCCATTTTTTATCAGATCTCTTATAACCACCGACGCTGCCACGGCACCGAATACAGCAGGTAAATAAGAAATGGTACCGTATGCAGATTTTTTGAAGTTCTTACCATCGGTTAACATCAGGCTTTCTTTAATGGGCTCTTCCGGTGAAAAAACCACTTTTATACCCTTTCGGATATTATTTTTTTTAAGCTGTTTCCTGATTTGCTGTGCAAAAGGACAGTTATATGTTTTTGAAATATCAACCACCTGAAGTTTAGTAGGATCCACTTTGGCGCCTGCACCCATACTACTGACTAAAGGCAATCCACTTTCATACGCCATTTTGATAAAGGTGATTTTAGGGGTTATACTGTCAATGGCATCAATGATATAACAGGGTTTGGAAGTAAGATGCTCCATCACCATTCCGGGATTGATAAATTCTTTGATGACATTCAGTTCAATTTCAGGATTGATGGCCTGTAAACGTTCGGCCATTATCATCGCTTTTGATTGACCATGATTGGTGGCCAGTGCCGGTAACTGCCGGTTACGGTTGCTGGGGTCCACTACATCGCCATCAATAATGGTCATCTTACCAATGCCGCTCCGGGCAATGAATTCTGCGGCATAAGAACCCACACCACCCAGGCCCACTACCATTACATGTGATTGGGTAAGTTTGCGCAGTGCTTTTTCTCCTATCAGTAAATTGGTCCTGGAAAGCCAGGAAGTATCAGTCGTCATAATTGAACAAGAGCAGCGCCAAAAACTGTAGCTGCATTTTTTTGAATTTGCAAAAGAAGTGAATTGATCTCAATTGAAAAAGCGTCAGCAGCCCATTTGTAAATACTTTCTATTTTTACAGCAGCAGCATCTGTTTCCAGGAAAATTTTATCCGGCGGTAAGGCCGCCAGCACTTCCCGTATCGCCAATTTCTCCAATGATTTTCCAAATGATACATAGTACCCCTTATTGATGATTCGTTGCGCAATAGCCCTATTTTTATTAAATCCATGAAAGATAACCGGCACCCTGTTTCGTTGTTGTTGCAACAAATGCAGCACTTCCTCCCATGCCCGTACACAATGAATAATCAGTGGTTTGCCTATCTCGTTGGCAGATTGTAACTGGGCCGAAAAAACCTGCTGCTGCAGTGAAAAGCTGGTTGTACAAACCTTGTCCAACCCACATTCACCAATGGCCAGCACATGGGGGTGACGGCACCAATCCCTCAATGCATCCATTTGCTGCAGCCAATTCGCAGCATCTAAATGCCATGGATGTATACCAATGGAATAGTACCCCGGTAAATCTGCCTGGTCAAAGCCATTGTACAGGTTTTGAATGCACCATTCCTGTGCAGCAGGTGGTTGATGGCTATGAATATTAATGAACAAAAAATGATCTTTTATAACACAATTTAGGAACTGCCCATGAATAAAAACAGCAACTTCCCTGTTCCGTATTTTGCCTGTATACAGTACAACTGTGGATAAACAACCAAAAAATAAGGCCAGATTTTTTTTTCATAGTTACACCGAGAGTAGAAATAATCTATATTTGATACCGGTATAAACTGAATACCCATTAAAATTCTAAATCTAAAAAACATGGCAACAAAGAAAAAAGCAGCTAAAAAAGCTGCAAAGAAAGTGGCTAAAAAGCCAGTAGCTAAAAAAGCAGTAAAAAAAGCAGCTAAGAAAAAAGTTGCTAAAAAGAAACCTGCCCGTAAGCCAAACGCAGCATTTATGAAAGCGCTTACTCCAAGTGCAGCATTAGGTGCCGTAGTTGGAACAAAAGCATTGCCCCGTACAGAAGCAGTGAAAAAGATATGGGTTTACATCAAGGCGAATAAGCTGCAGGACAAGACCAACAAACGTATGATCAATGCTGATGCCAAACTGAAAGTTGTTTTCGGTGGTAAAAGCCAGGTATCTATGTTTGATATGGCAAAACACCTTTCTAAACATTTGAGTTAAGAAAATGACCTCTTGAAAAAAGGCTTGCCATGGCAAGCCTTTTTTATTTGATAAAAATAGTAGTGTCAACTATCAGGAACGGTATAAATTATTTTACCGGGTCGATGATTCCTCTAAAACTTATAGGAGACCTGTTGGTCAGCTGTATATTCAATTCAGCTCTGCCATTATCCTCCAAAGTGAATAAGAAAATTTGTACCTCACTATAATCTTTTGGTTTGATCGTAATTACCCAGGCACCTTTTTTATCCTGTTCTTTTTCAAAACTGAAATCAGTGGTTGTAAAATCCAGCGGACTCCGGCCACTCATAACATCTGCCCCGCCATATGCACGGCCAAAATACGGAAGGTATACTTCCATCTTTTCCCTGTTAAATTTAACCTGGTAGCTGCCGTTAACATTCCTGGAACGGCCGTATTGCGGGTTCACAAATAGTGCTGTAAATTTCCATGCATCTGCACCAATCGCCTGCGAAATCTCCTCTTTGGAAGCTGTTGAAACCTCCTTACCGGGAGAACAACCTGTAAAACATAACAAAACAAAGATTGTCAGTAATGAAACATAAAGAAAGGGATTTAACTGTTGTTTCATAAACCAGATTTTTATACCTGAAGTTAACAAGTGTTTTCAAACAATTTCCTGTCCGCCATGCGGGAAAAAAGCTAACTGTTATGATTAGAATCATAACATTATAATCCTGAAATCAGTCTTTAAAATTTGGAAAAAGTATATAGTCATTCATAACTTCATAGTACAAGTCACGGCTATGTATAAATGAATATACACTGACCCGGGGATTGCTGGCCAGCGTTTACCGTATCACTTTTTGACGGAAAATCCACAACAAGACAAGTAATTTTAAAACTTAATAAACTTAAATACGCCAATAACGTATTGAATTATTTATTAAGCCAACCTTTAAAACTAGTTTTATGAAAACGATGTTTAATAAAGCGTTTTGGCTGATAATACCAGTATTGGCTATTAATGCTTGTAAAAAAGATAAAGATGTAACTCCTCCTGTTGTACCTGAACAAAATAAAGTGGCATTCATTTCGGATAACACTAATAAGCTTTATGCTGCCAATGCCCAGACAGGGCTCAATCTCTGGAGCTATGCCACAAATACTTCTTATGGATATGTTTATGGGTCACCAGCTGTTTACAAGAATACAGTAGTATTTACAGATTATGAAAATCAAAAAGTATACTGTTTCAATACAGAAACAGGTGCATTGAACTGGAGCAGGACAGGGATTAATTTGTCATGGCTTTGCTCCCCGATTATTGTAAATGATATTGTTTATGTCGGTAGTGACCAATATTTGTTAGGTCTGAAACTCAGTGATGGCACCACTACAATGGAAAAGGAGATTTATAGTTCTGTACATGCACTGAACTATTCCAATGGCTTGATCATTGCCAATACCTGCGGCG
The DNA here is from genome assembly GCA_041738795.1 of Chitinophagaceae bacterium. GTDB lineage: Bacteria > Bacteroidota > Bacteroidia > Chitinophagales > Chitinophagaceae > JJ008. Next base: position 57,846 of record JBGSPB010000004.1, on the reverse strand, counting down.
GTCACTTATATGGTATTGAACCCTCCGGTAACATAAAATGGGAATACCTGTCTAATTATTCCTGTTACCACAATAACCCGGCTATTGCGAATAAGATCATTTACATAATTGATGCGGGCGGAAAGTTTTCTGCAGTTAACATTACTACTGGCACTGAGGTATGGAGTAAAATGATCAATGAGTACACAGAGAATGCTACACCAGTTTATAACAATGGAATGTTATTCGTGTCTGGGGATTATGAAAATAAAATGTATGCGTTCGATGCTGCCAATGGCACACTGAAACATACTTATACACTGCCATCAGGTCATTATGTAAATTATTACATGACCCCGGCTGTTCTCGGTGAGGTTGTTTATGCAATTTCTGAAGAGGGTACATTATTTGCCTTTAATGTAACAGATGAATCTATTAAATGGCAAAAAGCACTTGACCTTGGCGGAAGAAGCGTAAAACAGAGAATACCTGTTAAGCTGGATAGCAGGATAGAAGATTACGGCTTTTTATCATCAGTAACAATTGCCAATGATGTGATTTTTATCGGAGCCGGTAAATATTTAAATGCTTTTGATAAAGATGGTAACTTAAAATGGCAAATGGCTACTACTGACGATATCTATTGCAGTTCTCCTGTTATTTTATCCGATAAGGATAAAGTTTACCGTGCCGGTAATGCCGGTATTGTTGAGTAAGTATCAGTATTGCAAAGATTGAAGGCCCCGGGTAAACCGGGGCTTTTTACTATTAATGAAACAGATAATTCCAACCCTGTGACAGGTATATAACTTTCAAACTGGCAGGAACTAACAACTGTCATAACTGGTTATTAAAAAAAGTTTTACCTTACTTATAAGTATTTATGTGAGTTCTACAGCTTACACAAGAACCTATGTCATCAACAACCAGTTTCAATAACCAGATCAAGCAGGTAATGATTCTATTCCTGCTGCTGCTGTTGATATTCCTGTCCATCAAAGAACTTTATATATTCTTTCCGGGATTACTGGGGGCATTAACCTTGTATATTCTGAGCCGCAGTACTTACTTTCAACTGATCTATCACCGTAAATGGAAAAAGGGCTGGACAGCAGGATTATACCTGCTTGTTTATTTCCTGTTGTTGGCATTGCTTGTTTATTTCATAGTTATACTGCTGGAAAAACAGGTGCGTCCATTTTTTAATGATCCTGCAGCGGCACTTGGCAGCGCAAAGCAAGCAATCAATGAGGCACAACAAAAAGCAGGTTTCACTTTTATTTCAGACGAAACACTATCTAACCTGCAACAAAAATTGTCGGAGTTTGTGCCTATGCTGGTGAATAGCACCTCCAACCTGGTAGTTAATCTTGCTCTTCTGCTCTTTGTATTGTATTATATGCTGGTGCACGGCAAAGAAATGGAGTCATACCTTGGCAGGGTCATCCCTTTAAAACAAACTAATATTGATCTCTTCGCCTCCGAAACAAAACGAATCGTAAAAGCCAGTGCTCTTGGTATTCCTATTATTTCTATCATACAGGGACTAACAGCTACTGCCGGATATATCATTTTTGAAGTGAATGAATTTGTACTCTGGGGTTTCCTCACCGGTATATTTGCATTTTTCCCGGTAGTAGGCACAATGATCATCTGGGTACCGCTGGTCATTTACATGTATGCCAGCGGTAACACCTGGAATGCTACCGGGTTACTATTGTTTAGTGTAATTGTTACAGGCAATGTTGATTACCTGGCCCGTATTACGTTATTGAAGAAATTAGGAAATATACATCCGATGGTTACCGTACTGGGAGTGATCGTTGGATTGGGATTATTTGGCTTTATCGGTCTCATTTTTGGGCCGTTGCTGGTCAATTATATCATCCTTCTTTTCAGAATATATACCAACGAGTTTATTGACCACAAAACACCCGGCTGAAACATTAACAGTAAAGCTGCCTGCTAATGACTACCTTCCCCGCCTTGCCGGTAATACTGCCGGTGGATAAATAAACTTATATGTCAAATATTACTCAGGTGGTGAATGAAGATAAAAACCTGAAAACATTAAAGAAAGGTGTGCATGCTTCCGACCTGGACCAGTTGCTGAGCAGTACAGGCCCATTTACTTTTTTTGCTCCTACAGACCTGGCTTTCGATAAATTAGAAAAAGGGAAAATGGATAAGCTCCTGGAGCCTCAAAACAGGGCTCAGCTGGCTGATCTGCTGAATAATCATATTGTAAACGGAAAGATAACCTACCAGGACCTGAAAGACGGCGATAAGCTGACGACGGTTAATGGCAAGGAATTGATAGTACAGGTAAAAAATGGAGCGGCTCATATTGGTGACATTACTATCCTGCCCCGTGAAACCCGGATATCGAACGGAGTCATCCATTCGATGGATACAGTAATGATGTAATTACTGACACAAATCTTTTAAATGCCACCTTGTTAACCGGTGGCATTTTTATGCCCGGGCCGGGGACCTATCACCGCTGTCAATCTGGCAATTAAGATCGCTTTGGAACGAGGCTTGCTACCTGGCAACTATTCTTTTATACAAATTGATAAACAATAAACAATATGGTACAGGAAAAAGGGACAATCTCCATCAATACTGAGAACATCTTCCCTATCATCAAGAAGTTTTTATACTCTGATAATGAAATCTTTTTACGGGAACTGGTCAGCAATGCTGTGGACGCCACCCAAAAAGTAAAAAGGCTTGGTTCCCTGGGACACTATAACAAAGAACTGGGCGAACTGAAAATAAAAGTAGCAGCCGATGCCACTGCCAAAACCATCACGATCTCTGACAATGGTATCGGTATGACCGCAGAAGAAATAAAAAAATATATCAACCAGGTCGCATTTTCCGGGGCTACGGAGTTCATGGAAAAATTCAAAGAAGCAAAAGATGCCAATGAGATCATCGGTCGTTTTGGCCTGGGATTTTATTCCGCATTTATGGTTGCTGATAAAGTAGAGATTCAAACCCTATCTTACCAGGACGGGGCCGAGCCGGCCCGCTGGACCTGCGATGGCAGCACCTCTTTCGAAATTACTGAAGGCAGCCGTACAGAAAGAGGTACGGATGTCATTCTTTACATCAATGACGAATCAAAAGAGTTTCTCGAAGAACAACGCATCAGCGGAATCCTGAATAAATATGCTAAGTTCCTGCCGGTACCTGTACAATTCGGGACCAGGCAGGAATCCGTACCCGACGGAGAAGATGCGGAAGGTAAACCCCAATATAAAAGCATTGAGGTGGATAATATCATCAATACTACCACCCCGATCTGGACCAAGGCACCTACCGACCTGAAAGATGAAGATTATCTTGACTTTTACCGGGAGCTCTACCCCTTTTCAGAAGAACCTTTGTTCTGGATACACCTGAATGTGGACTATCCGTTTAACCTGACCGGCGTACTTTATTTCCCAAAACTGAAAAATGATTTTGAGATACAGAAAAACAAGATCAAACTTTTCAGCAGGCAGGTATTTATCACTGATGAGATAAAAGATATCGTGCCGGAATTTTTATTGCTGCTCCATGGTGTGATTGACTCTCCCGATATCCCATTAAATGTAAGCCGTTCTTTTTTGCAGGCCGACAGTAATGTAAAAAAGATCAACAGCTATATCTCCCGCAAAGTAGCCGAAAAACTGCAGGAGCTTTTCAAAAAAGACCGGAAAGTATATGAAGAAAAATGGAACGACATTGGCCTGTTCGTAAAATATGGCGCTCTTTCTGATGAAAAATTCTATGATAAGGCAAAAGATTTTTTATTACTCACCAATACCGCCAATGAACATTTCACACTGGAAGAGTACAATACCAAAGTAAAAGATTTCCAAACAGATAAAAACGGGCAGCTGGTCTATCTCTATACCATTGATGCAGAGCACCAGCATAGTTATGTGCAGGCAGCGAATAAAAAAAATTACGACGTCCTGGTGATGAACTCCCCGATCGATACACATTTTATTCATCACCTGGAAATGAAACTGGAAAAAATAGCGTTGAAAAGAGTGGATGCAGATGTGCTGGATAAACTGATTGAAAAAGAAGATGTAGTAAAACATACACTGACTGAAGAAGAAACTGCTAAACTGAAAACAGTTTTTGAAAAAGCCATCAACAACACTAATATGAAAGTGGAAGTGGAAAGCCTTCCTGCTGAAGCTTTACCGGTGACCATTACCATAGAGGAATGGATGCGCCGCATGAAAGACATGAGTAAGCTGGGTGGGGGTATGAATTTTTATGGCAACATGCCCGACACCTATAAAGTGGCTGTGAATGCCAATCATAAAGTGGTGACCAAAATATTACAGGCAGAAGGAACACAACAAACGGCTATGGCCAAACAGGCTTTCGACCTGGCACTGCTGGCACAAGGGATGCTGAAAGGCGCTGACCTGACAGCCTTTGTAGAAAGAAGTGTGGAAGTACTGTAATTATATTTACCTGTTGATTTTATTTATTGCTGTCCGGCTTTCTATAATTGATAATAAAAACATAGAATAGTTCTACAGAAAAAGCCCCGAAAAATTCCGGGGCTTTTTTTAGCGTTTTTCTAAAAACCGGAATGCAAAGCTGCTAAACAATACCCGGTTATCGCTTATTGATGATCTTTATACATGGCCTTCTGCCAGCATTGCGTCTGCCACACGAACAAACCCGGCAATATTCGCTCCTTTCACATAGTCAATGGTGCCGTCTTCTTTTTTTCCGTAATGCACACATTGTTCATGTATGTTATGCATGATGCCTTTCAGTTTACTTTCCACTTCTTCCCTGGTCCAGGAAAGACGGATAGAGTTTTGAGACATTTCCAATCCTGATGTGGCCACGCCACCGGCATTCGCTGCCTTACCGGGAGCATATACTACTTCATTCTGCTGTAACACCTCAATGGCTTCCGGAGTGGTTGGCATATTGGCTCCTTCTGCTACCAGTTTGCAACCATTTTTCACCAACAATTTTGCATCCTCTTCATTGAGTTCGTTTTGCACAGCACATGGTAATGCAATATCACATGGGATTTTCCATGGTTTCTCTCCAGCGTAATAGGGTACACCGTATTTTTCTGCGTACTCTGCAATACGGCCACGGCGAACATTCTTCAACTCAAGGAGATAAGCCAGTTTTTCTTCATTGATTCCATCCGGGTCATAAATAAAACCATCACTGTCAGAAGCTGTCAATGGAATACCACCCATGGCAATGGTTTTTTCAATGGCATATTGTGCCACATTACCACTACCGGAGACCACTACTTTTTTATTTTTCATAGTTTCTCCTTTTGACTTCAGCATTTCATCTACGAAGAAAAGCAGACCGTACCCGGTAGCTTCCGGACGGATCAGGCTACCACCGTAAGTATAGCCTTTGCCTGTCAATACACCTGTAAATTCATTGGTCATCCGCTTAAACTGGCCAAAGAGGTAACCGATCTCCCTGCCCCCCACACCAATATCACCGGCAGGTATATCTGTGTCCTTACCAATGTGACGACAGAGTTCTGTCATAAAACTCTGGCAGAAGCGCATCACTTCATTATCAGATTTTCCTTTAGGATCAAAATCTGAACCGCCTTTACCACCACCCATCGGTAAGGTGGTTAGTGAATTCTTGAATACCTGTTCGAAGGCAAGAAATTTCAATATGCTCAGTGTAACGTTGGGGTGGAACCGTAAACCGCCTTTATAAGGGCCAATAGCGTTATTCATCTGTACCCGGTAGCCCCGGTTTACCTGGTAATGACCTTTATCATCTACCCAGGGTACCCGGAAGATCAGGATACGTTCCGCTTCGATCATCCGTTCAAGTATATTGGCTTTTTTGTATTCAGGATGTTCTTCCACATAAGGAAGAACTGACCTCACTACTTCAAATACAGCCTGGTGAAATTCAGGTTGTGCAGGATTACGTTTCTCGACTAATTGCATGAACTTTTTCAAGGTCGATGGTTTTGTTGGTATCATACAGCAAAATTTAATTGTTAAGCAATCTGATTATATGGCGGGTTATTATGAGGTAACAATCACACCAGTGTTCAAAAATAAAACCGGGACCTCCCTTATAAAATGAGTAAAATCAGCTATTAAGCTTTTTTTGTATGAGTATTGACAACCAGTCAAAAGGGTCGTTTAGGGTTGTTGAAATTGAATACCAGTTGACTATGCAAAGTTCTGTATAATTGAAATCTCCCGAAGTGTTGCAGGGCCTGCTATACGATCCACTAACGGGGATATACAATACAAAAAAATACCCCGGAGCTGCCCGGGGTATTTTAATCAATATTATAGTAGCTTACTGTGAGCTTAGGTCTTTTCTCAATTTCATAATATACTGTTCATTTTTAACAACTGCATCTTCCAGCAGCTTGACCCTTTTATCCCAATCAGCAGTACCGTATGCTTTTACATATTCATCTTTAAAAGAAGGGGCACCAGCAGTTGCAGCTCCATAATAATTGGGTTCAAGTGATTTGAATCCGTCTTTAAGATTACGTATTTGTACCACAACAGGTTCAGACCCATCCCATAACTGATCAAAGAGATTAAAGCTAAGATTGTCCCAAAAAGTTCCCTTTAACTTACTTAATATTTTTACAGTTCTTGCAGATTCCAGGCGATAATCTTCCTGAAGAGAGGCTTTGATATGCCTCAAATTAACCAAATAGCTTTCTGCTTGTATTTCCTGGTGAAAACTTAAACTATCTACCAGGCGGTAAATACCGTTCATTGTTTCTTCCAGGTAAGGAAAGAATGTCTTATCAAGATCCAGGCTGTGGGCGGATGCATCAGCTCTTGCTTTATCAAAATCCGCATATGACCTGCCACCATTTACCAAATGATAAAATCCTGCATAAGTGCCGGTCATGATTTCATACACCGAAATTTTTTCTTCAGCCTTGTGAAACTTGGCGGTATGTACTTTATACGCTGCTTCAAATGCCATCTTCTGGCCCAACTTCGGTTTCACGGTGTTAACGGTAGTCAGGTCGGTCTTTTGAGCATAGGCTGTAATACTAAAGGCAATAAATAACAACAAAATGATCTTTTTCATGTGTGGTTGTTTTGGTTAAAAAAATAATTATCAGTGCTGCAATTGAAAAATCAACTGCATGAACTTCATTCATAAAAAATAACACACTATTCGGGAGGGTATTACCGGGAAAGTAATTACAGGGGGAGGAATTAAGACAAAAGAAAGTTAACCAAATTATCAATATAAAAAAAATTATTACCAGGAGGGGCCTTCTTTCTACCGGGTATCCCCATTCGCATCTTTATCCTGCAGGTAAAAAGACTCAGACTTGGTGATCCAGGAAATACCAAAAGAAACCAGGGCGATGGATTCAAACCAAAACACCAGTTTATATTTCGCACTCACCGATGCATCCAGTACCAATAAGCTGAATGTAATAGCAGCAATACATAGTATCATAATGATACCGCAGATAAGATAAACCCGGTTCCGGCTTTTCTTTTCTGACGTCATTTTTTTGGCAGGGTTTGTTTTACGGAAAAGATAAATGGAGAAAAAAATGAATACAGAGAATAACAGCAAGGCAAAAATAAAATGCATCGTATGTACCCAGCAGGATATACAATATGTAGTAGGAAATAATGCCACTCCCAATGCAGCCACACATCCCACATCAGCGGCTATGTTGTCAACCGGTTCCGGGCCCTTATAAGATAGCAGGAAAAACCCCAGCACAAACAGTACACCCACCAGTATATCACCGGCGGTACCGTTATCATAATAATCACTGATGGAAAATTCCAGGACACCTGAACTTTCTGAAATCCATTTTCCAAAAAACACTAACAGGGGAAGCAAAACACCAGTGGCACCTATGAGTATTCGCAGGGTATAATAAGAAATGATCTGGTCATTCGGTTCTTCGTGTTTGGCAGTACTGGCAGATTGATCCGGGTGCATAGGCAAAACTTTACAAGGAGGTTTAATAAATGAATATGAATGTAAGCAAATTCCGGGTTCAGACCTTTAAGACGGCAACCAGCCTTTGCAAAAAAAGACGGTTCAGATATAAATCTCATTCTGCTTCAATTTCGCTTCTGTATTCTGTTTAACTTTCCAGTGGCATTCTGTTTCATTCACTTCCTGTAAAAGACATTTGTTATGAATCCTAAAAAATCAATTGCAGTTGCTTTATGCTTTTTTTTAGTATTACAATCATGCAGTGATAAATTTTATGCCGGCAGAAAAAAAACAGTTGTTGTCTGGCAGCCCTCCCACCAAACTGATACCGGTAAAGATTTCAGTGAAGCAGCGGTATGTAATGCCATTGCTGAAGCAGCCATGAAAACAAATCCACGGTTAAAAGAATATAAAGTATGGAGTCTTGGTAAAACGGAATACCATCATTCTGACTCCGGCAGCAATACCAAAATACTGCATACCAGCGCTGTTATTGACGGTAAGATCTCCGGTTATGCCTTCGAATTGCAGGAATCCAATAAACTGAAACCGTCCATTTTTATTTCTGTACATAATAATGGCGGCACTAAGCGGAATGCTGTATGGGGCTATATTCATTACGGTGATACATATGAAAAGGATAACCGTGACCTGGCTGCACAACTGATAAAAGCAATCAGTGAAGTAAGCGGGTTAGAGAACCGTGGTGTACTACTCGACAGCACAACTGGCAGAAACGATTACCGTTGCCAGGCCACCGGCAAACTGGGTTTTTACAGTCTTGATGAACATACCAATACCGCTCCCTATCGTGTATTACTGGAGATTGGTGATAATGCCATCAGTCGTGAGCTGCTGCTCAATCCTGACAGCCAGCAAAAGATGGGGGCCGCTATTAAAAAAGCACTGACAGAGTGGATCAGGATAAAAGGCTTGTAAAAAAAACCGGATTCAAAGAAACTGGCACACTACTAACATGTTTCAGTAACCGCCAGGACGGCTTCTTTTCCATCAATAAATTGCTGCGCCATTTACCCGGGGTTATTGAATGATCAGTATGATAAACAGGTAAGAAAGTACAGCCAGTAAAATACCCCATGAAAAAAGATGATAGGCAACATTTAATAACCGGTATTTGGTGGCGAGCAGGTTACCATAATGATAAAGATCTTTTATCACTGCCTCCATTTTTTTATCGTTATTAAGCAAGGTATCCTTCAGTTGTGCCGAATATTCTTCCAGCGATAGCTGGTGGCATGACTTGTAATGTATAATATTGTTTTCAACATCCTTATCCAGGAATTTCTTAAACTCCGGCCTTACGGATTGAATAGAGAAGAAAAGTGTCAGCATATTTGACAATAGCAGTATTGCAGCACTGATCCAGACATAGGGTATATCATGAATGGCTTTCGTTAAAAGGGTGACACTGATTGTAAGAAAGATAGTGTTTACAATAAGCATGATCCGGGCCTTGCGATCGGCATCCCCGATCAGCCGGATATAATTGGTAAATGTTTCCCGCAACAGTGCATCTGTTCTGATCCGTTCATGATCCCTTTTCCCCTTTTTAGATTCTTTGACAGATATATTCAGCATTATATACCTCCTGCTTCTTAACCCCTGTAAATTAGTATTTGCAACCGTTCCGTTCAATGAGTAAACTCATTCAAAACCCTGATACCTGTTGCGAAGTTTGGGAACAGCAATTGCTGTTCTGCGAAAGCAGGCGATAGTTCGCCTTTATTTACAATTTTGTTTCCGTAAATTTCCTGAAATTTACTTCCATGCTAACACTTTCCTCTATTAAGAAAACCCGTCTTTTCTTTACTATCCTGGTAGTTGGAATTACGCAAGGCAGCTACGCCCAACCTACCGAACAATTCATAAAAATAATAGTGGCACCGGATCATGCTGATTGGAGCTATAAGACCGGTGAAAAAGTAAAATTCAACATTGCTGTATTACAAAATGGCAATACCCTAAAAAATGTGACAATCAAATATGAGATTGGTCCGGAAAAAATGGATCCCCTGAAAAAAGATTCTTCAGTTCTTGCCAGCGGAACAATGACAGCAGATGGAGGCACGATGAAAGATCCCGGTTTTCTGCGTTGCATTGCTACTGCAACGATCAATAATAAAACCTATCGTGGATTGGGTACAGCTGCTTTTGATGCACAGCAGATACAACCTGCCATCACAAACCCGGCAGATTTTAACGCCTACTGGGAACAGGCAAAGGCTGAGCTTGCAACAGTACCCCTGGATGCGAGAATGACCTTACTACCTGAACGCTGTACGGAGAAAGTAAATGTATATCATGTCAACTTACAGAATTTCAGGCCGGGTACCCGGTTGTATGGCATCTTATGTGTTCCTAAAAAAGAAGGTAAATTCCCGGCAATACTCAAAGTGCCGGGTGCTGGTGCCCGTCCTTATGCGGGAGATATCGCCAATGCAGAAAAAGGGCTTATTACGTTCGAGATCGGTATTCATGGTATACCGGTGAATATGGATGCTTCCGTTTACAGCAATCTTATGGCCGGCGCTTTGGCAGGATACTGGAACAGTAACCTTGATGATAAGGACCGTTATTATTACAAACGGGTATATCTCGGCTGTGTTCGTGCCAATGATTTTATTGTACAACTGCCACAGTATGATGGGATCAATCTCGGCGTAACAGGAGGCAGCCAGGGGGGTGCCTTGTCTATCATTACAGCAGCGCTGGATTCAAGGGTAAAGTTTCTTACCTGTTTTTATCCGGCCCTCTCTGATCTGACCGGCTATTTAAAAGGCCGTGCCGGCGGCTGGCCTCATTTATTTAATAAAGCCAATCTTGCTTTTAATAATAAAAAGGATAAGGTAGAAACTGCTGCTTATTATGATGTGGTCAATTTTGCCCGCCTGGTAAAAGTACCGGGAATGTATAGCTGGGGCTTCAATGATGAAACCTGTCCGCCCACATCAATGTACGCCGCCTATAATGTGATAACAGCTCCTAAAGAATTATTTATTGCACAGGAGACGGGCCACTGGACTTACCCGGAGCAAACAGAAAAGCTAACAAACTGGTTGGTCTCAAAACTAAAATCACCTTAACAGCAGCACTGAGTTTGTTTTCATAAACTTTCTGATGGCGCATGAAATTCGGCAGTAGTGATATGTGATATTAATTGCCACCGCTTCTGACGGTTGGCATAAACCCGTACATACTTTAAGTGATAATTGGCGATCATAGCACTGTTCTTTTTTCGAACCGTTAATTTACCTCTTACAATTGCAATACCTTCATGCAGTTCTACGGTTACTGAATCATGCTGACGGGTCAGGAAATTTCCTTTCGCCACTGATATAAACCATCCCTGTTTGCCTTCAATTTTGCCAGAGCCATGACTGAAAACAAAGTCACTGGCATACATTGAATCTAATGCCGCTGTATTTTGTTCTATGACCAGGTTATCAATTTGCTGATTGAGTGAAACAATAAAACTGCTGTCAGTAACCATAGTCATTTGTGCCGTCACCAGGTATGCCTGGCAAAAGGCTACCAGTAAAAAAGAAGTCACTTTTTTCATACATTAAAGTTAGCTGATTATGAGAGTTATAGATTTTGCAAATAAAGCTCCGTCCATTTTCCTGCAAAAAAATAATTGAAATGCCTTTTATTACTTTACAGAACGTCTCTGCCGGTCACGGATATTAAACCATACACTTAATACAAAACTCAGCAGGAATATAATCAGTGTTGCATTCTCCACCAGTTGGGGATTGAAATCTTTACCCGTTAATTTCAACAGCAAAAAATGAATATAAGAATTCGACCGGTCGTGATAACCCAGTATTTCTCTGACCTGCCAGTGCCAGTCGGTGCAAAAACAATAGCCCCAGCCATACCAGATGCCGAGTACAAACCAGGAAAAGGCAGTGAGCAGCATCGTGATCAAATGCAATTTTCTTGTTTGTGGAAATGCCCAGCCAATAATATTGAACAACGTAAATACTGTGTGAAAGACAAAGAAAAAGATATTGAGGAATTGGTACCACATGCTGAGAGCCGATGTGATGTAAAGATAAAATAACCCGAGCAGCAATGCACTTGTTTTATTGATCCCAATAACTATGAATACAAAAATATTTTATTATGATGGGTCCCCAGCAGGGAACTCGTCATAGAAAGGAAATGAATTTGCGTCAAAAAATTATTAATAATATTTAACCAATGCTATGTGCTGGTATTCTCCCAGGAAATTTTCATCTATAAATTCCACATCACCGCCATTTTCCAGTACTATTTCTATGACCTCATCCACTGCATCTTTTATGTAAGAAAAATTAGTAGCTGGTTCCGCCACTTTATAAATCACATCTTCCTGGCTTCCGTGTTGTGCTGCCACCATATAATTTTTTTCCACCACCAGCAACTGGCCCTTATGATTCATCGCTTCACGCCATACTTCGGTAATACCAATAGCCAGTGCTTTTTTCCCGGCAGCCTCTTCCAGCCGGTGCAGTAACGCTATTTGTTTTTTTAATTTCAGCTCTGAAAAGTGAGGTTCCAGCATTTCCTTCAGTTGCGGAAATGTTGCTTCTTCATAATTACCATGTATATATTTACTAATGGCGCCCTCATGTTTGGTTAATTTCTTAAAATGCCCCAGTATTCTTTCAGTTCCCAGTACGAATAGCGGTAATTGATACGAATTGAGAATGGTATCCAGCGCCGAATCAATATGGTGTAAAAATTTATCCATTACTATTTCTTTCCGCTCCGACATATCAGAAAAGTTCGCTACTCTTTCCGGCGAATCATTCTGGTAGGCAGCCATCGTGGCAGGTGCATCTGGTACAATCCTTACAAAACTGTCCGAATTACCAAGGTACATGCGGTATTCTTTTCCGCTCAGCAACAGCACAAGGTATTTGTGCAATTGTTTTTTGCAGTATATAAGATCCCGGATCTCAAATGATTCATCTACGATAATCTTTTCTTCCACCGCCATGTCGAGGTAGAGTACTTTTTCAAACACCGGCGATACATATAAGGCAATACTTTTTTTATGTACTTCCGGTTCCAGGCCTTTAATCATAGCCCGCAGCTTCTGCATCACCAGTATTGACAATTCCCCGGGATAATTTTCCAGCAGCTCCTTTTCCACTTTATCGGCAGCAAACTTCAGCGAATGCGCCAGCCCGGCTTTCAGGTTCATTTTTTGTTCAAACGGCATAATGATAGATACGGCGGGCCGGTAATGCACCGCTTTCATTACATTCAGTATTTCCGGAGTCACAATTGGGTTCATAACAAACTATTTAAGTTTGAAATCTACTCCTTTATATCTCCAAAAACAGTGACAGGTATCACCTGTAGCTTTGATTATTCTCATTACAAATGGAATGTTCCGGGTTATGTTACTGGTGAGGATGTGGAGGCATAAATGCCGGAACGGAACAATTGATGGTCCTTAATGTTACCCGGAATCCCGGGCTCCCTTTACGGGCAAGGAGAAAGATTATTTTACTTTGATATATACCAACTTTACATTTTTCCTTCCTGATTCCCTTTCGTCTACCTCCACAACATGGCCGAGACTGCGGATCAGTGGCAATAATTTTTCAAATCCATAATTACGGGGATCAAAATCAGGACGTTTCTTCAATAACAAATTTCCGAGTTCACCCAGGAAAGCCCAACCATTCTCATCTGCCACATCATTGATGCTGGAGGTGATCAGGTTAATAAGAGCCTTGTCGGCTTTACTGATAATTTTTTCTTTCTTCCGCAGATCTGTCAGTTTGATCTGTTTAGTGCTTGTTTCAGGCTGTTCCAATATTTCTATGTAAATAAATTTATCGCAGGCAGCCCGGAAGGCAGGGGGAGTTTTTTGCTCCCCCATACCAAATACTTTCATGCCGGCTTCCCGGAGCCGGGTCGCCAGCCTGGTAAAATCACTATCACTGCTGACCACACAAAATCCATCCACCCGGCCGGTGTATAATATATCCATCGCATCAATGATCAGTGCCGAGTCAGAAGAATTTTTACCGGTGGTGTAACTGTATTGCTGTACAGGGGTGATGGCATGATCCAGCAAAACGGTTTTCCAGCCTGCTACATGTGGTTTTGTCCAGTCGGCATAAATTCGTTTGAATGTAGGCACTCCATATTTGGCAATCTCTTCGAGTATACCACCGATCAGGCGATACGGAATATTATCGGCATCTATTAATACCGCAAAGCGGAGATCTTTTGTGTTGTCCATGTATAAAAAATGATTGGTGCAGGAAAGGTAATACTAAAAAGAATCCGCCTCCTGTATCCCTTTCCCGGGACTGATCACTTTTTCATTGATCATTATCAGTCCTGCCGGTACGGCCAGTCATAATAAACAGCCTTTGGCTGCTGTAACTTAACAGTGAGTTTAGTGTATGAAAAAGAGATTGTTCATACCCATACAGTTTGTTGTCCTTTGTTTGGTACTGGCAGCCTGCGAAAAGGCACCGGAAGTTTTTTCGGTCAATAATTTTTCTATGGTGCAGGACAGTGCCCGGACCCGCATGGGGGTGACAGCATTGACTCTCCCTGATATAACAGGCTACTGGACCGGGCTGGAACATAATATAGACGTTAACATTACTAACGGAATGAACGGGATTACCTTTTATTCCGTCAGGCTGATTGATACGGTGCATTCCAGGGATAGCGGCAGCACCTGGTTTGATGTGGATTTTATGGCAGCTGCAGGTAAGCCATATGCAGAAGTGATCAGTTGGGGATGCGACAGGGACCCTCATGAATTCAACCTGGTATTAAGTACCTATTTAAAGATCAACAAATTGACCAGCGATACGATTATCGTTCAAATGCTCAATAGTGCATATACAGAAAAATGGCTGAAGGCAAGACGATATAACTATTTTGTAACGGAAGAAGACAAAAAGCAGAAAGAACATTTTATTTATTTAACTGAAGACCTGCCGCAGCTCACTGCAATATTGAAAGAACTATACCGGGTACCACAGATTTTCCAGTCACCTGATACAATTGTGAGAAGGGTGCTAACAACGCCGGATTAAACCCTTATTTATCGTTTATAATTTAAAATTGATGTTATGAAAACAAAAAGAACCACTCACCGCAGCAGCAGTGGTAAAAAATTGTATGCGGTAAGAGATGCCAATGGCCGGTTTGTAGATATACAAACCTTTGAACGGGCCCATCGGGATGACCTGAGAAAGAAACATACCAAAAGTGACAGGAAGAAATAATTTGTTCCCGCAACTCCTTTAAGTTGATTGCCCGGGATATTGAAGAATGCAATATATACGCACTGATTCATTCAGGTTCCTGCCCGGAAGAGAAGGGGTGTTATTATTTTTTACATAACAAAGGTGGATCACCCGGTGATGCTTGCACACAATCATTCATTGCATTAAATAGTACTGGAGCAGAAATACAGCCGCCCCGGTAAAATAGCCGATAACAGCCAGCCAGCTAACTTTTTTCAGGTACCAGATGAAATCAATTTTTTCAAGTCCCATAGCAGCTACCCCGGCAGCAGACCCGATGATCAGCATACTCCCACCGGTACCGGCACAATAAGCCAGGAACTCCCAAAAATAATGATCGGTAGGATAGACCGACAAAGGATACATGCCCTGTGCAGCTGCCACCAACGGCACATTGTCCACTACAGCTGACAACATTCCTATAACTAAAGTGATCAAAGTAATATTTCCGATCTTTTCATTCATCACAGTAGCTACATTGTCTAAAATACCGGTAGCTTCCAATGATCCGATCGTTAACAGGATACCAAGAAAAAAAAGTACACTGGCCGTGTCGATCTTTCTTAATGCATGATTGACAGAAAGCGGTCCTTTTTCTTCTTCGTCTCTTTTACTGTCTTTTAATTCGGTTATCACCCACAACAGGCCCAGCCCGAACAGCATGCCCAGGAAAGGAGGCAGGCCGGTAAGTGTTTTAAATACCGGTACAAATAGCAAACAGGAAATGCCTAATCCAAAAACAAGGTTCCGGTCAAATGCGTTGGTATTAAAATTTTCATTGAGTACAGCGCTATCTTCTCTTACCTGTAAACGGCCTTTCATCTGTCGGCTGATCAGCAACGCCGGCACTAATAAACTTATAAGGCTGGGTAAAAAGGTTTGCAGGATGATGGAGTATGTAGTGATCTGTCCCCCAATCCATAACATGGTAGTGGTAACATCCCCAATGGGAGAGAAGGCCCCGCCGGCATTGGCAGCTATTACCACCAGTGCGGCAAACATGAGCCGCTCCTGTTTATCGGATATGATTTTCCGGAGCAGCGATACCAATACAATGGTAGTAGTGAGATTGTCCAGTATGGACGATAAGAAAAAAGTGATGAACGCAACCAGCCACACTAACTTCTTTTTATCCGTTGTTTTGATCCGTTTGGTGATCAGGTAAAACCCATCATTGGCATCGATCAGTTCAACGATCGTCATGGCTCCGAGAAGAAAAAATAAAATACCGGAAATTGAACCCAGTTGACTGGTAAGTTTTTCAGCCACCCTATTACTGTCACCGGACAAAACAGCAAACAGTGACCAGCAAAGACCCGCTGTTACCAGGGCTGCCGCTGCTTTGTTCACTTTCAACGGACCTTCCATGGCGATAGTGAAGTAGCCTAATACAAAAGTGATAGCAATGGCAATGATCATATTAGCCGGTTGATTGTTGTTTTTAAGATGCCGCCTGTTGATCAGTGTTGTCAACCAGGTCGCTGCATAATGAAGGAACAGAAAACCTTCAGGAAAGATAATCATTAATGAACGGCTATCCGGTTGACATTTCTCAGGAATAGCCGGCTTTGTTATAAGAGGGTCTTGCAGCGTGATGGCAAAAACAAGGCTGGGAATACCATTCTTTGGTTGTACTTTTCATGATGCAATCCAACTCTTTCCTCTTGTATGGCGCCAATGGTTATAGCGGTGAATTAATTGCCCGTTATGCAAAACAATATGAACTGGAACCCATTTTAGCAGGCCGGAGAAAAGAAATATTAGCACCGCTCGCCGGTAAGTTCGGTCTCCCCTACCGGGTTTTTGATGTGGATGACACAACGGCTTTACTGGCCGCCTTGCGGGAAGTAAAAGTCGTGATGAATGCTGCAGGACCTTTCCAGTTTACTGCCAGACAAATGATCGAAGCCTGTTTACAAACCGGCACGCATTACCTGGACATCAATGGTGATATTGCGGTATTTGAAATGATAAAACGTTATGATGAGGCGGCTAAAAAAGCCGGTATCATGCTGCTGCCTGGTGCAGGCTTTGATGTGGTGCCTACCGATTGCCTGGCACTCCATTTAAAAAAATTATTACCTGATGCAGTCTCCCTGCAATTAGCTTTTGCCAGTGTAGGCGGCGGACTCTCTCATGGTACTGCCACTACAATGGCGAATAAAATTGGCGAAGGAGGTGCCGCCAGGAAAAACGGGAAGATCATCCGGCAATCACTCGGGAAAAAAGGAATGTGGGTGGACTTTGGTATAAAAAAATTATTTGTGATGAGTATTCCCTGGGGTGATATTTCCACCGCCTATTTTACAACGGGCATACCAGATATTGAAAGTTATACTGGCATGTCAAGAAAAGTATATTATATATTAAAAGTGCAACCGCTTTTTAATTGGCTGCTGCGAACAAACTTTGTCCGCAACGGTCTGAAGAAAAAAATCAATAGCAGGCCAGCCGGTCCATCTGATGAACAGCGGAACAAATCCATCAGCCTGGTATGGGGGCAGGTAAGTAATGCTACAGGTGAAATAGTTACGGCACGGCTCAGCGGCCCCGAAGTATATACACTGACCGCATACAGTGCATTATTAATTATACAAAAAGTATTGACAGGAAATTTTTCTGCTGGTTACCAGACACCTGCCAGTGCTTATGGTGAAAATTTAATACTGGAAGTGCCGGGAGTACAATGGAGATGATGATTAAAGAATAAACAGGAAGTACAATCGCATAGGTTAAAAAACAGGGGCCGTTTCTAAAGCAATCAAATCTGTTACATTGTCCCGGTCGCTACCGGGATACCGGATTATTTAAAGATTTGTTTTTCAGCGATTGTCTTATTTCGATATGCCCAATATGTCAATCGCTAAAACATTAGAAACGGCCTCTGCCTGATTCAATTTATAATCGTCCGTCTTTCTTATCATTGGAACGGCCGATACCATAACCAACACCACCGCCTAATACTCCGCCAATAATTCCACCGGCTACACGATTGCGTTTATTGATGACGGCTCCTAGGATCGCTCCTGAACCAGCACCGATCACTGAATACTTAGCAGCTTTACTCCAACCTTTCTTTTTAGCAACTTTTGCTTCATTAGTAGTGGAGGAAGTCATTGAACCACTTTTATAAACAGTATTGGTTTTCCGCGGTGCAACAGCGGTACGCATGGCGATAGCAGATTCCAGCTCATTCATGGCTTTCCATTCACGGAACTGTGCAAAGCCGGTTGTGTCCGTAGTTACTGCCGGCTGAACCGCATAAGGATTACGGGTACAAGCTGCCATTACTACAATCACTGATGTTGTTACAAGAATAAAGGGTATAATTTTTTTCATAACTGTCAATTTAAAAATGAATAAATAAAATAACAGCTGCAGTAATTCACAAACGGTGCCAGAGATCATTGACTTGTTAATAGAATCCTTTACAGGATGTCAACTGGCTAAGCAGAAGGTCTTTAGAAGAACTACCTTTTAACAGTGCTGCTTATAATAACTGATGATGAATAATTGACTCTTATTCCTAACAGGAATAATTACAGAAACATTCTGAGGCGGATTGGGTTACCTTCTTCTATGGATATACAATGCAGATAAAAATAAAATATCAATTATTCAGTGTTTTGTGTATCTCATCCAGCAACCCGTTTACCGGCAGGTCATCGCTCAGTTCCCAGAACATGATACCACCCAATTTTTTCCTTCGGATAAATTTTGTTTTTTCCCGGATAGAATTTTTATCATCAAAAGTGGCAAATAATTTTTTGCGCCGGTTGTATTGATACGGTGCTTTTGCTTTTTTATCCCAATAGTATTTGAACCCGGAACTGTCGCTGAAATATTTCGGGAACATTTTATAGGATACTCCCTGCTTAAATTTTCCTGTTTGATATAAACCATGATTACTGTCTGCCACCTGCTCCCACACCCTGGCATAAAAGGCGGCCCCGATGATCAGTTTGTCCACCGGAATATTCTTTTGTAAAAGCTGGTTCACACATTTTTGAACAGATTGCTGCCCGGGCCTGTAATCAGCCAGCGGTGTATGGTGACCGGTTACAGTACTGTAACCTCCCACCAGGTCATAGGTCATCAGGTTCACAAAATCTACTTGTGGCATTACTTCCTTCCAGTCAACAGACTGATCGATATAACCGGTAAACCCACCGGCAGCAAAACTGAGCAAATACCTGTTGCCCATTTCTTCTCTTAATTTTTTTACCAGTGCTGTAAAATTCTCTTTGTCATGCAAAGCATAAGTATGACCGGGATATCCTTCTATTGCCGGGTATTCCCAATCCAGGTCGAGGCCATCAATAGCATACTCTTTAAATAAAGCCACCGTTGTTTTTGCAAACGTTTCCCGGTGTTTGGCCGAACGGAACAATTCTGAACAGGGTGCACAGCCACCCCAGCCACCAATGGACACCATGATCTTTAACTGCGGGTATTGCTTTTTTAATTGTACGAGTTGCTGTACCGTTTGCCGCTGCTCATCATTATGAAAAGTGAGGGTATCATGCTGCAGCTTCAAAAAACTATAAATGATATGAGTGAGGGTATGAACGGGGTATTGCTGAATAATGCTTCCTTTACCGGTGTAATAAGCAATTACATTATACGGGTGTTTTTCCTGTGCAAAAAGCGGGAAAGTAAAAATGATAAAAAGAGATAATAATACTTTTCTCATCTGGTAAAGCTACATATTCATGAAGAGGTGGGTGGTAAGCTGCTCTATAATTTAGCCGAAGTATCTGCTGTATTTATTTCTTTGTACCCGCAAAGGCTTCCCATCTCATCCGGTAAGCGTTCATAGCGGTAGTGCCCAGTTTTTTGAGCAGGCGGTGATTCACCAGCACTCCAACAGGTGCACCTATTACAGGTACCAGCTGTGCCATTTTTGCCAGGTCAATATAATCCCGGTATTCCTGCTGGAAGTTTCGCCAGTCAAACTCACTGATATCTTTCGGTAAGCTTTTTCGTTTCTCTTCCCAGTCGATCATACCCAGGTAAATTTTTTTACGGTGTTCATCACTGGAGAAAGCCAGTTCAAAAATATGCAGCAGGTACACTCTTTCCCGGTAATCATGCACATCCATGCCATAAAGGACAGCAATATCAAACAGCAGTTTTAATTTTATCCCGAGCAGGAGGGGAAAATCAGCGAGGCCCAATAATATGCCTCCTGCTCCCGTAATCCCCCCTTCCACCATTGCTGTTTTCCGGTACCAGTCTATTTTTTTAAAGACTGCTTCTTCCCGTACTTCCAGGCTGGCATTGACCAGCGTATCAGCACTGGTATGTTTGGCACCAAACAAAACACCCCGTATCATTTGCTTAAGTGTAACGGTGATGGCCTTGTGTACTTTTTCCGGGATCCAGGTATTGATCTTTGTTTGTAATTTTTTAGACAGCTTATTGGCAAGCGATGGCCTGCGCAGCATTTTCTTTTGCCAGGCGATCAATTCCCTGTGAGCTATTCGTTCATACCCGGTCATATACAATAGTGGTTACGCTGTACCAGCATTTAACCTCTTGAAAGGTAAACCACCTGGTTTGTTTTTTTTATGACAGGTGTTTTTTCAGCATATGATTTTTTAACCCCCGGTAATCTTTTACGCTATACGAGTATGCCACAAAAATCCCGGTAAGGATTGGTTACCACAAGGCAATGCCCTACCGGCTCCCGGGCCAGTATTTATTTCTAATTACAGGCACCGGAAAATGGCTAATGATGAGATGAACGATGCCGAGCACATAACGAATAACAGGAATCCATCAATCATTTCTTCAATAAGTGGTCAATCGGAATAGCCTCCAGGTAGGGCGTTAAATGAGCCGGGTTGTGAAACACTTTGTATTCCCGGATATCTTTTGTTTCCTTGCTGCACCAGGTTTCTACGTAAAAACCGGGCAGATGGAAAAGGAATAACATGTAATCCACCAACTCCCGTTGGGCAATAGGCACCCCCTCTTGTAAAATGGTGAATCTCTTTTTTTCCTGGGTCAACACAATAAATTCTGATAGTTTCATAAATGCTGGTTTTAATACTGTTAAATTAAAAAGGCAAATACTAAACCCGTTGTTGACAGAGACAGATCCCTGGCACTAACGTCAATCAATGAACTTTAGAGGCTGAGGCAAAAACAAAAACTAACGAGGCTGAAATTAAAATTGGCCGGTATATGGCCTGATGCAAAAAACAAATATAGAAAAGTGATTTTGATAATGGGGAATTTATTTGGGGCAGCTTGTTTTTGCCGGGAAGGGTCGGATGCAGGCTGATTTATAAGATAATTTTACCTCCCTACTCTTTTATCCCCGTAAACTTATGCTTGCCAAGGGTGGCCAGGCAATCAGTACCGCTGCAGCTGATCAGGATGATGCCTTTGTATTTGCTCATCCGTTCCAGGAAATAAGGGAGGGCTGCTTCCTTCTCCGTGTCTTCATTACTGTCTGTCCGCTGCCCGAAGAGTGCATCGGCTTCGTCAAATAGTAAGATACAGTTCATTCCCTCTGCTCTATCGAAGAGCCGGGCCAGATTCTTTTCAGTTTCCCCAATGTACTTACTGACTACTGCTGAAAGTTCTATGACGTACAGATCCTTACTTTGCCGGGCTGCTAACCAGCGGCCCGTAATGATGCTCTCTTTACCTGTTCCCGTTAGTACCAGCCGCATCATACTGCCTGCTGTTTGTTTTTTCTTTGTCCCGATCTCCTTCAGCAACTGGCTCTTTACAGTTTCTTTGATGCTGAGCTGGCTATCGGCTGCATTTACTTTGATGAAACGGGCAAAGGTTGGTTCCTGGGCGGAAAGATATTGGGTGAAACCAATACCCAGCAATAGTAAAATGATCCTGGCCATACTGTTCTTTTTATGAATGTAAATAAAATAGCTGATTACAGCTCCCGGTTTACTTGTTTTAAAAACAATCCTTCGGCAGCTCAGTAACTCTGGTATCCAATCCTGGAACAGCATAATGAACTATACTGGTCAATTTCTCCAAAGCACCCCGGCCTTAAACGGCACTGATTTTGAAAAAGCCATTCTCGTTGTTATCGAGGATAATTAAAAAAGGCAGCACCGGTTTTATCACTGAAGCAGTTATCAAATTATTTATTGGTTATTGTGGCTGGGATGTGGGGCATTTGAATAACGAAATGGAGGAAGGTAGCTGAAAATCTTTCCTGCTGAAGAGTCCGGCCATCAATTTCAGCAATACTATTTTACAATCAACTGTTCATACAATGCATTCACTGTTTTTCGTATCACGGTATTAAAACCATCGGTATACCCGGGTTGACAGCCATTGGTGATGACAACAATACCGAACTTTTCTTCCGGGTGAAAAAACATAGCGCTGTACAAGCCGTAAGCAGAACCGGTATGTCCTTTCAGGGTTTTACCGGCAATCAGTTTAGTAGTGGTGGAGATAGCCAGTCCATAGCCTTCTTTCTCTGATAAGGCTGTTTGCATGGTGATGGTACTTTTCTTTTTTATGATTCGTTTGCCATTGGCCTTACCCCTGTTCATGTGCATGGTCATATACCTGGCCAGGTCCGTAGCGGAGATCTTCATACCGCCGGTGGGTGAAAAAATGGGAGTACTGTAACCCATAACATACTTAGCAATCTCTTCGCGGCGGGGTGCATACGCATTGGGCGAAGCTTTGAAACTTTTTACTGAATCATCGTATTCGTAAATGGTCGCAAAGCGGGAGGCATCTAATGAGTCCACACAATAGCCGCCGTACAAACCAAGACGATCGAGGATATGATGTTTGACATACTGGTCAAAACGTTCGCCTGTTATTTTTTCAATGATGGTGCCCGCCATATTATAATTCAGGTTGCAGTACAGGTAGCCGGTACCCGGTTCGTATGCATTATAACAGTTGGCCCAGTTGGGGTTTTTAGCCGGGTTGATCGCATCGAGGGTGAAATAACCCTGGCTGTCATTGATAGAAGACCGGTGTGCTAATACCATGCGCAGGGTGATCACGGTATTGGGAAATTTTGGGTTTCGTATGCTGAAGCCGACCAGGTCACTGATATCATCATCTAAGGATAATTTTTTTGCTTCGGCCAGTTGCATAATGGAAGTGGCCGTAAAAGATTTGGAGATTGAAGCGATGCGGAACAGGCAATCATCTGTTAATGGAGTATTGCTATCAATATCTTTTAACCCGAAGGAATGCGTATAAATGAGCTTGCCTTTTTTCACCACGGCTACCGAAAGTCCCACCACTTTGGATTGCTGCATGATGTCCCGGATGGCGGCTTCGGCTTTGTCGGGTTGACCGGCACTGTGCAGAGACAAGATCAGTAAGAAGAAAGTGGTGACAATAAATGAAAAACAGGAAGACCGGTACATAGTAAAAGTATTAGCAGGTAAATAATACGGAAGCTATTTAAAAGCGGGGAGATAAACAACGGGAGGTGGATTGTTATTACATAAATAGATTACTGATGAGAATCTAAATTTTAAAATCTTTGTATTTTTCCTGTACCAATTATTGTCTATGCTTATTGTAGCCACCGAATTACATGTCAGGAATGGTTGGAAATTCATTCCTTTTGTGCGGCATTCTATCCGTTCAACAAAGCAGGCTAAGCAGGCAGCAGGTTGCCTGCATGTATGGGTAGGAAATAATGGCTGGCACATCGGCTACACCCTTACAGCATGGAAGGATAAGTCTTCCATGCTGCAGTACCGTAATACAGACTCCCACAAAGAAGCCATGCAGCAAATAGGCAAATTATCAAAGCAGTATAAAACATTGGTGTGGGAAGCGGAGCAAGTGCCCAGCTGGAATGAAGCGAAGGAGAGGCTGGATGCTATAGCATTTAAAGTGTTGAAATAGCAAAGTTATACTCTGGATAACCGGGAAGACCAATTGCGGTGAAAAAATACTAACGTACGGGGATCTTTCTACCTGACAACTTGTAAACAACTTCAATACCTTTTGTAATATGATAATTATTAATTTTCCCTATCCCCTTAATTTGTGACTTACATCTTTTCGCAATTTCCTGAATTTCCTTTCCAGTGATCTCATATTTATCTGCAATCGCTTTCATGTTAACTTCTTTGGCTAAAGTATCCTTTGAGTTAAAAGCTTTTTGCCAAAGCACTAATCTTTCTTCAGGGCCTGGTGGGTGGAAATGTATTATAGATTGAAATCTTCTGATGAAAGCATTATCTATATTGTTTTTTATATTCGTTGCAAAGATTAGCAATCCTTCATATTCTTCTACCCTTTGAAGTAAGTATGCAATTTCCTGGTTTGTATTTTTATCATGAGCATCTCTCACTTCTGTTCTTTTGCCAAATAATGCATCGGCTTCATCAAAAAACAAAATCCAATTTTCTTTTTGAGCCTTATAAAGTATTTCTGCAAGGTTCTTTTCTGTTTCCCCAATATATTTTGAGACAATTGCAAAGAGGTCCACCGTATATACTTCTTTATCAGCCATTTTTCCAATCAAACTAGCTGTAAGTTTTTTCCCGGTGCCGGGAGGCCCATAAAATAAAACCCTGTATCCTTGATTTATTTTAATTCCTGAATTAAAACTGCTATGAATCAATGGATTAATTTTCAGCCAAGTCAAAATGTCATTTATCTGTTTCAGTGTTTCATATTGCAGCACTAAGTCATCCCATGACAGGGAAGTAGTTATTTTTTTAAGTAACTCTTTACTCATAGTTGGTAATTTGAATTTACAAAATTTACACCGTAGTTGGTGTATTGCAAGTACATGAAGCCTACACACAACAGCAACAAATGCTGTTTAAAGATTCGGGAAGACTCACTGCGGCGAAAATCCCCTTTTTAAGGGATGGCAACCATCACCTGACGATATACATTTACATAGATGCGATAATTTTTAACTAAACCCTTTTTTTAAATGAGAGTATTTATTCTTGTTATTGGTTTACTGGCAGGTATCAGTAAACTTAATGCACAAACTAATTTTGGTATTGCCTACTACCAGGTACCGGCCGGCTGGCAGGTGGTTCAGCAATCGCCCAATATTATACTGGAAGAGCAACGTAAAGATGGCAAAACTTGCCGGATAATCATTTCAGCAACCGAGGAAGTTGTGGTCAATAAAGAGAATGTATTCCTCTCCCACCGCCAACAAAAAAGCAACGGCGGCTTCAGCTATTCAAATGCGGGTACTTTTGTCCGCAATGAAAATGATTACGGTATTTCCTTTGCCAGCCATACAACAGAGCTGATAAAAAATAAAACACTAAAGAGCTCTTTTTATTCCTTTACCAATAATGTGCAATCTTTTTTTGTCCAGTTATTGTCGGAAGATGATGCCTGCGACACTGTTTTGAGCCACTTTTTAAAAGCACTTGAAATGGAAGAGGCCAGCATTGATAATAAAGAGAGGAGTGCTGTGAAAACAAAAAAATATAAAGCAGGCGGTAAACCAAGAGGCCGACCCCGAAAAATCCCTATCTGATCAGTGGATCTGTTGAACAATCAAATACCCAATTTTACATCGTTGCTGGTATCCCTTGCCCTAGCTGGTCTTATTAAAATGGTTGAGCGGCCTTTGTTGTGTCTTGCATAATGGCCCTTGCCTGGCAAAAAGACCAACTGTAGCGAAAAAAATTACGCCGTAGTGGCTGGCATGTTGTTAATGAATATTGCCGCCGTCACAAACACTATTATTCGCTTAAGAACAGATATTGAGTTATAACGCTTAATTTGTATACAATTCAATAATAAAAACAACCAGCCTTGTCATTATTTGGAAGTAAAAAAGAGGAGGAGTCCATACATGCAAAAACATGGACCGTTATGGGCATTGTACTATTGTGCCTGCTGATTACAGGCATTTTTATTTACACCTTCAGTATATCATTATTGCTGATGGCAGGTATTGTGCTGGCAGTGTACCTACGGATGATTGCCGATAAAATAAAAAAATGGACAGGCTGGAAAGATATGCTTTGTTATAGTATGTCAATAATCATCACATTGATCATACTAACCGGGCTCGGGTGGTTGATAGGCGCTAAAGTGCAGCAGCAGGCAAAGGAAATGGTACAACAACT
Source organism: Chitinophagaceae bacterium (assembly GCA_041738795.1). Lineage (GTDB taxonomy): Bacteria > Bacteroidota > Bacteroidia > Chitinophagales > Chitinophagaceae > JJ008. The sequence continues at coordinate 31,523 of JBGSPB010000004.1, read as the reverse complement.
TCCGGAAATGAAACAGCGTATTGGCACTGCTGTTGATGAATCACCTTTTGTAAAAAAATTAGTAGGAAAATATACAGCAGGATGGAGCCAGGGAGAAAAAAAAGATAATGCTGCCGCTGTAAAACCAACCAACCAGGCCAGTACTGACTCTTCAAAAAACAATTCGCAAAATAGTAGTGCAGATTCAACCAGGCAAAATGAAAAGCAAGATACCGCTGCACAACCTGAAGCTCTGCCATCATCCGGCAGTGGTGGAATTTCGTCCATCTTGCAAAAATTATTTTCCTCCACTTTCGGATTGCTGGGAGATTTGTATGCTATTTTTTTTCTTGGCATATTCCTCGCCGCAGCACCACGGGAATATGTAAATGGTATCCTCCGGCTATTACCTGCCTCCGCACAGGATAAGGGAAGTCATGTAATAGAAAAAACCGGGCTCAACCTCAAGAAATGGTTTAAAGGAACCGTGTATAGTGTGCTCATCACATTTGCCCTCACTGCCATTGGTTTATTGATTATAGGGGTTGATCTTTGGCTCATACTCGCCATCATTGCAGGGTTATTGACTTTCATTCCCAACTTTGGACCTATCATAGCCCTCATACCGGCTGTGATGGTTGGTTTTTTGCAGGGTCCCCAAATGGCATTATGGATTTTTATTCTATACTTTTTTGTACAACTGGTAGAAAGCAATATCATAACACCCGCCATACAAAAAAAAATGCTCAACACTCCTGCAGCCTTGTTGCTTTTCTTTCAAATGATAATGGGAGCTCTAAGTGGTGGATGGGGAGTGGTATTGGCTACTCCAATCCTTGTTGTACTTATGACCATCGTTAAAGAATTGTACACCAGCAATAAACAACAGCCGGCAACTGATGAACCGGGCAAACAGTGAGAGGAATAATTTACTTAAATGGTGGAGATACTTTGACAAACCCAACCGGGGTGTTTTGCTTGTACTTCATGGCCGCCAAGGCACAAAGGAACTATGATCATTGACGATCCCCATTCATTCGTTGATGTATTTACATGTATACATAGCATACACATAACAGCAACAAAGGCTGTTTAACCTGTAATTCATGTGGCCGGTGGAAGAAAACACTGACCACGGCGGGAAATCATGATTTCAGGTAAAAGGGAATAGACTTTTGGTTTCTACTCCCTGCTAACTACTTCTTATTCACTTTGATGGAACCAGCAACTTTCTTAGTGCAGCGAAATCCAGCTTACCGGTATAGTGGTCTCTGATTTTTTGCGAGAACCCGATATCAAATTTGTATCGGAGGCTGACCCTTATGAATACCGGATTGCAGCTATTCTGGGGTTTGAAGATCTCGGGATTCCATTTGTAAATCGTGATGCCGTTGCCATCTTCAGCGAATTTATTGAAAGTGTAACATCCTGATTCTTCATAATCTGTCCGTGATTCGCTCCTGCAATAGCCGGGGTCAACCTGTTTTTCGGTAACAACTGCGGGTTCATTGAGCCAGTCCGTCGAATTTGACTTCAGTATCGCATTCACTTTGTTTTTCTTGATCACATAGCTTTCCTGGTAATGTGCACTGTCGCTTCTGTGTTTCGCCACCCATTTTTTGAAGTCTTCATAATTCTTTTTTGATTTGGCATCTTTGTCTTTTTCCTTCTCATATTGCGCTAAGGTCTCACCATTTATTTTGATCAGCCTGTTCATTTCTTTGATGTGTTGCGGAAGTTCTTTTTCATAGAACTCCAAAAGGCTATACAGGAATTCCTTCCTGGTGACCGGTACAAGTACATTTTTGCCGGGAGGAGTCAGAAACCAATAACGTGTGATGTCTGGATTTTTATCATAGGCACTGCTGGGTCGCCTCGGTCCTTCATAATATCCGGTCCCGTTGTTGATCTTATCCGCCTCATCTTTATTGCGGAAGATCAAGTACCTGAAAAGCGGGATCTCGTTAGACCTGTCTTTCTGAGTGCCGGGTATCTGAAAGCCCCTGCCGTCTGAATTACGGGAAGAGATGATGTTTTCGCCGGCCGGATAGCCCGGGTTGATGGCAATAGTCAGGTCTGTTCCGTATTCATGCGCCGTTATGAGCTTCGAATCCCTGCATAGCAGACCATAGAAGCCAACTTTGTACATATAACTGGCAAGGAAAGCGTCGTTGAAGTATTCACCGCCGTTACCGCTGAAGAATCCTTTAGCGACGGTTCCATCACCCCAGAAGTTTTTTGCGACGATGGTCTGTATCGCCATCAATGTTTTTAATGCTGTTGCATTACCTGTTCCTGTTTCACAGTAGCTGTTACCACCTATCTGATTTGTTTTTTGCTCAACAAATTTTCCGGGAATTTTATCGATCCCGCCATTTTCTGTGCAGGGTTGTGTGAATGCGGATGAGGAGACAGAGATCAGTAGGATCAGAAAGAGAATGGTTCGCATGGGAGTTGCTTTGGGTGACTTTGTATTCATTTCAAATCTACGGGACTGCAGTCCTTTGGGAATACCTTTTTTAGGGGATTTTTTCACGCCATTGCAGGTGTTATGTGCTGCCTGGCTGTAGCGCAAGAACACCGGCAACGCTAACAGAGATTTGCTAATTAACCGGAGGTTATGAAATCATTATGCGAAATGGCGATATCTGCAGCACTTGACAGCCGCAAGGGGAAAAATCATTGGTGGGAAACAAATTTATTTCCTGGAAACAGCTATATTTAATTTCTTCTACCCCTCTGAACCTGTTTTCCCGCCCTGTTCATTCTTCATCAAAAAACAAAATAAAATGAAAAGATTGAATCCTTTCAAAGCCCTGATTTTATTCACGGTAATGACTTTATTATTCGCTTCCTGTGGTAGCGGTGATAAAAAAACAACGGAGACGCCTACAGGCGATTCTACCACCACACTTGATGCAAAGGTTAATACCATTGTTACCACTCCTCAACTCATGGGTATGATCAAACATAAGGTAAAAGATTATGCAGCCTGGAAAGCTGCATATGACAGTCATGATTCTGCCCGGCTGGCTAACGGATTGCACAGTTATGTAATCGGAAGGGGAATGGATGATTCAATGATGGTATTAATAGCCATGAAAGCTGACGATCTGGGAAAAGCCAAAGCATTTGCCAAAGACCCGGGGTTGAAGCAAACAATGCAAAAAGCCGGGGTGGTTGGTGCTCCTGAAATTTCATTTGTCAATGTAGTATGGCAGGACACTGTTAATGTAGGCAGCATTCCCCGTGTGATAAGCAGCTTTACTGTAAAAGACTGGGATGCCTGGAAAAAATCATTTGAAGAAGGGAAGCAGGAGAGGAATGATAATGGCGCCGCCGACAGGCAGTATGGCCATGATGCAGATGATAACCATAAGGTATCAGTGGTAACAGCCCTTACCGATGTTGACAAAACAAAAGCTTACTGGGGATCTGATGCGTTAAAGAAAAGAAGAGATGCCGCCGGCCTTACCACCGAGCCCCAGCGTTTTATCTTTAACATTACAGCACGGTATTGATAAAAAATAAATAGTTATTAAAAAAGATGAGGCAACTGCTTCATCTTTTTTTTGTGTAATGCCGGGAAAGCAGGAGAGTGTATTACCCGGCAAACAGGTATTTGTTCTGTGCTGTTATTACAGGCCATCAAGTACCTGCAGTAAAAAAACATCAACCGAGGCGTGTTACTTTTACTGAACACCGGCCAGAACGGAAAATATATTTTGACATTGCAGATGAGTGTTGCAAAGCTTGAAGACTCAACAAAGTAAAGGCTGCTACTATGGAGCGATGTCATGCCGGGCCTGACCCGTTATCTTTTTCTTTTGTATTTATTCTGTGTGCTTAGTTTCCAACTAAGCACAACGGGGGAAGAAAAGATACTGCTCATCAAATCAACTATCAATACAACTAAACGTATGCTTCATTCTTTTCGGGACGTCGCCAATTAATATACAATGAAGAACAAATGACGGTTCCGTTAATAAAGTAATTATCTTTCCCAATAATATTGAATACTATACCGAAGCATGGTTTACCGGGATCTATCTCAATTTCTTTAAAATCAACAATTTCTTTTAGCTCATCTTCAGTTAGTAGAAATAGCTGATCGGCATACCAGGCATCGGGCCATGAAGCGTTGGAATCAATATTAGTATAAAACACTTCCCTGCACTCGATATCTACATCTACATAATAGGCAAAATCAAAACTTGCCTGAATGTATAAACAAGATTCTTCTGAGCTATATACCTTAAATTCAAAGCCGGCATTATAAGCTTGTTTATTGAAAACCTGAACTGCTTTTTGTATATCATAATAGGTAGAAAAGATCGGCATAGGTAAAAAATTGAGGATATTCTGTTATAAACTGATCTATAGCAATAAGAACTAAGATAAAGGTTTCCTATAGTTTATAAAGTCCCTGTTTATTTTCTCCACCAGTTATCATCATCCTCGTCTTCTTCATCTTCACCAAAACCATAATCGTAAGGCTCGCCATTTTCATCATCATGGTTTTTATCGAGATGATAAGGGTAATATTTCATCCAGTCATCACCATATTTTTTTCGGATATGATTTACTTCAATTTCAAGAGCCCTTGCTCTTTCTTCTTCGGGAGAAAGTTCTTCTTCCACCATATCTTTAAACATTTCAGCAAAGAAGGCACAATGACAATAAGCTCCCAATGCACAGCTTCGATGTTTAGTACCAGGTTTACATACATCGAAGAAACCCATATGCCATCGTTTCAATTTCACATCTTGCTGAAAGTTTTGCCGGATGGTTTCATATTGTATACGTTCCGGCACGTTGAATTGCACTACAAAAGACCAGTTACAGGCATTCAGTAATTTTTTTAATGCATCGAGCAATTGTAATACCTGCTTATCATTCAGCATTTTTTCAGGCGGCAGCATTACCTGTTTTATTCCGGTCCATTCTTCCAGGTTTCGGATGGGTACAATTTTATCTTCATCTTCATCGGAAATCCAATCACCAGGCTGTAATTCTTTCTCAGCGAAAGGCCATGAGATATTTTGTGAGGCTTCGGTAATATCTGTTAATAGCTGATGCAAGTATTCCTGCATAGTAGAAATCTTTTATGATTTATTTTCAATACCAATTAGTACGCCTTGCCCTTTAACGCAGCAACTAAAACACTTGTTTACAAAGCGCCTTCATCTCTTTACCAAACAGGGCCAGAGTGGCGTTGTCTTTTCCTTTCTCTTTTAAGACAGCAGCAATGGCCTGGTAGTACCATGCCTGCTGATCTTTACTTGCATTGAAGCGGCTCCATATTTCTTTTCCGATCCTTGCCTTGTCATAATGGATGGAACGGAGATTGTCCAATTTATCTGCTCCTGAAACCAATAACTGGTCTGTGGTGGCTTCATGTTGTAAAAAATGGACGGTGTGTTTTTTTCTTGCCTGACAAAATATAAGAAAGCTGAACAAAATTACCTGCAGATAACAATCCCATAATTTTTTTTGCCCGTCCGAAAATATCGTCCTAACTTTCAACAACAGGAATTATACACAGACAGGATCTTCATTTCTTCCACGCATCTTCCCTACGCAAACCACTTTGTTTCCGCCCTGTTTTTTTGTACCAATAAACAATTGGTGAATGAACAAAAAAATAATTGCCGCGGTATGTGCCGGCTTCTTTTTTTCGATGGCGGCTGTTTGCCAGACCGTATTGTTTATCAATGCAGGGTCACGGGCCTCCTATGGGCAGCAACAGGAACTGCTGGTGGACGCAAACGGTAACTGCCGCTACCGTCTGAGCATAGTGAACGGGCCGGTAAAAGATTCCTCTTCTTTTGCACTCCTGCCGGGGCAACTGGACTCCCTGTTCCGCAAAGCCGTTGAAACAGGTTTCTTTTCTTTACAGCATAACTATGATGGCGGCACTGCCGATGGCGCCGGGATCTATATTTCGATGAACCATGCCGGACAGCAACACTATGTGCAACTGAAAAATACCGATGTGCCGGCAATCAACCAGTTCATTACCCTGCTGAATACTATGCTGGCCCCAAGGCAGATCCGGATCAACTATGGACAGTTTGTACCCCCCAGGCCACGATGAACCGCTTTTATTATATTACCAGCATCGCTGTCTTTTTTATGCTGCTGCAAAGTTGCACCGGCACCCGCCGCTTTGGCACCACCATCGAACGGGATGAAAATAATCCCTGCCAGGTGAATATGATCATTCAGGTAGCCATTGAAGGCACCGATGATGATGTGACCATGGTGAAAAATGCCCTGGAGGATTGTTATGGCAAGGAATGTTTTATCCCCTGCCCCGGCGACAGCCTGAAAGGATGCAAAACAAAAATATCCGTGGTGGTAAAAAAATACAGCAGCCTGAAAGAAGACGAAACGGCCGGTTTTCATTATGTGCAAATGATAGATGATGACGGCCTGCCCTCGAATGCCTATCTCGGCACACCGAACAATGGCGCTTCCAGCGGTACCTGGCGCAGGAACCAGCCCCCCGGTGTCTATTGCCATGAAGTGCTGCACTTCTGCGGGCTGCACGATCAGTATTGTTCCCGGCTATACGACCCCGTTACCGATTCTGCCAGAACAGAACTGGTATGTGATCCGCCACCAGACCCCAATGGGTATTGCTGCGCCCCTTCTGCCTCGCATACCCGCTGCAGCAGTCCCTGTACCGGGCATGAGCATGACCTGATGGCGAATATTTATACACCACTGTCCTGTGATAATATTATGGATGTGCTGAAAGGAGCCGGGCTGAACAACTGCCCGCCGGAATGCTGTGCTTCTGATAAAACATTTACCCGCCCGCCGGATGAAGTATACATCATCCCCGGCTATTATCATTTTGGTGATAAGAACACCAAATTCGGCAGCATTGGTGGCAGTTTGGGCTATACCAAACAGATCGGCACTTCGCTTGGCGTTACTATCGAAGGTGGTTATTACCTGCATTCGGATAAGGATAACAGTTATAAACAAACATCGGGGCTGATGCATATCACCGGTGGTATCACGTACCGGGTGACCGACCCGCCAACAACGGAGAAAGGGATCAGTATTTCCACCCATGCTTTATTCGGTGTGTCCCGCTACACTCAAAAAACAAGCTTTGGTGGTAACACCCTGAAAGATGATGCTACTTCTTTGCATTTCAATATCGGCGCTGCGGTTGACCTCCAACTGAACCGCTCCTGGGCTGTTCGTTTACTGCAGGCAGACTATGCTCCCACTTTTTTCTATGAAGCCACACAGCATAATTACCGGATCAGTGCCGGGCTGGTTCACCGGCTGGGACGATAACAAAAAAGAGTCGCTTTAGGATTGATACGGCTGAGTACCGGCTGGCTATCTGCGAAAAAGGAAAGCCCCTGCCGGGTCTCATACCGGAACAGGGGCAATCTGGTTTAATGGTTATAATTATTTTTTTCGTTTTCTTTTTTTCTTCAGGGCAGCCTGCATGCGGTTGGCCAGTTTTTCAATGCCCATCTGCACGGTGTTTTCGATCTTTTGTCCTGCCAGCCCGGTGAGGCGCCGGGTAAGGTAACCAGCCCCGAGACTTACCAGCCCGGTAAACAGGCTGTTCTCTCCTTCTTTACCCGTGGAGGATGCTGCCATCTGGTTGCGCAGCAAGGTACCGGGGCGCAGCTCCAGCTTGGTCTCGTTCCAGTTTTGCTGCAGGTTTTTTTCCTGCTCCAGCTGCTGTATGCGGAGCCGCATCTTTTCTTCCTGTATATCTTTTATATGTTTAATTTTTTTCATTGTCTTCTTCCGGTTCAAATAAGGCTTCTATCAGTTTGTTCATAATGGGTATGCGCAGCAGGCGGTCTCTGGACAGCCATAAGATCAACCCCACCACCAGTATAACCCCGGCTACAATGACAAATCCCAGCCACATATTCTCCAGCCATTGCCCGATGAAGATGGCGGCTGCGATGCTGAGTATTACCAGGAATAAAAAGAATACCAGGGCCGCCATCAGCATAGCTATCATTTCAGCGGCTAGCTTTGACACTTTTTCCGCCATGGATAACTTTACCTGCGATACCCTGGTATTAGCATACGCTTTGAGCTGTTCGATCAACGACTCTACTTTGTTAAACTCTTCTGACATGTTCTAAAGTTACAATATCTGTCAGATTACTTCGTCGAGCTCGCCATTGATCCGGGCCATTTGTTCTTCCATTTTGTTTTTGCCCAGTTTTACTTTGCGGGTAAACTGATCTTTTAGTTTTTTACCGTTTTCCGCAATTTTATGACGGGTGTTCTCTCCTTTATCTGGTGCAAATAATACACCCATGAGACCACCGATAGCTAATCCGGCTCCCAGCGCAATGAGGATCTTTGAAGTGTTTTTCATACCCGTTATTTTATGAGTGATTAATTATTTTCCTTCTCTTCAAATATAACTTTCGAAAGGGCTGAAAACAATGAGGATGTTCATAACCGAGAATGACTGCTGTCAATTTTTCCGGCAGTGTGCAGAGGCGAACTTGCGTTATTGTTTTAATGATTTCTTTTCACTTTATGCCATCCCCGGCAACAGTAAACTCTCTGTTCTTCCCTATACAGGCCTGTGTATGATAAAAGCCCTGCCGGAAATAACATCCCGGCCATGGTTAAAAAAAAGACTACCTTAACCTATCTCTTAACCAACCAAAAAATAAATTTTTATGAAAAGTAAGTTTCTAATCGTAGCACTGTCCGGACTTTCTGCCTTGTTTTTTTCTGCCTGTACTACCCCTGCAGAAGAAGCCAAACCTATTGACATGGATAAACTAAAAGTCGAGATCCAGGCTATGGAAGATGCCTATGCTGCTGCAGAAAAAGCCAAAGATGCTGATGGAGTAGTGGCCTATTACAGCCAGGATGCCGTTAGTTATAGCCGGAATGAAGCGCCTCTTTCGGGAGCTGCCGCTATCAAAGAAAAAATTGCCAAGCGCCTGGCCAGTGACACCACCGGTAATACCAGTGTCTATAAAGTAGTGGACCTTTTTGCAGAGGGCAATTCGGCCACAGAAATTGGTTCCTGGACAACTATTAATCCTGCAGGTGCAGAAGTGGAGAAAGGATATTATATGTCATTCTTTCAAAAACGTGACGGAAAATATGTTTGCGTCCGGGATATGAATGTGACCACCACCCCTGCCAAGTAATTGCAGTAAGAAACAGGATGTAATGAATAGTATATAATTCGGAGAGGCTGTTTCAAAAAACAAACAAATTTGTCACATTGAGTTTATCGAAATGCGTACAAATTTGTTTACCAGTCATTGTCATATTTCGGCTTTGCTCAATATGACAATGATTGGTGTTTTTGAAACAGCCTTTTTTGTTTTGCTGTTGATAGTGTAAAGAAACACCTTAAGATTTCCTTCCTGCAGACATTATTAATTATGACAGCTGATGACTGCTTTACACTCAATCAGTGTTCATTCGTGTCAGTTTGCAGCAACCATTAATTATAATTTCATCGGTTGTTTTTTCCAATAGGTCAGTGAACGCCACAACCATTCAAACGGGCCAAAGCGGAAGTACCGTAACCAGATACTTGAAAAAATAAGCTGGAATATCCATACCGCAAATACCACATAATAGAGCTGGTGAAATCTTAGTTTGTTGTAATACCCTAATCCATAACCATAGAAGAATAACGTACAGATAACAGATTGCATCAGGTAATTGGTAAATGCCATCTGTCCCACATTGGCCAGTGCCCTCATCAGCCAGGGAATGATGCTACTGCGGAATATGAGCATAACCAAACTCGCATGCCCGATGGTAATGAGGATACGGCGAAACTCTGCAAATACCATATGCGATGAACTCCAGCTATCGGCATACAGGCCCATCCTGCCAAAGTTCATGAAGCCTTTGTCGAATATAGCCCAGGCAATGGGCACACCAATGCCATAGCCGATAAGCAACCACATCACATAAGTGGAGGTTCGCAATCGATTGGAGAAAAATCCCCAGAGGTATAAAGCCATACCCAAAAACATCATGACCAGCAGATCCCACACTTCATTATACATATACCATATTTCACCACCGGCATTGCGGGGAATGAAATAAGTAAAGATGGTGCCATAACCGGACTGCATTTTGCGGAGATTTTCATTGGTAATGGCAGTGTCTGGCTTCTGACTTTTCTCCATCTCTGTCCACATTTTGATGGCGCCCTGTTGCTCCGGGGTCAGCTCTTTCTTTTCTTTCTTTGCTGCCATCGCTTCATTATAAGATTCTCTTTTCTCCCGGGTTTCATTCCAGTCCCATTGTTTTTTTACCATCCCGAAAGCCACACAGGTCAGCGCTATTACTACCAGCCACTTGGGTGACAATTTTCTGAATGCAAATAATAACATACCGCATAGCCCGTAAAAAAATAAAATATCTCCCGGCCATAACAATACAAATGCATTGATGACCCCAAACAGCACCAGCCATAATAAACGCCGGTAATAATATTCTGCTACCGTAGGGCGGCCGGGCAACTCATGCTTGTTTTGCATAAACAACACCATCCCGGCTCCAAATAACATGGAAAACAATCCCCGCATGGTTCCTTCAAAAAAAACAAACACAATAGCAAACGTATAATAATCTTTTCCTGCCCTGGGCCCGGTGAGAATGGAATTAAAGAAATCCCAGTTGATACCAAAGCCCGGAATGTTCATCATCAATATTCCTAACAAAGCCACCCCACGTATCGTATCAATACTTTTAATACGATCGGCCCTGGTTACAGGCCTCACCGTTGATTGTTCACCGGCACCACCAGTACCCTGCATTGGAATAACTAATGATTGCGGTGTGCCGGAAGAATTATGCTGATCCATATAAATGGTTTAATGGTTGTAAAAATCAGAGAGCTGGTGAATCGGTTATAGCATGGGGTTCTTTTATTTTCCAGGGCAGCCATTTGCGGTATATCAAACACCGCCATAACCACTCCAGCGGACCCATGGTAAAATAACGGAGCCAGAAAACAGAGAAGACTATTTGCACCAGTGCTATCTCTGCTACCATAAAATACAATTGCCACTGCTGCAACCTGCCGAAATAACCAAAACCATACCCATAGAAAAAGAAAGTACAGATGATGGTTTGCATTAGGTAATTGGTCAAAGCCATTTTACCTGTTGCGGCCAGTGCCTGCCAAAGCCAGTTCAGGAATTTACTGCGCAGCAATAACATAACGAGGGATGCATAGCCGGTGGCCAGCAACATTCTTTCAATAGGGAAGAACTGGTTAAAAGGAACGGGGTATTTTTCAATGTACCGGGCATAGTCCGCCAGTTTTATACTCTGAAAATGAATCCGGAACCAGGCCAGTGTAAAACCAATGGCGAGGGCTAACACTGCAATAAGCACATACCTGGAAGAAGCCATGCGATGATTGAAAAAACCAAAACCAAGTAAGGCCATGCCGAGCAGCATCATGGAGCTGATATCCCAAACCCCGGTACGATACAACCAGTTTGATTCTTTGTTTTGCGACCTTTGCATCAGGTGTTTCCATACTTTGCCGTAAGAGGCCCGGATGGCTTTGTTCTCCGCAACTGTTTTGGAGGAGTCATATTTCAGGTCTTTGATCATACCTTCCCACATGCCTTTTTCTCCTGCCTGTTTTTTTGTCAGCGTATCATTCTTGCGGGCCAGCGAATCCATTAACTTATTTTTCGCCAGTGTGTCTTTTAGCAAGACCGTATCTTTTGTTCTGTCGAAACTGTCTTTTTTTGCCCGGGCCGTGCTGTCCTGTTTGAATTTCTTTTCCACTGCTGTAACAGCGAGAAATTTTTTATACTCCTTCTTATCATCAGCATAATTCCAGTATTGCTTGCCGCAATAAATCAGTGTACACAGGATGGCAGCGATCAATAACCCCCGTGCCGGCATTCGCCAGAAAGCAAATAATAAAATTCCAACTACGCCATACTGGAATAAAATATCACCGGGCCACAGCAATACAAATGCATTGAATACACCAAAGATGATAAGCCAGATCTGCCTGCGTATGTAGGCATCAGGTGCAGCCAGCGGTGCCGGGTGTTCTTTTTTCTGCATAAATAAAATAATACCAGCACCAAAGACCAGTGCAAAGAGGGCCCGCATCTTTCCTTCGAATAAAATGGAAACGATGCTGAGTAATTTGTAATTGCCACCATGTGTTCCCTGCCGGAAAAAGGTTTGCTCATTGCTGGTAAAGCCGCCAAATTCCCAGATGCTGATGACAAGAATACCCAGCAGCGCAATGCCACGCAACACATCTAAAGAAAAAAGCCTGGATAAATTACCGGGTTCATTGGCTATAACCTGATCAGGGGCAGTGCCCGAAGGAGTGGAAGGATGGAGGCTCATGTTGGTTGGTTTTGTTCGTTTCCTTCAGGTACTTCAATTAAATATAAATATTTATTACGGGAAGAATAGAAAAAATTCTATAGCGCAGTTACGTTTCATCAGCCATGTATAATTTTTTATACAAGGCCCTGCATTTCTCCGAGCAGAAATAATGTATTGTATCATCATGTTTTAACTGTAGAGACGTTGCCGGTGATTTAAGGAGCATGTGACATATCGGGTCAATCACAAATGTTTTGGAGAGATTTGTTATACAACAATCGAGTTCAAATAAGTCAACCTGTTGCAGCAGGTTTTTAAACTGGTGTAACCCGATTTTCTTTACTGCAAAGCTGTGCCCCTGCGGAAGCTGGTCCAGGAAATCTGCTGAACAAAGTATTTTGCCTTTATCGGCGGCCGACATAATGCGGGCTGCCGTATTGATAGTGGAACCGAAATAAGCATTGTCTTTTTTAACCACCGGACCATAGTGAAGGGCTGCATGCAGGGGTAAAAAATCTTCCTGTTCATGAGCGAATTCAAACAGAAAAGTAGCGGTGTAAGCCAGTTGTTCTGCATGGGAAGAAATAATAACCACCTGGTCTCCTATCCGTTCATGCAGGTGGCTGTCACCCACCAGGGACTTATTAACCAGGGTAAGATACCTGTCTACCATAGCAGCGGCGGACTCAGCACCATGTATCTCTGTCATGGCGGTGTAGCCGGAAAGATCGGCCATTAATATAGCAATGTTTATTTCCATTTCAATTTGCTGATTAAATGTATTAAGAAAAGATGAACCCTGTTACAGTCCCGGTATTTCAACAAATCTTTCATCCGCGGGCCGGGAGCAACTTATTCCTTCCTATTTTTACCGTTCATGTCACTCTATATCACTTCCCTCAATTCCGGCAGTAATGCCAACTGTTATTATATTGGCAATAACAATGAAGCAGTTTTAATTGATGCCGGGCTCAGTTGCCGGGAAACAGAAAGGCGGATGAAACAACTGGAGCTGTCGATGGAAAGAGTGAAAGCTATTTTTATTTCGCATGAACATGCCGATCATATTACCGGGCTGGCCGGTATTTCTAAAAAATACCAGCTTCCTGTTTATATCACCGACAGCACTTTGGCAAGGAGTAATATGCCTGTTGAACCGCAACTGGTCAATTCTTTTAAAGATGCCAAACCCATAACAATCGGTAACCTGGCTATCACCGCTTTCAAAAAAAGTCACGATGCCTCCGATCCGCACAGCTTTATGGTTGCTGGTCATGGGGTGAATGTGGGCGTCATCACCGATATTGGTTATGCCTGCAAACGGGTAATAAAATATTTCAGCCAGTGCCATGCTGTTTTTCTTGAATCCAATTATTGTGATGACATGCTGCGCAATGGTAACTATCCTTATCATTTGCAAAAAAGAATCAGCAGCGATGAAGGGCATTTATCCAATGCACAGGCATTGGAATTATTTCAGCAGTATCAATCAGCTGATCTGCGGTTGCTCATCTTATCGCATTTATCTAAAAACAATAATAAGCCGGAACTGGTGGAGGCAATGTTCAACCAGCATGCGGGTAGTACACAGATCGTAGTGGCCAGCCGTTATGAGGCCTCGCCTGTTTTTTGCATAGAGGGTATTGCAGTAACAACTGCTGCAAAACCGAAACGGCGAATGATCATAAAAGATGAAAGACAGTTGTCGTTATTCTGAATGAAATTTCCTGCAGCCGGTAATTTTATTTTCGGCGGTATAGATTAAGCGTAACAGAAGTGGCAAAGAATGGTTTTTCACTCAGGGTAAGAAAGGCTGTATTATCGTTTTTAAAACAAATTGCTTCGCCCTGTGGCTCCAGCATATATCCTAAAGCCAGGGGTGTACGCAGCAATGCTGCTCCAATTGTTTCACCGGCATTCCTTTTCCAGTAATAGACATTGGTATAGGTTTTTACCAGTAACTCTTTTCCATCGGGAGAAGCGGCAGCAGCTGAAACTCCTGTAAAAGGCATTTCACCCACCAGGGTTGCGATCATAGTGGTAGTGGTACTTTGCGGATAGGGTAATTTATAGATACGGGAAGCACTATCTCTTTTACTTATGAGGTAAATATCTTTTGTACTGTTATCAAGCAGCATCGCTTCTGCATCATGTGAACCATCGGGATATTGGAATACTATTTTATCTGTATTAAAGACGGTATCGGTTGTTAAGGTAGGTTCTGCAAATCGATAGATGGCATAATTGGTATAAGTAGCCCTGTTATCCCCAGTTTCAGCAAGGTACACATAATTGGTGCCGGCCACCGGGCCATTGCCCACGGCCATATCTTCCCAGTCGCGGTTGGTCACTCCTTTTACCGGAATTTTTTTTTGTACAGTGCCGGTATAAGAAAGCAGGAATAACTCCGGCGGATTGCCTCCATCCTGTTGCACCCAGATAAAACCGGTGTTGCTCTTACTGTCAGCAATACCGGAGGCCTCATCAATAGTACCCGGGAGAACAGGTGTGGTTACAGGTACTGCTTCAAAAGGCAGCACAGTTACCTGTGCAGAATTTACTTCCTTCTGGCATTGCATAAAAGCAAAACAGGTAGTGATGAATAAAAAGAGGCTCCGCATGAAACGCATATTGAGTTGATAGTACAATCATTTTCACCCTACCGGAAAATGTTGCCAGCTTATAAAAATATAAAAAATAAGGGGAACGCTTAGTACTGTATTGTTTATGGAGCCAGTCTTTCTGTTTTCCATTGACCCTCTGCACCATCTGCTACCGGAGTGTATAAGATCCTGTCGTGCATGCGGCTGGGGCGTCCCTGCCAGAATTCAATTTTGGTGGGCTTCACCCGGTAACCACCCCAATGCGGGGGCTTGGGAATTTTGCCATGTTTGAAACGTTCTGCATAATACTCAAATGTTTCTTTGAGCCAGGTCTTGCCGGCTACAACCACACTTTGTGGCGATGCCCATGCACCGATCTTACTTCCATCGGGGCGGCTGTCGAAATATTCGATGCTTTCTTTGACTGAAATTTTTTCAGCAATGCCATTAATGCGGACCTGCCGTTCCAGTTCTTTCCAGAAAAATAATAAACAGCAATTAGCATTAAAATCCAGTTGCTGACTCTTGGCACTATTGTAATTGGTAAAGAATACAAAACCCTTTTCATCAAAAGCTTTCAGTAATACCGTGCGGGCTTCAGGCATACCATCTTGACCCGTACTGGCAAGGGTCATGGCATTCATTTCCAGTATCTGTGATTTCTCCGCATCGTTCCACCAGCGCTGAAACTGTGCAAGGGGTGACGGATCCACCTCATCTTCATTCAAGGTATGCAATGTATAATCTTTGCGCAGCTGCGCTATTTCTTCTGGTTTCATGTATCTGCAGGTATTTGACCGGTCAAAGATAATCCAACATTACATTACCGGTTCTTTCTGTTGCACCACCAATGCTTTGCCTTTTTCCAATGCCTGTTTATTGATGTCAAGCAGGTGATGATATTTTTCCGGCAATACTTTCTTCAATGCTTCGAGGATTGAATCAATTTTTACCACCGGCTTCAATTGCAAATAAGCACCGAGGATGATCATGTTCATGATCTTTGCATTCTTCATCAGTAATGCTTCGGTACTGGCTGGTATACCAATGATCTCAATATCCGTTCTTGTACTTGGTTTAAAGATATTACCAGATTCATACAACAGCAATCCTCCGGGTTTTACCCGGGGTGCAAACTTATCCATTGATGGCTGGTTCAGCACAATGGCTGAATCAAATAAAGAAATGATGGGTGAGCTGATCTTTTTCTCTGATATAATAGTAATACAATTAGCTGTACCACCCCGCATCTCCGGTCCATACGATGGCATCCAGGAAATTTCTTTTCCTTCCACCATGCCGGCATAAGCCAGTGTCATACCCAATGATAATACTCCCTGTCCGCCGAAGCCGGCGACTATGAGTTCTTCCAGTTTTTTGAAATCATTCATGATACTCACATTGGTTAATTAAAGAAGAATTGTTTTAGTTCATTTTTCTTGTCTTGCTTTGATAAACTCAGCATGACAGAAGGTTGTCAGCCTGAGCTTGCCGAAGGCGTTATTAAATCAAACTCCTTTCGGCACTTTAATATCTCCCAGTGGAAATGTTTTTACCATTTCTTCATCAATAAACTTTGATGCCTCCACGGGTGTCATCTTCCAGTTGGAAGGACAGTTACCGATGATCTCTATCAAACAGGTGCCTTTGTGCAATTGCTGATACTTAAATGCATTCTGCAATGCTTTCTTGGTACGCCGCACTGCATTGGCGCTGTTCACTGCCTGGCGGGTAACATAAAATGCACCGGGCAGGTTCGCCATTAATTCTGATACTTTGATAGGGGCTCCATAATAACTTACATCTCTCCCATCAGGACTGGTAGTGGTGTGCATACCTGCCAGTGTTGTCGGTGCCATTTGTCCGCTGGTCATACCATACACAGCATTATTCATAAATACGATCAGGATATTTTCTCCGCGGTTGATTGCATGCAATGTTTCGGCAATACCAATGGCTGCCAGGTCCCCATCACCCTGGTAAGTGAATACATATTTATCCGGCATCAGTTTTTTGATACCTGTTGCCACCGCACAGGCACGGCCATGTGCCGCTTCCTGCATATCTATATCCATATACTCATACGCAAATACTGAACAGCCCACCGGTGCAATGCCAATGGTATTTTCCTGTATATCCATTTCCTCCACTACTTCCATGATGAGCTTGTGCACCAGGCTGTGAGCACAACCCGGGCAATAGTGCATAGCCACATTCACCATGGTAGAGGGCTTGTGGTATACCATTTCATATTCTTCCTCATCGTGGCAGGCCGGTGCTATTACATCCAGCGCTGTATCGGGCAATACATGTTCTTCAGTTGGCATGATGATACTGTATTAAAGTTTCTAAATGATGAACAATTTCTTCCGGGGTGGGCATCATCCCTCCCATTCTGCCGTAAAACTCAACCGGCACTTTACCATTCACTGCCAGCCTTACATCTTCCACCATTTGTCCGCTGTTGAGTTCCACACTCAGCATCATTTTCACTTGTGCAGCCAGCTCTTCCAGCCGCTTGTACGGGTAAGGGTATAAAGTAATGGGACGAAGTAAACCGATCTTGATTCCTTTCTCTCTTGCAATGTCCATTGCTTTCTGACAAATTCTTGCACTCAATCCATAGGCAACAAAAAGATATTCCGCATCAGCAGTATTGATCTCTTCAAACCGTACTTCATTCTCTTTTATCTTTTTGAATTTTTCTTCCAGTTTCAGGTTATGTTGCTCCATTCTTTCCGGCTGAATAAACAAGGATGTGATATAATTCCTGTTACGGGTCTTTGGTTTGCCGGTAGTGGCCCATGACTTATCAACTGCAGGCCTTGTATACGATTTGAACTGTACTTTCTCCATCATCTGCCCGATTGCCCCGTCAGACAACATCAGCACAGGGTTACGATATTTATCTGCGAGGTCAAACCCGAGATAAACAAAATCAGCCATCTCCTGCACAGAGGCCGGTGCCAGTACGATCATTTTATAATCGCCATGACCACCGCCTTTTACGGATTGAAAATAATCGCCCTGGCCAGGCTGGATAGTTCCGAGTCCGGGACCGGCACGGTTTACATTAACGATCAAACATGGTAATTCAGCACCGGCAATATAAGAGATGCCTTCCTGCATCAGGCTGATACCCGGTGAGGAAGAAGAGGTCATGGCACGAAAGCCTGCACCGGCAGCGCCATAGACCATATTTATAGAAGCCACTTCACTTTCTGCCTGCATCACAATACGGTTATGCTTCGGCATTTCTCTTGCTAAATATTCCAGCACTTCTGATTGCGGAGTGATAGGATAACCAAAGTACGCATCGCAGCCGGCCAGTATTGCTGCTTCTGCCATGGCTTCATTACCCTTCATGAGTTTAGTTTCCGTCATAACCTGTTTTTATTTTGAAGGACTGATCATGGTTTGTAATTGCTCCCGGATATTTTCCGGTGTAATGTCAACCGGTTTTTTCTTTGGATGGGTACGATACACAGTGATCACTGCATCGGGACAAACGAGTGCACAGTTCACACAACCGGTACAGGCATCATTATTGGCAATGATGTAACGGTATCCTTTAATGTTGATGGTTTCGGAAAGTGCCAGTGCATGTTCCTTACAGGCTGTGGTACAGAGTTCGCAGCCTTTGCATTTTTGAATATCGATCTCAACCCGTCCCTTGACTTTTCTTTCTTTAACCGCAGCGGTTTTGTTGGTGTTATCTTCCATTGTCGGGGTTTTTGCTTTTTTATCCAGTAGCCACAAATGAACATTTGTTTGGTTGCTGAACACTAACAAATTTCGAAAGAAGGTTCTCCTTATTATAACTATACCGTCATAGGCGGATATGATTATTGTCAGTTTTCCGGGAGCCGGAAGCCGGGTTGGCCGGGCTCATTCATCCACCATGATACTGAGTACCTTAAGTTCTTTTCCTTTCAGGATTTTTACCAGAAAGCTTTTGCAGTGGGGACAACAGGTCCCAAAGGAATCCATATGAAAAACAGTACCACAGTCCGAGCAGGCTGCTTCTCCCGGAATGATCTCAATATTAAGTTCAGCTTTTTCGAGGAGGGTGCCCGATCGGATGGCTGAAAAGGCAAACTCAAGGGATTCGATTTCTATACTGCTTAATTCGCCGATCTGTAATGAAACAGCAGTAACCGCCACCTTGCTGCCAGCGGGGACCGCCCTTTCAGCTATGGATAAAATAGAGTGTGCTATGGAAAGCTCATGCATAACAATTAAACTAACAGATTAAGCGCTTAGTTACCAGTTTTATTTTCCTCTTCTTTTTTGGCAGCAGCAGCTTTATCAGCGGCTGCTTTTTCTGCTGCCTTCCTTTTCTTTTCAGCAGCATAGGCTTCACGGCTTGCCAGGGCTTCATCAAATAATTTATTCCAGCCGTTGTTTATGTTTTCTGCTTTCAATGCACAGGGTGCCGGTTCTGCAGTTTGAAAAATTGCCCCTTCTTTGGGACAGGCCCGTACACATTCTCCGCAATAGATACAAACAGCCCGGTTAAAATGATAGGTCTGCTTCCCTTCCATATCCTGGGAAAAAACGATCGCACCGGGCGGACAAACCATTTCGCAGCGGCGGCACCAGATACAAAGATTTTCATCAAAGCCGATCAGTCCCCTGTAATCATCCGGAATAAAAGTCTGTTCAAACGGATATTTCGTTGTGACAGGTTTCTTAAAAACGTTACCGAGTGCTTTAAAAAATGTTTTCATCTTCTTTCTTTTGTATAATCAGTTTCTCATCTCGCTGTACAGGACAAACATGGATCATAAGAAGCAATAATGGCCGGCGCACTTCCATATTCATTTCCTGTAAAGGCTTCTGCCATAGCTGCCACATTGGAAAATGTTGGCGCCTTTATTTTCAACCGTTCCAGTATCTGTGTTTTATTTCCTTTGGCATAATAGAACAATTCACCTCTCGGCGCTTCCAGCCGCACTGTTGCTTCGCCATCAGGAAATGCTTTAGTTTCTGTGATCAATGCCGATTCGGGTAAACCATTAATGATATTTTCAATGATGCGGATAGAAACATAGAGCTCCCGGAGCCGCACCATATTACGGGCATATACATCACCGGAGGTTTCTGTTATCATTTCAAAGCCCACTTGTTTCCAGGGCAGCAGGTCTTCTGTTTCATTACGTACGTCAATAGCCAACCCGGCCGCTCTTGCAAAAGGACCTACCACATTCAGCCGCAGGGCATCTTCTTTGGTGATAGCGCCGGCACCTTTATTTTTTAATGATAATGTCCAGTTGTTCTTGTAGATATCCATCAGTTCATCTAGCTGCGGAATAAAATTTTTCAATCGTTCCAGTATGGATTGGGCTACCTGTGGTTTCAGGTCTCTTGCCACACCACCCACAATGGAGAAATCATACTGGATACGGTTACCACAAACGGCTTCGAGCAGTTCCATTGAAAATTCACGGTACTGCATGGTCTTCATAAACAACGCTTCAAAGCCTGAGTTTTCTGCCACATGGCTCAAGCATAATAAATGAGAGTGAATGCGGTCCAGTTCTATCACCAGCATCCTCAGATATTTTGCCCGCAACGGAATTTCAATCTTCAGTAATTTTTCTGCCACCTGTGAATAGGCGGTTGTGTGTGATATAGAACATAACCCGCATACACGACCCACTACAAAACTTACCTGCCGGAATTTGAATTTGGAACAGCAGGCTTGTTCGATACCGCGGTGTACATAATATACATTCGCTTCTGTTGCTACAATTTTTTCATTCTCCGTGGTGAATTTAAAATGCAAGGGCTCCAGCAGGGAAATATGCTGGGCGCCTATTGGTATTTCGTATTGCCTTCCCATAGTTATTTCTTTTTGCGTAATGGTCCGCTTTCAAAATCAGGTTCCAGTACAAATCCTTTTTGAGTGTTTTCAACCTTTATATTCATCAGGTCCACCAGCTCTGCTTCTGCCACCCATGCGGATGCCACAATATCTTTAATGCTGGGTATTTCTGTTTCCGGCCTGACGAGTGTATAAAAACATGTTGTATCGCAGGGATGTGCATAATCACTGAAGAACCATTGCACTTCTATCTGATCGCCCACTTCCACTGCATTCATCACCATGAAGTGATGCAATTCAGGTTTGTAAAAATCACCAATGTCCTTTTTAAGATTCTCTATTGAAGTCATCACTTTGTTCATGACAATGCAGGTTTAATTTGATCCGCAATATTTCTGCGGTTGATTTGTCCTTCCTCTTTCAAAGGTTCTTTTTGGAGGCGCACCGATACTTCCATCGCTTTTGTTTTCTGTTCCAGTATACCCAATGCCTGCACCACGCCGTCAATAA
This sequence comes from Chitinophagaceae bacterium, assembly GCA_041738795.1. GTDB lineage: Bacteria > Bacteroidota > Bacteroidia > Chitinophagales > Chitinophagaceae > JJ008. Next base: position 10,247 of record JBGSPB010000004.1, on the reverse strand, counting down.
TCTGTTCCGGCCTGGTACCACATCCGCATACATACACATCTACCGGGATGTACTGGTCCACACCTCCCTCGCAATTGTACATTCCACGAAAAACACCACCGGTGCAGGCGCAGGCACCGCAACTGACAACCACTTTGGGTTCCGGCATTTGTGCATAGATCTCCACTAATCTTTCCCGGGAACGTTTGGTAACGGGACCCGTCACCAGTAAAATATCAGACTGTTTGGGATTACCTGTATTGATCATACCAAAACGTTCAATGTCATACTTGGGACCGAGGCAGGCCAGTATCTCAATATCACAGCCATTACATCCGCCTGCATTGTAGTGCAGTATCCAGGGTGATTTTTTTCTGTAAGAAGCCAGGTTCATGTAAAAATGTTTATTAATAAATTAATAAAAGCAAGTGAAAAGGATACAGTCAGTGAAAAACGCAGCATCTGTTTATAATTCACCCGTGCAGAAGAATTATCCAGTGCATTCAGGTAAAAGAAAGTGAAGACCATCAATCCAATTCCAAGTAAGATATTATTCCCTGCAAACAGGAACACCAGTGTGTAGCAGAAAACATAATCGAGCCATTTAGCTGTGTACACCGCTTCGAAAAAAATACCGGAAAATTCAATTTCCACTCCTCCGGTTACTTCCTGGTGTGCTTCGGCCACATCAAATGGAGATTTTTTCAATTTGATGGGCAGCACCAGCAGCAAGGCAATAAAAGCCAGGGGCATTTTATATAATAAAGGCTGATCCCAGTTGAATGCAGCCGATGCATCAAAACTTCCGGTAAGCATAAAAATAGAAACGGCAATGATGATCAGCACCGGCTCATAAGCCAGTATGCTGATAGCAGTGCGGTTGGCACCCAGGTGACTGAAAATAGACCGGGTGCTGAAACCAGCCAGTATAATTAAGGAAGTGGACAGCAGGTGAAGAAAAATAACCAGGATCAGGTCACCACCCAGCAACAATACAGCTAACGCAAACCACAATGAAACAAAATGCATGATGCCGAGAAATGCATGCGCCGAGTGAACGATCATTTTTCTTTTATCCGCCAGTTTCAGAAAATCATAGAAGGGTTGTAATAAGGGAGGGCCAATCCTTCGCTGCATTCTTGCTTTAATAATTCTTTCAAACCCGTATACCAGCCCGCCGATCAGCGGGGCCAATAGTATCAGTAAAACCGGGATCAATAAATCGTTCATAACAAATCAGTTTATATCAATGCCGCAACAATCAGTGCTACAAAAAACAAAATACCCGTGGTGGTGAAATAAGGTGTCGCCCTGTCTGTTGAAAAATAGAAGGAAGAGAAGGAGTAGTTTATTTTCTCCCCGCACATATATTCTTTTACCCTGTCCACATTTTTAAACCGGATAAACAGGGCCGTAATAATAGTAACCGGCAGCAGGAATAAAGCGATCAGCAAGGGCACCAGGGGTAATTTCATGGCACCTATATGCATGTTCCACCCGTCCATCACAACAGCGACAGGCATACCTGCTATTTGAGAAGTGACAGGTACGAAATAACCGGTCAGCAACAGCGGCAAGCCCAGCACACTAAGTATAATTAATCCCAACAAGACATACATAGTGCCTGCATACACCAGCCCTGTCCTTTCGAACCTGATCTTATCATGGTCACCGGTTCGGGCAATCAATAAACCCATCACTTTAAAATAGAGCAGGGATAAAACAGCGCCGCCGCCTGCTACCGCTACGATCACCAGTGCTCCCAATAATTTTTTATCTGTTGCCAGTGCACCCAATGTTTCAATACTTAGCCATTTACCAATGAAAGCGCCGAAAGGCGGCAGCAATAAAGACATAAAACCAATAGTGATAACCAGGGAAGTAAACGGACCACTTTCACCAAGCCTGTCCATATCGGAAGATTGTTTCAGGTGAAATACTCGTTCCAATATTCCTGCATTGAGGAACAGCAAACATTTTGACATGCCATGAAAAAGAATGAGTACCAGTGCAGCAACAATAGTAACAGGTGTACCCACAGCTGCCATCATGATCATCAATGCCAGCAGGGCAATGGTGGAATAAGCCAGAATTCTTTTGAAATTATCCTGTGATAAGGCAGAGATAGCAGCCGCTACAAATACAAATCCTGTTAAAGCAATCACCACCGTGGCCACCGGTGTATCCTTTAAAGCTGGTGATAAACGAAGGATAATGAATGGCGCAATTTTCACCATCGTGGAAGAGTGCAGTAATGCACTTACCGGTGTTGGCGCCACCATGGCACCCAGTAACCATTTGCTGAAAGGCAGCTGTGCCCCTTTAATTAATGCAGCCACAGACAACAAAGCCAGTGGCAGCAATATCCCCGATGCGGATGCATGAGCCAGCAGGTTGCTGAAAGTGGCTTCACCATAGCCATTATAAATAATGAAAAAAATTGCCGCCAATATAGCTACCCCACCAACCTGGTTCATCCATAAAGCAGTCAATGCATTCTTAACAGACAGCTCATCTTTTCTGAAACCAATTAAGAGGAAGGAAGCCAGTGTGGTCAGTTCAAAGAACAGGAAAAAGTATTCGAGGTTGTTGGAAGAAACGACCAGGTTCATCACTGCAATAAACCAGAACAGGATAGAAAGAAAATGTTTTTTACGGAAACTGCTGCAATGTTCTTCGTCAATATACCGGAGAGAATAAATGGCAATGATACCGCTGATGACATTGATGAGAAGAAACATAAATGCACTCAGCTTGTCCACCATGAACTGCAGGGAATGATCAGCAGGTAATATTTTCAGCACATACAATAATCCGCCGAATTGCAATACAGTCATCAAACCCACCAGCCAGCTTCTCCGGCGAAGGGCTATCCAGCCAAAATAAACCAGTAATACAATATCTGCCACTGCCACCAGGTCATTTACATAATGGGGAACACCAAAATATAATACACCATCCAGGTTGATGAACACATAAAGTGACAGTGCTGCTAACACTAAAGAGCTGGTAATAACCAGTATCCTCGCTACTGTTTTGGGTAAAATCAATAATAAGCCGCTGACAATAACTGGCACCAGAAATAAGCTTGTAATAAGTGGATACATGACCCGGTATTTTGCTTGTCAAAGAGGATGCTATATTAGGACGAAATTTACGGGCTGGGTATGATGCATATCACTTCCGGGCATGATATGTCTTATGCAGGTAACTAATTCTTATTCTGCGTATAATGAGTAACAAATAGGAAAAAGTGTTTATGTTAGCCGGGGCAGAAAACTGAGATCTTATAACCTCAAACTAAACCCAATAACTTCATTTCAAAAAATGAAGCTCTTAAAACACCTGGCATTGTTACCTGAATTCAGAAAATTTATTACCGCTTCAGCCTCTGGCCGCAGGTTAATGGTTGCTGGCAAAAAAGTACGCAAAGGAACACTGGTTCAATATTGGTGTACATACCAGTTATTAGAAGAATATGAAAAGACTTTAGAAGAACCGCTACGAATTCAATTGTTGAACAGAGCCTCTCTGCAGGCATTGCAAAAGGGAAAAAATTACTGGACACGGTTTTTTAAACGATTCTCACATTATCTCTATCAACAAAAAAAATACTTTGATCAGTACGTAAGCGCAGTATTTAAGATCATAAAAACATTTTTTCGTTATCTGGCACTGGAAAAAGGATATCCTGTTGGGGAATTTTATAAAAAATTCCGGATTCCTTCTGAGAGATTCACTCCTGTAATTCTTTCACCGGGACAATTAAAATATCTGATAACCAATAAAGAATTTGAGCAATCACTTCCCCGTTCACTCCAGAGGACCAAAGATATATTTGTATTTGGATGCACCGTTGCACTCCGCTACCATGACCTCATGAATCTGCGAAAAACGAACCTGCAGCATACTACTGATACTGTTAATGTTATTTTACATACACAAAAAACAGGGGTTGAGGTAAAAGTACCCCTGCCTGAATATGCAGTCGAAATTGTTCAGAAGTATCAACGAAAAGCCGGAAGATATGTTCTCCCCAGGCTTTCCGGAACAAATCTTAATCTCCAGGTAAAACAGCTGATAAAAAAGGCCGGGTGGGATTATCATGTACCTAAAATCAGGCATCGCATGGGTGAAGCGATTGAACTGAAGTCTGCTGCCGGAAATACGCTTCGCTTTTATGAGCATATAACAGTTCATACCATGCGAAGAACTGCAATAACAACCCTGTTGCTCATGGGTCTTGATGAGAATTCGGTAAGGCGAATTTCAGGACATTCACCGGGGAGTAAAGAGTTTTACCGGTATGTGGTTGTTGTACAGGATTTCCTGAACGCAATGGTTAAAGAGGCTTATATCAGGCTGCTGCGGAATGAAGAAAAGTTAATACTTAATACAACAGTCGGGTATCTGCCCGATGAGACCAGCCCGCCTGATTATCTTAAAGATACTCCGATGCTTAAAAGGCTTAATGATATTGCTTCCTTTCCTGATGAAGATAAAAAGCATATCCTCTATATGCTGGATGCACTAATAAAAAATGTAAAGCTTAAAGAGATTTAAAACAGTAAAGCCCGTCGGTAATAGTCAGAGCTTTTTTTTATTGATCCTCATCTTAATTCCTTGTTGAGTGAAGGGACGCTGGCGGGAAAAATCCGAAGCCGCCCAATGTGCCTGCCTGCACACTTAGCCACTCACGGGCAGACATGGGCGGAAAAGATTACGTATGGAGCGGTGGAGACGCTGGAGGGGAAAAAGATTCCCTGCCCGAAGATGAGCAGGGTGTTCTTATAAAAATTATCTCCGCTTATGTGAGAGACTACAGAGCTAAGCAAGCTTATGCTTCATAAATAAAACCAATACTAAGCGATCCTATTTATTCGCACCGCATATTTTAGAATGAACCTTTAAAAACGTCTTCTAATAGTTCCACCGCATATTTCATCAAAGCCGGGGCGGCAGCCTTCCTTATGCAACTGCGTCCATCTCCATCTAAATCTTGATATTCCAACCTGACACCCTTCGTCCTGTTTGAGATAAGTAGTATTGAGTTCATATGCGCCACTCCGGTAGAAGACGATCCAAGAAGGAGTATTTTTTGCAATGTATCTGAGGGAAGTGATTTATAATGGCGATTAATAATAGCTTTCTTACATGTAAACCCAGCAAAATCTTCACTTATTTCAAAGCCACAGATTATAGAACCCCCATTATCAACTGTTATCAAATAAGCTTTCCTCTTTCGTACCTGCCCATAAGAATTAATCAACATTATAGTTGAATTACCGGACATGTCGTTAGATACACTATCATAAATCGCTTTTAAATGAACGGAGTCATTAAATCCCGTTGATATATAAGGAACTTCATGCATTTCGCATTGTTGTGACAATACGTTTCCATGAAAAATCATTGATACAAAAAAAGAAATAAAAATATTCTTAGAACTCATCATCAATTTTAAATTTTGTTTTTAGATAATACTCTCTAGTCCTAGGCGGAGTTAATAATGGCATGGGCCACTGGTCATCTACGCTAAGAGCTAGCTGTCCGGGAACTGAACTCACCTTCTCTCCTCCATAGTAGAATTCTGCAAGATTTAATGATGAAAAATTTCTATTGCCCGAATTAATCAACTCCGAAGTCACGATATTCTGAAAGTGAGACGCTCTCCCCTCATTTTCATTATGTGCACTTGCGTGATCTCTTTTAAAATTATTTATGCTGATGGTTGCCTGAACCACAGAATTACCAGGATCTGCATAATTCGAAATGTTTGGAGATGGAACTTGCTTTCCATGAAATTTGAGCCAAGCATGACCTGTTTCATGAGCTACCGTTGATATCCTACCGGCTTTTTCAGTTGAATTTTCTGGGAATTTTGTATGAATTCCAATATTAATGTTTTGCCTATTTGTCTCCTTATTGTAGTCTTCCGCCCTTCCGCCATTACCGTGATTCATTGCCCGAAACGCAAATACCCTATCGCTTTTCTTAAACTCTTTAAAGACCTTCCCGAAAGATTCGGAATTTCTACTCATCTGTCGAATCTCCCTTTTAAATTGCCGGAATTCCTTCTTACTGACACCTTCGCCTCTCTCGTACTCAACAATGTCTCCTAAAAAATCAGTGAGGCTAATTGGATTATTATTCATCGATACATAAGGACTATACTGAAGGGCGGATTCCGGTTTCGGGTCTATTTGCCACCAGCGGCCAATTTGTGGATCATGTGTTCGGTAAAAGGCTTCGTATGTATTTAGATCAAAATCTTTATTGGACTCATAACCTTGATATTTCTTTTTGTTTTCAGCGCCTCCGAAGGCTAGTGCTTTACTCGATATGCCACTCATTGTTAACCCAAACGGATAATAATACCCTGTTCAAAGAACTGTACTGTAATTTACGCAAACTGTTGATGAAATAATAATGCCTGCGAGTCCGCTTGGCACAAAGCCGGGATGGGAGACTCGGAGAGAAAAAAAATTTCAGCGAATCTCCATCAAAGCAATCATATTTCCTATACTACTAACCGGTAAAAATTAAACCGGTGATTGCGAAAAATCAACGGCTTATAGTTTCTTATATTTGGTAGGTAACAAATGGCCCATTGCCAGGCTAATAGCTGATAACATCACTTTCGTTTTTTCTTATAATAAGGAATAAACGTTTGTGTATAACAAGCACTATCGGTTTTAAATATACCTTTCGTAAATGCTTCTTTATGTAATTCTGGTAGCTTCCTAAGTCTTTTCTTGCGAAGCCTATCTGATTTTTTGAGTGTCATAAAATCATCAGAACCGCTTAACAACATTATAACCTCAACCTCATCACATTTATCTACAAGCTCAATAATTGCTGGTTCTAATCCAACACCTCTAAATAATATTTTTTTAAAGGAAACAGGGATATCTATTTGGAAAAAACCATTTAAATCTGTTTTGCCTACTTCAATTGTGTCATTTATTGTAATAAAAACATCATTCAAAGTATCAAAGCGATTAGAAACCACCCTTCCTTTAATAGTTATATTCTGAGAATAAAGACTACATGCTGAAACAACAATTACAATAAAAGTGATTATTAATTTTCTCATCCTTTTTTCAATCTTTTTTGGGTCTGTATTCATGAGTATAATCGTATTCTTCTGGTTTTACCTGGCCTGCAATTCTATACAGTATGATAAAACTTGCGTTGGGCATGAAAAACTTGTCATTTTGAAGACCTTCAATGTCTTTTGAAATTCCGGGTGCAGATTCAGTTGCACCTGTGCCTGTGCCCCTAGGATGAGTGTGAAATTGTTCTAAAAAATTATTAAGAGAAAATTTATCTCCATATTTTTTTGCCAATCCGTAAGGTGTACCATAAGATTGATCAAATGTATTATCTATATATTTCCCTAATAGCACATCAGTAACATTTTTGGAACCATCTGCTGAATACGAAAAGCCTTTAATTTCCTTTCCGACATACTCTGAAAGCTTTAATGTAAATGATTTAACTCCATCAACAGACGGTTGCCCTTTTCCACCAACGGCGATAACGTTATCATTTTTTTGGAAATTCATCCCATCTTTTAAAATCCCTTTTTCTATTCCATCTATTGTCACCTTAGCTTTGCCATTATTTTTATACTTAACTACAGCTTCTCCATTTTTGTTTACTTTTGATTTGAGTATTCTGTCAGGGTCATCGTTTTTCTCACCTACTTGTTTTATCTCTCCTGTTTTTTGATTCAAAGTATAATCTGTCATGCCATTGGGGTCAATCCTAATCATAGGATTATTTTGCACATAGTTGTATGGCGTTGCCCAATATCGCTTTTGAGCTAATGGGTCAATAGTAGTCCATCGTCCAATTTGTGGGTCATGTTGTCTTGCTCCAAAATTGTAGAGTTCCAAACCAGAGCCGTTAGTAAATTCTTTTGATTGCAATTCCTTCCCGTTGTATTTGTATTTATTCTCAGGATTACCAAACGATAAAGCCTTACTACTGATACCAGCCATTGTTAACCCAAACGGATAATAATACACTGTTCAAAGAACTTAATGGTAATTTACATAAACTGTTGGTAAAATTGTGACTTGCTACAAAACTCACCGAGTCTGCCTTCTGCAAAAACGGGCAGAGAGACTCGGGAGAGGAAAAAGAAGCTGGTTGCGGTTGTCATCAGAAAGACTTTGAATATTCTGCAGCCACTTCAGGGTTTTACTGTCAACCTCTGTATTACTATAGTAATTTAAATACTGTAAACTCTTTCAAAAAATAGCCAGTTCCATAAAAAAAGAGTGATTCATTTTTATTAACTGTTAGTGTAATATCAAAAAAGCCATCGTTATTGATATATTGTTTATCAAATGACGTACGACCAATTAAAGTCTTATCTATAATTTTTTTATCTTTTGCCTGAGCTTTAAAAATCTCAATATCAGAAATACCAGCACTACTCATTATATCAGACATGCAAACCCTGCCAATTAAACGCATCTCTTTTATATTATTGTCAAAATAAGCAGCATATAATCTTATACTAAAGCCATCTAAATCTAGCGAACAATGTTCTGATATTATTCCTGAGGAATCTATACATCTAAGACCTTTTGCTTGTTGACTTAAAACTTTTGATATGGCTATTTGTTTTAACTGACAATAGCCAGCGATACTATTAAAAACAACTATGCACAATAACAGAAATCTTTTCATAATTACATTTATCAATTTCTTTTTTTAGGAACTTCTATCTTGAATGCAGAACCATAGCCTGGCATCTGACTTCTTCTAGGGTCTCCTTGTGGCAAGTTTGCTTCTTGAGTTGACGCTGCAGCATGTGCGTCTGGTAATGACTTTCCATAACCTGTTCTTTCAACAGATTCAATAACCTCATGGAGGACAATAGAAGCTCTGGGTTTAACTGCGCTGCCAGGGCCACTATCTGTCCATCCAATATTTGGACTTATTGTTATTTGCGCATCTAAATTAGGGTCACCTGGTACCGTAGTTCTTTTGGATATATTTCCTTGAGTGCTTAGTTTTCTTTCAGGTTCTACAGAATAATTAGAAATGCCATTATCTTTATTTAGATCATCAAGGTTATCAGTTTCAGGAGTTGTTCTTGGACCAACTACTTGTGGAAAACCTTCATCGTCATTCCAACTTTGAAAACTCCTTGATGATTCACTACTTACATTATATGAGTAAGTTCTGCTTTTATCACCTGTCATAGCACTAAGAGCTGCAACACCCGGGTCTTTTAATTGCTCCTCCGTAAGACCTTCTGTATTGAAACTCACTTTCCCTATAGAGCTAACATAGATTCTTGCCTGCATATCCTTATCTTGTGATACAATACTTCTTATATCTGCCTCAGCCATTTTCCTATTACCACCTAAAACTAAATCCAAAGGAGCCATCCCATCCGGGTCTATAAAACGTAAGGGATTATCAAAGGCAAAACAATATGGGGAAAACCTGCGCATCTTATTCGAAAGTGGGTCTGAAGCATGCCACCTTCCAATCTGCGCATCATACATCCTCGCCCCATAATCATACCATTCCAGGCTGCTGCCATCAGCGAGTTCTTGTTCCTGTTTCTCCTTCCCGTTGTACTTGTAATTATTAGTTTTACCAAAGGCCAGTGCTCTGCTACTAATTCCCGCCATTGTTAACCCAAACGGATAATACTTAGACCTTTTTTTCTCGGTTTCCTGCACACTGCTATAAGCTACCCTTAAACAGCTTTCATATTTTTTTTCTTGGTATGGTATTTTTAAACAACCCATTTTTTCTATGGCTTAAAGATAAGGTATAAAGGTTTTTTATTGTCAGTTATACCTATAAAATTTAAAACACTTTTCGCAGGGTGAAGGGTAAACATCGGCGAAAAAAATTTATATGATTGCCCCGGCATGAACTATAAATTATCATGCAGCTTGCGGGGCAATCGTATAAGTTTTTTTTGCAAGCCAAAGCCGCCATAGTACACTTCAACTTAAACGCATCTTGCGGCGGCTGCGGCAGGTTTGGTATGCTGTAAAGATTTTCACTTTATAATGTTTCTAAAAAATAAAATAACGGCGAAGCCACCTTACTGCCGGTAGGCTTTGCCATTGACTGACCGTAGGAAGATGGCATAAAAAAAGATTCGTGGTTTACCACACCGCTTGGAGAAGCGTTGGCTGGCACGGCTTCCGACGAAGGAGGCGGTGTTGGCTATTTAACATAAGGTCGTATTATGTGATTTTTTTTCATAGCATGCTTGCATGAGCGGG
>JBGSPB010000015.1:0-188382 GCA_041738795.1 Chitinophagaceae bacterium | reverse complement strand
TTTTCCGGAGATGCAGAAACGATCACTACAGTTACCCCGGCTTTATGGAATTTTTCAATTTCCGTGAGTGCCTGCGGACGAATCAGACCTGGTAAGACCTGCTGCCCGAATTGCTCGCAATAATTTTGAAATTCAGGCAGGGAAATATTCTTGAAAAAGTATGTCAATATTTTTTCTTTAGCCTTCTGATTAGAGATGACTTTTAGTTTATACGCAACAAGGCAATGACTGTGTAATAAAAAACCGGTATAGAAATGTATTTTGCCTTTACAGAATTTAATAAACTCAAGTAATGTGTCTTTGGTGGTGATAGTACCATCAAAATCAAAGAATGCAATTCCCTTTTTCATTACTTGAACAGAGTTATGTCTTTCATATAAATGATCGATATGTAACTGGCGATCCACAATAGTAAAGTGAGTTGGATAAACCGGTCTTTGTAGAGTATTTTGGTAGGGGAGCCGGAATCTGCTGATACATAAATGATTTGCAGGTATCTCATAATACCGGCAACTACAAAGAGACAGGTGTAATAAAGCCGGTGGGTACCCAGTCGTTCAATTACATCATCCGACATTGTGTACATAAAGTAGGCTACAATGATAACAGCAGAGACCAGCGCTAATAATACATTTAGAAACTCAAGGTTATATCCTTTTGAAGATTTACGCATATCTATCCCTGAACTTATTTTTAACAAAACATCATCCCGGCGTTTGCCAATTGCCATAAAGAGGGAGAGCAGAAATACCATGATCACAATCCATTCAGACAAAGGGATTTCAGCAATTACAGATCCGGCTTTAATCCTAAGCACAAATCCAATGGCCAATAAAATTATATCCAGGATGGGAATTGATTTAAGGCCAAATGAATAGCCCAGGTTAATAAGGAAATAAATACCTAATACGAATAAAAACTTATCCCTAATCCACCAGGCTATCAGAAATCCACCCAACATCAATGCTATACAAATAATGATAGCTGCAGACCTGGAAACTGCACCGGATGCCAGGGGTCTTTTATATTTTACAGGGTGTTTGCGGTCATCTTCAATGTCGCGGTAATCATTGATAATATAAATACTGCTGGCGATGAAGGAGAAAGAAAGAAATCCCCATAAAATGGCAATTATTTTCTCAATATTGAAAAGTTCTCCGGCAAAGAACAGGGGAATGAAAAGAAAAAAATTTTTTGCCCAATCTTTTGGGCGAAGTAATTTAATATAAGCCATGGCCTGGTTTTGCGGTACTGGTGTAAAGCTATATGTTATGAATGAAAAATGCAATCGGAAATCTACAAAAAGGGATTCAATAAGTTAGCATTATTTGGTTTTCTGCAATTTTTTTATTTGTTTTTAAACTTAATTTCATAAAATCTGTATACTTTAAAATGAAATTATTTTATGGGAGTGTGGAACCAGCTGGCCGAATACTTATTCCTGAAGAAAAAAGACCCGAACCGTCCAAAGGATAAATGGATCGGGTATATGCATGGTATTAACCGGATCAGCATTTTTGTTTTTATACTATGCCTTATTATTCTGGCAGTCAAATTACTTACCTGACAGAAATTGTACAATGGAGGCGGCAGCCTTTGCAGAAGCATTGCCATCTTTGTGCAGCATTTGTTTGAGCGCTGTATAATCTTTCTTAATCTCCCTGATCCGGTCTTCGTTATTCAACAGGCTGATCAGTTCTGTTTTGAGTTTTTCTACCGTGAGATCAGCTTGTATCAATTCCTTTACCACTAATTTGTCCATAATCAGGTTCACCAATGAAATGTATTTCACTTTCACCAGTCTCCTGCCTATCTGGTAAGAAAGCCAGGAGCCTTTATAGCAAACAACTTCCGGCACATTAAATAAAGCTGTTTCCAGGGTAGCCGTGCCTGATGTAACCAGGGCTGCTTTTGACTGGAGCAACAGGTCATACGTTTTATTGGTCACATAGGAAACATTGGAATATTCCTTCACCAGTTGATTGTAAAAAGCTTCATCTGTTCCGGGAGCTTTGGCAACTATAAACTGGTAAGCGGGAAATGATTTACTCACTTCAAGCATTACCGGTAGCTTTTTCAAAATCTCTTGTTTGCGACTGCCCGGAAGCAATGCTACAATCGGTTTATCAGAAAATTTTTCGTTTCCGGATTCCGATAACCTGGTTTCAATTACTTCTACTAATGGATGACCGACATATTCTACTTCCCAGTTCCACTTATTTTTGAAATACTCTTTTTCAAAGGGCAATATGACAAGCATTTTGTCTATACACTCTTTCATCATTTTTACCCGGTTCTCTTTCCAGGCCCAAACTTGCGGGGATATGTAGTAGATAACTCTATGCTTTTGTTTTTTTGCCCATTTGGCAATACGCAGATTAAAACCAGGATAGTCTATTAAAATGATTGCATCTGGTTTGTATTCCAGGATATCTTCTTTACAAAAGGAAAGGTTCCTGAAGATGGTCCGGAGATTTAGTAGTACTTCTGCAAAACCCATAAAGGCAAGATCACGGTAATGTTTTACAAGTTCCCCACCTTGTTCCTGCATTTTATCACCACCCCAGCAGCGTATCTGTGCAGAAGAATCATGCTTTTTCAGTTCTTTAATAAGATTGCTGCCATGCAGATCCCCGGATGCTTCGCCTGCAATGATGTAATATTTCATCGACAGCTCATAATAAGGATTAATTAAAAATTTTCAGCACCAAAATGCCTATACCGTAAATAAGAGTAACAATAAAAATTCCTTTGGCCGTATTATCCCGATGCGTATTCACATAGATCGTAAAAAGAACAGCATTCGCCAGCAGACTGAGTGAACCAATTGACGTAATCAGCCTGTTTTCATGTATAAAATTGTCCAGGAATTCTATAAAAGTAAAAGAGGAAAATTTTAAAAAATAAATGGCTACCAGTCCAATAATAGGCCCCGTTAAACCAAGTACCAGGCCAAGCTTCAGGTTGTCTTTTGTAAGTATCATTATTTCCAGCTTTTTTCCAGTTTGGCCTTTAAAACGTAATTCGTCAGATCAAATTGCACGGGTACTACACTTACGTAATTGTTTGCTAATGCCCACACATCAGTGTCTTTCCCTTTATCAAAGTTTACAAATTCACCGGTCAGCCAGTAATAATGCCGCCCATGAGGGTCATTTCGTTCAATAAAATCTTCTTCGTACTTGGCGTATGCCTGCCGGCATATCTTAATGCCTTTTAGCAGGTCTACATGTATAGAAGGCACATTAACATTGAAAACAGTATGCTTGTCGAGTTTGGTTGAAAGCATTTTCTCAACAATCAACTTTGCAAATTTTTTGGCACCTGTAAAGTCAGCTTCTATACTATAATCAAGTAATGAAAAACCCGCAGACGGGATGCTCTCTATCGCTGCTTCCACGGCAGCTGACATCGTACCGGAATAAATGACATTAATACTATGATTAGCACCGTGGTTGATACCACTCAGGCAAAGATCAGGTTTCCGGTGAAGCACTTTATCTACAGCCAGTTTTACGCAATCTACCGGGGTACCTGTGCAGGCATATGATTCCACTCCATCAAAAACTTCCAGTTTATGGAGACGCAAGGGCTGTCCAATAGTAATGGCATGTCCCATACCCGACTGTGGCTTATCCGGGGCAACCACTACAATTTTTCCAATGTCTTTTACGGCTTCTACCAGGTTTCTGATACCCGGGGCAGTTATACCATCATCGTTTGTAATCAGAATAATAGGTTTTTCTTTTACTGATGGTTTGGCAACTTTCTTTTTTGCCGGAGAATTTTTCTTAGGAGTGGGGCTGGCTTTCTTTTTCATACATAGCAAAAATCTTTGTTTTTTCCGGCTTAACCAAAATGACAGTTATAAACTATTTTGAAAATCTAAAATAATTAGTATTTTGCAGCTAAATAAATTAGATGTTATGGCTATTTCCAATCAAAATCTGAAATACCTCCGCAAACTGCGTGGCTGGACACAGGAGGAATTTGCCAACAAACTCCGCATCAAACGATCATTGCTGGGAGCTTATGAAGAAGAAAGGGCAGAACCAAGGATTGATGTGCTCGAAGTGGTATGTGATATTTTTAAACTGACACTGGATGATATACTCCGGAAGGATTTAAGTGATAATAAAAGTAATTATCTCGCCAAACGCAGGGCTATGAAACTTGCCAGTGGCAGGCCTGATATCCCTTTTGTACCTGTTAAAGCTGCTGCAGGCTATTTAGCTGGTTATGCTGATCCCGAGTTCATTGACGAGTTGAACACCTTTACCCTGCCAATGCTTACAGGCGGTAATTACCGGGCATTTGAGATCATCGGCGACTCTATGCTACCAACCCCCAGTGGCTCGGTAATAGTTGGGGAGAAAGTGGACAACCTGGATGAAGTGAAGAATAATGCCGCTTGTATTGTTATTTCCCGCAACGAAGGAATTGTTTATAAAAGGGTGCAGAAAAATGGTCGTTTGAAGAATAAATTGACACTTGTCAGTGATAATCCTTCCTTTCATCCCTATACAGTAAATGCAGAGGAAGTATTGGAAATGTGGCAAGCCCAGGTTGTTATTTCCAGGGCAAATACCCAAAATCGTTGGGATATGGCCCAGTTGGCCAATGTCGTGTCCGATCTGCAACAGCAGGTAACTTCATTGAAAAAGAGGATGAATTAGTCATTTTACTATTGAGGGATAGCTTTTTTTGCGTTTTTCTGCGGCAGCCTTTTATCTTTGCATTTTGTCTATTATATTTGTAGATGGCAACCAGCTGAATGAGGCTTAAAAACTATATCTGCATACCCTTTTTACTCCTTTGTTTTCAATCATTTTCGCAGGTTAAAACAACAGCGGCGGTAAAAATAACCCAGGCACCAAAAATTGACGGTGTATTGGATGATGGGGTGTGGGCCAATGCCCCGGTTTTGGGTGATTTTATCCAAAATTCACCAACTTTTGGATTGCCCTGCTCCCAAAAAACGGAGGTTAGGATTGTTTATGACAATACTGCAATTTATGTTGGGGCGTACCTATATGATGATCCTGCTTTGATCAGGAAACAGTTTACGGCCCGTGATGGGGAGCAACAGACGGATGTTGATTATTTTTCTATCTTCTTTGATACTTATAATGATAAGCAAAACGGGTTTCAGTTCCTCGTAACTACTGCAAATGTGCAAACAGATGCAAGGCTTACCCCCAGTTATTCCGGTGATTTTGGCAGTTATGGTGATAAAACCTGGGATGCGGTATGGGAAAGTAAGGTGTCTATGCAATCGGATGGGTGGACTGTTGAAATGCGTATTCCTTATATCTCTCTCCGCTTTGCCAAAAAAGATGTTCAGGACTGGGGACTTCAATTGCTCCGGTTCATGCGTCGGAATAATGAATCAAATTTTTGGAATCCGGTCAACCCGAAGGTCAACGGCTTTGTCAATCAGTTTGGTGGATTTACCAATTTGCAAAATATCGTTCCCCCCCTCAGGCTTAGTTTTTCCCCTTATGTTACTACTGGTTACAGAACTTCTCCTGTTGGTAATACTTATCTGAATGAATGGCTGAGAAATGGGGGAATGGATGTTAAATATGGCATTAACGAAAGTTTTACACTGGATGCTACACTTATCCCTGATTTCGGGCAGGTAATATCTGATAACGTAGTGAATAACCTTACACCCTACGAAGTACAGTTCCAGGAAAACCGGCAATTCTTTACAGAAGGGACGGAGATATTTAATAAGGCTAAACTTTTTTATTCACGAAGGGTAGGGGCAATGCCAGGTGGCTATTATGATGTACTGGGTATTGCTGATGCAGACCCAAACATTGAAATCGTGAAAAATCCATCCCGGACACAGCTGTACAATGCAATCAAATTCTCCGGCCGAACCAAGAAAAAATTGGGTATTGGAATTTTTAATGCAGTTACTGCACCGATACATGCCATTATCCGGGATAAAACAACAAGAGAAGAGACGAAAATTGAAACCGAGCCCCTGGCAAATTATAGTATTGTTGTACTTGACCAGGCATTCAAAGGCCGCTCTTCACTCACTTTTACTAATACCAATGTAATGCGTAATGGCGATGCAAGAGACGCTAATGTAACAGCATTGGATCTTGCTTTATACGATAAAAAAAATATGTATTCCTTTCAGGGAACGGCCCGCTATAGCAAAATATGGGGTACTGATCCTTATGATGGATACAATACTACGGTGAAGTATGGTAAAGTAAGCGGCAACTGGCAATATTATGTACAGGGTAATGTGGAATCAAAAAACTATGATCCCAATGATCTGGGGATATTGTTAGCTGCGAATGAAATATCTTACCGCGGGAGCCTCTCTTACAGGAAGTTTGTCCCTACTAAAAACTTTATTAATTACAGTTATTCTATTGCGCCAAGACTGCAATACCTGTATAAACCTTATGCATACAGCAAATTTGATGTAACCGCAAGTGCATTCTGGATATTCAGAAATTTCTGGGATATTACACTCACTTCCAATGTGATTCCGGGATGGGAGAGAAATTATTTTGAATTAAGAACTGATGGTCGTCCTCTTAGCTATCCTGCCAATTATATTTTCCAGGCGGAGGGAAGTACGGACAGCCGTAAAAGGGTTTTTGTACGTTTTGGCAGTACTTATGCACTAGCTCCAAAATACAATAATTTTTATACCGGTGTCAGCCTTGGTATGCGCTATCGTTTCAGCGATAAGTTTTCACTGGACCTGCAAACTGATTCCCACTTTGAAGAGAACCAACTGGGATATGCCTTCAGGCGGGAAGTGAACGGGGAACCTATCGTTGGTTTCCGTGATAACCGTGACTTTACTTCTGTTCTTTCTGGTATATACAATTTTGCTTACCGGCTTAATCTGACACTTCGGGCAAGGCATTACTGGAACAGGGTGAACTATATTAGTTTTCATAACGTTGATGCTAAAGGATATTTATTATCCCGGTTGTTTATCCCCGGGCAGGATGAGAATTTCAATGTATTCAATGTCGATGCTTTTCTTACTTGGGATTTTCGTCTCGGCAGCCGTTTAATACTGGGATATAAAAACTGGCTGGGTGAAGAAGAAATGGTTAACATCGGTACGGGGAGGAATACGTACCTGAAAAACCTGGGAAACACATTCGACCTTCGCCATGGTAATGAATTTACTGTACGCTTTATTTATTTTCTTGATTATAACCAGCTTCGCAAGAAACGTTAGGGTAGCTGCATGATGCCATCTTCCACTATGGCGAACACTGTTTCATTTTTTTCAGGATTTACTTTAAAACCTGCTGTAAAACGACTGAATGCAGGCAGTATACAATACTCTTTTGTAAAATAAAAACAGGGAAACTTGAGCGACTGTTTTCCCTTCCCTTTGAGGTTTATGGCTGGATGTAAGTGACCCGTAAAACGGTATAATCCTCTTTCCTCTTCCGTTAAGTCTTTTTCCGCTTTCAAATCATGTAAGAAAATGAATGGCCCGGTTTTCATCTTCCAGGTGCTTACTTTAATAGCTGCTTCTTCATACCAGCTGTCAGCCAAAATATCATGGTTACCTTTTACTAAATCAATATGTAACAATGAAAAATCCTTTCGCCATTTTAAAAATAAATCAAGCTCTTTATTAGCTGTACTATGTGTAAGATCACCGGCAATGATGAGCCTGTCCACTTTATACAGGTAAAGCTGTGCCATCAATCGTTGCAGATCAGCTTTATAAATACTTTGTGGTATGCCAATACCAGATTTTCTAAAATGGCCTGACTTGCCCAGATGAAGGTCAGCAACGATCAGCGTATTCTCTTCTTCCCATAGCAAACAGCGTTCCGGCGATACCCAGAATGTATTGTTACGGATAATATGGGGAACAGGATTTTGCATTTAGATAGTTTACAAGTCTGAAGATCTCTTTTATTTCCCGATCCCGAATTTTACGAGTTGTAACGAATCAGAAAGATAATTAGTAAAATGGAGAAAGGTGGTATATTCCTTTCCCTTAAGCTGGTTATTATCTGCTATAAAAAACGATTTGTTATCTGTATTGTTATTGAATTTAAGTACTTCATTTCGCCGGGTTGTAATATGAAAACTCATGCCGTCAAAGTTGCCGACTTTGGCTCCTTTTAGAATATACAGATTTTCTCTTTTGCTGATCAATACAATTTTTTCGGAGAGTTTTTCTGCCGTTTCAAATTCTTTGGCCCGGGACTCCATGACAAACCAGTTAAAACCAATGCGTACAAAGATGACGGCCAGCAAAAATGTATTTAACTGTATTGATCTGAATTTTATAGCTATCCATAAAAGAATTGCAAAAGATAAAGCAAGGGAAAAACTCTTAAAATAAACAAAGCCGGAACCTTTTACTACACCGGCAAAAGGCAGAACAAGGAAAACGATTAGCAAAAGACTGAAGCAAAATAATATTACACCTCTTACCAGCTTATGCTGCCAGCTATTTTCCGTTAAGGAATCAAAAAATAGATAAAAAAGAATAGAGTAGAGAAGGGGTAAAAACATAAATAAAAAACGGGCATATACTTCGGGTGATATCCAGTATATAATAAGATTTATGGAAAAAACAAGGAAGGAGTAAAAAATGAAATCATTGTTTTGGATATATTCGCGAAATTTTTTTTGAAGCACCACTACGGTAAAAAGGGTCCATGGGGCAAAGTGGTACAGCACTTCAATCGGGAAGCTAAAAAAGTGAATAATGGTTTTGTCAATACCAAGCTGTACCACAGTTCTTTTTGAACTTTCATTTAAAAGGTTAGAAAAGACTATAACCGGTGCAATATCATTTTTTAAAAAATAAGCCAGGTAATAACTACCTGTTAAAAGCAGGAAAACTGCCAGGCCAACAAAATGCGAAAGATGAAACAGGATTTTAAAATTCTTTCTCCATATAAAATAAGTGAGAAGGGTTAGGCCCTGGAAAACCAGAGAAGGCATTCCTTTCATTAAAAACCCCAGCGCAGTCAGCAGATAAGTAATCAGGAAAAGGTGGTAATATTTTTTCTTTTCTCCATAATGCCAAATAAGCATGAAGGTGAGATATACAGCAAGGGAAAAAGTAGTATCAATCAACCCTAAAAAGGAATCATAAATTAATACCCTGCCGTTGGTTATGTAGGCAAAAGCAGTAAAAAAAGCAATAGTCTGATTCGTATATTTTTTTACAAAATGAAAAGTTACAATCCCGGTTAAGAGAATTGCTACTATAACCTGTAGTCTGAAAAAAAACATAGACCAGGCTCCAAACAATTTGAAATACCCGATAACGATCCAGTTGTAAAGAGGAGGCTTGTTGAGATATAGTTCTCCATTAATTGTGGGGGTCAGGTAATCACCGGATACCATCATTTCTGCAGAAACAATAGCCCTTCTGGCCTCGTCATCATTATTATGAAGGGGTATGTAACTAAGATGGCTTAGATAAGCAATCAGTAGAAAAAAAATACATATTGCCCCTGCAATTATTTGTACCCTTTGAGAATTGACTTTACCAGGTATATACATTGAAAGCACTTATTCCGATGATTTTTTCAGGTCTGAAAGATAGAACAATGATTTTATTTTTCTGCCTGCAATAGCTGTTGTATTTTTTTTACCCTATCCTCCAGCTTTTCAGAAGACAAATCTTCCCTCATACTATCTACTTTTATTGGAAAGCAAAATGGAGTAAGCTGTTGCGGAAAAGTAATAACTATGGTTGATTGATGAATTCTTTCCAGCATATCCCGTAATCGCACTTCTTCCATTTGCTGGTCCAGCACTTCCTGGTATGCCTGCCGGAGTAAAATATTAGCAGGATCATACTCGCTGAATACATTAAACAATAAGGATGCTGACGATTGCAGGTGCCGGGCTTTCTTTTTTTCTCCCGGCATGCCCTGGAATATAAGACCCCCGATGACAGCGACATCCCTGAATTTTCGCCTGGCCATTTCTGTACTATTAACACTTCGCTGAATATCATTCAGTAAATTTTGTGGCGAGAATAATGCATAAACATTCGTGTCATCCAGTGGTATTGATTGATCACTTAGCAGTTCAAAACCATAATCATTCATGGCAAACGAGAAAGTAATTGGTCTGATACGACTGATCCGGTAAGCCAGAATAGCCGCCATGGCTTCATGAACTAATCTTCCTTCGAACGGATAAACAAAAACATGAAAACCATCTTTTGTTTCTATCTTTTCAATCAGCAGCTCATTTTGTTTTGGTACATGAGAAAGATTATTCTGTAATTCAAAGAGAGGGGCCAGTACTTCAAGTTCCCTTACTCCCGACATCCGGTTCTTGTCCCCGGACTGGTCTAACGTTTCACGCAGTTTTTTTCCCAGGTTGGCACTCAGCGGCATTCTTCCGCCAGTCCAGCTTGGAATGATAGATTTCTTTTTTGCTGATTTTCTTACCAATGCGGTCATTTCCTTTATCAGCACAAATTCCAAATTTCTTCCGGCCAAAGTGAATACATCACCGGGTTCGAGCCTGGAGATAAAATATTCTTCTATCACACCTACATAACCACCGGTCATAAATTTTACTTTCATCATGGCATCACTTACAATTGTACCAATATGAAGACGATGCCGCATCGCTACTTTGCGACTTTTTATTTTATAGAGACCATCCTCTGCTTCAATTTTTTTATAATCATCATATTGGTGCAGGGCTAGGCCTCCCTCCGTAAGAAAGTGAAGTATATTATCCCATTCCTCTTTTAAGAGCTCCCTGTAACAATAAGTAGCAGTTATTTCTTCATATAAAATTTCTGGTTTAAATCCGTCAGAGATAGCCAGTGTGTTCAGGAACTGTAATAATACATCATAACAAAGCAGCATAGGCTGACGGCTTTCTATTATGCCGTCGGTCATTGCATTTTTTAATGCCGCCGCTTCCATCAGCTCAAGCGAATGAGTTGGAAGAAAATAGATCTTACTTATAGCATCAGGACTATGGCCACTACGGCCAGCCCGTTGTAAAAATCTTGCCACTCCTTTAGGAGAACCAACCTGGATCACTGTTTCGACAGGGCGAAAATCAACGCCAAGGTCGAGACTGGCAGTGCAAACAACAGCTTTCAGGTTTCCGGTATGAAGATTATCTTCAATCCATGTCCGTAGTTCCATATCAATTGATCCATGATGTAGGGCAATGGAACCGGCCAGATCCGGGCAGACATCCAGCAGAGTCTGGTACCATGTTTCACTCATGCCCCTTGTATTGATAAAGATGAGTGTAGTGCGGCTTTGCTGAATGATTGGAATGATCTTATGCGCCAGCTTAATACCCAGGTGACCCGCCCAGGGATATTTTTCTATCTCATCCGGTATTATGGATTCTACTTCAATTTGTTTTTGATTAGTTGCTTTTACTATGACACCGTTTTGCTTAAGCGCAGAAAGCAATACTTCTTTTGCTTCTTCTAAATTTCCAATTGTAGCACTGATTCCCCAGATACTAACACCCGAATTCCTGCACCCAATTATCCGACTGATTGCCAATTCCACCTGAACACCTCTTTTGCTTCCGAGCAGTTCATGCCATTCGTCAACCGCAATTATTTTCAATGATTTAAATATATCCGGGTACCCTTTTTGTGCCAGTAATAAATGCAGACTTTCCGGGGTGATGATCAGCACTTCCGGCATTCTTTTTTTTTGTTTTGTTCTTTCCGCAGTTGAAGTGTCACCATTCCGGATTCCAATTTCCCAGGACATGTCTAATTCTTCAATCACTTCTTGCATTGCTCTGCCTATATCTTTGGCCAGTGCCCTTAAAGGCGTGATCCATAGCAGCTGTAACCCGCTACCAGTTATTTTTTTATAGTCAGCCGGGTGACGATTTATAAAATCAATGATCGAACCAAGAAAAACGGAAAAGGTTTTACCACAACCCGTAGGGGCATTTACAAGGCCGCTTTCACCAGTGATGATATGATGCCAGGTTTGCTCCTGAAATAAAAAAGGCTTGAATCCTTTTGCTTCAAGCCAATCTATAATGGTAGTATAGCCTTTTGTAAGATGCACGTCTGCAGGAGGGGGCAGGGATATAAAATTCCCCTTTTTTAAATGAAATATGAAAATACAGTTTTTAGTTAACTGCTTTGATCACTCCATCCAGCCATTTTAGAAAATAAAGTTTTTTATTCTCAAAATAGTCCAGCGTCATACTTTGTTTATTCAGAATGGGCTGTATATCAATTTCCCTGAATACACTGTAATCTTTCCTGGTGAGGTTGGAGGCAAAATCTGATTTAAATTGAATGAGTAGTTTGGCAAAACGCCAAACCGTTTCATATCCCCGCATCACCATATCACTTGGCCGGGCATACATTTTAGTATTGAAATGTTCGATGATGCTTTGGCTGACTTTATCAGTCCGGGAATTGTAAAAAGGGGTACTATAGATAATTTCAATCCCCTTATACTCGGGTTTATTAAAATCTTTGATCGCATCCCAGGTAGGCATTCCCATTACAACAGCTTTATATTTCAGCTTTGTCAATGAGGCCAGTTGCTGTGTAAGCCTTTTCCCAAAATTCTCATCGAGGCTTCCGGCAATACATAAGGTGGGGTTGATAGTGTCCAGGTAAGGCTTCAACTGATTAACGGTGAAACTATCAGTCAGATCAATATATTTTAGCTTTAATGGCGTTGATAAAGTGCTTTTGCCAAAGTCATCGAAATAGGTCTTTATTCGATCTTCCAGTTGCCCTTTTTTGCGAAATACAATAAGGGGATTCAATGAATAATATTTCTGTATATGCCTGTATATTCCTTCGCACTGCGTTTTAAGAGTAGAATTCAGGAGAACAAAAAAGGGATTAGCTGTTACACCTCCGTCATTGGGAAGATTAACATTTATAACTGGTATATTTTTTTGTAAACCAGCGTCAGCAAAGATCTTTACTTCTGCTGCCGAGCAATAAGCTATGATCAGTTCAATATTTTTTAATTCCGGTTTGGCTAATTGTTCGGCGATTGTTTCTTTACCGGAACGGGTATCGAATATATGTACTTCGAGGGGGGCCTGTTCTTTATTCAGGGAGTCAAGTGCAAGTTGTGCACCTTCATAGAATTCGAGACCCGGGTTGATAAATTTCGGGAATACATTTTTTGCATAGCGATACTCATTAGCTGCATCAAATGCAGAGTCAAGATAAAGTGGTGCGAAAATGGCAATTTTGTATTTGGTCGTGTCACCTTGTGCATACATACTTTGGAAAAAGGCGATGCATGCAAATACTGATAAAAGATAAATTCTCATAGATATATATTTAGCCTGTGCCATTATTCCCATTCGATGGTGGCTGGTGGTTTACTGCTGATATCATAAACCACCCGGTTAATTCCTCTAACATTATTAATGATCTCGTTGGAAATATTAGCTAAAAATTCATATGGTAAATGTGCCCAATCTGCAGTCATGCCGTCTACACTGGTTACAGCTCTCAGGGCTACTGTAAATTCATAAGTTCTTTCATCACCCATTACCCCTACACTTTTTACCGGCAGTAAGATAGCACCAGCCTGCCAAACAGTTGCATACAAATTGTTATCCTTTAGTGCCTGAATATACAAGTGATCTGCATCCTGCAATAACTGTACCTTTTCTTCTGTTATTTCTCCCAAAATCCTGATGGCGAGACCGGGGCCGGGGAAAGGGTGCCGGTCAATCATCTCAGCAGGTATCCCCAGTTCACGGCCAACTTTTCTTACCTCATCTTTAAATAAAGAGCGAAGAGGTTCTACCAGTTCAAGATGTAAGTGATCGGGAAGGCCTCCAACGTTGTGGTGGGATTTGATAGTGACCGATGGCCCGTGAACAGATACACTTTCAATCACGTCGGGATAAATAGTTCCTTGTCCGAGCAAGCCGACCCCCTCAATTTTTTTTGCTTCTTCCTGGAAAACATCGATAAACATGCTTCCAATAATTTTTCTTTTTTCTTCCGGATCGGTTTTTCCGGCAAGCTTGGTATAGAAATGTTCTCTGGCATTAATGCCTTTTACATTAAGGCCCAGTTGAGCATAGGTTTTTAATACAGACTCAAATTCATTCTTGCGTAAGACACCGTTATCAACAAATATTCCGAATAACCTGTCTCCGATCGCCTTGTGAATTAATGTTGCAGCAACGGTTGAGTCAACTCCTCCACTCAACGCCATGATAACTTTTTTGTCGCCTATTTGTTTTTTAAGCGCATCAACTGTGTCCGTAATAAAATGTGCCGGTGTCCAATCCTGGCTGCAACCACAAATATTTACCAGGAAGTTGCCGAGTATTTTTTTACCTTCTTTAGAATGATAGACTTCAGGGTGAAATTGTACCCCATAGAGCGGAAAGTCGGGAGTACCCTTTACTGATTTTTTAAAAGCTGCCACCGGAATGCTTTCTGTATCTGCCAGTAATTCAAATCCTACAGGTAATTGTTTAATAGTATCACTGTGGCTCATCCATACCTGGCTTTGAGGGGATACATCTTTCAGTAAAACATCTTCTTTTTTACATTGCAATATCGCACGGCCATATTCCCTTTTATTACTTTTTGCCACTACCCCCCCAAATCGTTTGGCAGTCAGTTGAGCACCATAACAAACCCCCAGAACAGGAACTTTGGTGATGAAGCTTTGGATATCAACATCCGGGGCTTTTTCTTCATTTACTGAGAAGGGTGAGCCTGAAAGGATAATACCCTTAAGTCCAGGCTCAAATTCAAATGGTTTATAGAAAGGAATGATTTCACAGTACACATTGGCTTCCCTCACAGCACGGGCAATTAACTGGGTATATTGTGAGCCAAAATCGAGGATGAGTATCTTTTCCGTCATGGTGCTGCGAAGGTAAAGAAAACTGTGTGAGGTTCGGGAGTGGAGAAAGTGGTGAATCGGGCAGATTTCGGCTGATTTTATGTAACCCGGTGAGTGTGCCGGACGTCTTATTCGCTGGAGTATCATTAAAGGGTAGTATTTTTATTATCATAAATCAAAACAACATGAAACGCTTACTTATTCTATCACTGTTTAGTGTCATCATATTCAGTTCCTGCCGGGAAGTATTTGGTAAAAGAATCCGTGGCAATGGGGCTGTAAAAACAGAAACCCGTCAAGTTGATCAGTTCAATAGTGTGCATGTGAGTGGTTCGATTGATGTATATGTACGCCAGGACTCTGCCACTTCTGTAAAAGTGGAAGCCGACGAGAACCTGCTTGAATATGTAATTGTGGAAAATGATGGTGGAACCCTGGAGATTCATCAAAAGCAAGGTATCAACTTAAAACCTTCAAGATCTATTAAGGTATATGTGAGTGGCAATGCTTTCAGGCATTTTAAAGCTTCCGGTGCCTGTGATATTTTCGGTGAGAATAAGATAACCAGTGATGAGACGATTTCCATTGACCTTAGCGGTGCCAGTGATATTAAGATGGAATTAAAAGCACCCGGAGTTGATGCGGAATTATCGGGTGCCGGCACTATTACTTTGAGAGGTGAAACAAAGGATTTTACCGTTGATGGTTCTGGCAGCACTGATATTAAATGTTATGAGCTGTTAGCGGAAAATGTTAATGTAAAATTATCAGGTGCCGGCGATGCACAGGTGTTTGCCAGTGTTAAACTGGATGTCCAGGTATCAGGCGCTGCTGATGTAAAGTATAAAGGTAATCCAGTTATAAGCCAGCAAGTAAGTGGGGCCGGGGGAGTTAAAAAAGCGGAGTAATGAGTGTTATAAAAAAAGTCCGGCTCTTCCGAACCAGACTTTTAAAGCTTCGTCAATGTCGTTATTATTAATAATCGTTATTGTATCCACCACGATCACGGTTATAACCGCCGCCGCCGCCGCCACTCTTACCTTTGTAGCCGCCACCGCCGCCGCTGCCGCCTTTGTAACCGCCGCCGCCGCCGCTGCCGAAGCTTCTTTTCTTGAAGCCACCGCCGCCGCCGCCTTCTTGTTTCGGACGACTTTCATTAACAACGATGTTACGACCATCAACTTCAGTACCATTCAAAGCAGCAATAGCTGCTTGCGCCTGGTCATCGTTGGGCATTTCAACAAAACCAAAGCCTTTGCTACGGTTAGTGAATTTGTCTGTTACAATTTTAGCAGATGCTACTTCGCCATGTGTTGCGAAAAGGTTAGATAAATCCTGATCTTTCAGGTTCCAACTGAGGTTTCCTACGTAAATGTTCATTTTGAGAGGTTTTAAAAAAAATAAAAGTGTCAACAGTAAACAGTAACCAATGAACATTCTACGGTTTTTCGAATCGTTCAGGACTTGTGAAACTGAAAGAGCACCAAAAGCAAGACAAAATAACGGATTTTTTCCTTAGATATTGCCAAATTATTCTTTTGGGAATAGCTAGTTGAAGCTAAATTATTGATTTTGAGCAGTCAAGATTAGGGCAGGCAATAAAAAAGTCCCCCAAAAAGGAGGACTTTTTTAAGAATATTCAGCTCTTTTATTCAGCTATTACTTCAAACTCAACTTCAGTAGATTTACCATTACCAAAGTCAATAGTGGCTTTATAAGTGCCAATCTCCTTTACATCTTCAGGTATGGAGATTCTTTTACGATCTATTTCATACCCTTTTTGTTCACGAATAGCACGGCTCAACTGAAGAGAAGTAATACTTCCGAAAATTTTACCACTTGTACCCGTCTTAGCACCCAGTTTTAATGGCGCTTCATTCAGTTTAGCAATAACGCTATTGATTTCAGCCAGCATTTTATCTTCTTTCTTACGCACCTGTTTCAATCTTTCTTCCAGTTGTTTTTTATTGCTGGGGCTGTTCTCTACTGCAAGTTGTCGTGGCAGTAAATAATTACGGGCATACCCGTTTTTTACTTTTACTACTTCATTCTTAGCGCCAAGATTATCTACATCTTGAATTAAAATAATTTCCATTGTTCTCTTTTTGTTCACCAACCCAGTTTCGTTTTGCGATACTGTCTCTCTTACCAATGGTAAGAGGTTAGGGTGAGGTTATTTTAAAAGGTCTGTTACGTAAGGCAATAATGCCATCTGACGGGCCTTTTTCACCGCATCAGAAACTTTGCGCTGGAATTTCAGGCTGTTTCCGGAAAGGCGGCGGGGTAATAATTTTCCCTGCTCGTTCAGAAATTTTTTCAGGAACTCTACATCTTTATAGTCGATGTAACGGATGCCATATTTTTTAAAGCGGCAGAACTTCTTTTCTCTTTTGTCGCTTTTAATGGCGGTCAGGTATTTAATTTCATTTTTTGCCATGATATTAAGCCTCCACTGTTTTTTCGGTTCCTGATTTTACACCACTTTTCTTTCTGGCATTATACTCGACGGCGTATTTATCGAGTTTAGTGCATAAGTGACGAAGAACACTCTCGTCACGCAGAAGCTGGATTTTCAGCTTCTCATTGAAGTCGGATTGCGCAGTGTACTCCATGACCCAATAAAGACCAGTAGTCTTTTTCTGAATCGGATACGCAAGTGATTTCAATCCCCAGGGGTTTTCAGCTACGATAGAGCCACCAGCATCGGTAACCAGCTTTGCATATTTTTTTTGCTCAGCTTTGAACTCATCATCGCTCAAAACAGGGGTAAAAATCACCATCAATTCGTAATTGTTCATTTACCTGTTTTTTTAGTTTAAAAATTCGATTTATCCCATTGGACAGTACCGGAAATGCCGGCAAAGAATCTGCGAACACAGATTTGGGGCGGCAAAGATAAGGGTTTACCGCCAGAAGTATAACGAACTTTTAGAAGAAGTTTTTAAACTCCTTCAAATCGTAAAGAAGAGATAAATACTTGATTTTGAGTGTAAAATTTTAAAATCCTTTCTTTTCCTTCTTTACTTCTCTCAGCATAATAAGATAGGTGGGGAAATGGTCACTATAGCCACCACGATAAGTATTACCATCCCAGGTACGCATCGGGTAACCTTTATACCGCCCTTTGTTTTCGACCAGGTATTCTTTATTGAAAATATGCTGCTGGTAAAAAAAGAAACCAGTTTGATCCTTATTCAGCCAGGCATGTGAAATTAATATCTGGTCAAAAAGACCCCATGCATCCTGGTATGCCAGTGTGCCAATACCTTTTTTATACAAATCCATCCAGGGATTAAACATGCCGCCTGCCCTTACATCTCTTTCTTTTCCTTTTGCTTTTAGTATGCCTTCCACACTTTCATTCGTTGGGTCATCATTCAGGTCGCCCATCACAATCACTTTGGGATTAGGTTCCAGTTTAGCAATAGAATCCATATGATTTTTACATACCTGTGCAGCTGCATTCCTTGCCGGGGCACTTCGTTGCTCACCACCACTGCGGCTGGGCCAGTGATTTACATAAATATGAATGGTCTCACCTCCCAGTTTGCCTTTTACCCATAAAATATCACGGGTAAAATATGCGTCTTTTGAACCACCTGGCAGTTGTACAAATAGTTTATCACTTGCCTCTACTATAAAATATTTGGGATTATACAATAGTCCAACGTCAATGCCCCGAAAATCCCTTGAATCATAATGAACAATTTTATAATTTCTTTTTTCGATCAACTTATGCCTGACCAAATCATTTAATACCGTGTCATTTTCCACCTCAGCAACGCCTAAAATAGCAGGCCCGTCCGGGTTCATTTCTGTTCCTAACTGTGAAATAACTGTCGCCAGCTTATTTAACTTGTCAAAATAAATTTCACTATTATAATTGCGGGGTCCGCTGGGTAAAAACTCTTCATCATTAATCAGTGTATTATCCAGCGTATCAAAGAGATTTTCGAGGTTGTAAAAGGCAATGACAGCAGCTTTATAGTCTTTTTTTTGGGCTAAAAGGGAAATATTAACCGTCAGCAGAAGTATAAATACGAATATTTTTTTCATATATCAATCAATATATTAAGCAGGGCAAACATACTGAAACAAAAGACGCTGACAAGATGTAAAAAGTCATGCACTATTAATAAAATATTATGTGTCTATCTTTTTTTCGCACTATGGGACTATCATCAGTAATTTTGCACTCTTGCTTAAAAAATAAATCATGCTTAAAACCAGACTGTTACTGCTGCTTTTATGCGCCGGAATTGCAGCTTCGGCGCAGGTAGATTCCACCGCCAAAAAGGATACATCATTTGTTGACGAACTCAAAGACGGTGTATTGGATAATTTGCCTACCGTGTCATTAGATGAAAATGATATGGGGGATGGTGGAAATCAAAACATCTCTTCATTGCTTACAGCCGGAAGGGATCCGTTCTATTCTGCTGCTTCCTTTAATTTCAGTGCTGTTCGTTTCCGCATACGTGGTTATGATAATGATCTGTTCAGCACTTTTATGAATGGCATTCCCATGGACAACCTGGATAATGGATTTACTCCGTTTGGATTGTGGGGAGGGCTAAATGATGTTATGCGTAACAGGGATATATCCTGGGGTCTACGTTATAATACTTTCACTTTTGGTGATATTGGCGGAAATACCAGTATTGATTCCCGTGCCAGCAGACAAAGGGCACAAACAAGTATTGGTTATGCTGCTGCAAACAGGAATTATAATAACAGGATCATGATCACCCACTCTACCGGCCTGAGCAAAAAAGGCTGGGCTTTCACCATTAGTGGCAGCCGCCGCTGGGCAGACGAAGGATATGTTCCGGGAACGTATTATAATGGTTGGGGATATTTTGCAGCTATAGATAAACGTATCGGACAAAACCACCTTCTTTCGTTTACGGCATTTGGTGCACCTACCGAAAATGGACGCCAGGGTGCAGCAGTACAGGAAATGCTGGATCTGGCAGGTACTAATTTCTACAACCCCAACTGGGGATATCAGAATGGTAAGAAACGTAATGCAAGTGTTGGCAAAACGCATCAACCTGTTGCGATACTGACACATGATTTCCGGATCAATAATAATACCACGCTGACAACTGCCCTTGGCTATTCCTTTGGTGACAGAAGTGTAACAGCGCTGGACTGGTATAATGCAGCTGACCCCAGGCCAGATTACTATCGTTATCTCCCCAGCTATACATCTACATGGGCTAGTACTACAGATCCTGTTCAGGGACAAATGTTGTATGACCTGATGAAAAGTGATATTAATTACCGCCAGATCAACTGGCAACGATTATATGATGTAAACAGGGCAAGCTTTGCTACTGTTAATAACGCTAACGGTATACCTGGTAATACAGTGAGTGGTTCCCGTTCACGTTATATCATTGAAGAAAGAATTATTAACACGAAGCGATTTAATGCCAACTCAGTTATTAATACAAAATTTGGTGAACATATCGATTTTACTGCA
This sequence comes from Chitinophagaceae bacterium, assembly GCA_041738795.1. Taxonomy (GTDB): domain Bacteria; phylum Bacteroidota; class Bacteroidia; order Chitinophagales; family Chitinophagaceae; genus JJ008. The sequence goes on along the minus strand of JBGSPB010000015.1, from coordinate 168,057 downwards.
GGTGCTTCATACCAGCAGCAAAACAACCATTACTTCAAAAAAGTGGATGATCTGCTTGGCGGACAATTTTATCTGAATGTGAACCAGTTTGCAGAAAGGGATTTCCCTGTTGACAATTCAGCCAACCAGTTTGACCTGGATAATCCAAACCGCATTTTATATAAAGGCGATAAATTTGGTTACGACTACAATATCAATATTTCAAGAGCTTCCGGATGGGCGCAGGGAGTTTTCAAATTCAGCAAAATTGATTTCTTCCTGGCTGGTTCAGTTTCTTATACGCAGTTCCACCGGGACGGGAATACGAAGAATGGCCTTTTCCCGGATAATTCTAAAGGGAAGGGTATAGAAAATGAGTTTACAAATTATGCAGGAAAAGCTGGTATCACTTATAAAATCGATGGCCGTAATTATATTTTTGCTAATGGTTCTTACCAGACAAGAGCGCCATATTTTGAAAATGTATATGTTTCTCCACGAACCAGAAATGCGCAACAGGATAATGTGACAAGCGAAACCATTCAGACGGTGGAAGCTGGCTACATTATGAATGCCCCGAAATTTAAAATAAGACTGGGTGGTTATTATACCCGTTTCCAGGATGGGATGGATGTAATGTCATTCTACCATGATACTTATCAGAATTTTGTGAACTATGCTATCAATGGAATCGATAAGCTCCATTTTGGTGGTGAGTTTGGTTTGGAGGTGAAAGTGACACCAACCATCACACTGAATGCGGCTGCTGCTGTTGGCCGTTATTATTATGACAGTAAACAAAATGCGGTTATCACGGTTGACAACAGTGCTTCTATTTTAGGGAAACAAGTTATTTATGCTGAAAACTTCAGAGTGCCTTCCACGCCGATGGAAGCGTACAGTTTTGGCGCCAGCTATCGTTCTCCTAAGTTTTGGTTCGTCAGCCTGACAGGAAACTTCTTTGATCAATCCTATCTCAGTATGAACCCGCTGCGTCGTACCTGGGAAGCTTTGCAATATGTAGTTCCCAAAAGTGATGCCTATAATGAAATTTTCAACCAGACAAAGTTCGATGCACAATACACTGTTGATTTTTTTGGCGGGTACTCTCTGAAGATGCCGAAAGATTTTGAAGTCAATAAAAAACCAACTTTTCTTGTTTTCAATTTAGGTGTCAATAATATACTCAACAATAAAGAAATTGTAACAGGAGGGTTTGAGCAATTACGTTATGATGCACAGACATCTGCTGCTGACCCGGTGAGTGTAGGAAAATTTCCTCCCAGATTGTATTATGCGTATGGGCTGAACTTTTTTGCCAGCATGACACTCCGGTTTTAATAATTGATCAACAGCGATAAAAAATAATTTTATGTCATTCAAAACAATAAAACTTTCATTTTCTGCACTGGTTGTCCTAATGGTGACAAGTGTGCTGTTATTTTCCTGTGATAGAGAACCTATTGGTCCGACAGAACCCGATCCATTACCTCCACCGCCTCCGGGAACCTATATGTCTTTCACTGATTTCAGGGCCTTGTATACTGGCAGTGGTGATATGGTAATCCCGGCTGGTACAAAAAAGATCAGGGGAGTGGTTATTTCAAACAGTGCCAATGAAGCTGCAGGAAATTACCGGTTACAGGATGAAAGCGGTGCCGGTATCTATCTCTATACTGTGGTGGGATCGCCTGTTTATTCTTTAGGCAATGTACTGGAAATAGATGCAGCAGGTGCAGGAGTGTTTACTTTGTGGAACGGCGACCTTGAACTAAAAAGTGTTCCCCAGTCGAAAGTGATTCCGATTGCAGGAACATTTAGTGTATCGCCCCGTGTTGCCACTATTGCCGAAATTATTACTAACCGTAGTACCTGGGCATCTTCATTGGTAAAAGTGAATAGTATCACTTCTATTACCCAGGCAGCGAGCAATTCGACAGGCATTACATATAATATAACTGATGCAACGGGTACTATGTCCATGTTTGTAAGAAATGTTTCAGGTATCACTGTAAATACAGCAGGCACTTCCATTACTGGGTATGTATCTATTTATAATGCAACAACACAAATTGGTATCCGGGCTGCTTCAGACATTCAATAATTAAAGGTTCAATTACCCGGCAATTTTGAAAACACAAATTATAATATGATGAAAATGACAAGTATAAATAAATGGTTCACTAGTGTAATGGCTGTTGCAACAGTTACATTGCTTTTGAATTCCTGTACAAAGAAATTTGATAACCCTCCTCCGATCGGGGCACCCGATATTGTAGCTAACACATCTATTAAAGATCTGAAGGCAAGACTGACTGCTACTGGCACTACTGTTGCCATCACTGATGATGTAATCATTGAGGGTGTAGTATCCTGCGATGACAGGAGTGGTAATTTTTATCAACAGATTTCCATACAGGACTCAACAGGGGGTATACTGCTTCGGCTGGCAGGTAATAATCATTTTAATAACTATCCTGTCGGCAGGCAGGTTTTTGTAAAATGTAAAGGTCTTTATTTGGGAGAATATGGCCGTATGATACAATTAGGCGGTGGAGTAGAAGTTGGTGGCGGAGGCGTAACGCTACTGGCTGTAAACCTGCAGGATCAGCACCTCGTGAAAGGAGTATTGAACCAACCACTTTTGCCTAGAATTGTATCTGTTTCACAGTTGGGTACTACTCTTCAGGACAGGTATGTTAACACAGTAGTGAAACTCCAGGATTTTGAATTTGGTGCTGGTGAACTTGGAAAAAACTATGCAGATGATGATCAATCCGGAAATCGTATTATCCAGGGTTGTGTTAATCCTGGTACTAACAGGCTTACATTGCGTACCAGCAACTATGCGAATTTTGCCACCATTCCTGTTCCCCAGGGAAATGGTGAGATCATCGGGGTGTATTCTATTTTCAACAGTACCAAACAGTTTACAATACGGGATACAACTGATGTCCGTTTCTATGGATCCCGTTGTGGAAGCGGTCCTACTACATTAATGAATACCGCTGATGTAAGAGCCTTATTTACCGGATCTACAACGTATGCACCTAATGGCAGAAGAATTACCGGTGTGGTTATCAGCGACAGAAGCACGAATAATCTCAATAGCCGTAATATTTATTTGCAGCAAGGAAATAACCTGTCAGGTATACTAGTGAGATTTGATGCTAATCACAGTTTTAACCTGGGTGATTCTATAGATGTGAACATTTCCGGACAGGAACTTTCTGAGTTTAATGCACTTCTCCAGGTAAATAATGTACCGCTGGGGTATGCTTCATTGATTTCAACAGGCAAAACAATTACACCGCGAACAGCAACTATCAGTGAGGTTAACACAAATTTTGAAGCCTGGGAATCAACCCTTGTTAAAATAGTGAACATTAATTCACTGACCGGTGGGTCTGCTAGTAACTGGAGTGGAAATGTAACACTGTCTGATGGAACCGGCAACTTAATTGCCTTCACTTCCAGTTCTGCCACTTTTGCCAGTACACCTTATCCTGCTACAGCTTTATCATTGACAGGTTACCTCACACCTTTCAATGCCACCAAAGAAATTTCCATTCGTAATCTCTCGGATGTTGTGGCCGGAAGTGGTCCTCCTCCCGGAGGTACAGGAATTCCGTTAACGGCATCACCTTACCTGCAGGATTTTAATGGTATTGCTTCTGGGCTACCCCAGGGAATTTATGCTAAGATTGGGGCTACATCAACGTCTCTCGGAACCGGTGATATGCCACAATATGGCAGTGGTTTAGGTACACCTACTGCCTGGAACCAGACAAGTGCCGGCCTTAAGAATTTTGCTTCTGCAACTGGATTGACTGCCACCACTGATGTTACCACCCAAAATGCTGCTGCTAACAGGGCATTGGGTATTCGCCAAACAAGTTCTGCGGGTTACGACCCCGGCTCTGCCTATACCTTTTTACTGGATAATACCACGGGTAAGACTAACTTCCAGATGAGCTTCTTGTTGCAGTCACTGGATAATTCTATTGGCAGAACTACGACCTGGGTTGTACAATATGGCCTTGGTGATACACCCGGAACTTTTACAACAGTGGCTACCAATCCTGGAACTCTGACCAGTAGTAATGCATTTGGCAGCACCAATGTGACCGTGAATTTTGGAAATGCATTGGATAACCTTAACCAAAAAGTGTGGATCAGGATCGTAACACTAGCCGGCACAACGGGAAGCGGAAGCCGTGCTTCAACAGCTATTGACGATCTTTCATTATCCTGGAACTAATAAATGCCTGAATCAGCAGTGCTTTTGCACTGCTGATATTTTTTAACATGTTATGCTAAATATATAGAGTATGAAGAAGCTTTATTTTTTAATGTTGTTGAGTCTTGTAGCAATGACTATTAAAGCACAATTATTATTTGAGCCATTTAATTATACTCCTGATCCAACCAATGGCCTTTATGTACAGAGTGGGGGACTTTGGCTACGGGTCAATACAGGAGATACTATACTTGTAACTGCAGGAAATTTATCATACCCAGGCTTGGCCGCATCTACAGGTAACAAAGTTTCGTTTGAAGGAGCAGGTGCGGATTATTACCGTTTGTTTACCCCACAAACTTCCGGAACCGTTTATTACTCTTTTATAATGAATACTCCGTCTTTAGGCAGTTTGGATGCGACAGGTGGATATTTTATTACATTAATGCAAACAGGTTCTACATCAGCGTTCGGTGCTTCAATTTGGACAAGAGCAAGCATAACAACAGGTAAATATAATATTGGCATTTCCACAAGAAGTAATTCTGCTGTAAGCTGGCTGCCGAATGATCTTGACCCGGGAAGTTCTTATTTTGTAGTAGCCGCTTATGATATTATTACGGGTACTGCAAATGATGTTGCCAGGTTATGGCTGAATACAGCTGCCATTGGAGGAGCAGAGCCTGCGGCAGATATAACTGCAGTACCGGGAACTGATATTAGTACAGCCGGAATAGAAAGGATTCTACTTCGCCAGGATACTGGTCCTGAAACAGCACCCGTAGATATTGATGAAGTAAGGGTAGGAACAGCTTGGGCTGATGTAACACCCGGTGGTGTTGCTACTCCGGCATTGACGATATCTTCTCCTTTGTCGCCTTTTGGGAATGTATGTATCAATACTACTTCGGGTCCCAACTCGTTCACTATTACCGGTTCAAATCTTACTACAGCGGATGTTACAGTAGCTGCTTTAGCCGGATATACTTATTCAACAACAGCAGGAGGTACTTATACAACGACATTAAATATCACACAACCGGGGGGAGCATTTTCTCAACAGGTATTTGTGAAATTTGACCCTGTTGCTGTACAGTCTTACAATGGAAATATTGCTGTAGCCGGAGGTGGAGTAACAACAGCCATCAATGCGGCAGCTTCAGGTGCCGGCGTTAATACGATTCCGTCACTTACAACCGGCTCTGCTACAACCATAACACAGGTTTCAGCAACACTGGCCGGTACAATCACGGCTACTGGCTGTACTCCTGTTACTGTTTATGGAATAGAATATAGTACAACAAGCGGATTTCCCAATGGATCGGGAATTCAGGTTGCTTCTACCAATATTTCCGGTGGCAACTATACTTCAGCCCTTGCGGGTCTGACCTCAGGAACGACTTTTTATTACAAAGCTTATGCTACTAATGCGGGCGGCACCGGTTATGGAACTGAACAGTCTTTCACAACTGCCACACCCAATCCGACAATAAATACGACTGCATTGACTGCGTTTGGTAATGTTTGTATCAATATAACTGCCGGTCCTAATTCGTTTGCCATATCGGGTGCTAATCTTACAACAGCCGATGTAACTGTTGGTCCGTTGGCTGGATTTACTTTCTCCACTACAGCCGGAGGAACTTACACTGCATCGCTTAGTCTTACCCAACCCGGTGGCACCTACTCGCAGGATGTATTTGTGAAATTTACACCTGTTGCTGTACAATCGTATAGTGGTGATATACCTGTAGCCGGCGGGGGCGTAGCTGCAACTGTGAATGTGAGTGCATCAGGTGCTGGTGTTAATACGGCCCCTTCTGTTAGTACTGGTGGTGCCAGTGCAATAACAACCACCACAGCTTCACTGGCTGGTACTATTGCTGCTGCTGGATGTACTTCAGTGACTGTGTATGGTATTGAATATAGTACCACTAGCGGATTCCCCAATGGTAGTGGTTTACAAGTTGTGTCGACTAATATTTCCGGGGGCAACTTTACATCTGGCTTAAGTGGATTAATACCGAGCACAACGTATTATTATAAAGCTTTTGCCACCAACGCAGGTGGCACTACTTATGGAGTGCAACAATCTTTTACTACAGCGGCACCACCACCTCCGGTATTAACAGCAACAGCATTAACACCATTTGGAAATGCCTGTATAACCACTACAGCCGGCCCCAATTCATTTATTATTAATGGTGCTAACCTGACAACTGTTGCATTATCAGTTGGTCCATTAGCAGGATATACATTTTCAGAAATTGCTGGTGGCACCTATGTAACTACATTGGCTATTGCTCAGACAGGGGGTACACAAAGCAAAACTGTCTTTGTGAAATTTACGCCAGCAGCAGTACAATCTTATAATGGTAATATACCCGTAAGTGGGGGAGGTGCTACGGTTATTACTGTAGCTGCTTCCGGCAATGGAGTTAATACACTGGCCACCGTAATTACAGGTGCAACAACCGGTCTTACAACACAGTCTGCTGTACTGGCAGGCTCTGTTTCCGATAATGGTTGTTCGAATGTAACTACTTATGGTATTGAATACAGCGGTGTGAACGGATTTACCAATGGAACAGGTATACAGGTAGCTTCTTCTAATCTTACCGGAGGTAATTTCACTATTTCATTATCAGGTCTTGTTCAGGGTGCTACTTACTATTACAAGGCTTATGCAGTTAATAATGGAGGTATTTCTTATGGCCTTCAACAGTCTTTTACTGTATTATCAATTAACCCGGGATTCAGCTTATATCCGAGCCCGGCTGTAAGGGGCACAGATGTAAGGTTAACAATGACTGATATCACACCGGGCTATTATGGCTTGTTATTATTCAACAGTAACGGGCAACTGGTATTTCAGCGGAATATGAACATCCAGGCAGGCTTTATCAACCAGGTATTTACAATCCCGGCAACTTTGTCACCAGGTGTTTACACCGCTTACCTTGTAAATCATCTTGCCACTATCGGAACCAGAACTATCCTGGTTCAGTAATCAGTATCGTCAGGTTAAATAATAAAAAAGCCTCCTGTTACATAATTGTACCAGGAGGCTTTTCAATTTGGTGTCATTCTGTACCAGCCTTCCGGCTTGGCAAGCAAACGTAAATTCCGTTTAATCAGAATCTGTTTTACTCCGGATGGAGATACAGAATGACAAGAGCTTATAAAGCAATTTGTTTCTGTGTCATCAGCTTACGCAAATTAATTAATCCGTAACGCATTCTTCCCAAGGCAGTGTTAATACTGCAATTGGTGGCTGCGGCGATTTCTTTAAAACTCATATCTGCATAATGACGTAGTATGATAACTTCTCTTTGATCTTCCGGCAAACTTTGCAGCATGTCACGAACCCTGTCATGACTTTGCCTTTTCATCATAACTGTTTCAGCACTGTCTTCAGAAAAATTCAGTACTTCAAAAATATCTTTGTCTTCACCATTACGAATAGTGGGGGTACGTTTTACTTTTCTGAAATGGTCAACACATAAGTTATGTGCTATACGCATGGCCCAGGGAAGAAATTTTCCTTCTTCGGTGTAGCGGCCACCACGCATGGTATCAATAATCCGGATAAAGGCATCCTGGAAAATATCTTCCGCTAAATATTTGTCTTTTACAAGAAAGAGGATAGACGTATAGAGTTTATCCTTATGCCGGAGCACCAGCGCTTCTAATGCTTCAAGATTTCCATCCTGGAACAGGTGGATGAGTTCATGGTCGGTTTTTTTTAATAAAGCTTTCATAACTTCTACAGGTTTAGGTTGCACTGTACAGGCATTTGCATGCACAGTTATTCAAATGGATATTGGTTCAAAAAATCGGTTAAAAATAAAGAGTAGAAGTTTGTGCGATAGGCTGTGTGAGTTTTGGGTTTTTCATTTTTTGGATAATTGGAAATTAAAAATAGACCATTTCGCGAAATTGCCAAACATTTGTAAAAGCAATAGGTAGTATATGCTGCTAAATAAATGTTAATGATTTAGGCTTAAACCCGCATGGGATAAGGCTTTACATTTGCAAGTATAATAATGGAAAAGTCAATAATAGGGAAAAATCCCGCCAAACCGAAGACCGTAATTTCCGCAGAAAATATCCAAATAAGGGGTGCAAGAGTGCATAACCTGAAAAATGTGACGGTGGAAATCCCCCGAAACAAGCTGATTGTTGTCACCGGTGTTTCAGGATCCGGCAAATCATCACTTACGATCGATACGCTGTATGCAGAGGGGCAACGGCGGTATGCTGAAAGCCTGAGTGCCTATGCCCGCCAGTTTTTAAACCGGATGAATAAACCGGATGTGGATTATATAAAAGGGCTTTGCCCTGCTATTGCCATTGAACAGAAAGTGATTACCCGGACACCAAGAAGTACAGTGGGCAGCATGACGGAGATCTATGATTACCTGCGGCTGCTTTTCGCCAGGATCGGTAAAACGATCTCTCCGGTTTCTGGAAAAGAAGTAAAGAAAGATGATGTGACAGATGTGCTGGATGCGATTACAAAGTTGAAAGAAGGGGATAAGGTTTATATACTGGCCACATTTAAACAACACAAGAACCGGGATATAAAGGAAGAGTTGAATATCCTGGTACAGAAGGGATTTTCAAGAGTCTATAGCCGGGAGTCAGCAGCCGGAAGTGAGGGGCAGATTTTCAGAATTGAAGAATTACTTGAATTAAGTGATAAAGAGTTGAAGGCAAAAAAGATTACTCATATTCTTGTTGATAGAATTGTAGTGAAGGAATTTGATGAAGATGATAAACATAGAATGGCAGATTCTATCGGAACTGCATTCTATGAGGGAGAAGGAGATGTATATATTGAAGTAAACGGAAAGAAAGTAGTAAACTTCAATAACCGGTTCGAATTAGATGGCATTCAGTTTGAAGAGCCTGTTCCCAATCTTTTTTCTTTTAATAACCCTTTTGGAGCTTGTCCCACCTGCGAGGGTTTTTCGCAGGTTCTGGGCATTGATCCTGACCTGGTAATACCTGACAGAAGAATGAGTGTGTATGATGGTGCAGTAGCCCCCTGGAAAGGAGAGAAAATGGATTGGTGGCGTCAGCAATTTATCAAAGTAGCCAGGAAAGTAAATTTTCCGGTTCATAAACCGATAGCGGATTTAACAGATAAGCAGTATAAAACACTCTGGGAAGGTGTGGATGGAATTGGTATCAATGATTTCTTTAAAGATGTGGAGTCGCAGTTGTATAAGGTTCAGTACCGGGTAATGTTAAGCCGCTATCGCGGCAGAACAGAATGCCCTGATTGCATCGGTTATCGTCTTCGCAAGGAAGCACTGTATGTAAAAGTAAACGGCCAGCACATTGGTGAGCTGAGTACAATGCCGGTAAAAGATCTTAAAGTTTGGTTTGATATACTGGCCAATAAATTAAGCACTCATGATAAAGAAGTAGGAAAACGTATATTGATTGAGCTGCATGGACGGCTGGATACCTTAATAAAAGTTGGCCTGGGTTATTTAACACTCAGCCGCCTGGCTAACTCGTTAAGTGGCGGTGAAAGCCAGCGTATACAACTGACAAGAAGCCTTGGCAGTAACCTCACTAATTCATTATATATATTAGATGAACCTTCTATCGGACTGCACTCAAGAGATACGGCTAATCTAATAAAGGTTTTAAAAGAGCTGAGAGGCCTTGGTAATACAGTGGTGGTAGTAGAGCATGATGAAATGATGATGCGGGAAGCTGATCATATTATTGATATGGGTCCATTTGCCTCTCATTTGGGTGGTGAAGTGGTGGCCGAAGGAGACTATGATGATATTATCTCCAATCCAATGAGCCTGACGGGAAAATACCTGAAGGGAGAATTAACCATTGATCCGCCAAAGACTGTTCGCAAATGGAACCGTTCTGTAAAAGTGGAGGGAGCCAGGCATAATAATCTTAAAAATATCACGGTAGAGTTTCCGCTGAATGTATTATGTGTGGTAAGCGGTGTAAGCGGTAGCGGAAAAACAACATTGGTAAAACAGATTTTATACCCTGCATTAAGAAAGATCAAAGGAGAGTTTGGGGACAAGGTGGGATTACACAAAGCAATTACTGGTGATATTGACGGAATTGGTCAGTTAGAAATGGTTGATCAGAATCCTATTGGCAAATCATCAAGAAGTAATCCTGTTACCTATATCAAGGCTTATGATGAGATAAGGGACCTGTTTGCCAGCCAACCGCTTAGTAAGATGCGGGGATTTATGCCCAAACATTTTTCATTCAACGTTGATGGCGGGCGGTGCGATACCTGTAAAGGGGAGGGGGAACAGGTAGTGGAAATGCAGTTCCTGGCAGATGTGCACCTTACCTGTGAATCATGCGGGGGAAAAAGATTCAAAGAAGAAGTGCTGGAAGTGAAGTATAGGGATAAAAACATTTTTGATGTACTGGAAATGAGTGTGGATGAAGCCATCAATTTTTTCTATGAAGAGAAGAATTTAGCAAAAGCTATTCAGCCATTAAGCGATGTGGGATTAGGGTATGTAAAATTGGGCCAGTCGTCCGATACTTTATCAGGAGGTGAGGCACAACGGGTAAAACTGGCTTCTTTCCTGGGTAAAGGCAGGGCTAATAATAAGATCCTTTTCATTTTTGATGAACCAACCACCGGGTTGCATTTTCATGATATCAATAAATTATTGGCTTCATTCAATGCATTGATTGAACAAGGCCATTCTATTATCGTTATCGAACACAATACAGATGTGATCCGTTGTGCCGACTGGGTAATTGACTTGGGCCCGGAGGCAGGTGATGCAGGTGGTGAGTTGGTTTTTGCCGGCAAACCGGTCGACCTGAAAAAATCTAAACAAAGTCACACTGCTGAGTATTTATTATAGTTGTGATGATAAATTATTGATCCGTGATAAGTTTTGATGGGTAATGCTTTCGTAGATCTACGATTTTTTTTATTGTTATAAAAAAAGTAAATGATAAGCTTGCAAAAGCTGAAACTGCATTATACCTTTACATTTACTAAGTAAAATTCCCATCCACATCCTTCGAATTCCGTACCTGACCTCATCTATTAAGATTCACTATTTATTTAAAAGAACAGCCAGTTGCTGTTTACTATAATCCTATTCCCAATCTCCTCCTGAAAAGTCCGCAATAATCCTTTCCATGCAGAACCTGTTGATATTTATTCAATTTTTTAAAATTACTGAGCATGAGAAAGATTTATTTTTTATTAAACTTAATGTTGTTTGCAACCATTAATGTTTTTGCACAAAGCGAAGGAGATTATCGTTCAAGGAGTGATGGAAACTGGAATTCTACAAATAGATGGCAAAGATATATAGGCGGTTCATGGACAAATGTCACCGACTATCCTGGCCAAAATGCAGGCGCAGGTACGGTAACAATTATGGATGGTGATAATATTACTTTAAATATTAGCCCATCAAATAGTATTGGTGCACTTATTATTGAAGGTGGAGGTAATGATAGTGAGTTAAGCTTTAATAGTGGACTGAGTCTGACTGTTTCTGGAGCAATTACAATAGGGGCTGGTACCGGGAATAATGATGATAAAATTATTTCAGTTGGCTCAGGTACACTCTCATGTGAGTCGATTACTATGGCAGCAACTGGTAATGATAACAGGAATTGTGAAATTACGATATCTACTGGCACTGTTACTGTTACCGGTGATATTACAATGAACGGAACGGCAGCAAGAAATGCAATAAGGTTTTCAGGTGCCGGTACATTGAATATTGGTGGTGATGTAGCTGCGGGAGGAGATATTATTCCATCTTCTGCGACTGCAGGCTTAGTAAATTATAATGGAATCACTGGGGACCAAACAGTTAAATCTGACACATATGCAGATATTACTTTTTCAGGGGGTGCTACAAAAACAATTGCTTCCGGGGGTATTATAATCACAGATGTTGCAACTTTTACAAGTGGTATTGTGAATTCATCTGCTACTAATTCAATCACATTTAATAACAATACAACAACCACAGGTGCTAATGATGCATCTTTTGTAAATGGTCCAATTGTAAAAAATGGAAATGATGCATTTGAATTTCCTGTTGGTACTATAATTGGCGGAAACCGTTATCACCCCATTAGTATCGGGGCGCCATCAGCAACTACAACTTTTGAGGCGGAATATATCAGGGCCAGTTCTGTATTACTGGAACCAGATCTCATTACAGGTGTTTATGCTGTTAGTGCCTGTGAATACTGGAGGCTTGACAGAACAGGTGCTGCTGCAACTGCCGATGTTACTTTATACTGGAATGAATACAGCCCCTGCGGCGGAGCCTATATTACTACGCTGACAGGATTAATTGTGGCCTGGAGAGATCTTGCTGATTCCAGATGGGAGAATAGTTTGGGTGGCCCTCAAACTATCACAAGTGTTTCTCCTTATACAACCGGCACACTTCTCAGAACTTCCGTAGATGCAAATGGATTTGGTTACTTTACGTTTGGCAGTGCCAATATTAACGGAAGCCCGCTTCCTGTTAAGCTCAGCAATATCAGGGCTTTTGAAAAGCAGCAGGGTATCCAGATCGATTGGACTGCTTACCAGGAGGATAACCTGAACCGTTACCAGGTTGAACGTTCTGCTGATGGCCAGTCATTTATGCCAATAGGCGACGTGGCAGCCCGTAACCTCGTTATTGAAAGCAACTACAGTTTCTTTGATGCGAATCCATTACCCGGTGTCAATTTCTATCGTCTTAAAAATATTGATATGGACGGTAAGTCCGGCTACAGCAATGTGGTAAAAGTGAACCTTGACAAGAATATAAAAGGCTTCACTCTCTATCCTAACCCTGTTCGGAATGGTTTGGTTTCCTTCCAGTCTTCAGATCTTTCGAAAGGAAATTATTCAGTGAATATATTTAATGCTAATGGTCAGCAGGTGTATGCACAACGATTTAGTCATAGTGGTGGCTCTGTTAACCAGACCCTTCAATTACCTGCAGGTGTAAGATCAGGAATGTACACCATGCATTTAAATAATGGCACGATGAAGTTGATGAGTAAAACTTTTATGGTTCAATAAGAAATTGCATAACCAATTTATTAAGGCTGCCTTTTTAAGGCAGCCTTTTCTGTATAGAATGATTTTAAAAGGATTTTTTTCATGTATTGAGTAAAGCTTAGTAGAACTTCTTTTAAAATAGAGTTATATGTAACCTATTGAAATAACAGAACGCATCGTATTTGTACGAGTAGTAATTAAGGAGAATCACCCTATTTATTAAACATAAGTAAGCAAAAACCATTACAATTTAGTAAGGTCATTTACCTTAGTTACTTAGAAAAGCCTAATGGTTTTTCATTAAAATCTAATAACTATTTGTAAAGCCTTAATTGATGAAAATTCTGTTTGTAACAGTTTTGGCCTTTCTTTTTCTTGATCTGCCTGCGTTTTCACAGGCCACTTATACCTGGAATGTGGCTGGTGGCGGTAGTTGGGCCACAGCCACAAATTGGACCCCCTCAAGATTTTCACCTGCTGCTAATGACATTTTGTTAATAAATAACGGGGGAACAAAAACGATAACAAATGTTCCGACTCAAACAATCGGCAGGTTGACTATTGGTGGCAACTCAACTATCACACTGTCTGGAGCTGGTGGTAACCAAACATTGACTATTGCAAATGGAACAGGGGATGACCTGGTTGTTGAAAACGGGTCATCTCTGATACAAAATAATAATCTTGAGAATATTAATTTATCTGCTAATTGCAGGGCAGATATCAGCGGTTCATTTTCAATAAACAGGTCTTACAATACTAATGCAGCAAATGTTATAACAACTGTGTCAGGAACCCTGCGTCTTGTTTCCAATAATGGTACAATAGTTAATGCTACTCCGGCAAAACTTGTTTTTACGGCAGGCAGTACGTATGAACATTCCCGCAATGGCGGAACAATACCAACAGCTGCCTGGAATGCAGCTTCGACCTGTTTTGTAACGGGAATTTCCGGAGCGGCTCCAACGGGTTTAGATCAGTCATTCGGAAATTTTTCCTGGGATTGCACCGGGCAAACAACGGGATTTTTATTGAATGGGGAATTAACAACTGTCAATGGAAACCTTACTGTTGGAAATACCAACTTGTATGGGTTGTTCCTGGCAACTGCCAATAACAGTTTTTATACACTTGATATAGGCGGCGATTTTATAATTAATGATAATGCGTGGCTTTCTATTACTAATGGTGATAATATTACTGCAACTGTTAATGTAGCTGGCAATTTCAATATGACAGGGGTAAGTTCCTCTTCTACATTTTTTGACTATCATACTGCCACCGGTGGCCCGGTCACACTGAATAAAATCATTATGAATGTTGCTGGTAATTTTATACAGAGCGGCGGGTTGTTTGATTTTGCTTACGGCGATTCAAATGCATCAAATTTTACCGAGCTGCATTTGTCCGGTAATTTGACAATTAGTAACTCCGGCCTGATGCAAACGGGATCTGCAGATAATTCGGTATCGAATGGAACCATCATTTTCAAAAAATCCGGTATACAAACTTACTTTGCTGCAACACCTGCTAACATTGCCTATGTAAACTATGTTGTGAATAATGGTAGTACTCTTGAGATGCTCTCTGATATCAGTTTGTCCAGTATTGCTACTGCAGCATGGGCTGGCCAGTTTACTGTTAATACAGGTGCTGTCCTTAATATTGATTTGAACAGGATAGTTAGTTCATCAGGGGTAATAGCCGGCGTAAACAATTCGTTTATGCTTAATGACGGAGCAGTTGTTATTTCTGCTAATCCTGATGGCCTTCAGAATAATGAAACGATTGGTTCTGTTTCCACGGCAATTGCTACAAGAACTTTTCGTAGTAATGCTGATTATGAGTTTAAGGGAGCGGTAACCGGAACATTTATAACTTCTCCCAACGCAAATACTGCGAGGGATATAATTATAAATAATACAAGTGGTAACGTAATACTTAGCCAGCCTATGACTGTCACAAGATCCTTTATTCTTGCTTCCGGTAATTTAATTACTACGATAACAAATCTGCTTACAATAAATGACGATGCTACATCCTCAGCGGGCAGTTATTCTCCGGTTCGGTATGTAGATGGGCCGGTACGAAAGATCGGGGATGACGCTTTCACTTTTCCAGTTGGAAAATCTGGTGTGTATGCTCCAATCAGTATTTCGGCACCGGGAACTGTGAATGATGAATTCCGGGCGGAGTATATGCGTACAACTCCTCCAAACAGATTTTCAATAACGGCACCAGGATTAAATCATATTAGTTTTTGCGAATACTGGAACCTGGAAGAAATTGGACCGGGTAGTCCCACCGTTAATGTTTCGTTGTCATGGAGCGGATTGAGTCCCTGTAATACGGCTGCATACATAAACGATTTAGCAACGCTGACAGTGGCACAATATAATGGCTCCAGCTGGGACAGCCATGGAAATAGCGGTGGCACTACCGGATCAGGCAGTTTAGGTACTGTAACCCGTAATAATGTATCTGTATTTACTCCATTTTCTATTGGCAGCACCAGTGCCGGAACAAACCCGCTAACGGTAAAGTTTTCTTTAGTAAAAGCTTACCCGGCTGGCAATATCAATAAAATTGAATGGACCAACAGTTCAGAAGAAGGAGTTGGTCAGTATGAGGTGGAAAGATCCACAAATGGTATTTCATTTGTTAGTATTAAAAGTTTAAATGCCCGTAGTAATGCTGGTACAAGAGAAGATTATGTTATAAACGATGAAAATCCGTACCCGGATATTTCTTTTTATCGTATTAAGGCGGTAGAAATAAATGGTGAAGTTTCTTATAGCCCTGTTGTAAAAATTATCCGAAATACAACTGCAGATATGAAGCTGCAGGTATATCCTAATCCTGTAGTAAACCGGCAGTTTGTAATTCAGTTGCGAAATCAGCAAAGAGGGAACTATCTCTTGAAATTATTTAATAACAGTGGTCAGGAGGTTTATCAAACAAACTGGCAGTTTGCCGGAGGTTCTGCATCGAGGACCATTGAACTGCCATCAGGAATTATTCCCGGAATGTACCATGTACAATTGTCGGCAAATGAATCAATGCTGCAATCCAAAATTATTATCAGGTAAGTAAATGTGGTTTGATAATAGTAACGGCTGTCCCTAGAGACAGCCGTTACTATTTATAAAATTGTAATCTTCGGATTAACGAAGTTTATCGAGGCTTTTTACCAGTTTTTCATCTTTACGTATGTTACGAAATGCCATGAAATAACCGATCAGGATAAATAAAGGGAGTACTGAAGTAAGAGCCGGTATTGGTTTTATAAGTTTATTCATTTCCATTACATAGAGAAGGATCAACAGGCCTGCCACCAGGATTCCCAGCAGGCAAAGCCAAATCTGCTGTTTGCGGTTTTTAAAAAGAAAAATAATTACGGTAGATAAGATTAGTGATCCCCCGGTCAGCAACAACAGGAAAAAATTACTGCCTGCATCTATCACCGTGCGGACAGGGCTTGGGCTGTTTTGTTGCATCTCATCGCCAACCACAAATGGAAACATAAAACTAAAAATGGCTGCTGCAGTTGATAATAACAACCAGAGTGTTTGCTGACGTTGAATCATAACTTACTATTTAGCGTAACAATATTTGAAACTACAACATTATCACAACTCCGGATATAATGGAAATTGCTGCATAAATGCTTTCACTTCACTTTTCACTGCACCTATAACCTCTTCATTATCTGCATTCATCAAAACTTTGTCTATTAACGAAACGACTGTTTCCATATGTCCCTCTTTCAGACCCCTGGTGGTGATAGCCGGCACACCCACCCTTATACCTGAAGTGACAAAAGGTGATTTATCATCAAAAGGTACAGCATTTTTATTGAGAGTAATATGGGCTTTGTCCAGTGTTTCCTGTGCTTTTTTACCAGTCAGGTTTTTATTGCGCAGGTCAATCAGCATTAAATGATTGTCTGTTCCATTACTGATGAGCTGGTAACCCCTGTGTACAAATGCTTTCGCCATAGCTTGTGCATTGGCGATTACCTGTTGACCGTAAGCCTTAAAATCTTCAGTCAGGATTTCACCAAACGCCACGGCTTTTGCAGCAATTACATGCTCCAGCGGCCCACCCTGAGAACCAGGGAAAACAGCGAGATCTAGCAACTGGCTCATGGTCCTTAAATTTCCTTTTGGATCTTTTATGCCCCAGGGATTTTCGAAATCATGGCGCAGCATGATGATACCGCCCCTCGGTCCACGCAATGTTTTATGTGTTGTAGAGGAAACAATATGGCAATGATCGAACGGATCGTTCAATAAACCCGATGCGATAAGACCAGCCGGATGAGCAATATCTGCAAAAACGATAGCTCCAACCTCATCAGCCACAGCACGGATTCGTTTGTAATCCCAATCGCGGCTGTAAGCTGAAGCACCGCAGATGATCATCTTGGGTTTTTCAGCACGGGCCTTTGCTTCCAGTTGTTCATAATCTACAATACCATCTTTGGTTACACCATAATGAATAGCATGATATGTTTTACCACTGAAATTAGCCGGGCTACCGTGTGTAAGGTGTCCACCCATACTAAGGTCAAGGCCCATAAATTTTTCTCCTGGCTTCATCACGGCCAAAAAAACGGCAGCATTGGCGGATGCACCACTATGTGGTTGCACATTGGCCCAACTGGCATTAAATACTTTTTTTAATCTTTCAATGGCGAGATTTTCAATTTCATCCACCACTTCACAACCGCCATAATAACGTTTGCCGGGATAGCCTTCGGCATATTTGTTAGTAGGCACAGTTCCCATTGCCTGCATTACCTGCAGCGAAGTAAAATTTTCAGAGGCGATCAGTTCGATTCCATTGCGCTGGCGGTCCAGTTCTTTACGTATCAATTCGAAAACAAGGGTGTCTTTTTGCATGCCGCAAAATTAAGTGAGTAGAAGGAATGAACAGCGGCAAACTGTACAGAATTTTGTTTACGCTAAAAGTGTTACTTTCGTTGGCTTTTGATTAGTTACCCCGGATTAACCTTCGGAAAAACCTTTTTGGCTCATACATGAAAGCTATTATACCAGTAGCGGGAGCAGGCACTAAATTGCGACCGCATAGTTATACCCAACCTAAAGCACTCATTCCCCTTGCAGGAAAGACGATACTAAGCATTATTATTGACCAGTTAAAGGAAGCGGGTATTGATGAGTTTATTTTTATTGTGGGGTACCTGGGTGAAAAAATTGAAGATTATGTAAA
Source organism: Chitinophagaceae bacterium (assembly GCA_041738795.1). Lineage (GTDB taxonomy): Bacteria > Bacteroidota > Bacteroidia > Chitinophagales > Chitinophagaceae > JJ008. The sequence continues at coordinate 149,554 of JBGSPB010000015.1, read as the reverse complement.
GCTCAAATATCCTGACCTGGTGGCTCATTATGTACACCAAACAGACCGGCAGGGTGTTGGCCATGCTGTACGCCTTACCAGGAATCTGGTAAACCAGGACGAAGTTTTTGTTGTGTTGGGCGATACGATCTGCGAATATGATGTGAAGGAAGTGGTGAACAGTCCGGATTCCATGATTGGTGTGCGCAAAGTGGATGACCCCCGTGATTTTGGTGTGGCGGAAATCAATGAGGACTGTTATATTGAACATGTAGTGGAGAAACCCCAGATCCCAAAATCGAATATGGCGATGGTGGGTATTTATAAAATAAAAGAAAGCGAACAGCTTTTCCAATGCCTGGAAAATAATATCCGGCAGGGACTCCGCAGCCATGGAGAATACAGCCTGACCGATGCACTTGATTGTATGATCAAGGCCGGGGCTAAATTCAAATCATTCAAAGTAGAGAACTGGTTTGACTGCGGTCGTAAGGAGACACTTTTGGAGTCCAACGCCTTACTGCTTAAAAAATTTGCCCCGCAAACTGATGCAGGACAGTTTGAGAATACAGTGATCGTTCCTCCTGTAAGTATTGGTGAGGGTTGTACTATTAAAAATTCCATTATCGGACCCAATGTTACCATTGGAGAAAATACAACAGTAGATTATTCTATTGTTAAAGACTCCATTATAGGATCTTTTTCCAATCTCTTTGATATTGTGCTGGACGACTCTGTTATCGGAAGCGATACCAATCTTCACGGGGAATCCCGGTCACTGAATATCGGGGATAATACTAGTATTGATTTGGGATAGTTTAGAAGTCTGGTGACAAGAGTATTGGATCAGCAGTGATGACCGGATTCATTAGTTATCTTTACTCCTGACTAATGACAGTTAACCCATGATTCATTTCTCCAATCGTATTACCCAACTCTTCAACATTGACTTACCCATTATCCAGGCCGGTATGATCTGGGCCAGTGGTTGGCGGCTTGCCAGTGCAGTAAGTAATGCCGGAGGCCTTGGCATCATTGGTGCCGGTTCGATGTATCCAGAAGTATTAAAAGAACATATTCAGAAATGTAAAACAGCTACCAATCGTTCTTTTGGGGTCAATCTGCCCTTATTATATCCTGATATTGATAAGCATATCCAAATTATTATTGAAGAAGAGGTAAAGATTGTTTTTACATCAGCCGGAAATCCCAAAACATGGACCAGCCTGTTAAAAGAAAAAGGAATAACAGTGGTGCATGTGGTTAGTTCTTCAAAGTTTGCCAAAAAAGCGGAGGATGCCGGATGTGATGCCGTGGTGGCGGAGGGTTTTGAAGCCGGGGGCCACAATGGAAAAGAAGAAACTACAACATTGGTTTTGATTCCGGCGGTGGTGAATGCTGTAAAGATCCCGGTTATTGCGGCCGGAGGTATTGCTACCGGTAGACAAATGCTGGCAGCTATGGTGCTGGGGGCTGAAGGGGTGCAGATGGGAAGTCGTTTTGTAGCCTGCGAGGAGGCTTCGTCTCATATCAATTTTAAGAATGTGGTGATCAACTCTATGGAGGGGGATACACAACTTGCATTGAAACAATTAACCCCGGTCCGGTTGTTGAAAAATGATTTTTTCAGGCAGGTTCAACAAGCAGAACAAAGAGGGGCAACGGTAGAGGAGCTGAGTACGATATTGGGAAGGGCTAGGGCAAAGAAGGGGATGTTTGAAGGTGATTTACAGGAAGGAGAGTTGGAGATTGGCCAGGTAAGTGCATTGCTGGATGAGATTTTACCAGCTGATCAGATAGTGAAAAATGTGTGGAAGGATTTTATGGACGGTTTGTCAAATCCGGTTAAAAAATTATAATTTTAGTCCAAACCACCAAAAAACGAAAAGTGCTGAAGGGTTATTTTAAAACCATTCAAAAAAGTACAATGAAACAAAAATCTATCCTGCTGGCATTTTGCCTACTGGGTTTTGTTGCTGCCAATGCTACTAATGGTCCCGGCGATGGGAAAAAAGATGAGCTGAATGGCATAGTGGTGCATGCTGAAACTAAAAAACCTTTGAAAGATGTAAGTGTTACAGCATACTTATCATCCAGGAAAGAAAAAATTGTTTTAAGTGATTTTGACGGGGGATTTTCATTTGATGAATTGAAACCCGGTACTTATAAGTTTGTATTTGAAAAATCAGGTTTCAAAAGAATCATTAAAGACAAAGTGGTCATCAGGACTGATGAAGCTTTCCAGATGAATATTGAAATGATTCAGCATAGTGATTTTGAAATTATGCCTTCACCGTTTAATGTGGGTGGATTATAAGAAAACTTCAATTCAACTAAAAGAGTCCCGCATTAGCGGGACTCTTGCTTTTCATGGCTGGTTTTGGTAAACAGGATCCATTAATCCATATCTATATCAAAGTCATCATCATCTTTTTCGATACTGAATTTTTTATGCTTATCAAGAAAGTTGCGGTATTTATTATAAGTCTGTTCTGAAGCCTTCTTTCCATTGATAAAGAGTTCGCCGTCCTTATGTTTAAGGGTGTAGCCTTCTTTTTTGTTGATCAGTCCATCACTTTCCAGGCCATTCACAAAATCTTTATATTCTTTTATTTCAGCTTTTGCCTTTTCTATTTCCACTTTTGCTTTTTGTAACTCTTTCTCCATTTTTGGCCCCAGGTCTTTCATTTCTTCTTTTACTTTCTTCATTTCGGCTTCCAGTTTCTTCATATCAATATCTTTCACTTTGTCCAGTTCAGTTTTCATTTTATCCCAGTCCACTTTGGCAAGGGATGCCTGCACTTCCTGCTGGATCTTTGCCATATCAATATCTTTCAATGCATTTGTCAGTTCAGTTTGAATGTTATTCCAGTCGACTTTGGCCAATGATGTTTCGACTTCTTTTTTTATTTTATCGAAGTCCACATCTTTCATGGCTTTTTCTATGTCCAGCCTGATTTTCTCGCCATCTATGTTCTTCATTGCTTCAGCTATTTCTTTCTGGATCTTCTCCATGTCAACTTTCAGGTCGGCATTGTCCAGTTCAGTGAGTACATCATCCAGGTCCCGGACTTTCTTTTCCCTGTCTTTTGATTTTTTAGGAACAGTATCAGTTGCCGATTGCTGGTATTGGCCGGGAGATTGTTTATAGTCCCATGATACAAGACCAATAGTAAGACCGATTGTGAGTAGAACAAGCACTACCCGCCCGGTTGTGAAGGTTGTTGGTTTCATAAATGAAAAGTTTAATGAATGAGTTTAATTATTATCACGAAATATTTCGTATCAAATATACGATTGATTTCGTATTATTTTGTTCTTCCGGACAGATAAAGAAAACTTTAACAAAAAATCCATCCGCTGATCAGCGGATGGATTTTAATCAGGTCTATGGGAAGTTTAGTTTTTTCTGAAAGCCCAGCGGATCATTTCTTTCCAACTTGGTTTTTTGCCGTACATCAGGATGCCGGTACGGTAAATTTTTCCTGCAAACCAAACTGTAAAAATAAAACCCAGGATCAGCAAGCCCATAGAAAGAGCCAGTTGCCAAACGGGAACTGTTCCGGGAACCCCATAAGGTATTCTCGCCATCATAACAATGGGAGAGCTGAAAGGAATAATACTTCCCCATACAGCAATAGGCCCTGTTGGGTCTGAAATGGCAGCTGTCATGAGTGCAATTGAAATAATTACAAGCATGGTGATAGGGAAACTCAATGATTGTGCTTCCCGCATGTCTTCATTCACCGCACTGCCAATAGCTCCGTATAAGGATGCATAAAAAAAGAAGCCTGCAAGGAAGTAGAAACCAAAGCAAAAGAGGATCAATGGTACGTTTACACTGGCAAACATTTTTTGCATACTTCCAACCATTTCAGTGGCCATACCACCACCAGCGCCGGAAGCTTTACCAACATTATAGACAATTAAAACAAATGCAATCCACAAAAAGAACTGGGTTAACGCCACCAGCCCGATACCCAAAATCTTGCCCAGCATCATCTGGAAAGGTTTTACGGAGGATACAATGACCTCTGCGATCCTGTTGGTTTTTTCTTCCATTACACCCATCATTACCTGGGAACCATAGATGAGCAGGATAAAATAGATAAGAAAACCCGCCACATAGCCAATCCCTTCAGCCGTTTTTACATTGGCATTCTCGTCTTTAATATTCCTGGCAGAAACCCTGAGTTTACTTTTTACCAGTATTGTTTGTTTTTCTGTATCTATCTGCAGGCTGTCGTTTTTAATTTCATTCCATATCCGGTTAAGTTTAGCTTCTACTGCTGCAGTAGAACCGCTGCCATATGATTTGTTTGCTTTGAAGAAAAGACTGTCCGAACCTTCTTTCCAGTTGATTGCCGGTATAATAATATACCCATCATAGCCTTCAGCATTATGGTCTGCTATTATTTTGTCTGTATTGCTTTTTACAAGTGTGAGTACAGAACTGTTATCAGCAAGGTTTTGTTTATTGATCGCATCATTGGAGAAGTACCCGGATGAATCAATGACCGCTACATGGAGATTTTGCTTGCTTTTTTCTGCTATGAATCCCATCCCGAATATCAAACCCAGGTACAGCAGGGGAAATAGCAGGGTAGAAATAATAAATGTTTTTTTTCTGACTCTTGTCAGGTATTCTCTTTTTATGATAATCCAGATCTTATTCATGATAGTTGGTTAAATGGTAAATGATTTATGCTTCCACTTTTTGAAACTGGCGGGCTGTTGGTGTTCCTTCCACCAGTTTGATAAAAATATCATTCAGCGAAGGAAGGATTTCATTGAATGAATGAATAGCTGTGCCCTGCTGCAATAAGTATTGCAACACATTATTCGGCGTTTGTCCTTCTTTTATCCTTACTACATGAGAATGATCAGCAGATCCCACCAATTCGAAAGGGGCGTTCCCGTTTTGAGAAGAAAGCATTTGTTCAGTGCCTATACTAAAAAGATTTTCTTTAAACTCCTGTTTTACCTGCTTCACGGTTCCGTCCAGTATTTTCTTTCCTTTATTGACCAGGACAATGTGATTGCAGATTTCTTCCACCTGCTCCATTCTGTGGGTACTAAAGATGATGGTAGAACCACTTTTTGCCAGGTTATAGATTTCGTCTTTGATCAGGTTGCTGTTTACCGGGTCCAGGCCACTGAAAGGTTCGTCCAGAATGATCAACTTTGGTTCATGCAGAACAGTGGTAACAAATTGGAGTTTCTGTCCCATCCCCTTTGACAGGTCTTCCACTTTTTTGTTCCACCAGCTTTCCATTTCAAATTTGATGAACCATTTTTTGATCTTGGCCATCGCATCCTTATGGCTCAATCCTTTCAATTGTGCCAGGTACATAGCCTGTTCGCCGATTTTCATTTTTTTGTAGAGTCCTCTTTCCTCCGGCATATAACCAATCTGCCCAACGTCATTAACAGGGTCAAATTTTTTACCATCAAAAATGATCTGTCCTTCATCAGGATAGAAAATGCCGGTGATCATCCGGATGAGTGTGGTCTTACCTGCGCCATTAGGTCCCAGCAGTCCGAATATCTGTCCTCTTTCTACATTGAGGCTGATATCATCAACAGCTTTTTGGGTAGCGAAATATTTTTTCAGATTTTGAAGTTCCAGGATTGAAGGCATATAGTTGGTTTAAAGTGTAAAATTAGTAGTCCTTGCGAAATGCTGAGTTTTAATCGGTAAGTGGCATAAATAGATGCGTGAAATGCATTTATAAGGGTGCATCAGGTTGCTTTAAGTATTGTTATTATTTGTTTAGCTACTTTTTCTCCATCCATAGCTGCACTTACAATTCCACCTGCATACCCGGCTCCTTCTCCACAAGGGTATAGATTTTTAAGTTGTGGGTGTTGCAAAGTAACTGCGTCTCTTGGTATGCGAACCGGAGAGGAGGTTCTGGATTCTGTGGCCACCACTACCGCTTCATTGGTGTAATAACCCCTCATCTTCCTGCCATAATCTTTAAACGCCTGTTGCAGGCTTTTATGAATGACCGGTGGCAAAACGTCTATTAGCGATGAGGAACGAATCCCGGGTAAATAAGAACAACCTGGCAGGGAAGAAGACAATTTATTTTCTGTAAAATCAACTAATCGTTGAGCAGGTGCTGCAAATTTTCCTCCTCCTGCCTCAAAAGCCCTCTGTTCTACAGATTGCTGGAAGAACATGGCCGCCAAAGGTCCATGTTGTTTAAAAACCTGTATGTCCTTTTCTTCTACGGTCACTACAATGCCGCTGTTTGCGTAGGGATTATTCCGTTTGGAAGGGCTCCAGCCATTTACTACCAGTTCACCGGGAGAGGTGGCAGCCGGTGCAATAATGCCACCGGGACACATACAAAAAGAGAAAACTCCCTTGCCATCCACCTGTTGTACCCAACTGTAAGATGCAGGGGGTAAAAAATCACCACGAACCTGGCAATGGTATTGAGCACTGTCAATCAATGCCTGTGGATGTTCAACCCTTACACCTAACGCAAATGGTTTTGATTCGATCAATAATTTTTTGGAATACAGTAATTGAAAAATATCTCTTGCAGAGTGGCCTGTGGCAAGAATAAAAGCGTCAGCTTCAAAAACATTTCCATCTGATGTTTTAACACCGGTTATTTTATCCGCATTAATAAGAATATCTGTAACTTTTTTTTCAAATAAAAAATCACCGCCACAAGCCACTATTTTTTCCCGCATGGCTGTGATGATATGCGGCAATTTGTTCGTGCCGATATGCGGATGAGATTCGTATAAGATATTTTCTTCTGCCCCAAAATGTACAAACAGGTTAAGGATGCGGTTGATGTCTCCTCGCTTGCTGCTCCGGGTATAAAGTTTCCCATCGCTGTATGTACCGGCACCTCCTTCGCCAAAGCAATAATTACTTTCAGGATTTATCACTCCTTCTTTATTTAAAATAGCCAGGTCTCTTCTCCGGGCTCTTACGTCTTTTCCTCTTTCAAGCAGGATAGGTTTAATGCCTGATTCAATTAACTGTAGCGCAGCAAATAAGCCTGCCGGGCCGGCTCCTGTTATAATGATTGTTCGTTCAGCATTTTTTACATCTTTAAAATCAAATGACAACATTTCCCGTTGCTGAAAGGGTTCATTGATATAGGCTTTCAGGGAAAGATTGATCCAGGGCTGCCTGCCCCTGGCGTCAATGGACTGTTTTAGTATAGTAAAACCACTAATCGCAGGTACCTTTATTGCTTCAGCCTTTGCGATATATTTTTTAATAGTGGTGTCATTGGCTGCTTCCGATGGCAGCAATTGGAGTGAAATTGTCTTTTGCATACTGTCAGGTTTTTATCCTGAAAAATTTGATGTAAAGATGCAAATAAAATTCCGGGATAAAATTCTGCGATTTCTTGTTGTGATACCAAAATAGTAATACCTTCAAACGAGATCAATAGTTATGCATTCAAGGTTATTTTTTCCAACGGCTCTGCTACTTATTTTTATTGCAGGTAATTCCTGTAATACTACCTACCAGGGACAAGCCCTTCAGTACAAATCTTACCGGATTGCTAATACGCAGCAACAGGATTCAGCGCTACTGACTTTTTTGAAACCCTATAGTGACAGTGTAAACAACAGTATGAACGGGGTTGTGGGCATTGCGGAAATGAGTCTGGATAAAAAGCAGCCTGAAAGTACCTTGGGTAACTTTATGGTGGATGCATTTTTGATTATGTCCAGGGAAAAGTATAACACAGAAGTAGATGTTGCTTTTGTAAACTTTGGCGGTATCCGGTTGACCCAATTGCCTGCAGGCAATGTTACAAGGGGTAAAATTTTTGAGTTAATGCCTTTTGATAATTTATTAATTCTTCAAAAAGTGAAAGGCAGTGTGCTGCAGCAATTACTTGATCTTACAGCTGACAGGGGAGGCTGGCCAATGGCCGGATTAACCATGCAGATAAAAGATAAAAAAGCTGTCAATGTAATGATAGGTGGCAAACCGATAGATCCTTACAGGGTGTATACGATCGCTAATTCAGATTTTATCGCCAATGGAGGCGATAACACTGACATGCTTCGTCCTATTCCACAAATAACGAATGGCTACCTGATGAGGGATGCTATTTTTGATTATATCATCAAGCTGAAAAGCCAGGGTAAAAACATTACAGCCACCATAGAAAACCGGGTTACCAATGCTCAGTAGAAAAAAGTTCATACGACAGGCTGCAATGTCCGCAGGGGCTATCATGGCCGGTCCATCAATGCTGGAAGCGGCAGCATATCTCAGCCCGTTGAAATTAACCATTTTACATACAAACGATACGCACAGTCGTTTGGAGCCATTTCCAATGGACGGAGGCCGCAACCAGGGGCTTGGTGGCGTAGCAGGCCGGGCAAGATTAATAAACCAGATCAGGCAGGAGGAAGAACATGTATTATTGCTCGATGCCGGAGATATTTTCCAGGGTACTCCTTATTTTAATATATATAAAGGGGAACCGGAAATAAGAGCGATGTCAACCTTAGGCTATGATGCCTGTACTATAGGTAACCATGATTTTGATGCGGGGATGGAAAATTTAGCAACACAGCTAACCCGTCATGCAAATTTTCCAATGCTGGTGTGCAACTATGATTTTACAGGAACACCGATGGAATATAAGACTCAACCGTATAAAATTTTTAAAAAAGGAAAATTAAAGATAGGTGTGTTTGGGGTTGGTATTGAAGGGAAGGGGTTAATCCCAGATAATTTATTCGGGGCTACCAAATATCTTGACCCGGTTCAAAAGGCGAATGAAGTAGCATATGAACTGAAGAAGTTTAAATACTGTGATATGGTTATTTGTTTATCACACCTCGGTAATCAATATAAGGGAAACGATATGGTTAGTGACGAAGTGCTGGCAAAACAATCAGAAAATATTGATCTGATTATTGGCGGGCATACGCATACTTTTTTAAATGAACCGTTGGTATACAAAAATAAAATGGGCAGTGATGTGGTGGTAAACCAGGTTGGTTTCGCCGGTATTATTTTAGGTAGGCTTGATTTTGAATTTTCCAAATTTTCGGGCAAAAAATTAGCAAAAAGTCATTCAATTTCTGTTTCACAAAAATCAGGGGGATAAAAATTTTTTTTTAGAAAAGAAATGGTGATATTCGCCTCCCTGTCCAACTTTTTTTATTGACAATGTGCCAAGGTTTTTAGTGGACAAACTCAGGAACAACTATAGTTAACACGACATAAACTGCTTACTGACTGATGGAGAAAAATGCTGATAAAATCTGGACGAATTGTTTAAAGATCATCAAGGATATTGTTGAATGGCAGCATTACAAGACCTGGTTCGAACCTATCAAGCCTGTATCGCTCAAAAATAATGTTCTCGTCATCCAGGTTCCCAGTCAATTTTTTTTCGAATATCTGGAAGAACATTACGTAAATTTATTAGCGAAGACATTAAAAAGAGAATTGGGCAAAGATGCCCATCTTGAATACCGGATAATGGTTGATAGTGGTAACAGCAAGAATAAACCTGTTACCATGGATGTAAGCGGCCAGGGATTTAAAACTTTTTCAAATAACGAAATGGATTTTCCTTTAGTCATAAACAATCCTGTAAAGAATCCGTTCGTTATACCGGGTCTGAAAAAGATGCAGATCGACCCGCAGTTAAATCATATTTACACATTTGAATCTTTTATTGAAGGTGATTGTAACCGGGTAGCCCGCCGTGCCGGTAAAACAGTAGCTGAAAAGCCGGGCACTAATTCCTTTAATCCGTTGGTTATATATGGAGGGGTTGGTCTGGGCAAAACCCACCTGGCCCAGGCAATCGGAAATGAAGTAAAAAGGCTTCACCCCAATAAAGTAGTGCTGTATGTAAGTTCTGAAAAATTCATCAACCAGTTCATGGATCATAGCCGGAATAATGCGATAAACGACTTTATCCATTTCTACCAGCTGATCGATGTTTTAATTATTGATGATGTCCAGTTTTTTGCCAAAGCTGAAAAATCACAGGATGCTTTCTTTGCTATATTCAATCACCTGCATCAATCGCATAAACAGCTGGTCCTTACTTCTGACAAATCACCCAAAGACCTGGAAGGGGTACAGGAAAGGTTGTTAAGCCGGTTCCGCTGGGGCTTAAGTGCTGATTTACAGGTGCCGGAATACGATACCCGTATTGAGATCCTTGAGAAAAAGATGAAAAATGACGGGTTGGAAATGCCCAAAGAAGTGGTAAAGTATATCGCCTATAATATAAGTAATAATGTAAGAGAGCTGGAGGGTGCCCTGATATCACTGTTGGCACAATCTTCGCTGAACAGGAGGGAAATAGACCTAGACTTAGCGAAAAAAGTGTTACGTAATTTTGTAAAATCATCCAGCAAAGAAATTACCATCGATACCATTCAGAAAATGGTATGTGAGTACTTTGATGTGCCCTATGATAAGCTTTTGCAAAAAACCCGCAAAAGAGAGATCGTACAGGCAAGGCAAATCACTATGTACCTGGCTAAGGCATTTACCAAGAACTCGTTGAAGACTATTGGTGAACATTTTGGGGGCCGTGACCATACCACTGTTATCCATTCCTGCCAGACGGTGAAGGACCTGATGGATACAGATGGTGTTTTCAGAGAAAATGTATTGGAACTACAGCAGAAAGTGCAACTGGCTGCTATGTAAAATAACTACTGGACGGTTTCAAGGATATTGAAACAAAAGCACCCGGCCGAAAAGTCGGGTTTTTTATTGCCAGAAAAGAAAAACTGTATTGTGGGGAAAGCAATTAATCTTTATTTTTGCTTCCCCTTGAATAAAATGTGTTGGAGAGGTGCCTGAGTGGCCGAAAGGGCCGGTTTGCTAAACCGTTGTACGGACTTAAATCTGTACCGAGGGTTCGAATCCCTCCCTCTCCGCAAAAGCCCGGTTTCACCAGATTGAAACCGGGCTTTTTTTATAAACATATCAGTTATAATGCATAAGGAAATTAAATAAGTGAAACACTGATTCCTCTTATTGCATTTTATGCCCCGTTATACAATTTTCTCTTGATAATTCTTGTAGTATTTAATTGATTTTTCCGGTCAGTGGAGAAAATTTCTGCCTATATTTTTGATATTTATCAACTTTAAAAACTGATAATTTTTATTAATACTCAATGTTTGCATTTAATGATATTAAATGATAACTTTGAATCGCAGTAAATGTTAATTTTCACATCAGACAGGTAATTGCTTTTTTAGCTTTCGATTTTTAGTAGATAACAGACTGCACGATTAGTAGCATACAATAACTTCATTTGCCATGGGCAATTGTAGTATTGATCTGCACCGATTACCTTCTCCCTCAGAGATCATTTGAAGGACATTATCCTGAAAAACACCATTTCTGATTTCCCTTATCCTTTGCTGCTTAATGCAGTGCTGATGAATTTGTATTGACTGAACCCTTTTACAGTAGTAAAAGGAAATTTTGATATTATTACTACAAACCAAACATGCTGAAATGAGAAAGTACTACGCTTCAGGATTTAACGCTATGCTCCTTTTGTTTTTTGCGCTGTTATTTTCTGTTGGTCGCCTGAACGGGCAAACAACACTTACTACATTGCCCAACCCTCCTTATAATGGCGGGAATTCACTGGGTTCACCTGCACAGGTGAGTTTTGTAATAGAAAATACCAACGGATTCCCGGTATTACTTACCGCCATTTCAAATTGGTGTACCACTACAGAAAATAATTCGATATGGCAGTTGTATTATACTGCCAGTGCATTGTCGGGTACAGCAACGGATGTAACTGCCGCCCCCTGGACTTTGGCAGCAACTTCATTAGCTACACCGGTAGCAGCTTCCGGTATCACTCCGCTTAACTTCCCCGGTTTGGGCTTTACCATACCTGCCGGCACCCAATACCGCTTTGCATTACGTAATACAGGACCTGGTAGCACAAGATACTCGGGTACTGGAACTGCTATAGCACCTAATACATTTACAGGTGGTGGTGTGAATCTTAAATTGGGAGATGTGCAGATTGCAGGACAAAATGTAGGTTATGGTGGATCTGGAACTGCACTTACACTTACTCCTCGATATTTTACAGGCGCAATTACTTTCTCACCTGCAGGTCCTTGTACAGACCCACCGGTTACCGGAACCGTTACTGCAAGTCAAAACCCGGTTTGTTTGAATACCAACTTTAATCTGAACCTTGTAGGAGGTACAGGAGGCACAGGCCAGACGTATCAATGGCAAATTTCACCAGATAATACTACCTGGACCGATATCACCGGAGCAACAAGTGCTTTTTATACCACTTCTCAGACATCCTCTAATTATTACAGGTGTGCGGTTACCTGCGGAGCCAATACTGTCAATTCAGGAAGCCTCCAGGTAGTTACTCCTGCGGCGGTTTCAGGAACTTTCACTATCAACAGTGCATTACCAACAGGCGGTACCAACTTCCAGTCTTTTAATGCCGCATATAATTATATATCATGTGGTATAAACGGGCCGGTAGTATTTAATGTGGATCCAGCTTCGGGTCCGTATACAGAACAACTTATTATTAACCCGGTTCCGGGAGCATCAGTGATCAATACGGTAACATTTAATGGTAATGGCAGAGTATTGCAATTCACTTCGACCAACACCAATGAAAGAGGTGTTATCAAGCTTAACGGGGCAGATCATTTTATTTTTGACAGCCTTACTATTAATGCTACAGCTACCACAACTACAGAATACGGTTTTGCTGTTCAGTTATTGAACAACGCCGATTCCAACATTATAAGAAAATGTATAATTAATGTAACTGATGCACAGACTTCTACTAATCATGTAGGTATCTCCATCAGTGCCAGCGCCACCTCAGCCACCGGTACCGGCAATGCTGAGTGTGACGATAACCTGTTTGAGTTAAATACCATTACCGGAGGTTATTACGGAATTACCAATGTGGGCAGCACTACGGTGGCTAACCAGCGCAATAAGTTTATCCGGAATATCATTAAAGATTATTACCTGTATGGAATTTATACCAGTGGTACCTTCACTTCTTTGATAGAAGCTAATGATTTTAGTCGCCCGGCCCGTGCCAATATTAGTACTGGAACTTCTTATGCTATTTATTTCACCTCACTCAGCACCAGTGCAAGAGTCAATGGAAATTATATTCATGGTTTGCTGGATGTGAATACGGCCAGTACGAATGATGTGTACGGTATTTATTTTACCGGGGTGGATGCTATCGCAGGTCTGGAGAATATCGTTAGCAACAATGCTATCTATGACATAAAGAGTAATGGTACTATCTATGGAATTTATAATGCCAGTTCAGATAATATATTCTACTACCATAACACTATTTCACTGGATGACGTGGCGAGTACCACCACCGAAGTAACCCGTGGTTTTTATCAGACAACTGCGGCAGCAGGAATAGAATTTAAAAATAACCTTATCACTTTGCGCAGGGGAGGAACCGGCCAGATGCATGGTCTGTTTTTTAATACTACCACTTCCACTATTGTTTCGAATAACAACAACGTATTTTTTACCCCGGCTGCTAACGTTTTTTATGGTTCATGGGGTACAACCGGGCAGGCAACTCTGGCCAACTGGCAAACTGCTTCTTCACAGGATGCGAATTCAGCCTTCATAGATCCTGCCTATACCAACCTTGGTTTAGGAAATCTGAAACCAACGTCTGCCGGAATGAATGACCTGGGTTCAGCAGTTGGTATTACGGCTGATATTCTCGGCGTGTCAAGAAGTGCTACTACTCCCGATATCGGGGCCTGGGAATTTGATGTGGGCGGTTGTACAGCGCCTCCAAATGCCGGTGGTGCCACTGCAAGTATCAGTGTACCGATCTGTCCTAATGAACTGGTTGCACTGGGTCTTGTAAATAATACTTTTGGAACCGGTCAAACCTATCAATGGCAAACAGCCACAACGCTGGCTGGTCCATGGACAAATATTGGGCCTTCGCAGAATAATCCGGCCTATAGTGTCAACCCAACGGTTACTTTATATTACCGTTGTGCGGTTACCTGTAGCGGATCAACCACTTTCTCTACCCCTGTACAGGTAGTGGTAAATTCATTGTTCCCAGCCGGAACTTATACTATCAATAGTGCATTACCAACAGGTGGTACCAACTTCCAGAGTTTCAATGATGCTGTTTTCGCTTTGCGTTGCGGAATTGGTGGTCCTATTGTATTTAATGTTGTAACCGGATCTGGTCCTTATAATGAACAAGTCATCATCGGGCAGATTCAAGGCTCTTCTGCTACCAATACTGTTACTTTCAACGGAAATGGTGAGACTATCACTAATCTTTCAACGAATACGAATGAAAGAGCTGTCATAAAACTGAACGGAACTGATCATTTTGTATTTGATAGTTTAACGGTGGTGCCGCAGGGCGCTGCTACTACAGAGTATGGTTTTGGATTCCATTTGCTGAATAGTGCTGATTCCAACATTATCCGCAATTGCGATATCAGTATGAGCACCACTACCACGTCTACTAATTTTGCTGGTATAGTTTCCAGTGTGGGTACAACTGCCACAACAACCGGTACTAATCTGTCGGATTACAACTTGTTTGAAAATAACGAGATCACCGGTGGCTATTATGGTATCACTTCAGTGGGAAGTACCACTTCAGCTGTTGGTAATAATGCGATGGTGAGAAATACCATTAAAGATTTTTATGCCTATGGTATTTATTTATCAGGCAATTTTAATACACTGGTTGAGAAGAACAATATATTCCGGCCTGCCAGGACAACTTCCACTACTACTTATGGTATCTATGTCACATCACTGAATACCGGGGTTAAATTATACAAGAACAGGATACACAACCTGTTTGATGGCGCACCCACTGCGACGAGTACTTCTTATGGAATTTATTTCACCGGCGTAGATGCGATTGCGGGCCTGGAGAATATTGTCAGCAATAATGCGATCTACAATATGAATGGTAATGGTACCCAGTATGGTATCTACAACACCAGTTCAGATAATGTATTCTATTATTATAATACAGTGAACCTGGATGATGCTACCGCCACTACCACCAGCGACGCTTATTGTTTCTATCAAACGACAGCCGCTGCCGGTATTGATCTGAAGAATAACCTCTTTAGTATGACAAGAGGCGGTAATGGTGATAAATACTGTATGTATTTTGCCACGGCAGCTACTACATTTACATCTGATTATAACGGAGTATTCAGGAATGCAGTTAATTCACATGTTGGCTTTAATGGCTCTAACCAGACAACATTGGCTAACTGGCAGGCTGCTACCACACAAGATGGTAATTCAGTATCGGCTAATCCATATTATACGGATGCCGCTGCCGGAAACCTGGAACCAAGAACACCTGCATTGGATAATGAAGGGACCCCAGTAACCGGAATTACTTCAGATATCCGTGATGCAGTGCGTAATGCTACCACACCGGATATTGGTGCATGGGAATTTGCAGTACCAGTTTGTACAGCACCTCCGACAGCCGGTTCAGCAACAGCTGTGCCGAATACCGGTATTTGTTTGGGTACCCCGATTGACCTTGACTTAAGTGGCAACTCAATTGGCTCTGGTCAAAGTTACCAATGGCAATTTGCCACAGCTGCTGCAGGGCCGTATACTAACCTGGGTAATCCAAAGCTGTTCCCGGATACAACAATTCTTGCCAGCGGCAGTTTCTGGTATCGTTGCGTGGTTACCTGTAGTGCACAATCAGCTAACTCAACTCCGGTGCAGGTAAATATGAATCCTCCTTTCCCGGCTGGTGTATATACAATCAATAATACCATACCAACCGATTACCCTGGAGGCAGCAACTTCAATTCATTTGTTGAGGCTGTAGCCGTAATGGATTGCGGAATCTCAGGGCCTGTTACTTTCAATGTAGCAGCGGGTACTTATACCGAGCAGGTGAGAATGCACCGGATCACCGGCGCTTCTAATACAAGCCGTGTTACTTTCCAGAGTGCTAATGGTAATCCTGCTTCTGTTATCCTGACTTTTGATGCGACCAATGCAGCAGCTAACTATGTATTACAGTTAGATAGTGCCAGCTATATCACTTACCGGAATATGACGATCACTGCAATCAATGCCACCAACGGAAGGGCAGTGGATATTGCCAATTTAGCATCCAATGACAGTTTGGTAAATAATATCATTAATGTACCAACCGCTACCGGTACTGGTACAACAGTGGTGGGTATTCATGCGGCTAATCTTGCCGGAGGTGATCATACCATCAAAGGCAATACAGTGAATGGTGGTGTGACAGGTATCTATTTCGGTTCTACCACTACTTCGCCAAGTGCTTACAACTTTATAGATAGTAATACGGTGACTGGTTCATATTATTATGGTATTTATAATTCAAATACACGGTTTACATCTGTGAGCAAGAATACCGTTACAGTTGCTGCTCCAAGAAATACCACTACTTATGGTATTTACCTGACCAATGCCGACTCAGCTTACCAGGTAAATAATAATAAGGTTGATATCAACGGGACCACTTCAACTACATATGGTATTTATCTTACGGGATGTGGTGCCGCCGGTCATACCGGAAGTGTGTCTGGTAATAAAATAACAGGACTTACAGGGATAACAGGAACATTGTATGGTTTATACCAGACTTCTTCAATTGGTAACTATACAAAGAATAACGTTATTAATATCAACACCAGTGCTACTACAGCTTACGGTCTGTATTCTACAGGTGGCAATGGCATAAAATATTATAATAATTCTGTACAGAATGCATCTCCTGCTGCTGGTACTACAAATATCGCAGCATATATAAGTCATACTACTTCATCTGCCGGAGTAGGAGATATCAGAAACAATATCTTCTCGCATACTGCCAATGGAATAGCGGCTAATTATTTGAACGTAGCAAATATTTACACCGACTTCAATATGTTCTATACTGCTGGTGCAACATTGATCAGGCAGAATACAGTAAACTATGCTACGTTACAGGATTGGAAGAATGGCCAGAACTGGGATTATAATTCTATTGTATACACTCCTGCCTTTGCAGCGGGTAATGAATTACAACCTGATATCACTAATCCTGATGTATGGGCTATGCATGGCCGTGGTGTACAGATAACTGATAATGCAACAGACATTAATGGTAATACAAGACCTACAACTTTGACGGAAGGTGTTCCTGATATGGGAGCTTATGAGTTCCTGCCAACTGCACAGCCGCCTGTATTGCCTGCCACACCTGCTGTTCCAGCTGCAGGTACCACACAGGTATTTATGTTTGGTACAGATACAGTTCAGAAAATAACATGGGCGCCTGCATCTACTGTTCCAACTACAGTGGATGTGAGAAGATACTCAGGTATCATTCCTCCGGGATTAACTACTGGTCAGCAGTCCATGTATTATTATACAGATGTGGATTTCACCGGAAGTGCACCAACCAATTTCACAAACCGGCAATTCTATATAGATCCATGGATGAGAGATATACCATCAGAACCAACTGTAAAATTGGGCCGCACTAATACAGCAGGCACCTGGTTGGTTGCATCCGGAAGTGTGGTAGATGACCTGGGTAATGTGATCACAGAAAGTAATCTCAGCTTCCTTGATAAATTTACCGGCATGACAGATGGCGTAGCACCTCCACCAGCCGTACCTCCTGTGTTTACACTGGATACTTCTAACAGGGGTAAACGCTTCTGGGTGGGTTATGGCCACCACTATGGATTCAGCAGCAACTCACAGGACATGGCACTTTACCTGAGTGCAGAAGATTCAGCCAACGTTACTGTGAAAGTAAACGGAACGAACTGGGTACGTACATATGCTATCCCTGCGAATACAGTAAGAGTGAGTGACTTTATGCCAACTTCAGGACTGGTGGATGCAAGATTAACGGATGAAGGACTTTTCAATAAAGGTATCAGTATTGAAAGTGATGTGCCTATTGTTGCGTATGCACATATCAGTGACGGAGCCAACTCCGGTGCAGGTATGTTGTTGCCAACCGGTGTATATGGTTATGAGTACAGATCATTGAACTCCCGCCAGTATTATCCAAGCGGCGGTGCAGGTTCATACTCCTGGATGTTTGTGATTGCTGACAGGGATAGTACTTTGGTAGAGATTACTCCTGCTGTAACAACAAAAGGCGGACGTCCTGCCGGTGTACCATTCCAGGTATACCTGAAGAGAGGAGAAGTGTATAACGTAATGGGTACACAAGCCAGCGGTGGACAGGGAACGGATCTTTCCGGTTCGACTATCAAATCAATTCCAAATGCCAGTGGCAAATGTTACCCGATAGCAGTGTTCTCCGGCAGCAGCCGTACGGCTATCTGTAATACAACCAATGGTGATAATATGATACAACAGGTATTCCCGGCCAGCGCATGGGGAACCAAGTACCTGACTTTTGCCACCGCCAATTCTGCTTCCAATACCAATTACAATTCCAATGGATGGAGAGTGATGGTGAAAGATCCGGCTACAGTGGTAAAAAGAAATGGAGTAACATTGGATCCAGCCACTTTGATTGTACCGGGTAATTATTATGAGTTCTTTGTAGGAAATAATACCGGTGCTAACACAGCCAGCTATATTGAGGCTGACCAGCCGGTAATGGTAGCACAGTATATGCTGTCTACCAGTGGAACCGGTTGTGCCGGTGTTCCTGCGCCAACTGGTAATGGCGATCCTGAAATGATCTATATCAGCCCGATAGAGCAGGGTATCAAAAAAGCAAGGTTCTATAACACCAACAATAATTCGATCACTTCAAATTATGTGAATGTTATATTACCGACTGCTGCATTACCAAGCTTGCAGATAGATGGCAGCACTACATTTACAGATGTGTTTGCGCATCCAAACCTGGCAGGTTATACTTGTGTAAGACAAAACTTTGCCGGAGCAGCAGCTCAGCATTATATTACCTGTGACTCTGCATTTACTGCGATTACATACGGATTGGGTAGCGTGGAGAGCTATGGTTATAACGCCGGTACACTGGTGAAAAACCTCAGCGCTGTTCCATCGTTCAATAATGTGTTTAATACAAGTGGTACTAACACTTATACCTGTAAAGGAACACCATTCCGCCTGAGCCTGCAGATCTCTGTAAAACCAACACAACTGGTATGGCAACTGAGCCAGGTGAATAATGTAACGCCAAATGCCAATGTAACACAAGTGAACCCTGTGCCCACTGACTCAGTTACAGTGAACGGTAAGAAGTTTTATATCTATACGCTGGCACAGCAGTATACTTTCAGCCAGGTAGGCACTTATAATGTACCGATCACTGTATTCCATCCAAGTATCGAAGGTTGCGGTGGTTCAGTTGAGATATCACTACCGGTAACAGTAATTGCAGCACCAGTTTCCAATTTCACTACCAATTTTAGCGGTTGTGTGGGTGATGCAGTTCAATTCAATGCTACAACAACAACGAGCAATGGTGTACCGACCAATCAATGGACATGGGCATTTGGTGATGGTAACAATGGTGCCGGTCAGAACCCGGTTCATACCTATGCAACAGCAGGAACATACAATGTATCACTGAGAGGTATTGCTGATGACGGTTGTATCGGCGATACAACCAAACCTGTTGTGGTGAATCCAAAACCAACAGGTGCCATCACGCAGGATACCGTGTATGTATGTAATAACGCCAGCGCCACCTTTACGGTACAAAACCCTGTAACGGGTGATACCTACAATTGGTATAGCGCCGCAACCGGGGGTTCATTACTGGGAACAGGATCAACTTTTGTTTTGAATAATGTTACCGGTTTTGTGAATGTATACCTCGAAGTGATAAGACTGGGTTGCGCCAGTGCTACCCGTGACAGGGCCACTGCTGCTATATTGCCAACATTACCGGCACCTGTTGTAACTGTAGATTCTGTAAGCACCAATACAATAGTATTCAGGTGGACAGCCGTTACAGGTGCTGCCAGTTACCAGGTATCTACTAATGCCGGTGGTACATGGTCAACACCATCATCTGGTCCACAGGGGTTGACGCATACAATAACAGGTCTGCCTCTGGGAACTTCTGTTACACTCCTGGTGAGGGCAGTGGGTGGTTGCTTACCGGCGGTCTCACAGCCTGCTACAGGACAAACAGTAACAGACCAGGTCTATATTCCGAACAGCTTTACCCCAAATAATGACGGGCTGAATGATGTGCTGCGGGTGTATAGTAATGTGATCCGCAGTATGAAGTTTGTAGTGTTCAACCAGTGGGGCGAGAAGATTTTTGAATCAAACAGCCAGTCGGTGGCATGGGATGGTACCCATAAAGGGAAACCACAACCATCTGGAGTGTATATCTATGTATGCGATATTGTCCTGAACACTGGTGAAAGGATACAGCGCAAAGGATCGATCAACCTGGTGAGATAAAATAAAAGATCAACGTACCTCGAAAAAATGAAAAGGACAACATTTATATTATTCACTGTATGCCTCTTATTCACCGCCTCGTTGGAGGGTTTTGCACAGCAAAATCTCTCCAACCGCGGCAGGGAATTCTGGGTGGGCTATGGACACCACCAGTTCATGGAGCCTGGTCAGAATAATAGCCAGGAAATGGTTTTGTATTTTAGTGCGGAGCAGGCTGCCAATGTAACGGTGACGGTCAGGGGAAGAACAGCAACACAGGTAACCAACTATGTGGTGCCGGCTGGTTCCGTTATCCCTTCAAACTATATGCCTAAGGCAGGTGCTTTAGATTGCCGTTTATATGATGTTCCTCCAACTTTTGGCGGAAATGGGGGAGAAGGAATTTTTAATATGTCCATTCATATTGAAAGTAATGTGCCGATTGTAGCCTATGCTCACACATTCGGTTCTACTTCTTCCGGGGCCACCATGCTGATGCCAGTAGAAACTTACGGGTATGCATACATTTCTTTGAACAGCAGGCAAACCTATCAGCCCAATTGTTTTTCCTGGGCATATGTCCTGGCTACACACGATAATACGGTTGTTGAAATAATTCCTTCGGTTACTACCAGGCTGAATAAACTTCCGGGTGTTCCGTTTACCGTTACATTAAACAAAGGGCAGATTTATCAAATCATAGGCGGTCCGGAAGGTGCGTCAACCAAATCGGAAGTGTCGGGTACAAAATTCAAATCAATTGCTAATGCAGTAGGAGATTGTTACCCAATAGCTGTGTTTTCCGGCAGCAGCCGTACGTCTAATCCAATCAGTTGTGGTAGTGGTGGCGGGGATAATGACAACCAGCAATGTTTCCCTACACAGGCATGGGGAAAAAGATACCTCACAGCTCCAACGTCCAGGTCAACTGCTGCCAACCAGTTCATGACCAATTCATATAAGATATTGGTAAAAGACCCAACCACTGTTGTAAGAAGAAATGGTGTGGTATTACCTGCAGGTACTTTACAACAAAATAGTTTTTACTTTTTTGAGAGTAATTCTGCCGATGTGATCGATGCAGATAAACCAGTAATGGTGGCGCAATATATGACAGGTGGTGGTTGTATGGGTGGTGGAGTAGGTGACCCGGAAATGATATATATAAGTCCGGTGGAACAAGGGATAAAAAGAATCGGATTTTACCGTAATACAAGGGAAGCGATACAGGTGAATTATCTTACTTTAATTATTCCTAATAACGGATTACCCTCTCTTCGTATTGATGGCAGTGCTGTTTTTGACCATAGTTATCCGCATCCGCAGGCAGCTGGCTATACCATTGTGGTAAAAAGATGGACATCTGCACAAGCACAGGCAATTGCCTACAGTGATTCTGCATTTACAGCTATTACTTATGGGTTGGGTTCAGTAGAAAGCTATGGGTATAATGCCGGTACATTAATTAATAATCTTAGTGCATTACCATCTATTCAAAATACACCGGACCCGGGTGTTCCGGAACACCCTTATACCTGTACCGGTACGCCTATCAAACTTTCCGTTTTGATGGCTTACCAGCCAACACGGATCGACTGGAGATTGAGTTTGCTTGGTACGAATATTACTCCCAATACAGATGTGATTGATAATGCACCCGTATCAACTGGTACGGTGTATGTAAATGGGGTACCTTATTATAAATACACATTACCGGGCACTTATTTATTTGCTGCAGCTGATACTTTTGATATTCCTCTTAATGGTTATCATCCCAGTATAGAAAACTGTTATGGAAGAGATAGTTTATCCATACCGGTGATTGTTAAACCAAGGCCACTGGCTGACTTTACGTTTAGTCATACCGGGTGTACCTTGGATCCTGTTAACTTTTCTGGTGTGACGTCCACCAGTAACGGTTATACTATTCGTGACTATAACTGGACTTTTCCGGGCCCTGCTACAGCTACAGGACAAAACGTAATCAGGATATTACCACCAGGTGTTCATGATATTAACTTATCTGTTGTTTCCAATGAAGGTTGTGCCAGTGATACCATGAAACGTATTACGATTTATGATAAACCACCGGGTGATTTTATGGTAACTCCTGCTAATTTATGCGAAGGCAGCCAGTTTACTATTACAGATACATCCTCCGCAGCAATAGCTGTAAATGAATGGTACTGGGATTTTGGTAATGGTGTTACGCAGGTTGTTACAAATGGTCCATCTATAACCTACACTTATCCCGCATATGGTACTTATACAATTAAACATGTGGCTCGTTCCAGCGCCAGTTGTGTAAGTGATACGGTGAGCAGGGTAGTGACCGTTTATGCCAAACCTGCAGTCTCGTTTACCAATGATGCAGCCGGTTGTTTGTCTCCGGCAGGATTGGTACAGTTTACCGGTACTGCTACAACACCTGATGGGCAAACTATAAGTACCTATGCCTGGAACTTTGGTGATCCAAATGCAACACCCGGTAATCCGAACACATCGGTACTGCAAAACCCTACACATAATTACCAGCAGGGAACCTATACGATCAATTTCAGTGCGACAACTGCTAATGGCTGTACAGAGAATACAACACAAACAGTCACCTTTAATTTAAAACCTGCTCTCACTTATCCATTGCTGAATGCAGTTTGTGAAAATGCGCCAGCTTATTCTATTGCGAATGCAACTGTTACAAATGGTGTAACAGGTACAGGTATTTACGAGGGACCGGGTACTACTTCAGCAGGTCTGTTCACACCGGCAGTAGCCGGCTATGGCACACATACTATCTGGTACAAGCTTACATCCGGTGCCGGTTGTATTGATTCTGTTTCACAAACCATACTGGTGCATGCAAGACCGAGAACAAACTTTACAATCCCGGCAAGTGGTTGTTTACCTGCTAACGGACAGGTACAGTTTACCAACAGCAGTACTATTCCTGATGCACAAACTATGACATGGTTGTGGAATTTCGGTGATCCGATTGCGACGCCAGGAAATCCAAACACATCAACAGCACAAAATCCGGCACATAACTATTTGGAAGGAACCTATACGATCAATTTACTGGCAACTTCCTCTAACGGTTGTGTGAAGGATACAAATATCACTACCAGTTTTGCTGTAACACCATTACTTTCTTATGCTGCATTACCTGCAGTTTGTGAAAATGCAGCAGCTGTTTCCGTGGCTACCGCCAACGTAACAAATGGTGTGGCAGGTACAGGTGTATATAGTGGTCCGGGTACAGATGCAGCCGGTATGTTCAATCCTGCTATCGCTGGGTTTGGAACACATACGATCACTTATACTTTCACGTCAACGGGTGGTTGTGTACAAACAACCACACAGAACATACAGGTGCATGCAAGACCGAGAACCAGCTTTACATTACCTGTTGCAGGTTGTTTGCCTACGACAGGACAAGTACAATTCACCAACACCAGTACCATACCTGATGCGCAAACCATGACATGGTTGTGGAATTTTAATGATCCCAATGCAGGTGGAGCTAATCCAAATACATCAACAGCACAAAATCCAACACATAACTATTTGGAAGGAACCTATACGATCAATTTACAAGCAACTTCTTCTAATGGATGTGTGAAGGATACGAATATTACAGCCAGTTTTGCGGTAACACCGGCATTATCATTCCCTGCATTGACAAATGTATGCCAGAACCCGGGTGCAGCCCCATCTTCCATTGCATCAGCAACGGCAACGAATGGTGTAACAGGAACCGGTGTATACAGTGGTCCCGGAGTAAACGCTGCCGGGTTGTTTGACCCCAATGTGGCAGGCCCGGGTGTACATACCATTACCTATACTTTTACTACTGCTGGCGGATGTACCGGCACGGTGAATAATACAATTGAAGTTTACCCGAGGCCAACAGCTTCCTTTACTGCCAGTGGTAATAACGGCGCTTGCCTGGGACAGGCAGTTACATTCACGAATACATCTGCTGTTCCATCCGGAACCATCACTACCTGGAACTGGAATCTCGGTGATGGCAACACACCCTCTTATACCAATGGTAATCCATTTACGTTTAACTATACATCGGCCAACACGTACAATGTGCAGTTAGTAACAGTGAGTGACAGGGGATGCTTTAGTGAACCTGTTTCACAAGCAATCCGGATAAGCCCGTTGCCGGTGGCAGACTTTACTGTGCCAACCGGTATTTGTATGCCGGGTGGCACTGCTGCTTTCACTAACCTTACTGCGGTAGCTGATAATTCTGCTTTAACACATGTATGGAATTTTGGTGATGGTAATACATCAACAGTCACTAATCCTTCACATGTATACGCCGCATCTGGTAATTACAATGTAACATTAGTATCGACTTCTGCTTTCGGATGTGTGCAGCAGGTTACTAAACCAATGAATAGTTTCTTTGATAAACCACAGGCTTCATTCAGTGTATCACCACAGGAGCTTTGCCAGGGTGCAGATAATGTGTTCACCGATGGCAGTTCCGCACCAAACAGCACCATACAATCATGGGCATGGAACTTTGCTGATGGCGGTACATCTTCTGCAAGCAACCCCACCAAGCGTTTCAATACGCCGGGAGTGTATAATGTAAGGCTAACAGTAACGAATGCGGTTGGTTGTGTTTCAGAACCTTTTGTATTGCCGGTTACGGTACACCTGCAGCCGGTAATTGATGCGGGCCAGTCGTATGTACTGCCACAGGGAACTGTATTGCAATTGAATGCCACTGCAAACTCATCTAACCTGGTTTTCAACTGGTCTCCTGGTTTTGGTTTAAGCAGTAATACAATACTGAACCCGACACTGACAGCCCTCCAGGATCAGGTGTATACACTCACCGCAACGGGAGATTTTGGCTGTACGGCAACAGATCAGATGACAGTGAAAATTCTGAAGCTGGTTAAAGTACCGAATGTATTCTCACCCAATGGAGATAATATACATGACCAATGGATGATACCCAACCTTGGTGATTACCCGGGGTGTACCGTAGAAGTATTTAACCGGTATGGTCAGCAGGTATATTTTTCTGCTGGTTATGGCACGCCGTGGAATGGTACGTATAAAGGAAAGGAACTGCCTGCGGGCACTTATTATTATATCATTCAGTTGCAAAATGGATTCAAGCCGTTGAGCGGATCGGTAACGATCATCCGGTAGTAATACAGTAACTGAACAGAAGTAAATTTTTTTAATGAACCAAAATTAAATGTGATGCGAAAGAGCTTACGAATTTCATTGTTAATGCTGTCAATTGGCCTTGCAGTTAGTAAAGCAAATGCACAGGTTGATCCGCATTTCTCACAGTACTATGTGTATCCGTCCTGGCTTAATCCTGCACTGACAGGTGCTTTTGACGGTCAGTACCGGGTTTCCGGTGTTTACCGCAACCAGTGGGGTAATATTTCCAGTCCGTTTACAACGTATGGAGCCAGTGCTGAATTCACAACAGAAAAAAAGATCAACCTGGGAGTAAGTGTCTTGAAACAAACTGCAGGAGATGGAGGGTATGGTTATACCACGGCATATGGAAACATTGCCTATACAGGTGTTCGTTTTGGAAAAAATGAAGAGCACCGTGTGGTATTTGGTATGCAGGCCGGTATTATTCAACGTCGTTTTGACCGCAATAAGATGACATTTGGAGACCAATGGAATCCTGTTTTTGGATATAATCCCGGCAATCCATCGTCTGATGTACTCAACAGAACCTCAGCCACCGCATTTGATATGGGTGCAGGCGTTTTATATTTTGATGCGCAACCCGGTAAGAAAGCAAACCTGTATGCAGGCTTTTCTGCATCACATCTCACCAAACCTGAAGATAAGTTCAGTGCCAGCGGAGATGAAAAATTTCCGATGCGATATACTGCACATGCAGGTATACGGTTCACTTTATCTGACAGGTTCAGCATCACACCTAATTTTCTTTATTTATCACAGGGTACCGCAACCGAAAAAATGGCAGGTGCATACGGGCAATACAAAGCTACTTCAGAGGTTAACCTGCTGATCGGCGCCAACTATCGTTTTGAAGATGCGATATCACCTTTCTTTGGATTTACCTATAAGAATATGATGCTGGGTGCCAGTTATGATATTAACTCTTCAGATCTTGGAAAGCTGGTGAATGGATCCAATAGTTTTGAGATTTCCCTGTCTATCATTGGAAAGAAATCAACCAAAACACCGGAGGTGGAATTTGTTTGTCCGAGATTATAATATTTGAAACCGAATTTTAATTACTGCAACCAACTAGTATGAAAAAAATATTTGTTTTAACGGCTGTTCTTTTTTCTTTCGCTTCGTTGCATGCACAATTTGTGTATGATTACCTGAAAGCTGCTGATGATTATTTTCAGAAAGGCGACTATGCGTCTGCTGCTGAATACTATGAAAAATATATGGGTGGTGATAAGACCGGCAAAGACAAAGAGTTTAAACCTTACACTCCCCAGAATTCATCTAAGAAAACAGCTGCGGCTGCCGTCAACCAGGAGCAGGCAATGTATAACCTGGCAGAATGTTATCGTTTGCTCAACTATCCATCCAAGGCTGAGCCTCAATATAAAGAAGTGATGGTGGCGAATAAAAAGCAATTCCCGCTGGCGCAATATCATTATGCGGCACAGCTGAGGGCTTTGGGAAAATATGCGGAGGCGGAACAAAATTTTAGAACATTCTTATCAGGATATCCGGCAAATGATGAGTATAAGAAAAATGCAGAGAGAGAATTGAAGAACCTGCAATTCATACAGGCAGAGCTTGTTAAAAAAGACCTGAAGTATTATACTATTAATAAAGCAGGGGGAGAATTGAATGCAAAAGGCGCCAGTTATGCACCAGCCTGGCTGAATTCAAATACATTGTTATTTACTTCAACAAGGCCGCAGGACACTACCGCCAAAACGATGGTATATACCAATCGTGTTTACCAGGCTGTTTACGATGCAGGGACCCTTGCCAGTATTAGCCTGGCTACTATTCCCCAGGAAAAAGGGATGCAACAGGGAGTGGTAACGGTTACGCCTGATGGCAACACCATGTACCTGACCAAATGGGGTATTTCCGGTGATAAAAAATCAGCTGCCATCTATTCCAGCAGTAAAACCAATGATGGATGGAGTGAGCCTGTTAAACTCGGTGAATCGATCAATGCAAACGGAGCTAATACACAGCAACCTTTTGTTACAGCTGATGGCAAATATCTTTTATTCTCCAGTAACAGGACAGGCGGACAAGGGGGATATGATCTATGGTATGCACCATTGGAGAATGGAACAACCGGTACTCCGGTCAACATGGGTGCTGCTATCAATACCAGCTATGATGAACAGGCACCTGCTTATCATGAAGCATCTGCTTCGCTGATCTTTTCTTCAAACGGTAGAGTGGGAATGGGAGGATATGATTTCTTCCGCAGTAAGGGAAATATCGGTAACTGGACTGAGCCGGTGAATATGGGCTATCCTGTCAATTCAGTGAAAGATGATATTTACATGGTGAGCAGGGGATCTGCTAAAAATGTACTTGAAAATGTAATGCTGAGCTCTGACCGGGATGCAGTGTGCTGTCTCGAGCTATTTGCATTACAGAAAGTAAGACCACTCAGGCAACTGAGCGGCCGTGTGCTTTCCTGCGATCCTTCCAAACCACTGAGTGGTGCCACTGTAACCATTGTTGATCCAGCCAGTAATAAAACAATTTATTCAAAGGAAGTGGGAGCTGACGGTACATATTCCTTTACTATGGAAGATCACCAGCCGTTGAAAGTACAAGCCGAAGCCAAAGGGTTTATAAGCAATGCTGCCAATGTTGGAACACCGGCTGACCTGGAAGAAGAAAGTATGAGGTATCCTGATCTTTGCCTGGTGCCAGAAGCGCCAAAAGTAGATGAGAAATTTGTTATAGAGAATGTATATTATGATTTCAACAAAGCTGACCTGAAACCGGAATCATATCCTGCATTGGATGAAGTGGTACGAATGCTGAATACATATCCAAATATGGCCATTGAACTGGGTGCACATACCGATAGTAAAGGTTCTGACACTTATAATATGAAATTGTCTGAAGCAAGAGCACAAAGTGTGGTGAAATACCTGGTGGAAAAAGGAATTTCGGTTGAAAGATTAGTTGCAAAAGGATATGGTGAAGCAATGCCGATTTCTCCAAATGAAGTTGATGGTAAAGACAATCCTGAAGGAAGAGAGAAAAACAGGAGAACTGAATTCAAAGTATTAAAGAACGAGTAAAAACCAACAATAGCAGGAATAGGCCCCGTTTTTAAAATCCGTTTACTGATCTGAAAGCGAAACAGCAATGAAGAAAAATATTTTTCTTGTGATAGTGATTGTGTTGGGTGGTATGGCAACATTGCCTGTTTTAGCGCAGCAGAAACCACATTACACCCAATATATCCTTAACCAGTATATTGTCAACCCGGCATTGACGGGTATCGAGAATTATACTGATTTGAAAGTTAGCCACCGTCACCAGTGGGTAGGTATCCAGGATGCACCTATTACCTCTTATCTTTCTGTTCATGGACCAATTGGTAAATCAGACTATCGCAAAACAGCTACTTCATTTGATTTGAAAGGGGAGAATCCCCGTGGTAAGAGATACTGGGAAGAATATACAGCACCGGCACCCCATCATGGCATCGGATTGCAGGTGATCAATGATATTACAGGCCCGTTGAGTAATTTTTCCCTTTATGGCACTTACGCTTATCACCTGGCTCTTTCTGCCCGTACCAGCCTGTCCGCAGGTTTTGGGGTCGGATTTAATCGTATTAGTCTCAATGCTGATAAACTCGATTTTGGCGATGTAATAGCCGATCCTGCTGTGTTTACTTCAGGTATCCTGAACAAAACAAGACTGGATATGATGGCTGGTTTGTACCTGTATTCTGCTGATTATTTTATTGGCGTTTCTGCACAGCAGGTAGTGCCACAAAAAATTGATTTCTCCAATGGGTATATCCGGCCAAAAGAAGGCAGAACAGTGCCCCATCTTTTTGGAACTGCCGGGTATCGCTTTTCGCTGGGCGATAATTTTAACCTGATACCATCCCTGATGGTGAAATATGTAGATCCTTTGCCGGTACAGGTGGAGGGCAATCTTAAATTACAGTATCTCGACAGGTTATGGATCGGGGGAAGTTACAGGCATAAAGATGGCTATGCCGGCATGATGGGTCTGAATGTCTCTAATATTTTTCATATTGGGTATTCCTATGATTATACCACATCCCGCTTGAATAATTTCAGTAAGGGAACTCATGAAATTTTGCTGGGCTTTGTTATTGGTGGGTACCCGGATAATTGCCCGCGGAATGTCTGGTGATTATTCATTTCCCATAATCAATTTTTATTAAGGAATCCGGGTAACAAATGCCTGTTACCTGGCAATATACCGTTCAAAGGGTATTATCTAAATTCAAAAAGGGTGGTATATTCGATTATAAATTAAAATGAACAATATGAAGAGGTACCTGATTTTAACAGCAGTTTTATTTTTTGTGGGCAGCAGTTTATCTGCACAAAAATTTCCCAAACCTGGTTGCAGTACCGTTTTGGCTGAAGCAATGTTTTCCGAAGTGGATACCACTAAACCAAGGGGGGTAAGTGATAATTACCATACCTGGGAAAACGGCTCCGTTCTTTTGGTGAAATTTATGCCAGGTGGTAGTAAAGTACTGAGAGATAAAGTAATGCTTAGTGCAAAAGAGTGGGAGAAATATGCGAATCTCAAGTTTCAGTTTGTAGCGGATACAGTCCGCAACACGAATATCAGGGTTAAATTAGGTAAAGGTTCCGGGCATAATTCTGCTGTTGGAACCGAGTCTAATTTCAGATCGCAGAGTGAGCAGACTATGAATTTCGATACTTTATTCTTTGCGGATATTGATTATTATCTCGCAAAACTTCAAAGAAAGGGTATCAAGCCTCCGTATAACCTGAACCAGCTGGCTGCAGAAATGAAAGAAGAGCCCAATCGCTGGAATGAAAAGGAATTACGTCGCGTTGTTACACATGAATTCGGCCATGCAATCGGATTATTGCATGAGCAAAGCTTTCCGGGAGCAGTTAACTGGAAAAGAACAGACTCCGTTTATAATTATTACTTACAATCACAGGGTTGGGACAGGGCTAAAGTTGACTTCAACGTATTTGAAGTGGCTGACCAATTTTATACCAATGGAACTACCTATGATCCAAAGTCGATCATGCATTACTCCATTGAACCATGGCAAACAACAGATGGATATTCGCTGAAAGATAATTATGAGCTTTCACAGGGTGACAAATCGTTGATTGCCGCATTATATCCAAAAAATCAAAAAGTTTCCAGCCTGGTAGTTCCTAAAGTGGATATTACCAACTTTGCCAAGCTAAATGTTGTATCAAATACTACCCGCAACGGGCTGGTTATTGAACCTTCATTTGATCTGAAGACCAATCCGAAATTAGGTGAAGTTTATTTTGTGGCGAGGCTGGCAACAGAAGACGGTTATTATTTAAAAACAAGTAGCCTTTATTATAACTGGGGCGGAACTGTGGCAGCCTATAAAAAGATGAATCTTTTGCCCAATTCAAAAGTCAGCTATAATAAAACAAAGAAAAATTTTGAATTGTTTTTACCATTCGACTATGTGCCTGAAACCTATGGCAAAAAAGTAATTGTTGTTTTTGCTGTTTACCTGGATGATGTTGCAAATAAGCAAATGGATAAGTTGATGTATTTTTCAACAACCACTCCATTAAGCCTGCCCAGATAAAATTACCATAGAATTAAAGTACAGGCCTGCCTTTGGCGGGCCTGTTTTGTTCGGAAAAGGGGCCCGATTATTCTTTTCAAAAAACCCACGGTAAATAGGTCAGAAGCCTTTATATTTGCACCCCAATTCCGACTTACGGATTGGAGGCCCGGGAAGTAGCGCAGGCCGGTAGCGCACCTGGTTTGGGACCAGGGGGTCGCAGGTTCGAATCCTGTCTTCCCGACATACAGCTTTCTAAGTTTATACAAATGACCGCAAATCAATGATTTGCGGTTTTTGTTTTCCCCAAATCATTCAAATAACTACAAAGTCATTCACCAGAAAGGTGAATAAACCGGTGAATGGAATTCATCCGGACGACACCGGTAATTTTGAACTCGTGGTGTATTAATGCCGCTTGTTCAAGCTTGCCAAGTTGAGTAAATCACCAGCGAATTATAGTACTGAGGAGCGAGATTTTTTAACCAAAAAAAGTGAGTAATGAAAAGTACTACCAATTTTCGTGTGTGCTTTATTCTAAGGCACACCGACAAAAAATCATCCGAGGCATTAATCTTTGCCAGGATCATTGCCAATCACAAGAGGGCTGAAATTTGTTTAAACAAAGGAATTGATCCTACCTGCTGGAACAGCCAAAGGCAATGTGCTGAGGGAAGCAGGGACTTAATCAGCCGAATCAATCCCTATTTGGATGAAGTAAGGTTTAAGCTGAACGATTGCTTTCAGCAATTAAAGATGCAGGATACATTTATCAATGCCGGAGTTATTAAGAGCCTGTTTGTTGGAGAAGAGCAAGTTCATAATACGCTCATGTCGCTGATACACTATCACGCAGCAAATTCAAACCTGATTTTGAAACAGGGCACTTTAAAAAATTATGGTGCTACAGAAAAGTACCTGCGCCGCTTTCTAAAGTACCGTTTCAAATGTGATGATATTCTGCTGGCTCAGCTGAGTTACCAGTTTATTACTCAGTTTGAGTTATTCTTGCGAACTACTGAGCCGCTGGATAAGAGTAATCCCCTTACCAATAATGGGATAATGAAACACATGGAACGGCTTAGGAAAATTGTAACGATGGGTGTGAAGTTTGAATGGATACCCAAAGATCCCTTCATCAGGTATAAACTACGTTTTCAAAAAACGGAAAGGGATTTTTTGATCGAAGATGAAATTGATGCATTGGAAAATGTAATGCTACCTAACGATAAGCTGGAAAAAACGAGAGACCTTTTTCTTTTCGCATGCTATACTGGTCTTGCCTATACTGATATGGCAAATCTCCAGAAAACTAATATCATTATTGGTATAGACAGGGAATACTGGATTAAAACAGCAAGGCAAAAAACAAATACAAAAGTTAGTGTGCCATTGCTTCCTACTGCTCTCACAATACTTAACAAGTATAAGACCCATCCACTGGTGATTAAACAAGGAAGTGCACTGCCTTATATGTCCAATCAAAAAATAAATGATTATTTAAAGGAGATTGGAACTCTATGTGGAATTACCAAGAACATGACATTCCATCTTGCCCGCCACACTTTTGCGACAACCATTGCACTTAATAACGGAATACCACTTGAAACAGTTAGTAAGATGCTTGGACATACCAAACTTTCAACTACGCAGGTTTATGTACATGTCCTTGAAAGAAAAATAAGCGATGATATGAAAATGCTTCGAACGAAACTCACTGAAAGAGACCGGTTAAAACAAATGGTCGGGTAAAATAATTTATAATCTGAAAATTTTAATAAAATGAAATCAAAAAAATCATATTTACAATTTATACAAGAACTGAAAAAAAGTATTTCTCAATCCCGCTACCAGGCAGCGAGACTGGCAAATAAAGAACAACTGGTATTGTATATACGAGTTGGAGAAATGCTTAATCAAAAAATTAAAAGTGAGAAATGGGGCAATAACGTACTGGAACAGGTGGCATCAGATTTACAAAATCAAGTACCGGGTCTTCGTGGATTTTCTTATCGGAACTTAAGAAATATGCGCCAGTTCTATCTTGCCTACGAAAACTCCGTAATTTGGCAGTCACTGACTGCCAAATTGCAAAATATTGAAAATCAGGCGAATGAGAATACGCTGTTGGCGACGGCGCAATTGGATTACTTCTTTGGGATCAGCTTTACTCACCATATTTCGATTTTGAATAAATGCATAGAATCAGAGGAGCGATTCTTTTATATAATGAAGGCATCAATTGAATTTTGGTCTGTTTCAGTTCTTGAACATCACATCGCCAACAAATTATTTGAAAAGCAAGGAAAGCTACCCAATAATTTTATAAAGTCCCTATCGGAAGAATTAAAACCGAAGGCTGTGGAAATATTCCATGATGAATATCTTATGGACTATATGAACCTAAGTGAAACTGATGATGAAAGGGATGTTGAAAATAAGATTGTCGCCAACATCAGGGATTTTATTCTTCGCATGGGCAAAGGGTTTTCTTTTATTGGGAATCAGTTTCGTGTTGAGTTGGCGGGAGATGAATTTTTTATTGATCTCTTATTCTTCAACAGACACTTACGGTGCCTTGTCGCTTTTGAATTGAAGAAAGGAAAATTTAAACCAGAATATGCAGGACAATTAAATTTTTATCTCAATGTGCTGGATGAAAAGATAAAGCTGCCGGACGAAAATAATAGTATTGGAATAGTTTTGTGCAAAGAGAAAAATAATACTGTTGTTGAATTCTCAATTAAAAGCATCGAAAACGGTGTAGGGGTATCAACATTTAAAACATCCAAAGTGATGCCTGAAGCGATGAAAGGTATACTACCTGACCCACTAAAATTACTTGACTTACTAGAGAATAATGTGTACTAATCACATTAAAATTTAACTAATCTATTAAAAATATGTAGCTTAGCTACCGTGAGCTTCCGTTTGGCGAATCCAGCGAATATTTTATGAAGGTCTACTTCATTTTTCAGGTACTTATGTAAAGTACATTTCGTTTTATATTCATTGCAAAGTCAGAAGAAATATCGGAATATACCTCAAAAAATCATTTTTTTTAATGGCAAAGACATCAAAACCATCAGATTCTGGTGGGGTAGCGGCAAGGAAAGGATTTGAATATCAAGATCATATTGCAGCCTCTTTCTTAATTGAAATGTTATCTGGTACTATTGTGCAAGTAGAGTGTGAAAGAACTGATGATATTACTGTTGTCTGGAAGGATATAACTGAATATATTCAGGTAAAGACGTCAGAAGGGGATTATAAATGGACTATTAAGGAACTTTGCGCCCTTACTCCTAAGAATTCAATTTATACAACGTCTTTTTCTTACGATAATATACCTGGTCAGGATATTCTCTTTAGAATTGTCACTACAAGAGATATCACTAAGAATTTGTCTTTGTTGAGTCAAGCGAGGGATAATCGTAGCGACACTACCGCAGTTAACAAATTGGCGAAATCAATTTTTAGTGCGTCGAAAAAATTTAAATCCCCCGTTGGAAATGATGCTACATATTGGGTAATGAAAACTTTATGGGATATTCCTGGGAAATTATTAAGTGTTGAAGTAACAAATAAAAAGAAATTATTACAATTAGCAGAAAAATTCGGCGTTAATCTTAGCAGTACTGATAGCGACAAAATCTATGATGATATTGTGCTGAAAGCATATAAAGCCGGTAATGCTTCGAAAGTTACTGAGCCTAAAATGAAGATTATAGAGTTTAATGAACTAAATACTTGGTGGAAGAACAAAATTAACGATCTGACTATAGCCGCTACAGGGAATAGTAAACCTTATAAGAACCGAGTCGATCCTTTTTTAATAGAATTTCATTCGATGACTCAAAAGGATTTAAGAAAAGCTATAAATGCTCTTGAGGCAGGATTCGAAAACAAGAATTGGAGAAATGAAGGTTTAGCAAAACACATGGTTGATTGGTTGCCTGAAATTGCCTTGAAAGCTAGTGAAGTTGCAGTTCTTAATCATACAAACTTTCTTAAGTATTCTGAAAAAGCTAGAAAGGCAATTAAGAAACATATAAAAAATGCAGGTGAAGAATTAATTAGTGAAATTCTCCTTCATATATGTTTACGGCAAACTTTTAATAGCGAACCGATTGCTTGTAAAGTCTTCTATCTGTCAAAAGACCAGAAATCAAAATCATTTCCAAATGCACATATAATTCATCTAAATGGTGCAGATGAATTATGGTTAGGAAAGTCAGCTATTGTATATCTAGATGATTTCAGTGAAAGTATTAAAGTATTTATGGAAACAATGAAGGATTATTTGGATTTAGACTTTCTAAAAGATGAGAGACAAGTAATATTAGATTTAAAAGAAAGTCAACATCTCTTACCGAATACAATAGAAAGCGCTTTACTTAAAAATACTTCAATTGACGAATTTATTAAGCTACTGTGTCTTCCAGTACTCATACTTTACAATAGCAAAACTCTGACCAGTGGATATATAGAGGACTATAAATATAAGCTAATAGCTGAAGTTGGTATTAACTACAAGTTTCTTTTAGAAAGCCTTCCGGAATCTCTAAAAGAAATTAAAGTCCATGTGTTTTTACTTCCATTTGATGATACTAAAGTTTTAATAGAGAATTTCAATAAATTATTAGATTAACAAATGACTTACTCGACGATCAGAAACAGTCTTCAAAATGACGATTATATCAGGGAAAATTCCTTTACGCTCTTACGTGAAATTTCATTACTTATTAATAGTAAGAAAAATGAAGACTTAGGACGTGAGCTCTTAATTAGAGTATTGGATAAACGAAATTTATTTCAGGAGCATCTTGATTTAATCTACTCGTTGATAAGGTCAACTGGCTTGTTCCCATATCTTAATCCAGAAAGTAACGAGTTGTCAGCGCTAGATGCTTTTACCTTTGAAATGCATAGACCCCTAAACATTGACGATGGTTTTGTTTTTTATTCTATGCAATTCAAGATATATCAGGAAATTCTAAATGGAAAGAATATAGTGCTTAGTGCTTCAACTAGCGTTGGCAAAAGCCTAATTATTGATGCACTAATTGCGTCAAAGAGATATCAAACTATGGTCTTAGTTGTTCCAACAATTGCTCTAATTGATGAGACTAGGCACCGGATTATAAAAAGATTTAATAAAGAATGCAAAATTATTACTCATCCCTCACAGGTAAAACAAAAGTCCGTATTTAATATTTATATATTGACTCAGGAAAGAGTAATTGAGAGAACAGACTTAGAAAATGTGGATATTTTTGTAATTGATGAATTTTATAAGTTAGATTTTAAGATGGCTGAAGATGATCGAGCCACGGCTCTGAATTTAGCCTTATATAAATTACTGCATTGCTCAAAACAATTCTTTCTAATTGGACCTAATATTGATTATGTGAATAATCTTACTCGTTTGGGATACGAGTTTCTATTCATACCCTCCGCATTTTCGACAGTAGCTGTTAATATCACGTCCTTTGATTTCAAAAAGAATGATATAGAAAGAGATGATAAATTAATTGAAATTTGTTCTGATGCGAATGACCCGGTCCTAATATATTGCCAAAGTCCAGCTAGTGTCAACAAAATTGCTAAATTAATGCTGGAAAAAGGAATAAAAGGCTCTCCTTCTAATATAGCCGATGCTCTTGAATGGATAGATAGACACTATAGTAAGGATTGGATTTTTTATCAGGCGCTGAGCAATGGAATAGGAATTCATCATGGAGGTATTCCTAGGGCTTTACAACAATATTGTCTTTCAAAGTTCAACGATAAGACGCTAAAGTATTTAATTTGCACCTCAACAATAATTGAGGGCGTCAATACTGTAGCAAAAAATGTAATCGTTTACGACAAACGCAACAATTCTCGACTTCTTGATTATTTTACTTACAAAAATATAGAAGGTCGGGCGGGCCGAATGGGTCAATATTTCGTTGGGAATGTATTTTCTTTAGAATCTCCCCCAGCAAAAGAGATATCCCAAGTAGACATTGCTATTGCAAGTCAGGGAGCAAATACACCCGTTAATTTACTTCTGCATATGGATACTGTGGATTTATCAGAAGATTCTAAAAGTCGAATAAAAATTGCGATTCATGAAGATATTTTGTCAACTGTGACAGTAAAGCAGAACTTAGCGTATTCTCCTGAGACACAATATAATCTCGCAAATTATCTAAAGGATAATTTAGAGACATTGACTGAAAGTTTCAATTGGAAATCTTTTCCAACAAACGATCAGCTAAGGGAAATTTGTATTCTAATTTTCGATTTTTTGGAAGGGTCAAGATTGAAAAATTTTAATATTTTGTCAGGAATCGACTTGGATAGGCATGTCAAAATGTTAATGATGTCAGAAGGAGTTGACGGATATCTTAAGGCAAGGATTGAAAATGAATCAAGCGGCGGAGATATAAGTGATATAATAGAAAATTCGCTTAAGATTGTTAGAAATGTATTTTGCTTTTCTTTTCCTAGAGCATTACGATCACTAGATAATATTCAGAAAGAGGTATTGTCAAAAAATGGAATCGATAATGTCGGAGATTTTAATAATTATGCGTCAAACGTTGAAAATTTAAAAATGGAACCAGATTTATTTGCGTTGAATGAATTTGGGATACCGCTCCAAACAATTGAAAAAATAAAGGACCGTTTTGTTAACGCTGCGGATTTAGACCAGTGTTTGATTATTTTACAAAAATTAGATTATGCTAATTTTGATTTATTGAAATTCGAAAGGGACATTATTGATAATTTTAAAAAGGATCATATTGGTGGTTAATGGAAATAAATTAAAAGACTCTATTTCACAAAGTTTGAAGCCCAGGAGTATTTAAGATCCTTTCAATTTCCTGATCGATCAGGTCGGCTATTTCGTTTTTTATACGCCGAAAATTAAAATTCACCATTTGACTGGTTACATTCGAAATTACGGGTAAGTCTTTGTGTGAATCAGCCTCTTTTTTCAATTGTACATGATCGTTCATTATTTCACAATGAAATGTCTTTAATTTTATTTTATTAGTAGGATCATCTGCAACCATACCAACAAATTCACCAGAAGAAAGATTGGCAATTTTTGATTGCGGTATAGCAAAATCTAATTGGCTTGATTTGCTGATTGATGTATCCGTCCGGTTAATTGATATACTTTCTTTGACCTGGTTAATTTTCCCGAACCGTTCAGATAGGGCTTTGGATGTTTCACCAGTCACCTGACCACTGATAATGTTACCAGTTATATTCATTATAACAGAAGATTGATCAGCACCATAATCTTTTTTCAGCTGGCTAAAATCCTGGATACCCAAACAGGTAGCCACTTTATTTGATCGGGCTGTAGCAATCAGGCTATCAATATCATTAAAATAAATGGTGGGGAATTCATCAAAGATCAAACTTGACTTAAGCCTGTTCTTTTGGTTGACCAGTTTGATCAGCCTTGTAATGTATAATGAAAGTACAGCACCATAGATCTGTTGCTTCTGCGGATTATTTGCCAGGCAAATTATTTTAGGAGCATCAGGATTATTAATATCCAGCGTAAAATCATTTGCTGATAATACCCAATAGAGCTGAGGAGAAGACAACCTCGCCATACCAATTTTTGCACTGGCCACCTGTCCTTCTAATTGTTCCATTGCATTGTTCCGGTAAGCTGAAATAAACGGGTTAATCAGTACTTCTATTTCGGGTTCAGTTCTCAGTACCGAAAATAATTTTTCATAGTCAATCTGCATTAATTCTATGACATGAGGCAACGTGCAAAATTTACCAGAGTTATATTTTTTAAGGAACCAGATTATAGCAGTTACAAAGTTGATTGGGGATTCTACAAAGAAGTCACCCTGTTTGGTTATCCAATCCTTATTAAGCCCCATCATGATTGAACGGGAGGCTTCGGTAGCATCAGTAATATCAAACATAGTGGATGCATCCAAAGGATTACACCGGTTACTTTTAGAAAGATCATCAAAGTTGATAGAATAGAAGGCCGGTATGATTTTATAGCTACCCTTATTCTTCAATAAAATATTGTAGGCAATCTTTGTCAGGTCGTCATATTTAAAATCATAAACCAGCATAGTAAAGCCTTTTTTGATATGCTGTTTAATGATATGCTGAATCACGAAGTAAGATTTACCGGAACCGGGTGAACCACTAACGAGTAAACCCCTGAAAGGATTGATAATATTGATCCAGCTTTTGCGAAGTTTCCCTTTGAGATTGTACTGAGCGGGAAGATTGATTGAGTATTCATTCTCCAGTAACCGTTCCTCCTGCGGGAAGGTTTCATTCAGTTCATTGAAAATATCTTTTCCGAGATTTAATGTAATAAACCTGCTTAGTAAATTACCACCGGCAAGAATGAACAAAAATCCTACCCCAGTAACTAACATATAGATTATTCCAAGTGTTTCAAGGTCTGTGTTTATTTTTAGCAGCAATGTACTTGTTAGGAATAGCACAAGCCCGCTAATTAAATAAATAGCAATTGATTGCTTACTAATCTTTTCTTCTTTTTTTCCCCGACTTCCTAATAATGAGATTCCCAATAAGGCCGGTGCCATTAATTTGGAAGTAAAAATGGAATTAAACAACCCCGTGTTGCTGATATTAATCAGGAACCTGTCACTTATTTCTGCGGTTAATCCCCATATCTTGAATACGCCATAGCAGTAATAATAAAAATGCAATAACAGTATTACAATGCTGCCAAGTCTTGTAAAGTCAAGTATCTTTCTTAATCCCATTTCATTTTCCCCTGTACCTGCTGACATAAACGCTGTTTTAAGTAATTATAAATTGTGATTTCGTTTTCTCTTTTTCTTTTTTATCAGTTCAAAAGGAAGTTTATTAAATGCCCTTTCAGTGGCAGTGAGTTGTTGCAACAGATCCTCTTTACTTTGATTAGTAGCTAGTTGTTTTTCGACCTGAACAGAATTGTATTTTGGTTGCTTCTGGATTGGAGCAATTTCTTTTCTCGGCTTTTCCTTCAAGATAGTTTCAGTTTTTACATTTAACTTTTGCTGGACACCAGCAATGCTGTATTGCTTTCCCAAATCACTTCCATTGAATACAGATTTGCTCCTGTAATCAATGAACGTAATTCCATAAACCAAACCATCTTTATTCTGGCGCAGGACAGATTGAATTTTCTCTTTCAATAGTTCTTCGGTAAAGTCCTTTAAGGAACCGGGAGATTTTGACAAGACCCAATCAATGGAGGTTTTTAATTTCTGTTTATCCGGCTGACGTTTGATTTCATTTTCTTCAAATTTATTCTCCAGTTTTTTTAAGGTAGGCTGACTATAGATCAGGCTTGCCTTAATAGGTACGCCAATCTTATTTCCGGCTACATCCAATAGTTTATATAACAGGCCATTTGATTTATAAATTCTGCCTCCTTCTGTTCCCCGGTCTGCAATGACGTTATATTGCTTCAGTATTGCATTTAATTCGGCCAGCGATGTGTATTTATACTGATTGATCACCGCATCCAAAACATTGGTAATAGATCGTTTTGTTTCTGCTTTACCATATTGTGCTTTCTGGACATTTGCAGGGATGATTTCGCTTACCTGTAAACCTTTTTTGCCCTGTGCTTTTATTAATTTAAAATCCTGCTCGATTTCTTTTCTTGCTTTCTCGGATTGATTGCGACCTATGTTATAAGTATCAATTCTTTTGCCGTCAGGCTGGATAGTTGTAGTAACAATATGAATATGGGGATGGCCGGCATCGTTATGCTCGTAAACAAGGTATGGCTGTTTTCCAAAACCTATCTTTTCCATATAGGTTTGGGCAATAGCGGCAAGCTTTTCTTTAGAGTGTTTTTCGGAGGGACCAAAGTTTAACGAGATATGAAGGGTATTTGTTTTTTTCGTGCGTTCATTTAGGGAAATCAAATCCTTTAACCTTTCAATTTTCTGGTGAAATTTCATCTGTTCCGGGTTCAGTACATAATTACCTGCATGGATGCATTCGGCCTGTCCCTTCTGCACCTTTTTTTCATTGTAGTTCAGGGCACGTTTCAAACTATGCGGACTTGTTATTTTGACAACCATAGCTTGTAAATTTGATCCATCCTTTCCCTGATCTGTTCTGTCTTTTTAAGAAAACTTTCCCGGAATACCTGATCGTTTTGAAGCCAGGTTTTTAATTCCTGAATCCGTTCCATCGTATGCAATCTTTTTACGGATTGATTGTAGTTAGTGCCGATGGCAGTCAGCTCATTTTTTAGGAGAATCATTTCCGCCAAAAAATCGTCCGCTGATTGGTTGCGGAATTTTATTACAACAGGTTTTTGCAGTAAAACATTACGGGCATACTCGCTTAATTTCCGGCAGGTCGTTTTTGAATAATGCCCGTGTATAGTATCGTATTCTTTTGGTTTGACCCGGAACGAAATCCATGATTTCGTTGCTGTAGATTCATTCTGTTTCATCACTGTTTCATTTTCACAAATTCTCAATCAATATTCCTTCTGATAAACTGTCTCTATACTCCCGCCGACTACGGAGGCATAGGGAGCAAGATGCAATTGTGCAACAATTGAACATCTTGCCGGTTGCAGACCTGGCAACCTCCGGCTTATATAAAGTTAGAACGTACTAAAGTCCCAAAGAATACCTGATCAAATTCTGTACAGGTGTTGACTTGCATTATTAAATAGCTTTGAATTGTAAATTATTTATCAATTAAAATTGTGAAGTATGAGCAGTGCAGGACCAAATTCAAAGAAAGAAAAATCAGCCATTTTCTCGA
The DNA here is from genome assembly GCA_041738795.1 of Chitinophagaceae bacterium. Taxonomy (GTDB): domain Bacteria; phylum Bacteroidota; class Bacteroidia; order Chitinophagales; family Chitinophagaceae; genus JJ008. Next base: position 107,573 of record JBGSPB010000015.1, on the reverse strand, counting down.
TGGTGTTAAGCAGTCCGGGGATGTCAGAAAATTGCAAAATTGTTTTGCAGATGTCCAGGCAAAATGTACTGCTGTTAAGCAGGCTTATTGAGGCCGGTATCTTAAACGCTAAAGGAAATTTTGAGGACGAAATTTTAAGTGCCTTGCCGGAAGAATCAGCCGGGGAATTTAAAATTATTCATGAAGAAATTTTAAAGAAGTCTGGCCTTACGGATTTCTATGAAAAATTAAAATCTCTTTAAGAAAAATGGCCTGCCGCAGGCAGGCCATTTTGAGTTTTCCAATGAATAAAAAAAGGGCTTTACAGCAGCCCTTCGTCAGCAAAAGAATAATATTCCTCATCCGTAATTATTAAATGATCCATCACATCCATATCAAGGAATCTTGCGGCCACTTTAATTTTTGCAGTTAACTGTTCATCAGCCCTGCTTGGCTTCAAACTGCCGGAAGGATGGTTATGAACCAATACAATATTCACAGCATTTATCTTAACTGCTCCAGCCAGTATAATTCTCGGGTCAGCTACACAACCAGTGATTCCTCCTGTTGAAACTTCCATAACTCCCAAAACTCTATTGGCACGGTTTAAATAAGCTACTTAAATTCTTCGACCATTTCAATTTTTTCTTCATTCCATGACCTTCTAAACAGTCTGTAAATATCTCCTGATGATGAAATCTGCGGCCGTTGTGATGGCTTCACTTTTGTTTTGTACACCAGTTCCAGTTCTGCCGCCTGGTACCATTCCGGTTTCAAAGTTTCTTTTTCCATAATAATCTGTTTTAAGTGTTCAAAAATTTATTATGGAACATCTCCCGGTTTTGGGCGATAAAGTCCAAGATGGCAACGGAATAAATGGTGGCCTTGCGGGTGGGTTTTGTGTTTATGCCGGAAGCTCTTGGACGCTTCAGAAGACCAAAACCGATCTTTGTGCAATTATGAATTAAAAACAATGATACCTCTTATGGTGTCTGGCAGTCATCAAAAAAATCGAGACTGTAACTACTATTCATCTGAAACAATAAGCCAACGAGCCGACCCCTGATGGTCGGCTCGTTTCCGGGCTTTGTATTTCTTAATTCACCATGTCCAGTTGCCCTTTAAAAAAGTCCTCACACAGATTAAAGGCTTTCTGTGTCCTGGCTTGCGCAGTGCCACCGTATAACATAGATTTTAGTTTGGCTTCATCATCTTTATAATTCCTGACATTCTGAAAATATCCTGTCACGGCATTATAAGCCCCAAACAAATTTCCTTTGGTTGTTTCCTGCTGCTGTGTCGGGCTGGTCATTGCATATTCAAAAACTGAACTACACATATTATTGAAGCAGGTAGATAATTCATCCCATTTCCCGGTAGTAATATTTTCCAGTACTTCTTTATTTGGCACCATTGCCAATTGAATTAAGCGGTGCAATTCCGGGTCGGTTACTTTTACTTTTGTCCAGTTATTAAAAATGGTTTCCAGTTGGCCGGATAACTGGTTAGAAATTCCCATTACTTTATGAGCTTGCTCCAACCTGTCTTTGGCGTTGGCGGTATGCCTGATTTTTATACTGTTGGAGAAATTGCGAAGGGCTGCGTTCAATGTATTATTGCAAACAATACGAACAGGAGTAAAGGCAGCGGTAATACTTCCGAAGCCATCATGTGAAGTAGTTAAAAATAAATACTGTTCAATCAAATCTTCCCGGCCTACTTTGATATAACCCGGCAATTTGGCGGTAATAAATATCCGTTCCCCTTTGCCTAATGCTCCGGCGGTTTCGTACTGGATGCCATCACCACCCACGATAGAATCGAAGAAAGAAAAAGCATCTGTATTTTGTACGATTTCATAATCCTTACCAACTACACCCAAAACACTCCCTGTATCCTGCCGGATAGTTGCAAAGTGTGTTTTGATTTTCTGTGTAAAATCCATTGCCTGACCGTCTGCGTTAAAATTGGTGGTGTAGATGTCCTCTTTGATTACTTTAAAATCAAGCCCAGCAAATTTGAGGGCTTCGGCACTGGTGGGATAGTTGTCTAATACCTTTTCCAATCCGTGCCATGCTTTTTCTTTAACAGAAAAGAAACTGTGCTGCTGTGTTTGCTCATTAAAATTTAGGTTATGCGCCATAATTAATTACCCAGCTTTAATTTGTATGCCGCAGGCGGTACTGCTGCGGTTTGGTTTATTAATAATTACAATGACTTTAAGAAAATAAAAGTCCATCCCGTAGAAACGGGACGGAACTATCAACACAAAAACTAAAAGGGCAAATCCTCAACAGGTTCGGTAAGTCCTGCTGCTGGTTGCAAACTGCCCTTTTCATTCACGACGGTTTTACTGTTGCCGGTAGAGTGAATTTTGATAGTGTCCGCATGAACATTGATAGATGCCCTTGCCTCTCCTTTGAGGTCAATCCATGCGTTGGGAGTTACCCTGCCAACAATTTCAACCAATGCACCTTTTGTTAAACGGGCTGCAATGGCTGTACTAATCCAATAACTGCAATTGTACCAGGTGGTAGTTTGTACACCCTCGCCACCTTTGGGTTTGTAGTAATGATTCTCCGCAACAGAAAAATTAACTACCTGCTTTTCGTTTTTCAGTTGTTTTACAACTGCATCGCTTGTGAGTCTTCCAATGATTAACATAAATGTTTGTTTTAAATGATAAAAAAAAAATTGTTTTGTAAAAGAAAAAGGGAAAAAAGAAAGTCTTCCTCCCGGTGCCTGCTCCCTCATTGCCAAAAAGCAACGGAATAAAAGAAAGGGCTGTGTGATGGGTTTGTGTTTATGCCGGAATTTTTTGGCATACTTTGTAAAGTCACAACAATAGCAGGCACGATCTTGACTTTCGCATTGGCCCTATTCGTTACAAAACGGTGCTAACGGTGTTCTGTAAAAGATGCCCAATGACCCAAAAGATGAAAGGAGCGTCGCAAGGGACGATGCTATGAAAAACAAATGCTGGGATAATAAAAAGAAAAGAGATTAAGAAGCCAGTAATGCTTCCTTATGTTTATGAAGTGCAGTATAAACAACCTGTACGATTCCCCTCATGCTGTGATCAAGAGAAGACAATCCATTTAATTTAAAAGTTTCAAAAGCTTCACGAAGTGGCTGGTATTTTTCTTCTCCTTTGTCCAGGTGAATGCCACCCCGCACATAGGCATAAAATTTAAGAATATCCTGAACGGTGTAAGGCTTTTCCAAAAAGTAAAGACATTTGAATTTCAGAAAAGCATCTTTCTTTAACTCAACGGGATTACCCGACAAATTCGGATTAACTTCTTTCCATTCAATCACCGGCAACATATCCTCTGCTTTATCATGCCAGGGATCACCATTCACACAATAAGTGATTGGCAACTGTTTTTCCTTATTCAAGAGCTCCACCAGCGGCTTTGAATCAAGCAACAGAAAACGGATCGGATTACTTGCCAGCACCAACGAATAATTGGACAATTCTTTATAGCAGCGTTCCAGTTCATTGAACTTCTGTATAAACATATTCTTATAATAGGTTGTACTATACTCCATCAGCATGTAAAAATAATTAATTCCAGCAGGCTTTTGTGGTGTCCGTCTTTGTGGTATCATGGTATTTGATTCCCGCCAAACGGGATTGAAATACACCATACACTTTATATAGCACTGTTGTCAGGATTTGTTTTGCCGCAGGCTCATAAAAAAACAAAGACTGAGTACGGGGCGGGTATTTTATATTTAGGATACGGAGAATAGAAAGGCGTAGTAATAATTTTTTGCCCAAAGAGAAATACAACTTAGCAATTTTAAATTTCTTGACGTTTTATCCTTCTGGTAAGATTAATTTATTATGTTATTAATCAAGATAGTTCATTGACGAGCATGATAAATTCCTGCTGTAAATTTTGCGTTTTATCTTTTGCATACCAGCCGTGCAATTCCTTTTCAAATTCCTCCCAACTGTTTCCATTTGGATTTTGTTTCCAGTTCAGCAAAAGCTGTTGTGCTGGTAATGGTCTTGGGCCCCAGGTAAATGATTCTTTACCCATTGTTTCGTCAATTGAAATTAATTTTGGAATTGCTTTAGCACCATTAGTAAGATAGTTATTCATCAACTCAGGGTTTTCATCCCTTAACACAACAAACAATTTTATTTTTTCTGGATTTAGCTTAGCAATCTCAGCAATCACAGGCAGGTTTTGGGCACTATCACCGCACCATGCCTCAGTAATTACAATCCACGAGTAAGTATGCTCCAATTCTCGGGTAGCTTTTCTTAATTCAGGAATTATTTCAATGGTTTTATGTAAACGTTGAGTCCTTGCCCAGTTCAGCTTTGTAAACTCAACTAATGCAGGAGAAGTCTTTTCAGAGCTAGTTTGCCCATTCCTTACCCATTCTTCAAACGAGGCCACATAGCTTTCGTAAGAGAACATGCCAATCTCGTTTAATAATGTTTGCATGTATATCTATTTACTTTTTGTAAGTCCATATTGTCCAAATTCAATTAACTGCTCCGGGGTTATATACCCTTGTGTGTAAGTAATTAATTTACCATTGGGATCGGCAATTATTAATGTCGGAAACGCATTTACGCCATATTTTGCGCCTATATCCGGACCTTCGCCTTTTTCCATATCCAGAGCTACGTTAATAAAATTTTCATTAAAAAATTTCCCGGCGTTGTCGTCGGTAAAAGTGTTTTTCTTCAGCAGTTTACAAGGGCCGCACCACGAGGCATAGGCATCGAGAAAAATCAATTTTTTTTTCGCTTTCGCTTCTTTAAGAGCACTGTTCCAGTCCTTCTCGTAAAACTTAATTCCTATTTCCTTTCCTGCAATCAAAGAGGTTTTTGCTGATTTACCTTTTGAGTTAAAAGAGTAAAGTCCGACAGCAAACAATAGTATCGCTACTGATAATATTAATTTCATCTTCTTTAGTTTAAATTGTTAGTCGCATTCTTTAATCAATCCTGACAGGCAATTGTTACTTTAACAGTTTCTTTTGCATTCGTTAAAAAGGATTATCTATTGTTAACTGACTGACTATTAGTGCTATTATAAAGCCTCTATCTGGTAGCAATTAAAAATAATTGTATCTTCATGCTATGGAAGATGTAATGGATACCACAAATCCTCCTGTTACTATAAAATGTTGGGTGGATTTATATTCGGATAAAATGTTCTCCTGGGCATTTCATAAAACCGGCAGTAAGGAAACTGCTGAAGATCTTGTGCAGGATACTTTTTTAGTTGCTGTGAGCGGATTCGACAAGTTTGAAGGGAAAAGCAATCCTAAAACATGGCTGTTTTCTATTCTCAATAATAAAATTGTTGACCTATACCGTAAAGAGGTTAAAAACCCAGTAACCTACGAAGCTTCCCAGCATAATTCGGAAGGAGCTTCATTTTTTGATACATTTTTTGATGAAAATGGCGGATGGCAGAGAAGTCAGGCACCGGGTAATTGGGGAGCCACGCCCGAAAATTTGCTGGACGATAAAAATTTTGTAGGCGTTCTTCAACTTTGTATGGGTAAGCTGCCTGCCAACTGGAATGCTGCTATGCGACTGAAATACCTGGAAGAAAAAAAGGCTGAACATATTTGTCAGGAACTGGGCATTGCCACTACTAATTACTGGCAGATACTGCACAGGGCTAAATTGCAGTTAAGAAAATGCCTGGAAACCGGATGGTTTAAAAAACAGTAGAATGAAGAAATTAATGAATTACCTGATGCTTTCCTGTAAAAGAGCAACTGAGTTGATTGAAAAAAAATCAATACTGGGGCTTTCATGGAAAGAAAATGTACAACTGAAAGTGCATACGAAGATGTGCGATGCCTGTTCCCATTATCAAAAGCAAAGTAAAGAAATTGATACCCTGATTGATAAGCATATCCATAGCACGGATGAAAACAAGGTGCCTGAAATGGAAAATAAAAAATTAAAGGAAACCATTCTGCACAGTCTGGAAAAGTAGTAGATATATAGGATCTTATCTTTTTATTGCTCTCCCTTCATCCCAGTTTAAGTAAATGGTAAAACTGAGGCCTGGAAATAAAAATCATATTTTGGTAATTAACTTAAATAATGCCTGTTAATAAGCAAATTGCCGCCTTCCTATTTATGCCGGATATTAGTGGATTTACGGAGTTTGTTGGCGAAACAGAAATTGAACACAGTACCCATATAATTCAGGAACTCCTGGAAATAATTATCAATGAGAATAATCTCTACATGAGTTTGTTAGAAATAGAGGGAGATGCTGTTTTCTTTTACCGACTGAATAAAATACCGTCAATTAATGACATTTTTCAGCAGGCTGAAAATATGTTTGTAAAATTTCATCAACACCTGCTGCACTATGAACACCAGAGAATCTGCCAATGCGGTGCTTGCCGGACAGCTAATAATCTGACTTTAAAATTTGTTATTCATGCAGGTTTAGTTGGAAGCTATTATGTAAGAAATCAGTTCAAATTAATTGGTGGAGATGTAATACTCCTTCACAGGCTTATGAAAAATCGAATACCTTTCCATGAATACCTGGTATTCACAGAGCCTTTCTTTAAGTTATTAAGTAAAAATGATCTGAACAAACAGAATTTATCCGTCATTGATGAAAGCGAGGAATTTGACGGCAAACTTGTCCCTTACAAATATGTTGCAATTGAACAATGGTACGAAAAAATTAATGTTCCGGGTACAGATGGACTAACCTCAGAAAAAGACATGGTTCCGGTTATTACTGTAACTAAAGAAATAAACTCACCTGCAGATATAGTATTCAGCTTCATTACTGATTTATCTAAAAGAACTGAATGGATGAATGGGGTTAAAAAAATTGAACTGGTTTCAAAATATAAAATAAATCAGGCGGGTACACAGCACAGATGTATTGTTGATAATAATAGTGTATCCATCTTCAAAACAAAGTATTTTAAACAGGAAGAAAATAGTTATAGTTATGCTGAGGTGGATTCCAAAAATGAAGCATTCGGACAACAATACACCGTGGAAAGGCTCTCCCCAAAATCATGTATTGTGAAAATACAGTTCCTTGTAAAGAATAATATGTTTCAAAGAAGTGTTTTTTCTATTTTCATGAAGAACAAAGTAACAAGAAGCTTTAAAAAGTCTTTAAGTAATCTCCAAGCGAAAGTTTAATACATCTCATTCATATTCTGCCTTCAGGCAATATGAAATACAAGGCAGGTGTTTATGTAACTTACCGAAAGGCCTGTTCATTCTTCTTCTGCGACATTGCACAAATATTCTCTGCTTCAAGTTATAATTATCAATTCTCCTCATTAAAATTATTTTAATTATTTCTGTCAGGTTTTGTGTTGATGCATGACTATTGAGCAGACTTCAGGTTGAGACATTCAAACACAGAACAATGAAACATTCAAGCAATATTTTTTCCGTCTCGTTGAATTTGTTTTTTATTCTCCGTCAGGATTGGAAGACAATAGCGACTGTATGTGTATTAAATAAATAATTAACCGGGCAACAGCGGATCTGAATACCGGGTAACAGCGGAACTGAAAATATTTTAAAAATTATAAAAATGAAAAATTTTAATGTAAAGAAGATTGCGTTGAGATCAATGATTGCTTCTATGGCAATTTTCTTTTTGAGCTTTCAGGGAGCAAATGCACAAAGTAGTCTGGTTACAGTAAAATCAGTGAAAACTTATGACCAAACTGTAGCAGGAATTAAAAAAGGAGTTGCCGATGCGGGTATGATGGTTCTTGCAGAAATCAATCATGGTAAAATTCTTTCTATGACAGGATTATCCCTCAATGCTGAATCGATTTTTATTGGGAACCCCAATGTGGGTAAGGAAGCTTTTACAGAAAATAAAGCTGTTGGATTAGCTATTCCTTTAAGGGTGAATGTATATGAGGAAAACGGAGTTGCCTATATTAACTACTTTACCCCATCCAGCGAACTAGGATATTTTAAAGGTGCCAAAGTTAAAATGATTGGCCAGGAATTGGATAAAAAGATTGCAATGCTGACAGGTATGTTTGCGAAGTAAGCAGAAATGAAAAAACAAAGGGTGGACATTCGGTATCGTCCATCCTTTCATTTTTTAAACCATTATCATGAGCATCCAAATAAAAAAGTTATTTATCACTTTTATTTTGCTGGGTTTAGCAGCAATATCACCTAATCTTTTTCCAGCTGCGCAGAAAGGCATAGCCTCATTTCCATGGCTGGTTAGTAAATTCCTTTTCCCATCTGCTGCATTGATTTGCATAATAATAATAGCTGCTAAAATTTTGAAATACACTGATATTACCCGGCTTGCTATCAATGGGATTTTGGTAGGCATTATTTCAACTATTGCACTTGAAATTTTCAGGTTATCAGGATTCAAATTAGGATGGATGCCGGGAGATTTGCCAAGATTAATGGGTGTTATAGTATTAAATCAATTTGCCTCAGGTCCCGATATATGGTCCGATCTGGCTGGATGGGCTTATCATTTTTGGAATGGGGCTGTATTCGGTTTGATATTTAGTTTACTATTAGGGCAAAGCAAATTATGGCAGGGAATATTATATGGATTGTTGATTGGCGTTGGATTTATGATCAGCCCGGTTGTAAAATCATTGGGCATCGGGAAGTTCGGGGTAGAGTTTAAAAATGGGTATGAATTTGCGTCGATAGTTACAATTGCACATGCGGCATTTGGATTGAGTTTGTCTTTATTATTGAAGAGATGGAATAAAGGGATTCCAAACATTTTGGTAAGGTGGAAAAATAAATTATAGAGTAAAAGAATCATAAATTTTTATTCAGACAAAATGATTTTACAAAACTGGTGGTACACAACTTTGATGGAGTCGAAAGAACCGATGCATCCTCCTCTAAAATCCGACATTGAATGTGATATATTGATTGTTGGTGGTGGTGCCGCTGGGCTTTCTGCCGCATACACCTTAATGGACAAAGGACTTAAAATTGTTTTACTTGAAAAAAATATTTGCGGAGGAAGTTCAACAGGAAAAAGTGCTGGCTTTCTGACGCCCGACAGCGAACTCGAACTGTCACAACTTACACGCAGATTCGGGAGAGAAGCTGCAAAGGAAATGTGGGACATTGCATCATCGGGTGTAAACAGGATGGTTTCAATCATTCAGCAGAACAAGTTGAACTGCGATTTGCAGGTTCAGGACAGCTTGTTCCTGGGAAACGGAAAGAGTGGTTGGGACGAAATAATACATGAAAGCAATGCGAGAAAAGAACTGGGGTACGAGCAAATGTTGTATAATAAGGAAGAAGTAAAAAATTTGATAGGTTCTGAAAAATATTATGGCGGTGTCAGATACCCTGGCACTTATTCTATAAACCCGCTTCTTTATTCCCAGGGGTTGAAAAAGATTTTGGTGGACAACGGAGTTCTTATTTATGAAGCATCAGAAGTTAAGGAACTGGGTGGTCATGTTGTTAAAACTCATTTGGGGTCCGTCAAGGCAGGCCAAATTATCTTCTGCGCTGATAAAATTTCCCCAAAACTTTCGCACTTTGCTGGTACCATTTTTCATGCCCAGACTTTTTTATCTGTCAGCGAACCGTTAGAAGTGCATGATATAGAAGAAATGTTTCCATCAGGAAAATATCAATGTTGGGATTCTGATTTAGTCTATAGCTATTTCCGGCTTACAGGAGATAACCGGATTTTATTAGGGGGAGGCAGTGCCCTTACTACATTTTCAAGGAATGATGTTACTTCACCTGGAGTCATCAAAGATGTCATTTCGAATTTCAAAAATAAATTCCCCCATTTGGATCATGTTGATTTCATTCAATACTGGCCAGGAAGGATTGATACAACAAGAGACTTAATTCCTACTGTTGTGCGGGATGAGAAACAACCCTGGATTCACTTTGTATTGGGATGTGTTGGCCTGCCGTGGGCAACATTTTGTGGTGACTTTGCTGCAAGACATGCATACGATGATGAAAACTGCACAGATCATAAATGCTATTTATATTTCCGGGGTAACAGGAATTTTCTTATTCCTGTTTGGATGGAAAATGTTTTCGGAAAGCAACTCGTCTTTTCTATAAACAATGCGTGGGCAAAATATTATCAGAAGGACATTTTAAGCGATGCTAAATCAAAATAATTCCTTGTCAATTGATTTTTTCTTTATATTAAGATATGAGCAAACAAGATAGAAAGGACGACCTGATGGTTACTGTTTTTATCTACTTATCAGGCTTCAATAACAAAGATGAATATATAGTGCCTCAAATTGAAAATAAAATATTATAAAAACTCTGCTTAATTTGGAGCCATAGATTTGTGACATACACTTTTATTTCATTTCAATTAGTCCAGCAGCATAAATAAATTATATGGGATTTGCAAACATTCCCGTGGCTTTGGGTGAACAGCTATTGCTAAATGTGAAAATGGCTGACCCTACCCATACTTTGGAGTATTCACTCGAAAAATTAGCAATTGGTGATTTAACCGGCAACCTGATAAATGACAATAATAAGAAAGCATTTTGGATTAATATCTACAATGCGTATTTCCAAATACTATCCATTAGAGAAAGAAAAGTAAAACCCGAAATTTTCCGGCAAAAGCTAATTGCAATAGCCGGACGAAAGTTTAGCCTTGATGACATAGAACATGGCATATTAAGAAAATATCGCTGGAAATTCAGCCTGGGTTATTTACCGCAATTATTCCCCTCCGACATTATTAGAAAATTGGCAGTATCAACTATTGATTACCGTATTCATTTTGCATTAAACTGTGGTGCAAAAAGCTGCCCACCCATTGCATTTTATAAAATTGATAACATTGAGAAGCAACTTGATTTAGCAACACAATCATTTTTAGAAAATGAAACGATAGTTGACGAAGAAAAGAAGGTGGTAAAAGTTACAAAATTGATGCTATGGTTTAAAGGTGATTTTGGCGGCGAGGAAAGAGTAAAAAAAATATTATCAAAATATCTCCGTAAAGATTTTACAAACTATAACATACTTTACCAAAAATATGATTGGGATATGGAGTTGAATAATTTTGCAGAATAGAAATTAGATACTTAAATGATATATGACCAAAAAATAATAAAGTACAGAGGCAAACGGGTTTTCGAGAAACTGGTTATGACTTCCGATTTTAAACGGGTTCCAAAATATTTTGCAGAGGATGAAGCCTGTTTTTTATTTATAAAAGAAGGTTCCTTTCAATTCAGAACCCCAACCAACTTATTGAAATATACCAAGAACGAAGCCATGCTGGCAAAATGCGGAAATTATTTTTTGGAGGACATATCTATCAATGAAACTGATAACAAATTAGCGGCAATCGGTGCATTTTTTTATCCCGAAATGGTAAAAGAATTTTTTGCAACCGATTTATCGTTAAAGCATTTTGCCAAACCTTTTGATGTAAAAAAGGTCAATATTGAGCCCTTGATGAAATCATTTATTGACAGCATTGACTTTTTATTAGATAACCAAACGCTGGTTGATGAAAATATTATAATTAATAAACTCAAAGAACTATTAATAATTTTAAGTAAAAGCGAAAATGCAAATTCTATTAATGAATTTGTTTCTTCTTTATTTATTCCCTACGAGTATGATTTTACAGACGTAATTCAAAAAAACGTTTTCTCAAATTTATCGCTTAAAGAGTTAGCAATGCTCTGCAATTGCAGCTTGGCAACTTTCAAAAGAAAATTTGCAGAACACTACAAGGAAAGTCCTACCAAATACTTTACACAAAAAAAGCTGGAAAAAGCCGAACAGCTGCTCGTACTAAAATCGAAGTCAATTGGCGATATTGCTTTTGACTGCGGCTTTGAAACCATCTCAACCTTCAACAAGGCATTTAAAAAGCATTTCGGCAAATCACCTTCCCAATTCCGGTTGAGCTGATTTTCACAATTATTGAGCTAATAGGATAATTCCAACAGAAATACAGTTGCCATCTTTGTATTGTTAATTTAAACAATAAAAAATATAAAATGGCAAATTTAAAATTAGAAGGTGAAATCACATCACCCATTAGTAAAGTAATAATAGAAAAGACCCAAAATGCAATGGGTTTTGCACCAAACATGTATGTAAAGATGGGGCATAATGCAGCCTTGCTTGATGCATACACATACGCTTACAATAGTTTTCGGACTAATGCAGGCTTTGCACCAATAGAACAGGAAGTAGTGTTTCTTTCTGTAGCCTTTGAAAATGATTGTGAATACTGTATGGCAGCACACAGTTTTGTTGGCGATATGATGACTAAAGTTCCTACATCAGTAACCGATGCTATACGGAACGGACAACAAATACCAGATGTAAAATTGGCGGCTCTTTCAAAATTAACCCGTTCCTTAACAGTTAACCGGGGTATTGTTTCACAACAAGAGGTAGAAGAGTTTCTGGAAGCTGGCTATACAGAGGAACATGTGTTGGGTGTCATTGCTGGTATCGGTGTAAAAACATTGAGCAACTACGCAAATCATAATTCAAACCCGGATTTGGATGCAGCTTTTGCTGGCAGGGCATGGAAGAAATAACTCGTTTAAAGACTTAAAATATTTGAACATGATAATCGAAAAAGAAATAATTGTAAATAAAGAGATAGATGCAGCCTGGGATGTAATAGGTGTTCAGTTTGCTGATGCCTACAAATGGGCATCCCCTGTAAACCATTCAGAAGGAAGTGGCGAGGGTATAAATGGCTCTGCCTGTTCAGAAAGAGGTTGTGCCACTACTTTGGGTAAATTAAAAGAAAAGATACTTGAATATTCTGCAGCTAATTATACAATAAGCTGGCAGGCTGTAGAAGGTATGCCTGCCATGGTGAAGTTTGCAAAGAATACATGGGTGCTTACTTCTTTAGATAGTGACAAAACCAGGGTGAATATGACGATGGATATTGAAGTGGGGGGGATAATGGGCTTTATTATGCAGCCCTTAATGAAATTAAAAATGACAGGCCTGAGTAATACCCTGACAAGTGATTTTAAATATTATGTTGAGTATGGAAGACCATCTGCAAAAAAGGTTAAAGCAATGACTAATCGTAGATGATAAATGGAAGGTGGCATAATAAAACACAGTTTGGGAGATTGTGTTTTATTACTATCAATAGATTCTTGCAGCAATGTTGTCATGAAATTATGATAAACCCGACTATTACTTTATGAAGGCATTAGTAATTTCAGGCGGCGGCAGCAAAGGAGCTTTTGCAGGTGGTATTGCAGAATACCTGGTAAAAGATTGTTCCAACTATTACGATTTGTTAGTAGGCTGCTCAACCGGGGGACTACTTTTGCCACACATTTCTATTGGAAAGATTGATAAAATAAAGCAGATTTATACAACTGTTACCCAAAAAGATATATTTTCTGTTTCTCCATTTTGGATAAAGAAAACAGCCAGTGGCTTCAAAACAAGTATTAACCATTTTAATACAATCCGCAGTTTTATTAAAGGAAGCCCAACATTTGGAGAAAGCCTAAACCTTCGCCGGTTAATTAGAAACAGTATTGAAAAAGAAGAGTTTGCTGAAATAGAAAAGCAACAAACGAAAATAATACTGACCGTCTCTAATTTAACTCAACAAACTGTTGAATATATTCATTCAGACGAATGCACTTATGAACAGTTTTGCGATTGGGCATGGGCATCGGCTAATTTTGTGCCCTTTATGAGTGTGTATGAACATAATGGTTATCAATATGCCGATGGTGGTTTTGGTAACCATGTTCCGCTTTCCTGTGCTTTGGAAAATGGAGCTTGTGAAGTGGATGTGATAGTTTTAGATAATGAGCAGCCAAACCGTAATCAGGGAATCAGTAGAAATCCATTTTCCCTGCTCCTGAAAACCATGAGGTTTATGTCAACTCAAATTAGTTTGAAAGATGTAGTAATAGGTAAACTCATGGGAAGAGCCAACCGGGTTGATGTTCGGATTTACTATATACCTGAAGCCCTTACCGATAATGTGCTGGTGTTTGAACCTGGCAAAATGAAACAATGGTGGGCGGATGGATACGAGTATGCCAAAAATAAAAAACCAATTTGCTATTGTTATATGGGGGATGGTAGCCTTATCGAAATGTAAAGTTTTCATAATGCTTTTACAGCGTTCAAGGTTTAAATTCCGTAGGCTCATTTTTGTGCTCGTTGATGTAAGACTTGAGATCCTTTATCTGCTTGAAGAAGAAAAGGAGCTTTGCCCTTGCGATTTGAGTGACATTTTAGGCATGAGTATCCCGGATATTTCTCAACATCTGAGAAAGATGAAAGACAGTGGTATTATACAAGCCCGTAAAGAAGGGCAAACTATTTTTTATTCTTTAATGCCTGAACATTTGAAAATGCTCAGGTCCTTATTTAAATATGTTAATGAACTAAATACAAAATTAGAATTAGCATGAGTACATTTAAGGCAGCCAGAAAAACATGGATAGCGGGGTTGCTGACAGCAACGGCCGCTTCTTTATGCTGCATTACACCTGTATTGGCATTGATAAGTGGAACCAGCGGTATTGCCTCAACATTCTCCTGGATGGAACCGTTTCGCCCCTACCTGATTGGCTTAACTGTTGCCGTATTAGTATTTGTATGGTATCAGAAATTAAAGCCGGTGAAAACAAATGTTGAATGCAATTGCAATAATGGAAAAACAGGTTTTCTGCAAAGCAAAATGTTTCTTGCAATAGTAACGGTGTTGGCAGTTTTGCTATTAACTTTCCCCAGCTACTCTAAAATATTCTTTCCGAAACCAGAAACAAAACAGGTAATAGTTGTTGATAAGAGGAATATTCAAACAGTTTTTTTTAAAATAAAAGGAATGACCTGCGAAGGTTGTACTCAGCATGTTAATAATGAGATTTCAAAAGTAAACGGTGTAATTGGTTTTCAAACATCGTACGAAAATGGAAGTAGTAGCGTAAAGTTTGACATTAGCAAAACATCAGTAGATAGTATTGCTTTGGCAATTAGAAGCACAGGGTACAAAATAGTTTCACAAAGTTTAATAAACAAGTAATGCCGAACCCCATCATTCTTCAGTCTGTTATTACATGCCCCATTTGTAATTATAAACAGGAAGAAACAATGCCAGATGATGCCTGTCAGTTTTTCTATGAATGCAAAAACTGTAAAGTGAGGCTGAAGCCAAAAGAAGGTGATTGCTGTGTATTTTGTAGCTATGGTTCTGTAAAATGTCCCCCTATTCAAGCAGGTAATTCTTGTTGTTCATAACTTCCAATTCATAGCTCTTAATTGGCTCCTTTATAAACACTTCGTATCAATTCTTCAGCTGGTTTATGTTGCGGTGTATAATCAGTATCCGTTTCCCCACCAGCGTTTTCATTATCGTACCATTTCCATAAAAAGCCACCTGCAAACCAGTTCTCTTTCCAGAAAACATTATATAATCCTTGTAATGCTATTTTTTGATTTTCGGTATTTACAGGTTCTTTCATGTGCGTCCAGGGCTCTTTGGCAGTATAGTCGCAACTACGGTAACCATATTCTGTAAATAATACAGGCTTACCTATATCATCAGTCAAAGCTTTTATTTCTTTTTTATGCTTTGTCCATCCATTTTGAATTTCCTTTAATGTAAATGTTTGTTTGCTACTTAAAGGAAAATAAGCATCCACACCAATATAATCCAATTGTTTCCAGAATGGAACGGTTTGATAACTATCCCAATTTTCTGCATAGGTCAGTTTGCCTGTATATACCTTTTTAATTTTTTGAATTAACGAATCCCAATACTCAGGGCGGCTTTTTACAAACCCGTTCAATTCAGTTCCTATACAAAACATTTCACAATGCACTTCCTCAGCTGCTTTTGCAAAATCCAGGATAAATACCTCATATTGCTGCTCCAGCATTTTCCAGTTCTCTTCTGTTTTCATTTTTATATGGCCGGTAAACTCACCCCTGCCAATCCACAATTGGGGTTTCAGCATTACATTAATTCTTTTGGCTTTAAATACAAGTGCTGTTTCTTTTATACCGTCAATTCTTTCGCCTTTCCATTGTCTTTCGCTATTGTATCGGATTGCCGGTGAGTCTACATTTCGCATAAAAGCAAAGGGCATTAATGCCACCCAATTGGCATTTACCTGCTGCACATTTTGTACATCATTTTCAGAAATTATTTTGGGCGATGCCACAAAACTCAGCCCATTAATTTTAGTTGTAGTAAACTGACCTAAATCAACAGGTTTTGGTTTTACAGTTTGGAAACAGCCTGCTGTACAAATACCCATCAACAAAGAGCTGAGAGCTATAAATTTTGTTACTCTTCCAATGTTCATGATTATATATATTTCGGTGCAAGAAAGCACAAAGAGCGGAAACTCAGGAGGATTGCTGCATAAAAATTCTTTTTGTCAGGAAATGGACATTTTAACGACTATTACTGGTTGAGATTTGAGGGAATTGAATTGGAGGACAAATTGGGGAGAAATCTGCAATACCGGCACCTCGAAAACTTCATTAAAACTAACACCGTATCTATTGCAAGGATTTCTGCCTACCTAGAAAATTATCATACAGAATAGTGTCAGGACAAGGAGTTATATCCGACTACTAATAAAAGAAAATGTACAATGAAATTTAGATTACTATTATCTGCTGCTGTTTTATTTTTTTTCACGGCAGCTAAATCTCAATCTGACCTGACACAGGCAAGCCATCAGGGGTTTAATTCCTTATTGCAAAAATATGTTTCAGCAACAGGTAAAATAAATTACAAAGGGCTTAAAAAAGACAAAGTATTGCTGGATGCTTATACCACAGAATTGGCAAAGCAAATACCTGCCAAAAACTGGACCGCTAACGCATCGCTGGCATATTGGATTAATACTTATAATGCTTTTACGCTGAAGTTAATTGTTGATAATTATCCGGTAACTAGCATTACTAAATTGCACAGCGGAAAACCCTGGGATGTAAAATGGATTGAACTGGCTGGGAAAAAATACTCACTCAATAATATTGAGAACGATATTATACGTCCCACTTTTAAAGATCCCCGGATTCATTTTGCCGTAAACTGCGCCGCTGTTTCTTGCCCGCCCTTATCCAATATTGCGTTTACTGATGCCAATATTAATTCATTGCTCACTGCAAGAACCACTACGTTTCTTAATTCATCAGCAAATGAAATTGCTCCCGGTAAAATTAAAGTTTCAAAAATATTTGATTGGTACAAAGCAGATTTTGGTGAACTAACCAGTTTTATTAATAAATACAGTAAAACAAAAGCAAATGAGAATGCAGTAATAGAATTTAAAGAGTATGACTGGAGTTTAAACGAACAATAAACAAGTATGAATAAATTCATTTGCATGGTTTCATTTTTATTATCAGCATCGCTTACAATGGCGCAGGAAAAAACGATTGAAGAAGTTCTGAAAAAATTGAATAATAATTCAGTACCGTACATCTATTCAAAAGATGTGCAATTATCTGATAGCATTTTACTGTTAGATGCCAGGGAACCTGCCGAATACGTAGTAAGCAAAATACCCGGAGCGGTTTATATTGGCTTTAACGAATTTGATATAAATACACTAAAAGGAATGAATATTTCCAAAGCTAAAAAGGTTATCGTCTATTGTTCATTAGGAGTAAGAAGCGAAAGAATTGGAAGCAAAATCAAGAAAGCGGGTTATAATAATGTATTCAACCTGTGGGGTGGCATTTTTGAATGGAAGAATGAAGGCAAAACATTGGTAGATAGCAACAACAAGCCAACAGAAAATGTACATGCCTATTCAAAAAAGTGGGGTAAATATTTGAAAAGAGGAAATAAAATATATACGGGAAATACTGAATGATAAACAATCGAATTGCTGATGAAGGAAGTAATTGAAATTTTAAAAAATGCTTATGGCGGTTATTTTAACTACCTGAAGAATGAAGTACTGTATCCCGGCTGGGACAATTATTTTTATGCTCTAATTGCTATTTCGTTAGTTGTATGGGGATTGGAAATTGTTTTTCCCTGGAGAAAAAATCAACCAATAATTCGTAAAGATTTTTGGTTAGATATTTTTTACATGTTCTTCAACTTCTTTATTCTTAATTTAATATTACTCATTGCCCTTTCTGATACCGCTGCCCATGTCTTTAATAATATTCTTTCATCAATTGGGGTAAGCCTTGCTGATTTACAATTAGTAAACTTAAACGCATTGCCTAAAGCAGTCGGGTTGCTCATATTTTTTTTGGTTAGCGATTTTGTACAGTGGAATACTCACCGCTTATTACACCGTGTTAATTTTCTATGGAATTTTCACAAGGTGCATCACTCCGTAAAACAAATGGGCTTTGCAGCACATTTGCGGTATCACTGGATGGAACCGGTGGTGTATAAATCCCTCTTATATATTCCCATAGCCATCATTGGTGGAGTGCCTGCTCAAGATGTAATACTGGTACATTTCTTAGCCATTACTATCGGGCATTTAAATCATGCCAATATTGGATGGGATTATGGCTGGCTGAAATATATTTTCAACAACCCCAAAATGCACATTTGGCACCACAGCAAAGAATTACCAGAGCGGCATGGTGTAAACTTTGGTATTTCACTAAGCCTTTGGGATTACTTATTTAAAACAAATTATGTACCCAAGGATGGAAGAGATATTGAACTAGGGTTTCACGGAGATGAAAAGTTTCCTGATAGTTTTATCAAGCAAGAAATTTATCCTTTTAATACAAAATAATGGAGCACATCGTAATTATCGGAAATGGCATAAGCGGCATCACTGCTGCAAGGCATATCAGAAAACTATCTGATAAAAGGATAACGGTTATCTCTTCAGAAGCCGAATATTTCTTTTCAAGAACGGCTTTAATGTATGTGTATATGGGGCACATGAAATTTGAGCATACACAACCCTATGAAAAAAACTTTTGGGCGGATAATAATATTATTTTAAAAAAGGATTATGTTACCCGGATAAATCCTTTTGACAGCAAGATTTTTTTGCAAAGCGGCAGCATACTTCCCTTTGATAAATTAATAATCGCCACCGGTTCTAAATCAAATAAGTTTGGCTGGCCCGGACAGGATTTGCCCGGTGTAACCGGTTTATACAGCAAACAAGACCTTGATTATATCGAGGAAAATTCACCAAACTGTAAAGATGCTGTAGTAGTTGGCGGCGGTTTAATAGGCATTGAGCTGGCTGAAATGTTATTGTCAAGAAATATTTCAGTAACCTTTTTAGTAAGGGAAAAAAGCTTTTGGGATATTGTTTTGCCGCAGGGAGAAAGCGAAATGATTAACCGACATATTATCGAACACGGAATTGACTTAAAATTAGAAACCGGACTTAAAGAAGTTATTGCTGATGATAATGGAAAGGCCAAAGCAGTTATAACCGATAAAGGCGAAACCATAGAATGCCAGTTAGTGGGGCTTACAGCGGGGGTATCACCCAACATCGATTTTTTAAAGGACAGTGGTATTGAAATTGGCCGGGGCGTAAAAGTGAACCGCTTTTTACAAACCAATTTTGAGAATATATATGCAATTGGAGATTGTGCTGAGCAGCTACAAGCAATTGGTAATCGGCGGCCTGTTGAAGCAGTTTGGTACACAGGCCGTATGATGGGAGAAACTGTGGCACAAACTATTTGTGGCAATCCTACACCATACAATCCGGGCAACTGGTTTAACTCTGCAAAATTTTTAGATATAGAGTATCAAACATATGGATGGGTATTTGCACAACCAAAAGAAAATCAAGAACATTTTTACTGGGAGCATAGAAACGGAAAAAAATGTATCCGTTTTGTTTACGATAAGGTTACAAGAGAATTTATTGGCACCAATATATTTGGCATACGGATGCGGCATGAGTTTTTTGACAAAGTGCTTACTGAAAAGCGAACCATAGATTATGTAATCGAAAATTTATCAGCAGCCAATTTCGACCCCGAATTTTCCACGAAACATGAAAATGAAATTAAAGCTGCATTTCATCACCAATTTCAACCTGCTTAATCATGCCATCTGGTATAACGAACTTATCTGTTGCGCAGCATTCTGCTACAATGCAAAGCACCAAACAAAAAATAGCTTTAGCTATCGGGCTTAGCGGCCTCTTTATCTTGGTATTGGCGTTGCTGAATGTGCAATTTCCAAATAAAGCTCTTTGGTCAGGTGTTTCATTAGTTGCAATCATTACGGGTACAGTTATGTATGCAAATGATTTATACCTGCATCATCCACCCGGAATAAAAAATAATGGGCTTTGGTTTAAGTCACTTACCAGTAAAGGAGTGCTTGGCTGGAGCCTTGGCATTTTGCTTACCTTATTTTATGTAGTTATTTACTGGGATCCGCAATATTTAGGGTTTAACGGTGAAAAAGGGAACACCGGTATAATTGTATTTTTCGACCCTTTAAGTAAATTGCTGAATGGCAAACCAGCAACGCAATGGTTTGTATATGGTACGTTATACACCGTTGCCATTCTTGCACTAGGTTATAAATTTATTTTAAAATACAGGCACAATAAATACCAGATTGTAAGAACAATCTCTGTTATGTTTTTTCAATTGGCATTTGCATTTCTTATTCCAGAAATCCTGTCTAAACTCAATCCCGACAAAGCCTATTTTGTAAAAGATATTAAAAACATGTGGCCTTTGAATTATTACATGTTTGAAGACTGGCATATAAAAAACCTGGTGGATGGTGGCAACCTGGGAATGTTTATGTTGGTATTTGGTTTGGTACTGATATTTATTGGTTCGCCTATTCTCACTTATTTTTTGGGAAAAAGATGGTACTGTTCCTGGGTTTGTGGTTGCGGTGGATTAGCTGAAACTGCCGGAGATTCGTTCAGGCATTTATCTAATAAATCTGCAAAAGCCTGGAAGTTTGAACGCTGGAGTATTCATTTAGTTTTGGTATTTGTATTTATAACAACCGTTGCTGTTGTCTATTCCTTTTTAAGTAGTAACCCTGCATATAGTATTATCACCCGCAATCAATTTGCTTATGGCATAGCCATTTTTATTGCTGTGCTAATTGGAGCACTGTATTTATTCAAAAGAAAAAATATGGATAAGGATGCGGTTTACACAATAGTATCATTGGGTATTGTAATGATAACTGTGTTATTACTAAATCATTTTTCTGGAAAACAGGAAGTTTTTTTCTTAGACAGTTATAAACTGCGTAGCTGGTATGGCTTTTTTATAGGGGCTGCATTTAGTGGTGTTATTGGTGTTGGCTTTTATCCATTACTGGGCAGCAGGGTTTGGTGCCGCTTTGGTTGCCCAATGGCTGCAATTTTGGGATTACAGCAGCGTTTATTTTCCCGATTCAGAATTACCACAAACGGTGGCCAATGTATTTCATGTGGTAATTGCAGCAATGCCTGTGAAATGGGTATTGATGTGAGGGCTTATGCCCAAAAAGGTGAAAATATTGTTCGTTCCAGTTGTGTGGGCTGTGGCATTTGTTCTGCTGTTTGCCCCCGTGGAGTGTTGAAATTAGAAAACGGAAAAGAAGAAGGAAGGATTACACAAGATGCGGTGCTGCTTGGTAATGATGTGGATTTACTTGAACTACTAAAAGCGAAAAAATAATTGAATGAAACTGCTGATTTCTTTACTATTTATTGTTGGCATTGGTGCAGACGACAAGACTTATGTAAAGCAGTTTTATAGTAATGGCAATATTAAAGAAGAAGGATGGGTGAGTGAGAATGTAAAATCCGGTTACTGGTTCTTCTATTATGATAATGGCAGAATAAAAGAGGAAGGCGGCTATAATAATAACATCCGGAATAAATATTGGAAATTCTATTATGCTGATGGAACCAGGCAAATGGAAGGACGGTTTAAAAATGGATTGGCCAGCGAATGGTGGGTGTTTTACAAAAATAACAGTGTGATGAAAAAAGCAGAGTACAGCAATGGCAAACAAAATGGATATACACTTTACTACAATAATGGAAAATTAGCTATGGCTGAAAAATACAAAGACGATAAAAAAATTGGGCAATGGTCAGATTATGCATCATTTAAAAGAGACAATTGGTAAAGACAATAAAGGTAATAATACCGGCATATAACGAACAGGACTCAATAGGTAAAGTTGTAGAGGCGATACCGAATTCAGTACAGGAAATAATTGTGATTAACAATAACTCTACCGATATGACTGGAGCCGTAGCAGAAGCTGCCGGTGCCACTGTATTATCGGAGTTGCGGAGCGGCTATGGTTATGCTTGCTTAAAAGGAATGGAGTATGTAGCAGCGAAGATTGAACCAACCGACATTATTGTCTTTTTGGATGGTGACTACTCAGATTATCCTGAAGAATTGGATGCGGTAGTAAAACCCATCCTGTTAGATGATATAGATTTTGTAATTGGCGCAAGAGTGAAAGGATTAAGAGCAAAAGGTTCTATGACACCACAGCAAGTTTTTGGGAACTGGCTGGCTACATTTTTAATGAGAATAATGTATAAATCTAAGTTTACAGATTTGGGACCCTTCAGGGCAATAAAATATGATAAGCTTTTACAGTTGCAAATGGTGGATAAAACCTATGGATGGACTGTAGAAATGCAATTAAAAGTGTTGAAGCAAAAAATGAGTTATACCGAAGTGCCTGTTCGTTACAGAAACAGAATTGGTATTTCAAAAGTTTCGGGTACGGTAAAAGGAACCATTCTGGCAGGAGTAAAAATTATTGGTTGGGTTTTTAAATACATTTTTAAATAGTATGTGGCTTATCATCTCATATATCATAATTGTAGTTTACAGTATTGCATTGCTGATGATATTTCTATACAGTCTTTCCCAGTTGCACTTATTATTTAACTATATGAAGGCAAGAAAAGGGAAGGCTACAGCTACTGTCATTAATTTGCCAGTTGAAGGCAATGAACCTTACGTTACAATACAATTACCGGTTTACAATGAAAAATATGTAATGGAAAGATTACTTCGTTGTATTGCTTCAATAGATTATCCAAAAAATAAATTGGAAATACAAGTGCTGGATGACAGCACCGATGATTCTGTTTCAGATACGGCAAACCTTATTACAGAATTGCAACAAACGGGATCAGACATTCAGCATGTACGCCGTGCCAACCGTATTAACTTTAAAGCCGGAGCTTTAAAGGAAGGATTAGAAACAGCGAAAGGAGAATTTATTGCCATTTTTGATGCTGATTTTTTACCCCAGCCAACCTGGCTAAACAAGACAGTGGGTTATTTTAAAGACCCTGAAATTGGTGTAGTACAAACAAGATGGGGACACATTAACAGGGATTATTCACTGCTTACTAAAGTACAGGCATTTGCATTAGATGCACATTTTACATTGGAGCAAAGTGGTAGAAATGCAAACGGATATTTTATAAACTTTAATGGAACTGCCGGAATATGGCGTAAGCAAACTATTATTGATGCCGGTAACTGGGAAGGGGATACACTAACCGAGGATCTCGATTTAAGTTATAGGGCGCAGCTTAAAGGATGGAAGTTTAAATACCTGGAAGATGTTGTTACACCTGCTGAACTGCCCGTAGTGGTGAGTGCTGCCCGTTCACAGCAGTTCAGGTGGAATAAGGGCGGGGCCGAAAATTTCATCAAAATGTTTGGAAGGATTACAAAATCTAAAACAATTAGTTTCCGGACAAAGCTTAATGGTTTGCTGCACTTGGCTAACAGCAGCATGTTTTTCTTTATGCTTATATTATCTGTACTGAGTGTGCCGGTTTTATATATTCAAAATAGTTTCCCTGCTTTTTCCGGCCTGTTGAAATTGAACACTATCTTTATTTCAAGCACCGTTATTCTTTTTATTTGTAACTGGGTGGTATTTAAAAACCTTAATGGAAATAGCTTTGCAAATTTTGCCCGGTATATAAAGATGTTTTTTTCTTTTTTTACAGTAGCTATGGGTTTCTCATTGCATAATACACTGGCCGTGGCAGAAGCATATACCGGCAAGAAGAGTGAATTTATAAGAACTCCAAAGTTTAATATCAGCAATCTTTCTGATAGCTGGAAAGGAAACAGATACCTCAATACAAAATTATCTTTCAACACTTTGCTGGAAGCTGCCTTCATTGGTTATTTTGCCTTTGGTTTGTATAGTGCATTTTATCTTAGCGATTTTTCGCAGGTTCCCTTTCACCTGATGCTTTTTACGGGATACTGCTATATCGTATTCAATTCCATTAAAACAAGAGAGTAATGAGTGTTGCCTCTAAGAAACAATTTACGTGGCTGCTTATTTTTGTGCAGGTAGTGTGCACGGGTCTTTTTGGTTATCATTTAAACAGGGCAAGTTTCCCTGAACTATTGGGCTTATATTCAATTCTGTTTTTCTCTTTTTCCCTTTTACTAAAATGGTATCATGGGCCTCAGCAAAACCTCTTTTATGCTGGTCTATTGTTGCGGGTAATATTAATTTTCTCTATTCCCAATCTGTCACAAGATTTTTACCGTTTTATATGGGATGGCAGAATGTTACTGCATGGCAATAACCCATATCTCTATCTCCCTTCAACTATAATAAACGACGCCGGGTTCCATATGCCAGAAGCACAGCAATTGTTTAATGGCATGGGTAGTTTAAGTGCAGGTCATTATACTAATTATCCACCTGTCAATCAATTTTGCTTTGCCATTGCTGCTTTAGTTGCAAGTAAAAGCATTTTTAGCAGTGTAATTGTATTTAAACTACTTATTATCGGGGCCGACATTGGTACTTTTTATATTGGAAAGAAATTATTAAAACAACAGAATCTGCCAGCAAAAAATATATTTCTATATTTCTTGAATCCGCTGGTAATTATTGAACTTACCGGCAATCTTCATTTTGAAGGAGTGATGGTTTTCTTTTTAATATGGTCGTTATATCTCTTGCAAACTGACAGGTTAAAATGGGCTTCCGTATTATTTGCTTTATCTGTGTCTGTAAAATTAGTGCCGCTCATGTTGTTACCCTTGTTATTCAGAAAATTAAGGTTCAGGAATGGATTAATATTTTACAGCCTATTTACTGCTTCTACTTTACTTCTATTTCTGCCTTTCTTCTCAACTACATTTTTCAGTAATTACTCAGACACAGTTTCACTATGGTTTGTAAATTTTGAATTTAATGCCAGCATTTATTATCTGTTGAGAGAAATTGGGTATCAATTTACCGGATATAATCTTATTCATTTTATTGGAAAAATTACCCCGCTAATAATATTTTCATTTATAGCTGTAGTTGCTTCGGTAAAAAAGAATGAAGAATTTAAGGGGTATTGCGAAAGTATGTTGTTTGCCTTGTGCTTTTATTTTTTCTTTTCCACTACAGTGCACCCATGGTATATAATTACTCCACTTGCCCTTAGCATTTTTACGAAATATCGTTTCCCATTGATATGGACATTTACGGTGATACTCAGTTATTACGCTTATTCCAATACAGCTTTCAAAGAAAGCCCTGTTATATTGGTATTAGAGTATGCTATCGTTTTCGGATTACTTTTTTGGGAGCTAAGTGGCAGGAAATCATTTTTGCAAAATTCAACTTTGTATTCTGTCAGGAAAGAGCCTTAATGGCGACCATTTACGTATATAAACTTAAAATGACAACAATGCAAAAAATAGGAGTTGGTTTTATAGCTACAGTAGTAATAGCTGCAGCATACATGTGGTGTATGTCGAGCTGTGGTATTAAAATTTCCGGTAAAGGTCAGATAGTTTCTCATGAAAAATGGACTACTCTTTTAAAGAAACATGTAAGCCCTGATGGCCTGGTTGATTATAAGGGCTTTATTGCAGACAAAGCAGAATTGCAATCTTACCTTG
Organism: Chitinophagaceae bacterium; assembly: GCA_041738795.1. GTDB lineage: Bacteria > Bacteroidota > Bacteroidia > Chitinophagales > Chitinophagaceae > JJ008. Next base: position 81,724 of record JBGSPB010000015.1, on the reverse strand, counting down.
ATATCATTTCAAAAGATGCGCCTGCCAAAAGCTGGAATGAAAATGATAAAATAGCCTATTGGCTGAATGCCTATAATGCATATACAGTAAAATTAATTGTTGACAATTACCCTGTAAAAAGTATTAAAGACCTGGGACCGGCCAATCAAATCATATTTGTAAACACCCCGTGGGATAAAAAGTTTTTCAAAATAGGTGGCAGAACAATGACGCTAAATAATATTGAGCATCGTATTGTACGCAACCAGTTTACTGAACCAAGAATTCATTTTGCCTTGAATTGTGCGTCTATGAGTTGCCCTAAATTAAGGGCTGAAGCCTATGAAGGTAATGTGTTAGATAAACAGTTGACGGAACAGGCCATTGGTTTTTTAAGTGATACCACCCGAAATCAACCGAGTGCTGATAATCCAAAATTGTCATCCATTTTTAACTGGTATGGTGGTGATATGAAAAAGTGGAGCAAGCTTTCGTTAATTCAATACATCAATAAGTATTCTCCAGTGCCAATCAATGAAAATGCAAATATTGACTACCTGAAATATGATTGGGACCTGAATGAGGTAAAATAATCTTTAGCAATGGCAAGAATAAAAGTAACTCAGCCGGAAGAGGCAGAAGGAGTATTGAAAAATGTTTATGACACATTAATTGAAAAGCGGGGAAAAATATCGGAAGTATTAAAAATTCAAAGCCTGCACCCGCAAAGCATCCAGAGCCACCTGAATTTATATATGGATATCATGTTCAGCAAGACTTCACTGTCAAGGGCTGAAAAGGAAATGATAGCCGTAGTGGTTTCTGTAGCTAATGGCTGTGTGTATTGTCAAACACATCATTCAGAGGCATTGAACCATTATTGGAAAGAAGCCGCAAGAATTGAATTACTGAAAAAAGATATTCATACCGCAGGGTTGAATTTTAAAGAAGAAGCCCTGTGTGCTTTTGCCATTCATTTAACCCTTCATCCGCAAGAGCATGAGAACAGGAACCATACCATTATGTTAAAAGCGGCGGGTATTGCAGATGAAGGCATTTTGGACGCTGCACTGGTTATTTCCTATTTCAATTTTGTAAACCGCATGGTATTATCTCTGGGAGTAGAATTAGAAAATGACCAGGGAAAGGGGTACAAATATTAATCTGTACTCCATGCAATTTCTTCATCAGAAATACACAATTGCCAGTTTTATTTTAGCCTTGCTTTTAGCTGCTTCATCAGCCGGAGCACAATCAGGTAAAAAGAAAGTTAGTGCTTTCCCTTTCCCGATAATTTATTATACACCGGAAACAAAATTGGCTTACGGTATTGCCGGAACCGTAACCTTCCGTTATGGCAACGATAGCCTCAACAAAAAGCCGTCAACCATACTTGCAGGTATTGCCGGTACACAAAACAAACAACTTCTGGTTTATACTCAATACCAACTATTTCTTAACCGGGTTTATATTTTCGGCGAAGCTGGTTATTATAAATACAATTACTTCTTTTACGGAACGGGTAGCAACACAGTTCCGGAAGAACTTTATGCGGTTAATTATCCCAGGATAAAAATAAATGCTGCATATAAGTTGCTACCCAATTTTTATGCAGGGCTAGGTTATCAATACGAAAACTATAACATTAAGAATACAACTATAAATGGCGAATTAAGTAAAGGGATAGTTCCTGGTTCAACAGGCAGTGTTGTTTCTGGTTTGGGTTTGCAAACAGTTTATGATACAAGAGATACCGTATTGTTTCCAACCAAAGGATGGTTTACCAATGCAAGCGTAATGGTGAATGGAAAATACATTGGCGGTAATTATAACTTCAATCGGTTTGTTCTGGATGTTTCAGCCTATCAAAAACTTTCGTCAAAGCTGGTACTTGCTGTTAATAGTTACAGCAGTTTTATTACAGGTAATGCGCCGTTTCAGCAATTATCACAGGTTGGGGGCAATAAACTATTAAGGGGTTATTACCAGGGCCGGTACATGGATAAAAACCTGATGGCACTACAAACTGAATTAAGATTTCCCATTTATAAACGCTTTGGCGCAGCCTTGTTTGGCAGTAGTGGTGTATTGGGTGGGAATGGAAGCTTTTTAAACTTCAATCAGATGCGGTATAGCTATGGCGGCGGCATCCGGTTTACTATGAACCGCAAGGAGCATCTTAACCTGCGGTTGGATTATGCTATTGGCAAGGGTACAAGTGGTTTTTACCTGACGTTTGGAGAGGCTTTTTAAGCTAAATGTCATTTATCGGGCAAGAAATCACCAAAAATCGAAAAATTTCTGTCAGGAAAGAGCCCCTTCTCAGACTATTTATAAAATTGAGCAAATAGCTTTCTAAATCACCAAAATCAAATATTTATGAACACAAAAATTCAAAAATCCCTGCTTGCAGGAATAGCCGGTACTGCGGTAATGACAATGATAACATTAATTGCCCCTATGATGGGAATGCCTAAAATGAACCCTGCCGAAATGCTGGCGGGTATGCTGGGTGCCCCGGTAATTGTTGGATGGGTAATGCACTTTATGATTGGTGTAATATTCGCTGTTTCCTACAATTATTTTTTTGCAAAGCAGCTGGCTAAGATTTCAGGTCCGGTTGTAAAAGGAGCAGTATTTGGAATTATCATTTTTGTATTTGCACAGGTAATGATGATGGCTATGGGTGCAATAATGGGTGGAATGATGGCACCTGAAGGAAGTAAAGTGCTGATGATGATTGGAAGCCTGATGGGTCATATCGTTTTTGGTATAGTGGTAGCACTAGTTTCAAAAGAAAAATCTGCAAGGGCATTAGCATAAATAATATCATTTTATCCAATATCAGTTAAACCAGTTATACAATATCCTTAATCTATAAATCCAATATCATAGAAACATCGTATCCAATATATCTGAATAACCAAAAATCCGGTATCGCTTGTTAATAAAGTGATTCCTATGAAAAGTAATTGTTTTTGACAGTTGCTTTTCGCTTTTATATAAAACCAACTTGTTTAACTCAATAAACTTCAGTTTATGAAAAAAGTAATAGTAATCTTATCCTTTTTCTTCCTTTCGGGAATAGTAGTAAAAGCACAATTATTAATAGACTCATCCTATGTGCCCGTTAGTATCAGTACTATTAATGCTGTCTCAAACACTGACAACAATAAATTAACCTGGAAAACAGCTTGCTTTATTTCGTATGCCAAATTTGATATTCAACGTTCTTATGATGGTATAAACTACTCTTCTATTGACGGCTTTACAGCCGACCAGCTAAGATGCCAGCAACCATTTGACTATTCAGACTATACAGTCAACCAACTTGCTGGCCGGGTTTATTACCGGCTAAAAGTTGGAGACATAGACGGGCGGGTATATAATTCAAAAATAGTTGCTGTGTTTACCCAGGGGCAGGGTGTTGAAATAAACAGTATTACGCCAACTATCGTAACATCATCAGCAACACTGAGCATATCATCTTCTGTTACAGACAATTCAGTTATTACTATTACCAATGTTCAGGGGGTAGTAGTTAAATCTATTCCTACAAAACTAACTAAGGGAGTAAACACTATACAAATAGCAGCAGCGGATTTGGCAACAGGTAAATACTGGCTTACGATCAGAACAAGTAAAGAGTTGGCAAAAACAGTTCAATTTATAAAACAATAATGTCTCGTATTTGAAATTCAATAACCGGGAAAGTAATCTGAAATGCGGATTACTTTTTCTTGCAAAAGAGCAAAACATAGATTATGAGTAACCATTATTACAATGAAGCAGATTTAAAAAAATTTGGAAACATTGGAGAACTTCAAAAGCCACTGGCCGATAAATTTTTTTCATGGTATGGTGAGGTTTTTGGTGAAGGGGCATTGACGGCAAAAGAGAAATCGCTGATAGCATTGGCTGTGGCACATGCTGTTCAATGCCCTTATTGTATTGATGCCTATACCAGCAGTTCTTATGAAAAAGGATATAACGAAGCCCAACTGATGGAAGCAGTACATGTAGCAGCCGCCATTAAAGGAGGTGCTGCTTTGGTACATGGTGTACAGATGATGAATAAAGTAAAAGAAATTTCGATGTAATTATGAAGTCACTATTAGCAACACATAACAAGCTGGCTGTTGCCAGCGAACAGATAGAAATACTGGAGCATGGTGTAACCGATGAATATACACTTATACCTTTTCAACAAAAACTGGAGGAGAGCAATTTATATCCGTTAAAGCCCGGAACCATTACTACTTTTCAAATTAACGTTGGCAAAATGTGTAACCAGGTTTGCAAGCATTGTCATGTGGATGCCGGGCCCGACAGAAAAGAAATAATGACAACAGAAACCATGCAGCAATGCCTGGATGTGTTGGCGGCAAACCCTTCGCTGCAAATTGTTGACCTTACTGGCGGTGCCCCCGAAATGAACCCCAACTTCAGATGGTTTGTAGAAGAAATAAAAAAGCTGGAGCGGCATATAATAGTGCGATGCAATCTTACCATTATCCGTGCCAATAAAAAGTATTATGACCTGCCGGAGTTTTATAAAAAACATAATATCGAAGTAGTATCGTCTCTTCCATTTTACAGTAAAGACAGAACCGATAAACAGAGAGGTGATGGTGTGTTTGAAGACTCTACTAAAGCATTACAAATGCTGAATGAAGTGGGCTATGGAATAGAAGACAGTAACTTAAAACTTAATCTTGTATATAATCCGGCTGGTGCATTTCTGCCATCTTCCCAAGAGGCATTGGAAAAAGAATTTAAGGTGGCATTAAAAAAAGATTTTGGCATCAGCTTTAATAATCTTTTTGCCATTACCAATCTTCCTATAAGCCGTTTTTTGGATTACCTGTTGCAAAGCGGCAATTACGAAAAGTATATGGAGAAGCTGATTGCAGCGTATAATCCTGTGGCTGCTGCCAATGTTATGTGCCGCACCACACTCTCCATCGGGTGGGATGGATATATCTATGACTGCGACTTTAACCAAATGCTTGAAATGAAAGTGGATTGTAACAGCAAGCACATTTCCAATTATAATGCAGCATCACTACAAAACAGAAATATTATTGTAAACCAACATTGCTATGGATGTACTGCCGGTGCTGGAAGTAGCTGCGGAGGAGCAGTGGCGTAATATAATAAAGTAAATAATTGAAATCGACAACCGCCATATTACTATTTTCCCGAACCGCTAAAGTTGAGGCAAACTATAAAAGAATTGCTGTAAATAGCAGGGATAATATTGCGGCTCACACATTATTGATCAATAAAACTATAGCAACGGTTGAAGAAACGGGGTTTCCTTATTTTCATATAGACGAAAAACAACAATCGGGAAAATCTTTTGAAGAAAAATTGTTTGATGCTTTCAGCCAGGTGTTTCGGGAGGGCTATGAAAATGTTTTGTGTATTGGCTCCGATTCTCCTCAGTTAAATGCAAGACATTTAATTCAAAGCAAGATGGCCGTGGAAAATGGAGCTGCTTGTTTTGGTGCTGACAATAATGGCGGAGTATATCTTATAGCCATTTCGCAAAAGCACTTTAAGAATGGAATACTATATGGTGTAAACTGGAATACCGAAAAAGTGTACTCTCAACTAAGGGCTAACTCGGCTTCCAGTTGTTGTGAGTGTCTGGCATTACCTGCTTGCCAGGATATAAATGACCAAAAGGACTTGCGAAAAGTTATTGAATCGAAAGAAATAGCCAATTCTTTGAAGTGGATTATTGTAGTCCTGCTTGGACTGAAAAACCATTTCAACAGTCTTGTATCATATAGATTATTAAAAAATGAATTTAAAGCTGTTATTATTTTAAGAGGGCCTCCTGTTTACTGTTAGTATAGTAAATGGTAATTCCTTTTTTTAAAAAACAGTTTTATGCAAATCAACAAATACATTCTAGTTTTCAGTTTGGCCTTATCATATACAATTAATCTACAGGCACAGGTAACTAGCTCGGCCATTCGGGGCAAAGTGAAGAACCAAGAAACTGTATTAGCAGGTGCTACCATAACAGCTATACATCAGCCAACTGGTGAAAAATATATTACCACCGCAATGAATAATGGCGGCTATTTTATAAATAATATGAAAAGCGGCGGCCCTTATCATATTATATGCTCCCATATCGGGTATAAGAATGACACTATTGTAAATATTTTCCTTTCATTGGGGAGAATAGCGGAACATGACTTTGAATTGCTGTCAGATGCTAATAAATTAAGTGAAGTGGTAGTTACAGCCAAAGGCAGTTCATTATTCAATAAAAAAAGAACGGGAGCATTTACCAATATTACAAAAGACCAATTGAGTGAGTTGCCAACTATTTCAAGGAGCTTACAGGACTTTACCAAGCTGTCTCCGCAGGCAAATGGTAATAGTTTTGCCGGTACTAATTACCGCTATAATAATCTTAGTATTGATGGTGCCGCCCTCAATGATGCATTTGGTTTTACGGAATCTACAAGTGGGGCTGGCGGCTCACAGGCTACAGGCACACCCGGAAGCCTTGCCCGTACTCAGCCAATAAGTTTGGAGTCTGTTCAGGAAGTGCAGGTTGCTGTTTCCCCTTTTATTGTTACAGCTGGAAACTTTACCGGTGGCAGTATAAATGCTGTTACAAGAAGCGGCACTAACTTAACACAAGGCTCTGTTTTTTTTAGTGGCAGAAATCAATCTATTACCGGTAAGAGTGCTGATAAGGAAAGAACAGCCATTGCCAATTTTTTTGACTATCAATCAGGGGGAAGGCTTGGTGGTGCATTTAAAAAAGATAAACTGTTTTATTTTGTAAGTGCTGAATTTGGCAGAAAAAAAGAACCTGTGCTTTTTGCACCCGGAAGCGGCAATGTTGCTATACCGGTTTCTTTGGCTCAATCTATTGCAGATACTTTGCAAAGGAGATATGGATATAATAGTGGTTCCTATGGAAATGCAAAAATTTTAACAAACAGTAATAAATATTTTGCAAGAATTGACTGGAACATTAGTCCAAAACACAAACTGCAACTTAGAAACAATTATGTAACTGGCTTTGGCGATTACCTTGAACGAGGAGCTACGTTTTTAAATTACGAAAGCCAGGGGTATCGCCACATAAGTAAAACTAATAGCACGGTATTTGAATTAAGAAGTAATTTTTCAAATAAGTTTTCCAACAGTTTTATTTTTGGATACACAACTGTTAATGATAAAAGAGAAATTAAGGGAGCTATATTCCCACACATTGAAATTACCTACAATACTGCCAATGTAATTTTTGCCGGAGCATACAGGGAAGCCGCTATTTATGGACTTGCTCTAGAAACAACTGAATTTACAGACAACCTGGTATTTAATACACACAATCACACTATTACTGTAGGTACACATAACGAAATATATAGTATTGATTACCGGTTTCTTACTGCCTGGAACGGCCGATGGGCATTTAGCAGCCCCGAAAATTTTTATGCCAGTAAGCCATCGAGAATCAGGGGTGTATATAATGTCGGTAATAATAATTATGAGTTTAATAAGAACCAATCTTCAGCAGCTTTCAGGGTATTGTTATTAAGTCAGTATGTGCAGGACGAATGGAGCATTGCCAATAATTTTACACTCACAGGTGGAATTAGATTTGATTTCACTTTATTGCCCGATACAAAAAATCCTAATGAAAAAGTTATTTCGTTGCCCGCCTTTTCTTCTTATAAGAACAAGGTGAGCAATGCGCCGCAAATTGCCCCAAGGTTGGGGTTCAATTGGGATATTTCAAAAAACAAAACATTGCAGTTTAGAGGTGGTATTGGCATCTTTAACGGAAGGATTCCATTTAACTGGTTGGCTTATCCCTATTACAATGATGGTAAATCTTATGGTAATGTAGATTTTCGTCCTAACGGCCAAGTTGTTCAGCTCAACAATGACCTTTCACAAATAGCTTCAGCCTATCAGCCCGGTCTTACTGAAATAAACCTGATGGATAATAATTTCAGACTTCCACAAGTCTTGAGAAGCAGCCTTGACATTGACTATAAAACAAGTAATAACTGGTTTTTTACAGTAGAAGGTATTTACACGAAAACAATCAAAGATGTTTTGTATAAAACAATTAATCTTAAAGACTCTGCTTCCGTTTTAATTGGAAGTGGCGATAACAGGCCTGTTTATTTGGGCAGTAGCTCACAACAAAAAGTAGGAAAAGACTTTACGAATGTATTCTTACTTACAAATACTTCGGAAGGTTACAAATACCAGTTGTCAGCTTCCGTATCAAAAAAAATCGGCAACCAATTTAGTTTTACTGCATCATATACTTATGGAGTTTCGAAAGACATTGCAAACGGTGCAAGAAATTCGCCCCAGGCTAACTGGGAATTTAATCAGACTATATTACCTAATGCTCCAAAATTAGCTTACTCCAACTCAGATATAAGGCATCGCATATTAACTGTTTTACAAAAGCAATTCGATTTTAAAAAAATCGGGAAAACTAATTTATCGGTTGTTTACAATATGCAGTCCGGTAGCCCTTATAGTTATGTTTACATTGGAGACATTAACAGGGATGGTTCTCCTAACAATGATTTAGTTTATGTGCCATCATCTTTTGCAGATGCAAATCTTACAGATATAAAAGATGCAGGCGGCAATGTATTAATAAGTGCAACGCAGCAATGGGATAACCTGAAAGAATACATACAGAACGACAAGTACCTGCGTACCCTGACTGGAAATTATGCGGAAAGAAATGCTGCAAGAACTCCCTGGAACCATCAACTTGACATGAAAATCATCCATACAGTCGCTATAAAGAACACCAACAAAACCTTACAGTTCTCTTTTGATGTCTTTAACCTCTCCAACCTGATTTCGAAGAATTGGGGACGGCAATACTTTGTGCCAAATTTATTAAATGCAAATTATCAATTGCTCACTTTGGCCAGTATCACCAATTCAACAAAGCCAAATTTAAATTTTAATAAACCGCTTACTACACCCTGGCAGGTTGACCAGCTGGCTTCCAGAATGCAGGGGCAATTGACGGTCAGATTAAATTTCTAACAGCATGGTAATATTTTTAATCATATCGGTATTACTCCTTAGCTACTCCAATGGAGCTAACGATAATTTTAAAGGAGTGGCCACCTTGTATGGAAGCGGAACTATGCAATATAAACCTGCATTAGTTTTGGCAACCATTGCCACTTTTGCTGGCTCCGTCTGTTCCTACTTTTTTGCGGAAGCGTTGATGAAAAACTTTTCTGGTAAAGGCCTGGTGCCAGATGATATTGTTCAGTCTGTTGATTTTGTGTTAGCCATTGCATTGGCGGCAGGAGCTACTGTTTTACTGGCTACTAAATTAGGATTTCCTATTTCTACTACACATGGCCTTGTGGGTGCATTAATTGGTGCTGGTTTTGTAGCTGTGGGCACCGGGGTAAATTTTAATAACCTTGGTAAAACTTTCTTTTTACCACTTCTTTTAAGCCCATTGGTTGCAATAACTATTTCTGCCTTGTTGTATCTGCTATTAAAAAAAAGCAGGCAGGCAGCAGGAATTACAGAAGAATCCTGCTTATGTGTTGGCAATAGGGAATTTATTCCTGTTGCAGCAAGTCATACTGCAAATTTTACTTCACTGCAAACGCCAAAAATAACCGTAGATACAACTGCTAATTGCATCAACCAATACAAAGGAACTTTATTGGGTGTCAACTTTCAATCAATGCTAAATATATTTCACTATGCAAGTGCCGGTATTGTAAGTTTTGCCAGGGGTTTGAATGATACGCCTAAATTAGTTTCACTGCTACTGATAAGTAATTTGTTTTCGCTGCCGGTAAACTTTTTTGTACTGGCTGTTGCTATTGCAGTTGGTGGATTATTAAATGCCCGAAAAATAGCGGAAACCATGAGCAAAAAAATTACAAAAATGAATCATGGTCAGGGCTTGACTGCCAATTTGGTAACAGGGCTTTTAGTTATTACTGCAAGTAAATTCGGTTTGCCTGTTTCCACCACACATGTTTCAGTAGGCAGCATATTTGGAATAGGGCTTGTAAACAAAACAGCTGATAAAAAAGAAATTTCAAAGATAGCCTTGTCATGGTTACTCACTTTACCAGTGGCAGCCATATTAAGTGGTTTGTTTTATTACATCATTCATTTAATCAATAAATAATAATTATGAGCACAACGTATTTAGAAACCACAAAAGATGTGTATAAAGCAGCAGCCGAAAAACCTGATGTAGGCTTATGCTGCACCACCACACCAATATGGCAGCTACCCGGTTTAGATATGCCGGTTATAATGCAGCAAATGAATTATGGCTGTGGCAGTACAGTAAACCCAAGAGATTTGGCAAACAACCCTAAAATTTTATATGTAGGTGTGGGTGGCGGAATGGAACTGCTACAGTTTGCCTATTTCAGCAGGCAGCAACATGGTGTTATTGGCGTAGATGTGGTAGATGAAATGCTTGAAGCTAGCAAACGGAATTTTTTGGAAGCCGAAAAATTAAACCCCTGGTTTAAAAAGGAGTTTGTTGATTTAAGAAAGGGCGATGCCCTCAACTTACCAGTGGACGAAAACAGTATAGACATTGCAGCACAAAATTGCCTGTTCAATATATTTAAGCAGGATGAATTAAAAAAAGCATTGCAGGAAATGTACCGTGTGTTAAAGCCAAGAGGAAGATTGGTAATGAGTGACCCAACCTGCGAAACTGAAATGCCTGAATCATTACGGGAAGACGAACGATTAAGGGCATTATGTTTAAGTGGCTCACTGCCGTTAAAGGATTATATAAAGATGATAACCGATGTAGGTTTTGGTACAGTGGAAATAAGAGCCAAACGGCCTTACCGAATTTTGGACACAAAAAATTATGCAACAGATAAATTGATATATATAGAAAGTGTGGAAGTGTGTGCCATTAAAGACCCGATGCCTGCTGATGGCCCTTGTGTATTTACCGGCAAAACAGCCATCTATTATGGCGGTGCTGATTTTTTTGATGATGATAAAGGGCATGTATTAATACCGAATATGCCTTTGGCTATATGTGATAAAACAGCCGGTGCATTAGCAGGGCTTAAAAGAGATGACATTTTTATTAGTGACAGTACATTTTTTTATGACGGTGGTGGCTGTTGCTGAAATTACTGCTTTAGTTTTCTTTTAATTTTTCGAAAACTGAAATAGCCGGTAATAATGGTGGTTACAGCAAGAATAGAATAAATATACCAGGGAATATTTCTGCCGAACAGTACAAGGTAAATATTGGCAGCATTAAAAATGAATACGGATGTGATAGAAGGTAAAATAATGTTTTGTTTCTTTTTATAGTTTTTGACAAGCCAGGCAACGGCAATTATAAATAAAGGGGTAGCTACAACATGAATACCAAGGAATATAACCGGATTGACATGGTAATTGTTGCCAATGGCGATGTAATAGTTCTTAATTGCTTCCCACATTCGTTATGTTATATAAATTAATTAGTTGTTCAAATCACTTTGTAAAGGTATAGTTTGTGCAGTGCTTGTACTTATTAAAATGAGATTATGAAACCAAATGATAATAATGCCGGGCTAGCCACAGAACAAAGGCCTTTTAGAATATTGATTATAGCAGGTTCTGCAAGAAAGCAATACAATTGCCCCGGGATAGATGGAAAAGCAAGGATGTTGATGTTGATGATGGCAGATATGTTACCGCAAGATTGGGAAATTGATTATGAAGACCTGAGCAATGCATACGGCCGGGCTCATATCCAAAGCTGCAATGCCTGCGTTTCTACTTCAATGGCATTATGTGTGTGGCCATGTAATTGTTATAAAAAGAATAGCCATGCTGAAGCAGATTTTATGTGGAATGCAGATTTGTATGCAAGATTGGACATGGCAGATGCATGGGCAATTATCGGTCCGGTAAATTGGTATGCTCCAACAAGTAATTTAAAATTAATGTTTGACCGAATGGTGTGCATGAATGGTGGCAATCCAGATGAAAAATTGATAGATCATAAAGATCCTGAAAAAGCAATGGCTTTGGAACATACTGAGCTTTGGAAAGAATTGAGCGTAAATCACCTTGAAGGTAGGACAGCCGGATTCTTTTGCTATGGTGATCAGGGGGGCGACGAAATGGATGAAAACAATATTCCAAAAATATTGCAGCATAAGGAATATTTTGATGGAAGCTGCGAGCCTTTTAAGGATATGCGTCAGACCTATGCTCCCTTAGTTTGGCAATGCCGTTATGGTGGTATTGAAGTGCCGGAGCAGTTATGGGAATATGCAGATAGTGGCGTGGGAAAAAAATACAGCGAGAACCAAAGTGAAGATGTTGTAAATGAAAAAGATTATATGCTTCAATTTGAACAATGGGTAACCAATTTTACGGAGTTCGTGGCTAAGAAAGGTAAGGTTCAGCCGGGTAAACACAGGGCATATGGATTTAAGCAACCGCCACATTTGTGGAATGAAATAAAATCCGGGATAAGAGCATTTAAGCTACGGTTTGGAATAGCACCGCCCAACTCTTCACCTGAAAAACAAATGATACAAAACCTAAACCAGAATAAGACCCGTCATCCCAAAAAAACGGAAGGAAAGAAATTAAGAGAGTAATATGGAGCAGCTTAAAGAAACTACAAGATTTTTGAAAGAAAAAGGCATTAATAATGCAACAGTAGGAATTGTGCTTGGTACAGGTCTGCATAAAATATTAGATTATGTAAAAGTGTTGGAAATAATCCCGTACAACGAAATACCAAACTTTGCTGTAAGCACAGTAGAGTTTCACAAGGGCAATTTGGTGTATGGAAAAATTGGAGAGAAGTATGTACTGATAATGCAAGGCAGGTTTCATCAATACGAAGGCTATACAATGGAGCAAATTATATTTCCAGTACGAGTGATGAAATTGCTTGGAGTAAAAGCATTGTTTCTTTCCAACGCAGCAGGTGGTATTAATCTCAATTTTAAAAAAGGCGACTTGGTTTTGTTAGACGATCACATTAACCTGCAAAGCGGAAATCCATTAACAGGAAAAAACTTTGATGATTTAGGAGGACGATTTCCCGATATGAGTGAGCCTTATAGTAATTCACTGAATCAATTGCTTCGCTACACTTCTGCAGGTTTGGAAATTAATTTAAAGCAGGGAGTTTATGCTGCTGTAAATGGCCCCAACTTAGAAACAAAAGCTGAATATCGGTATTTAAAGGTAATTGGCGCAGATATGGTGGGCATGAGTACGGTGCCGGAAGTAATTGCTGCTAATCATTGCCAGTTACCCTGTGCAGCTATATCAGTTATTACAGATGAATGTGACCCGGATAATTTAAAGCCGATAAATATTGCTGAAATAATTGAAATAGCAGGTAAGGCCGATGAAAAAGTAGCATTGCTTTTAAAAGAAACGATTACATCACTTGAAACAGAAACAAATTAATGGAGAATGCAATCATCATATTTAGCAAAAATCCTGTACTTGGTAAAGTAAAAACAAGGCTGGCTGCTACAGTGGGTGATGCAAAGGCGTTGAAAATATATTTACAGTTAATTTCCCACACATTGCAGGAAGTTGAAAATACCGAAGCTGATAAATATATTTTCTTTTCAGAATCGGTGACTGATGAAATAGGAAGCAACAAACTACTGTATTACAAAATGGTACAGCATGGAAAAGATTTGGGTGAAAGAATGCTGAATGCATTTGCAACTGTTTTTGCTAAAGGGTATAAAAAAGTAATTATTATCGGTACCGATTGCCCCGCAATTGATTCAGCCATTCTAAATACAGCTTTTAAAAAACTGGACGAAACTCAAATAGTATTTGGCCCTGCAACCGATGGCGGATACTATCTGGCAGGTATGACGAAACTGGTGACCGACCTGTTTTTCAATATACCCTGGAGTACAGCCAACGTATTAAATGAAAGCCAATCAATTTGTAAACGACAAAACAAGACTTTCAGTTTATTGAAAGAATTGAGTGATGTAGATGTGGAAGCGGATTTAATTCATTATAAACTAATTCTGAAAGCGGAGCAAGTATGATAAGTATTATTATTCCCACATTGAACGAGGAGCAAAATATTGAAAAGCTATTGCCCTACTTACAAAAATGCTGCAATGGCAAGGAGTATGAAATTATAGTCGCTGATTGTGGTAGTACTGATAGTACAAAGGATATTGCTAAAAATTATGACGCTATTCTAATTGCGACAAGCTGTAAAGGACGGGCAGTGCAAATGAACAGCGGTGCTGCTGTTGCAAAATTTGATATTTTATATTTTGTACATGCAGATTCTATTCCTCCAAAAAACTTCTTTAATGACATTGTAAAAGCAGTTAATGATGGGTATGGGCTTGGCCGTTATCAAACCAAATTTGAGGGCAATAAGTGGCTACTGAAATTAAATGCCTTTTTTACACGATTTGACTGGTTTGTGTGCTATGGAGGCGACCAAACATTATTTATTACAAAGCCTTTCTTTGCCAAAATGAAAGGCTATGATGAGAAGTTATTGATAATGGAAGAGTACGATTTGGTTAAAAGAGCAAAGGAATATGCTAAATATAAAATATTTAAAAAAGCTGCGTTAGTCTCTATTCGTAAATACGAAACCAACTCTTGGTTGCAGGTTCAAAAGGCAAATTATACAATAATGCAGCAATACAAAAAAGGCGTTCCTCAAACTGAGTTGGTGAAAAACTACAAACAGTTGCTAAATAATTTAAAATAATTATTCCAGATGAGTGATGTAATTACAGGTATTCAGCAAATTGGAATTGGAGTTACGGATGCAAATGAAGCTAAATACCTATACCGGGACTTATTTGGTATGAAAGCAAAAATCTTTGATGATAAATCACCTGCATCTTTAATGACTGCCTATACAGGCAATCAAGTCCATAACCGACATGCCATTTTAACGATGAACCTTTCTTGTGGCGGAGGCTTTGAAATTTGGCAATTTACCAGCAGAAAGCCTTCATTACAACCTGATATAACAATTGGAGACATCGGAATATTTGCAGCCAAAATAAGAACGGGAAATATTGATAAAGCACACCAATTTTATAAAACAAATAATTCAGTTATTACTTCTCCTGTTCTTTTCACAACCTTAAAAGGGCAATATTTTTGGGTGCAGGACAGTTTTGGTAATAATTTTCAAGTTGTTGAATGTCATGAAAAGTATTTGAGTAACAAATTTATTTGCGGCGGGGTCTGTGGTGCAGTAATCGGCGTTAGTAACATGAAAAAAGCCATCGAATTCTATTCAACAGTTTTTGGAATAGATAATATTATTTATGAAACAATTGCCATTGAAACTGTTTTAGGAAAAGAAGTGATGCTGAAGAAAGTATTGCTTCAAAAAAACCGTAATCCTAATGGAGCTTTTGCCAACCTTTTAGGGCCTATTCAAATAGAATTGGTACAGGCTTTAGACAAATCTCCCATAAAGATTTTTGAAAACAGGTATTGGGGCGATTGTGGGTTTATTCATTTATGCTTTGATGTACTGGATATGGAAAGACTTAAACTGAAAGCGGAAAATAATGGATATTATTTTTCAGTTGATAGCCAAGGCTCTTTTTCAATGGAAAATGCTGCTGGCAGATTTTGCTACATTGAAGACCCCGATGGAACGTTAATTGAACTCGTGGAAACACATAAAGTTCCTGTGGTCAAAACAATTGGGTGGCATCTAAATTTGAAAAAAGAGAAGTACAGCAAGCCGTTGCCGAAATGGATGATTTTAATGCTTGGATTAAGCAGGGTATAAAACTACAGTCTGTATTCGTAGCCTGTTTGACTGGTAGAAAAGATGATGATAGATGCAAATCAGTTTCAGGAGAATAAATGAAAAAGCGGGAGTTAATTTCCCGCCACAACTATTTCATTGAATGAAGTGCTACTCTGTTGCCTTCAGTATCGGTGAAGTGGGCCATAAAACCATTTGGCCCTATTGATGTCTTTGGCATTAATATTTTTCCACCTGCCCCTTCAACTTTTGATAGGGGAACGGCCAGATCATCACCGCCGTTGAGATAAACTATTGCACCATTCATAGATGGTTCAAATCCTTCGCCCTGTACAATTCCACCGCCAACACCGCCGTTCTGCATATCGCAGGGAAGCATTCCATACCTGAAGGAAGGGTGTGGCATTTCCTGGATATCTGCACCCAATAGAGCTGCATAAAATGCTTTTGCCCTGTCAAAGTCTTTTACTGGTATTTCAAACCAGTTAATAGCGTTTGTCATGTTGATTGATTTTAATAATTAATAAATGAAATTACTTTTTATTTTGATGCTTTTGGCAATTTTATTATATTCCAGAGCCAGCTTAACCCAATACTCCAATTCCTTCTTCGTATTCAGTGCGTCTATATCTACAAATACAAATCCTTTCATCACTTTACCGGTAAAATCCATTGGCTTGCATCCTTCTTTTTCCATTATTTCATCATATTTGGTCGGGTTAAGACGAACCATCAATCTTTCCTGCTCAATACCCACACACATTTTATCGTTTACCATAAAGCAAAGGCCACCAAACATTCGTTTCTCCTCTACTTTTTTATGAGTAATAGAAATTATTTCCCTAACTCTATTGGATAGTTGTTAGTTGTATGCCATTTTTTTTGGTTTAACTGGTCATCAATCATTATTGCTCCAAAGATGTATGATTTTATAAGGTCAATATCCATTTCGGTAATACTTTTAAAATCCCTCCAGTAAATATTTTTTCGACCCTCTTTTTCAAGTAAGCTTATTTCATTCTGCATCAGGTAACTATTAGTGAAACCTAAACGAACACCTTTATAAGATTTTGTCTTGCCCCAAAGAATAGAAGCAGGCCAGATGAAGCAGACGGGTTTGAGATATTTCTAAAAAAGAACATTATACGCCAACTTCTCCGATATTTCCGGTAAACAATTAAAAATCATTTTACGTAACAGCTCCGTTATTTTCAATTCGTCATCCGGCAAGAATAGTAGAAATTCATCGACATTTTTAAAGGAAACATCCTGCATCTTTTGATTTAGTATAACAGGTTTTTTCACTTTTTTAATTAATATGATTTGTTTACTCCATAATTTCTTAGAACCAGGAATGTTTTATACCACACAGTAAATAAGTGCAGCCCCAAACAAAAAAGCAAAGGGTGAAATTAATTGAAAGTAAAGTGGTTTTAAAAAATCGGCAGCTTTTAGGGAAAAATTGTGATGAATATGTCTTGGTACTAAATACAACACCAAAGAAGTACAAAGCATAAACCAACCAAAAATTTTGAAAACTTCTGGGAATTTGGATATGTCAGCAGATAAAATTAATGCTGTAGCTGGAACCAGTCTTATGGTAATTTCGGGATAATTTATAAAATTGGTGCTACCTGCCTTTCTTAAAATCTGTCTTGCTTTTTGTGGCGCTGAAAGCATAAGAAAGCCAGTAATGATAAAGAATACACCGAAAGCGATAATAGTCCATTTAGCTATTAGGATAACCATATTTTTCTTTGTTAAATTTCCTAAGATTCAGGGTTTAGTTTATTTCATACAGGTCACCTTGTGAAGAAAGTATTTCCCTGTATTTGTTAAACAGTTTTGTTTTTGATATGAAGCCAATAAATTTTCTTTCCTTGTTCAGCACCGGCAAGTACCAACTTTGTGTAACATCAAATTTTTCCATTACGGTGTGCATATCATGCTCCTGCTGTAAAATAGCGGCTGGTCTTTTCATTAGGGATTTTATGGTAACCTTATCAAACTGTTCCGGTTGAAAAAGTTTTTGCTTAATGTCATTCAATTCAATAATACCTGCAAATCTTTCCTTTTCATCTACTACAGCAAAAATATTCTTATCGCTTCTCTTTATTATATCCACGAGGTCTTTTAGTTTTTTATCAACGCTGATACTTTCGTAACTATCCTGCAGCATATCTTCAAGACTTTAGAAGTAAGAATGTTCTTTTCCTTTTTATGTGTAAATATTTGCCCTTCCATTGCCTGCTTCTTTGTTTCCATCGAATAAGGCTCATAAGATCAGTGTAAACTGAAACCAAAAGCCTTTGCATAGCGCTGTTTTTATGACCATTTTGGCGAGCTTCATCAAAAATATGTAGCAATTCCGACGATGTCTTGTTAAAAATACGAAATCTATACAAGCCTCTATAGATTCCTGTATTTCTACTCTTTATGAAGGTTTCGAGCAGCCAATACTTTCTGAGTATTGTCCTTTTACCTATATTAGCTTTACTAACTACCAGTGACTAACAACCCGTCATACCACGAGAACCCTGATCTGTTACTGCGATTTTCGCAAGGACAGGAAGCTGCTTTTGCTACCCTCTACGACCAGTTCTATGACCGTGTATATGGCTTTGCGAAACGTTGGATCAAAGAACAAAGTGATGTGGAAGATATTACCGCTGACAGCTTTCTTAAATTATGGAATAAGCGGGACAGTTTCCAATCTATGGATAATATTGGTGCCTTCCTTTATATCACCGTACGCAACGGATGTTTCAATTTCTTAAAGCATGCACAAATAAAGATTGACAAACACGATGACATCCGGCGGCAGCTAGAAGAATCCAATGAAAAGGATTTTGCGAATATGGAAGTCAGAGCTGAATTTCTGAAACTGGTTTATGCCGAAGTAGAAAAGATGCCTTCAAAGATGAAATCAATTTTCTTACTCTCTTACCGGGATGGATTAAAACCCGCCGAAATTGCTGAAAAGCTGGAACTGCATGTACAGACAGTCAAAAATCAAAAGGCCAATTCCATTAAATTACTTCGCCTCGCATTAGGGCATAACCCACTCCTACTGGCTTTCCTTCTCTACCTTGAAATGCTTCCGGCGGGACCGGCGGTATGGCAGGCTTAACAACCCGTATTACCGCAATTTAAATTTTCTATAAACTTTTTATTAATTTTTATAGTACGTTTTCCTCACTCAGTTGTAGAGTTATTAATCACAGATCATGAACGAAAAAAAAATTTCCCAACTACTGTTCAAACAACTGGAGGGAATCATTACGGAAGAAGAAAAGCTACAGCTTGACAACTGGATAGCCGCCAACCCGGCTAACCGTGAGCTCTTTTACGAATTAACCAATGAAGATTTATTAAGTGCGGCTATTACTGAAGGCCATCCAGATAACCGTCACCAAGCAAAGGAACGTATTTGGACAAAAATAAAGTTACAGTCATTCAAGCCGTCACCTGTAGTGCCCCTGCATCGCCGATCTTTTTTTAAGGTAGCAGTTGCTGCTTCTATATTCCTTGTATTGGGTCTTGGCAGTTATTTCATTTACTTAAATAAAGGCAGTGAAAAACCTCCAATAGTAAAGGCGCCGGAAACCCATGATGTAAAAGCACCGCAATCAACCAGAGCAATGATTACCTTGGCGAATGGACAAAGAGTTCTTTTGGATAGCTTAACCAGTGGAACATTGGCAAAGCAAGGAAATGTAAATGTTTTGAAAACTACAGATGGACAGATTGTATATAATGGTTCTGCTAATACCATTGAGTATAACACATTGTTTAATCCAAGAGGGAGTAAGGTACAACCGCTTACCTTAAACGATGGGACAAAAATTTGGTTGAACAGCGAAAGTTCTATACGTTTCCCAACTGCATTTACTGGTAATGAAAGAAATGTTGAGATAACGGGGGAAGCATATTTTGAGGTAACAAAAGATGCAGCGAAGAAATTTATCGTAGCTGGTAACGGCGTAACGACGGAAGTATTGGGAACACATTTTAATGTGAATACTTATGCTGATGAATCTGCGATGAAAGTCACATTGCTTGAAGGAAGTGTGAAAGTTGTAAAAGGAACTGCAATAAACATATTGAAGCCGGGACAGCAGGCGCAGATAGGTAATGATATAAAAATTATTAGTGCAGTGGATATTGACGAAGTGATGGCCTGGAAGAATGGACGTTTCCAGTTTAATAAAGCAAGCTTGCAGGAAGTGATGCGGCAGATAGCAAGATGGTATGATGTTGAAATTGTTTATGAAGGGAAAATAGCTCCACAGCAATTTGGTGGTAAGATGCAGCGGGATTTGAAGTTATCCGAAGTGCTGGATGGATTGGCAAAGAGCCAGGTTCATTTCAGAATTGAAGGAAAGAAGGTGGTGGTGACGCAATAGATAAGTCAGGAGTCGTGAGATTGCTTCACTTTGCTCGCAATGACGTAGAGTTCTTATGGTTAGTTTGAAAGAAAACAGGGAAGTGTTTGTACCACTCCCCTGCAAGTAGTTCGGGTTAACCCAAATATACAATCGAGGAAGACTGCTTATTGTTTAACCCAAACAAATCAAAGTTATGCTATTAAAGGCTCTTTGTAAAAGCTCCCTATTGGGTAGGCTTTTCACAACCAAAACGCTGTTGATAATGAAATTTACAGCTATCATCTTACTCTCGGCTTGCCTGACAGCAAGTGCCATAGGTCACACCCAAAAAGTAAGCCTATCAGGTAAAAATGTGCCATTGGAAAAAATGTTTTCTGCTATTGAAACACAAACCAACTATGTATTCTTTTACAATTATGAACTGCTAAATGATGCAAAGGCGGTAAGCATTGAGGTAAAAGATGTATCACTACAGGATGCATTAAAATTGCTGTTTAAAAATCAACCACTGGATTTTGTAATAAAACAGCAAACTGTTTTTATTACAAAAAAGAACTCGACAACTGTTTTAAATGAAGAATTGCCATTACCACCACCTATTGATATAAAAGGCCGGGTGGTAAATGAAAAAGGCGAACCTGTGATTGTTACTGTTACAGTAAAAGGTACTAAGAATGCTACCAGTACAGATGTAAATGGTGTATTTGCATTAAAAGAAGTGGATGAAAATTCAACCCTTGTTATAACAGGTGTGAATATTGAGACCTATGAAGTAAAGGTGAACGGAAGAAATGACTTAGCAACAATTAGTACAAAAACAAGAATTGTAGAAGGACTGGATGTGCAAGTGGTAAGCACGGGCTATCAGGACATACCAAAAGAAAGGGCCACAGGTTCTTTTGTAAAAATTGATAATGAATTAATCAACAGAAGGGTTAGTACAGATATACTGAGCCGTATTGATGGTATTACAAGCGGATTAATATTTAATACCAATAGGCGGCAGGCGAATGACATAAGTATCAGGGGCCGCAGTACCATCTTTGCTAACGACAAACCATTGATAGTAGTTGATAATTTCCCTTATGATGGCGATATAAATAATATTAATCCAAATGATATTGAGAGTATCAATATCCTGAAAGATGCCGCCGCCGCTTCTATCTGGGGTGCAAGATCAGGAAATGGTGTAATTGTAATTGTGACCAAGAAAGGAAGATTTAATCAACCTTTACGAATTGAGTTAAATAGTAATGTAACATTCGGAGCAAAACCAGATTTATTTTACAGTCAGAATTTTCTTAATGCCTCTGATTTTATTGATGTTGAAACTTCTCTTTTTAATCAGGGTTATTACTTATCGGATGAAACATCTTTAAGCAGGCCAATCCTTTCACCTGTTGTTGAAATTCTTATTAAGAAAAGAGACGGACTACTTAGTGCAGCAGCAGCGGATGCACAGGTGAATGCGCTTAGAGGAATTGATATAAGGAATGATTTGTCAAAGTACATTCACCGGACAAGTGCCAATCAGCAGCATTCCATCAGCTTAAATGGTGGTAGCGAACAGGTCAATTATAATTTTTCATTGGGCTATGATAATAATCAGCAAACTGATGTGGGTAATCATTACAAGCGATATACAATTAATGCCCTGAATAATTTTAAGATTACCAAATCATTGGTATTTACGGCAGGGCTAAATTATGTACAAAGCGAAACGCAAACCAATAACTCCGGGTACGAAAATATAAGAGCCAGTAATAACAAAGCTCTTTACCCTTATGCCCGTTTAACGGATGATATGGGTAAATCAGTGCCAATATTTTATAAATACAGGAACAGTTTTACTACCACCCTTCCTTCAGGAATGCTGAATTGGCAATACAATCCGATTGAAGAAATTGAAGTTGCTGACAACAGAAATTTTATAAGCAATGCAAGGTTACAATTGGGTGCTAAATACACTATCATAAAAGGATTGGATGCTGAAATAAAATACCAGTATGAAAATCAGAAAAATACTTACCGAAATCACCAAAGCCAACAGACTTATTATACGAGGGATTTAATCAATGAATTAACCGAATTAGTCAGCGGTACTTATAACAGGCCAGTACCACTTGGGGGAGTGCTGGACATTTCGACAGCTGAACTCAGGTCGCATACAGGAAGGGGGCAACTCAATTTTAACAGGGTATGGAATCAGAATCATGAAGTTAATGCCGTGGCTGGTTTGGAAGTGAAGCAGTCAATGATTAAAAACCATAGTACCAGGTACTATGGTTATAACGATGACCTTGCAACATCAGCACCAGTTGATTATGTAAATTATTTCCCCCTTTATCAGAACAATAGTGCTTTCAGCCAAGTTCCAAATGGAAACTCTTTATCAGGTCTTACCGATAGATTTATTTCTACTTTTTTTAACGGGTCTTATACCTATAAAAGAACTTATACATTATCCGCCAGTGCAAGAAAAGATGCATCGAATTTATTTGGTGTCAATACAAACCAGAAAGGTGTTCCGCTCTGGTCAACTGGTGTGTTGTGGAATATCAGCAATGAAAAATTCTATACCAGTAAATTCTTTCCAACCCTTAAACTAAGGGCCACTTATGGATATAATGGGAACATTGATAAATCTGTGACTGCGTACCTGACAGCTATAGCATTTGATTTTACCGACAGACTAACGGGATTGCCATACGGAGCCTTATTAAATCCACCGAATAAGGAGTTGAGATGGGAGAAGGTTAAAACAGTTAACCTGGGAATTGATTTTGAATCAAAGAACAAAATAATTTCCGGCAGCATCGAATATTATGCAAAGAATGGGCTTGAGCTATTTGGGGATGAATATATGCCCCCGTCCTCCGGCACTTTACAAATAAGAGGAAATTTTGCCAGCACCAACACGAAGGGGTTGGACATCATACTTAATTCCCAGATAATTAATAAACGATTCAAGTGGAACACTAATTTCTTATTAAGCCGGGTAAAGGATAAAGTTATCAGTTATGACATTAAATCGAATGCCAATGATTTTTTAAGCTATGGCGATAACGGTTTTATACTGTATCCCCGTGAAGGTTATCCTCTTTTTGCATTATACAGTATGAAATGGGCAGGATTAGATCCACAAAATGGAGACCCCAGAGGATTTGTAAATGGGGCTGTTAGCAAGGATTATAATACTATTATAAACAGCACTAAACCAGAAGAATTAAATTATCATGGGTCTGCTGTACCAACATTATTCGGTGGAATTCGTAACAACTTTTCATTCGAAGGGGTTACATTATCTGTTAACCTCGTTTACAAAATGGGATACTACTTCCGCCGGTCATCTATTTCGTATGGTGCATTATATGCGGGTTGGTCCGGACATTCGGATTATTCAAAAAGGTGGAAAAATGCAGGTGATGAAAATAATACAAATGTGCCATCAATGCCAACCATACCTTTTTCAGCCGGCAGGGATGTTTTTTATTACTCATCGGAAGCGTTAGTGGAAAAAGGGGATCATCTAAGACTACAGGATGTATCATTAAGTTATCAGGTGAATAGTACGGTTCTAAGGAAGACTCCTTTTAAGAGTTTGCAAGTGTATGCTTACACCAACAATCTTGGAATAATCTGGAAAGCTAATAGGAATAATCTTGATCCTGATGTAGCAAAATACCCAACAATCATCTCCAATTATCCTAATCCAAAAACGATTTCAGTTGGAATCAAATCTACTTTTTAACCTAACAAAAAGATTTTATGAAACGATTTTCAATATGTTTTTTAATCCTGGTTACTGTACTATCCACTTCATGTGAGAAAAAATGGTTAGATGAGAAACCGAATACAGCCTTGTTCGTTCCAGGCACTTTAAGTGATTGCCAGATTCTACTTGATAACAATACTCGGTTAAATCTGAGGGAACCGGAAATTGGCGAAATAGGAGCAGATAATTATTTTAAATTGTATGCAAACTGGCAAACGGCACAAGAGGCTGAAAGAAATATGTATATCTGGAATCCTGAAATTTTTGGGGTTGAACCATCACCAGAATGGAGAAATGAGTATGAAAAAATTTATTACGCAAATGCTATTTTGGAAACAGTAGAGAAAATAGAAAAAACAACTGAAAATACTGAGCAATGGAATGCTATAAAGGGGGCCGCACTTTTCTTTAGAGCGTTAGGACACTATAACCTGGTATCTCTTTTTGCCAAGCCCTACGATGCAGCAACAGCTTCGGGTGATTTAGGTATACCTATAAAAACAAGTGCTGATGTAAATCAGGCTTCGAGCAGGGGAAATATACAGGGAGTGTATGATTTAATTATTACTGACCTGGCTGAAGCAAAAAACCTGCTGCCGGTAACGGTAGTTGCAAAAACCAGACCTTCAAAAGCAGGGGCGCAAGGATTATTGGCTGATGTTTATTTAACAATGGGCAATTATGATAAAGCACTTGAAAATGCTGACCAGGCACTTGGAATCCAAAGTACCCTACTAAATTACAATACACTTAATGTTGCTTCCAACTCACCTTTCCCCCGGTTTAATAGTGAAGTAATTTATCATGCTGTTCAGATTACTTATGGAATCTTAACATTGGGGACAGGATATATTGATACTTTACTTTACCAGTCTTATGTTGCCAATGATTTACGAAAAATCCTTTTCTTTAGAAACAGAACAGTCGGATACAGTTTTAAAGGCAGCTACAATCAATCAGGTGTTTCTCTTTTCTCGGGAATTGCCACGGATGAATTATATCTGATAAGGGCGGAATGCAATGCAAGAAAAGGTAATGCATCAGCAGCCATGAATGACCTGAACACTTTATTGAGAACGAGGTGGGTAACCGGAACATACACTGATATGACTGCCAGTTCGCCAACAGAGGCACTTTCTAAAATATTAGTGGAAAGAAGAAAAGAATTGGCTTTTCGTGGAAGAAGGTGGAATGATTTAAGACGCCTTAATAAAGACCCGAATTTTGCTATTACATTAAAAAGGATATTAAATGGGCAAACTTACACACTGCCGCCAAATGATCTGAGATATGTTTATCCAATACCAAACGAAGAAATAACAAGAAGCGGGATTGAACAAAATCCACGGCAGTAATTTCCTAAATACTACTAATCAATTTTAACAGCATGAAGAAATATTTATGCTGGACTGTGATTCTTTTGCTTAGCAATTACAATAGTCCAGCCCAAAACATACTCACAAAGCCTAACGTCAAAGAAATTACAATAGGACAATCTTTGCCAGACCTAATACTTCGTAACATAATTAACAACAAGACTACAGTCATTAATACCAGGGATTACAGAGGGAAAATGCTTATTCTTGATTTTTGGGCTACCTGGTGCACACCTTGTGTCGCCAAGATGCCAAAAATGGATTCTATACAAAAACAGTTTAGTAAAGAAATTCAAATTCTTCCTGTTACTTATCAATCAAAAACGGAAGTGCAAAAGCTAATGAGCAAATCGGCAAAATTTAAAGCTGTGTCTTTACCATATGCTACAAGCGACAATATATTAAGAGGATTGTTTCCGCATAAAGAGCTGCCGCATTATGTATGGGTAAATGATTCGGGTAAGGTAATAGCTATTACCGGGATTGAGCAAATAACAGCAGACACTATTCAAATGATGCTGAATAAAAGTACATCTTCACTGAAAACGAAGAAAGATGTATTTAAAAAATTTGACAGGGAGACTGGTGTATTATTTCAAGATCTGGGTTTCGTTGAAAATGATGTCAAGTATCAGTCCTTATTAACTGATTTTAAAGAAGGTCTTTCTCCCAGGATGGATATAATAAGTGATGACAAAAAGAAGATCAGAAAGATTACGGTTCTTAATGGTTGGATCAAATTCCTATTCAGAATTGCATGGAGTTCAGATACTCTTTTCCTTAATGAGGCGGCAATATTATTAGAAGTTAAGGATACAACAAAAATTATTTCAACTGCCGTTGGAGATAAATTCAGGGATTGGCTAAAAGACAATTCATGGACTTATGAATTGATAGTGCCAGACTATATGTCCTCAAAAGTATTTCAAGTTATGCGGAATGACATGCTGAACTTCTTCCCTCAATACAATGCAGGACTTGAGAAAAGAGTCAGAAGATGTCTGGTACTCGAAAGGATTTCGGGGAATGATAAAATTAAATCAAAGGGAGGAAAGCCGCAGGTCAATATAGACCCATTAGGAGCAGTGTTGACAAATTCTAAATTAGGATATCTGGTGGCGCAATTAAATCATTATCTCCAGACACTTGACATGCCTGTGATTGATGCTACCGGATATATTGTACCTGTAGATTTGGTTCTGGATGTAAATATTACAAATGTTGAAAGCCTGAGAAAGGCACTTAAAATTTATGACCTTGACCTCGTTGAGAAAGATTATGAAATAGATGTGCTTGTTATTAAGGATAGCAAGTCTATAGATAAACGATAATATTGAAGTTAAGTTTTCTCATGGTGATGCAGTTGGTTGCATATCACGCAGGGGTTTGTTTCTACAATGCCCTTTTTATTTCGTTTTCTCAAAAGCAAACAGGCAGTTAGTTTGGAAGGGGAGTGTAAAAAGCTTCCCTTTTTTTAACAAACCAAAAAATGGAAAAAGAATTAATACAACAAGAAAAGTTAATGGAGTATCATCCGAAGACTTCAATTATTGCTATAAGTGGTGGACGGGTGGTGAGTATTTTATTTGCTGAGATAACACATGTGACCAGATACGGTAAAGAAACAGTGATTTATACTGTGAACAATTGTTTCAGAACTTATCATAGCCTGCAGGATATTCTAAATGATTTGCCGGTAAATGAGTTTTTCATGGCACACCGGTCGCATATTGTTTCATTGAAGCACATGAGAGGTGTACGAAGAAAGAGAATACTGGTCGGGGAATATTATGTGCCTGTGTCGAAGTTTTATAAGGCGCAATTACTGGCCAGCTTAGTAGAGATATTAGACAGGGAATATTTTTTCTATGAAAAAAATATTTAACTACTTATGAGTCCGGCGTATGAAAGCTTGCATACTGAAATGCTGGAAGAAATAAAGGAAAACCAGGATACTGATTTGCCCGAAGCAGAAAGGGCGGCGGTTGGGTTCTGGATAGCAAATAAATATTGGGATAAATTAAAAGAGATGGTTTCATCATCGGTGTTTACGGATGCCCTGGATGAAATTAAATTTTTTAAAATTGTGAAGCCACAGTTTACAGGGTATATCCAATATTTTACGATTATATCAGAGGCTTTACTGTTCATCCCCGACAAACGGGAGAATGAAATTACATACTGGGAAGAAGAAATGAGGCGTTATGATTTTTTTTGTAATAAGCATGGCGAATTTGTAGCGTATTACAAAAGTGATAAGTGTAATCTGGATGCAACATATTTCACCAAAGCACCAAAAGACTGGCAACACATAAGCCCAATGATGACTTATGATTCGGATAAAAAATTTTGTTCGACACATGACTGGTTGGTAAGAGGGCTGGTGGGGCATAAGATGTATAATGAATATGCGAAAGGAAGGGGGGAAAGGATACGGTGTAGGTTTTGAGAGAAGACACCAGAGCTATATCTGCAAGCTTCGTAATAATCTTTTGCCTATTTCGCACTTGCGAATAGATACCAAAGAAGGCGGGGAAATGATGTTTACACAAACCACCTATGGTAGTTCTTTGACTTATTGGCAAATGGATGGCAACCCAAATTTTTGAAAAGTGATCTCCTTTTCGACTTTGTAATGCTCATAACCGAGTATGGCATTTATTATAACTGCGTTCCGGTAAGGCCCTAAACTGAGGTCTGAAGCATTAAAGCCATGTGTTGACTGTTCTGTATTTTGAATGAAGATGCTGTTGTTCTGATCCACAGAATAATTCAGGTTAGCTTTATATATACCCTGGTTATTTAATTGGATGTAAGGGCGGAGTGGTTTGATGCAATCGGGTACGAGTGGTTGATAACCGGTGGCGAGAATAACTGCACTGGTACTATGAACAAATGTTTTCTCCAGCTCCGTATGAAGGAAAGTTAATTCACCATCATCGTTTATTTTTTTCAGTTCACAGTTGGGGTGCAGTGATTCATAGGGTAGATTTTTTTCCAGCAGCAAATCATAAAGATCGCTTATGAGTGAATGATTAATGCCTTTGTACAAACTATCTTGGCCGGCGAGTAAAGTTTGCTTTTTCCTCTCGGGCAATGAAAAGTAGTAATCAATGTAATCTGGCGTACTCATTTCAAGTGTTAATTTGGAATAATCCATCGGAAAGAAACGTTTGGACCGGGTAAACCAGTTTAGTTCTCCATTATAACATTGCAGTAAATCATAGAAAATTTCTGCGGCACTTTGACCGCTTCCTACGATGGTAATACTATCAAGTTCCGTTATCTTCTCTTTTTTGTACAAGTACTCAGCAGAATGAAAAATAGTTGAGTTGTCTTTTTGACCCAGTTCAGGAACAAAGGGAACGGTGCCGGTGCCCATCACGATTTTTTGTGTAAGGAAGCTGCCGTTTGTGGTTTTAACCCGGTAAAACTGATTCTCTTTTTCTATACTCATACAGGTTGTTCCAAACTGCAAAGTTTTTAATTGGTTGGCGACCCAACGGCAGTAGTCATTATAGTCTGTTCGTTTAATGTAAAGGTTCTCCGCTATTGCAAAACGAAATTGGCGTTTCTTGTCATGCAGGTAATTCATATAGATGAAATTATTGCAGGGACTGGCCAGTGATACCAGGTCAGCGTAGTAAGGCACTTGTAAGCGGGCATTCGGTAGCATTAAACCCGGATGCCAGTTGAAAGATTCGTTCTGATCAATGAACAGACAATTCAAATCAGGAATAGAATGACATAAGGCTGCTAATCCTAAGTTAAAGGGGCCAATACCTATTCCTATAATATCATATACTTTTTCGGTAGGCATTGTTCAGTGCATGGGTTAATAATAGTGTTACCGTTGTAATTCCTGTCATCCATAGTAAAGTGATGGTCATATTTAATTGCATGTAGCCGGTAAAAGCCAGACACCAGCAAATGAGTACCCATTGAATGATATAAATGGTAGTAATGTTTTTACTGCAAAAAGTCAGTAAGCGGAAAAAGAAGTTAGCTGGTATTTTATTGGAGAGCCAGTGAAAGAGTGCAAGCCATGTTAACACAAATCCTAAATGAAATAATGTATCAGCCGGTTCAGTGCGATAGAAGGGTAACCAATCAATTGTTTGTTCAGTTGGTGGAAATAAACACGCAATTATAATGATTCCTGCACCTGATAATCCTGCTTTCTTCATCAGTCTATTCTGATTGCACTCTTTCAATAGATAACCCAATGTCACCCCCATGAGCGGATAGACTAACCAGGGAAATATAGGAAAGAAAACGTTTGGCGGGTGACCGCCCAACAGTTGCAGTATATAATCCAGGAAAACTATTCCTGTGTGCAAATCCCACACAAATGGCGATCCTACCATTATTGCAATGGCAACTACAAAGGACCAAAAATGATAATATTTCAAACGATAAATAAAATATAAAACGAGATAGGCTATGGTGGCGAAATGAAGGATGTCGCCTATCAACAGGAAAAAACCAGCTGATGTAAAATCATTTTTTAATTGTAATTCCTGCAAAAGATTTGCAGGAATTATGCCCAGACCCAACGGAACAAGGAATTTAAAAAAATTTAGCAGATATGCTGCTATCATTAAATAGAAAGCTCTTTGTAATACATATTGTGCATTGATCTTTTTTGAAAACGTAAAGGATACACCCATCAGCAGCATGAATAACTGTGCTCCGGGGCCTTCGGCAATAAAACCGAGTATATCACCTAAGAGGGATTGCTGTACTGCGGGTTGGCTGTATACCATCACGGCATGAATGGAAGGCATGACAAGGACAGTAAACCCTCTTGCCAGATCAAATGATTGGATTCGCTTCATGGAATTGTTGTTTAGTGATAGAATAGAGATTGGCGGTTTTGTAAGAGAGGATGATTGTTTTTATAAATTCAAAGCCTGCTCTTTTGGCGGCGATATTGGCTCCGCTGTTCCGGCAATCAGGTTCACCGTAGAGACAGTTAGCGGCTGAAAATGAAAAATAGAATTTGATAAATGCTTTGAGCATGGATTCAGTTAACCCTTTTTGTGATTGTCGTGGTGGCAGCATCAGGATATGCAAGCCGCAGTTGCCAGGTATCACTTCCACATGGTCTTTGAGTTCATCGGCTTCTACATTATAGAGGTCAACCTGGCAAACCATTTTGCCATTGAACAGGCCGATGAAAGAATGTGCTAACGGATTATATAATACTGTGGTGTAAGTATCATAAAGCGATTGTTTGTCAACATTCATTTGCCAATAGCGACGGGTATAAGGTTGGTTTACCCAATTATGAATAATGTCAATGTCAGTAGCTAAGTCAAGTGAGCGGAAGGCAATTTTTCCGTTTAGCTCTTTGTCGGTGATGAGAAAGAGTAATTCGTCTTCCTTCATTTCGGGAATGGGTTTGCAAAATAGAGGCGGTGGCATAGCATTTCGTTTTGGTTAAGATTTTTTTTGCAGGTGCAAACTATCAGGGAGAGAAAAAATTAGATGGACTTAATCCTATTAAAAATCAACCTAAACCTATAATTTATGTTTATTGAATTTCAGGAAGAAGGAAAAGGGGAAATCGAGATATTTCAATCTGTTCCCCAGGATATGAAAGCTTATTTAGTTCCATCAGCCTCCGCAATTGCGTTTAAAGGAGTTAATATAAAAGGGCTCATGCAGGAGTTTAAAGGGGATGGATTTAGCGCATGGTTTAGTCAGTACTGGGCTGGATCACCGGCAATCGTCAAAGTAAGAGCCGGAATACCTGTCCTGGAACTGAGGATTGCTTTGAAGAATATAATACGAGGAAAATGGGAGAAAATTGTTAACCCTGAATTGTCGGTCAATTGTTTTCAAATGGGTTTCGTACCTTATATTTTAACCAAGGCGCTATTTAGTGACGGGTTGGAATATCAGACATTTGATATACATTTTGAATTATCGTTTCTGAGCAAAATTGGTATTGATTACAAGACATTGGACCAATTTCTCAGAAAAGTGGACAAGGACGAACCGGCTGAATTATCAAACTATAGCCATGCCTGTTCTCAACTAATGCTCGATGCAATAGATAATATCCTTCATAATTCTTATACGATTGCAGGAAAAACAATATTGCTTCATAACAACGTTACCAATATCCTGATTGCAGCACTTGAAAAGATTGGTAAGGATGAATTAGGAAAGCTTCTTTTATCTGTTAGCGACATTGAAGCCTTACACCATGTCAGGGAATTAATTGAAAAACATTGTCCTATTTATTTGAGCAATGACGTACTTGTTTCAAAAGCCCATCCCCAATTAAATGCTTTCAAATTAAGCTATGGCTTCAAGCGGTTATTTGGTATGAACCCTTATGATTATTATCTACAACTTCGCTTTATTCTTGGCAAGAAATTGCTCCGGGAAGGGAATACAGTGACCGCAGTAGCCAATGAACTGGAATACGATTCAGCAACAACCTTCATAAAAGAATTTAAGAAACGATTTTCCCAAACTCCTAAATGGTTTCAGAAGAATGGGGATTAAAGTAACGATATAACTTATAAATACCCCTATTATGGTGATTACGGATTACTGTAATGGAGCGGTTCATAATTGCAGCTATTTCCTTTAAAGAGTATTGTTGCCGGTAACAAAGCTTTACCACTTTTGCGGTATCTGGCTTCAAAGTATTCA
The DNA here is from genome assembly GCA_041738795.1 of Chitinophagaceae bacterium. Taxonomy (GTDB): domain Bacteria; phylum Bacteroidota; class Bacteroidia; order Chitinophagales; family Chitinophagaceae; genus JJ008. The sequence goes on along the minus strand of JBGSPB010000015.1, from coordinate 49,747 downwards.
AAGCCTGGTTTATCTCACTAACCGGGTGGTCTTTCATAAGCCTTTCCCAATAGACTTTCCGTTCTTTATTGGAGTTAAATTTCATTTTTTACTGTTTTACATTCTCTGGAACCCTTACTGGGTAAGAATTTCAGCAGCCACTAAGCTATTGCTTGTTGGCAGGGGCATTCATTTAGTGGAATTTAGCTATTGCTTAGTAAACTCCATTAATGAAGCCTGTTTCAAAAATAGATCGTCACGTAATTAAGAAGGTCAAGGAAAGAAGAATAGAACTGGGCTATTCACAGGCTGAGCTTTCCTATCAACTGGATGTTTCTGCCAGTTACATTGGTCAGGTGGAAAGCGATAAGTATAAAACCAGGTACACGTTGGAACGACTTAATGAGCTTGCCCGTATTCTTAAGTGCTCAGTCTTGGATTTCATACCTAAAGCACCTTTATAATCCTTCCTTTATTTTCTCCTCTATACAAACATATATTATTTCAATTTTTCCACCAAGCTACTGCTTAGTGAAATTTGAAAAGACGAATAAAATAGATTTAAGTCTATTTTTCCTTTTTTGAAGTCTATCCTTTTGGTTTCAATCATTGCATTTTTGTTCTGTCAACAGCGAATGATTCTTAAACCGAAAATTTGATATATGCTTAATTCCATCTCCTGGCAGCAATACTGCGTATTCCTTTTAATTGCCACCCTTCTATATTACCTGTTTGTCTGGATCGTTTTCTTTAAAGCAAAGTTTTCTTTGTTACCGGGCATCGCCAACTTCCGGCAAGTGTCACTTCAAACCGGAGATGAACCGGACGAAGTAATGACCACTGCCCAGCATATCATGGATGAAATCCGGCCTCTCTTCGATGGCCGCAGTAATAAAAACGAACTCATACTGGCTTTACAGTTAAAACTCAAACGATATAACCAGTGGAACGAACCCGGCTTCCGGGAAACCATTAATGAGTTTATCTCTTCGCAAAGCGAAGCTAAATGCTCCATCCTTCTTAGTGAGGAAGATCAGCGTGTGCTATGGCAATAGACAGGATGGAGCGCCAACTTTAATCCCCCCTATTATAAATGAAAACTATTGTGTGTATGAAGAAGTGTAGTGTACTAACCTGTTTATTAATTATAGTGATCGCCGCCCATGCACAGGATGGGAATGCCGGTATCAATGAAGCCAATACAAAAGTAAGAAGCTATTTCGCTGCCGGTACGAATCTTATGTATGCTGTGGGTGCAGTACTTGGTTTGATCGGTGCGGTGAAAGTATATAGTAAATGGAACAGCGGTGACCCTGATACCGGAAAAGTTGCTGCTGCCTGGTTCGGGTCCTGCGTGTTCCTTGTTGTGGTTGCTACGGTGATACGGTCATTTTTTGGAGTGTAAGTATGGTCACACAACTTCCCATAGTAAAGATTGACGGCAAACATTATTTCGTGGACGAACGGTTGAAAGAATACCGGGAAACAACGAACCCGCATAACCGGATCTCATTTGATGAAATCGGCGAAAGAAAAGTTGATGACGTTGAACCAACCAAGACGCTGAAACAAAATAGTAAAAGAAAATTACGATAACACATTCAATAACTAAAATCACTACTCATGAAATCCATTTTATTTACACTCTTCCTCTTTTTCTCCTGCAATTGCTTTTCCCAGTATATCGGTGTTAAAGCAAGGTACACTGAAACAAGATTGGTGGACAATTCCCCAGAACCACCAAGTCGTGAAAACCGGTTGGTACTTTCTTTTTTTGAAGTAAGCCCTGCCGGTGTTTATACAGCAACCTCCTTATCCAATTATGATCTCTGGGTGTATAAACAAGGTTTGCAATACGGCAGCTTTATGGGCGGGGTACTCGATTCAACAGGGAATAATTATGACGGTTATGCATGGCCAGCCCCTAAAGCAGTTGCTTATTATAATTCTCTTGGCCTTAATTATATTGACTGCGATCCTAATGTGGCTACTCATTATGTAGTTAATGGCCATGAACTGGATTGCGGATTTATTGGTGTTTCTTCCTGGGAAGCAGGAAACGAATCCTTTACCGCACCGAATATTTGTTTGCCTTATTATACATGGCCATCTCCTTATTTCCTGTCACCGGGCAATGTGAATTTTTCTCATCCAGTCCCTGCGACTGCACCTTATAACTGGTATAATTTTTCCTGTGGTGCTTCGCTGCAATTGGTAATAAGAGGTGTGTTGGCGAGCGATACTGGTGGCGTTGGTGTTACCCTGCCTGTACGATTTGCCAATGTCAGCGGGGACATTGATGCTGCGGGTAAGGTTACTATCTCCTGGTCTAATATGACCGAATCTGATATTCTCCATTATATCATCGAAAGTTCTGTTGATGGAATTACATTTCAATCTGAAGGCACTCTTTTACCAACAATGAATAATGGCAACAGGGCTGATTACAATTTTTTTACTACTCAATTGCGTACAAAAGTTTATTACCGGGTAAAAGCAATTGAAAATAACGGTGCTCATTTTTACAGTAATATACTTTTGTTAAGCCGCAACATTACTTCCACCATAAACAATGAATCGTTTTCCATTTATCCCAATCCATTAACCGGGAATGAATTTACATTTCGCTTATCGAATGCTCCTGCTGGAAGGTATATCTCTTGCATTGTAACTCCTTCCGGTCAGCAAATAAAACAGAAGATGATCGAACATAATGGAGGCGACCTGACACGGCTGGTGGATATGAGCGGGTTACCGGCTGGTATTTATCAATTGGTACTCCGTTCTTCTTCCAGGAAGTACACCCAAAAAGTTTTTTATGTCAACTAGTGTTTACACTATCAATAAAGGAATCAACAAGCCCATAGAATTTAAAGGGCTGAAGGCACAGTACATCTGGTATCTGGGCGGAGGGCTGCTTGCACTGCTGATACTCTTTGCTATTCTTTATATCTGTGGGGTGAATACATTCATTTGCCTGTTGATTATTGTCTGTAGTGCTACCCTGTTGTTTATGCAAGTGTATAAAATGAGCCGGCGGTATGGAGAACATGGAATGATGAAAAGTTTAGCTAAACGAAGTGTGCCTGGAGTTGTGAAAAGTTATTCAAGAAGCGTTTTCATTGATCTATGCAAAAAGAACTAAAAGACATATTGCCCATCTTCGGTGTAGAGCATGATTGCATCTTATCCAAACAAGGAGATGTAACGATTGTGTATGAGGTGCAACTGCCGGAACTCTTTACCTTATCCGACCAGGAATATGAAGCATTGCATCAATCATTGATCCGTGCTATCAAGATACTTCCGGCGAACACGGTTTTTCATAAGCAAGATTGGTTTACGGAAAGTAAAGTTTCCGCTGATTTCAGTGCTATCGGAGTCAGCTTTTTATCAAGGGCCAGTGAACGCTTCTTTAATGAACGGCCATACCTCGATCACCAGTGTTATATCATGCTGACCAAAAAACCTGCTGGCAGGAAGTTGGGTAGTTCTTTATTTTCAAATCTGTTGCGCCGGTCTATTGTACCGGAACTCACCTTAAAGCCTCAATTGCTGCAAGATTTTTTAGACAGTGCCGGACAGTTTGAAAGAATATTAAATGATTGTGGTTTTCTTGAACTGCGACGATTGACTGATTCGGAGCTAAGTGGGAATAAGAAATATTGTGGTTTGGTAGAACGCTACCTGAACCTTCAACCCAATGAACAAAGTTTTATCCTGCATGATATTAGTTTCAATGATGGCATACAAGTAGGTCCGAATCATTGCCAATTATTTACACTGGCCGATGCTGCTGATTTACCTGCCTACTGTGGTTCAAGAATTAATTACGATAAATACTCTACCGACAAAACAAAGTTTAGTGTTGGGTTTGCTTCGCCACTAGGTCAGCTATTACCTTGCAATCATATTTATAACCAATACATTTTTGTTGAAGACCAGCAGAAGACTATTCAAAAATTAGAAAGTAAACGATTACGGTTGCATAGTTTGTCTGCTTACTCCAGAGAGAATACTATTTCAAGAGATGCTACCAATGAATTTTTAAATGAAGCGATAGCGCAACAGCGTTTGCCTGTGAAAAGCCATTTTAACGTATTCGTGTGGACGGATAGTAAAGAGGAGTTGAAGGATGTACGAAACCTGGTATCATCAGCCCTGTCCCAGATGGATGCGGTACCGAAGCAGGAGCTATCGGGCGCACCGCAGCTATTCTGGGCAGGCATACCGGGGAATGCTGCTGATTTCCCGATGAATGATACGTTCGACACATTTGCAGAACAGGCTTGTTGTTTTTTGAATCTTGAAACTAATTATCGTTCTTCTGTTTCACCCTGTGGTCTCCGGTTGGGAGATCGCCTTTCCGGTAAACCGGTTCATGTCGATATATCGGATGAACCAATGAAGAAAGGCATCGTCACCAACCGCAATAAATTTATTTTGGGCCCTTCAGGAAGTGGTAAAAGCTTTTTTACTAATCACATGGTTCGTAGTTATTACGAACAAGGAACACATATTGTATTAGTAGATGTAGGGCATAGTTATAAGGGTCTTTGCCAGATGGTGAACGGATATTATTTCACCTATGATGAAAAGAACCCGATCCGTTTTAATCCATTTTATATTGGAGAAGGTGACGTACTCGATACTGAAAAGAAAGAGAGCATCAAAACATTGCTGCTAGCCCTTTGGAAAAAGGACAATGAAACTTTCAATCGTTCCGAGTACGTCGCCCTATCCAATGCTTTGCAGTTGTATTATGAAAAGCTGGAGAAGGAGTCATCCCTGTTTGCCTGCTTTGATACTTTCTATGAATTCCTGCAAATTGATTTTGTTGCGGTGTTACAAACGGATAAAGTCAAAGAGAAAGATTTTGATGTTTCTAACTTTTTATATGTACTGCGTCCTTATTATAAAGGTGGCGAATTTGATTACCTGCTAAATGCTACTAAGGATTTAGAAATGCTTAAAGAACGGTTCATAGTTTTTGAACTTGACAATATCAAAGATCACCCGATTCTTTTTCCTGTTGTTACCATTATCATCATGGAAGTATTTATTTCCAAGATGCGGAAACTAAAAGGAGTCCGCAAGATGATTCTAATTGAAGAAGCCTGGAAAGCGATTGCAAAGGAAGGGATGGCTGAGTATATCAAATATTTATTCAAGACCGTTCGTAAATTCTTTGGTGAAGCGATTGTGGTAACACAGGAAGTGGAAGATATTATTTCATCGCCGGTTGTTAAACAAGCTATCATTAATAACAGTGATTGTAAAATTCTGCTTGACCAATCGAAGTATCAAAACAAATTTGAACAGATACAGGAACTGCTTGGGCTGACGGAAAAGGAGAAAGCACTTGTTCTTTCCATTAATAAAGCCAACGATCCCTCCAAAAAATATAAGGAGGTATTTATTTCTCTTGGTGGGATGTTATCCAAAGTGTACCGAACAGAAGTTTCATTGGAAGAATACTTGGCTTATACAACTGAAGAAACAGAAAAAGTAAAGCTTATGCAATATGCGCAGCGGTATGACGGCGATATGCAAAAAGCCATTGCTGCGATGGCGGGAGATATGAGAAACGAGTAAACCATTTTTTAATAAATAAATTATGTGAGTATGAAAACAATTGTGATGAGTGCTGTGTGTGCGTTTGTATTGTTTGTTGCGTGTAATAAAAAAGAGCCACAGGTGGTTCAAAATAATGCAGAGCAACCAAGGGTTGTCCAACCTGCTGAATGTGGCAAGGAAGTTATTGCGGACAAGCCGGTGAAAGTTGGGGAAACAGGAATCCTGTTACCAGTTGGTACAAGGATCTGCCTGGCTGCTGACCATTCAGAAATAAGGGTCGAACTGCCGAAGGACTATTCCTTTGCTGTTGATGCTGCCGATGGTATTGCTGCCAGACCCCTGCCGATTGGCATTGCTACCTATCACTGTATCTGTAGCGGCGGCGGTGCCTGCCAGGTTGCTTTCATCGATGAACTTGGATTTGGCTGTATGCACAGTAATTGTTCAGGTGGTTGTACAGGGGCCTTCATCTACAAAGGCTATAGTGTGAACCGTGTGATTAATTTATCGGATACTAAAGATGAACTGTTTGGATTGCCCGATGTACAGGAGTCCGTGAGATCACTCTATGAGAGTAAATCGATCACCGAACCCTACAGTAAAGAAACGCTCTATGGTGTTTCATTTTATATCGTGAGGGATGAAAAGGCATTTTTAGCCAAAGCGAGCTGCGATTGCGAAGGAACAAAAGCCTGCACCCTGAAAGTAAAAGAGCTTTCATTGAATAAAGCTGAAGGTGGTCGTTTTAAAATCTATTACTGTGATGGCGCCTGTAACGGTTGCGAATTAACAGTTAACTAAATGAAGTTGTTTTTTATCATCCATCTTTTTTTGGTTGCGGCAATATACGGTTGCCGGGATGCGAAACCTGTCCTAATCCAGGAATTTATTCCCGGCACCTATATTCGTTTTTCGAGCCATGAATTAGGCCAGGAACACGATACGCTTACGATCTCCGTTCAAAACGAGAACGCCACCCAATATAAGATCACCCGCCGCTGGAAATATGAAAGAACTGGTGAAGCGCCGGAGTACCAGTTGATCAACACAGCGGGAATTTATCGAGATACCGAAAACCTGTTGGAAGATATGGATACAGGTGATCTGTATTCATTTGATCTGAAACAAAACTGCTTATTCATAGGAACTATTAAATATCAAAAGCTATGAAAAAAATATTAGTAATGATGGCTCTGATGATTTCGGTAAACAGCCAGGCGCAGTTTCCTATTGCGGAAATCATAAAGGCAGGTATCAAAAAAGTGATTGTCGCCGTTGACCTGAAGATCCAGAAACTGCAAAATAAAACGATCTGGCTGCAGAATGCGCAAAAGACACTGGAGAATACTATGTCGAAGTTAAAGCTGACTGAGATCAGTGAATGGGTCGAAAAACAAAGAAAGCTCTATGATGAATATTTCCAGGAACTCTGGAAAGTCAAAGCCGCCCTTGCTTACTATCACCGGGTCAAAGACATCATCGAAGACCAGGTGGCAATGGTAGCAGAATACAAATCGGCATGGGCAACCTTCCGGCAGGATAAAAATTTTAACGCTGACGAACTGAATTATATGGCGGATATCTATACCGGCATGATGAACGAAAGTTTGAAAAGCCTTGACCAGTTATTTATCGTCGTGAACGCTTTTGCCACACAGATGAGTGATGCTAAAAGAATGGAGATTATTAATACTGCTGCTAATAGCATCGAGCAGAATTTCCTGGACCTGAAAGAATTCAATAACCAGAATAAACTCATTTCTATTCAACGGGCTGCTGCTAAAGGTGAAATTGAATACGTTAAAAAACTCTATGGCCTATGAAACAAATTTTGATTGTATTGCTACTGCTTGCGTGTGTACAGGTACATGGCCAAAAGCCTAAGCATAAAAGACTAATCGAGCAGATTGCTGCTTTGCAGGTTTACATCAGCTATGCCCAGCAGGGATACAGTATTGCAAATAAAGGATTAACCACCGTCCGCAATATTAAAAGTGGAGATTTCAATCTGCACCGTGATTTTATTTCTTCGTTTAAAAAGGTCAATCCTAAAATAAAAGCCTATGTAAAGGTTGCTGATATTATTGCGCTGCAACTGCGGATCATTTCAGCGACAAAGGAATGTTTAAAGGGAGTAAAAGAGGCAAGGCAGTTCTCCATTGCTGAAATTGATCATTGTTCAATGGTCTTTCAAAACGTATTGAATGCTTCCCTTGAAAATTTGGAACAACTGCTTGAGATTATTAGCGATGGACAACTGGAAATGAAGGATGATGAAAGATTGAAACGGATTGATGCACTCTATGCAGATATGCAGGATAAATATGCTTTCAGTTCTTCTTACTCCGAAGAAATGGCCGTCCTGACAGTCCAGCGAATGCACCAACGGGCAGATATAGAATTATCTAAAAAATTAAACGGCTTACAATGAAAAAGATTCTAATAGCTTTTTTGCTTTTTTGTAATTGCTGCTTCGCCCAGTCGGACGAAGCAAAACAACTTTTACTGAATGTTGAAAAGCTAACGCAGTTCAAGCAGATACTAAAGAACATGAAGGACGGCTACCAGTTGCTTCATAAGGGCTATACTTCTATCAAAGATATATCGGAAGGCAATTTCAGTCTGCATAAAACTTTCCTGGACGGATTAATGGAAGTAAGCCCTGCGGTGAAAAAATATAAAAGAGTAGCTGATATTATTTCCTTTCAGATAAAGTTGGTTAAAGAATACAAATCAGCTTTTCAGCAATTTAAGGATGATAAGCAGTTTAAACTTGCTGAGATTGAATATATCGGGAAGGTTTATCTGAATCTATTTAAGGAAAGCCTGAAAAAATTGGATGAACTGGCGATGGTCGTCACTGCCGGTAAGTTACGCATGAGCGACGATGAACGATTGCAAGCGATTGACCGGATTTATGATGAAGTCATGGAACAATATGAATTCCTAAATGAATTTAATAACAGTACCGCCATTCTTTCCCTGCAACGGGAGAAAGACAAGATGGATATTGATCTAATGAGAAGAATTCACGGTTTAAAATAAACGATTATGAGGAAAGTGATTTGTGTGAGTTTGTTGTTACTGTTTTTACCTATGATAGCCGATGCTCAAATAGCGACCCGTATCCGTTCCATGCACGAAGTGCTGGAACAACTCTATGATGACATGATGCCTTTGTGCAGTCGTTTGATTGGTGTTGGCCGGGGTATTGCTGGCTTTGCAGCTACCTGGTATATCGCAGCGAAAGTATGGGGACATATTGCACGGGCGGAAGCTATTGACTTTTATCCTTTGTTCCGGCCCTTTGTGCTGGGCTTTGCGATTTTGATATTTCCCTCTGTTATACAACTCATCAACCAATTAATGAAACCTACCGTCACCGGTACGGCACAGATGGTAACTGATTCTGATGCAGCCGTAACACAGTTACTTAAGATGAAGGAAGAAGCTATTAAGACAACGGCGTACTGGCAGATGTATGTTGGTGAAACGGGACGGGGTGACCGGGATAAATGGTATAAATATCATTACGGAGAAAAAAAGGAAGGATGGTTAAAAAGTATCGGTAACAATATCCGATTCGCCTTTGACAAATTTGGTTACAACCTGCGGAATGCTATCAAGCAATGGATGGCTGAAGTACTGAAAGTATTATTTGAGGCCGCCGCACTTTGCATTAATACGATCCGAACATTTTATATGATCGTGCTGGCGATACTCGGACCATTGGTTTTTGGTATTGCTGTCTTTGATGGTTTCCAGCATACGCTGACGGTATGGATTGCCCGCTACTTAAATATATTTCTCTGGTTACCCGTTGCCAATATTTTCGGAGGCATCATGGGAAAGATCCAGGAGAATATGCTCAAAGAAGATTTGCAGCAGATCGCTTCTAATGGCGATACTTTCTTTTCTACGACTGATACAGCTTACTTAATATTTATGATCATTGGTATCATCGGCTATTTCACAGTGCCATCCGTTGCTAACTATATTATTCATGCGGGTGGGAATAATGCGTTGCTTCAAAAGGTTACTAATATCATGAGTATGTCAACAAGGAACGCTGCTTCAGGTTCGGTTTCGATGACAAGGGATGCATTAGGGGGAGCCTATAACAAAATTTCCAACAACATGGCGGATAGTGGTGCATCGGGTGGTTATTTCAAAGATAAAATTGAAGGGAAGAAAAACCCCTCATCCTAAATCCTTCTCCTAAAAGAGAAGGACTTAACGATTAAGATTTGTAAAAACTATGTTTCAGAAAATGAAAAATATTGATACGGCTTTCAGGCAGATAAGATTATTTTCTTTAGCTGTTATTGCTGTGTGTTTGATACTAACGCTTTTTATTGCTTATAAGAGTTACCAGTTAGCTACACAGTCGCAGCAAAAGATATTCATATTGGCTAATGGTAAAGCACTCGAAGCTTATTCAGCGGACAGAAAAGACAATGTTCCGGTGGAAGCCCGTGACCATGTAAAAATGTTTCATCATTATTTTTTTACGATGGACCCGGATGATAAGGTTATCAATAGCAATATCAATAAAGCTCTCTATCTCGCTGATGCTACTGCTAAGCAACAGTATGACAATTTAAAGGAGAACGGTTATTACACTAATCTCATATCAGGTAATATCAGCCAGGAAATGCAAGCGGATAGTATCATCATCAATACTAATGACTATCCCTATTACTTCCGCTATAAAGGGGTACAAAGAATTATACGGCCAACTACTATAGTGACCCGGAGTTTAATTACCGAAGGCTATTTAAGAAATGTTTCCCGGTCTGATAACAATGCACATGGCTTTTTAATTGAGAAGTGGAAGACACTGGAGAATAATGATATCAATATTGAAAACAGACAATAATGTTTTGGAAGCGTAAAAATAAGGAAACCAAAGAAAACCCTTTGCAGGATAAGGTGGCTGGTAAGATTGCTGGCGGTTTTATTTGGCTGCAAACAAAGTTTAGTGATTGGATGAATAAAATCTTTACACGAATGAACAGGAAGAAATTGAAGATCATTTTGACTGCGTTTTGTATAGTCAGCGGCGGACTGAGTATTTATTTTTTTGTAGATGCGATTGTTTCCAAACCGAAAGCAAAATTTAAGATTGACCAGGTGCGAATGCCACAGCATTTTGATAAGTCAGGTGATGAAGTAATGGAAAATGTTATGCCCGCTGATATTTATGAGCAGATACAGGACTATAAAAAATACATGGACAGTATCGGGCAACCCATCCGGCCAGGAATGCTGGACTCTATGCGAATACTGGAAGAGATTTATTTACAACAACAAAAATAGAAGCGTATGAAAAATGTGAAGCAAAGAAAAATGATACTGGTGTTACCGCTACTGGTAATTCCATTTTTAACTATGGCTTTCTGGGCCCTGGGTGGTGGTAGTGGCAGCAAAAAATCATTTGAATCCGCCAAGGGTTTGAATTTGGATTTGCCTGATGCCAATCTGAAGGATGACAAGCTGCTGGACAAGTTGGGATTCTATGACAAAGCCGATAAGGACTCACTTAAAATGGAAGAATGGATGCGCAGCGATCCTTATTTTAAAAGGGATACTGTGCCAGTGGAAATGTATCCCAATGAATTACAAGATCTAACTACTACTACTGCCAGCAAATTTAATCAGCGGTTGAATACCTCACCTTATGAAAAAGGTGGCAACAATCCTGAAGATCAGATTATGCAGAAACTGAAGCTGCTGGAAAATGAAATGAATAGGAACACTGCCAGTACTTATGACGATCCTGTAAAGCAGCGGAATGCTGATAATGAATTTTCTTCTGAAGTGGACAGGCTCGAACAATTACTGAAAGTAAATAATACAAGTAGTAATGATGACCCAGAGATAAAACAACTCGAAGGCACTTTAGATAAGATACTTGATATACAGCATCCGCAGAGAGTGAAGGAACGGTCCATTAAAAATAAGGATGCCGTCTATGCAGTTCGCAGGACTTCCGGTGCTGATACCATCGTAAAGGGCTTTTACAGTTACAGCGAGGATAAGGAATACGAGGAACAGAACGCTGTGGAGGCGGTGGTCTATGGTAACCAGGTTTTGGTGAATGGTTCGGTGGTAAAATTCCGGTTGCTCAATGATATATATGTAAAAGGACAGCTCATTAAAGCAGGTACTTATATTAATGGCATCGCATCATTGAATAATGAACGACTGGAAATTGAAATCAATTCTGTCCGCTATGGCAAATCGCTATATAGTGTAAAGATGGAAGTTTATGACATTGATGGACTGCCGGGAATTTACATACCCGGTGCGATCACCAGGGATGCCGCCAAGCAAGCTGCTGATAATAGTCTTTCCCTTATGGATATGGCAACGGTTGATCCATCGCTGAAAGGACAGGCCACTGCTACAGGTATCGGAGCTATTAAAAATCTTCTTTCAAAGAAAACGAAACTCGTTAAGGTCACAGTAAAGTCCGGGTATAAAGTATTATTAAAAGATAAAAATCAAGACTAATGAAAAAAGTAATCATTGCAATTCTCGCATTAATGAATGTTGCCATAGCGCAACAACCACTTGCCATCACCACTGACAAAACCACTTCGTTGATTTTTCCTTTCCCTATTAAGTATGTTGACAGGGGGACGAAAGATATACTGGTACAACCGATAAAGGAAAATGACAATATCCTGCTGGTGAAAGCTGCCAGCAAACAATTTTCTGAAACAAATTTGAGTGTGGTAACCGGTGATGGCCATGTCTATGAATTTACCGTGACTTATCAGCCGCAACCTTCCAGCCTTGTATGGCATTTGCCCCCGAATAAAAAGGCAAGTATTGCCACTTATGCTAACGGTATTATCGATAATAAGCCCCGCCGAATTCTAAAAGTGGAAAAGTATAATGTGGTTGCGAAGGTGACGGGTATCTATATCAAAGATGAAATTATCTATTACCAGTTGGAGATTTGTAACCACAGCCCACTGGATTATGATATTGATCTCTTGCAATTTGTCATAAGGGATAAAAAGAAAGGTAAGCGTACTGCCATCCAGGAAAATGAACTGACACCACTCTATATCGCCGGGAATAAGAAACAGGTGAAAGCATATAACTTTTCTGTTATTGTAGTGGCACTTGACAAATTCACCATTCCTGATGCGAAGTTGTTAGGTGTCCGAATAATGGAAAAGAATGGTGGCCGGCATTTCAATTTGAAAATTTATAACGGCAATATTTTAAAAGCGATTGTTTTACCTGATTTGTATTAAGAATGACTGATGAAAATGCAATAGCGTTACAGGAGCAGTTGATTCGGCTTGGACTAGGAGATCAGGCAGGTGAATTGTATATGAATCGCAATAACCCGCAAAAGGAATTTTCGATTGTTTGGAGTGCACAAAAAGACGATGACTTGCTGCAATACTGTCTTCGATTTGAAAGAGAATCGAAGGATGCTTTTCGCCTGAAGGAATACGAACTGACCATTCGTACTATTCCGCTTCCGACTTCCTATTCTTTGCTGAACGAAGAATTTATGGTAGCCGATGCTATGACTAATGCTTACTTGTCCGGGAATGAAGAAGCAGGTGATTATGAATTCTGTCTGGCAACAAAACAAAAATTAAAAGAATTGCACCAGGCTGATCCGGCTGCCGCCGAATTATTCATGTTTAAATACTGGCCGCAGTCGATCTATAAAGAGTTTATCCCTGATGACAGCAGTTTGAAACAACGCTATGAAATAACGCTATGGGTTGAAGCCAACGGCGACAACACTATGACAGCGGCAGAAGCTTATCAATATATGAAACAAATGAACAGGGAACATGTAATCGCCGATGAACTATTGACCTTTGCCAAAAATGAAATGCAGAACGGCAATCATTTTATCGCTTACAATCAGATCAATTACTTTCTCGACAAACCCGATATGTATTTTTTTAAATATAAGGAAGAGGCTAATGAATTTTCTGATAACAATATCAGTGAGTATGACAACTTTAAAGTTATCCATGCGGAATCGATGGATGAACTACTGAAACAAATTCCTTATGGGGAACAATTACGAATTCAATTATTAACAAATAAATTTCAAACTATGAATGAACAAAATTTAAAGTACTTGCAGGATAATATCAAGTACCACGGTTTTGGTGAGGGTCTGAACCCTGAACTCGAATCCCAGTTGGCGAAAGGCAATGCAGAATTCAGCCTGGCTTTTAAGACAGAAGTGAATAAAAAAGAAATTGAGGCGACACTTCATTTTAAGAAATCGGATACCACTGATATGTACTTTTTTAATAAGTACGACAGTAAAGTTAAGAATGAACGAAATGAAGATATGGCGCAGACCTTTTATATCAACAAAGGCTCCGGCGTCACCCTGAAGGAAGCGTACAACCTCCTCAATGGTCGTGCCGTGCATAAGGAACTGACCAATAAAGAAGATCAAAAGTACAAAGCCTGGATTCAACTGGACTTTAGCACAAAGGATAAGCACGGAAATTATGAGCGGAAACAATACCATGAAAATTACGGGTATGACCTGAAAGAGGCTTTGAGTTTTTATCCCATTAAGGACATGATGAAAGAGGAAGATATGAAAAGCCTTGTCCGCTCACTTGAGAAAGGAAATGTTCAAATGGTGACACTGGATACTCCGGGTAAAGAGATAAAGGTTTTTATTGAAGCAAACCCTCAATATAAAAGTATCAATGTCTATGATAATAAAATGCAAAACCTGGATAGGGATCAACGGGAAGAAATGATGAAAAAGCCGGAGATGAAGGAAGAGAAAGGACAGGATAAAAGTAAGGAACAAAAACAATCGCTGGCCGGGGAGGACAAGGGAGAAAAAAAGCTGGGAAAGGGTAAGAAGGCGGGTGAGGATGGCGAGAATACCGGACTTGTAAAAAAGAAAAATAATAATCAAAGTAAGGGAATGGGTGTGCATTGATAAGACAGCTTTGATATTGATTAATTTTTATGTTCGTGCGGAGACAGATAACAGGATCATGGTTACGCATATCAGTTTGTATATGGCGCTGGTGCATGAAATGGTTTGCTCAGGTGGTATTGATTTGTTGTTCCTGCGACCTGAAAGGATTATGTGTCTATCGAAAATCAGTTCGAGAGTGACGTATCATCGTTGTATGCGAGCCTTGCATGACTACGGTTATATTTTATACGAGCCAAGTTTTCGACCAGGTGAAAGTAAAGTTCGTTTGATTGAATTGTTATGAATGATCAAAGCCCCTGCGGGCTTTTTTCATTATTTGATGTGTGAGTGAAAATGTGAGTTTATGGATTCCAAATTGGTAACTGCGGAAGATCTGCAGCAATTCAAAGTTGAGTTGCTACGCGAGATCAAGAAATTGCTGGTGAATACACCGGCTCCTTTACCCAAGCCCTGGCTGAAGTCGCATGAGGTACAGAAGATACTTAAAATATCTCCGGGGACTTTGCAGCATCTCCGGGATAGTGGGCAATTAAAGTTTTCGAAGGTGGGTGGGATTGTTTTTTATGAGATGAAGGATATTGAGGAGATGATGGGGACTAATATGTCCAGTCAATAATTAATTTTAGATCATGTTCAGGACGTTTTGTGCTTCTGTCCTGAAAAGTTGTTGTGATAACATTTCATCAAATAAATCAAGTGCCTTAATTGCAGCCTTCTTATTAACTGATGCATTATCATATAGTCCGTTATAGGCACCAATTAATGCTTTCACAGGATCATCGGGATTATAAAATGGGCCTGTGGCCATATTAGGCTCTTTATACTTCCTGTAATGCTTCAGCAGATCCAGCACTTCAACCGCATTGGCTTTGCTGCATTTTATCAGGTACTCATAGAAATAATGAGGTTCGCATGTGGCCATTGGAGAAGAACCGAATTCTTTCAATAGCGGAAGATATTCTTTAAAATGTGCCGGGCTAATGTGTAAAAATGCAGTATTGTATTGATGAATTACTTCCTTTGAAGGCGACTTCAGGAATTTATGGTATAATAACCTGCATTTTTCTTTTACTTTATTGTCAGCCCCGAAATAATTCCTGACGCCTATATCTACCATATTGGCCTTTGCTTTATCGCTAAGTTTCCATACTTTTTCGAGAAACTCGTAACTGCCAGGTTTGTCATTCAGCCACGCAATCCCAAGTATAATTGCTAACTGATCCTGTATCTTTTCAATTTTTATTCCTTTTTCAAAATAAGGTTTGAGTGCTTGAAAATTAAATCGAGCCAAATATTGGGCACTATTTATACTTGCGCTAAAAACATGGTGGTTGTCTGTATTTGCCATGAATTTCAAGAATAGTGCTAATGTTTTTTCTTTATCAACATTCATCAAAACAGCGAGATCATGCAATGCTGAAATTCGAACACTTATAATTGGATCAACTGCAGTATGGTTAAGCGTTTCAAATATTTTATTTCCGAATTCCTTATATGCGAAGCACTTGATAAGGCTATGGACTGCTGCCCCTCTATTTGTATTTAATGTGTCATACTCAGGATTATCCGGGTTTACAGGTTTTTCCGGATTGGGGTCATCGGTTGCCACTCTACACAAATAAGATATTACTTCTTCGTCTACCAGTTTGTTCTGGATATTATAATCGCAAAGCCAGACCAGCTGCCTTGTATGAAATCCTGCAAGTGGTATTTTCGCCATTTTCTTAAACAGCAAAAGGAATTTTTCAGGATCATATTTTGCATCAACCAGTCCTTTCAACCCGGCCAGCATATAATCGGGTGCAACATTTTTTTCATTTATTATTTTTTCAATTAAGGGAAGGAAAAAGGCTACATTTTTAGGAACCTTAGCTTCAAATACCCTGTAATTCTGAGTAAGGCCACCACGACCTGATCCCCATTCCGGTGTTTTATCAGTATCAAATTTTAAAAACGAATTTTCCCATTGTTTAAGGTCCATTTTTTCATAAGCCCTATCATCCAATGGCGGCCCAATACTATACATTCGGACAGACTGAGGCCTTCTATTTTCGGGTTTTCCATATCTACGCTGAAGTTCATGGAAATGTTTTTTGATAAGTGGTTCTTTCATTCTTTCTTGCTCAGGAATCATTGCTAACAGTTCAAACCGAATCTTTCCGAAGGAACTTAAGAACGTCTTTTTTGTTCCATCTTCTCTCACATAAAAATCATATTCGGATCTTAGGTCCAGCAAAATTGAATTGATTTCTGTTCTCTGAGCAGGGTTCAGGTAAACGTAAACAGCATTAATTAGTTTTCCAATCCAATACTGAAGTCCGTGATCATAAGCCTTTTCGATTAATAAGCGTTTTAATACTTCAAAACATTCCAGGCTATACTCCTTGCTGCCCGCCTCCAGACCTATCAAAAGAATTTTTAGAACAGTAAGAGATTTTTGTTGCTGGTTTTCAGCGACAAAATTTTCAAATTCAGGTGATTTGTCTTTAGACAGAATCACTATAGAGTCGAATACTAATTTTAATATAAGCTCTTTTGTATTGTGTGTATGATCCCTGTCGAAATTGTAGAGATCGTATACAGCATCATGATAAAATAGTGAGGTATCAATTTCAATTTTTTCTACGCTGGCGGCAATTAACTTCTTAATGAATTTTATACTGTAACTAAAAGAATTGACCTGATCTATTGTAAACAGTTTTTTAAGACAGTTCCCCATCTGATGATCATACATCGAAGAGCTTCCGCCTTCCGCCCGGTCGGCTTCAATGACCAGGAACCTGTCAATTTGCTTTAGTGTCCACTGGTAGTCGTATTCAGCGGCGTCTTCCAGAATATGCAGAATATCAAACCAGTTTTTTTCCGGCTCGGGGGTACAGTTTTCAAATAATGAGAAAGCCATCGGGTCATCCCATTTTTTTACCGAATGCAATAGCCGTAATGCATGAGCATTGTTTTGATCAGAAGGAGGAATCGTTAGCAAATATTGCAATACTGCAATACGGTTTTCCGGCAAGGAACGCCTAAGTATCCAATACCAAAGATTAAGACTTTTATCCTTTCTTTTTTCAAACCCATTTGCAACAATTTGCTTTGATAATCTTATAGCCTTTGAAATAGTTTGTATAATTCCATTGCTTGCCATCCTTTCACCTATTGTTGGAAAAGGATTGAGCAGTTGATCCATCATTCCAGTATTTATAAGAACCTGAAGCCAGTTCAGACCGATCGCCGATTCTAAAAAAGGTAGTTTCCATTTCTCTGACGACAACAGATTTTTCTTTACAAAATCAATTTCAACCTGAGATGGATTATCTTCAAATCCAAGCTGGTTTATTATCAAAAGCTGTAAATGATATCGAACTTTACCATTCGCTAAAAGAGATGAAATTAGTTTTATGTATTGGGAAATATCTTTTTGCCGTAGAAAGCCAAGGATCATTTTAACGGCCGGCCTTATATAAATACTTTGCTCTTGTTTATTAATATACTCAACCAAAGAGTTTCCTTTTGCTGTAAAGGATTTTGCAAAAGCATAATCATAAAAACTCTGGTGAAAGAACTGTATAGATTTATTAGTTTCTTCCAAGAGCCCATTGCTGTTCAAATAAGGGAGGCCATGTCGTATGTACTCTTCCAATTCGGATTTTGCGATAGATAATTGTTGCTCAGCATACATTCTTTCAGCGATTTCATAAACTGCCTTTGTATACAGTTCAGCTTGTTCCTTTGGTTGTGAGACAATCTTCAGTTGCCACAATTCATTATAAAGGTCCTGCAGGCTGTGCAATTGATTTATAACAACACCCGGCCCATAGATTTTGCAAAAAATATCCAAATGGTTTGGAACTGAAAGCAATTGTAAGAAGCCTGGAGATACTTTATCAGCGGGCAAGCCTAATTTGCTGAGTATATTTTTTACTTGGTCCTCAGACAAAGGCTTTACAATTACTTGTTGGCGGTCTTTATATTTCGAAAATTCGAAATCATAGTTTAGATCAAATGTTCTAATTGAAATAATGACTCTTACTCCATTCCTGAGTTTTAGCTGGTGAATGAGTTGATTGTAAGTGTCAATATAATCTCTCCTGGAAGTTATTGATTGCGATAGAGAATCTATCTGGTCTATTATAATAACTATTTTTGGAAAGGTCTCTAATAGCTTTTCAACAAGTTTAATTAAGGGATGTTCGAGATCAAGTTTTTCATTTAATTCCGTAATAGATTCGGCGTAATACCTATCCGCCTTTATTGCAATTGCAGGTATTTTTTTGGCAATTAATGTTGCTAAAACATCTTTTAGGATCACTGTTTTTCCATACCCTGGATTACCTGCAACCATCAGCAGAGAATCAAATTCAGATTTTAGTGGTTTATCTATCCAGTATAGTATTTCGGCTGTTTCAGTTCTATTAATATGACTGTCTGCAATATTATGGAGGTGATCACGATACGAAGAAAGTTGTAGTGAAGCTGTTTCGAATTGCTTTAGAATAGATTCATCTGTAACATGAAGATCGCTTGGCGTAATGATCTTTTTTTCAATGAGCGTTTTCAGTTCTTCAATCAGGCTATTATCTGTAACTGTTCTGACTTCAAAAAATATGGGAATAATTTCTTTTGTATAAGGGGATGCGAGTTCGAGGTCAAGATCTTGTGGTACTATTTTTTGAATTTTGATTGAACTGAGTTTCTTCAGCAAATCTGGCTGAATAGCTTTATAGTCCAGTGTACCTATTGAAGCCTCATAGTTTGATTTTAATTCATTGAACCAGTTTTCTAATTCCGATTCCTGGACTATTTCTTCATTGAACTTATCAAGAAAATCTGCAGCGGGCCCTGTGAACCCTTCTGAAACGGCAAAATAGTAGGAAAAATGTTTGGCATCAGGCAATACTGTATTATCACAAAAAGAATACAGGATAAACTTTAAAATCTCCTTTGCACAATCTGGCTTTGTAATCCGCTTTTCATATTTCTTGCATTGTATAGCCCCAGTAATAGTTCCATCTTTATATAAAACACAATCTCTTCCCTTTTCGCCCACTCCCTGCATCAGTGCTATATCGTCATAAGTAACCTTCCATGTCGCATGATTTTCAATTTTTTTCTTATAAATTGAATAGACTAATTCTTCAAAGCGCCTGTCAGATGAGATACTATTATAGGGATAGCCCTGGCCAGCCATTGGAATCGGTCTGTCAGTCTGAGATGAAATTACTGGTCTTGAAAATTCGGTCACTGCCATAGCAACCTGAATATATGGATTTCCCAATTATAAGAATAGTGACGGCTTTTTGGAACTTTTTATTTTTTGCAATGCTTTATTTTGAGTAATTTTATGCCAAGTTCTTCGATATAATATGCTGGTGAATTTCTTGGTGAATGGATAACAAACCAGCTTTGTAATTAATTGATTTCAAAATCATTATATAAATAGTTGGGGGGCTGTCTTCCCGACGACAATTAAAAAAATCCTGCCCTGCGGCAGGATTTTTTACTTTAAGGCATATTAGAAAATAACAATGCACATTATCGTTACAGGCGGAGCCGGTTTTATTGGCAGCAACCTCATCGGTACATTGTTTCGGGAGTATCCCGGAATCACTATCACCTGCATTGATAATTTTGATCCGTTTTATTCAACAGAAATTAAGCAATTCAATATCCGGGATTTTAAAAATAACCCTGGTTTCCGGTTAATACAAAAAGACCTGGCAGTAACAACCGGGGAAGAATTATGTGAGCTGATTAAAGAACCTGCCAATGCAATTGTACATATCGCTGCCAAAGCCGGGGTGAGACCCAGTATTGAAAACCCGATGGCCTATCAGCAGGTGAATATTATTGGTCTTCAGCATATGCTTGATTTTGCAAAAGCCAAAAAAATCAAACAATTTGTTTTTGCCTCCAGCAGCAGTGTGTATGGAATCAATGATCACTTTCCCTGGAAAGAAGATGAAAAACTGATGCCTATCAGTCCCTATGCCAGTACAAAACTTTCCGGTGAAATGATGGGACATGTATATAGCAAATTGTTTGGCATCCGGTTTATCGCCCTGCGATTTTTTACTGTTTACGGACCCGGGCAACGGCCGGACCTTGCCATTCATAAATTCACCAAAGCCATTTTGAAAGGAGATCCTATACCTGTTTATGGCGATGGCAGTACGAGCAGGGACTACACTTTTGTGGATGATACTGTAAGAGGTATCATTGGAGCTATCAACTATACGGCAACGGATTTTGAGATTATTAACCTTGGGAATAACTATACCATATCCCTTAAAGAATTAGTTGCTGCGATAGAAGAAGTAATGGGTAAAAAAGCAACCATTGAAAGACATCCTGAACAACCAGGTGATGTACCCAAAACCTTTGCCGATATTTCAAAGGCAAAAGCTTTACTGGGGTATAACCCGCAAACCCAGCTAAAAGAAGGGCTAAAAAAATTCTATAACTGGTTTTCTGACAACAGAGAATTACTGGTAAAGTAATTACAAGGCTATATCTGAAGTATGATTTATTTCCCTCTTGGCATGATAAATCTTCCTGACATTATAGGTCTTTTTATTCTGCGATTCAAAATAGGTCCTCACATTGATGTCTGCAATGATACCAATCGTAATAAACTGTATACCACCTAATAAAAGAATGAGTCCCAGGATCAGGAGTGGTTTCCCCCAGATATCCTGTCCCATTATTTTTAATACCAGCAGGTAAATATTGATGAGGACACCCAATCCAAAACTGATAAATCCCATGGTACCAAAAAGGTGCATAGGTTTTTGCATATATTTTCGCATGAAGACCATCAGTACCAGGTCGCTCATTACTTTGAATGTGCGGTTAATACCGTATTTGCTTTTGCCATGTATACGGGCATGATGTTTTACATCTACCTGGGTTATTCTGGCACCCTGTAATTTTGCAAGCACAGGAATAAAGCGATGCAATTCACCGTACAAGCCCAGGTCTTCAGCGATCTCTCTTTTGAATACTTTTAGCGTACAACCATAATCCTTGATATATACTCCTGTCATGCGACGGATAAGGGCATTGGCGATTTTGCTGGGTATTTTGCGGAGAACAAATCCGTCTTTCCTGTTTTTACGGTTACCGGCAACGACATCCCAGTCCTCTTTTTTCAATAGTTCCAGCATCGCCGGAATATCGGTGGGGTCATTCTGCAGGTCTCCGTCAAGTAATGCCACATATTTTCCGCGGGAATAATCAATGCCGGCTGTCATGGCTGTACTCTGGCCATAATTTTTTCGCAGCTCTACTAAGATCGTTCTTTCGTCAGCATATTCCAGTACCTGTTGTTTTGTTCTATCAGCAGAACCATCATCTACCAGTATTACTTCATAATCTATACCGCTGAGTGCAGCACGGACTGCTTCCAGGAGGGGCTTAATATTCTCCTCTTCATTCATAACGGTGATGACAACTGATAGTTCTTTCATACTGATTAAATATTGGGCAAAGGTACATTTTCAAAAACAAAGAGGATTTGCTTTCACAAACCCTCTTTCACCAAATAGCAAATTCAGAAATTAAAGTATACCTGCCAGTTCCAGGCTCTTTTTCTTCAATTTTCTAATTTCAATATCTTCAATAACAGGGTCAGGTGTAAGGATCAGGGAAGTTTTGTTTTCTTTCCACCAGTTGTTTTCTTTCAATTCATCAAAAGAGACAACACCAATAAGGTATTTTCTCTCTTCCTGTGCATGCCATTCTTCTATCCATTCAAAACGTTCACGGGGTACAAAGGCAATATCGTCAAAGCTTACATAAACCCGCAGGAAAACAGCATTACTCAATTCATGAGGTTGATGATGGTACAGTTTCTTATACTCATATTTATATTGGTACCGTAATGCTGCTATATCGCTCAGCACGGCCGATGCAGTAGGGAAACTGCCAGCCCCTTTTCCGTAAAAGAATTGTTTGTCGGCAAATCCGCTTTCAATTACCACACCATTATATTCATTTTTTACAAAGGCTAAGTGATCATTCTGCTTTACAAATTGTGGTAAAACAAAAGCGGTGACCTTTCCATTTTTTAATTTTTGTGCCTGGGCTACCAGTTTGATCTGTTGATTTTTTGATTTGGCAACAACGGCATCGGTGGCATGTATGGTTTGAATACCGTTGAATAAAATATTTTCCGGTGATGTTATGATGCCATAGGCATGTGTAAGCAGTAATGTCCATTTGTTGACGGCATCATATCCTTCCACATCGAGTTTGGGGTTACTTTCGGCAAATCCCAGTTGCTGGGCCAGCACCAAAGCCTGTTTGAAATCAAGCCCCTCTTCAAATATTTTTGTCAGGATAAAATTGGTAGAGCCGTTCACAATAGCTTTAATGGAATGTAACAGGTCATTGTCATAATACTCTTCCAGGTTCCGTATAACCGGGATAGATGCACAGGCAGCAGATTCATACAGGAATGATCTCCCTGTTTGTTGTTGTAATTCCAATAAAAAGGGTAAATGTTCAGCAATCATTTTTTTACTGGCACTTACCACATTCTTCCCATTCTTCAATGCTGTCATTACGATATGGAAAGCGGCATCTGTATCATCAATTACTTCTACGATAACGTTGATGTCATGATCGTTTAATAGTTCGTCTTTGTCTGTGGTGAAGAGGGAGGCCGGTGCATTCCTTTTTTTACCATAGTTTTTGATACAGATCTTTTTTATAGCTGCATTAAGGGAGGGTGTTTGCTGTAAAACTTTGTAAAGGCCTTCTCCTACTACACCAAAACCAAACAGGCCGATTGTAAGTTGTTTATGTGTTTCCATATTATTGATTCACTATTTTTAAATGAGATAATTTTTTACCGTCAATAAATGATTGTAAGGCAGATTCTATTTTTTCATATTCCAGCAGAAAGCCATCATGGCCATAGTCGCTGTAAATACTTAATAATTGTGCTTCAGGGATTGTCTTTTGTAAATATTCCTGTTCGGAAACCGGGTATAATACATCCGAAGTAATCCCGATCACAAGTGTTTTAGCTTTTATTGTTTTCAGGGCAGCCTCTGCACCGTTCCTGTTCCGGCCTACATCGTGACTGTCCATGCTTTGAGAAAGCCGGTAATAACACAGGGCATTAAACCTGTTTACCAGTTTCAATCCCTGGTAACGCTGATAATTATCAGCTGCATAATTGACGTCACCATTAAGTGGTACAAACGCTTTGTCCCTTCTTTGTGTAATTGCATAACCATTATAATGCCGGTAGGAAAGCAGGGCAATAGAACGGGCTGCAGCTAATCCCTTGTGGCCTGCATCCTGGTGATGATCCTGCCATGTACTGTCTGCTTCGATAGCCATCCGTTGTGATGCATTGAAGGCAATGCCCCAGGGAGATAAAACGGCGTTGGTAGCAATAGGAATAAGGTGTTCAAATAATTCCGGTTCTTCTATTGCCCATTCCAGCAATTGCATACCACCTGTACTGCCACCGAGCCCTGCGAATACTTTTTTAATACCAAGATATTCTTTCAGCTGCTGGTAGGTTCTTATCATATCCCTGATTGTAAAAACAGGGAATTTATCGTAATAAGGCTGGTTCGAGACCGGGTTCTTGCTCAGCGGCGATATGCTTCCATAAGGACTTCCGGGTTTATTTACACAAATGATGAAGTATTTCGCCGGATCAAAAAACTTTCCGTCACCAACCAATCCTGGCCACCATTCTAACGGATTGCTGTTGGCTGTCAATGCATGAAATATCCAAACCACATTATCTTTTGAAGCATTTAATTTGCCATGCGTAGTATAGGCCAGGTGAAAGCCCGGAAGGGTTTCACCTGACTCTAATGTGAAAGTATTAGTATAGTTGAAAATAGTTGTCATATTAGCCCACTAATTCATTTGTAAATACGGTTGTGAATGCCTGCTCAAAATCTGCCTTGATATCCTCTATATGTTCAATGCCAACGCTGATACGTACCTGGTTGGGCAATACTCCTGAAGTAAGTTGTTCTTCAGTACTCAATTGTTCATGTGTGGTTGAGGCGGGATGAATAGCCAGTGTTTTCGCATCACCAACATTGGCCAGGTGACTGACCAGCTTTAATGAATCGATAAATTTGCTGGCATTTTCTTTTGTTCCCTTTACACCGAAATTAAGAACACCTCCAAAGCCATTACTGAGATATTTTTTCGCCAATTCATGATAGGGACTGCTCTTTAGCCCGGGATACTGGACAAACTCAACGGCAGGATGTTGCTCCAGCCATTGTGCCAATGCCAATGCATTATCAACGTGACGTTGTACACGGAGGCTCAATGTTTCCAGCCCTTGCAGCAGCAGGAAAGAATTGAACGGACTTTGTGAAGCCCCGAAATCCCTTAATCCCTCCACCCTTGCACGGATAGCAAAAGCGATATTGGGTAGCCCCAGTGGATTTCCTTCTCCGAATACTTCCCAGAATTTTAATCCATGGTAACCCTCTGAAGGTTCGGTGAACTGAGGAAACTTGCCATTACCCCAATTGTAATTTCCGCCATCAACGATAACTCCACCAATAGTAGTACCATGACCACCGATCCATTTCGTTGCTGATTCTACTACTACATTGGCACCATGCTCTAATGGTTTAAATAAATAGCCGCCGGCACCGAATGTATTGTCAATAATCAGCGGCAAATCATATTCTTTTGCCAGGTCAGCAAATTTTTTAAAATCAGGAATATTTAAACGTGGATTCCCGATTGTTTCTAAATAAAATGCTTTTGTGTTTTTATCAATATGCTTTACAAAACTTTCTGCATCATCACCATCTGCAAATCTTGCCTCAATTCCCAGGCGTTTGAAAGCCACTTTGAATTGGTTGTAAGTGCCTCCATATAAATAGGAAGTAGTGATGAAATTGTCACCAGCCTGCAAAATATTATTCAATGCCAGGAACTGTGCGGCCTGTCCTGAACCTGTTGCTAATGCAGCAACACCGCCTTCCAGGGCTGCAATGCGTTGCTCAAATACATCCGTTGTCGGGTTCATGATGCGGGTATAGATATTCCCGAATTCTTTCAGGCCAAAAAGACTGGCTGCATGTGCTGCATTATTAAAGCCAAATGAAGTTGTCTGGTAAATAGGAACGGCTCTTGACTTTGTTGTTGGATCAATTTGCTGTCCGGCGTGCAGTTGTAAAGTTTCGAAATGAAGATTGTTACTCATCTTTTTTTGATTTTAAACATGATGAAAATTGTTAAACATTTTTACATCACTTACAAAAAAGGCTACCGGGAAGAGCAACAAAAAAGCTCACCCGATAAATCAGATGAGCTTTTGAATATGTTGTTGAGAATATTAGAAGCTATTAATCTGACTTATCTGTCCCGACATGTTCCGTCGGGGTGGAATTGGCACCTTTCCCCGTATAACCGGGGGAGGTTGTCAAGGCTTCATCGGGCCATTACCCTCTGCCTTTCTTGATAAGTATCTGTAAAGAACTGGTACAAAGATATTGGATGAAATTCCGGATTTCCAAATCAGTCAGTAAAAAATTTCTGCGAACAGGTGTTTGGATATGGGCTGAAAAGCAATACAGCAAAGGAGATCAGGGCTTATAATTTTTTTCCAACCAGTCTTTTTGTGAATGGGCAGATTGTTCAATGATATCTTTTTTTTCAATTTTTTCCTGGGCTCTTCTTATGGAATTACTGATCATACTGTGTTCAATTACCTCATCTTCTTTCATGCCCAGTTGTTGCATTACCTGGATTATTTTATCGGCCCCGAATTGCTGAAATAATGGTTCCTTCAGTGATGAAAATACCTGAACATTTTCCAGGTTCATTTTCCGGTACAGTTCTTCTTCCCTGCTTCGCAAGGGGTAGTGTTCAGCAAAAACAGGTGTCCTGCCGCCCAGTTGAGGAGATGCCGCTTCTCTGGCAGTAAGCAATGGTATGGGCTCTGTGGTTTGACTGCTGAAATAAGTTTCGGCCTGGCGAAGGCTTTCGTCGAACCAGAAGATAAAAGCAATGTTTTTATCATTTTTCCAAAGGTTCAGCAGTGTATTAAGCTTGGCAGTTTCATTGATAACCACTTTGTCAATCACATTGATTACGGGTCCTTTCTTTTTGAAAAAGTTGAACATTCTGATTTTTACCGGCTAAATTAAGAAGAAAGAGGTTGTCATTTGACAACCTCTTTCATTACTGTTATGAACCGTCCAATCAATGCTTTTAATTCAGGGCCGTTTCTTTTGAGAGCTTGGTGCCGGTATACATCCATGCTTTAGGCTGTACTGGCTTTTTCACTTTAGAATTCTTTGCAGTGGTGGCAGGTTCTTCAACTGTTGCGGCAAAAGCTGCTGAGGGATCTGTAGCATTATAAATTTTGCCGATACATATGCTCAGGGTATTCGTCTCTTTATCAAAGATCAATGTACCTTCTGCCACATCTTTCCCTTCTTCTGTTTTTTGTGCGGGAATTTTATACGTAGCAGGTGATTTACGCAACATGGCTTTTACTTTACCCTGGGGTAACCCTTCAATCCATACCACGCCTTTGTTCTGTTCATCAGGAGTAATAGTAATAAGTGAAGCTTCTGCATTGGTGGCAGATTCAAATTTACCAAGAGCAGGGAAGATCTCTTCTCTTGTTTGTGCAGGAAGAGCTGTTACTATCTTATCACGATATAAAGCTGAGATGGAATCAACAGTGGGATTTTTTTTGGCATCCCAGGTTTCTTGCGCATTTACAGAAACTGTTAATAAAGACAAAACGATTCCTCCCATTAACAAAATGGTTTTTTTCATAAGAAAATTTTTTAATTATTGAATTGATACTCGGGGCTATACTTCAAAATACTGTGCCAGACTACTTTTTTGTGGATAACTTGTAAAACTTAAATCACTCTAAATGAATTTTAGAAGGGTAAAGTCAACAACAATTACATTATTAGGTTGTTCTTATCTTCGTTCACTATCGTATGGCAAAGAATAATCACCGCGGAACAGATATACCGATCCAGGATAACGAATCAATTGAAGTTTTTGGGGCAAGGGTTCATAACCTTAAGAATATTGACATTTCCATTCCCAAGAATAAATTGGTTGTAATTACAGGTATCAGCGGCAGTGGAAAGTCCTCGCTGGCATTTGATACCATTTATTCGGAAGGACAACGGAGGTATATGGAAACGTTTGGTGCTTATGCCAGACAGTTTATAGGTGATATGGAACGGCCGGATGTAGATAAGATCACAGGTCTGTCACCTGTTATTTCTATAGAGCAAAAAACTACCAATAAGAATCCCCGTTCTACTGTCGGCACTGTTACAGAGATATATGATTTTCTCCGTTTATTATTTGCAAGGATCGGCGAAGCTTATTCTTATAATACGGGAAAGAAGATGGTGAAATGGAGTGAGGAAGAGATAGTAGAAAATATTTTTCAAAAGTTTAAAGGAAAAAAAATAGCCCTCCTGGCGCCCTTGGTAAGGGGAAGAAAGGGTCACTACCGGGAATTATTTGAAGATGTACGAAAGAAAGGATTTCTGAAAGTGAGAGTGGACGGAGAAGTAAAAGACATTACTGCCAAAATGCAGGTGGACAGGTATGTTATTCATGATATCGAACTGGTGGTGGACAGGTTGCAGGTAACGGATGAATTAAAAGCCAGGTTAAGCCAGAGTGTGCAGCAAACTTTGAAACTTGGAAAGGATCTGCTGTTCTTGCTCGTAGATGATTCAAAATTTATACAATATTCCAAACTGCTGATGTGTGAAGAAACAGGCCTCAGTTACGAGGAACCTTCGCCTAATGCTTTTTCATTTAATTCTCCCTATGGAGCCTGTCCCACCTGTAAGGGGCTCGGGGCTGTATATACCATCGATATGGCTGAAGTGTTACCCGACACTTCTAAAAGTGTTAAGGATGGAGGTATTGCTCCTTTGGGTGAAGAAAGAAGTGCCGGCGTATTTAACCAGGTGGTGGATTTTGCAAAAAAGAATAAGATTAAGTTAGACACTCCGGTTAGGGACCTGGGTAAGGCGCAACTGGATCTTTTATTGTACGGCGATAAGGATATCAATTCCTCTCTTGAAGTTGATGCGAATGATGATACTGTGCCGGATACCTACACCGGCAGCTATGAAGGTATCATCCCTATGTTGAAAAGGTGGTTCACTTCTTCCCATAGTACGGAAGTATTGCGTGAATGGGTGCAACGGTTCATGACGATAAAACCTTGCGGAACATGTAACGGTGCGAGGTTAAAAAAAGAAAGTCTTTTTTTTAAAGTGAATGGAAGAAATATTGCAGAGCTCAGTAATATGAACCTGGATAACCTGGCTGCATGGTTCGATGGCATTGAATTGATGCTGGATAATAAACGAAAGACCATTGCAAAAGATGTCTTAAAAGAAATCAGGGAGCGGCTGCAGTTTTTATTGGATGTTGGTTTAACCTATCTCACTTTATACCGGCCTTCCAAAACATTGAGCGGTGGTGAATCGCAACGGATAAGATTGGCTACACAAATTGGTTCCCAACTGCAAGGCATTACTTATATACTGGACGAACCCTCTATCGGACTGCATCAAAGAGATAATCATCGTTTGATAGAAGCATTAAAAAATCTACGGGATATCGGTAACAGTGTATTGGTGGTAGAACATGATAAGGATATCATGCTGGCGGCTGATTATTTGATTGATATTGGTCCAAAGGCTGGTTACCATGGAGGAAGAATTGTAGCGCAAGGAGAGCCAGCGGAGTTGTTGAAATTAGATACACTTACTTCCGGCTATTTGAATGGTCATAGAAGGATTGCCGTTCCAACAGAACGAAGAAATGGTAGTGGAAAGTTTCTTGAGCTTAAAGGGGCCAGCGGAAATAACCTTCAAAATGTGGAGGCAAAATTTCCATTGGGGAAATTTATCTGTGTAACCGGCGTAAGTGGCAGTGGAAAATCAACTTTGATTAATGAAACCCTGTACCCGATTCTCTCCAAACATGCATACGGTTCAAAGATGACCCCGCTGGAATATAAATCGGTGAAAGGATTGGAGCATATTGACAAAGTGATAGAGATCGATCAGTCACCGATTGGCCGGACACCCAGAAGTAATCCCGCTACTTACTGCGGATTCTTCACGGAGATAAGAACTTTATTTGCCTCCATACCCGAAGCGAAAATTCGTGGATATAATGCAGGCCGTTTTTCTTTCAATGTAAAAAACGGCCGCTGTGACGTGTGTGAAGGCGGCGGCATGCGGGTGATTGAAATGAATTTCTTACCTGATGTATATGTGCATTGTGAAAAATGTAATGGTAAAAGATACAACAGGGAAACACTGGAAATACGTTATAAAGGGAAATCCATTGCTGATGTTCTGGAGATGACAGTGGAAGAAGCAGTGGAGTTTTTTCAGAATGTTCCTTACCTGTACCGGAAAATAAAAGTGTTGGAAGAAGTGGGATTGGGATATATCACTTTGGGCCAATCGGCTGTAACATTAAGCGGGGGAGAAGCACAACGGGTAAAATTATCAACGGAGCTTTCCAAAAGAGATACCGGAAAGACATTTTATATACTGGATGAACCAACAACAGGATTACATTTTGAAGATATAAAACACCTGCTGGACGTATTAAATAAGCTGGTAGACAGGGGCAATACAGTCCTTGTCATTGAACATAATATGGATGTCATTAAAGTGGCTGATCATATTATCGATATAGGGCCCGAAGGTGGAGATGGGGGAGGAAGAATATTATTTGAAGGAACACCCGAGGAACTGATAAAGAATAAAGAAAGCTATACAGCTGAGTTTTTGAAGCTAGAGTTATAAAATAATAATCCCGGGTAGAAGCCGGGATTATTATTTTATTTAAGTTATTAAAACTATGCGTTCGGTTTACTTGGGAGTTTTATAATGCCAAGTGTGAGTAAAAGACCGCCGACACCTGCGGCAAGAGCAATCCACAAACCAATTCCGGCACTTACTGCGCTGCTAAAACCACCTCCGTAAGAATTTAGCCGTAAAAAAAATAATAATGCACCGGCAGCAATTCCTCCAAAACCAGCCATTGCTATTTTCTTAGTATTTGCGTCAAACTCTTTTGTCTTATCTCCCAGAAAGAAACAGGCTGCTGCTACAGCACCAATACCCAGAAGTGTCACTAATCCCCAACTGCGCAAGCCGTTTGCTGAGCCGCCTCCAAAGCCTCCGAACTTAATTGAAACCCATGGTAGAATCAATGCAATCAGTGCAACACCTGCAATAATCAGTGAATACAGCTTCGATTTGTGAAGATTTAAATTTTCCATAATAGCTTGGTTGATTTTGGTTTGGGCCTACTCATTTGGCTTTTCGGCATTCGCCCCTGGTTTTGAAAGGTTCAGGTCTCCCTTTTGTTTAATGGTGAACTAATATAAGATAGTTTTCTTATAACAAAACATTGGGGCCGGCTTTTTTATAAACCGTTTAATAACAATAGATACTATAAGAAGGAAAGAAGGTAGTTGACTGGGGATTCGGTTTCTAACCCGTAGGTATAGGCAGGAAGTGATTGAAAAAATTTACAGTAGGGTTTTAGTTTTTCACCCGGATACCGGATTTAAGCAATTTCCCTGCCTGTACGGGTTTTCTTAGTTATGACAATTAAAAGAACTCAACTTTGATGAAAAGCCCATAAGCGGGGCAGAGAGTAATTAATAAAATTGAATACAAATGAGAGTACCAATAGAGAACGGATTAGGTTTTATCAACCAGGTATCAGATTTTATTAAGCTCCCTGCCGCTTATCGGACGACGTTTATTATATTTTTATATTACCGGATTTCAAACTTACCTGACGCTGTTTCTTCATCACCACAAAAAACCCGGTACACATAAGTTCCTTTTGTAAGACCTGCTATCCTGTAATGATCTTTTGCTTTTAGCTTATAATTTTGCATCAATGTACCCTGGAGGTCGAATACAAAAAAGTCTACATTTTTTCCTTCGTTTTCTTTTGCCACAACATGCATTTCTCTTTTGATAATATCCGGGTAAATTTTTACAGAGCTGTTATTACGGGAAGAGAATGCCTTAGATCTTGCTTTTTCTTTTTTAATGGCTTTTTCCTCTACCGGCTCGTTATTAATTGTTATAGCGTACTTTTTAAATGGCTTCCCGATTGCAGAAGCGGGTTGGGCCAGCATTAAGCCTGCCAGTAAACAAAGGGTGATAATTGGGTTTAGGGTAAAATTTGTTTTCATAGTGGTTCGGTTATTAGGTGGTTTATAGTGTGCTTAATAAAACACAGGACATTTCAGATGTTTTGTTGCACTGTTGCCACCAAGGCGCCAGCCAAAACGAATAATGCCGGAAAAATATGCATCATTTTCTGTAGGGTCTCCTCTCTCTGCAAATTCCTCATAAGGCCTGGTGGCCGGGAAACTATAAGTACCGCGATAGTACAATCTTCTTGCTTTTACTGCATCTGCTGCCGGTAAATACTGATCAAAGTAGAACGGGTCGATGTAATAATTATTACTAACATCATCCACATAATCTGTAAACAATTTTCTATGCAGGATCTCAAAGCCAATGTAGGAGTTTTCCTTAACGTAATATTTAAAACCAACACCAACCAGCGCATTCATCTGGGTAAGCTTATAGGGCTTACTGTCCGGGTATTCTGCAAAGCCCTGACCTTCCAGTCTGAGCGGTGCCGTTTTTACCCAACTGCCATCTACATCTTTTGTTTCAGGGTTGAAATTGAAGATACCCACGCCACCCAATACATAAGGACGTAGCTTTCCGGCCAAGCCATCATATTTCTCCATAAAAAATGTTGGGTATAATTCAATTGCTGCGTAAGCTTCTTTGATTTTTGAACGGAAGTTCAGGTTTCTTTCTCTTCTGTCCATTTCGGCGCCACCTTTTGCCGGGGCCTCTTTATCATCTCCTTCTACATAGCCCATATTTCCTGCTACTCTGAATCCAACCCATTCAGTAGGATAATAGTTCAGGTATAAACCTTTGTTTAATTTGGTAAGCGGGAAGTCAAGGTCTTTTACAAAAGTTTTTCCCACACCAGCACTGCCACCAAGGTCGCCGAGGAAAAACATTGGGCCTATGCCAAGTCCTAGCTCAACTTTACCATTGCTGGAAGTAATAGATTGTGAATGGGATTGAAAAGAAAAGATTGTTAATAAACAAACTAGTACGGACAGCCGTACTTTGAGTAAACTTGTTCTCATTGGTATCAGATTTCTGGTTTTTCTACTATTGGATTTCGAATCTAAAGTAGAGAAAGAAAAAATTACTGCAGGTATTTATTACCGTATTTTTTTAATTATAACGGGTATAAAAGTTTTTCTACTTAGTGATTCTACGAAAATGTACTAAGGAAGGATCATCTCAATATGTTCTATACCATCTTCAAGATATATATCACTGCTTTGCTGAAAGCCTAATGAGGAGTAGAATTTTTTCAGGTATAACTGTGCGCCTATCTTAACTGGAGATTTGCCAAATAAGAAATAAATTTTTTCAATCGATTTATTCATTAATTCTCTGCCGGCACCACTACCTCTTGCTGAAGGAGAAGTTACAACTCTTCCGATAGAAGGTTCGGTATAAGCAAGGCCCGGAGGAAGAAGCCGTGTGTAAGCTATAAGTTTACTATCCCGCCATCCCATGAAATGATATGAATCGGGATCTTTATTGTCTGCATCCTGGTAAACACAGTTTTGTTCTACTACAAACACTTCATTTCTTAATTGCATAATTGCATACAGTTCAAATGAAGTAAGGTCTTCAAATTTTTTTAGTGTCCAGTTCATAGTTGATGAAAATTGTCAGGGAGGCAAATATAGTACAGGCTGTTTCTATTTAAAGAATTGAAGACAAATTCATTAATTTTAAACAAATACTCAGCAATGACAGTAAGAGATCTCAGTTCTGTGCATCAGCTTGTTAGTGATTTATTCCGCTGGCCCACTTCTCCGGCCGAGTGGAAACAATATGAGTTGAGTGCGGCACAGGTCGATTTTTTCAGAAAGAATGGTTTTTTGAGTGGTATAAAATTGCTGGATGAAAGGCAGCTTGATATTATTCGTAAGGAACTGACTGATATTGCAAATCCTGATTATCCCGGGCATGAATTATTTTATGAATTTCATTCAAATGAATCTGAAGATCCCTCCACTATCCTGTTTCATGCTTTAGGTGCCTGGCGCATTACGGAGGGATTGCATGATGTACTCTGGAATCCCCGGTTTTTGGTTGCCGCAAGTCAGCTTTTAGGTAATGTCCCTGTACGGTTCTGGCATGACCAGATATTTTGGAAACCTCCAAAGCAAGGTGGAGTAGTGGCCTGGCACCAGGATTATTCTTACTGGACCCGGACCAAACCTGTGGCACATCTTACCTGCTGGTGCGGGTTGGATGATGCGACAAAAGAAAATGGTTGTTTACAATATATACCCGGTAGTCATGAATGGGGATTACTTCCCAAGCCGGTAATTGCCGGCGACTTTCAGGGTATCAAAGACTATTTAAGTAAACAACAGAAAGAGCAGTTTGAACATCCTCAATACGCTGAAGTTAAGGCGGGAGAAGGCATCTTTCATCATTCACTTACACTGCATGGGTCCGGTGCCAATACTTCATCAAGGCCGAGAAGAGCTTTTGTGATCAATGTGTTTGCTGATGGTGTTGTATCAGATTCAAATGAGCCATTATTGGAAGGGGTGCCGCCGGTGATGAAAGGAGAGAAAATGCAGGGACAATTTTTCCCCTTGCTTTTTGATCCCAGGCTCATAAATCAATAATTGTACTTGTCCTTCCAGAGATTTTTCAGCACTTTTCTTAATTCTTCTTCCCTGGCATTTTTACCCGGGTCAAAAAATTTTGTTCCGGCTATTTTCCCCGGTAAATATTCCTGTGGCGAAAAATTATTATTGTAACTATGGGAGTATTCATAATTTTTGCCATAGCCTATATCTTTCATCAGTTTGGTGGGGGCATTGCGGATGTGTAGCGGCACTGAAAGATCACCTTCTTTTCGGACTGCTGACAGTGCTGCCTCTATAGCAGCATAAGAAGCATTGCTTTTGGGAGATGCGGCCAGGTATATTGCACACTGAGATAAAATAATCCTTGCTTCCGGGTAGCCTATCTTATTAACAGCATCAAATGTTGCATTTGCCATTACCAATGCTGTTGGATTGGCATTACCTATATCCTCGCTGGCCAGGATCAGCATTCTGCGGGCAATGAACTTAACATCTTCACCACCCTCTGTCATCCTTGCCAGCCAATACACGGCAGCGTTGGGATCACTTCCCCTGATGGATTTGATAAAAGCCGAAATAATATCATAATGTTGTTCCCCGCTTTTATCATACAACGCAATTCTTTTTTGCGCTACTTCCATTACATAATTGTCAGTAATTACAACTTTCTCGCCGGCAGTATCGCAAACAATTTCGAGCAGGTTGAGCAATTTTCTTCCATCACCTCCTGAAATGTTTAGTAAGGCAGCCGTTTCTTTTAGTTCTATTTTCTTTTTTGATAGATATTCGTCTTTCTCAATTGCTATTTGCAAAAGTTTGATAAGGTCATTTTCATCCAGGGCTTTTAGTACATAAACCTGGCACCTGCTAAGCAAGGCACTGTTTACTTCAAAAGATGGATTCTCTGTGGTGGCGCCAATTAATGTTATAATTCCTTTTTCAACTGCACCCAACAACGCATCCTGTTGCCCTTTATTGAAACGGTGTATCTCATCAATGAATAATACAGCGCCTGCCCTTGTTTTTGCCTGTTCAATTATCTCTCTTACTTCTTTTACTCCGGCACTGATGGCACTAAGCTGAAAAAAAGGAGCCTGTAATGTATGTGCAATGATATTGGCAATCGTTGTTTTGCCGGTCCCCGGGGGACCCCAGAAGATCATCGAATGCACTTTATTATTTTCTATAGCTGTTCGTAAAATGCTTCCTTTCCCTACCAGGTGTTCCTGCCCCATTAGCTCATCCAGTGTTCGGGGACGTATTCTTTCTGCCAGTGGAACTTGCGTATTCATATTGTCAAAGTAACAAAAAAAAGCAGGCGACTCCGCCTGCTTTTTTTTGTTTATCGTTGAAAGATCAGTAAAGCGAATAAATATACCGCCCGGTGCAATTACCCGATGCCGACCAATCTCTCGTACCACCAGTGGAGATACAATATATTTCAGTATAACCATCTGCAACATTTACAGTGAATGAACCATAGGGTGATAATGTACCCCTGTAATATCCATCCACATAAACTTTTACATAAAGGCCTGAATAATTATCAAAATAAACGCTGCAGGTACTTCTTGATTTGGCTTCTACAACATCAGTAGCAGGAGCTTCACTTTTGATTTTTGGGTTCGGGCCCCTGTTGGCATCAACGGCTTTTGACTCAACTTTTACATTAATTTTTTTCTGGGCAGAAGCGGTGGCAGAAAAAGCGAGGAGCATAAATCCTGCAGCAAAAATGCTAAGAATTAATTTTTTCATGATTTTTAGTTTTTAAATTTTGAAAACTTGATTGGTATTAACGTAATGAGCCGATATGTATAATAATAAAAGTTACTAATTTTTGAAAAGTATACCTGCTTATCGGTATTAAATCTTTAATGTCGGGATTTAACAGACAACTTAATCAGGTTCCAGTTTGATACTGATTTATTAAATCCTCTTGTGCCACCTTCATTACCTATATTAAGCAGGTCGCCTAAAGGATTACCATCGCCCCGGGCGGCGGACCTTACACCCTCCTGGTTAAAAACCATTGCATAATTGGTAATGGGCTCGTCAGATGCCAGCAGAAAGTAATTATCTGTTCCAACAGGTTCTGAAACAGTTCCCTCAAACAGGAAAACATCTTTAACAAGGTTGAAATTCTCAAATTTTGGGAATTGGTTACCCACATTGCCGGCATCAGCATCCGGGTAGGCCAACGTCATATTCCCGTCTTTATCGATAATAAAAACATACACGAATCTTTTTACTTTATTAGCCCCTGTAAATCCATCATTGGCAACCAGGTGAAAGGCTACCTGTTCACCAACCCTGTACTCGTTATTGGTAATTGTGCTGCCTGTGGTTTTATTTTTCATCTCCAGGTGAAAAGGGAAATTACTTTCGCCTTCTTTTGGCCCTATTAATTGTATCCAGCCGCGGATCTTGGACAGACGCATGGCATATTCATACAGGTTGTCAGAAACAGACATGGCAGCCTGGTTACTACCATCCTCCAGTACAAAACCCTTCGTTTGTACCGGCATAGATTCAAGACTATCCCGTGCAGAGGTCTGTGTACGGCGTAATCCATAAGCCGGTTTGCCATTCTCATCTATAGTGCCGTATAAAACATATTGTGCATCGGCAATATTATTTACAACAACGATACTTTTATTTTTAGAGGATTGCAATCTCATCTTTATTGCTTCGGTCAGTTCGCCGGGTACGGGTAATTCAAAATAAAAGGAGGAGTCCTGCTTGCATAATTGAAGAATAGCAGCTGTATTTAAAGATGCCGGTGCTGCCATATCTTTGCCATCAATATTTACCCTGTATTTTTCCCCATCAAAATACAATGTTGTATAAGGATCATTTTTTTCCAGTTCATTCACCCATTTTATTTTTTTTGATTGTCGCAGTTCGCTGTTGATTCCAGCAAGCCTGGTGATAGCGCTGTAATTCATTTTGCCAGCTGGTATATACACTTTAAGCAAAGGTGCTGATGAGGAAACCCAGTTTGTTACTTCCAGAAGCTCTCCGGCTTTTAAGTCTTTGATGTTTCCCTTTACTATCCTTGCCCTGGATTTATTGACACCGTAAACAGAATCGATCTCCAGTTTTACCAGTGTATCGGTACCTTTGAATTTTACCAATTCATTTTCTTTGTTTAGTCCCAGTGCAAAGCCTCCTTGCAGGAAAACTCTTTCAAACTCAAAACCCGAAACAGCAATCAATGATTTGTCAGGGAGTGTGCCCCTGGTGATGCCGAATAAAGTTTGTTGTTGTCTTTCCGGCTTACCTCCCAAAACAGGCTCTTGTTTTTTGCCATTACTTTTCAGAATAGCACGGATACTGGTAAATAAATTAATAACGGAGGCATTTACCGACTGTTGTTCAAGAGCCTGTCGCAGGGCAATAGTAAAAGCACCGTGCGGAATATTATTTTCATCTCTTTGTTCCTGTGCAAATTCATTATCCTGTGCGGCCGAAATAATCAGGAAATTACCTTCCGGCCTTGTTTCCGGGGGTGTGGGCTGGGAGGCATCTTTTGCATCATAATTTGCATCAGCGATAAACCTGAACTGCCCGGGTGTGTTAGGGCCACGGGAAAGAGATCCGCTATGACAGCAATCCATAATAACAGTCAGTTTTACACCTTTATCAAGGAAAGCGTTGTAGACTTTAGCAAGCTCTTTATCACGAATATCCTGTACACCGGGTTTCCATGTATCACTGGGTACCATTGACTCATCTTTTTTATCTTCTTCCCTGGCAAAACTGTTGGGCACCTGGCTGCCATGTCCGGCGTAATAGATAAATGCAAAATCATTGGCATTGCTTTTTTCCAGTAAGTCATTCATTGATTGAATAATTCCGTTCCTGTTGGCGGCTTCATTAAATAAAGTATCTACTTTATTTACGGGAAACTGAAATTTCGAAACTACAATTGACTGGATAGCCCTGCCGTCATTCACACAGCCATCCAGGTTTTTGAATAATGACCTGGCAGTACCTGCGATCCTGGTATTGGGAGGCGGTTCATATTTGTCTATTGCAATTATCAAGGCCCTTTTCTCCTGTGAAAAGCCGGAAAAGGTTAATAATGAAATAAGGCCAAAGAGAAATATATTTTTCGTCATAGATGGTAGATTAAAAGCTTTAATACTTTATTATGGCCGTATGGATTTTTATTTCGAACAGCCTGTTGAAGATAATTTTAATTGAGTAAAGATCAATTTTTCTATTAATTTAAGTACTGTTTATCGTTTTATCAGACTGTAATCAGGTTGTAATGATATGTAATTCCAAAATAAGGTAGTTTTCTTTTTTTTTACACCCGGTCAGCCTGACATTTAATTATACATACGATATTACAATTCTTAAGACAACGAGCAAATACCTTCTCATGGGTATATTATTGTATGCTGAATTCATTGTATATGAATCAAGAGTATGAATGAACATGATCGTTTTTATTTATCAGAACAACCGTACGATTCATTTAACACTTCTTTGTATTTATCAGGAATGACCTGGTGGCGGGATGCTTTTTCTGCGATATGTGTAATTTTTACATTCCCTCTAGTACAATTTTAAATAACCAGCTTAAGGTAAACCCCGAATGCTATTTATCAATGAAGAGGTATTGCGTTATGAAAAAAATCACAATACGTATTCTTTGATTCGTTATTGAGTTTGATAAAGATTGTTAAAGACTATTTTGAACTCTCCCCGGGAAAATATTTTTTCAGTAGTGCGTTGAATTCCGGGGTGTCCCTGATATAATCGAGGTCTTTGTCGCTGGTAAGCTGAAAATAGCTGCCAAACCCCAGCTTCAGTGATTTCTCCAGGCTTTCCAGCGCAACATTTTTTTCTTTCAGTAGGGCCTTCCAGCAGGTATGATGATACCATGTCCATACATCAAACTCTTTGTATTTAAACAGCCAGTTAAAGACCATTTCCTGCTTGTCTTTCATGGCCAGTAATTGTTCATCCCGTAAATAACAGTAAAGTATAGATAGCCAGGAAAGATACTGCATGTTGAAAATATATGACTTTGTACTAAATTCTCTGAAAAGGCTGCTATCTGTAACGGTATACTCTTTGTTAAAATACAGATCCAGCCGTGTAACATAACCTTCCCTGCCCCCGGTGCTGTAATCGATTGTTGAGATAAACCTGTCAATAGCTTTATAAAAATTCTTCTCTATTGTTTCGATGGTCCCAAT
Source organism: Chitinophagaceae bacterium (assembly GCA_041738795.1). Lineage (GTDB taxonomy): Bacteria > Bacteroidota > Bacteroidia > Chitinophagales > Chitinophagaceae > JJ008. The sequence continues at coordinate 10,257 of JBGSPB010000015.1, read as the reverse complement.
GTTGAAATGAGAAAAGGGAACGGTGCTGTCCGCAGCAAGTACCTTATTGAAATAATAGCGGGCCGAGTCAGTATTGTTATTTACCATATACATATGGCCTATATTATTATCGCAAACAGTACAAACGCCGTATAAGTTTTGAGTTAGCCGGTAGTAATAGATGGCACTGTCCGGTTGGTTGGATGTGGCAAAATAAACTGCGGTATAAAAATAATAATTGGCTGTATCTCCTGCGGCTACAAGTATCTGCCTGATACTTTGCCGGGCGGCTTCAGGTTTATTGTCATTTGTATATGCTTCGGATAAAAGCCTGTACAGCTCTGTATATGCAGGATATTTTTTGATTAGATCTTCGAAAATTTGGGCTGCTTTGTTGTACTCTTTTAGCTTCATGTATAACTGCCCAAGCGAAAATCTGGCCCAGAAGTTATTCGGCCGCAGATCAAGGTATTTCTGCAATTTTACAAATGCTTTTTCATAGTCATACACAAAGAAATAATGAGTACCCAGCGCATATAAGGTGTAGGCAGCATTAGGTTCCAGTTTTTCTGATTCTTCCAGTAATTGAAGGGATTTTTCAACTGTCGGTTGCAGGCCGATATTATATTCCGATTCTGACAATGCCCAGGTAAGGGACATGGCCTCCATAAACAATTTTCTTGCTTTGAGATTGGGGTACATATAATGTTGCTGACCCAGCAATTGCATACAGCTGTCCAGTTCCATGGCTGCATAATAACAAACATCTTTTGTAGAATAACTGGTTTCTCCTCTCAGTAAAGGAGAAACAATAGAGTCAAACCGCTGGTTAAGTGCTGCTGCGAGATTGCGGCGCATGAGCGGGTTGAGGGGGTTATCTGCATACCGTTTAGAAAAGGCCCTGTAATCTTTCAGGGCATTTGTATCTTTTGGCCAGATAAGTTTTTTGTCAGCCATGTTTTTTTGAAAGGAGAGATAGATCTTTTTGCCTTCAGGCTCCAGGGAATCAATATACTTTTCTTCCATGCCCTTTGGATTTACCCGGGCTAATGCCGGCCGGTCTTTAGCCTTTTGAATTTTTAAAGCGGTCAGTACCGAAGAGTTTACGTTCACAAATGGCTTGCTGAGATCACCTACTATCAGGGGGATTTGTTTTTCTTCACTGTAGGTTTCTACATTGTCCTTTATATATCTTTCCAGTTCAGAGAAGCTCACTTTGCCATCATTATTTCTGTCGGCAAGTCCTTTCATCCCTTCTTCCAGGTGTAACGAAAATAAACCCCGTCCGCCACCCCATTCGGTACTTTCCAGTGAGAGCTGGTTGGGCTGACAGGAAAGGATCTTATATTCTTTACCCCATGATGAAGCCAATGCTGATGCAGTCCTTTCTATCCCTTTAATTCCACCGTTTAAATTTCCTGAATGACAGGCATCCACAATAAATATCATTTCAACACCCTTTTCTGAAAGTGGAGACAAATATCTTTTGAGGTCAAGTATTTCCAGCACATCGTCTTTCATGCCGAAGTAATTGCCGTTGGGACTATTATATAGCAGGAGCAAGCCATTTTCAATTTGTGTCAGGTCTTCCATATCACCATGACCGGCAAAAAAGAAATAGACCCTGTCACCCGGTTTGGCTTTGCGGGCTATGATTGAAATGGCGTCGGCCACATTATTACGGGTGGCATTTTCATTTAGAAAGGTTTCCACGTTGACTCTTGGTACTTTACCCCCGGCATCACTAAGCAGGAACTCTTCAAAAGCCAGGGCATCTTTATGCGCAAACTGCAGGTCCGGCACCACTTTATAATCACTGATACCAATAATAATACCATACGTATCTCCTTTTTTGCCAGCTGTGTCGGATGATTTTTTAAACCCTCTTTCATCAGGTTGAGCATTAGCTTGCAGGATAAGCGATATGCAAAATAAAAATAGGATAAACTGTTTCAACATTATTTTTATGAATTCTATTTTCATGTAGTGTAATAAAATAGTACCAGTACTCATAAATCAATTTAAAGGTAATACAGTTTGGTAAAGAAGCCGCTACCCGCACCAGGGTATTGGTGAACTCCCTTAATAGCTATACCTTTTCAGTAAATTATGTTAATGCGATTATTTTTGGAGGCAATGAAGAACAGAACTATTGTATTATTACTGGCTGGATTATTTTCTTCTATTGTTTCTTTGGGCAATCCGGGAGTTGTGGTTGGCGTAACTTATGTAGTGGAAAAAAGCCAGTACCCTCAGGCATTAAAAAATCATGATCCGGCAGCAATATACATTGTTTATAAAGGGATGTTGATCGGCAGCAGTTGGAGAAATACTTTTTTTCGCGGGGATACTATTATTAACCTGAAAGGTTTTATAGATTCAACAAAAGGGGGATTGAGGGCCTATCGGCTTATTTTTGGAAGGGAAGAAAACATAGACAGTGTCTGGCAGGTGGATAATAAATTCCGTGTGACAGATAAGGTCTTTAATCTTGGCAGTAATATGCTGCGGGTCTTTGCCTATGACTCAACACAGCGGGTAACAGATAATTTTGTTTTTAATTATACACAGAAATTTAAAGAAACAGGAAAGCAGGTTCCGGCTTTAAGTCGTTTATTACGACAGGAGATAGTTTATACTATTTCAGACAGGAATAAATATTCAGTTGGTGCTGCATGGGTACTTTCTATTGGAATTAACAGGTATGAGGGAAAAGCAATCAGTCCCTTTGCGAATTGCGAATCGGATGCCATCTCCTATAACGCATTTTTTAAGAAAAAATACCAGGAGACAATTGGTATACGGGATGCTGGTTTCAATTATAACGAGTATCTCCTGACAGGAAAAAATGCCACAAAAGAGGCAATTCTGAATTCATTAAAAGATATCGCAGCAAAAGCTGCACCTAATGATTTCTTTGTTTTCAATTTTAGCGGTTTTAGTAACCCGGTTTCCTTTGATTCTTCCAATTATTTCACTTACTTTTTTCCCTATGATGTGAATGGTTATACTAAGGACTTTGTGTCCTATACAGACCGCTACCAGGAAGAAGCAAGTGAAAAATTAATTTCACTGAAACTGTTGCAGGAGTATATCCAGGTGATACCAGCTATCAATCAGTTATTTATTACTGAAGCAGGGCCAACAAAAAACTTCAAGACAGAGTTTATCAGGATGTTAATGCAAAATTCTCCAACGGTAGCAGGTATCCTCAATAAAAACAGGGTGATCATTGTTCCAAATGGATTTGGCAGTGATGATATCCGTTGCAATGATTCAGTAATCAGAAAAGGGCCTATTAACTATTTCATAACCTCCCTGGATAGTAAATTAAATATCTATGATTTATTTAGTGAAGGTCATAAGTCAGGGGAGATTGTTTTTAATCTTAAAAACAGGGAAGTGGAATGCCGGTCGTTTGAATACAGCTATTTCGATGTGTTCTTTGAAAAGCAATTTCTACAGCAGTACAATGAGATATTTGGTGATGAAAGGGCTGAGACGAGGGGGATGAAGGTCAGGCCAAAGGAAATGCAACAGGAAGTGGCAGGCCTGACAGGTAAACGCTACGCTTTGGTGGTGGGTACTGATAATTACAGGGGAATCGGCTGGAAGAAATTAAGTAACCCTATTAAAGATGCAAGGGCAGTGGCTGATGAATTTACTAATTCGTACGGGTTTGAGGTACAATTACTGGAAGATAAACCCATGGATACAATATATAAGGCTATCCGTGATTATTATCGTATCGCAAAACCCACTGATCAACTGGTAATTTATTTTGCCGGCCATGGTGATGTTGATGATGAATTATTGGACGATGGTTTTATCGTATGCACCGATTCAAAATCGGTGGATGATGATCCTGTTCGTAACACTTATATACCTTATCAGAAACTCCAGAAAATGTTAAACAACATACCGGCCCGGCAGGTACTGGTTTTATTGGATGTTTGTCATGGCGGGGTGTTTGATCAGAAAGTATTTGAGAATGAGAAAAGGGAAGGGCTTTCCGGAAGTAATTCAAATAAAAACGTATTGCAGTTTTTAAAAGATAAGTTACCGCTCAGAACAAGAAAGTTTCTGTCGTCTGTTGGTTCAGAGCCGGCCTTTGATGGTAAAGCGGGTCGTCATTCTCCTTTTGCCAATTTACTATTGCAGGTATTGAGAGCAAAGGGCGCAGGTTCAAATGGAATTGTTACGCTGACAGATATTTTCAGGGTACTACAAACGGCAAGTATGAATGAAACGGCAACATTAAAGATATCGCCGGCTATGGCAGATTTTGGAAATGTGGATGCCTTCAGTGAGTTTATTTTTATCCCGGTAGAAAAATAGTTAACAATAAAGTGAGGGGGAATAAATTAAAAAAGGTTCAGATAAACTATCTGAACCTTTTTTTTTGTAGCCCGTACGAGAATTGAACCCTGAGCTAGAAGCCTTATGAATACAGCGTTTCAGCGAATTTAATTTTTCAGGTTACCGAAAAAGTAACTCACTAAAGAAGCCTAATCAATATCAGATTGCAAGAACTTTCAGACCATTAAATTACAAAATTCAATTCAATTTTGTACTAAAATGAGCTGTTTTTTTCAATAATGTATTTTAAGAGGGCTTGATATGATTTGATAAGATTAATGCATTATCCATACTTAGGATAAGCAGTATATTGAATGAAGCATTATACTAGAAATGTTTTTACAAGGTCAATATCTAATCCAGTGAAGTCTGAGAATTCTTTTACTGAAATAAAGGCTCCCTTTTTCTTCTTGTATTTTTTTCGGATACTGGCAAGTAGTTTTCTTGCGGCCCGTTCTTTACGGCCGGTGATATTCATTACATCTTTTGCATAAATGACTATGCGATTGGGGATCGTTTGCTGCATAACCCTGCACCATCGGAACGGTTGCTTTTTTCTTTTTAAATATCATTTTACTCTTGTGGTGATAAGTGCAAAAGTAGCAAAAGTAGCAGTCTCCTAACGCTGCTAATTAGCTGCTTTGCAAATTTTAAATCTTAATCCTATGAAACATGGCAAGACAGAAAGGTATTATTAAACTGGATGGAACGATTGGCGATATAACGTTCTACAAATCCAGAGATGGCTATTTAGCCAGAGAAAAAGGCGGCATACCTGCCGACCGTATCGCCAATGATCCTGCATTCCAACGCACCCGTGAGAACGGTGCCGAATTTGGAAGGGCTGGTAAAGCCGGGAAGATCCTCCGTAATTCAATCCGTGCATTGCTTCAGAATGCATCTGATGCAAGAATGGTGAGCCGACTTACACAAAAGATGGTAAAAGTAATCCAGGAAGATGCGACGAACGTAAGGGGATTGCGTAATGTAATTGATGGCGAAGCGGAATTGCTCCAGGGCTTTGACTTCAACATCAATGGCAAGCTGGGAACGACATTGTATGCCCCTTTTACAGCAGTGATTGACAGGGTGGCCGGTACATTGACTGCAGGGCTGGCAGCATTTATTCCTCAGAACATGATTGCGGCGCCGGGTGGTACCACTCACTTCAAAATCATTTCTGCCGGTGCGGAAGTGGATTTTGAAAACGAAGTGTTTGTTTCCGATACGCAATCAACAGCAATACTGCCTTGGGATGTGAACGCAACAGCGGTGATCAACCTGGTGAATGCGGTAACAGCAAATAGTACGCATCCACTATTACTTGCCCTCGGTATTGAATTTTATCAGCAAGTGAATGGACAAATGTATCCGTTGAAAAACGGAGCATTCAATGCCCTTGCATTGGTGAAAGTAGATGGTGGAGTATAAGCGGGATTCTGAAACATTTTTTAACCTAAAATCCTATGAAAGATGGAACTGGAATTAATCAGGACATATTTTCCCAATGGAACGAACGGAGAGTTTCTCCATAATAACAAGAGGGTGTGCAGCTCGATAGAGCTGCCCTGGCTTGACAAAAAACAAAGGGTATCGTGTATTCCGGAAGGAAGATATGAACTGACCAAGCGATACAGCCAACGATTCGGTTGGCATCTGTTAGTGAATAATGTGGTTAACAGAAATTACATTTTGATTCATGCATACAACGATGCATTAAAAGAATCGAAAGGCTGTATCGCTCCGGTTTCCATTTGTACCGGAGAAGGAAAAGGTAATAATTCAAGATTGTCTTTAAAGAAGCTGCTTGCTATTACTTACACTGAAATCGAAAAAGGAAACAAAGTTTTTATCACTTTTAAATCTGCATCCAAATGAAACAAATTTTTTCAAGGGTGAATGCGCCTACACCTAAGTTCTTTAAAACGCTAAGAAATATCGGTCTTGCTCTCGCAACAGTTGCAACAACTATTGTTGCGGCACCAATAGCTCTGCCGGCAGTGATCATAAAAGTAGCCGGGTACCTGGCAGTGGCCAGTGGTGTGCTGAGTGCAGTCAGCCAAACTGCAGTGGAGGGTGAATGATGTTTGACACAACAACTAAAAGAGGCACAGCAGGCGGTACGCTGCTCACTATTCTTGGAAACATTAGCAGTGATGATTTGGTCAAGACAGCAATACTGGCCGCTGTAGGGGCTGTAGTGAGTTTTGGTGTAACACTTACGCTCAAGCTTCTTTTGAAACGAAACAAAAAATAATACTTCGATTGTGGTGACCGAAGTAATACCGAGCCTGGATTTTTATCCGGGCTTTTTCTTTTTATGAAGCCCCCTAGAAAGGGAGCTCATAAGATGAAGAAAATGAAAAGCCATGAGGACCAGCAAAAACATAAAGGCCGGGACTAACAGACCAGCATGAAACACAGAAGCCGCCAACCCACCAACGCTGAATAAGAAATGCCATAACAAACAATTAAAAGTGAAAAAATAAAATAACTGCCATCTCTCAGCGAAGGGAAACGGATCTTCCTGCACTCCAAAAGGAAACGGAATAAAAGATGGCTTTGAGAGTTGGGTTTGTGGTTATGCCGTAGTCTTTTGGATGCTCCGTTTTCCCGTAGCTATTTTGCAGTGTATTTTATTTTTTAAATTGGTTTGTTGAACGGCATTATTCATGAAGGTTTGGATGTTGCTCTAATGATTTGTTGGATTAAAAATCGAACCCCTTAAAAAGGAGGCGCAATAGAAGAAGAAAAGAAAGCAGACCCACCTGAAAGGTGGAGCCACAAACCCGAAGGCAAATGGAACAAACGAACGATAACAAAGCCGCCTGCACGGAAACAAGAATAGCGACCAACATAACGGCAAAGAGGACGACGACGAACTGACATAACAAACAATTAAAGATTAAAAAATAAAATAACTGCCATCTTTCAGCGAAGGGTTTGCAGGTGGCAGAATAAATGAAGGCTTCGTGCTGCGGGTCGAGTGTTTATGCTGCGCAGCGTTTGCGTTGTGCCGAAGCTATCTTGCAGTTTATTTTATTTTTTAATTGTTTGTTGTTCGTCGTCTTGCCGGTCCTGGTGTGGTTTGTATTTTTTAATTTGTGTAGATAAAGAATTGAAGCACCTTACTTCGGGGCTTTCTTATCAGTGAAATACATTCTCAATAAATGCCGCTGTAAATTACCAGTAGCAATTATTTGCTCTGCCAAACTTGCTTTTCTTTTTTCTAATTTACTAAGTGCTTCGAGGATCTGCTGGTACTTGGTCCAGTCCGGATGAATAAGCGGTGTCAGTTCACGGATTAAATCTCTAACATCATTCAGATTAATAAATGGTATGGCCGTACCCCGCTGACGGGTTTTGAATTTTCCATCTTTCCAAAGACCATAAACCAACCAGAAATAAAAATCAAAATTCTGTTGGTTGTTACAGATTACGGCAAAAGAATTTGTCCAGGGTTTGAACCCTGGCTTTCCTGCATTTTGACCTTTGCAGAGAATGTAAAAAACATGAGGATTGATTAAAGCTGCGGAGTGATAACAGCGAATGTGTGGTAACATCATAGTATGAGCATTTAGTTATGCTCCACTTCGCTTCGCCATATTAAAACACCAAAGAGAAAAAAGGAAAAAAAAGAGAAAGCATCTTAACTGCACCGGGATAGTAGGTGGCAGTATAAATGAAGGCCATGAGCGATGGATTGTGTGTTTATGCTGCGCAGCGTTGGGTTTGTGCCGGTGCTAACTTGCTGTATTCTTTTTATTTTCAAAAATGCTTAAATTGAGATACACTAAAAATTTTATACTATGGGAAAGTTTGTAATTAAAACGGGAACTAACGGCCAATATTATTTCAGCTTAAAAGCTGGTAATGGAGAAAAAATTCTTTCGAGTGAAGGGTACACTTCAAAAGCTTCTTGTCAAAACGGAATTGATTCAGTGAAAGTAAATGCAAAAAACGATGGCAATTACGATAGAAAAATATCTACCAACGGAAAGTATTATTTCAATCTAAAAGCTGCTAATGGAGAAATCATAGGGACAAGTGAAATGTATGAAAGTACGTCAGGCAGGGATAACGGAATTGAATCGGTTAAAACAAATGCACCGGGTGCAAGTGTTGTCGAAGAATAAAATTGCTGTCAATTTTTTTGAGTGAAGCTATAAACGCATCACTTTTTTTATGTCATTTTGAATAGACTGGTAACTTAATTCAGGCCGGTAAAAGCGCCTGCGGCAAAAAGGAAGCCAAGCCGTGCGGCACACTTGTCCGCACTGTAGCGTAGGTGGCGAGCCGCCATAAGCAGCCGAAGAGAGGAGGAACGACGAAAGCAGGCTGCTGCGAGCCCCCACGAAGGGGCTTGCAGTAAAGGACGACGAAGGAGGCCGATGCAAGCTCCATAGAAAGCCGCCGCAGTAAATTACCCGAAGGGTACGGAGGCGGCTGAACTATGCAAGGGCACCGTTGCGATGCTTTGCGAAATGAGGGACGAATAAGCAATTAGCATTCGCAAGGTGAACGCAGCCGAAGTGGGGCGGCCGGCGAGCCAAATTATGGGCAGCGGGTGGACTGAACGCTACTGAAGTGAATGAATGACGTAGTGAAGCGGAAAGAAACCCGGTGAGTATTGTAGGGTTGGCTTGCGAAAGGCTGGTGCAACCCATGTGTATTGATTTGTGCCTGGCAAATGGGATGCCCGGCCTGAAGCAAATGAATAGCTACGAACGAGGTGTAATGAAGCGCAACGAAGGAAGAAATGAATGAAGTGGCGTGAAGGACACAGAAGCTGCCGTGACGAATGAGGCGGAACTGCAAGCAGCGTGACAAACTACCAACCCTGTGCGGTGTTTGAGGAACGAAGGACCACCGCACAGGGCATTGCAGCTATTGCATGACCATAAAAGTTTTTAAATGACCTGATGCAGTTGCTGCAATGGTTTGGCGCATCTGCTTGCTGACGCCGAATGAGGAACACCTATTTACCGGCCTTTCGGAGATGGGTGCTTCAGGTGAGAGGGAAGTATCTTGCGAAGAAGAATTGATGCCACGAGAAAGGGACGTACAAGAGAGTGACACAACAGACGATGCCATGAAATACTAAAGCTGTTAACCAAAAAATCAATTAGCGAAGTAGTTCAGTTTTTTAAGGCGTGAAAGTATTGCTCCTTTTGTGCGGCCAAAATGGGTGGCCATAGCACTAACGGGATTGTCGCTTTCGTACAACAATCTTAATTCTTCATCGAGTTCGGGAGTCCAGGGTTTGTAGGCATCTTTGTTATTTTCTCTTTTTTCTGCTACTGTATATGCCTTCTCTTTTATTTTCTTGATGCCTGCTATTTTTGGAAGCGGTTCAGTTTTAGTACCTGATGGTTTTATTATGGTTGATAATGTAAGCAGATCTTCCTGTATCGGAACTTTGACCACTGTAATGAGCGGAGATGCCGGGAAATTCTTTGGCATTAAGGTTTCAGGAATATGGAGGTTGCTTTTTGTACGGGTAACGGCTACGTATAACAGATTAATTTCTTCGTTCAACTTTGCAATGTCGTATAAACCTTCCTGTTTTACTGAATTTGGTTTTTCTAAGTCGGCCTCTTTGATAAAGTCGTCTACCAGGTAAACGACATCGTACTCCATACCTTTGGCACGGTGTACCGTTGAGAATATCATTTCGGCTTTACTTCTTTCTTCATCACCAGTGTGCAATTCTTTTAATGATTTTAAGATGCCGGGTATTTCGTTTCCGTACTCTCTTACTATTTCGAGCATCATGCCTGGAAAATCCGGTCAATGTGACCACCCTAATCCGGTCGAAGTTGACCACCTCAATCCGGTGCAAACTGACCAGGCAAATCCGGTTCAAACTGACCACCCCCCCTAAGCTGTATTTAAGACAGGTTGTTTTAACGGCCGTTA
>JBGSPB010000012.1:0-135181 GCA_041738795.1 Chitinophagaceae bacterium | reverse complement strand
AACCAGGCGGGTGAAGACAATCGAAATGTGGCAAGAATGGCAGCTTTACTGGCCGGGTTACCAGTATCTGTTGGCGGCAATACTGTTAACCGATTATGTGCTTCCGGTTTACAGGCGATAATGGATGCTTCCAGGCAGATCATGTGCGGGGATGCAGAATTGATAATTGCCTGCGGTGTCGAAAGTATGACAAGGGCCCCATTTGTGATGCCCAAAAGCAGTGACGCTTACAGCCGGACAGCTGAAATATTTGATACAACAATGGGCTGGCGGTTCATCAATAAAAACCTTTCCGCACTATACCATCCGTTTACCATGGGAGAAACGGCCGAGAATATAGCGAAGCAATGGAAGATCAGCCGGCAGGAGCAGGATGAGTTTGCTTTCGAATCCCAGCAAAAATATGCGGCAGCAAAAGCTGCAGATAAATGGGCTGATGAAATAGCAGCGGTTGAGTTGAATAACAAAGGATTGATCAGTTGGGTTGTGAATGATGAACACCCGAGAGAAACTTCATTAGATAAACTGGCAGCCCTGAAACCAGCTTTTATAAAAGATGGAACGGTTACAGCTGGAAATTCTTCCGGTATTAATGATGGTGCAGCTGCAATGTTGCTGGCAAGCGAAGAAGCAGTTAAAAAATACAATCTTCAGCCGATGGCAAAAATTGTTTCCATGGCAGTGGCGGGGGTTGATCCGGCGATTATGGGTATTGGCCCTGTGCCTGCTACTCAAAAAGCATTGCAAAGGGCAGGAATGACAATGGCAGACCTTGACCTGGTAGAATTGAATGAGGCATTTGCTTCTCAATCCATTGCCTGTATCCGTGACCTCGGACTGGATAATTTTAAAGTTAATGTGAACGGTGGTGCAATAGCAATTGGTCATCCTCTTGGATGCAGTGGGGTAAGAATTTCAACGACCCTGATTCATGAAATGAGGAAACGAAATACTAAATTTGGATTAGCTACCATGTGTATTGGAGTAGGACAGGGGGCAGCTGTTATTTACCAGAATGTATAAAAATAACAGGGTAGCTGTCTTTTACTGTAACTTCCATTTTACTATAACAAAAATTAAATTTATATGAAACAGTTTTTTCTGACTTTTTGTGTCCTTCTTGTTTTTTCGGCAGTTAATGCACAAACTGATTCTTTACAACAGTATACCGGTAAATACATTTTTCCGGAGGGTAGTCCTGTAACAGAAATTGGTGTAGTGCTGGAAAATGGTTTGTTGACTGCCACTTCGGCTATGGGAAATTCGGAGTTAAAGAATACAGCTACTAAAGATGTGTTTGAAGTTGTTGCTTATGGTGGTATTGCTACTTTTAAGAGAAGTACAGAAGGGAAGGTGAATGGTGTACAGATACAGGTACAGGATATCAATATGGAGGGAACAAAGACAGAAGGGCTTGCTTATGCTGAATTAAAAGCTATGTTGCCTGTATTACGAATAAGAAACTGATATTATTCCTGTTTAGAAATTGAAAGGCTGTACTGTTTAATACAGCCTTCATTTTTTATCAGAAATGTGGTTAAGTAAGTCAGCTGTTGGTATAGTTTGCTGTATACCTGTTGTAAGGTTTTTAATAGTACAGGTGCTTTCTTTCAACTCTTTCTCACCCAGAATAATAATAAAGGGTATATTCTTCTTCTCAGCATATTTAAACTGCTTGTCAAACTTTGCTGATTCATGATACAATTCACAACGGACCCCTTTTTGTCTTAATTGCTGCATCAGGAAAAAGGAAGCATTACTTTCTGCCACACCCAGATTAAAAAATAAAACCTGTGTTCCCATATGTACCTCTGGCGGAAAGAGGTTTAGTTCTTCCATAACATCATAGATCCTGTCCACGCCAAAGGATATTCCAACGCCGGGAATATTGGGTACACCGAAAAGGCCGGTCAGATCATCATAACGACCGCCGCCGCCAATACTTCCCATTTTTACTTCAGCCGGGGCTTTTGCTTCGAAGATGATCCCAGTATAATAATTAAGGCCCCTGGCAAGGGTGGGATCAAGTTTAAGGTTTGAGGTTTGAGGTTGCAGGTTAGCAAGCACGAAGCTTACTTGTTCTATTCCCTTTTTTCCGATTTCACTTCTACCAATTATTTCAGGCAGGCTGTTAAGTATTTCATCGTTCGTTCCGGTGATGTTCAGGTATTTTTCAATAATGTTTACTTGTTCAGCAGTCAAACCCCTTAGTGCTAGCTCTTCTTTTACTTTGGCAATACCAATCTTATCAAGTTTATCAATGGCGATTGTAATATCCATCATCTTATCAGCCCCGCCACAGGTTTCTGCCAGGGCTGTTAAGATTTTGCGGTGGTTGATCCGTAGTTCATATCCATCCAGCTTTAATCTGCTGAACACTTCATGATAGATAGAAGCTAATTCTACTTCATTTAATAAAGCATTACTTCCAACCACATCGGCATCACATTGGTAAAATTCCCTGTACCTCCCTTTTTGGGGTCTGTCTGCTCTCCAAACCGGCTGAACCTGGTAGCGTTTAAAGGGGAATGTCAAATGGCTATGATTCATGGCCACATATCGGGCAAAGGGAATGGTGAGGTCATATTTTAATGCTCTTTCTGTAATCCCTTTTACATTCTTACCCTGTAAAACCATTTCAAAATCTTCTCTTATTTGTTTTTCCTTTTCCGGGTTATCAAGTCCGTTGTTAAGGATCTTAAAAATCAGTTTGTCGCCTTCCTCTCCGTATTTACCCATTAATGTTTCAATATTTTCCATTGCCGGAGTTTCCAGTGGCTGAAAACCATACAACTCAAACACTGATTTTATGATGTTTAAAATATAACTCCTCTTCCGGACAACATCCGGTCCAAAATCCCTTGTTCCCTGTGGTAATGATGGTTTAGCCATTATAACGTTTTACTTGTTATTCAAATCTGCCGGTTGCTGATTAACTATTGCATATTTTTCAATGATATTATCACACACTTCATCAATCATTTTATATACTTCGTGATAGCCTTTTTCCGGTCCGTAGTAAGGGTCAGGTACATCCAAATTTTTTTCAGGATCCAATTCATTCATCAGCAGGTCTGTTTTTGCTGCATCAAATTTATTGCGGGCTACTCTCTTTATTTCATCCATTACATCTTCTGCCAGTGCATAGATTTTATCATACCGGTCAAAATCTTCTGCCTTAAATCGCCTGGCCCTTTGGGAACTTATGTCAATGCCATTCTGATTTGCCACTTTTTGCGAAAGCGGATGTGGTGCTTCGCCAGTATGATAGCTGTTTGTTCCGGCACTTTCAACACACCATTTTAATCCTGCCTTAAAAGCCTTATCCTGAAGGATACCTTCTGCTATCGGGCTGCGGCAGATATTCCCCAAACAGAACATTAAAATTTTCATACAGGCAAAGATAGGAATGCTGGTGCATGGTTCATTGATCATGGGAATGTCACTTTTTGAACTATGAACAATAAGGTTATGGATTATTAGTGTGCCGGCATCTAATAATCAAACACACAGCCATGACAAACAAAGAAATTCTTCAATCCAGTTTGCTCGACATTGTATTCGATAAACGTAACAAAGCGTATGGTGCCTATGCACTGCGTAAAGGGTATAATGCCAGGCTACTTACTGCACTTGCTGCAGGTATGTCAGTAATTCTTCTTCTTATTTTCATTAATGGGTTGCAGCGAAGTGAAAATTCATCGTTTATTGCCAGTGATAAAAATGAAGGAATAGTTATAAAGCAAATTGAATTACCGAAAGATAAACCCGCCGAAGCGGAGAAACCAAAAGAGGTAATAAAGCAAAAACCAGTGGAGAAAATTGCTACAGCAAAATATATCAGTAATATTAAAATTGAAAAGGATGTAAAATCCGCTATGACGGCAATAGGCGATCTGGATGGCAAAGCAATTGACAGTAAAGAGGGTGATGGGAAAATAGATGACGGTACTGAAATTGCAAACACTGATCCTGTTGCCCCGGTTGGAAACGGAGCCATACCCGCTGAACCCAAACAACCAGATTTTGTGATCCAGGAAAGAAACCCTGAGTTTCCAGGAGGGCCTGAAGCATTGAAAAGATTTCTATCGAAGAACCTGGATACACCCGGTGAACTGGAAGCGGGAGAAATGAAGACCGTTAAAATCAGGTTTAAAGTGGATAAAGATGGTTCTGTTAATACCTTTGAAATAGTGACGAGTGCTGGTAATGATTTTGACCATGAAGTAGTTAGGGTATGTAAGAAGATGCCAAAATGGGTACCTGCAATACAGAATGGGGTGAATGTTCCGGTAAACTATGTATTGCCTGTCATATTTCTGGGTTCAGAATAATAAAATTTCTATAATTTGCTACCTATCAATCGTCCCTGGTAAGTTTTTCTGCCGGGGACGATTTTTCGGCAAAAGAATTTGGATTTTAATGACAAATTTGTTGACAATGTTAGAAGAATATGAAAAGAATAAACGTAAGCAGATTTCAGGGATGAAGTCGATCATGGACTATGGAATGGGTCTGCTTATTTTACTTTTGGGGTTATTTTTTTTACTCAGAATGAAATTGGGCAATATTCCTATCAACGACAGATTGGGTCAGCCAGATGCCATTGAAAAAGTATTTGGCGTTTTTTGCCTCATTTATGGTGCCTGGCGTATTTACAGAGGGTATCAGAAAAAATATTTCCGATGATTTTTCACCGTACTATGAAATTGAAGAAAAGGCTTTTTCCTGTTTTCCTGTTATTGTTTTTATTAACAGCATGTAAATCATATGAAGAGCAGGAAAATGAATTACCGGACAGTCGTAACCGGGGAACTATAAGAGTAAGTGCTGATGAAACTTTTAAACCGGTAATCGATGAACAGGTGCAGGTTTATGAGTCTAATCATCCCGGTACCAGTATTTTGGTAGATTATAAACCCGAAGCGGAGTGTTTGAAAGATTTATTTGTAGATAGTGTACGTATGTTAATCATTACCCGGAGAGCCTCGGATGAAGAAAAAAATTTTTTATCGGATTCGTTAAGGGTGGATGCTAAAAGCATGATCATTGCAAGAGATGGAATTTCGGTAATTGTTCATCCAGACTCTCCGGATACCATTTTTACGATGAAGGACATCAGAGAAATCCTTACCGGAAGATTTAAGAAAAATTTAATTCCGGTTTTTGACGGCGTAAAAGCAACCAGTACGGTACGTTTTATCATCGATTCAGTATTGCGTGGGGATTCACTTACCTCCAATGCGATGGCAGCCAGGACCAGTGATGCGGTTGTTGATTATGTTGCAAAGAATCCAGGGGTTATAGGTTTTATAGGAGTGGGGTGGATTGGTAACCCGGAAGATTCCTCGCAACTGAGTTTTTTGAAAAAAGTAAGAGTAGCCCATTTAGAAAGCACAGATGTTAAAGGTTCGTTTGTAAAGGCTTACCAGGCAAACATTTACCTGAAACGGTACCCTATGGTACGGGATTTGGTTTATATACTGAAAGAAAAGCACAAAGGACTGGGAACAGGTTTTGCAAACTTTATGAGCGGTGAGATAGGACAAATAATATTCAGAAGAGCCTACCTGGCGCCAGCTCAAAAAAAGCTTAGCATCAGGCCGGTGAAGCTGAACGAGTAGACAAATAAGTTATATTTACAACTTTTAAAAGTGAACAGTAAAATGAAGAAAGCCACAATCGCATTTTTAGTACCCGCCTTATTATTAATAAGCGGACTGCAAGCACAAACGGTGCAGGAAGGGAAAAATCACCTTTATGCCCAACGATATAATAGTGCTATTACCACCTTTGAAAAGTTGCTGGCCGCAAACCCCAATAATATTGAAGCAATTTACTGGCTGGGGCAGACATACCTCGAGTCCGAGGAGATCATGGCAGCCCGTATTGCCAGCACCCGCCAGTTATATGAGAAGGCAATGCAGTCTACTAACAGTGCGCCACTTATTATGGTGGGGCTTGGTCATGTTGAATTACTGGAAAATAAAGGTAGTGATGCCCGTCAGAAGTTTGAGACGGCTCTCACCATGACAAGAACAAAGAAAGGTGATAACCAGGAAATACTGAATGCAGTGGGCCGTGCGAATACTGATGCTAAGGGCGGTGATTTTAATTATGCCATTGAAAAATTATTGGCGGCTGCTGATAAAGGAGAGAAAAATGCTGAAACATTTGTACTGTTAGGTAATGCTTACAGAAAAGCAAGACCGGGAGAAGGCGGTGGGGAAGCCTTCAGGAGTTATAAAAAGGCATTGGAGATCAACTCTAATTTTCCTTTGGCAAGTTTGCGATTGGCAAAATTATTCGAATCTCAGAAAAACTGGGAACTGGTATTACAATATTTAAATGAGGCTATAACAAAAGATGCTAATTATACAGCAGCCTACTATGATTTATTCTATTATTATTTTTATCGCCTTGATTATACTGCAGCTGAAACACAATTACAAAAATATATTGACAGCAAATTACCTGAAAAAGATATTCAGGATGAGTACCTCTATGCACAACTTTGCTGGGCGCAGAAAGATTATACTTGCGCAACCACCCGGGCGGAAAGTGTAGTGAGTTCTTTAGGCAGCAAGACAAAACCCAAGGTTTATAGACTGCTTTCTGATGCCTATTTTCAGAAAGGTGATTTTGCGGGTGCCAAAAAGAACAGTGACGATTTTTTTGCCAAAAAGAACCCGGATGATATTATACTTTATGATTTTCAACTCCGGGCAGATATCCTGGATAAAACAGGCGGGACTGTAGATGAAATCTATAATACCTATTTGCAGGGGGCTGCCATTGATACTACCCTTTCCCTGAAAATTGACCTTTTGAAACTGGGCGCTGATAGGTTTAAGGCAAGAGGTGACAGTATTGGCCGTATTAAGGAAGGCGATCTGCGTACAGTTATTTTAAAAATGAAAGAAAATCCGGGGCAGCGGGATTATTTTGATGCAGGCTTTGCTTATTACCAGGGTAAAAATTATGAGAAAGCTGACAGCATTTTTGATGTTTATGTTGAAAAATTTCCGGATGAAACGTATGGGTATATGATGGAATATAACATACACCGGGCAATGGATAGTACTATGGAAAATGGTGCGGCAGTTCCATGGGCTGAAAAATATCTTGCTATCCTGGAAAAAGACACAGCAAAAAATAAGAATTATATTATGGGTGTTGCGGGTTACCTGGCACAATACCATGCTAATATTGCAAAGGATAAAATTAAAGCACTGGAGTATCTACGTAAAATGCTGGCTTTAGATCCTGCAAATACAGCTATCCAGCAAAATATAAGTATTCTGGAAAAATCTTCAGGTAATAAACCGGCTAACCCGCCATCTAAGGGAGGGCCTGCGTCAGGAAAACCAGCTACTCCGAAACCATCAGCGAAAATAGTTACGTCAAAAAATATAGTTGTAAGAACTTAAAACTTGGTTTTCTTCTTTTACAAAAGTCCCTTGCTGATTTTAGCGGGGGCTTTTTATTTTGATAGGTTTTGACCAAATACATACCCCCTTATGATTTTTAGTTAAGGTATTTTCAGGTTGCCGCCTTATTTTTGCGCCCAGAGTAAAAGCTTATGATTCATTTACTTCAAACAGGAACGAATACTGCTACAGCCGCCTCGTACTTGCCGGTTGCCATACAAATAGCTTTTGCGGTTGGCCTAGTTGCCTTTTTAATGGTGGTTACCCACCTGCTGGGGCCAAAAAGAAAAACGTCTGATAAGTTACAGATTTTTACCAGTGGTATTGAAAGCCATGGGGATGCCCGCCAGCCAATGGCCATCAAATATTTTTTGACAGCCATTTTATTTGTGTTGTTCGATGTGGAGGTGATCTTTTTCTATCCCTATGCAGTTAACTTTAAAGGATTAGGCTGGGATGGTTTTTGGGCGGTACTGATGTTTGTTGGATTCTTCCTTAGCGGGTTTATATATATTATTAAGAAAGGTGCCTTAAAATGGGAGGATTAATAAAGCAACTTGAAAATTTGATGCTTTGAGAATGGAACTTTGCGGTTGAAATGGTGTTATAAAGGGATACTTTTCAATTACAGCTTTTTCAAATTATTACTATGGCTCGTCCTGTATCATATAATCTTATCAAAAAACCCCTTGAAGGTGATATCAGCTTAGTTGAAATGCCTGATGGCAGTATGGGGGAAGGTTTTTTTGCCACTTCACTGGATAAAGTGATTGGCCTGGCCAGGAAAAATTCTATCTGGCCGCTTCCATTTGCCACTTCCTGTTGTGGTATTGAATTTATGGCCACGATGGGTTCTCATTATGATTTAGGGAGATTTGGTGCCGAAAGAGTTGGCTTTTCTCCCCGTCAGTGTGATTTGCTGATGGTGATGGGGACAATAGCGAAAAAAATGGGGCCTGTGGTAAAACAGGTTTACCTCCAAATGGCTGAACCAAGGTGGGTGATGGCTGTTGGAGCCTGTGCCTCAAGTGGGGGCATATTTGATACGTACAGTGTATTACAAGGAATAGACCAGGTGGTGCCGGTGGATGTATATGTACCGGGTTGCCCGCCCAGACCTGAAGCTATTATTGATGGAGTACTTAGAATTCAGGATTTAGTTGGTAAGGAAAGTTTGAGAAGAAGAAATGGGGAACATTATAAGGCATTACTGGAAAGCTACGGTATACAATAGGCAAATTTGAAATTTGACAATGGCGTTAACAAATGAAATAATAAAACAACGGCTGATTGAGAAATTTGGAGAGCAGGTCACTGCTTTTGATGAACCTTATAGTATGCTCAGCTTTGAAGCACCAAAAGAACTGAATCTGAAAGTGCTCAACTTTTTGTACGATGATGAGGAATTGAAGTTTCGTTTTATGACAGATCTGACCGGTGTTCATTATCCTGATAATAAAGGAAAAGAACTTGCCGTGGTGTATCATCTGCATAATATGACAGACAATATACGTATCCGTTTCAAAGTGTTTACAGATATTAGTCAACCGGATATTTATACTGCCACAGGATTATTTTCTGCGGCTAACTGGATGGAACGGGAGACCTATGATTTCTTTGGAATCAATTTCGTAGGGCATCCAAACATGAAAAGAATATTGAATGTAGAAGAAATGGATTATTTCCCATTGAGGAAAGAGTTTCCTTTGGAAGACCAGACAAGAATTGATAAGGATGATGAAATGTTTGGAAGAGGCTAAAAAAATAAAAACTAAAAAGTCAAAAGTAAAAACTACTATGTTCACGAATTTGAATTTTTACTTTTGAATTTTGACTTTATACATGTCAGAACATCATATCAAATTACCGGAAGGCAGTATTGAGAAAACCACTACCACGCTGAACCTGGGTCCCACACACCCGGCTACACATGGTGTGATGCAGAATATCCTAGAACTGGATGGTGAGCGGATTGTTTCTACAGAACAAACCATCGGGTATATACACCGTGCATTTGAAAAACTGGCTGAACGTAGACCGCTGGCACAAATCACCACGTTGACTGACCGCTTGAATTATTGTTCTTCGCCCCTCAATAATATGGGTTGGCACCTGACCTGCGAAAAATTACTGGGTGTAAAAACACCTAAGAGAGTTGACTATCTCCGTGTCATCATCATGGAATTGTCAAGAATCTCAGATCACCTTATCTGTAATTCAATTGTGGGAGTGGATGCAGGTGCTTACACAGGGTTCTTATATGTGATGCAATACCGGGAACTGATCTATGAAATATATGAAGAAGTCTGCGGAGCAAGGCTGACAACTAATATTGGCCGTATCGGCGGTTTTGAAAGAAACTTTAATGATATCGCCTTCCAAAAATTGGAAAAATTCCTGCGGGAATACCCCAAAGTGCTGAAAGAGTTTGAAAACCTTTTCCAGCGAAACCGCATTTTCATGGAAAGAACGATGGGTACCGGCGCCATCAGTGCAGAAAGGGCATTGAATTATGGGTTTACAGGCCCTAACCTCCGTGCAGCCGGTGTTGATTATGATGTAAGGGTTCATTCACCTTACAGCAGCTATGAAGATTTTCAATTTAATATACCTGTTGGTACAACCGGCGATAATTATGATCGCTGGCTGGTACGGGAAAAAGAAATGTGGGAGAGCCTGAGTATTATAGAGCAGGCTTACCGGAAAGTGCAGGATTTCAAAGGCGCCGAAGCGGAGGTGTATCATGCCGATGTTCCTGAATATTACCTGCCACCCAAGGCAGATGTGTACACTAAAATGGAAGCTTTGATCTGGCATTTTAAGATCATCATGGGTGAAACAGAGATCCCCGCCGGTGAAGTGTACAACTCAATTGAAGCAGGTAATGGCGAACTGGGTTTCTATCTGATCAGTGATGGAGGCCGAACACCATATCGATTACATTTCCGCAGGCCCTGTTTTGTGTATTACCAGGCTTACGAGGAATTGATCAAGGGTTCGATGCTGAGTGATGCGATCATGACAATGAGTAGTTTGAACCTGATCGCCGGGGAATTAGATGCATAGTATTATGTCATGCTGAACCTGACGAAGCATGACCAAATGAATAAAGAAAATGAGTTTGAGATTTTCAGATGAGAAATTAAAAGAAGTGCAGCGCATTATCGAACATTACCCGCAGGGTAAACAGAAGAGTGCGGTGATCCCGGTATTACACCTGGCGCAAGAGGAGTTTGGCGGCTGGCTCAGTACCGAGGCAATGGATTATGTAGCATCCGTCCTAAGCCTGAAACCTATCGAAGTGTATGAAGTGGCTACTTTTTACAGTATGTTCAATTTGAAGCCAGTTGGTAAATATATGTTTGAAGTTTGCCAGACGGGCCCTTGTATGTTGAATGGCAGTGATGATATTGTAAAATATATTGACGAAAAACTGGGTATCAAACCCGGAGAAACTACGGCTGATGGTATGTTTACCCTGAAGACTGTGGAGTGTCTTGGTGCCTGTGGCTATGCCCCGATGATGCAGCAGGGAAAATATTATAAAGAACATCTGACCAAAGAAAAAATTGATGCAATTATCGCTGAATGCAGAAATGCTGTAGCGGCAAAAAACTAAGGGTTGAAAAAGTTATTATTCATAGTTCTTTTACTGAATGGTTTTTTTACGAATGCTCAGACCGTCGAAGAGAAGCTGACTTTAACATTAAAAGAATTTCATCAGGCATTGGTAAATAAGAATACAGTTTCCATCAACCAGCAAACTGATAAGTGGCTGAGTTACGGACATAGTAACGGCTGGGTGGAAACAAAAACTGATTTCATTAAAAACCTGGAAACAGGTTATATGAAGTACAACAGTTACAAAGAAGACAGTGTACAGGTTGTGATAAATGGAAATGTGGCATATGCAAGATTTGTAGCGGACATAGCGGCCACATTGAACGGGAAAGACGGCAACTTTCATTTAAAAGTGCTGGAAGTGTGGGTAAGGAAAGGAAAGAGATGGTTGTTGTTTGCGAGGCAGGCGGTGAGAGGGTAATTAAAAAATAAAAAGTTAAAAGTAAAAATGGAGAGTGTCGCTTTTTTCAATTTTTACTTTTGAATTTTGCCTTATAAAAATGGGACGAAAATTATTATTAGAAAAGGCTCACATTGAAAACATCAGGTTCTATGATGTATACCGTCGTGAAGGGGGGTATCGTAGTGTGGAGAAGGCATTGAAGACAATGACTCCTGATGCAGTAACTGAGGAAGTGAAGAAAAGTGGACTCCGTGGCCGTGGAGGTGCTGGTTTCCCAACGGGTATGAAATGGAGTTTTTTGGCTAAACCAGAAGGAGTGCCCCGGTATTTGGTGGTGAATGCAGATGAATCTGAGCCTGGTACTTTTAAGGACAGGTATTTGATGGAGTTCATTCCTCATCTGCTGATCGAAGGAATGATCACCTCTTCTTATGCATTGGGTTCCAACTGCTCTTATATCTATATCCGTGGCGAATATGCATGGATAGTTGACATATTGGAACAAGCTATTGCAGAGGCCAAAAATAACGGATGGCTTGGGAAAAATATACTGGGCAGTGGGTTTGATTGTGAAATTTATATACAGCGGGGCGCCGGTGCTTATATCTGTGGTGAAGAAACGGCATTGCTCGAATCATTAGAAGGTAAAAGAGGTAATCCGAGGATCAAGCCACCATTTCCTGCTGTAAAAGGTTTATGGGATTGCCCGACCGTGGTAAATAATGTGGAGACTATTGCTGCTGTAGTTCCGATTGTGAATGAAGGCGGAGAAGAGTATGCTAAGATAGGTATCGGGAAATCTACAGGTACAAAACTAATTTCCGCCTGCGGGAATATTAAGAAACAGGGAGTGTATGAGATTGACATGACGATCTCAGTAGAAGAATTTATTTATAGTGATGAATATTGTGGAGGTATAGCCAACGGAAGAAAGCTCAAAGCCTGTATCCCGGGTGGTTCATCTGTCCCTATTTTACCGGCGAATCTTTTATTAACTACCGCGAAAGGTGAGAAAAGAATCATGAACTATGAGAGCCTGGCTGATGGAGGTTTTGCATCAGGTTCCATGATGGGTTCTGGCGGATTCATTGTTTTGGATGATACTCAATGTGTGGTAAAACATACTTATACCCTGGCAAGATTTTATCGCCATGAAAGTTGCGGCCAGTGTTCTCCTTGTCGTGAAGGAACCGGCTGGATGGAAAAAATATTACTGAATATTGAGAAGGGCAAGGGTAAGATGAGTGATATTGATTTGCTATGGGACATTCAGCGAAAGATTGAAGGGAATACGATTTGCCCCCTGGGTGATGCAGCTGCATGGCCGGTTGCCGCAGCGATCAGGCATTTCCGTGATGAATTTGAATGGCATGTAACAAATCCGGATGATGCACAAAGAAGGAATTTTGGATTGGCGCATTATGCAGACCCGATTCATGCACCAGTGACAAGTTAAAATTAAAAAGTAAAAAATTAAAGTGAGTGAAGATTCATTTGAAACTTTTGAAGTGTATGAGGATGGTAAACCATATAAGATAAGCCATAGATGTTTTTATTTTTCGAAGGAAGTGATACTATTTGTAAGAGAGTGTAAGTTTGAAGCTGTTTATCGTTCTTTGTTTGACCAATTAGTTAGAAGCGCAACTTCAATTGGGGCAAATGTGGTTGAAGGAAAGTCTGGAAGTTCTAAAAAGGACTGGTAAAACTTTTATGTGATAGCGTTAAAATCGGCAAATGAAACAAAATATTGGCTTTGCCTGATTAAAGAAACATTGGAAGTACCAAAAGGAAAAATAGATTTGCTAATAAAGGAAGCAGATGAGATTTCTAAGATTATTGCTTCCATTATTATTAATTCTAAGAAACGATTGTAAAAGGCGGTTTTTTTGACTTTTTATTTTTGAATTTACAAAATGGCTGACGAAGTAAAAAAAGAAGCACCTGCGAATTTTAAAGTTACCATCGATAACATCACTATCGAAGTGGCACCGGGCACAACCATCTTACATGCTGCCAGGCAGATAGGTGGTGATGTGACCCCACCTGCCATGTGCTATTACAGCAAGTTGAAAGGCAGTGGCGGTAAATGCCGGACCTGTCTCGTAGAAGTGGCTGCAGGTTCTGCTGCCGATCCCAGACCAATGCCAAAGTTGGTGGCAAGCTGCCGCACTAATGTAATGGATGGAATGGTGGTAAAAAATATTACAAGCGAAAGAGTGCAGGACGCAAGAGCTGGTGTGGTGGAATTTCTTTTATTAAATCACCCGTTAGATTGCCCGATTTGTGACCAGGCGGGAGAATGCCATCTGCAGGACCTGAGCTATGAACATGGAAAAGAAGGTACCCGTTTTGAATTTAAGAAGAGAATATTTGAGAAAGAAGATATCGGTCCTTACATACAACTGCATATGACAAGGTGCATTCTTTGTTATCGTTGTACTTATGTAGCCGACCAGTTAACAGATAACAGGGTCCATGGTATACTGGATAGAGGTGACCATGCTGAAATCTCCACTTATATTTCTAAGGCTATTGATAATGACTTCAGCGGAAACATGATCGATGTTTGTCCGGTTGGGGCATTGACAGATAAAACATTCCGTTTTAAGAACCGAGTGTGGTTTACCAAGCCTGTGGATGCACACCGTGACTGCGACAAGTGCTGTGGTAAAGTAACGCTATGGCAACGTGGAGATGAAGTGTTGCGGGTTACAGCCAGGAAAGATGAATGGGGTGAAGTGCAGAGTTATGATGGTAAGCCGGGATGGATATGTAATACCTGCCGCTTTGATAAGAAACATATAAACGACTGGGTGATTGAGGGACCAACCAATATCAACAGGCATTCTGTTATTTCGCAGGGACATTACCTTGGTTTGCAAAAGCCAAAGGAAACGATGCCTGAAGTGATGAGTGGCAGAGCGCCAAAGTTATTGATGGATATTCATGATGTGAGTGAGGTGAACAGTGTTGACATTAGTGCTTTACCAGGGCCGGCAACGAGTAAAACATTTGAAAAGAAAGAACAATAATACCTGACCATGTACTTACTGGCAATTGACCTGTGGTTCATTTTAGAAAAAGCAATACTGATAGCTTGTATCATCGGGCTGTCTTTCTTCATTGCTATGTATACCACTTATGCAGAAAGAAAGGTGGCGGGTTGGCTGCAGGACAGGCATGGGCCTAACCGGGCAGGGCCATTTGGTATTTTTCAGCCTTTGGCGGATGGAGGAAAACTCTTTTTTAAAGAGGAAATTATTCCACTGGCTTCTAACAGGATACTGTTTATTCTGGGTCCGGGATTGGCTATGGTAACCGCATTGGTAACAAGTACCGTCATCCCATGGGGAGCACCGATCGTAACTGATAATGGAATTATTCCACTTCAGGTTGCTGACGTAGATATGGGAATACTGATCGTATTCAGTGTGGTAAGTGTGGGTGTTTATGGGATTATGATCGGCGGCTGGGCATCCAATAATAAATTTTCATTGATAGCTGCAATCCGGGGTGCGTCACAAATGGTATCATACGAATTACCTATGGGATTGGCATTGATTGCTGTTTTGTTTATGACAGGATCTTTGAAAATGAGTGAGATTGTGGCCAACCAGGCCGCCAATGGATGGCATGTAATTTATCAGCCATTGGGTTTTATTATTTTCTTTGTTTGTGCTTTGGCAGAGTGTAACCGGACTCCGTTTGACCTGCCAGAAGCAGAAAATGAACTTAATTTTGGTTATCACCAGGAATACTCTTCCATGAAACTGGGCTTTTACCTGTTTGCTGAATATATTAATATGTTTATCAGCAGTGCAGTGATGGCTACATTGTTTTTTGGTGGTTATGATATCCCATTTGTGAATGAGGCTGCCTGGGGACTGGAACCCTGGCTGTTGTCATTAATAAGTTTTAGTGTGTTGATGGCTAAAATAGCTTTCTTCCTTTTTGTGTTTATCTGGATAAGATGGACTATTCCCCGGTTTCGTTACGATCAATTAATGAACCTGGGATGGAAGAAATTGATACCATTGGCTTTGTTGAATATGATTATTTCGGCCGCTGTGATGTTGTGGTTGAATAAATAGACTGAAGTCAGCATGACAAGTCGATGATAAAGAAACATTCTTTCCGACTTTCGGTCACCCGACTTTCGGACTGATAACAATATATTTGCGAACTTTTATAAAGTATGTTAACACAACGAGCAAAACAGGTAGACCGTAAACCAATGACATTCCTGGAGAGTATTTATCTCTGGAATATTGTCAAAGGCATGGGTATTACTATCAGTCACCTGTTTAAAAAGAAGGCAACTATACAATATCCTGAACAAAAAAGGACATTCTCCAAAGTGTTCAGGGGGTTACATGTGCTGAACCGTGATGCAGAGGGCAGGGAGAATTGTACCGCCTGTGGTTTATGTGCGGTGGCTTGCCCGGCGGAAGCTATCACCATGGAGGCAGCAGAAAGATTACCCGGCGAAGAACATTTATACCGGGAAGAGAAATATGCAGCTAAGTATGAAATAAACATGTTGCGTTGCATTTTCTGTGGTTTGTGTGAGGAAGCCTGTCCGAAAGATGCGATTTACCTGTCGCAGACTTTTGCCCCGGCTAACTATGGGAGGAAAGGATTTATTTATAAAAAGGAAGAATTGCTGATACCTCATCCGGTTAAAGACAAGGCGGCATACGAGAAAGCATTGGGTGAGAAAGCGGTAAAGAACTAAGAACGACTAACGGCTTAAAAGAAATGAACATTACTCAAATATTATTCTGGTTTTTGTCTGTAGTAGCCATCTTCAGCGCATTGATGGTGATTACCAGTAAGAATCCTGTGTATAGTGTGCTTTGGTTGATTGTTACTTTCTTTTCTATTTCCGGCCATTATATTTTACTGAATGCACAGTTCCTGGCAATAGTGAATATTATTGTATATGCAGGGGCCATCATGGTATTATTCCTGTTTGTAATAATGCTAATGAACCTGAATAATGAAACGGAGCCACAAAAGCACCGCTGGTTAAAAATGGCAGGTGCAGTAGCGGGGGGATGTTTATTATTGGTTATGGTTGCTGCATTAAAGGATACTGATATTAAGAACCAGCAAGCAATGGTAAATGAAGGGAATATTGGCCTGATTAAAAACCTGGGAAAAGAATTGTTCACTACCTATGTAGTGCCTTTTGAGATAAGCAGTATTTTATTTTTAAGTGCCATGGTAGGTGCGGTGGTAATTGGAAAAAAAGAATGACATGCCCATTAATTATTACATATTCCTGTCTATAGCCTTGTTCAGTATTGGGATCGTGGGTGTTTTGACCCGCCGGAATGCTATTATAATTTTCATGTGTGTAGAGTTAATGCTGAATGCGGTGAACCTGATGCTGGTTGCATTTTCAAAAATGCATTATAAAGCGGCTTTACTCGCAGGTGATGTTAATGGTACGGCAGGAACAGACGGGCAATTGTTTGTATTCTTTATCATGGTAGTGGCTGCGGCTGAAGTTACTGTGGGATTAGCTATTATTGTAATGATGTATCGAAATATCCATTCGGTGGACGTCAATTTCTTAAACAGGTTAAAACACTGATACTGGTATTCAGAAGATAGGTTATGCAAAATGCTTTACAAATAGTTTACCTGATTCCGCTGCTGCCATTGATTGGTTTTCTGGTCAATGGACTGGGCAGAAAGCACTTGTCAAAATCCCTGATAAGTGTGATAGGCTCTGGTGTCGTCCTCGCATCTTTTGCCATGAGTATTTGGGTCTTTATGCAGGTAAAAGGAATGACTACCCCCTATGTAGCTCATTATTTCGATTTTATCAAAGTGGGTGATCTGAAAATTCCTTTTGCGTTCCAGGTTGATCAACTTTCATCTTTATTCCTGTTAATAATAACAGGTGTAGGGTTTCTGATTCATGTGTATTCCACTTCCTATATGCACAAAGAAAAACAGGAGCATTTCGGGAGATATTTTTCCTATCTGAATCTTTTTGTATTCTCCATGCTTTTACTGGTGATGGGAGCCAATTATGTGATCATGTTTATAGGATGGGAAGGGGTAGGTCTTTGTTCTTATTTATTGATTGGTTATTGGTTTAAGAATACAGAATATAATAAAGCTGCCAACAAGGCTTTTATTATGAACCGTATTGGTGACCTCGCATTTCTGATCGCTATTTTCTGGATCATCAGCAGGGTGGGCAATGTTAACTTCAATGATGTATTTGCAGTTGCCAGGGGTGAAGTGGACCTGAGAAAATTCACCGGAACAGATATAACGGCAATCACACTTTTATTATTTATCGGCGCAACCGGTAAAAGTGCACAGATTCCCCTGTATACCTGGTTGCCGGATGCAATGGCTGGCCCTACACCAGTTTCAGCCCTTATCCATGCGGCTACTATGGTGACAGCTGGTATTTATATGATTGCGAGAAGTAATGTATTGTATTCCATGTCCTCCGTTACCATGGATATTGTGGCATATGTTGGTTTGGCTACGGCATTACTTGCTGCAACGATTGCGCTTAAACAAAATGATATAAAGAAAGTATTAGCCTATTCTACGGTCAGCCAATTAGGGTTTATGTTCCTCGCATTGGGTACCGGGGCTTATGTGGCAGCGGTATTTCATGTAATGACTCATGCCTTCTTCAAGGCTTTATTATTCCTTGGAAGTGGTAGTGTAATTCATGCCATGAGCGGTGAACAGGATATACGGAATATGGGAGGATTGAGTACAAAAATGAAAATCACTTTTGTAACATTCCTCATTGGTTGTATTGCTATTGCGGGTATACCTCCATTCAGTGGATTCTTCTCTAAAGATGCTATATTGTTAAGTGCATTTGAAAAAAGCCCGGTTCTTTACGGCATTGCTTTATTTACCGCTTTACTTACAGCTTTTTATATGTTCCGTTTATTGTTCCTTA
Source organism: Chitinophagaceae bacterium (assembly GCA_041738795.1). Classification (GTDB taxonomy): domain Bacteria; phylum Bacteroidota; class Bacteroidia; order Chitinophagales; family Chitinophagaceae; genus JJ008. The sequence continues at coordinate 116,781 of JBGSPB010000012.1, read as the reverse complement.
CTTTTTCAGGGCAATTCAGGGGAACAGCTGAACAAAAGCATCATTTACATGAAAGCCCTGTGGCAATTACCATTCCATTGATTGTATTAGCTGTTCTTTCAATCATCGGGGGATTTGTTGGAATACCTGAAGTCTTTATGAATGGGGGAGATAGAATAGGAGCGTTTTTGGCTCCTGTTATCAAACCGCAAGGAGGGCACACTGTTTCCCATTCAACAGAATATATACTGATGGGATTATCAACTACTTTGGTTATAGTAATGATAATCGCCGCCTGGTTTAAGTTCAGGAACTTTCAGCGGACAGAAGAAAAAGGACTGGGTAAAGTACTCGAGAATAAATGGTATGTGGACGAATTATATGATAAGGTGATAGTTCAGTCAATGCATCAGTTTGGGGGCTTTCTGAAATCGGTCATTGAGAAATCGGTGATTGATGGGTTGGTCAATGGGGTAGGAAAAGCAGTGAATTATGGAGGCCGCCAGTTACGGTTGTTGCAAAGCGGACAGGTGGGTAGTTATATATTGTTGATGGTATTGAGCATTGTAATAATTTTTGCCTTACAATTTTTTCTTAGAAAATAAATAAACCGCTTGTTGCGGGATAATGATATGGTTGCATTTTTCTTAATAATTCTTCCACTGCTAACTGGTCTTATCGCTTTTTTCTTAAAAGAAGAAAAAGTGGTAAAGAGTTTTGCATTCCTTTCTTCGCTTGCAACACTGGCTGTTTCTATATTAGGTTTAACGCTGATGAAAGCAGAGGAAAATCTTCAGTTCACTGCCCAATGGATGCAACCGATTGGCAGCAGTTTCTCTTTAAGGCTCGATGGCATGGGACAGCTGCTCTGCCTTTTAACAGCGATTTCCTATCCCCTTGTGTTTTTGGGCAGCTGGAATGCCTCTTATAAAAGACCAAATAATTTCTTTGCCTTAATGTTACTGGCCCAGGCTGGTTTGATGGGAGTTTTTCTGGCAACCGATGCGCTGGTATTTTATTTCTTCTGGGAGCTGGCACTGATACCAATGTATTTTCTGAGTTCTCAATGGGGTGGAGAGAGAAGAATACCGGTTACGTTCAAATTTTTCATCTATACATTTGTCGGTTCTGTATTGATGCTGATCGGCATTTTGTACATCCAGTCAAAAACTGTAAGTCATTCTTTTAGTTTGAATGCTTTTTATGTTGTTGAACTAAGTTCTAAAGCTCAATCCTGGTTGTTCTGGCTATTCTTTCTTGCATTTGCTATCAAAATGCCGGTCTTTCCCTTTCATACGTGGCAGCCGGATACTTATGAGCAATCACCTACACCAACCACAATGATATTAAGCGGAGTTATGGTAAAAATGGGATTGTTGGGTTTGCTGCGCTGGCTGCTACCTGTATTCCCGATAGCTTCTTATGTGTGGGGAGATGTAGTTATGTCTCTGGCTGTAGCAGGTATTGTTTATGCTTCGTTAATTGCCATCAGGCAGGATGATATAAAACGGTTAGTGGCCTATTCATCAATTGCCCACATTGGGTTAATGTGTGCTGCCATCTTTGCTGAAAACAAAAGCGGTATGCAGGGGGTCATGTTACAAATGTTTAATCATGGTATCAATATCATCGGTTTGTGGATCATTGTTGAAATCATAGAACGACGTTTTGGAACAAGAAAAATGTCTGAATTGGGAGGACTTGCACAAAAGGCACCCGTTATGGCCATTTTCTTTGTGATAATTGCTTTAGCCAATATTGCCTTACCCCTGACTAATGCTTTTGCCGGTGAATTCCTGATGTTTAATGGCCTGATGAATGCTAAGTCAAATTATTACCTGTGGTTTACTGTATTAGCAGGACTCGGAATTATCCTGGCAGCTGTGTATACGTTGAATATGATACGCAGAATTTTTTATGGAGAGGTGAATGAATTAACAGCTGTAGCAACTGATTTGAAGCTAAATGAAAAACTGGCACTGGGAATAATAGTAGGGTTGATATTCTGGATGGGTGTATATCCGCAGGTTTTGTTGGATGTTACAGATAATTTTTCGCAGGAGCTGGTCAATAAAATAGATATAAGTCATTTATTCCGCAAGCAATAAGGAACAGATAGTATGAACGCATTAATCATATCGGCTATATTAGGTGTTGTCATGATGTTCAGTGGTATTCTGCTGAAACAGAAAACTGCTGTACGTAATGTTGCGATCGGCGGAATAATAATTTTGTTACTGGTGAATATTCTGGAAATGGGAGGTACCGTTTTCTTTAAGATAGACACCCGTGGTATGATTGCATTTGACCAGTTTGCTTTACTTTTTAATACCATTGTTTTTGTTTCCACTTTATTATACCTGCTGCTGTCCGCAAAAGAAATTGAGAAAGTGGGAGTTAATTATGCAGATTATTTTGCCCTGATATTTTTCATTCTTTGTGGAATTACACTCGTCTCATCTTTTAAATCATTATTGATATTGTTTCTTGGTATCGAAATTATTTCTATACCGCTTTATATTTTAACAGGAAGTGATAAGCGTAATCTCAAAAGTAATGAGGCGTCACTGAAGTACTTCCTGTTGGGGGTATTTTCGACCGGTCTTATGCTGATGGGTATCGCATTGGTTTATGGAGCCAGGGGTACTTTTTTAACCGTGCCTGATCCATTGGTGACGGTGGTCCCCAATGCACTGCTAATTACAGGGATGTCGTTATTATTGTTCTCAATGGCGTTTAAAGTGTCAGCGGCTCCCTTTCACTTTTGGACACCTGATGTGTATGACGGCGCCCCGACAGTATTCACTTCGTTCATGGCAACTATAGTGAAAGCAGCGGTTTTTATTGCCTTCATTCGGTTGTTTGACGATGCTTTTGAAGGGTTACAGCCACAGTGGCGTTTATGGATTGCGGTCATTACCGCCATCACTCTTTTTGTCGGGAATATTACAGCTGTTTTTCAACAAAGTGTAAAAAGAATGCTGGCGTACTCCAGTATAGCACAGGCAGGGTTCATGCTTCTGTCGTTATATGCCATGAATACGGAAGCAAAAGAGGGATTGTTGATTTATGCAGCTGCCTATTGCTTAGCCACCATCGGCATTTTTGCGGTCCTTGCAAAGATGAATGATTATACATTTGATGGTTTTAATGGCTTGGCAAAAAGGGAACCCTTAATTGCTGCTACACTTACTATTCTGCTGCTTTCCCTGGCGGGTATACCTCTTACGGCGGGATTCCTGGCAAAATTCTATATGCTGAAGGCAACGATAGCCACTCCAAACAGCCTTTGGCTCGTCATTTTTGCCGTCCTGATGGCAGCTGTAAGTGTCTATTATTACTTCCGGGTAATACAGGCCATGTATTTTAAGGAGGGTAATGATGCTACTAGTACTGGCTTTTCTCTTTTCTTTAAGGGTACAATGGTACTAATGGCCTCCCTGGTAATATTGCTGGGACTTTTTCCCGACCTCCTTCTGAACTGGCTTTATTTCTGATAAAATAATACCCGCAATCATTGACTATCTTTGCCTGACGGGCAAACAAATTTTTTTTGTTTTGCCTACTCCAGTATGAATTTTCGTGATGTATTTGCATTGGCATTCCGCACTATTCGTAGTAACAAATTACGTACGGGTCTTACAGTATCTATAATTGCATTCGGGATAATGGCGTTGATTGGCATTATCACTGCAATTAAAGCGATGAACCAAAAATTTACCGAGAGTTTTTCTACTATGGGTGCTAATGCATTTACCATCCGGTTTAAAGAAAGAAATATACGGTTTGGTGGTGGAAACCAACGGGAGGTAAAACTGACTAAAAAGGGGAAAAGAAAAGAGAAAACATCAAGCCTGGGCAAAAATATTACTAAAGATGAAGCTGAACTCTTTGTTAAGCGGTTTGATTTTCCCTCTCTAAAAAGTATTTCCATTTTTGGTAACCGGAACAATATCGTTTCTCATGAAACATATAAGACAAGTCCAAATGTTATGATGTTTGGCGGAGATGAAAATTATTTGGCCTTAAATGGATTTGCACTTCAGTATGGACGAAATATGAACCGCATGGATGTGCAGACAGGAAGGAATGTTTGTGTATTAGGGTATGATGTGGCTGATAAATTATTTAAGCAGGGTGTCGGTGGTGCTGTCAACTCGGTAGTCCGGATTAATAATATTCCGTACCGGGTTTTGGGAGTGCTGGAAAGCCGGGGATCAACATTTGGTTTTAGCCGTGATAATGTAATCATAACGACCTATAGCAATATCGAAAGAAACTTTCCATCTGGTTTTTCTTATGTTATTGCAGTAATGGCAAATGAGCTTACAAAAGTTAATGTTGCGATGGGTGAAGCCGAGGGCTCATTCAGGGCCATCCGGAAGTTAAATATTACAGAAGAGAACAATTTTGTACTGGACAGAAGCGACAGTGTTGCTGAAAAGGCCATGAATAGCCTTAGATTTCTAACTGTTTCCGCCACTGTCATTGGTCTTATAACACTGATTGGTGCCGCAATTGGCCTGATGAATATAATGCTAGTGTCGGTTTCTGAGAGAACAAGGGAAGTAGGTCTCATAAAAGCAATAGGTGGCAAGAGTAAGATGGTTAGCCGTCAATTTCTCTTTGAGGCCATAATTATCAGCATTCTGGGAGCTGTTTTTGGTATTGTACTGGGTGTTATCGTGGGTAATATGTTTTCTATTGTACTTAAAACAGGATTTATTGTTCCATGGGACTGGGTTCTCTATGGGATCATCATATGTACTATTGTGGGTCTTTTGGCAGGGCTATACCCCGCTCTGAAGGCTGGTCGCCTCAACCCCATTGAAGCCCTCCGATACGAATAGTTATTTTGTTTGATTGACCAGAATTCAGTTCTCTAAACTTATTATGAATTTCTCACCAATTTATTTATCAGGGAGTTGTTCCGTATCAAAAAATCCTTAACTTGAAGGCCCTTCCTGAAAAAATGAAGGAAGGCGATTTTTTTAAAGACTTTTTTCTTAGCATTGTAGCTCTGAAAAGGAAAAAAGCATTCTAACTTTTTAAAAAAAACTAAAAAATTAAGATCATGGCAGAGATTAAACCAACTGCAACAGCTTCAGTTAAGGCAACTTCAGTTCAGGCAAAGAAAAGCAGCAATGCCATTTCATGGATCGCTCCGATTGTTTGTATTATTGCCGGTTATGCAATCTGGCGTTTTATGATGGGAAACCCAAGTGGATTCAGTGAGCCAGATGCTGCTGGTGGATTCTGGCCGCATCACAAAGGACCCAAAGATGCGTTTCACAGGATTTATGAAGGGGGTATCATTGTACCATTGCTGATTGGAATGTTACTGATGGTAATTGTATTTTCTATAGAGCGTTTCCTTACGATCCGAAAGGCTTTAGGCAATGGATCTATTGCTGATTTTATCCGTAAAGTTCAGTATCACCTGGCTAACCGCAATGTGGATGCAGCACTTTCTGAGTGTGATAAACAACGTGGTTCAGTTGGTAATGTAATGAAGGCAGGTTTGCGCCGTTACAAAGAAATGATCACTGAAGGAAACTTAAACACAGATCAAAAGGTAATTGCTATACAAAAAGAAGTGGAAGAAGCAACGGCTCTTGAACTTCCTATGCTGCAAAAGAACCTGGTATTTCTATCTACCATCACTTCTGTGGGTACCCTTATTGCCCTTTTAGGTACAGTATTAGGTATGATCAGATCATTTGCTGCACTTGGTGAAGAAGGTGGTGGTGGTGCTGCAGGAGATCTTGCGGTTGGTATTTCTGAGGCCCTGTATAATACAGCATTGGGTATTGGTACATCTGCCCTGGCTTTGATCATGTATAACATTTTCACTACCAAGATCGACTCTATTACTTATGGTATTGATGAATCAGGTTTCACCCTGACACAAAGTTTTGCTTCGCTCTATAAATAAGAGTGCAGATTTTGTATATGGAAAATGACAACTTATTCATCTCAATATTAAATTATTGTAATCATGCCAAGTGTTAAGATACCAAGGAAGAGTACAGATACGGATATGACCCCCTTTGTGGACATAGCCTTTCTGATCCTTTCCTTTTTCATCATGGCTACCAAATTCAAGCCACCAGAACCGGTGGAAATTACTACACCAGGTTCTGTTTTATCTCAGAAATTACCTGAGAATAATGCAGTTATGATTTCCATTGATTCAAGTAACAGGGTTTTCTTTTCTGTTTTATCTGAAAAGGACCCAAGTAAATACGATGCTATTATCAATGGAATTAATACCAGCCAGAATCTGGGTTTAAGCCCGGCCGAAATTGCAAATTTCAAAAAAACTATTTTGGTGGGTGTCCCCTTTGCCGGTTTGAAACAGCTGTTGGGAACTAATGCAAAAGAACAGGATAAATTAAAGCAACCCGGTATACCCGTGCTTGATTCTGCCAATAATCAGTTGGTTTGGTGGGTACGAGAAGCAAAAAATGCTTTTGCGGGAGAAAAATTGAATTACCTGATCAAAGGAGATGGTAAATCAAAGTATCCCACTTTTGAAGCGGTTATTGCAGCACTGAAGCGTAATGAGGAATTTAAATATAACCTCGTTACAGCTCTTGATGACATTCCGCCGGGTACAGAACTCTACTTGAAAGAAAAATCCGGAGAAAAAGATCTCAAAAAATAGTTAACCTAAAAAACTTTTTATATGGCAAGTATAGATACCGGTGGGGGTGATGGTGGTCACAAAAAAGGCCCGGGTGTAAAAAAGGCCAAAAAACTTTCTACCAGGGTAGATATGACACCTATGGTGGATCTGGGCTTTCTGTTGATTACGTTTTTCGTATTCACCGCAACAATGAGCAGTCCCACTACGCTTGACCTTAATATGCCAAAAGACATTAAGGATCAGAAAGAACAAACTGAAGTAAAAGAATCCTCTGTACTAAGTATAATGCTGGGTAAGAATAACCAGATATTTTACTATGAAGGGAAACTAACTGAGGATGGAAGTAATTTTAAATCCACTACATTCAAAGGAATACGGGATATAATAGTAAATAAAAAGAAAGAAGTAATGTCCCGTTATGTTACAGACCCGGAGTGTGAGGCTAAGGCCAGAGCGAAGGGTAGGCCAATCAGTGAATGTGCAGACAAAGATTTTGTCGTTATTATCAAACCCAGTCCTGAAGCTACCTATAAGAATACAGTGGATATTCTGGATGAAATGACAATTAACCAGGTGCGTACTTACGCTATGGTGAAAATTTTTGACCAGGAATTTGAACTGATTAAGGCGACTGAAGCATCGAGTGGGATAAAATAAGCTGTTTGGTTTATGGAAAAATAAACAACTCAGCATCTAAATAAAAACGTTAAGTAATGGAAGCCAACAAAATACTATCAGCCGATATTCTGGACATCATTTTTGATGGAAAGAATAAAGACTACGGTGCTTATGAGTTACGAAAAACTTACAACCGCCGTATTACCCGTGCCCTTGTAATTACAGGTTCTGTAGCCTTACTGGCTCTTTTAGCGTCAGTACTATCCAGTACTTTAAGTGATAAGGGTGACAGCAAGGTAAAAATGAATGAAATGACCATTCAGGATATTAAACAGGAGGAAAAGAAAGAGCCACCTCCACCGCCCCCACCCCCGCCCCCAAAACAGGAGCCGCCTAAAGTGGAAATGAAGCAATTCACACCACCCGTAATTAAAAAGGACGAGGAAGTGGAGAAGCCACCACCACCACAAGAAGAGCTTAAAGAGGCTAAAATTGATGTGGTGAACGTAGAAGGGGTAAAGGACCAGGGAATTGTGGCACCAGTTGAAATTGACCAGGGAAAACAAATAGTTGAGGTAAAGAAAGAAGAAGATGAAAACAAGATCTTCGACAAAGTGGAAATTGAAGCTAGTTTCCCGGGTGGTGACAGCAAATGGCGTCAATACCTCGAAAGAAATGCCAATGGTCAGGTAGCTACTGATAACGGTGCGCCTGAGGGAACTTACACAACGTTAGTTCAGTTTGTAGTGGATAAGGAAGGTAATATCAGTGATGTAAGAGCTTTGACTAATCACGGTTATGGTATGGAAGAAGAAGCAATGAGGGTCATTAAAAAGGGGCCTAAATGGACTCCTGCCGTACAAAATGGCCGCCAGGTAAAAGCTTACCGTAAACAACCGATTACGTTCAGAGTGGAATCTGAATAATCAAATTGTGCAATATTTAAAAAAATCCCCCCGGTTACCGGGGGGATTTTTTTGTTGATTCAAACAGTGGTAAAATTTTCAAGTTCACTTACTTACTATACTTTTGAAAGTGATGAATAAACTATCTGGCTGGGATGATACTATTGTTGCATTAGCCACACCACCGGGGGTTGGGGCTATTGGCATTATACGTCTGAGTGGTAATAAAGCAATTAGTATTGTAAGCGAATTGTTTCCTTCCAAAAATCTTCTTGAGCAGGGGTCTCATACATTACATGTCGGGTTTCTGAAAGATGGACCTGATCTGCTGGATGAGACCGTTGTATCAATTTATAAAAGTCCAAAATCTTATACCGGGGAAAATATTGTGGAAATAAGTTGTCATGGGTCACCTTATATACAGCAACAAATAATCGGGGCCTGCATAAAACAGGGGGCCAGGTTAGCAAAAGCCGGTGAGTTTACGCAGCGGGCCTTTTTAAATGGCAAGCTGGACCTAACGCAGGCCGAGGCGGTCGCAGATCTGATATCGTCCAATACTGCTGCCTCTCAAAAGGCTGCTCTTCATACAATACGGGGAGGTTTTTCAGAAAATCTGAAAGCACTGAGGGAAAGGTTACTAAAATTCTCTGCATTGATAGAATTGGAACTCGATTTTTCGCAGGAGGATGTGGAATTTGCGGACAGAAAACAATTCTATGAACTTATTGATGAATTAAAGCAGTCAACGGATACATTAGTCAATTCTTTTCAGCTCGGTAATGTTATAAAAAATGGAGTGAGTGTAGCCATTGTTGGCAAACCGAATGCCGGGAAATCTACCCTTCTTAATAGTTTGCTGAATGAGAACCGTGCCATTGTTAGTGATATACCCGGCACTACCAGGGATACCATTGAGGAGATATTAAATATTGATGGTATATTATTCCGGTTGATCGATACCGCCGGTATACGAAAACAAACAAATGATAAAATTGAGAATGCCGGAATAGAAAGAAGCCTGGAGAAGATGAAAGAGGCGGATATCGTTATCTATTTATTTGATGTGAATAATGATAAGGGGGAGATTGAAAGATGGAAACAGGAAGCTGAGCAGAAAGCTTTAAAGTTTCTGCTGGTTGCCAATAAGATTGATGAATTGGGCGAAGCACTATCGAAGGATAAGTTCGGGGGTATCGAAAATGTAATTTTTATTTCTGCTAAGGGAAATCTACATACTCCGGTTTTAAAAGAAAAGATGGTTGACTTGGTATTGCAGGGAAAGGTACAGGCAGAGAATACTATCATTACCAATGCAAGGCATTATCATGCGTTGAAAGAGGTGTCTAAATCACTGACGGATATAAAAGAAGGCCTGGATAATAAATTACCCGGCGACCTGCTGGCACTGGATATACGCCGTTGTCTTTATTATTTGGGCGAGATTACAGGAGAAATTACCAATGAGGATCAGTTGGATTATATATTTAGCAAATTCTGTATCGGAAAGTAACTATCTATTAAGGTTTAGTCTGAATGTTGATCAGGTAATCAAAAAGACTTTTTTCGGAGGGAATTTGAAGTTTTTTCCGAAGACGATAACGGCTGATTTCAACTCCCCGTACTGAGATATTCATCAGTTGTGCAATTTCTTTAGTAGATAAGTTCATTCGTAAATAGGCACATAGCTTCAATTCATTACCTGTGATGGTTGGGTGCTTCTCTTTTAAGCTTACTACAAAGTCGCTGTTTACTTTATCAAAGTGTTGTGCAAAATGCTCCCAGTCTTTATCCATTTTATCATCTTCACTTAACACCTTTATCATTTTTTTCAATTCAATTACTGCTTTTTCATTATCTAACACTTTCATTATCTGGTTTAATTCACCTTTTATCTTCGCTAATAATTCTCCTTTTTGTACCAGGTGCATGGCAGTAGTAGCCAGTTCAGAGTTCTTGAAATCTATTTCACTCTGCAATTTTTCGTTTCGGAGTGCTACCAGTTCATTTTCTGCTTTATTAATTTCCAGTTGATAGAGATATTGAAGTCTTTTCTGTTCTTCCTCGTATTTTTCCTGTTGCTGGTTGAATTTTTTTCGCTGCCATTTATATAAATAATATACAGCCAGGCCAAAAAGTAGAAGATAGATGATATAGGCAAGGGTAGTTTGATACCAGGGGGGGAGAACTTTAAACGTGTAGCCAACCGGTTCGGACTCATTGCCGAGATTATTACGGACTTTGATTTCGAATGTATAAGTTCCCGGAGCGAGATGAGTATATTCTTTTTCTGTTTTACCCGACCATTCGGCCCAGTTCTCATCAAAGCCTTTCAATTTGTAGGTGTATTCAAGATTTGCCTGCTGGCCGAATAGCGGGGAGGAGAACTCGAACAGTATTGTCTTCCAGTTATTACGGATGCGGGGGATTTGATTTTTACCCTGTATTTGTTTATCATCTACATTGGCAAAGTAGCCGCCGAACAGCAGGCTGTCTTTTTTATTGACAATTTTCACAGCCCTGACCTGTACTTGTAATGCAGGGATATTTTTTTTATATTTTTCATAGTTGATGTGGAAAAAACCTCTCTCCCCGCCAATAAAAATGTTGTTATCATTCACAGGATAAATAAACTCAAAGCCACTAAGCATTTTATTATTCAATTCCGGCAGATGGATTATCGCAGGTTGTTGGGCCGACATATCCACAACTCCTAAATTTTTTTCATGTATGAACCAGATATTACCTTCTGTATCTTCTTTCAGGTAGCGAATGCTTTGTTGACCCAATAGGTTTAAATAAAATGGGGAAGGTTCAAAACTGTCCTTCGATGGATTATAAATAAAGACTCCTTTTTCTGTTGCGACCACAACTTCGTTTTTGATCTTATACACATGGTTATTCAGGGTAGAGGGAAGCCCGTTCTTACTGGTGTATGGTTTCACACTATATTTACCAGGTCCAACAGTTGCTATTTTATATAAACCATGATAGGGTTGTGATACCCAAATATTATCATACTTATCTATTGCAACAAACCTGGATGATTCATTGAAGTCTGGAACGGTTTCGCCAATTGAAAATGAGCCATTGTTATAATTTAAAAAAGTGAGCCCCTTGTAATTACCTGCCACCGTCCTGGCAGAAGGAAATACGGAAGATAGTGGTACAAAGTTCCAAAACCCGGCGCCGTTGAATAAGAGAGGCTCCGCTGTATTTTCATTAATAATAAATGCGCCTTCGTGATGGCCCAGTAAAAGTTTGCCATTTATTTCTGACAAGCCCCAGGTTTGCCCGGTTGTGTTAGAAACAGTAGAAAATGTTCCTTTGCTGAAGCTAAGATCTTTCATCTGTTGTAATGGTACGCTGTATAAACTTCCGGAAGTTCCGGTGTACAAGTAATTATTATGGATAAGTGCAGTATAACCCGATCCGTCTTGTGCATAAGGTGTTATGCGTTTTATGGCACTGTTATAGGCAATAAAATCAATTCCATTATCCAGCCCAAGCCAGAGATTACTTTGTTTATCCAAAAAAATACTGAGCACATTATTATTCTGTAACCCCTCTGTTTTTGTGAAATTTTGAATGAGCTCCCCCTTCGCATCAATTATATGCACCCCACCATTATTGGTGGCTATAGCAAACCATTCAGTATTCAGGGCCGTAGCGGCGTAGATTCTTTCTTTCTCAATGAGTGTTATTGCGGGAGAGGATACTTTCGAGAACCCTGTTTTTGAAAGTACAAACAAGCCATTTTTAAGGGTTGTAATTATACTACTGTCTTTATGAATAGGCAGTATTGCTGTCACAGGGTCGTTAACAGGCAGGATATTAGAGATGGGTAATGGCACCCAAACATTATTTTCAAATGTCAGCAATCCGCTTTTGTAATCGTGTGCAAATAAAACATCATTGCAGGCTCCCAAATATGTCCATTCAGATGGGGCAGTAAAGACAGAAATTGCTTCATTATTGACCTTAAAAATTCTATTGGGAGTACGAAAGAAAATATCTTTTTTATACGATGCAATGTCCCAAACATCACCAAAGGACCTTTCTTTCTCTCCAAGAAGCCTGGTTAATGAAGTGTATTGCAACTGGCCATTTTCCGCCGGGGCAAAATATCCCATCTCATCCTGACCTCCGGCATATATTTTATTATCCGGCCCAATTTCAACTGACCTTACGATTGTTTTATTAGGAAGAGGGTAGAGTTTCCAATATTTTCCGTCGAAACTAAGTAGCCCCTCATTATTTGCTATATATATGATGCCATTTTTATCCTGTTTAAAATCCCAGCTTTGCAGACCGGCTCCATAGGTTTGTTTGGGGTAGTTGATAACATCAGGGAGGCCGATAGTATTTTGACTTGTCGCAATTTGAGGGAGAAAGAGAAAAAGGAGAGCAAATTTTCTCATGGTTGTACTAAATGTTTACAGTTGTGAAAGTATGAAAAATCGTTTGATGTAGTAATGAAGTAGTGTATTGTGCCTTAAAATCAATAGGTTATATTTTTTGATGTAGTATTGATGTGGTTGTTTTTTTCTTAAACAGAGTTTGGGGTAGTACCTTGGGTACCTTATTTTACGTATATTTTTCGATTCGCTAAAACTATTGCTTTATGAAATTAAAACTTGCATTGCTAAGTCTCAGCATCCTTGTTGGTGGTCTTCTCCACCAGGTTATGGGACAAAATCTTCCAGTTTCCGGAAATGTTACAAACAAAACAACAGGAGAACCTCTGGTAGGGGCCACTGTCTTAGTAAAAGGTAGTACTGCCAACACAATTACTGATCAAAAGGGTAATTTCTCTATTACTGTTCCCCAAAAAGGCACAGTACTGGTAATTAGTTACACCGGCATGAAGGTGATTGAATATAAAGTGGCAGATAATACCACTGCAGTTATCATTCAATTGGAGGAGAGTGCCACCACAACTTTGACCGATGTAGTGGTAGTGGGCTATGGTACGCAAAAAATTACCAAAGTTTCCGGTGCTATTTCGACCATTAAAAGTGCCGATATTGAAAAACTCCGGCCCGTAAGAACTGAAGAGGCTTTGCAGGGAAGGGCTTCAGGGGTAAATGTCATTCAAAGTGGTTCACCGGGGTCTAAACCAACAGTTCTTGTCAGGGGTATCCCCTCTTTTTCAGGTACTGACCCTGTTGTTATTATTGATGGTGTGCCCCAGTCGCTGACAGACCTTAACTCAATAAATGCAGCCGATATCGAATCGATCAATGTGTTGAAAGATGCTGCAACCACTGCAATTTTTGGAGTAAAGGGTGGAAATGGAGTTATTGTTGTCACTACTAAATCTGGCAGAAAAAATCAAAAAACAGAAATAACAATAGGTAGCAATTACGGCGTTCAGGAAGTGATTAATACCATTGGCGTATTAAATGCATCTGAGTATGGCGCCATTATCAATGAAGGCAGCACGGTTGCTGGCGGGAACGTTATTTTTCCTGATCTATCAGTTTTAGGAGTGGGTACAGATTGGCAGAAAGAGATTTTCAAAACTGCTTCTCTGCAATCTCATACGATTACGGCCCGGGGTGGTAGTGACAGGATGTCTTATTTTTTATCTGGCGGTTACCTGGATCAGGGTGGTATTGTAGGTGGAGATGATAAATCGAAATTCAAAAGAGGTAACCTGACGGCTAACCTGAGCTTTGACATCTCTTCAAAACTAAAATTAATACTTAATACAACTGGCGTTATTCTTAATTCAAAAGGAATACAAGAGAATTCCTTTAACAGTGTTTTGGGAAGTGCGTTGAATTTTGATCCCACCGTTCCCAAGTACAACACCGTTCCTAATACCGTTGGTCAATATGGTTTCAGCAATCTTCTCTTATCAGAAATATTTAACCCGCTTACTAAATTAGAGAATACCTATAATAAAAATGTCGGAAGTAAATTATACGGAAAGTTTGAATTACAGTACGATGTGTTGAAAAACCTGAAGCTCTCTTCCCGTTTCGGTTATACGAAGTATGATGGGAATGCCAAGAGTTTCACACCGCTTATTTTCTTCGGGCCGAACAATGTGGATAATTCAATGAACGCAGATGGTTCTGCAGTGGTTGGCAAGCATAATAGTGTGGCACATGAAAAAACCAGCAATTTCAATTATACCTGGGAGACTTTTGCGAATTACAACTTTAACGTAAAAGATGACCATAACTTTGAAACAGTCCTCGGATTTTCGTTAGCAAAAATTACTGGTAATGCTGCCGGTGCAACAAGACAGGATGTACCCTTTAATTCATGGGAATTTGCAGACTTTACGGCTGCTACCGGAAATAATTCAGCTACCAATACCAATGCACTTGCCGGGTATTATTACCAGTATTTCAGAAGAAACCTTTCTTATTTTTCCCGTATAAACTATGATTTTCGGGATAAATATTTGGCCTCGTTCACAGCCCGCAGGGATGGATCATACGCCTTCGGAAAGGATAATAAATACGCTAATTTCTTTTCTGGTTCTTTAGGATGGGTAGTATCGAGCGAAGACTTTTTTAACTCAAATTTTATTGACTATTTGAAGATCAGAGGTAGCTATGGCTCCATCGGTAATGAAAATGTCAACCCGCAATTTGTAGGAATTATTACCGGTGGTCCAAGTTATGGCAATCCACCTAACAGCAACGGGTATACATTCGATAATGTGTTTTATCCTGGTTCTACTGTTGGTTCCGCTGCCAATGATGCTTTGCAGTGGGAAAAGCAATTGCAGGCCAATGTGGGTTTTGATATGACTTTTTTCAACAGGAAGTTTTCATTATCAGCCGATTATTTTCAAAAAGAAGTAAATGGTTTGTTGTTTACCCCTTCGGCTTCATTATACCTGGGCACCGTTCCAATTCCTACTGCTAATATTGGTTCTACTAAAAGTAGTGGTATAGATCTTAGCCTTTCCTATAATGAAACGATTGGCAGATCATTTAAATTGAACTCTACTGTAACTTTTACCACAGCTAAGAATGAGGTTACAGCCACCAATGATGATGGAACAGCTAAAATTCTGGGTGGTTATTATTTTAACGGTCAGTCACAAAGTGTAACCGTTTTCGAAAAAGGGTATACACCTGGTTATTTTTATGGGTATAAAACGGATGGCTTGTTTCAAACCTTTGATGAAGTTGCTGCTGGTCCGGCACAATCAGGTGCACAGCCCGGTGATATCCGTTTTGTAGATATGAATAAAGACGGTATAATCAATGCATCGGATCAGACAAAAATTGGTGATCCCTTCCCGGATTTCACAATGGGCTGGAACCTGAATATGGAATTTAAGAATTTTGATTTTACAGCCTTTACGTATGCTTCGGTAGGAAATGATGTATACAGCGCTTATGAAAGAAATGCAAACTTTTCCAATAAATACAGAGGCGTATTGGCAAGATGGACCGGGCCCGGAACTACAAACGATGCCAGAAACCCCCGCTACTCATTTACAGATGCTAATAGCAATATCCGGGTGTCTGACAGGTATGTTGAGGATGGTTCTTTCATCAAGCTTAAAAATATTCAGTTGGGGTATACCTTCCCTGCATCTGTAACTAAAAAGATTTTTAGCAGGCTTCGAATCTATGCACAGGTAAAGAATGCCTTCACCTTAACCAAGTACACCGGGTATGATCCGGAAATTTCTGGCGGAATATTAGATACTGGTATTGACCGTGGTGCTTACCCGCAAGCCAGGACATATTCTTTTGGCCTTGATATTAAACTATAAATCTTTACTATAAAATTCCATCATAATGAATAAGAATATAACAATAAAAATAATGGCTGTGGTTATTGCCACCACATTGCTTTCTTCGTGTAAAAAGTGGGTAGATTATAACCCGCATGAAGATTTTCGGATAACAGAACTTGATTATTTGAAATCTGAAAGCGATTATCGTACAATGGCTATTAGTGTTTATACACCCATACAATGGATCAACCAGGCAGTACCAGTTGGCGATATTGCATCAGATAATGCGGTAAGCGGTGGTGAAAATGCTTCTGATGTGCTGTCATTGCAGCAAATCGATGATTACACACATACACCTGTGAATTCTACACTTACAGAGTTATGGCAAGCGGCTTATGAAGGTATTAACAGGGCAAATTATTTGCATCAGTATAAAGCAGCAAACCTGGCTGGTGAAACAGTGGATTTTGCCGGTAAAGATGCTTTGTATGGAGAAGTTTATTTTTTAAGAGCTTATTATTATTTCCATTTGGTCAGATTTTTTGGTGATGTCCCGATGTTTGTGGATAGAAGGCTGAGTTTAAGTGAATCCAAATCATTAGACAAATCTCCCAAAGCCGATATATATACTCAAATAGAGCTGGATCTGACCAATGCAATAGCCGTATTACCTGCTGTACAAGTACAGAAAGGCAGAATTACCAAATATGCCGCCCAGGCTTTATTAGGAAAGGTTTACCTGTATCAAAATAAATTTGATTTGGCTGCCTCAACACTTGAAAGTGTAATCACTTCGAACGCATTCAACCTTGTAACTGATTTCGGATCTATATTTTTAGCAACCGGTGAAAACGGTCCCGAATCTGTTTTTGAAATTCAATATTCCAATACTTCTCCCTATTATAACTGGGGAGGTGTAACCAGGGGACAGGGAAACCTCTCTGTGCAACAGTGTGGTATCAGGGGATTGAATGGAACAGGTGCGATGCCTTATGCTGCCGGTTGGAGTACCAATTTGCCAACACAGAATTTAGCAGCAGCCTATACTGCCGGTGACAGGAGAAAAGCAGTTACTGTATTGGATATTGAAGCCTATAAAGCAGCTAACCCTTCTTTCAACATCACTTACCAGGTGGCACCGTTTAAAAATACTGGTTTGTATAACCAGAAATACCTCCCCAGAAAAGGAGAAACATCCGGACAGGTGGAGTTGAATTACATGAATAATTTCAGAATTATCCGGTATGCAGATGTTTTGCTAATGGCCGCCGAAGCATTCAATAAGTCAACAGCTCCAAATGATACAAAGGCACAAACCTATTTGAACCTGGTGCGTCGCCGGGCTTTTGGTGATAACCTTCATGATATTAGTGCAACAGGTGCTGCCTTGTACCAGGCCATCCTGAATGAACGGAGGTTGGAACTTGCTATGGAAGGAGATCGCTTCTTCGATTTAGTGAGAACCGGACAGGCGGCTTCCAAGATTACTGGTTTCGTTGCCGGTAAACATGAAGTATTCCCAATTCCTCAGGCCGAAATAGATATTTCAGGGCTAGCTCAAAACCCAGGATACTAATCATTAATTATTTAAAACTACAAATATGAAATCATTAAAATATTTTTTGGGTTTGGCATTTCTGCTGGTACTGGCTGCCGGTTGCAAGAAGGAGACCTACGATGATGTTTCCTTTGTTGATACCGCTAATTCACCGGATCAATTATCGGTTCTTTTTGAGATCACCCAGGATAATACTGGCCGTGTAACGATTACGCCCAATGGTGCCGGAGCTGTTTCCTATGATATTTATTATGGCGATGGCACGGCTACCCCTGCAAAAGTGCAGGCCGGAAAGAATACAATCCATACTTATGCGGAAGGTGTATACAATGTTAAAATAGTGGCCTATTCCATCAATGGAAAGACAACTGAAATCACCAGGCAATTAACTGTTTCCTTCAGGGCTCCGGAAAACCTGGATGTGGTTATTAATGTTGATCCGGGTAACAACTATAAAATAAATGTTTCTGCAACGGCTTTGTATGAAACGAATTTCAGAATATATTTTGGAGATGTTCCCAACGAAACTCCTGTATCATTTTTAGAAGGGGCTACTGTTAGTCACACCTATGCAGCAGTCGGAACTTATACCGTACGTGTAGTAGCGTTGAGCGGTGGTGCAGCCACTACACAAGTTACCAGGTCTGTAACTATTGTTGACCCGGTATTATTGCCTATCACCTTTGAATCACCTACTGTTGACTATACGTTTGGAAATTTTGGTGGTGGTAATGTTACTATAATAAACAATCCTCAGTCAAACGGAATTAATACCAGTGCCAGGGTTGGCAGAATGGTGAAAAATCCTCCGGAAGTTTGGGGTGGCAGTGTTATCACTTTAGGAGACCCTATTGATTTCTCTGTCAATAAGGTTTTCCGGATGAAAGTTTTTTCTCCAAGAGTTGGTGCCAAAGTGTTGTTGAAAGTTGAGAATTTAACCAACGGAGGAATTAGTTTTGAAAGAGAGGCAACTACTACATTGGCGAATACATGGGAAGACCTGGTATTCAATTACACCGCAATCAATACCGCTGAATCTTATCAAAAAGTTGTGTTGATTTTTGAGTTAGGTATACCCGGAGATGGGTCTGCTAATTTTACCTTCCTTTTTGATGATATAAGGCTTACTAACCAGCTTCCAACTTCTTTGTTAACCTTGCCTGTAACTTTTGATCTTCCCGGTGTTAATTATGCAGTTACTGATTTTGGCGGTAATCAATCAGTTGATGCTGTTGATCCTTCCAATGCTGCGAATAACGTTAAAAGAACAACAAAGCCTAATGGTGCTGAAACATGGGCCGGTACAACCATTGGATCAGGGTTTACTTCAGCTATTCCTTTTTCAGCCACTGCTACTCAAATGAGTGTCAGGGTTTATTCACCGGCAGCGGGTCTGCCAATAAGATTGAAAGTGGAGGATCGCAATGATAATACAAGGTCAGTAGAAACTGAAAAGGTTACCACAGTAGCCAATGCCTGGGAGACCCTTGTTTTTGATTTTGCCAATCAAGCCACCGGGACTGCTGCTTTGAACCTGGCATATACCTATAATATGGCTTCCATCTTTTTTAATTTTGGAACTGCCGGGGACGGAAAGATCTTCTACTGGGATGATATTACATTCTTACCGGTGAATGTTGCCGGAATCGCCCTTCCGCTTGACTTCGAATCAACTACATTGGTTTATACATTTACCAATTTTGACGGAGGCGATGCTACCGTTATCAGTAATCCGCAATCTTCAGGTATTAATACCAGTAGTAAAGTTGGCAGGATGATAAAGAATGCTGGCCAGGTATGGGGAGGCAGCTGGATTGGACTGGCAAACCCAATCGATTTTTCAACACTAAGGACTTTTAAAATGAAAGTTTTTTCACCAAGGGTAGGTGCCAAAGTGTTATTGAAAGTTGAAAACCAGACCAATGGTGGTATCAGTTACGAGAAAGAAGTACTTACTACTACAGCTAATGCATGGGAAGAACTGACATTCGATTTCAGTGCCATCAATACCGCAAATTCCTATCAGAAGATCGTTTTGATCTTTGAATTGGGAACAATGGGCGATGGTTCACCCAATTTCACATTCCTGTTTGATGACATAAAACTTAACTAATTGCAAAAAGTAATAATTATGATAACTTATATAAAATCAATCGCTTTTATTTTTCTTACAGTACTGATTGGTTTCAGTAGTTGTAAAAAAGATAAGTACTCATTCGGGGATATAAAGACCCCAGCGGATCTTACCCTGACTACAGTTATTGCAGGTGTAGATGCTGCTAACCCCAATGGGAATGGAACAGGTATTGTAACTATCACCACCACAGCGACTAATGCCCTCACTTATAATATTGATTTTGGGGATGGAATAACCAGGGTTGTGCCATCAGGGGTAGTTAATTACAAGTACACGAATCCGGGTACTTACTCTTACACTATTACTGTTAATGCAGTTGGAACTGGCGGATCTCTTTCTACGATCAGTAAAAGAATAACAGTGTTTGTGGCATTTGAAATTCCTACTGGTATTCTGCAATCACTAACAAATGGATCTTCAAAAGTATGGGTAACAGATAATGATGCTCCCGGGCATTTCGGTGTTGGTCCTGCTACAGAGTTTTCTCCCATATGGTATGCCGCCGGTCCTAATACAAGAGAACCGTGTGCCTATGATGATGAGATCACCTTTTCCAAAGATGTCAATAACAGGGTATCTATGACAATTGACAATAAAGGACAATCTTTTTCTATCGGCGCCTCTACTGCTTTCTATGGCTTTAGTGGTGGTGACGGATGTTATGCTATAAATACCGGTGGTACAAGGCCACTTGCATTTATGGATGCAACATCTGGCTCTACCAGTGCAGTTTCAACAATGATTCAATTTATGGTACCCGGTAACGGAATTATAAATTTTGGTACAGGAGGAACAACGTATGAGATATTGTCTATTACAGATAATAGTATTCATTTAAGGAATATCGGTAGTGATGGTAATTCATGGTATCAGAAATTAAAACGTAAACCATAATACAATGAAATATTTGTCATTGTTTATATTTTCAGTTGCTGTAATTGTAGCCTCATGTGGAAAGGGTGACTCTCCCGGTAATAATAATGTAGCACCCACTAATCTTACTGTTAATGCAATTGTAAGTACTGATAATAGTGGCAATGTTTCTTTTACTGCTGCTGCAACCAATGCTGTTACCTATGACTACGATTATGGTAATGGTGTTTTTCAAACGGTGGCATCCGGGATAGTTACATACCGTTATCCGGCTTCAGGCACCTACACTGTAAATGTTATTGCAAAAAGTGCATCCGGACAAACAATATCAAAATCAATCCAGGTTACTGTAACAGTAGCATTATCATTATTATGGTCTGACGAGTTTGATACGCCGGGCTCTCCTGATCCGGCCAGGTGGGGTTATGATCTTGGTGCTGGTGGATGGGGCAATGCAGAATTACAATACTATACTAACAGAACGGATAATGCAATTATTTCAAATGGTACATTGAAAATTATTGCTAAAGCAGAAAATTTCAGCGGAAGTGCCTACACTTCAGCCAGGCTGTTGTCTAAGGATAAGTTTTCATTTAAATATGGAAAAATTGAAGCAAGAGCAAAACTTCCTGCAGGTATTGGTACATGGCCTGCCATCTGGATGTTAGGAAATAATATAAACACTGTTGGATGGCCAGCCTGTGGCGAAATAGACATAATGGAGCATAAAGGGAGCCAGTTGAATAAGATATACGGCACTGTCCATCACCCCGGGCACTCTGGGGGAAATGCAGACGGAGGTACAGTTACTATTCCAAATGTGACAACAGAATTTCATAAGTATGCAGTAGAATGGTCGCCTGCAACCATTAAGTTCTTAGTGGATGATGTGGTGTTTTATACGTTCGCTAATGTCAGTACACTGCCTTTTAATCAAAATTTTTTTATAATCCTGAATGTTGCAATGGGAGGTACTTTCGGAGGACCTGTTGATCCCGGCTTTACCAGTGCAGCAATGGAAATTGATTATATAAGGGTGTATCAATAAGATATAAGAAGTAAAATTAAAAGCATTTTTTTAAACAGTTGCTTTCGATTTACAAATGGATTCGGCAGGTAACAGATATGATTTTATTCTGAATTTCTTACTCTTTAAAGCAAGCAGTTTTAAGCATAAGCAGTCGTTAGTAAGTGGATCGTATTTACTTTTTTAAGTTAATACCTCCACTTTTTTTCCAAATTATTTTAATCTTGGTTTTTCTATCCGGAGACTATCTAAAAAAACAATTATGAAAATCAGGGGAATAAGAGCAGTCTACATTGTTAGTTTCTTTTGCTTCTTGTTTATACAGCATACAGGTATTAGCCAGGAATTATTTACCAAACTTGTGTGGTCGGATGAATTTGATTACAAGGGCCTGCCCGATAGTGCAAAATGGGGTTTTGACAAAGGAACTGGTTGCCCGGATATTTGTGGCTGGGGAAATAATGAATTACAGTTTTATACATGGAACAGACCGGAGAATGCAAGAGTAGAGAACGGGAAATTAATTATTGAAACAAGAAAAGAAAATTTTTCCGGTGCATCCTATACATCAGCCAGATTAGTCACAAAAAATAAAGGTGATTGGAAATATGGTCGTCTTGAGATAAAGGCTAAGCTCCCGGCCGGAAAAGGTTTGTGGCCTGCCATCTGGATGTTGCCGACTAATTGGGTTTATGGCGGATGGCCAAAGAGTGGTGAAATTGACATTATGGAAAACGTAGGCTATTTGCCTGACTCGCTTTTTGGAGCTGTGCATACGGAAGTATATAATGGTATGTTGGGAACACAAAAAGTTAACAGCACAATGAGTAAAGATTTTAGTAATTCTTTTCATGTGTATGCTATTGAATGGACAGCAGCGCAAATCTCTTTTTTTGTTGATGGCGAAAAGTATCATACGTTTAAAAATGAACATACCGGAAGTGCCGCCTGGCCTTTTGACCAGCAATTTTATTTATTACTCAATATTGCAGTAGGAGGTAACTGGGGTGGAAAGTATGGGGTCGATGATCGGATTTTCCCGCAGCAATTGGTTATTGATTATGTAAGGGTTTATGAATAATTGTACCGGTTTAAATTTTACTTATATGAATTATTTGAAAGGCCTCCTGCGGTTTCAAGTTATCGTAACACTTTGTGCAGTAATGTTGGTTCGGTGTAGTTCAGGGCCAGCAGTATCGCCTGTTGATGAAAAGGGTACTACCCAAACCATTTTTTTTGATGATTTTTCAGCCCCGGTACTTGATAGTTCGAAGTGGAATACAGAGGTTACTGGTATGCATGTCAATAATGAATTACAGGCATATATTAATTCAACTAATGTGATACGATTGGTAACGGGTGCTGAGGCAGAAGGTGCGGAGAACGGGGCATTGGTTCTGCAACCTTATTATTCGCCTGGCTATATTACTAAGGATAGTCAAAAATTTGATTTTATCTCAGGGAGAATTAATACCAGGAGTAAAGTAGAATTTACATATGGTTCAGCATCGGCCCGGATAAAGCTAACGGAAGGATCCGGTCTCTGGCCCGCCTGGTGGATACTTGGTACCGGAAATTGGCCGGAAACAGGAGAAATAGACGTGATGGAATACGTTGGGGAAAAAGACTGGGCTAGTTCTGCCGTGCATGGTAAGGGGTATAGTGGTGATGCTGGTTTGGTTGACAGGTTATACTTTCCGTCTGGTAATGATGTTACAAACTGGCATATATATGCAGTGGACTGGACACCGGACAGTCTTATTTTTAAATATGACGGAGTTCCAATGTTTAGAGTAACAAAGCCTATGACTCAATTTTTTGGAGAATGGGCTTTCGATAATCCCAAGTATCTCATTTTAAACTTTGCTGTCGGTGGTGTTTATCCATTTAAAATTAATGGCATCAAAGAGCCATACTACGGATTACCGGCTTCAACTTTTGAGAAAATAAAAAATGGCAAAAGTAAAATGCTGGTTGACTGGGTTAGGGTAATGAAAGTCCAATAGACCCTTTTAACTTAAATCACCTTTCAATAAGGTATTAATTTTCTCATTCTTCCTGAGTACTAACCCCATATTTTTCAGCAATACAATTGCAAGCAGCATAATTGCTGTCAGTATCAACAGTATTATTTCCTGCCTCAACAACCTGAGCCAGTAAACCTCGATCAGAACAAAGCCATGAATAAAGCAGATGAGCTTGGAGGCAAATGCATGACTGAAGCCCTGGTTTGTCAGCAGATGGTGAATATGAGTTTTGTCAGCTACAAATGGTGAATTGCCTTTCCAGATACGAACCGTGAATACACGAAGGGTGTCAAAAACGGGGATAAGTACAATGCCAAGCACAAATACCGGGGCATGTGGTAATACAGGATTACCGGCAAAGGAACTTACCTGCATTAACCTTATACACAGGACTGCTATTACAAATCCTAATACTAAGGAGCCGGTGTCACCCATAAATATCCTGGCAGGATTGAAATTGAAATAAAGAAATGCAAGTATCCCCCCGGCAAGTGCAAAAGCTATCAGGGCAGTATTAGCATCGCCGCTCATGGTAAGAAACATACCGAGAGTTACCAGGCTCATAAAACCTAATCCCCCTGCAAGACCATCAATGCCGTCAATTAAATTAAAAGCATTGGTGATACCCACGATAGCGAGGAGTGTAAAAGTGTACTGTACAGTTAACGGTAGTTCATCTATGCCAAATAAACCTTCAAAAGATGTAATTCTTATACCGGATAGAGCTATTAATGCAGCAAGTCCGAGTTGTATGACAAATTTATATTTTGCTGAAAGATCTTTAAGGTCATCCATAATACCCAAACCAAAAAGCACCACTACTGAAAAGAAAAAGCTGACCTGTGCCAATTGATTGCTAAAGGGAAACCATAATATCAATGCAGTCATCATGCCGCCAACTATGGCAACACCACCCATGGTGGGTATAGGTAAGGCATGCTCTTTGCGGGCATTGGGAACATCGTATAAACGGTATTTTTTAATCAGGCTAATTATAGGAGGTATGGCAATTAGCGTTATCACAAACGCTGTTATAAAACAAAGCAGGGCAAATTTATATCCGGAAAAATACAGATCAAGCTGCAGAAGGGGAATGTGGTTTTTCATTAGTGATGGCTTTTGCTGATAGTGGATTTACGATTCAAAATAAGCAGCATTTTTAATTTCTGCAACTGGAAAAATATTGTACTGATCAGAAAAAATCTTTTTAAGCTTTAGGAGCTGCGGAAATTAACCTTTATACAGGGATATTTGCTATTTTCTAATCGTAATTTTCACATCAAATATTTGCAGTTTGAAGCCTGCCTGATCATAAAAGCCTTCTTTTTGTTTA
This sequence comes from Chitinophagaceae bacterium, assembly GCA_041738795.1. GTDB lineage: Bacteria > Bacteroidota > Bacteroidia > Chitinophagales > Chitinophagaceae > JJ008. The sequence goes on along the minus strand of JBGSPB010000012.1, from coordinate 91,961 downwards.
ACAGGAACGGTTTCAGTGGCATTGATCAGTAACAGTCAATGGGTTTTCATCCTTTTGCAATTGAATGAATTGGTTTTTTGCAAAGAAAAAAAGATTAGGAGAGGAAGGAATGCTAAATGACAAGTGTGAAAACAGATAGGATGAAGGTCAATAATCAATAGCTTCAACGGTCCTGCGATTTGTTATTTTTGCTGTAAACAGTAAAACTATTTCCACTTCCTCACATATATTATCAAATCCAATCGAGTACCTGAAGGGTGTTGGCCCCCAGCGGGCAGATTTACTTAAAAAGGAGTTGAATATTTTTACTTTCGGTGACCTGTTAGACCATTACCCTTATCGTCATATTGACAGGACGACAATCAATCTCATCAGTGAAATAACGCCTCAGTCGGAATTTGTACAGGTGGCTGGGGTATTAGTAAATTTTGAAGTAGTTGGCCAAAAAGCCGGCCGCCGGATAGTGGCGGAATTAAAAGATAAAACCGGATTTTTAGAACTTACCTGGTTCCAGGGATTAAGCTGGGTAGGCAAATTATTAGAGGCCGGACAATCATACCTTGTTTATGGCAGGGTTACTTTTTACAATGGGAAACCGCAGATCGTTCATCCTGAATTGGAGATATTATCCCCGGAACAGCAATTGGCTAAAAATTATCTTGAGCCGGTTTATTCAACTACTGAAAAATTAAAAGCAAGAGGATTGGGGGGTAGACAAATCGGAAAGCTTACACAATTACTGATGGGGATGATACGGGAAAAAGATATAGAAGAAAATCTTCCTTCTTCTGTTTTAAAACAATTGCAATTAGTAAACCGGTTCAGTGCGTATAAGCAAATACATTTCCCACAAACAAATACAGAATACGAGAACGCTGTAAAACGATTGAAGTTTGAAGAATTGTTTATTGCCCAAATGCGGATGAACCTGGTGCGAAGCCAGCGGCACCGTTTTTCAAAGGGGGTTATTTTTGAAAAAGTGGGGGAATATTTTAATGATTTGTATAAAAACTATCTCCCATTTGAGTTGACAGGGGCGCAAAAAAGGGTATTAAAAGAAATTCGGGCAGATACAGCAAAAGGTAAGCAAATGAACCGGCTGCTGCAGGGTGATGTGGGCAGTGGAAAAACTATCGTGGCAGTGCTTACCATGTTACTGGCGGTTGATAACGGTTACCAGGCTTGCCTGATGGCACCTACTGAAATTTTGGCACAACAGCATTTCCAGACGATCGGTTTATTACTGGAAAAAATTGGCGTCACCGTTAAATTATTGACAGGTTCTACAAAATCAGCAGGCAGGAAAAAGGCATTACAGGAGTTATCAGAGGGTTCTTTGCAAATCCTGATTGGAACCCATGCCGTAATTGAAGATGTAGTACAGTTCAAAAAACTCGGAATTGTCATTATTGATGAACAACATCGTTTTGGCGTAGCACAGCGGGCCCGGCTTTGGCAAAAGGCAGAAGTACCGCCACATGTATTGGTAATGACAGCAACCCCGATACCCAGAACACTGGCGATGACTGCCTACGGCGACCTGGATTATAGTGTGATAGATGAATTACCTCCCGGCCGGCAACCCATCAATACTGTTCACCGTTATGAGTCTCACCGCAGTAAAGTGATGGATTTTATCCGGAGTGAGATAGAAAAAGGAAGGCAGGTGTATATCATTTTTCCATTAATTGAAGAAAGTTCAAAAATGGACTATGAAAACCTGATGAAGGGCTATGAAAACGTAAAAGCCTATTTCCCGGAACCAAAATACTGGATAAGCATGGTGCATGGCAAGCAACCTGCGGAGCAGAAAGAACTAAATATGAAAAGATTTGTTGAAGGAGATACCCAGATTATGGTTTCCACCACTGTAATTGAAGTAGGGGTGAATGTTCCCAATGCCTCAGTGATGGTGATTGAGAGTGCTGAAAAATTCGGCTTATCCCAGCTTCACCAGTTGAGAGGAAGAGTGGGCCGGGGGGCAGAAAAAAGTTATTGTATTTTATTGACAGGTTCCAAATTGGGTAATGATGCCCGTGAGCGCATCAGGATAATGACATCAACGAACAATGGATTTGAAATAGCTGAAAAAGACCTTGAATTGAGGGGGCCGGGAGAAATAGATGGAACAAGACAAAGCGGCGCTTTAAACTTCAGGCTGGCGAGTATAGTCCAAGACAGGTCTATTTTGGAGATTGCTAAAAATATTGCGCTGGAATTATTAGAAAATGACCCGGACCTGGTTTCGGCAGAAAATTTGCAGCTTAAGAAGTTCCTTCATTACAGGAAAGGACCAGTGCAGTGGAGTAAAATATCATAAAGCATGTAAAAGGGCTGGCTGGCCCGGATTTTACGAGTAGAGGAAAATATTACTATGACAAGACAATTGTTAACAGAAGTTTTCAACCCTTTTCCGGGAAAAATTGGTTATTTTAAAGAAAATAATTTGACCCTGAAATATCTTTTTATACTTGCCGTATTTTTATTTCCTGCCCTTATTGTTCCAGCGCAGGGGAATATTGAATTTATTGAGAATAAAGGCCAATGGGATAGCCGTGTGCAATATAAAGGGGATGTAAGTAATGGAGTTTTTTTTATCCGCAATGGTGGCTTTACCGTGGTACAGCATAACCCGGCTGATGTAGCCAGGATGTCTCAATTTAAACATGGACTTAATGGAAGCGGCAAGCCACTGGCGGCAAATGAAAGTTTAGTTATCCGCTCTCATGCATGGAATGTAGATTTTATCGGTGCTTCAAAGAACTTGAAGCTCATTCCTGAAAAACCCATTCCTACTTATAATAATTATTTTATTGGCAATGAGCCTTCCAAATGGGCCTCTGAATGTCGCATTTACCAGGGAATAACCATACAAGATGTTTACCCGAACGTAGATGTACGGTACTATACAGACCGCGGTACTCTTAAATATGATATCCTGGTGAAACCCGGCGGTGATGTTTCTAAAATTGCCCTAAAGTATGAGGGGGTTGATAAACTGCAGGTAAAAAATAAAGAACTGGTTATTTCCACCTCATTAGCGGATTTTAAAGAGTCTGCTCCATATACATTTCAAGCGGGTATATCCGGACGAAAAGAAATATCCTGTAAGTATGTGGTAAAAGATAATGTGATGCGATTTGATGTGAAGGACTATGATCCCACCACAACCCTCGTTATTGATCCGCAAATCATTTTTTGTTCCTTTTCAGGCAGTTCCTCTGATAATTGGGGCTTTACTGCTACTTATGGCCCGGATGAAAGTATGTTTGGCGGCGGGATTGTGTTTGACGGTGGTGGTGGATTTCCCACATCTCCCGGTGCGTATCAAACTACTTACCAGGGAGGTCCTTTTGATATTGGTATTATCAAATTAACTCCCGACGGATCAAACCGTGTCTATGCAACTTATATCGGTGGTTCAGGCGAAGACCAACCACATAGTTTGTTTGTTGACCCCCAGGGAAATCTTGTTCTGGCTGGAAGAACAAATTCAGGGAATTACCCGGTGTTGAATAATGGTGCATTAGCAGGTAGTGGTTATGATATTATAGTTACCAAACTTAACGCTGCTGGTTCAGCCTTAATAGGATCAAGAAAAATTGGCGGTACTGGCAATGATGGTGTAAATATTACTTCTAACAGGGGCAGTGCCACTTCTCTACAAAGAAATTATGGCGATGATGGCCGCAGTGAAGTTATCCTGGATGGTAGTGGAAATATATATGTCGCTTCCAGCACTCAGTCCAATAATTTTCCTGGTACAGCCGGTTTCTTTCAACCAACATTTGGTGGGGGAACACAGGATGGAATTGTTTTAAAACTATCTCCGGATCTAAATACATTACTTTTTGCCAGCTATATTGGAGGTTCTGCCAATGATGCAGCATATGTATTATCTCTCCATCCCACAACGGGGAACATTTATGTTGCAGGTGGAACAGAGAGTGGAAATTTATTACCCGGAACCCAAACAGGTACAATTGGTCTTGCCATTCGTGGCCCTATTGATGGTTTTCTTGCTATAATTAATAATTCAGGTACTAATGTCATTCGCTCGTCTTATATTGGTACTGATGGGATAGACCAGGTATTTGGAGTACAGTTTGACGCCAATGGGTTTCCTTATATAATGGGGCAAACCACTGGTACCTGGGAAATACTTCCGGTGGCCAACCCCCCTTATAATAATACCGGTGGCAAACAATTCATTGCTAAACTACAACCTGATCTTTCAGCATATGTATATTCAACAGCCTTTGGCTCTGGTGGATTGACGCCTAATATATCGCCAATTGCTTTTTTAGTTGATCGTTGCGAGAATGTTTATATATCCGGTTGGGGAGGTTTTTTTGGTACTGATAACGGCTATAATAGTGCAGGAACCAACGGGTTGCCTGTTACCCCGAATGCTTTTAAATCTGTTACTGACGGAAAGGATCTTTATTTTTTTGTATTAGAAAGAAACGGAGCCTCGCAACTTTTTGGTAGTTTTTTTGGAGAAAATAATCGCCCGGGAGAAGGATGCGACCATGTTGACGGGGGTACCAGTCGCTTTGACCGGAATGGGAAAATATACCAGGCAATTTGTGGAAATTGTAAGAATTTAAGTGCGCCACCCAGACCACTTTATCCCGTAACAGCCGGTGCCTGGTCTACTGTAAATAACGCAAACACAGGTGCTGAATGTAACCTAACCATGCTAAAGATCGACATGGATCTTTCAGGGGTAAGAGCCGGGTTACAATCAAGTATAAATGGTGTTCCCAGGGATACGGCGGGTTGTGTACCATTAACTGTAGATTTTACTGATACAATTGCTAATGCGCAAAGCTATGAATGGAATTTTGGAGATGGTTCGCCGGTTGTTACCACTGCTATACCTTCCACATCGCATACTTACAATGCTGTAGGCACATTTACTGTAATGCTTATTGCAATTGACCCGACAACATGTAATATAAGAGATACATCTTATGTACGGATAAGAGTAGGAAACCTTGAAGCAACACTCGGATTTAACCCGGTAAAATTACCACCCTGTGCATCCTTTAATTACCGGTTTGATAATTTATCTGTAGCTCCGCCACCAAGGCCATTCGGGCCTCAATCCTTTATATGGGATTTTGGGGATGGTTCTCCAAGAGTTACTGCCGGGCCTGCTTCCGTACTCCATACATATGCGGCACCCGGAACTTATAATGTAAAACTGATTCTGCAGGATACAGGTTATTGTAATGCTCCTGATTCTTTGGTTATCCCGTTAAATGTTGCAGATAATGTAAAGGCCCAGTTTATTGTACCACCTACAGGTTGTATACCCTTTGATGCCGTTTTCGAGAATACGTCGTTGGCAGGTCAGACCTTCTTCTGGAATTTTGGTGATGGCAATACATCATCTGCTGCAAGCCCCACGCATACATATGCTATACCCGGTACCTATAATATTGTTTTAATTGCATCTAACCCGAACACCTGTAACTTATCCGATACAGCGAGGTTTACCATACAGGTATTGGATGCACCAACACCTGATTTTAGTTTTTCGCCCGTTACACCAGCGCCAAACACACCAACAACTTTCAATAATCTTTCATCATTGGATGCAGTTAGATTTAAGTGGGATTTTGGTGACGGGGATACATTGCTTACAACTTCAAGGGCACCTGTTTTGCACCAGTATAATGCCACCGGAACATTCAATGCCTGCTTAACGGCGTATAATGCCATCGGCTGTCCCAGGACTATTTGCAGGGAAGTGCAGGCAACAATTATACCGTTGGTTGATGTTCCTAATGCTTTTACTCCACAAAGCGGAGATATTAATAGCGTTGTATTTGTCCGTGGTTTTGGTATCGCTAAAATGCAGTTTACTATCTGGAATCGCTGGGGGCAAAAGGTATTTGAGACCAATGACCAAAATATCGGATGGGACGGAAAAGTAAAAGGAGTGATTCAACCGATGGATGTGTATGCTTATACATTGACAGTTGAATTCTTTGATGGAGTAAAAACAACTAAAAAGGGTGATATAACGTTAATCAGGTAGAAAGATTTGAAAATGTGCTAATTTGATTATCCGGAAATGAATAATATTAGAAATATAATTTTGCTGGCTGTTTGTGGTTTGGGCCTTAATGCTCACTCACAGGATCTTCATTTTTCACAATTCATGAATTCTCCTTTGCTAACCAATCCAGCTAATACAGGATTTATACCTGATGGCGATTACAGACTTGGCGTAAATTATCGTAATCAATGGGCCTCTATTACTGCCTTTCCTTATAAAACAATGAGTGCATTTGGTGATGTTCAGTTAATGCAGAACAGTGAGAATACCGGCTGGCTGGGCCTTGGTGGGGTAATCCTGCGTGATGTAGCAGGTTCCAGTGTCCTTACTTCCACAAAAGTGTATGGTTCTGTTGCCTATCACCAGATGGTCAATGCCGGAAGCCTGGTCAGCCTTGGGTTTAATGTAGGATGGGCCAATAAGAATATAAATACATCTAATCTTAGTTTTCCCAGCCAGTGGAACGGCCAGTTTTTTGATGCTCATCAGACCACCGTAGCTCCCAAACTGGATTATAACAATATCAATTATATAGATATGCAGGTCGGTATGAACTATGCTTATTTTCCAAATACCAGTACCTATCTGAATGCGGGCTTTTCTGCGATGCATATCAATCAACCAAGAGAATCTTTTTTTAATGAACAGGCAGGAATCGATAATCGAATACCTGTTCGTTATACAGGGTTTATTAATGGAAGTTTCAAGTTAAATGATATGGTCATCGTTAATCCCAATGCGTATTTTTCTTTACAGGCAAAATCCTACGAAATAGTAGGTGGATTAAATGCTCATTATAATTTATCAGGAGACGGTGACAAAGTACTGATAGCAGGTGCTTATTATCGTTATAAGGACGCCGTTATCCCGATGGTCGGACTGGGTATAAAGGATATCACTTTTACCTTTACGTATGACGCAACCACTTCTTCTTTAAGGAATTTCAACAATACCCGCGGGGCATTCGAATTTTCTCTGATTAAGCAAGGTTCAAGAGACGCCTACCGCGGGAATAAACGGGAATCTATGTGTCCGTCATTTAAATATTAATTTGCTGCTTTTCAGGATTTCCCTGTTTATTCCGATTTTTACAATTTTATGGATCATAAATTATTAAGTAATCATCTGCAAGCCAGAAATTGACTGTGTAATATTTTTTAATTGATGAGAAAGCAAATTGAATTTACGGGTTCGCCGAAAGAAAACCTCAGGGCAATGAGGATTTTAACAGCAGCACTATCAGCAGGAGTTATTTTTTTTGCCCTGATTGCAGTGGTAATTAATCAACTTAATGGGCCTGCCCAGGGTCAGGCAGGATCAAATTACGAAACCCTTTTTCTGTGGGTAGTTGTGGGAGTTGCTTCATTCTGTATAATTGCTGCAAAATACCTGTATACGAAGAAAGTTTCGGAAATAAAGAATACCGGTATATCCCTTGGTGATAAATTAAACCAATATCGTTCAGCATTGATCTTATACCAGGCTTTATGCGAAGCAGCAGCGTTGTTGTCCGTGGTTATTTTTTTTCTAACTGGAATTTTTACACTACTGATCATTACCGCAATACTAGTGACACTGATGTTGTCAAAAATACCCATCACAAAAAAAGTGGTTAATGAGCTTGCGCTTGATTGGAAGGAACAACAGGAACTTGAATAATTATCATTTAAATAACCGTAATATGAAACGTTCATTCTTGCTATTGGCCCTTATTGCTTCTTCAGCAGTATTATTTGCTCAAAATGAAGAGGAAGAAACGAAGCCGGGTTTTAAAGAGAATCTTTTTACCGGCGGAAGCATTTCATTGTCTTTTTTCAATAATACATTCCTGATCGGCGGAAGCCCCGTGTTTGGTTATAGCCTCAGCAATTGGGCTGATGCAGGTATTGTGGTAAATTATAACTATACCTCCTACCGGGATTACAATTACGGCTTTAATGATAAGTTACGCCAGACTGTATATGGAGGTGGTTCATTTGTGAAACTGTATCCTCTGCGGTTTTTGTTTGCACAAGCCCAGTTTGAACATAATTTTATCAGGCAGAAATTTATTCCTAACAGCGGTGCTACACAAACTTACAGTACTTCCGGTAATAGTATGCTGGTTGGAGGTGGTTACACCACAGGCCGTCAGGGAAAGGGCGGTCACCCTTTTTATTACCTGGCTGTTTTGTTTGATGTGTCTGGAAATGATAATTCTCCCTATACCGATGCATATGGAAGAACTATACCTATTATCAGGGGTGGTATACAAGTGCCATTATTCCAGGGTGATCAATGGAGACGATAATACTAATTATAAATAACGGGTAAGTTCAGAGGGGTCATCAATTATAGTGATCCTTTTGATTGCCTCTTCATACAGGAATTGCTCTGCTTTCATTTTTTCAATATGGCTGATCAAATGGTCATAAAATCCGCCTGAATTCAAAATGTAAATTTCTTTATCATGGATAGTTAGCTGGTTCCACGTTACTATTTCAAATAGCTCATCCAATGTGCCAAAGCCACCGGGTAGGATCAATGCTGCATCGCAAAGACTATAAAGCTTTTTTTTTCTTTCATGCATATCATCACAGATAATTAATTCTGTGATACCCCGGTGCTGAACTTCCCATTCTAATAACAATTTGGGAATAATACCAGTAACTTTTCCGCCCTGCTGCATCACATTATCAGCAATGATGCCCATAATTCCAGCACTGCCACCACCATAAATAAGCCGGATATTGTTTTCAGCCATTAGTTTCCCCAGCTGCGATGCATGTTGCCCAAATACAGGATTATTTCCATTTTTGGAACCGCAAAAAACTGCAAGTGATTGAATCGCCATACGTGTTATATTGCAGCAAAGGGATAACATTTTTGCTTATCTTCAAAATTCAATATTCACATTTGTATTGATAACTATTGATTAACAGAAACCAGATTGTATGTCACCCATTGTACTTTTCTCATTTGTTATCGGCTATTTTGTTTTGTTACTGGGAGTAGCCTGGTACACATCCCGCAATTCTGATAATGAATCTTTTTTTATTGGTAACCGTAACAGCAACTGGATGCTGGTAGCTTTTGGCATGATCGGCACTTCTTTATCCGGTGTTACATTTGTGAGTGTACCGGGTGGTGTTGGAGCCGGTAATTTTTACTATTACCAGGTTGTGCTGGGTTACCTGTTGGGCTATATAGTTATTGCTTTTGTATTAATTCCACTTTATTACCGGATGAACCTGACGAGTATCTATACCTATCTCGAAAGACGATTAGGAATTAATGCACATAAGGCAGGAGCATTTTTCTTTATTTTATCCCGGACAGTTGGAGCTACCGCAAGATTGTACCTGGTAATAAGTGTATTGCAGATTTTTATTTTTAACAGACTGGGCATTCCTTTTGAAGCAACAGCCCTCGTTATTCTGTTATTGATTCTGTTGTACACTTTTGAAGGGGGAGTAAAAACAATAATCTATACAGATACACTTCAAACAACAGGAATGCTGGTAGGACTGGTTGCCTGTATCATAGTAATTATTAAGGCGCTGGGAACTGATTTTGGCGGAGCAATGTCAATGATGGCAGATAAAGGGTATACACAAATCTTTAACTGGGATGTAAAAGCCGGATCTTATGTCTGGAAACATATAGTCGGGGGGATGTTTATTGCTATTGCCATGACAGGACTAGACCAGGAAATGATGCAAAAAAATATCAGTGTGAAAACACTGAAAGATTCTCAGAAAAATATAATGACCTTTACTGCAGTATTAATGGTAGTGAATTTTCTTTTCCTTGTACTTGGTGGTGTACTTTACCTCTATGCCGGTACCAAAGGAATTAATGTTCCACCAGATGATCTGTTTCCAACAATTGCATTGAGTGATACTTTCAGCGGGGTGATAGGTATAATTTTTATCATTGCATTGATCTCGGCATTATTCCCAAGTGTTGATGGGGCCATTACTTCTCTTACATCCTGTTTCTGCATTGATATTCTCGGTATCAATAAAATGGCAGGAACGGAGAAGGAAAAAAAGAGAACAAGGTTAAAAGTGCATTTTACTTTTGCACTGGTATTTTTTATCATGGTATTAGTATTCAAGTGGATTAATGACAAGCTTATCATCGATTTTATATTAAAATTTGCCGGTATTACATACGGGCCTTTACTCGGGCTATTTGCTTTCGGTATATTAACTAAGCGGGAATTAAACAATAAGCTCATCTGGACAGTTTGTATTGTTGCACCTTTACTGGCGCTTTCTGTAGACATGCTTAGTAACCCGGCCTGGTACGATGCGAAATTGCACATATCGCTTGGGTTGCAGGATCTTTCCAATAAAATATTCAATGGGTATAAAATTGGGAATGAGCTTATCCTCATAAATGGCATATTTACGTTTTTAGGCCTATGGTTTATTTCCAAAAAGCCTTCGCTGTCAAAACTAAAGTTGCAAGCAGTATAGTTTATCTTTGCAGGAAATTTCAAAGATTGGAGCTTATCAATCCATTAGTTGAGAAATACGCCGAAAAATATTCTTCCGCTGAAGATATTTTACTGAAAGAGGTGAATGAGTTTACACTACAAAATCATTCCGAGTCTATCATGCTGAGCGGGCACTTGCAGGGTAAAGTGCTGGAGATGATCAGTAGCATGATCAGGCCCCGGAGAATTCTTGAGATTGGTACTTTTACAGGGTATAGTGCATTGTGCCTGGCCAAGGGGCTTACTGAGGATGGTCTTTTACATACTATTGAGCTCAGGGAACAAGATGCAGCCCGGGCAAGGGATTTTTTTGACCGGTCTGCTCATGCTGGCCAGATAATATCTCATACAGGTTCAGCGTTAGATATCATTCCCGGGTTGCAAGAAACCTGGGATCTGGTATTTATAGATGCTGATAAGCCGGCTTATATTGAATATTTTAACCTTGTTTTCCCCCGGTTGCGGAAAAACGGGTTTATTTTAGCAGATAATATCTTTTTTCATGGCCAGGTACTGGAGGAGAATGTAAAGGGTAAAAGTGCAAAAGGTATAAAGGCTTTTAATGAATTTTTAAAAGGAAGAACGGATATAGAAAAAGTGATATTAACTATCCGTGATGGGTTATTCCTGATACGGAAATTGTAATAACGAACTATCCCATGCGAAACGTAAGAATAATTCTGATATTCTTTTTATTGCTTACTGCTTTTACTGCTGCTGCACAGCATTCAGAAGTAGTGAAGAACTATATCAATATTTATAAGAGTTTGGCCATGGCAGAAATGCAACGAACCGGGGTGCCGGCATCAATTAAACTGGCACAAGGTATTCATGAAACGATGGCAGGTACGAGCAAGCTTGTGTTGAAATCAAATAATCATTTTGGGATTAAATGTAAATCTAACTGGACCGGTGAATCTGTTAGTCATGATGATGATGCAAGAGGAGAGTGTTTCAGGAAATATTCTTCTCCGGAAGATTCATACCGTGATCATTCCAATTTTTTAAAAAACAGCCAGCGCTACGCCTCACTTTTTATCCTGGATCCAACAGATTACACCGGCTGGGCCAATGGTTTAAAGAATGCTGGCTACGCTACAAATCCAAAGTATCCGCAGGTATTGATAAAATTGATTGAAGATTATAACCTTCAGGAATATACCCTGATCGCACTAGGGCAACAGCAGGCAAAGCCGGACGAAATGGTTTCGATACCTGAAATGGATAAGGAATTTACCATTCCTACAACTCCTTCCGCCGCTATTACGTCTGCAGGGAAAAATCAATCTGTAAAAAAATCGGAATACCCGAATGGGGAGTTCAGGATAAATGATACCCGGGTGGTATACATTCAACAAGGAACATCTTTTCTTTCTATCGCTCAGCAATACAATGTACCACTGGCGAGGCTATTTGAATTCAATGAGATTTCCCAGTCAGAGGCTTCGGAAAAAGATCAGTTGATCTATTTACAACGAAAACGTAAAACAGGAAGCGATGAATTCTATATAGTTCAACCGGAAGAAAACCTGCATGAGATTGCACAAAAACAGGGTATAAGATTGGAAAGCTTATTGGAATTAAATGGTTTAAAGAACAATGAGCAGCCGGCTCCTGGGGAGCAATTAAGTTTGAAGAAGAAATCGTCAGCAATGCCAAAATTGGCAATAAAGGAAAACTTTTCCCTGAATTCCGGCAGAAGAATACAGGCAACCAACTAAACGCTTAAATAATCAGTATGGCAATTATCCGGGTACATGATAAATCATTTGAGACGTATCTGCCAGCCGAAACTATACAACAAAGAATAAAAGAACTGGCTGGCACAATAAATAAAGATTATGCCGGGAAAAGGCCACTATTTATAGCCATTTTGAATGGCTCCTTCATGTTTGCAGCTGATTTATTCAAACACCTTACTATTGAGGCAGAGATTTGTTTTATTAAACTGGCTTCCTACAAGGGCATGAAATCATCCGGTAATGTGGTTACTTCAATCGGCCTGGAGGATGACCTCTTCGGAAAAGAAGTGATAATAGTAGAAGACATTGTGGATACGGGAAAAACACTTCATAATTTCCTGCCCAAACTGTTGCATCAACAGCCTAAGTCAATGAAAATTGCGACATTGCTGTATAAATCTGAGGCTATTGAATATCCCTTAGTACTGGATTATGTGGGCTTTGATATCCCCAATAAGTTTGTAGTAGGGTATGGTCTTGATTATGATGGTCTGGGGCGTAATTTGAAAGAGATTTACCAGCTGGTATGATTTCAGGAAATCTCTCCTGCTTTTTTTGTATTTTATCGACCAATGTATCCAATTGAAGGCGGCTTTTCATATATTATTCTTTCTGATCTTTAGTTTCTCCTTATACGCACAACAGTTTTATGTTCGCGGCGAAGTAAAGGATGAATCAGGCAATATTTTGCAAAATGTTACCATCAGGCAATTTAAGACTGGTTACATTTTCAGAAGTGGTTCGGCGGGTACATTTGGCATTGTGGCAAATCATCAGGTAGATACATTCAGCTTTTCTTTGGTAGGGTATCGTACGGAGACTTTGGTAGTTGATGCTGAACATTATGTAAATGTCAAATTAAGGTTACTCCCGGCATCGGTTTCTAATTCCAGAAGAGATAAATTATCTTCCTTTACTAAAGACCTTGGAAAAGAAGAGCAAAAAACATGGTTTACAGGTGATGAAACATATGCAAGCTTGCTGGAGAATCATTTTGTGAATGCCAAACGGTTTCCTAATACAGGGATGTCTTTAAATGTCGACAGGGCTTCTTATAGTAATATTCGCAGGTTCATTACACTCAACTCCATGGTACCCCCTGATGCAGTGCGTATTGAGGAAATGCTCAATTATTTTAATCTAAATTATCATGAACCCGCTACCAATGAGCTTTTTCATTTGAAAACTACCTTAAGCAACTGCCCCTGGAATCAGGACAATCAGTTATTTTATATTGATCTCTCATCCAGAAAACTGAACCTGGATACTTTACCACCAAGTCATCTTGTTTTTTTAATTGATGTATCGGGTTCCATGGATATGCCTAACCGGTTGCCTTTACTGCAATCAGCTTTTCGGTTATTGGTAAATAATCTTCGGGACAAAGACTCAGTTGCAATTGTGGTCTATGGTGGAGTTACGGGTGTCATGTTAAATACCACCAGTGGTGGTGAAAAAGAAATAATACTGAAAGCCATTGATGAATTAACACCAGGTGGCTCTACACCGGGTGAATCGGGTATAAAACTGGCGTATAGTGTGGCAAGGAATCATTTTATTAAAGGAGGAAACAACCGGGTAATTCTTGCCACGGATGGTGATTTTAATGTTGGCTTAAAAACGGAAACGGAACTGGATGAAATGATCACTGCACAACGGGAATCAGGTGTTTATCTAACCTGTTTGGGTGTGGGTATGGGCAACTATAAAGATTCAAAAATTCACCTGTTGGCAGAAAAAGGGAATGGCAATTTTGCTTACCTCGACAATTTTAAGGAGGCAGAGAAAGTATTACTGAAAGAATTTACACAGACACTTTATTCGGTAGCCGATGATGTATACATGAATGTAGAGTTCAATCCTGAATATGTGAAAGATTACCGCCTGGTGGGTTTTGATAATAAGGTCGGGGCTTTACGGGATTCTTTATCAATTATCGAAGGTGGAGAAATTGGCTCCGGTCATTCTATGATTGCGATGTTCGAGCTAGTGCCTACTGAAATTAATAAGGGTGCTATCAAGGATAATTTTACTACCGGCAAACTGGCGGATATTAAATTACAATACCGCCATCCAAATGATACTACACATCATTATTTCAATTACACAAGCCGCTTTGATTTTATACCATTTGCAGAAATAGATAAGTGCTATCATTTTTCAGCATCAGTGGCTATGTTTGGTTCTTTGCTCCGCAATTCTCCTTTTGTTAAAAATATTGGCTGGAACGAGGTGGTAACACTGGCACAATCTTCCTCCGGTAACAATGATCTCCTGCAAAAAGAGTTCATAACGCTGGTTCAACAGGCGAAAACACTTTATTCAAAAGTGAAAAAGAAAAAAAGCGGGGGAGCAAACTGGTGATCTAAGAAAACATTTCTTTTATTTTATCAAAGAAATTTTTGTCATTCTTATCAGGATGAGGCTTGAAATTAGGGGAATGACTCAGTTTTTCCAATGCAGCTTTTTCTTCCACACTCAGATGCTGAGGTGTCCACACACTTACTTGTATAAGCTGATCGCCTTTTTCGTAGGAGTTTACAGCCGGAAATCCTTTTCCTTTTAACCGGAATATCTTTCCGCTTTGTGTACCGGGGGGTATTTTTATTTTGGCCCTGCCATCAATTGTGGGTACTTCTACCTGGGTGCCGAAGACGGCATCAGTAAATGAAAGATGGAGTTCGTAAGCAACATTCAATCCTTCACGATGTAATTCTTTATGCGGTTCTTCCTCTATAAGAATAATAAGATCACCCGGCATACCTCCTCTTTCTCCGGCATTACCTTTCCCATTTACATTCATCTGCATACCTTCCTGAACACCTGCTGGTATATCAATACTCACTGTTTCCTCACCATAAACACGGCCTTCACCTTTACAACTGGTACATTTTGCAGTAACTGTTGTTCCTTCCCCATTACAAGTGGGACAAGTAGTTACAGTTTGCATTTGTCCCAGAAAGGTATTTTGCACCCGCCTTACCTGCCCGCTACCACCACAAGTGCCACAGTTTTGCAAACTGCCTTTATCTTTGGCGCCACTGCCACTGCAGGCAGAGCAGATAACATGCTTTTTAACTTTGATATTCTTTGTAACGCCTTTTGCAATCTCTTCATATGTCAGTTTTAATTTGACACGAAGATTACTTCCTCTTACACCGCGACTTCTTTGTCCGCCGCGGCCACCCCGTTGACCGCCACCAAAGAAATTTCCAAAAAGATCTTCTCCGAAAATATCTCCGAACTGACTGAAAATATCATCCATATTCATACCGGCTCCACCTCCGCCAAAACCACCCCGGCCGTTGCCAGTCACACCTGCGTGACCATAACGGTCATATTGAGCTTTTTTATCAGTATCGCTTAATACCTCATAGGCTTCTGCCGCTTCTTTAAATTTTTCTTCCGCCGCCTTATCACCAGGGTTCCTGTCCGGGTGATATTGCATAGCAACCTTACGGTATGCTTTCTTAATTTCATCTGCAGATGCTGTTTTGCTTACTCCCAGTATTTCGTAATAATCTCTTTTTGACATTTGCCGTATTAACCAATTAATTAATAAACTGTTTCTCTACTTCCCTACGACCACTTTTGCATGGCGGATAATTTTATCATTGAGGTAATATCCTTTTACCACTTCGTCCACTACTTTACCTTTCATATCTGCTGCAGGAGCAGGTATTTCAGTAATAGCTTCGTGGAGATCTGGATTAAATTCTTTGTTCACGGTTTCCATTGCCTTAACACCCCTTGCCTGCAAAGTGCTTCGAAGTTTATTAAATACTAATAATACACCTTCTTTTATAGCTTCGGAATTATTACTTGTTTCTAACTGTTTTTGCGCCCTGTCGCAATCATCCAATACATCTAACAGATCGGTTATCACTTCTTTCCCGGCTGTTTGTATCAGCTCAATTCTTTCTTTGGCATTTCGCCGTTTAAAATTATCAAACTCTGCTACTAATCTCAGGTATTTGTCCTTTGATTCTTCCAATTCTGTTCTGAGTTTCTCTAACTCGGATTCTTCTGATACCGGCTCATTGAGGTGCGTAGTGCCACTAAGATTTTCATCGGTGTTGATATCAAGACCTGAATTATTGTCCGGGAGTGTGCTTTCCTGCTGCTTCATATCTTTTTCTGCCATTTTTGTACAAATTGTTTGCAAAGGTAAGGTTGTCAAGAATATTGCCAACCGTGGATTTGGGACAAAATGACCTGTAATTTTGGGTCAGGGAGTCTGAAAGTCAGGGGCTGTGGAAGGGAGCTTTTTCACCTTTTGTACCAGCTCCGTGATTCCCGGTCTTTTGCTTCTTTCCTCTATCTTCGCCGCTTTATGAACAAAGTTTACCTGAAAAGAAAAATCTCTCCCCGGGTTGCCAATGGCCACCCCTGGATATTTAATAATGAAGTGGAGAAGATAGAGGGTGATGTACAGGGTGGGGACGTGGTTGAAGTGTTAGACCATGATAAAAAATTTATCGGGAAAGGGTATATTAATCCTAAATCACAAATACTGGTTAGGCTGCTGACCAGAACCAGAACAGATGAAATAAATGACCAGTATTTCATTGAACAAATAAATAAATGCTGGGAATACCGGAAAAGAATTGGATATACAGAAAACTGCCGGCTAGTTTTTGGAGAAGCTGATTCATTACCCCAGCTTATTATCGATAAGTTCAATGATTATTTTGTTATTCAGACACTGGCCCTGGGAATTGATGTCTGGAAGCCGGCCATTGTAAATGCCCTGAATACAATCTTCCAACCTCGTGGTATTTATGAACGCAATGATGTGCCCGTTAGAGAGTTGGAGGGATTGCCACAACAAAAAGGATTTCTATCAGCACCATTTGATACGAAAATTATTATCAACGAGAATGGATTGAAATTTCATGTTGATGTTGAAAATGGTCAGAAGACGGGTTATTTTCTGGACCAGCAGGATAATCGGAGAGCAATTCAGCACATTGTAAAAGGTGCGGATGTGCTCGGCGCTTTTACTTATACGGGTACTTTTGAAATACATGCTGCACAGTATGGAGCTAAATCTGTATTGGGGCTTGATATTTCAGAAAATGCAGTAGCCCAGGCCAATAGAAATGCTGAATTGAATGGAGTGCAGGACAGGTGCAGGTTTGAAACTGCGAATGCCTTTGATGTATTAAAACAGTGGGGAAAAGACGGAAAACAATATGATGTAGTAATGCTTGATCCGCCGGCTTTTACAAAAAGCCGGGAAACGATACAAAAAGCAATAACCGGTTATAAGGAAATTAATCTTCGGGGAATGAAATTGGTAAAACCGGGAGGCTTTTTGGTAACATCTTCCTGTACTAATCTTGTTAATCCTGAATTGTTTTTACAAACAATAGAAATGGCGGCCAAAGATGTGAGAAGAAAAATAAGACAAGTAACTTTTCAAACACAGTCATCAGACCATCCCATTATCTGGGGTATGGACAATACTCAATACCTGAAATTCCTTATAGTACAGGTACAATAAAAAAATAAAAACAAATTAATTAACGGGAAACCTGGAACTTACCGGATTCAATGATTTTGCCGGTCATATCTACAAGGTGGTAAATGTAAATACCACGAATAAAGTCATTCAGGTTGATCGTAAACTTGTCAGGAACATTTTGTGTTTCGTACATTTTCTTGCCTAACACTCCGTTATAGATCTGAACAGTTAGTCCTTTTCTAAAATTATTCTGCAAGTCAAAAGTAATATAGGAAGTAGCTGGATTGGGATATAACTTTACAATCCTGTCTCCATCACCAGAAGGATTTGTTCTTGAAGGCTGACCCGCTGAAGAGAGTGCAATCAACAGAATAAAGGATAATATGGGTAGAATCCGTCTCAACGAAACAAATTTACTTTTATTATTCGAAAAATAGGCCTAATTTTTTATCTGTGCAACGTAAAATTACGACATAATTTTACATCTTCTTAATCAATGACTTAGAGATGACAGGATAAGCAGTTTTAACGAAGTCTTATCAGAGGCTGTTCAGCAAGGCATTAATCTTTTCAAAATCAGGTACATCGCCGGCGCTTTCCAGCACTTCTGCGTATTGAATTTTTCCTTCTTTGTCAATAATAAAAGCTGATCGCTTGGACACACCTTTCATATTCAGAATCCAATCTTTGTAAATACTGTCAAAGCTTTCGGAAACCTCTTTATTGAAATCACTGAGGAGTGGAAAGTTGAATTTTTGTTCTTCTTTGAATTTGGCCAGTGTAAAAACTGAGTCTACTGATATGCCAAACACTTTGGCATTGGCATTATTATAAAGTGCAATATTATCACGAACAGTGCAAAGTTCTTTTGTACAGACACTGGTAAATGCTTGCGGGAAAAACAGCAAAAGGACATTGTTGCCTTTTTGTTCAGAAAGCTTTACCGGGTTTTTATCGCTATCGAATAAAGTAAAATCTGGTGCAGACTGACCAATTTGGATACTCATTACTTTGAATTAAATGAAAGTAAAAATTATTTATATTCGTTTACCCTCACAGAAACAAACAATCAGTAAAATGGTTCATGTCAGTAGTTTCTATTTTTCAACCAAAACAATTTATTTATGAAAAAGCTTTTAGCAGAATTAATCGGAACATTCTCCCTGGTTCTTTTTGGATGCGGTGCAGCGGTAGTTTCCGGGGTATCCACATCCGGACCTTCCGGAATTGGTTTGCTGGGAATTTCTTTTGCTTTCGGCCTCGCTGTGGTGGCAATGGCTTATGCAATAGGCGGTATTTCAGGCTGCCATATTAACCCGGCGATTACAATCTCTATGCTGGTTGCAGGAAAAATTAAAGCAGGAGAAGCAATACAATACATTCTTGGGCAATTAACCGGTGCAACGCTGGCAGCGGGAGTATTATATGTAATTCAGAAAGGTTCACCCGGTTTTGCAATGGGCGAATGGGCCCTTGGTTCCAACGGTTGGGGAGAAGGTTATCTTGGCGGTTACAATATGACTTCTGCTTTTATTACGGAAGCCGTACTGACTTTCCTTTTCCTGTTTGTAATTTTTGGCACTACTTCAAAATGGGGCAATGGTACCATGGCGGGCCTGGCAATAGGCTTAACGCTGGTGTTGATCCATCTTGTTGCTATTCCGGTTACAGGTACATCTGTCAATCCCGCCCGTAGCTTTGGCCCGGCCGTATTTGCACAGGGAAAAGCATTAACCCAGTTATGGCTTTTCATAGTTGCCCCTGTTGTTGGAGGAGTGGCGGCTGCATTGGTTTGGAAAGGATTGTTTGAAACAAAAGGGGAATAGTTATTTATACAATAAGACGGGAAGAGCAATTGTAATGATTGCTCTTTTTTATTTACACAAAGTGATAAGTCAGAATTTTGGACAAAGAAGATAACCTTCATTTTTTTTCAGGAAACCGATATAAGAAACAGAGAGTTCAAAACCTCCCCGGCCATAGCTTGAAGGTTTCAATTTTGAAATGTTGACATCATAACTGAGTGCAACAGAAAAAGGATTATAATCTAATTTTATCACTGGTATCAAAGCATCATTCCAACGCAAAAAACCACCAGCATGTATAGTGTAGGCCGGATTATCCGGGTCTTCACCTAATTTTAAACCATACATGACGCCAGCCATAGTTTCAGCAAAACTACCTTGCATGGATTGGTCAGCCTGTAAAGTCATGTAAGCATAATCAGATACGCCAAATCGTAAGCCGCCGGAGAAAACCCATTTAGGATATAGTTCTATATTGGCATTTCTATAAAATGAAGTATTGGGCCTGTTGAAATGATGATAAGCAACGCCGATATAGAAATTATTATTTGGATTGTAATTGAGATTTGAATTATAACTCATGCCGACACTTCCGTCAAGATAACTGTACTTTGTATTGGCTAAATTTTCCCCTAATCCTCCGTTATCATATTGACTATTGGTTGTCATTTTCGAGGGATCAAATCTTCGTTGCACCAGGCCACCCATAAAGCCCAATGACAGGTAACGGTTATTTTCAGCACTTAAAGATTTATGATAATTTAATGCTGGTAAAATATGCGTTGAGGTCCAGCCAATAGTGCCAGCCCTGTCATATAAAACCTGCATACCAACAGTAACAAAGTCGTTTACTTTTCCAACAGGCATTTTATATTCAGCATTTAAAGAACCGGTTTTGTAAGCATTTGTAACACTGTTCCACTGATCCCTGTACACAGCCTGCACCCTTACATCACCTGTGAAAATACCTGCCAGTGAAGGGTTTCTCCACAATGGCGCTTCAAAAAATTGAGAAAAATGAATATCCTGCGATGAAACAGCTAACTGTGAAAAGAAGGCTGTTAGAAGCAGGCTGATATGTTTTATCGTTAACTTCAGTTTCATAGTTACAGTATCAATGCAATATTTCCATTTAATCGGATGATATCACCATTATCACAAAAAACTTCGGCCTGGTATACATATACATCAGCCTTTGGTTTTTGCCCTTTATAAGAGCCATTCCACCCTGCTGATGCATCATTCACAGGGAAATCTCTTTTCTCAAATACTACTTCTCCCCAACGATTGAAGATGCGCAACATCTTTACTCTTTCCAGCCCTTTACCTCTTGGATAAAAGACATCATTGCTTCCGTCCCCGTTTGGTGAAAATGTATTTGGAATAAACAGGTTACCGTCTTTACAGATAACGATAATCTGGATTTTCCCGGTATTACTGCAATTATTATCATCTGTAAAATAAACCTGGTAAGTCGTGTTGAATTTTGGACCTGCATCCGGTGTGGGGCAGTTAGCACAACTTAATCCTGCTGAGGGAGACCATATCCAGCTTACAGTATTGGGTGAATAAGTGGCAGGAATAGTAACAGGAAATCCGGCTTGTATAGTTATTTGACCCGGCATAGTTACCACAGGCAATGGATTTACTATAATTGTTTGCCGGGTAGTGTCCTTACAACCGCTGCTATTCGTCGCAATGGCTGTTGCAACAAAACTACCTGCTACAGAATAAGTTTGTCCAGGTGGGTTTTGCAAGGTGGATGTATTGCCATTCGGGAATGTCCATTGCCAGCTGACAACAGAAGTATCCGGCTGTAAAAATATCCCGGAATGCAAAATGGAAGAATTGATACAAATGACTGAGTCGCCATTTATATCAATTAATGGGCGCTGTACAACTTTGATGAGTGCAGGTTTTATTAATGTATCCCGGCAACCCTGTTGAGTTTGTACCATTAGTTGTACTGTGTATAAGCCGGGATTACTGTATTGATGTACCGGATTTTGTAATGTAGAAATGTTTCCATCGCCGAAATCCCAATTGTAAACAACAATGGGGTCATTAAAAGTGGTGGAGTCTAAGAAATTTACTGTACCAAAATCACAGAAGAAGGTAGTATCTACTCCAAACTTTGCTACTGCGCCAATAATAAAAGCAGTATCAAAGCCCTGTAGCGGTATGATGCAACCTGAGGGGTCTTCTAAAATAACTTTGGGCAGGAAATTTCCAAAGGTTGAATAAACATGACTTGCATTGGGTACCGTAGTAATTTGAGTATAACCGTCACCAAAATCCCAAAAATAGGATTCCATCGGTCCGGTAGTCAGAACGTTCAGATCGATGACCAATGGTTTACAACCCTGGACAGGAATATAATTAAGCCTTGATCCCGCCGTATCGTATACTCTTATTGTTTTTATAATTGAATCCTGGCAACCACCGGGACTGGTGACAATTAGTTTTACAGGATAAATGCCGGGTATAGAATAATAGTGAACAGGATTGATTAGAGAAGAGGTACCCTGGCCAGGTCCAAAATCCCATAGTACTGAGTTGTAAAATGTTGAAGTATTGGTAAACTGTACTTCAAGCGGCGTACAAGACGAAATAGAATCGCTGATATTAAAATCTGGCACAGGAGAGCCGACCCTGATGTAATTCGTTCTTGTTATAGAGTCGGCACAACCATATACATCCAGTACCCGGAGTTTTACCGTGTAAAGCCCTGCAGCCGTATAACTATGTGTTGGTGAAAGTATCGCAGATGTATTGCCATCCCCAAAATCCCAGAAACTGTTTAGTCCTGCAGGCGATGAGGTATTTGTAAATGTGAGTATAGCACCGGGGCAGGCTAATGTGTCAACCACAAAATCCGGAATGGGGTCTGTTGCAGTTACCAGGTTAGCAAGTGTAATGCTGTCTTTGCAACCACTGGCATCTGTTATAACCAATTTTACAGAATAGGTACCGGTTGTATTGTAAGTGTACTGAAAAGGAGGGGCACTAAAATTCTGGATATTACCATCACCAAAATGCCATTGCCAATTGGTAATATTATTCTGGCCATCAGTGGTGGAAAGATCATTGAATGTAGCAGTAAGGCCGGTACAACCGGCCACATTTGTTCCGCTAAAATTTGCGGTCGGGCCATTTACCCGGATATAGTTATTTTTTACAATTGTATTTGTACACCCATTTATATCTGTGATAGTAAGCGTAACGGTATAAGTGCCCGAGTTAGGATAGGCATTTGAAATAACGGGATTGCTCACTGTTGTGGTTACTCCATTACCAAAATCCCAAGTGTAAGAAGTGATATTTAATAAATTAAAACCAGTAGGTGTAAATACAACAGTTCCTGTTTTGCAATTGATGGTTTGATCAGCAGTGAAATCAGCTCTCTCGTCTACCGCATTAATGGTTTGTATTGTCGTATCTGCGCATCCCCCGTTTGTTACAATTAATTGTACCGGATAAGTTCCCAGTGAAGGGTAAAGATGAACAGGATTCTGAAGGTTAACTACCGGACTGCCATCCCCAAAATCCCATTCCCAGGTAAGTGGCCCCACGGATTGATCGGTAAAACTAAAGCGGAGCCTGTTGCCACAATCTGGAGTATAAGTGAACCGGGCAATTGGTGGCAGCACATATATATAATTGGGTATTGTAATGGTATCAGCACATCCATTGTTAAAGGCGATTAGCCGAATCGTAAAATACCCGGTATCTGTATAATTATGCACCGGGTTCTGAAGAGTGGAGGTGCTGCCATCTCCAAAATCCCAGTACCATTCATCTGCAGGTACTGACAGGTCAGTAAACTGAACCGGTTTTCTTGCACAAACCGGGTTAGGGGTAGCTGAAAAATTGGCTATGGGTTTGCTGCCAACCTGTACGGAAAATGGAATGGTTAAAGTATCACGGCAACCAGTACTTGTTGTAATAATTAACCTGACGGTATATGTTCCCTGTACGGTATATGTATGTGTAGGGTTTGGCAGGAAGGATGTGCCACCGTCACCAAAATCCCATTCGTATGAAGTAACAGCATCCAATGCTGAAATGACTGGAACAGGTGAGATGGTAAAGGGGATACAACCTCTTGCAGGTAAAGCGGGAATACTAATTGCCGCCCGTCGTATCCTTATATAATCTGTTCTTGTAATAGTATCGGTGCATCCGAATACGTTTGTGGCAATAAGGGTTACAGTAAAATTGCCGTAATTGGTATAAGTATGTAAGGGGTTTTGTTGAGTAGAAGTGTTGCCATCTCCGAAATCCCATTGCCATGCAACTGCTCCGCCTGTTGACAGATCCTGGAAATTTACTGTAAGAGGAGGCTCACATCTGAATGTGACGGGGGCCATAAAATCAGCAATTGGTCTTGGGTTAACAGTAATATTCTGATCAACAGAATCGATGCAGTTACCATACGTATTATAGAGCCTGACATTGTATACACCTGGTACAGAATAACTATAAGTTGTATTTATCCCGCTGCCAGTACCTCCATCACCAAATGTCCAACTTGCATTTACCGGTGCAGGAGTGGAAGTATTTATGAAGTTTACGATTTCATTTATACAAACACTGGCAGGATATGAAAAAGAAGTATTATAACCGCCAATTATGATCGGGTTACTTCTGGCAGTATCCTGGCAACCGGCAGAACTGAAGGTTACCAATGTGGCTGTATAAGTTCCGTTTACTGTATATGTATGTACCGGGTTTAGCAGGGTGGAGGTATTGCCATCTCCAAAGTCCCATAGATAAGTCAAAGTTGGGGGACCTGTAGAGGTATTGGTAAAAGAGATGTTAACCGGGGCACTGCATACCGTTGGTTGTGTATATGTAAAGGAAGATCTGACACCTGGAGTGACAGTAATAAAGTTTGGCCGGCTGATAGTACGGGTGCAGCCTTTGTCGTTCGTTACTCTTAGGGTCACAGTATAAGTTCCGGCATTTGTATAGGTTACCGAAGGATTTTGTAAAGAAGATGTTGTACCATTTCCCAAATCCCAGTCCCAGGTAACATTGGTATTGTTCAAACCTGCTGTGGAGAGATCAGTAAACTGCACTCTTAGCGGGAAACAGCCGCTTGTAATATTAGCAGAAAAGTTTACGGAGGGTGGTTCATAAACGGTGATATAATCAGTTCGTACAATAGTATTTGTGCCACCGGCATTGCTAACAGTCAGCGTAACTGTATAAGTGCCCGGTGTAAAATAGCTTGCTGTTGGATTTTGAAGGGTAGATGTATTGCCAGTTCCAAAATTCCATAGCCAGGAAGTTGGGATGCCAGCAGATTGATCCTGAAAATTAACAATGATGGGAGAACAACCAACCTGCTGAGAGGCAGTAAAGTTTGCGACGGGCTGAGTCCGGGCAGCTAAGGCTCCGAAAATGAAAAACCAAAAGATGAAAAACCTCCAGGGAATATTGTGATATAGTGGTTTCAACAGGTAGCTGGTTTATTTTACTGGTAGCTTTATTACACAAAAACTATTCCTAATAGCTGATATCTTCCCTTCTTAAAATCTTTTTTTGGAAACAAAAATTACTATTCAAAATATAGTATCTCTGTTAATAAGACAGGAATCAGGTTAATATGTTTAAGACAAAGCCGGTATAAAGGTAGGACAGAAAGTAAACAAGATAACTTACTGTTTTTCCAGACGCATGGTCTTTATATCG
Source organism: Chitinophagaceae bacterium (assembly GCA_041738795.1). Taxonomy (GTDB): domain Bacteria; phylum Bacteroidota; class Bacteroidia; order Chitinophagales; family Chitinophagaceae; genus JJ008. The sequence continues at coordinate 66,697 of JBGSPB010000012.1, read as the reverse complement.
GAGCCACTGGTTTGTGTAGCTTCTACGTAAGTCCAGCTATTCCTGGTAATTAACCAGCTTCCGTTAATCAGGGTCAAAGGATAAGAAGCGGCTGTAAAATTGGCCGAGGTGGTCATTGTGGTGGCATTACCATCCCAGGTACCTGTTTTTTCAACAGTTCCGCTGTTTATAGCATCAACGGTCCTATTACTGTAGTACTTAAATCTGTAATTTGTAAAATCAGTGGTAATGTTGGTACCATTAACGGTGAAACTGGTGATGGCCCACTGGCCATCCGTCATTGCCTGAATTACAAGGTCCTGCTGAATTTGCTCAACGGTTTTTTTGCAACCAGACAGCAAAATGGCTAATCCAAATATAAATGTTAGTTTTTTCATATTTCCGGTTAATACAACACAAAATAGACAATATATGCAGCTTGTCCAACAGGTAAATTGGATCCGGGGCACCACATTATACTACTGTTAACGCTTTGTCCTTTTGCACTTTAGCATATTGAAGCTAATTTCACAGCTGTATCGAAAACAAAATCGATGAAAAGAAGCTTACTGCTGCTAATTATACTTTACTTATCCTTAGGTGCTGATGCACAAAAGCCTGAAGAATTACTCGGGCAATTAGCTAAACAATCACCCATAGAAAAGGCCTACCTGCATTTTGACCGCGACAATTATCTTGCCGGAGAAACAGCCTGGTTCAAAGCTTATTTATATTCCGATTATCAACCGGATACTGTGAGTTCAGTATTGTATGTAGAGATGCTGAACGAAGCATCGGTGTTGATTAGCCGCAAGGTGCTTCCTGTTTTGCTTGGCTGCACCAATGGACAAATTGAATTGCCGGATACTTTGGTTACCGGTACTTATTTCGTTCGGGCCTATTCCCCTACTATGCTTAATAATGGTATTGATTTTATTTATAAAAAAGACATTTTCATATTTGGAAAAAAAGATAAACAAGCCGTTGCAAACAAGCAGGGTGAAAAATCAGTTCAACTTGAATTTTTTCCGGAGGGAGGCAACCTGGTGGGGGGATTGATGAATACAATCGCCTTTAAGGCAACAGATGAAAAAGGAATGCCTGTTGCTGTAAGGGGTACTGTCAGTAATAATAAAAATGAAAAGATCCTTTCATTCAGCAGTTATCATGACGGGATGGGTATGTTTGAACTAACACCGCAGGTTGGCCTCAATTATTTTGCTTCATTTGAAGCAGATGTGACTGCCAAAAAATATTCTCTGCCCGATATAACTGCGAATGGTGTCACCTTAACAATGATTCCTCATCCGCAGGGAATTTTTTTTGAAATAAGGCAACGGGTTACTGACCCCTCTATGCGGGCTGCTTATATGATTGGACAAATGCAGCACCATGTGGTTTTTCGCCAGGAATTAGCTTCCGGAAAAGATGAAATACAGGGAGTAGTGAATACAGAAAAACTAAATTCAGGCATTCTTCAAATAACCGTTTTTAATAAAGAAGGCATCCCATTGGCGGAACGATTATGTTTTGTAAATAACAAAGAATATATCCAGAAAGCAGATCTGCGTACAGATACGCTGAGTTTTTTGGAGAAGGGAAGAAATCATTTTAAAATACTCATGAAAGATACTGTGCAGGGTAACTTGTCTGTTTCCATATCAGATGCTGATTATAGCCTTGCGACATACAGCCGGGAAACTATTTTCTCTGGTTTCTTGCTTACATCAGACCTGCGAGGGCATATCAATAACCCCGCCTGGTATTTTTATTCTGATGAAGATTCTGTAAAAACGGCACTTGACCTGGTGATGATGACCAATGGTTGGAGAAGATTTCGCTGGAATGAGCTGGCTCAAAAAGTAAAAAGCCCGGTAACTTATTCTGACCCTTCATATATCACCATTACAGGAAAGGTGACCATGCAGGGAAGTAACAGGCCATTTGCCGAGAAGCCAATGGTGGCCATCATCTCAGCAGAAGGGATGAGCAGGAACTTTCAGATGATCAATACAGACAAGAACGGGTTTTTTAAACTTGATTCACTTGTCTTTTTTGGCAATGGCCGGATTTTTATTTTGGATATCCGGGGCAAAAAAAGCCAGTTTATAGATGTAAAGCTAACCGGGGATACTGCTGCGAAGATTTTTTCACTGCCTGTGGGTACAGTGCATTTTCCTGTAAGAGAAAATGTTTCGCCTGCTGAACAAAATAAATTGACTTTTGATTTTGATGCCATACAAAAAGAAAAAGGAATATTGCTTGAAGATGTGATAATTAATGTAAAAAAGAAATCACCAACCGATGAGTTAAATGAACGGTATACAAGGGGGCTGTTCAGTGGGGAAGCAGTGCGGACAATTGATATGGTCAATACCAGCGATATAGTGGTTCAAAATAATATTTTTGATTATTTGCAATCGAGGGTACCCGGTCTATCTGTTGTAGAGCCAGATTACAGCACGGCATCTCTCCCCAGCCTGGAGAATCCTTTTGATGATCCCACCGGGTATCGGCTCTATTACAGGCAGGGACCATCTGCCAGCTCTTTAGGTAATATTCCAATGGTAATTTATCTCGACGAAATTGAAACAAGTTCGGCAGTAGTGGCTACTATTCCTGCTAATCAGATTGCAATGATTAAAGTCTTCAGTTTTTTTGCTGCAGCTCCGGGGGGTGGTTCCGGGGGTGCATTAGCGATTTATACTAAAAAAGGCCAGGACATTAAAAACTCATCAAGGGGAGATTTAATTAGCTATAAGGGGTTTTCTGTTGTAAAAGAATTTTATGCTCCGAACTATAAGGCAGAACCCGAACTGCTGGGTAAAAGTGATTCCCGTATCACCCTGGATTGGCGTCCCAACATATTTATCAATAATATCAACCCCGTAATACCAGTGAGTTTTTATAACAGCGACCGTACTAAAAAATTCAGGGTTGTGGTGGAGGGAATGACCACATCAGGTAAAATGATTTCTCTTGAAAAAATTATTGAGGCCCGGTAATTATTTTCGGGGGAATTTTTTATCAGACTTTATCGCCTGAATCTGCTCAATGTAACGGTTTGTTTCCGCTGTGATCACCAGGATATATTGGTAGCAATCTATCCAGCCAAAGGATGTTTGCAGCACATGGTTGCGCAAATCTTCTGTAGATGTTCTCATGTATTTAATTCGATCACTTCGAAGGTCTTTAAAATCTGTAACAGCCGCTGTTATATTATTCCAGGGTGCATTTGCCTGTTTAAAAATGATATCAACCGGGGGATTAAGCTTTCCTTCTTTTACCATTTCCACTAAATCGTTATCGGTATAACTAATCACTAACCTTTTCTCAGGATTAGCGGGTCCTTTCACAGTGTTATCTAATATTTCCCACATTGTCTTCTCGGTCTGTGCGGCCTGGAACATACATTTCCGGACAGATAAGCCGGTGGAAGGGGATATATAGCTAAGCTGTTTTTCGGATAAATCTTTTATTTCATTCAATAAAGCTTTTTTGCCTGTCTTCAGTTGCTCTAAAACCACTTTTCTTTCCTGTTGAGAAACAGAGTTGTTATTGAGAGTTCCTGCTAAACCTGTAACTACCAGCAACGTAATCAGTAAACGGCCATTGGTTCGTTGAAGCATGATGTTGTTTTTTTAATAATTTCAGGATAAGCAGCAATCGAAAGGGTAAAAATGGTGACTTCACTTAATAAAGATAAGGGAATTGCTAACAAAGTTATTATGACCTGTTACCAGATTCGTTCAAATACTTAACTTGCTCTTATGAAGATTTCCGCAATCATATCATTTCTTGAAACACTGGCTCATCCCTCCTTGCAGGAGCAGTATGATAATGCCGGACTCATTACCGGCGACAGTCAATGGGAATGTACCGGAATTATTTGCTCATTGGATGCTACGGAGGAAGTGGTAAAGGAAGCTATTGGAAAAAAATGCAACCTCATAGTAGCTCATCATCCCATCATCTTTGGAGGATTAAAAAAGATAAATGGCAAGAACTATGTTGAGAAAACGGTTATCACTGCCATAAAAAATGACATTGCTATCTATGCCATCCATACTAACCTGGATAATGTAAAAGAAGGTGTGAATGGTAAGATCGCTTCGATGCTGGGCTTGCTAAATCAATCTATACTTTCCTCAAAGGAAAATTCACTCAGGAAACTCTTCACTTTTGTGCCCGTTGATAATGCTGAACAGGTACGGGATGCTATTTTTGAAGCAGGAGGCGGACATATTGGTAATTATAGTGAGTGCAGTTTTACTACAGAAGGAACCGGAACTTTTAAGGCGGGTCAGGGTACCGATCCTTATACAGGCGAGATCGGGAAAAGGCATTTCGAAAAGGAAATAAAGATCGAGGTCATTTTTCCGGGATTTTTGGAACGGAAAATTGTAATGGCAATGAAAGCTGCTCATCCATACGAGGAAGTAGCTTATGATGTCGTTCTTCTGTCTAATACCCACCAGGGAATTGGTTCCGGAATTCTGGGAGAGCTCCCCGGTTCTCTTGATGAGAAACATTTTTTATCTCTTTTAAAAGAGATTTTTAAGGTTCCTGTTATCCGGCATTCTGCCCTGTTAAATAAGCCCGTTAGGAAAGTTGCCGTTTGTGGTGGCGCAGGCAGCTTTTTGATTTCCAAAGCTTTAGCTTCAGAAGCCGATGCATATGTTACAGCTGATATGAAGTATCATGAATTCTTTGACGCTAATGGCCGGATGCTTGTAACAGATATTGGTCATTATGAAAGCGAACAGTTCACAATCAACCTGCTGTACGAAGTTTTAGCCGAAAAATTCCCTACCTTTGCCGTCCTTAAAACAGAGGTGGAAACCAACCCTGTCCGGTATTTTTTGTAAATAATGAGAAGAATCGGCAGACTGGCTTAGCCTCCAATATCAAACTTCAAACATCAAACCTGAAATGGCACACGTTAAAGAATTTTCCGTTGAAGAAAAACTGACAGCCCTGGTTACTCTTCAAAAGATTGAAAGTAAACTGGATGAGTTACACATTCTGAAAGGCGAATTGCCAATGGAAGTAGCTGACCTGGAAGATGAAATTACCGGTTTGCATGCCCGCCAAACCCGTATTGAAGAGGAGATAAATGGGGTGACTGATTTTATTGAGCAACGTAAAAATGCTATCAAAGAAGCTGAAGCACTGATTAAGAAATACGAGAAGCAAAGCGAAAATGTAAAAAATAATCGTGAGTTTGAAGCTATCAATAAAGAAGTTGAAATGCAGCAGCTGGAAATGAAGCTGGCAGAGAAACACATTAAAGACGCATCAGAAGAGATAGCTGAAAAAGCAGTTTTGCTGGAGAAGGCTAAAAAGAATATTGCTGCTAAAGAAGGCGTTCTCACCAATAAAAAAGGGGAGCTGGATAAGATTATCGCTGCAAACGAAAAAGAAGAAAAACATTTTGCAAAACTGGCTACTGAAGCAAAAGAACATGTTGAGCCCCGCCTGCTGGCCAGCTACGAGAAAATTCGCCATAGTTACCGTAACGGACTGGCAGTTGTACCTGTAGAAAGAGATGCCTGTGGAGGTTGTTTCAATGCAATTCCGCCACAAAAGCAAAGCGAAATTAAGCAGCATAAAAAAATTATGATTTGTGAAAACTGCGGACGTATCCTGGTGGATGAAGAACTGAGCAATAATGTAGAAGTGAAATAGACGATAAATTAAATGATACTATAAAAAAAGTTCTGCCTTCCGGCGGAACTTTTTTATTTGTGCAAACTAGTTTGAATTAGTGGTCAGGCCTGACCGTCCGGTAATCAAATCTTTGTATTCTGCCACCTTGCGGGACAAGTTGTGGCTAAAATCCCTAATTTGCTTTTTCAAATGCTCAGCAGGCTTTCCATAAATAACTATGCCATTATAGATGAACTGGAAATTGAGTTTTCCGGTAAGTTGAATGTAATAACAGGCGAAACAGGCGCCGGCAAATCAATTATCGTTGGAGCACTGGGTTTGATCCTGGGAGAAAGGGCGGATTCAGCTGCATTGGTAAATAAACAAAAAAAATGTGTGGTGGAAGGTGTGTTTAAAGCGGATAGTAAAAAAAGTGTTATTACATTTTTAAAAGAAAACGAACTGGATGCAGAAGAGGAACTGGTGGTGAGACGGGAAATAGGAACAAATGGAAAGTCCAGGGCTTTTATAAATGATACACCTGTTAATCTTTCTCAATTACAGCAATTGAGTTCATTGCTAGTTGATCTTCATCAGCAGTTTGATACACTGGAAGTTGGTGAAACCGATTTTCAGAGAGAAGTAATAGATGCATTGGCAGGCCATTCGATATTGCTGGATGAGTATCAAAGTACCTACCGGCAATGGCAAGTAGTAAAAAAGGAATGTGATGCCTTGAAAAACCAGAAATTACAGTTTGATAAAGAAGCTGATTATAACCGTTTTCAGTTTACCGAATTGGAAGATGCCGGATTTAAGGAGAATGAACTGGAAGATATTGATACGGAGTTAAAGATGCTGAGTAATGCTGAAGGCATTAAAGGTGCGTTAAGTAAAGCATTTTTCGAACTTAAAGAAAGTGAAAGCCCAATAGTACAACAACTGAAAGTATTGCTGAACCAGCTAAACGTTTACTCGTCCTATCATCCGGATCTGCCGCTACTGATTCAACGGTTGCAATCTTCACAAATAGAATTGCAGGATATTGCCGATGATGTAGACCGCATCAGTAATCATATTAATTATGATCCAGAAAAAATAGAACAGTTGAATGAACGGCTTTCGCTGGGGTACAGGCTGCAAAAAAAGCATTCTGTTAATTCTACGGCGGAACTGCTGGCAATACAAAAACAGTTAGAAGATAAGCTACAGGCTGTTCTGAATATTGACCAGGCCATTCAGCAAAAGGAAAATGAAAGCACAAAACTTATCACAGCAGCAATTAGTCTTGCCAAAGAGATTTCCGGGAACCGAAAGCAACAGGTGAAACCATTAGAAGATAAAGTCAACAAACTGCTGGTACAGGTAGGTATGCCCAATGCCAAACTGAAAGTGGAGATAAAACCTGTTGATTTAAACCTGTCGGGTGCTGATGCGATTGAATTCTTATTTGATGCGAATAAGAGTGGTCAGTTTCAGCCTGTACGCAAAGTAGCCAGTGGGGGTGAACTTAGCCGGCTGATGCTTTGTATCAAATCACTGGTGGCAGAATCTGTAGACTTGCCCACTATGATATTTGATGAGATCGATACCGGTATTTCCGGGGAAGCAGCACGGCAGGTCGGTATTATTATGAAAAAGCTGGCTGCAAAAAGACAAGTGATCTGCATCACCCATCAACCACAGATAGCCGGAAAGGCCGATGCTCATTTCTTTGTATACAAAGAGATCGTAAAAGATGCGGTGAAAACAAATATCCGTCAGTTAAACACGGAAGAAAGAATTACTACCATCGCTAAAATGCTCAGCGGAGAAAAACCTACTGCCGCTGCTATGGAGAATGCAAGAGAGATGGTAATGAATTAAACCTATAAGATTTGGCTGGTTACAAATCTTATAGGCTCATTTATTCCGTCTCAGTTATTATTTATATCTAAGCACACAACTCTACCTTAAAGGCAAGGCTGAAATACCTGAAATATTCTCCTTTGTCGTTGTTGCTATGTCCGTTCCAGGCATGTCCGAATGTAAATGGGTGCCGGTTACCACTGGCGGCTTCGCCGATACCGATAATTCCGTTTTCGGTTTGCAGGCGGAAGCCATAGGTACTATCTTTTTGCAGATTGATCGGCTCCATTTCAAAACGGATCCAATTAGTGCCATCTTTTTTATCTACGTTACGGCTGCTGTTGCCAATCGCCGGTCCCCATGTTTTGGTGGCTGCATCAAATTCATGCAAGGTCAGGGCTACTTCTCCGGGTTGTGTTACGGCTGAGGCAAAAACCTGGATGTTGTTGACTAATCCTTCGGAGGGGCAAATAAAAGTTTGTCCTGCCAGATGGTCATGCGCATGGGGCTTTAAATGACCAATCCAGAGTGTGGTGTTGTTCTGTGCCTGGCTTAACACCGGGCGGGAATGGCTGCTGTGTTTTTTGGTTTCCATAATATGTGAGTTTTTAGATAATTGAATAGGGGTACGGCCGCAGCGGTATTGGTAAAAAAAGAACTGGTATGTCTGTAACTCCCGGTTTCGGGTATTATTGTGCTACTGACTAAAATCAGGTATAAAAGTAATACATGGTTGTGCTAATCTTTAGGGGATTTTACCAATCTTTTTAAGTAAATTGTTGATGGCCGGCCGGGTAAATGTGAATGTGGATAACCCTAAAAATGAGGTGAAAAAATAGTGCAGAAAGAAAAATTTTTTTCAAAACTTTTTTGCTCTTTATTTCGCCTTACTGACTGACGGAAACATTCCTTTAACGAAGAAGTAATAATTTCTTAAAATAAGCTTGGAACTAACCCGGTGGTCATTAGTGAATAACTGATGGTTTAACCTTTTATCGCCTTACCTGAACAATGGACCTGACAAACCTGAATAAAGACCGCAAGACAAGAAGAAAATCTACCCTTGACCTTGGCACCATGGTATATGGCAAAGTGCCGCCGCAGGCCAAAGACCTCGAAGAAGCTGTGCTTGGTGCCATCATGCTGGAGAAAGGAGCTTTCGACACCATTGTTGAAATATTAAAACCAGAATGTTTTTATGTGGAGGCCCACCAGCGCATTTTCAGTGCCATGCAGGGATTGGCCAATAAAAGCCAGCCGATTGATATATTAACGGTGGCTGAGGAGCTCCGTTTCCGGGAAGAACTGGAAATGATAGGAGGTGCATATTATGTCACCAAGTTGACCAATACTGTTGTTTCCTCTGCCAATATTGAAGCTCACTCCAGGATCATCCTGCAAAAATTTATTCAACGGGAATTGATTCGTATCAGTGGTGAGATCATCGGTGATGCCTATGAAGATTCAACTGATGTATTTGACCTGCTGGATGTGGCAGAGAGTAAGTTATTTGAAATTACCAATAATAACCTGCGGAAGAATTTTGAAACGATAGACTCGGTACTGGTAAATACGATCAAACGGATAGAAGACCTGCGCCATAAGAATGAAGATGTAACAGGTGTGCCCAGCGGGTACCCTTCACTTGACAGGGTGACCTATGGTTGGCAGAATACAGACCTTATCATCTTAGCGGCAAGGCCTGCGGTTGGTAAAACAGCATTTGCACTGAACCTCGCCAGAAATGCGGTGATGCATCCGGGTAAACAAACAGCGGTGGCTTTATTCTCTTTAGAGATGAGTGCCGGTCAGTTAGTGCAACGTATCTTATCTGCAGAAAGTGAAATTTGGCTGGAGAAGATCAGCCGGGGTAAGATGGAAGAGCATGAAATGAAGCAACTATATGCCAAAGGTGTGCAGCGCCTGGCACAGGCTCCATTGTTTATAGATGATACACCGGCCCTTAATATTTTTGAATTGCGGGCTAAATGCCGCCGGTTGAAAAATAAGCATAACATCGGCCTCATCATTATTGACTATTTGCAGTTGATGAGCGGTACCGGTGAAAACCGTAATAGTAACCGTGAACAGGAGATCAGTAATATCTCCCGTAACCTGAAAGCACTGGCGAAAGAACTGAGTGTACCGATCATTGCCCTCTCCCAGTTAAGCCGTGCGGTGGAAACCCGCGGTGCAGGTAAGGATGGTAATAAAATGCCGCAGTTAAGTGACCTCCGCGAATCGGGAGCTATCGAGCAGGATGCAGATATGGTAATGTTCCTGTATCGCCCGGAATATTATGATATTACAACCAACGAACTGGGGGAGAATAACCGTGGTGAAACCCATGTAAGGATTGCCAAACACCGTAATGGTTCTTTGGAAACTATTAAGCTGCGGGCCTTATTGCATATTCAGAAATTCACTGAAGATGATGGTGGTACATTCGGAGCCCAGGGTCTTACAGGCAACTGGAAACCTGTCAGTGATATCGATGGTGACGGTGGTGCCAAAGTTTTTGTACAGACCGGTAGTAAGATGAATGACCTGCCGCAGGATGATGAGGATACACCGTTCTGATTGATAAGATTAACCAATTTTACAAGGCCCGGATCTGTTTATCCGGGTTTTTTTATTTCCGTTCATTAATCTTTTATAAATTGAATGATAAACTTTCCCGATGAAGTTTAACCTGCGGTTGATATACTTTTTTATTTCCCTCCTTTTCTTTCAGACCAGGGTGCAGGCACAGGCTGTTATTGCTTATGAGCAATTCACTTCTGAACAAGGATTATCAGAAAATGTGGTGTATTGTCTTCTTAAAGATAAAAAAGGATTTATCTGGGCCGGAACTGATTATGGCCTTAACCGATTCGATGGCTATAGTTTCAAGAAATATTTTCACAATATTGCAGACAGCAGCAGTCTTTCTAACCAAAGTATATTATCCATTGATGAGGATAGCAAAGGAAACTTCTGGATCGTTACCTACAAGTCACTTAATTATTTTAATCCGCGGACAGGAAAAGCCGATCATATTTTAATACCCGGAAAAAAGCCAGATCACCCGGTACAAAAAATACAGGTACTGAAAAACGGATCTGTCCTCATCCTGGTTGATAAAAGGGAGGCATATATTTATTCTCACGAGAATAAACAATGGAAAGCATTGACATTTGAAGGAGGTAGCAAACTTGAAAGTTTTGATCTTTTTCTGCTGGCTGATAAGAGAATTGGTGCATTCTGTACTAACAAAAAAGGGTCAGGCAACGCCCTTCTCCTCCTCAATGAAAACCTTGCCAGATGGGAATACAAAGAACTGCCGGAGGTTTTTCCTTTCTGTAAAGAGAAACTGCCGGTCTATTATTTCAATAGCCCGGAAGGGCTGCATTTTATTCACTCATTTACTGAGCAATCGCTTCGCATTTATAACGAGGCAGGTGAGGAGCAGGCCAGTGTTGCATTTAAAACTGGTCAGTCAAATTATGAATTTATTGTACACGATATTGAAAAAGTGGATTCTTCCCTGTACTGGATTGCTACCAATAAGGGCTTATTGATCTATGATGCTATCAATAAAAATATCATTGAAGCATCGCTGGTGGGTGATTCAAAGAGCCTGCCGGGAAATAAGGAATTACGTTGCCTGTTGAATGATCAAAATGGTAATATCTGGATGGGGATTTTCGGGGAAGGATTGCTGCGGTGTAATATACGCCGGCAAGCCTTTAAAAATATAGCCTTACCCGACCTGGTTGGTGAACGTTTTCTGCGGATGATATTTGGTTTGTACAAATGGTCGGAAGAGGAGGTAGCTGCAGAAACAGGGTTTAAAAATCTTATTCTAATTAAAAATGGTAAGGTATCCCGCCGGCTATCAGCAGATGAGCTTGCTGCGGATGATATAGTACGGATTACTACGGGAAAAAAAATAAAGGAACTTAGTCCGTTTCAACAAAAAATTTTGCAACAATGGTATTCAAAAGGAGAGTTATTGCCTTACCGGTTTATTTTAAGAGATGATACCAGTGTAATTTCTACCCATTTAAAGTTTGCCTTATTTCAGCCTGCCGGGGAAAAGATCACTTCCGTAGAACAACCGGGTAATTATGCCGAGGATGACGAGTATTACTGGGTATCCTCATTCAATGGTTTATTCAGAATTACTAAAAAAGATTTCTCTGAGAAAATATTTACCTATGAACCGGGTAATCCCTATTCGCTTTCTGAACCGTCGCTGTATCATATTGCCATGGATGAAAACAAGGATCTATGGCTGGGTACCAAAGGGGGAGGGTTAAATCATTACGACCGTAAGCAAAACCGTTTTTATCATTACACTGTAAATGAGGGACTGCCCGATAATGTGATCTATATTATCCTGCCGGATAAAAAGGGAAATCTATGGTTAACTACCAATAAAGGCATCTCCAGGTTTAATCTTCAGACAAAAACATTCACCAACTTTTCAAAACGGGATGGTTTACTAAATGCTGAATTTAACCGGCAGGGTGCGGTGCTGATGAACGACGGAACAATTTACTTATCCGGGACATCGGGTGTTGATTATTTTGACCCGGATGATCTTCCGGCAACCTTAACACAACCCGCCGTTAATTTTTCGGAATTAAAAATTAATAATACAGAGGAATCTTTCGATGAGAACAGGTCTTTGCGTTTTAGTGAAAATAATTTATCCTTTTCCTATACTGCCAATGATTATATCCGGCCTGATCTTGTGTATTACAGGTACCGGTTGAAAGAACAGGAACCCTGGACAAGGGTGCAGGGTGTGAACACCGTTTTATATAATGCCTTGCCGGCCGGTGATTATCGTTTTGAAGTACAGTCGAGTTATGATAATTACACCTGGAGCCAGTCAGCTGTATATGATTTTACTATTCAGCAACCCTGGTGGAAGAACCGCTGGTTTTATGTGGCAATGGCATTATTAACAGCTTTCATACTTTATTTTATTTACCTGTACAGGATACGGCAATTGAAAAAGATGCACCAGCTGCGTACAAAAATTTCGCAGGACCTGCATGATGAAGTGGGAGCCACCTTAACCAGTATTTCTTTTTTAAGTGAAGTAGCAAGAAAGCAAACTTCAGATACCGATGCACCGGTTGTAAAAACACTGGATAAAATAGGGGAGTACTCAAGAGAAATGATTGGCGAGATCAATGATATTGTGTGGGCAATTAATCCTGCTAACGACAAGTTTGATAAGATAACCGACCGGATGAAGAATTTTGCATTGCCTTTGCTCTCTGCCAAAAATATCCGGATGGAGTTTAAGGCAGATGACGAATTAATGAATTATTCATTAGGGATGGAGCAGCGGAAGAATTTATACCTCGTTTTTAAAGAAGCCGTAAATAATGCAGCAAAATATGCAGCCTGCAGCCAGATCGATGTACGGTTTGAAAAAGATAAAAATATGCTTATCCTCAGTATTGCCGATAATGGAATGGGATTTAATGCAGCAGCTATGAAAAATGGTAATGGCTTAAAGAGTATGGCATTGCGGGCAAAAGAAATAAAAGCGGAGTTTCAAATTAAATCAGCCCCGGGTGAAGGAACTGCAGTGCTGTTGCAGATGCCCATCACCCAAAATGCCGATAAGGTTCGCTGATCCATTCACCTATTTTTGAAAAACACAATGCCAGTAAAAGTTGCCATATTTGAAGACCGCAAATCTATACGGGAAGCAATTTCCCTGCTTGTAGAGGGAACTTCAGGTTTACAACTGGCCGGTGCCTGGCCTGATTGTATGAACCTGGTGGAGAATATCAAATCATCACAGCCCGACCTGGTATTAATGGATATTGAAATGCCCGGTATTAATGGGGTAGAAGCGGTAAAGCTGCTGAAAAAAGATTTTCCCCGGCTCACGGTGGTGATGCAAACGGTTTTTGAAGATGATGAAAAAGTGTTTGATGCCATCTGTTCCGGTGCTTCTGGTTATTTATTAAAAGATACGCCACCGGCGAGGTTGATGGAAAGCATTATCGAAGCCTATAACGGCGGTGCACCGATGTCGCCTTCCATTGCAAAAAAAGTGTTGACCTTATTTCAAAAACATCTTTCTCCCACACCTGATGCGGCAGGTGAAAAATATAATTTAACCAACCGGGAAAAAGATATTTTACTCGGGTTGGTCAATGGCCACAGTTATAAAATGATTGCTGAAGTATATCATATAAGTTTTGATACGGTTCGAACCCATGTCAGGAATATTTATGAAAAACTGCATGTGGCTTCTTCTACACAAGCGGTGGCAAAAGCCATAAAAGAAAGACTGGTTTAAGAGGTTCTCCTCATTTCCCTCACCCAAAATGCCGATTGTCCTGCTTTGCCTGTCGGAGTAGTTTTATTACACTACTTATTGGCTATCAAAATTTTTATAGCGTATGAAAAAACTTACTGCAATTGCAATGGGGTTTGCAATTTATTTATCGCTTTTCACCAGCCACTTACAGGCACAGGTTGGTAAGGTGGGTATTAATACAACTACTCCGCAAGCCATGCTGCATGTTAAAGACAGTAGTGTATTATTTACTGGAGTAACTGGTGCTTTACCTGGGTCACCCGGTAACCCTCCGGCCAGCGGTGGCGGGATAAGAATGATGTGGTACCCTGATAAGGCAGCTTTCAGGGTAGGCCGTGTTATTGATGCTAATTGGAACAAAGATAGCATCGGAGAATATTCTTTTGGTAGTGGTTATAATACCAGAGCAATAGGAGCAGTCTCTACATCGATGGGTAATGGTACAACTGCATCAGGAGATAATTCCACTGCGATGGGTTTTGCTACAAGAACATCTGGTACCAGCTCCACAGCGATGGGAAGTAATACAACAGCATCTGGGTTTGGCTCCACAGCGATGGGCCTTAACACAATAGCATCGGGTTCAGGTTCGACAGCGATGGGAAATAATACAACCGCATCGGGAGATTATTCAATATCTCTGGGATTTGTCACAACCGCATCGGGTATAGCTTCAACAGCGATGGGAAGTAGTACAACCGCCGGAAGATTTTCAACTGCTATGGGTTTTAAAACTTATTCAAAAGCTTATTCTTCTTTATCAATCGGTCAATACAATGATTCTATTACCACCAGTAACATTGATAGTTGGATAACCGATGACCCTGTTTTTATTATCGGTAATGGTACGGCCGATAATGCAAGAAAAAATGCATTAACTGTTTTAAAAAATGCAAAGACCGGTATCAATATGTCTGATCCGGTTGCATTGCTGGATATAAAGGGTTTTGACGGTACCATCAATCGCCATATCCGGCTAGAGGATAACAACTCTGAAAGCAGTTGTAATATTTTTTATTCTGGAGACCTGCATTTTCAAAACAATCAACCAAGTGGTGATTTTTATTTTAAAAATGATGCCGGAACAAATATTCTTTCACTTTTCAGCAGCGGTAATATGACCATTGCTGGTGCACTCACCCAAAACAGCGATGCCCGATTGAAGAAAAATATTCAGCCGCTTCAAAACAGTTTGCAAAAAATTCTATCTCTCGGTGGATATCAATATAACTGGAAAGAGAATTATCGTGACAAAAATTTGCAAACAGGTTTGCTTGCACAACAGGTAGAGCAACAAATGCCTGAACTGGTGAAGACAGATATTGATGGAATGAAGAGTGTGAACTATAGTGGTATGGTTCCTTACCTGGTGGAAGCAATAAAGGAGCAACAGCAAAAATTTGAAAAACTGGAAAGGGAACTTAGTGATAAGCTCAACCGGGAAAAAGAAAGAAATGATGATTTAGAAAAAGAAATCCGGTTAATCAAACAAAAGCTTCAATAACAAATTTCATGTTAGTGTTTCCGGGTCACTTGCATGTGGAAGCATCCGGTTTACTAAAAACTAAAGTAATATTTATGAAAAATAATTTTAAAATAACCCTCTTTATTTCCTTCTCCTTATTCACCAGTCACTTACAGGCACAGGTTGGCAAAGTAGGAATTAACACAACTACTCCGCAAGCCATGCTGCATGTAAAAGACAGCAGTGTTTTGTTTAATGGTGGGGCTGTAATTCCGGGTGCACCCGGAAACCCACCGGTAAGTGGCGCTGGTGTAAGAATGATGTGGTATCCGGATAAAGCAGCATTCAGGACGGGTGCTGTTAATGGACTGCAATGGAATAAAGACAGCATCGGTAATTATTCATTTGCTGCTGGTAATAATACAAGAGCTGATGGTGTTGGTTCTGTTGCTATGGGTATTAATACAAAAGCACTGGGCGATTACTCATTTGCTGCGGGAAATAATACTTTGGCATCAAATTATTATTCGGTAGCTTTTGGAAGCAACACCGAAGCAACTGGTTGGGAGTCGTCGGCTTTTGGTGGGTTCAGTAAAGCATGGGGTGATTTTTCTTTTGCTACAGGTTTTGGAGCGTTGTCAAAATCTGATTACACAGTAGCAATCGGTTTATTTAATGATACTACTGAAATGGAAGTCGGTATCTCATCTGCAAATCCACTATTTGTAATTGGAAATGGCAGCAATGGTGCAACCCGTTCAAATGCATTTACTGTATTAAGAAATGCTAAAACCGGAATTAATACTGCAAGACCATTAGCTATGCTACATGTAAAGGATAGCAGTGTGTTATTTTCAGGAGTCACAGGAGGATTACCTGCATCACCCGGCGATCCTCCTGCAAGTGGTAACGGGGTAAGAATGATGTGGTACCCGGATAAGGCTGCATTCAGGGTTGGCTATGTAGTTAGTGCTAATTGGAATAAAGATAGCATCGGGGCATATTCTTTTGGTAGTGGTTTTAATACGAAAGCAATAGGATCAGTCTCTACAGCGATGGGTTCTGGTACATTTGCATTGGGTTCTCGTTCCACTGCGATGGGTGGGAACACAATAGCATCGGGTATTACTTCAACAGCGATGGGAAGTGGTACAATCGGATCTGGTGATTATTCCACAGCGATGGGAATTGGTACAATCGGATCTGGTGATTATTCCACAGCGATGGGAAGTGGAACAATCGGATCTGGTAATTATTCAACAGCGATGGGAAGTGGAACAATCGGATCTGGTGATTATTCAACAGCGATGGGAAGTGGAACAATCGGATCTGGTAATTATTCCACAGCGATGGGTTTTGAAATATACTCAAAAGCTTATGCTTCTTTATCAATTGGCCAATACAATGATTCTATCAATAGCAGTAGCAAAACTAGTTGGATTGCCGGTGATCCCGTTTTCATAATAGGTAATGGTCTTTCGGATATTACAAGAAGTAATGCAATGACTGTTTTAAAAAATGCAAAAACCGGCATCAATATGTCTGACCCTGTTGCATTACTGGATATAAAAGGACTGGATGGGACTATCAACCGGCATATCAGGCTGGAGGCTACTTCTTCTTCCAACAGCGCCAATATTTATTATAACAACGACCTGGTAATTCAGAATAACAGTCCCGGTGGTGATTTTTATTTTAAAGATAATGCAGGAAGTAATGTTATGTCACTTTTCAGTACAGGAAATATGGTTATTGCAGGAAC
Organism: Chitinophagaceae bacterium; assembly: GCA_041738795.1. Lineage (GTDB taxonomy): Bacteria > Bacteroidota > Bacteroidia > Chitinophagales > Chitinophagaceae > JJ008. The sequence continues at coordinate 49,660 of JBGSPB010000012.1, read as the reverse complement.
GCTTACTCAAAACAGCGATGCCCGCCTGAAGAAAAATATTCAGCCGCTACAAAACAGTTTACAAAAAATTCTATCCATCGGCGGCTATCAATATAACTGGAAAGAAAATTACAGGGATAAAAGTTTACAAACCGGGCTGCTGGCCCAGCAGGTAGAACAACAAATGCCTGAACTGGTAAAAGAAGATAAAGAAGGAATAAAAAGTGTGAACTATAGTGGTATAATTCCCTACACTGTTGAAGCTATAAAAGAATTGAAAAAGGAAAATGATGAATTGAAAGCTGAATTGAAAGAATTAAAAAAAATAGTGACGGGCTTACTTTTAAAAGGTGATAAATAGATTTCAGCGATACACTTTCTTCCATATTCTGTATTAAACAGCAACTTAATAATGATCTGCAACAGTTCTGCTACACGGAACTGTTTTTTAATAAATCTTACATTTATGAGAACTTAAAAAAAACAGATATGAAAAAATATTCTTCATTATTTGCAATGATAATTCTGTTGTTTGTTGCAGATAATTTAAAGGCGCAAACAGGTAAGGTCGGTATCAATACAGCAGTGCCTGTTACAGGGTTGCATGTGCAGGATAGCGGTGTATTGTTTAATCATGGGTTTTATCTATTGGAAAATTTTCCTTCAATAGACAATGCGCTGCCACCGGTATCGGGTGCAGGTGCAAGACTGATGTGGTTCCCTCACCGCAAAGCTTTTCGTGTGGGCCAGGTGGATGGTACGCAGTGGGACAGGCTAAGTACCGGCAATCTTTCTTTCGCAACGGGGCTCAACAATATAGCTCACGGCAGAATATCATCCGTGTTTGGAAGAAATAATACAGCGAATGGGGATGTCTGTTTTGTAGCAGGACAGTTTAACGACCCGGTAGTATCTGCAGGTACAAACACAGGTACTGCACTCCCTTTGGGGTCTGCTGCTCCGTTATTCATTATTGGCAATGGTGATGCAGCCAACAATCTTTCCAATGCAATGATTATCCGAAAGGATGGTAAAGCGGGTATCGGAACCAATTTACCTTCGGATAAACTGCATATAAATGCAGGAGCAAGCGAAGATGCGCTTCGTGTACAAGTGAACAGCAGTACAAAAATGAGAGTCTGGAATAACGGGGGTACCTCTGTTGGTATTGCTTCAACACCACCGGTCAATGGTTTGCTGGTTAATGGTGCCATTCAACCACAGAATGGCATTGCCACCCCTGCTAAAATGGTCATTGAAAGTTCTGCTGACAGTATTATTGTAAATGCAGGCGGCAGCCAGATCATCATTGCCGCAAATGGAAATATCCTGATCAAAACAACGGCCCCCGGTTCAAAAATTGAAATTGAGTCGGCCGGTGAATTGAAACTGACAGGTAACACAATCAATGTAACGGCTACCTCCACCCTCGCTTTGAATGGTGCGCTGGTTCGTTTCAACGGTGGCTCAACACCTGTTGCAAAATTGGGAAGTGTGTCAACTGTCAGCGGGCCCACAGCAACTGTTGCAAGCAATGTAAGTTCAACCGTTTTGACACAGTAGCTTAAACTACTTACTTTACCAGGGCAAATCTGGTTTTCATTTGTAGTGCACCTGTAATCAGTATTTCATTATTTTTACCGGGATGGCACTTCCTTTTTTCTATATACCTGCTTATTCAGCGGAGCAAAATAAAATTATGCTGGATGAGGATACGTCTAAACATGTGGTGCAGGTGCTGCGGATGAAAGCAGGGGAACAACTGAACCTGACTGATGGCAGGGGAAGTTTACTGACCTGTGAAATTGCCGATGCTCATAAGAAACACTGCACCGTAGAAGTTAGATCTAAAATCGAAAACCCCAAACCCCATAAACAAGTATCAATCGCCATATCCTTGCTTAAAAACACCAATCGCTTCGAATGGTTTTTGGAAAAAGCAACGGAAATCGGTGTCAGCGAAATCATTCCTTTACTATGCGAAAGAACAGAGAAAGAAAAATTCCGGTATGACCGATTGAACGGTATCTGTATCAGTGCCATGTTGCAATCGCAACAAACCTGGCTGCCGCTATTGCACCAGCCGGTTGAATTTACTAAAGTCATTCAGGAATCAGTGGCAGCGCAAAAGTATATTGCATATTGTGAAAGTGAAGACAGCAAGCGACCACTTTTCTCTCAATCCGCTACATTAAATTCAGCGCTTATTTGTATTGGTCCGGAAGGAGATTTTACTCCTATTGAAGTAAGATTGGCTTTACAAAATAAGTTTATCCCGGTCAGTTTGGGCGAGACAAGATTACGGACAGAAACAGCAGGTGTAGTAGCTGCTGTGATTCTTTCAAAGTAACAAATTTTGCCTTATCTTAATTCCCGGATGGCAGTAAGACTACATGTTTATACAATATCGTTTTTTTTATTAACAGGCATTTTATTTCCAGGTATAATCAATGCCCAGTCAGGTTCCATTTTCTATCATTTAACAGCTGAACAAGGGCTGGCATCCAACAGGTGCAATAGTATTTTACAGGACTCAGAAGGATATTATTGGGTAGCCACTGATGACGGTCTAAGCAGATTTGACGGGACCCATTGTAAAAACTACAGAAAGAATACTCATGATAGCTTATCTCTATCCAACAATCTGAGTTATAATTTACTGGAAGATAAGCAGGGTGATATCTGGATTGGTACTTACCAGGGGATTAACAGGTATAACAAAAAAGCAGGAAATTTTACCCGATATTATTTAAGTCATCCGCGGATTTCTCCTGGATACAACAATATTGTAAGGTCTGTTGACATGGACAATGAAGGTAACATCTGGGTGGCTGCGGGAGGCCTGTGGTGTTTCAATGTTGCCCGGCAAAAATGGACTTTATTTGAAAATAACCAGGAAGAAAGCTACAGTATTCCGGCAGGAACTGTTACACAGGTTGCCTTCGACAGGCAGTTGAATGGAATTTGGGCGTTGACAGGGGAACGATTAACCTTTTACAATATCACGCAAAAGAAATTTTATTCGGCCCCCGGGCAAACTGTGCAATGGAAACTGCTTGGGTACACAGGTGTAATTAATTTCACTATAGAAGATGGAAAAGGGATTTGGTTTTCAACACATCAGGATAATGGCGGGTTGTTTTTTTATGATTTCAGGCAGAATGCCGTTATTAAAAAACTGTTCCTTCAAGGAAAAGGGCTACGCAAAATGAGTATAGATAATACCGGTAGATTATGGTTACATTTCTTTGGCCGGAAAACACAGATATTGGATACAAAAAGCAATATTATTGACTCTTCTTTTCTTTCGAATGTACATGACCAATCAGCTTTATCAGATGAAAGCAGTAATCTATATATTGATAAAGCCGGTTGTTACTGGATAGCATCTGACGCTGGTATTAATATTTATAATCCGGCTATACAGACAATTGCCATCACCTCATTTGTACATAGTGAAAAAAATGCCCATATAAAATTTGAGATAAGGGATATAGTGCAAAAGGACAGTGTAAATTATTTTGTGGCCACTACCCTTGGTCTTTTTTCTTATGTATCCGGGCAGCAATTCAGTATCAGGAAACTACCTTTTGCGGGTGAGCTGCATATAGATAAAATTCATATTATAACGGACAATATATTATGGTTTGCTGCAGAAGGTAAAATTTACAGCTATGACCTTACCCATAACCGGCTTAAGGAAATACTAACGCTTGAAAGTAAGGTACAATCAATTATAAATGGAGACAATGGTATAATATATGTGGCTACATGGACCAAAGGATTATATGTTTTTAACCGGGATGGTATTTTAAAGGAGCATATCACCGCAGCCGTTACCTCAAAGTTGCAATATGACAGGATCATTTGTGCTGTTTTATCAAAGAACAAGAAATATATCTGGATTGGTTATAATGGCGGTAAGGGTTTTTCAAAATTTAGTATAAGTGATGGCTCTGCGATTCATTATACCGTAAATGTGAGTCTGCCGGAATCAAGAGCGGCCAACACTATAAATCATATAACAGAGAACGAAGATGGTTCAGTCTGGCTGAGTACTTATGGCGGAGGTTTATTGTTGTATAATACAGCAAATAACTCTTTCAAGAGCTATAATGGTAACAAAGGCCTGCAATCAGATTTTATTTTTCAGACCGAGATGGATAATCATAGTAATCTTTGGATATCTACCCCAACGGAATTTTTTTTTAAAGCAGCCGGTAAGGAAGATATTGTAAGAACAGGGATACAATTACCGGAGTTAAATAACGATGTACTGCAAAATATTTTTCGAGGTTCGAAGGGCAGGTTTATTTTTTTCAGAAAAAACAAGTTGGTAGAGGTTCAGGCAGACAATTTTTTCAATAGTGAATATCCTTCAAGAATCCTGGTTACTTCAGTCCGAGCAGGACATAAAGATGTTATCATAAACAATATGACTGATAATAAGGTTGAAGCAAACTACTTCGATAATGATATTAGTATAGAATTTTCATTACTGAGGCCCAATACAGAAACAAAGCCTGTCTATGCCTACTGGTTAAAAGGGGCTGACAAAGCATGGATCAATTCCGACAACAGAAATTTTGTTTATTATGCCAATCTTGTACCCGGTAAATACAAGTTCACAGCAAAGGCTATTGATCCAAAGTCCGGGAAAACCTACTACTCAAAGGAGATTGATATTACAATTTTTCCTCCCTGGTGGCAAACTACCTGGTTCAGGCTGCTATTACTGGCCTTGTTTATTTTTTTATTGTTCGTGGCCATTAGAGTATTTGTACGTTCAAAACTTCGCAGGCAAAAGGAGAAATTGGAAAAGCAAATGGCTATCCAATCAGAAAGGGAGCGTATCACGGCCGACCTTCATGATGATGTAGGAGCTACGCTGAGTAGTATGCACATTTATGGTGACCTGGCAGTTGACGTTTGGGAATCTAAACCCGAAAAAAGCAAGGAAATGGTTCAAAAGATAACCATCCAGGCCAAAGAACTGATGAACCGTATGGGTGATATTGTCTGGAGCCTGAAGCTTGCAAGTGAGAATAAAAATACCCTTTCTGGAAGACTTAAAAATTACAGTAATGAGCTGCTTGCGGCTAAAAATATTACATGTGAATTTCAAATTGATGAAACTATAAGTAAACTCATTATTAACCCGGTAGCCAGGAAAAACATATTGTTAATTGCCAAAGAAGCCATGAATAATATTGCCAAGTACAGCAATGCTTCTGCTGCAACCATTATCCTGTATAGGCTGCAAAACAACCTTTTGCTGGAGATAAAAGACAATGGCAGGGGAATTGACTTGTCTAAACTTAAAGAGGGTAATGGGTTACAGAATATGCAACAGCGCTGTGAAACGCTTAGTGGGAGATTCCTGGTAAACACATCACCGGGAAACGGAATGCATATAACCTGCTACTTCCCTATAGCTATAATTAGCCATGCAGGATAAACTTTTGATAATTTATTTTTGATGTATGATCAGAATTGCAGTTTATGATGATAATAAAGCAAGAAGAGAAAGTCTGCAGGCCTTTTTGCAATTGTATAATGACTTGGAATTTGCCGGTAGTTTTGAAAACTGTAATACCATTGTAGAAGATATTACCACTGCTAAACCCGATGTAATACTGATGGATATCGAGATGCCGGGCACTGATGGTATCAGCGGAGTTGCACTGGCTAAAAAACATTTTCCCAGTATAAAAATCATCATGCAAACCGCATTTGATGATGACGATAAAGTATTTGCCGCCCTGCGTGCCGGGGCAGAAGGTTATATTTTAAAAAATGCATCAGTACATCAGATCGCACAAAGTATTGATGATGTAATAAACGGAGGTGCTGGCATGAGTCCTTCCATTGCGTTGAAAGTAATGAGGTTTTTCAGCCAGTCGCCAGTTGAAATTACAATGGATTATAAACTAACTGCCAAAGAGAACGAAGTATTAAAACTTCTCTCAGCGGGTCTTAGTTACAAAATGATAGCTGACAACATGGGTATCAGTTATTTTACAGTTAATAATCATATAAAGAAGATCTACGAAAAATTACAGGTGAATTCTTTAGGCGAAGCCGTAGCGCTGGCACATAAAAAGGGTCTTGTTCAATAAATTCAGGTACCTATATTTATAGTCCTTGATTTACCTTGTAAATAGCATGGTTTTAGAAATAATACTTATTTTGAAATAATTTTTTGACAGAATAACTCTGACATGCCGGTGTCTAATAGCTATAATAAGCCATCTTGCCTTATAAAAAAATTATTTTATTAGCAGCTGGATTTTTGGTTTAAAAATATAATTCATCCCAGTTTGACAGTCTCTTGTCATTTACCTCTCTTTTCCCGATATAGAAATTAAAGGATGTTTTGAATTCTAAAAAATATTCTGGGTGATATCAATATAATAAAGCATTATTTCATTGTAATTGATATGGAAGTGCCTGCATACTAATGTATTTGATCCGTTTGAAGAGGATTCTGAAATATTTCAGATAATTCACTAAGGTAAAAATAATACTGGCCTGAAGTGAAACCAGGTAAAATTATCTTCTGTTTCAAAATTTCCTATTCTTTCCATTCTTGCATTTTATGATTTTAGTTACAGGGTATGCTATGGCTATATTTAGCTATTGCCTGCTGTTTTGATATAATACATTTTTACAGCAGTCATTTTATAGGCTATTATCCAGAATCAAAATAAATTTTCATGAGTATTCCTTCTGACTATTTCAGCTATCAAAAAGGTATTAAAAAATTGGTTAAGAGAATCTTTGCATCTGCTATTGTAATATTGGTTGTTTGTAATGTATATGCACAAAATAGTTCAACGGAGGCTGGGTCCCAAAAATTAGCTCCAAGGGAATTAGCTATACCTACCTCTCCTTTATTTGATCTGATGGGTCAGGCACCCAGCCAGGTAGCCAGAACAGCAGATATTAAAGATTTTAAAGTGGATTGGAGTTTTAAGAACTGGAGAGTAAATCCCAATCTCGCAATACAGGCACAACCTGTTTGGGAATTGTTTTATAATAAAAAAAATTTAGAGAAATATCAAAATGCCTCTGCCATTAGCAGAATGCTGGCGTCGCTTGATGTATCTCTTGGAACGGTACAAACAGAAACCAGTGACCGGCGAATTGGCGGTGCGTTTAAAATAAGCCTGTATAAACAAAAAGATCCTTTGCGTATAAAGGGAGCCTATGATGATGTTCAAACGACTTTTGATGAAGAAATGGTACAATTAAAGACTAAAGAAAAGGAATTGCTAACTGCATTGGATTCACTCACAAAGCCTTCTGATCTTCAAATTACAAGAGATGCGTTAAGACAAAACGACTTACAAATAGCAACTTTTTACAGCAGAAGAAATACTGCAATACAGGCAAAGGCTTCACAATTTGTTGCTGATAATTGGAATGCAGCATATGTGGATTTAGCTTATGGAAAAATTTATACTTATGGAACAGATAGTGCCGGCAGCTTAAAAAAATTGAGGCTCAACCGGAATACGGCAAATGGTTTATGGCTGAATTTTGGAATGGGAGTTGGCAAGCGGGGCCTCTTTTCAGGTTTAATACGCAGTTCATTTTATGAAGAGGAAGTTACTTTTAATTTAAAAGATAACATAACGGGAGATGAAACAACTGCCAGTACAATCGCAGCTAATAATCTGATAAGTATGGGTATCAATTTCAGGTATGGAGGACCTGTGTATAATTTTTTTGCTGAAATTATTTATGAAGGGAAAAGAGTAAAAACACCGATTGAAGCAGTCAATGAATCTTTTACTACACCGGGTGGTAAAACTATTGTAACCAGTTCCGTAAAATGGGATATTGTTCATCCTTATACAATAAATTTTGGCGGAGACTGGCGTATAAGCCGGAATGTAGTGCTGAATTATGGCATGCGCCTTTTAATGGATAATAACTATAAAACCATCTCTTTTACTCCAATTGCCAATATCAGTTGCATGATGCGTTAATTGGAAAATTCATACTACTAAAATCATTTATTATATAAATCAGACTGTAATGAAATCAACATTTATGCTTTTTAGAACTTCTATTCTGTTTTTAATGTTAATTAGTATTGTATCTGAAGCACAAATAAATCCAAAATTAGTTACGCAAAAACCAAAAGCAGGACAGGTTTTACAACCTGTGTTTTCTTTAAGAAGAGAAAAGGGTGCAAATGTTTTTAATACAGGCTTTGCTCAAAATTCAACAGGAAGAAATGATAAAAATGCCTACCTACTGTCCTATTTGGCTACAGCAATTTATGCAGATAAAATTCTGGAAGTTGAAAGTCCGACGGTTGCTCCATCTGCTTTGGCTGCTGCTGGTGAACAATTGCAAGTTAATAGTAATGCATTTGTTCAAAAGTTCAGGCAGGTTGTTAGTCCATACTTTAGTACTACAACTCAATATACAGGAAGCGATATGCAGTTTTTTGAAAATAAATTTTCTTTGGATGGATACGATCCCGAAGCAATGATAATACCTGCCGAGAACACTATTTTTATAACATTTAGAGGAACTGATAAAGTAGCGCAAAGAGATCCTAAGAATATATTCGGATATGAGACGCAGGAATGGTTACAAACCGATTTTCAGGCTTTGAAATTTAATCCAGGAAGAATTAATGGCATTCTAACTCCAGGTCAGTCATTGGTGCACCAGGGTATGTGGTTATCGCTTTTAAAAATTGCAGATACTATGGCCCGCAGAATTGTACAGTTGGGTGGGGCAAATAAAAAAGTATGGATAACCGGTCATAGTCTTGGTGGAGGGCTAGCTCAATTATTTGCTTATTATTTAGCCAAAGGATATAATATCAAGCCCCAGGGTATTTATACCTATGCCTCTCCACAAATTGGTAATGCATCATTTAATACTGATTTTATAAGTACAATTGGTGGAGAAAGTAAACTTCAGCGTTTTGAATTCATAGATGATCCAATAACTGTTATTGCAAGAGCCATTGGCTTTCTGCCTGTGGGAGTCAGGAATAACTATACGACTATAAATAATCTGTCTTTTGATGTGGCAGAAAGATCAAATAGCGAATTGATCCGGATAGCCGGCTCTGCACCAACTAGTTTTATAACAGCCATTACCCCTTTTGGTTTGGGAGGTATTTGCTTTCATCAGCAGGGTTGGTATATGTTGGCGGCATATAATCAATTAACCAGTTCAGAAAAGGAAACTGTTCCAAATACCATCAGAATGCCGGATAGAAATACTATGGGATGTCAATCAGGATTGGATATTTCCCGTGCTACTGGAAATAACCCTGTTGGTAACGCAGTTAATACATTTGTGGATCTTACTGATAGACTTATTAATACAATTGGTTTTGTAGCACAAAATATAACGGGTGCTGCTTTGGTAACCGGAACAGGCACTTATAAAATTACCTGCCTTAAAGATGGTAAAAATCTTGCCGCACAAGGTACCAGTGGTCAAGACGGCAAACCGCTTATCCTATGGCAAGAGGACGGAGGCAATAATATGAGATTTGAAGTATTTAAGAAGGGAGCTGCCTATGGTCTCAAAATGAAAGGTACTAATAAAGTGCTCGACGTTAAAGAAGGAAGCAATAATAATGGTGCAAGAATTCAAATATGGGAAAACAATTTAACATCCCTGCCTTTCCAGAATAATCAGATTTGGTATTTCTATAATGTAGGTGGAAACAAATATGTTTTGCAAAATGAAAAAAGTAAAAAAGTACTCGATGCAGATAGTCCCCGAACCAATACAAACGGATGTGAAGTAATGCAATGGAATTATCAGCATAATGCTTTAAACCAGATTTGGGTATTTGAAAAAGTAAATTGATTATTTCATTGACAAAAGAAATATTCAAGATCGTATAGTAACAGAACCGAATGATAAGGGCAAAGAAAAAAATCCTGCATGCTTTTAACATCAGTAGTAACTCATGGACAACCATAGGAATTATTAACTACTAAACCTTAAAAAATTAACATGGAATTACTTAAAAAAATTACCGCAACTACAGCTTTATTATTGAGCCTCTTTTTTATGAATGCTCAGACACCACAACCTGTTATTAACAGAACGCAGGCTAACAGGATTGAGGGTTTAACAATCTTCCGGGATGCAACGGCAGATGTACAGCGTTTGAAAGATCAGGGTAAAACGCTGTTGCAGGTAGTATGCGAATTAAAAAATAGTTATGCCAGCGCTGCTGAAAGCATATTAAAAGCAACTGCAACAGTATTTGGCAGTACCGAAGCCGTTATTATTATTAACATGAAAGGATGCTGGACGATTGATCAAATTGCAAAAGGTTTGCAAGCTGCCTATAATTATTCAAATGACCAGTTAATATTCAAATTAAAGGTTGCAGGATATACAGCACAGCAATGTTTTGATCTCCTCTTCCGTGTTTACGATTTGAGCATTGATCAGTTGGCGGTAAATTTAAAATTCGCAGGATTTACTGCTACGCAAATAATTTTAGCTATAAATAGTTCCCAAATGTATGGGTTAAATGAAATGGGAAATTCACTAAAGCTTGCTGGCTATTTAATTGGAGAAATTACAAATGCATTTAAAACAGGTCTTAATAAAAACGGTCAGACATGTGCTAATTCACTGCTGGCACTTAACTATACTGCAAATGAAATCGGAACTGCACTAAAAACTTCATTTAATGCTTCTTTTGAAACAGTAGCCGGATGGATGAAGCAAGCAGGATTTGGCGCAAACGCAATATTAGCTATGGGTAAGCAGGTTTATAATGTATCCATTAACCTTGCGTATAGTTCTTTAAAAAACTTAGGGTATACAACCGATAGAATTACTGAAGCACTGATTAAAGGACTGAATGCACAGGTAATTGATGTGGTAAGAGCTTTAAACAGTTTAGGTGTTGGTCCGCAAGCTATCATTAATGCTTTGAAAAGAGCCGGTGCTGATGGTGTAAAAGTGGGGAATGCTTTAAAAACTGTTTTAAACAAGTCGGCAAATGATGTCGCCGATATGATGAATAAAGCAGGCTATGGTGCTTCGATAATAATTAGTGCATTATCCGATGCTTTTGGCATTGCAAGAGATACTATTGACGGGATTTTAAGAGCATTAGGGATTAATTGATAAAACCTTTTTCCACAAATAAAAAAAATATGAAAGAGAAGATTTTATATTTATTTCTTGCAATGTTGTTGCACAACATTGGCATGTCACAAACCCCTGATGGCCCATTGATCAACAGTGCCTTTCAAGAATTTCGGGATAACGACAACATACACTCACTAAGGTTTTTGGCTGTCAGTCAATATATTTCGCCCCGGGTAATGCGCCCAGGGCCCGGCAACAATCCAGAAAGAGTAATTGTTATGTATATAGGCCACTGGCTCGATATAACCGATGAAGTGGTGGTTACCGGACCCAATTCAAATGTTACCAGTAATGTAACTTTCAGCCGGATTCTGGAGAAAAAGAACGGGCCGTGCAATACAGCTTATACCAATCATGCTTCTGTATTACCAAATTACAATGGTGCCCATGTGGTGGTTGAGTTTATGGTTACCAAAGATGCAGCAATTGGTACGCATACAGTCAGGTTACGCCGCCCAAGAGCTGGGTTTGGAAAAGATGAAAGTATTCCATTTTACCTGGAGGTTATGAATGAAGAGCGGATTCATAATATTAAATTCAAAAAAGACGGTGATAATATTTTCGTAAGAAGCGCCAGGAAAAATGAGACAGGTATAGTTTCTATTTCAGGTCAAAACCTGGGATCGATCAGGCTAGACCGTAATATTAACCGGCTTAACGAAAATGGTTTTTTCAGCAATATTTCAGATCCGTATGTCAGTGACAATTATATCACTTTCAGGGCTACATTGATAAAGACAGGAAATATTGGTTATGATCAGATTATGCCGGCCAATTTAAAAAATGCAGAGTATCCAAAAGGTGGAAGTTTAGTAAACAATATAATTGTATATCCGGGAATTCTGGATGTAAATCCGGAAAGGGTTCAAACGGTAAGAACAACCTGTGAACCATTGCCACCTGGAGTAAGAACGCCTATTTCCGGTAATCCGCCACCACAGCCACGTCTTACCATTAGTTTTTTAAACGCTTTTAAAAGTAATGGTGATGTACTTAAGGCCAGTGAGGTAGCTGCTTTTTCGCTTTGTCCTGCCAATAATATTTTGAATGAAACTAAAATAACAACCATTTCTAATCAATTAACAGTGAGGGTGCAGAATGCCGGAGCAGCAGCATCCTCAGCAACCACCCTTTATATCTGTACATTAGGGAACAGTAATTTTAACCCGGTTGCAAATGTTAATGTGCCGGCACTTGGTCCCGGAGGTATTTTTGAATTTCCAATTCCCCGGAGAGAAAACAGGGTGATTTCGATCATCGCATCAATTGGAAGTCCATGTGTGCGGGGGCGTAGTGGATTACAGGGAATAAACAGGTGGAGTGATTTGGGTATTCAGGCAAGCCTGTATTACACGACAGTCGCAGGCTCATTTGAAGTGAACAGTACAGTAAGAAATTAGCCCATAACAAGCACATGAAAATCAGCGATTCAAACCAATCGCAACAATCTTATTTTAAGTATTTCTTTTCATCAAACATCAAATATTAAATAAATGAAACCCGCTAATTTTTTAAAAATTTACCTTTTAATGGTAATATTCACTTGCTTCAATTCATCAGTTTTTGCAATCGAAACCGTCTGCAAATTAGAAGTGCTGAACTGTCAAGCCAGCTATAGGCCCAATGCACAAACACCTGTTGTGAATTTAAGAGAAACAACAACTATCCGTGTATATGGGAGATATGCAAATTGGGTTACAAATGCGTATATGATTGATAATATTACACCAGACAGAAATAGTTTACATACAGTAGATATTCAATTAAACAATAAACATGACGCTAATACTCCATGTGCAACATATATCGATATTGTCATCCCGCCTAACGGTCTTTTTGCAGGAAGACAAGTGATTTCAATGAGAGGTAAGCCCTTCAATATTGGTCTTGAAGGCGAAATTTTCAGGTTTGAAATTGAAGCTATAAGACCCCCTCAGGTAGGTAATTTTTACTTTAGTAATACTTACAATACACTTATTACCGAGATAACAGCAGGAGTGGAATGTCTATTATCAATGAATATTTCCACAAAACAAATAGGGTTTAATAGTCAGGATTTTATTAAGGCAGCTGAAAACGAAATGGCGCTCATTGATTTTTCCAGAAATAATTTTAAAATAATCGGTTCTCCAACTATAGTATCGGAAGGTGGTAGCAGCTTTGATGGCTCTTCTCGATTTAAGTGTACTTATAAGGTAATATTTGAAAATAAGCAATCAAGGTACTTGTTTGATAAACTTAATTATTCTGTAAATAGTAATTATTGTGTCACAAATGTCTTTTCCAACAATTACAGCGGTCAATTTTTAGTGAAAGTGATTTCCGGACGGGTTGATCTTGTTGATGATGGTTTGCAGGGAAAATTTGGTATACAATTCCAGGAATGCAACGGCCTTCAACTTCATGCTGCTTCGTCAAACCGGAGAACGTTAGATTCTGTAAGAGTGCAGATTCCGGCTCCAACTGCCGCTGAACCTTCGGTTCAACGTGTAATTACCTGGCCAGATATACGATGGGGTGTAAAAAACATTGGTGAATCCACGACTACAAGTTTTCAGGTACAGTTACTCGATGGAAATACTGTATTACAAACCGTTACTGTAAATGGATTGGCCGCTGGTGAAAACAAGATCTTTAAGTACAGAAGACCCAATTCTTTAATAAGGATGAGACGGAGTATCTGTAACCCTGATGTCCTCTTTTTAAATTCGGCCCCCCCGAGAAATATAGCTGAACTGGAAGCGAGCCAGCAATATAATTGGTCAGAGCCAGCTAAGTATAAGATAAAAATTGATATAAATAATACTGTTCAGGAAATAAATGAAAGTAACAATATAAAGGAATATTAATGGATGATCCCTGATTTTGTGCTGACCGTAAATTGTTGCAAGAGCAAACTGTAACTGCACAAACCATGACGATGGATAGAAGCTCATATGTCAAATGAATGTATTCGATACACTATCAATGTGAAAGCAAGGCCGTGAATCAGAAAATAATTAAAAACTGATTATAATGGGCAGCTAAGTTTTATTCATGTCCAATCAGCCGGGTGACTTGTAATGACAGGCACCCGGTTTTTTATTTCTACCTGAATTCAGTTAGTTTTTTAGCTGGAAAATTCATTCATTGCAGGTATTTATTTTATACCCTCTTTTATTTATCTTTAGTTTACCAGTGATGACCTCTGTAGTCTTTTTTGTTTCATCGAAAAGAACAGCCCGTAATTTTTTTCCCGTTTCACTGCATTATAAAAACTAAAATCACCATCATGAAAGTTATAAAGTTCAACACCCGGAATTTCGTGTTACTCTTATCTGCTTTCTTTTGTAAAAGCATTTTGGTGGCCTAGGTTGGCATTGGGACTACAAATCCCGATACGTCTACTATACTGGATATACGATCTTCCACAAAAGGAATGCTGATTCCCCGAATGACAGAATATCAGCGAAGTAAAATTACATTGACGGCAGAGGGGCTGTTGGTGCAGGATCAACATACCGGTAAAATGGTAACGAACAGGAATAATTTTGGACAATGGGGTGTTGTTAATCCTGTTATTAATCAAAATGCGAAGTTTACTGCCTTTTTCACAGACAATAAAGTTCATGTGCTCAACACTGTTAGTCAATCAGGACAAACATGGAGTGATCTTATTATTCCCAGTACTATTCTGGGTTATTGCAGTTCCGAAAATGCCATCCTTTTTCATACAGCATCACATGCCTATATCATTTATTTGGATGCTTCATCAGAAACTCAGTTTTCATCTATAGCACTTTCAGGTGGTACTGCAGCATCTATAGACATGGGAGTAACAGGGACAGGACTTGCAGTGATGATCAAAGGTAATACGGCATACAGATTTTCCCCGGTGACGGGTACCTGGGTCACAACTGCATTGCCGGGCACTCCCACTAACCTCAGGGTATTAAAGGATTTTATCATTTTCACTGCCGGTAGCAATGCTTATTTTTATTTTAAGCAGTTTTCGAATTCCAGTCCAATCAGCGGAAGCCGTGCAGCCATTTATTCCAATTCAAATAAAAATGTGGCCATTATTCACACTACGACCAATTTGTATTCATTTCTTTTAGTAGATCAGTTTGGGGCTACTACTATGCAAGTACTCTCCAACAATTTAACAAGCGATGTCACCAATGTTTATGATATGGACGAAAGCAATCGTATTGTAGTACAAACCAATGACAAACTATGGGATTTTAATTTTAATGCATGGTCTTCGTTTACAATCACAGGGCCAGTCATTAAAGTGGTTGCTGCTGCGGCACAGTAAAAAGTTGTGCCAGGTGCTTTCCTGTACAGCATAAGCTTTCAGTATTCCAGCCGGACTTGTTTGTAAAAATATTTATACAAGCTTATTTTCTCCGGCTACTTTCAGCAGTTGCTGAACAGAATTTACATTCAGCTTTTGCATCAGGTTTTTACGGTGCGTTTCCACCGTTAAGGGACTGAGAAATAATTTTTCTGCTATTTGTGGTCCGGTCAGTCCTTCATAAAGGAGTTTCAGGATTTCTTTTTCCCGCCGGGTCAGTACCGGTTTATTTTTCAAAGCATCCTTCAGGGAATGGAACTGCTCCAGTATTTTCTGGTTGGCAGCTTTGCTCAGGAAGATTTTTCCGTTCAGCACTTCATCAATGGCAGTGATCAGTTCCTCCCGTTCCATATTTTTCAGCAGGTAACCATTGCCGCCATTAGCCAGCAACTGGGTAATAATACCGGCTTCATTGGTAGAGGTAAGCCCGATGATCTTTGTTTGTTTATTTGTTTTTCGGATCTGGGAACATAATTCCAGTCCGTCGATATCGGGCAGGCTTATATCCAGCAATATAATATCCGGTTTGGCATCCACCAGGAATTCAAGCGCCTCCTTTCCTGATTTACAAATGGAAATGATCTGCAGGTATTCAATATCTTTTACCATTAGTGTTATACCATCACCCACCAATGGGTGATCATCAATAACAAGGATAGATATCATACGCAATAAAATGGATTATTAACTGAAAATACAAAGCTAAAGGAAAGCGTCATTTTATTCAGTAATTAAAAAATCCATCATAACGGTGGTGCCAACTTCTTTTTGTGAATCAATGGACAGTTTTCCGTTGAGGTAGGTTACCCGGCTCTCCACCGAGCTAAGACCTGCGTGGGTTTTACCATCCGTTTCAGCAAGGCTAAAGCCACGGCCATTGTCTTCAACGGTAATGCTTAACCGGTTGCCATCCCTGTTAAACTGAATGATAGCTTCCGATGCCTGTGAATGTTTGATGATATTATTGAGCAGTTCCTGCAGAATACGGAATAACATTACTTCAGTGGAGGCGTTCAGTCGTTTATCCATTCCGTAAGCCTGCATGGATACATTGAGCAGCTTTCCGGCGCTGATACTGTTGCAGAGTTCCTGTGTGGCCTGCACCAGCCCGAGTTTGATCAGTACTTCCGGCATCATATTATGGGCAATACGCCGTACTTCTTCAGAAGCTGTATTGATCATGTCATAACTTTTGGTGAACAGGGGATCAGCTTTCAGCTCGGCTTTCTCATGCTGCAGGGTGCTGAAATGCATTTTGATGGTGGAGAATAAACCACCCAATCCGTCATGCAGATCTTTGGCAATCCTTGTACGTTCTGTTTCCTGTCCGTTCACCATACTTTGTAACGAAACAACCTGTTGTTGTCTTTCAAGAAATTTGATTTGCTCTTGTTGGTAGTTATTTTCTTTTTGGGCAATCAGATTTTTTTGTTTGCTGTTTCTATAGAGTAATCCCAGCACCAGTAATAAGGAAACAGCCGCCAGTCCGCCTATCAGCATTAGCCTGTTTCGCTTAACCAATGCCAATTCATTGGCCGTTTTTGTAAGAGTAAGGTCGGCAATTTCTTTTTCCTTTTTCTCTGTTTGGTATTTTGCTTCTAACAGGCGAACATTTTCTTTACTGGCTGTACTGCTCAGGCTATCGGCATAGGCAAACTCCAATTGGGCAAATGCAAGGGCCTGCTTATAATTTCCTTTATGCATTTCTGCCAGCTTCAGGTTGGAATAAGCATAATTCAAATCTTCAAAGCTGTTAATTTCCTTTGCAAAATATAAGGCATCTACCGCATATTTTTCAGCATCTGCCATTTGGTTTAACGAATTGCTTACACTGCTTAAATTGTTCAATATGCGGGAGCGATAACTGTTATTGTTGATAGTATCGGTAATTTTTAAGCCAATCAGGTAATAATCTTTTGCTTTTTGATATTCGGAACGAAGTTCATACAACCGGCCATAGTTTACATAAACAGCCTGCTTCAGTTCAAGATTGTTCACTACGTTGCTTAATGACATGGCACTATCCATTACCACTTGTGCTTTATCTAACTGGTTCGTACTGCTGTAGATTATAAAATACTTATGATAAATCTGGATGAGTTGTGCTTTGTTTTCGGCATATTCCTGCATCTTCATCGCTTTGTCCAGGTATTCTTCTGCTTTGTTGTATTCTTTCTCCCGCAGGAAAGTTTGCCCGATGTTTGCGTAAGCTGCAAATAATTTATGTTTCAGGTGTTTGTTTTCGGGTAGTTCCAAAATGTTTGCGGATTGTATGAACAACTGCAGGGCTTCATCCGTTCGTGACTGATCGAGATAAACAGAAGCAAGAACATTATTATATAGCAGCTTGTTTGCTGTATTTTCTTTTTCCAGGAACGGTTTCACTTCAGCTAATAAGAGCAAAGCGGAATCGTTGATGCTTTTCATGTAATAGCATCTTGCTGCACCCAATAACAGGCGGGTTAACTGATAGTTGTTGTTTGCTTTGGATAGTTTAATTCCCAGGCCACTGTAATAAATGGCCGAATCCTGCTGGCCTTTAAAATAGTACAGGTTGCTGAGCCCGGCATAGGCGGATATAGCAGCTGTATCTTTTCCTGACTTAATAATATTGAAAAGACTATCAACTTCATTCAGCTTTGGTGACTGTGTTTGTCCGGAGTGCAGTAAAATAAAGGAAAGAAAAAAAATAAGTATACATTTTTTAAATTTCGGAGCATTGCTGTTCATAAGCAGTTGGTTGATGAGTGTTTTGTTCATTACGCTGTTCGGAAGATAAAGACTAAAGCGGTAAGTTCTCTACCTCCATTCAGGTATTTTTCAGGCAGCCAAATCCCACCGTTTCAGGTAGGCTTAATTGCCAGGTTACAATATAGTTTTGAAGAGATGTTTACGTTGGTTTATAAGTGGTGCAGACCACTTTGCATAACCAGCATCACCCAAAAAAAAAGATACCATGAGCCAGCTGCGTATTTCTTACGACCGGGGAACCCGGTTTGTAATGCCGGAGCAAATAGTCAGGGTAGAAGCTCTCAGCAATTACTGCCGGATCCATTTTACACAAGGCTATCCGATGACGGTGGCCAAGCTGCTGCAGTGGTTTGAAGCAGAATTGCCGGATACAATGTTTGCAAGGGTACACCGGAGCCACCTGGTAAACCGAATACATATTGAACATATCAGTACCGGTCGTAACGGTGTGGTACAGTTGCGCAACGGGGAAAGGGTAACGGTAAGCCGACGGCGAAAAGGATTACTGATGGCAGGTTAACAATATCACTTATCTGCATAATCAATTGACGAATCACATAAACAACAGTTATGATAAAGATACTTTCTGCAACAGCCATGCTACTTTTTTTTTCATTGTTCACCTTAGTTAGCATACAGGCACAGGTTGGTATTGGCACCCCATCCCCGGAGGCATCGGCGCAATTGGATGTAAATAGCACAACCAAAGGATTTTTACCACCGCGGATGGATTCCACACAACGTAATGCAATTGTTTCCCCAGTTGAAGGGCTCACCATTTATAATACCAGCATCAAGGCTTTCCAGGTTTATAACGGTACGTCCTGGTTTTCTACCGTGCATTTCGTTGGTGAAAGCTATGGGGGCGGTATTGTTTTTTATGTATATGATAACGGTCAGCATGGCTTAATCGCTTCAACTGCTGACCAAAGCACAGGGGTAAACTGGTATACTGCAAGCGTTCCACCACTTACCGGTACTACTGGCGATGGCCTGAATGCGGGTGCCATGAATACCGCAATGATAGTTGCTTCACAAATGCGAGATTCACAAACACCACTTTGTGCCGCAAAAGTATGTGCCGATTTTTCCGTTACCGTTGCGGATATTACCTATGGCGACTGGTATTTGCCTTCTAAATACGAATTGAATTTATTGTTTCTCCAAAAAAATGTTGTTGGCGGTTTTGCAAGTAATACCACCTACTGGAGTTCCACGGAGTTTAGCAGCGGTAACGCCTGGCTTCAGGATATGAGCTCAGGCATTCAGATCAATTTCTTCAAGGGCAATAGCACATCCCGTGTCCGTGCGGTTCGTGCTTTTTAATTATATTTCACTACAACAAAGTGGTTGATTTTTAAATTCGAATTTATTTATAGACGTTGCTCACCTGGTCCCTATTGCTTATAGCTCCATAGCTTTTGATAGTATTTTCAATTGCAGTACCGGTATTTTAACCGTACCAAACCCCCGACCGGGTAGTAAAAGATTTAATAGACAAGAGTAATTTATACGATTACTAGGTTCGTTACCATTGTTTCTGCCAAGGCTTTCAGCATACCCGGTGTTTTGCAAAAACATCATTTTGTTTATCCAATGTGGTAATATAATTTGTATAGCACTTCTTCAATACATAATGAAATAAGTAAAACCAGTTTAGATAATTCTTATATATACAGACTACCTCCATTCAGGTATTTTTCAGCGGTTAAAATTGATGCATTATTGGTATTGGCCAGCAGTGTTGTAAACCGGAGCTTTAATGTAAAATATATTGCGATGAAAAAGTTTCTGTTTACTGCTATTTTTCTATTTATTGCCTCAATAGTTTTTTCGCAATCGGTAAAATGGCTCAATTCATCAGGTGGTTCTGGTGGTAGCCCGCAAATTCGGGATTTGGCCGTTGATCAGGCAGGGTTTATTTATGCCGTGGGATCGTTTAATGCGAATATGACTGTTCATGGAAATACTGTTAATACCCAGGGAGGGTTTGACGTCTTTATAACTAAATTTGATCCTAATGGGAACTTTATATGGATAAAGACTATCAGTGGCGGCAGTAATGATTTTGGTTATGAAATTGAAACAGATCAGCTGGATAATGTGTATGTTTCTGTTTTCTGCCAAAGTTCACCTTTGCAGGCGTCTGATTCATTATTGTCTTCTTCTGTATCAGGCATACTGCGTTTTGATTCTTCCGGAAGTTTTGAAGCAGTATTAACAACAGGCATGAGTGTATTCAATATGAAATGCTATCAGGGTTCAATCTATGCCCGCAGCCAGGGGAATACACTTTTTAAATTTAATTTAGATGGTGGTCTAATTTGGAGTAAGCCAATCTCAGGGAGCATTACCCCCAACAATGTAATTCTTACATCTCCAGAAACAAGCCTGGAGATAACTCCGCATGGAAATATTATATTCTCACAAAACTGCACCGGAAATTATACCTATGATGGAGTAACGGTTAATAGCGGAAGCGGTACTTATGCAATTGCTACTTTGATTGATACCAACTCAAATCTTATACGGAATTATGCCTGGGGAATGAATGCAGGGGCCACTATACGGCCGAGATCAGCCATCGTGGATGCTAATCATAATGTTTACATGGCGGTTAATTTTCCTTCCAGCTATACGAACACTTTTGGTAGCAGTACCATTTTACACTTACTCAATGGTTCTGCTTTTCATGCTCTCTTGAAGTTCGATTCTCAGGCTACACCTGTTTGGGCGTATAATATCAGCTGTGCCAACAGTACCAACAACTTTTTTGATCTTTCACTTGACAACAATGGAAATATTGCTATGCTGGGTATGTATACTTATATAACTACACTTGGTTCTTTAAGTTTTCCCACTAACAGCTTTAACGGGAATATTTTTACTGCAACGATTTCTACGGCAGGTACACTGTTAACAGGCATGGGCTTTGGTACTAATAATACTACAGACAGGGCAAATGATCTAGAGTTACTGGCTGATGGGACTTTTGCTTTAGGAGGGATGACTGGAACTGGCGATCCTCCCGTAAAGTTTGGGTGTATCAGTTCGGTTAGTCCTGGTTTTCTCGTTTTGAACTACAGTTACGAAACACCGCCTTTGCCCGATGTAAGCTTTACGCACCTCCGTGAACAACGGAAAGTCTATTTTTCTTCCACGGTTAGTAATACCAGTAATGTAATATGGGAATTTGGAGACGGTACTACCAGCACACAACGAAATCCTGTGCACACTTATACTACGCCAGGGAATTTTAATGTTCGTCTAATTGGTCAAAATAGTTGTGGAGCAGATACAACTACATCACAGATATTGTATAAAGGCATACAGAAAATACTGCCAGGGAAGATTGCAAACAGCCGATTTCAGATAGTGATCGCAAAGGGCGGCTTTCCTTTTGCTACTGCACAAATGGTTCTTAAAAAAGGTACGCATACCATACTTGCAGAATCAACGGCTGTGAATGACAGTGGTATGGTTCAAGGTAGTTTCCTGCTGCAAAATGAACCCCTGGGTATGTATGACGTTATCATCAACTCGGGTTCTTTCACGGATACGCTGGTAAACAGCCTGGAGATGGAACCTGTCCGGAATGATTCACTCACAATTCAGGTTTCAGGACCTTCACGTAGGCTCATCAACCGGTTTCAACCATACCAGGTAACCATAACGAATCCGAGTAATGTCAATTATTTCGGGGTGCCTGTGCTCATTGCAATGAATCCGAATAATGAAATTGCCAGGTTGTCAAACCGGGTGATTTCTGATTCACTTAGCCAATTGATGCGGGACAGCGCATTTGTACATGACTTTTACATGGCGTATGACTCAGCCAGTAGCGATTCTATGTGGCTCGGGATGTTCCTCATTCCAGTGGTGGCGGCTCAGAGTACAGAAACGATTGAGTTTTATATGCGTGGTACAACACTGGGGGATAAGTTGCTAGTGGCTTCGCTTTTAAGACCCTGGTATGATTCGGCACAGCTGGTGCAGCTGGGGCTAATGCGGCCCAATACATCCTGTGACTTTTTGGGTGACGGAATGAATTGCATTTTGGATATTTTAGGGCAGTTCCCCGGGGCCAGTTGCCTGGTTAGTGCAGGAAGTTTGGGCTGCGCCTTAGGTAATCTTGGAAGGGATGTTGTAGGGAACCGCAACAAGGAAGGAGATGGTAAAAAGTATATAGCGGATGTATTCAACGTAATGGCTGATGCTGCCAGCACTATCTTCTGTTCAACAGGAGGTATCATGAAGTCGAAGGCCAAGCTGGTAGCGGAAGATGCTGTCTCGGAATGGTCAGGCGAAATACTCGGAATTACAGCCTCAGCCCTGAATGGGGAGATGCCAAATAATCCTTTTTTAAAACTTACGGCAATTCCTGTTACCATACCCGGCAGCTGTTTTACAGCTTTTGCTAGTCCTCCAAAAAGTATTGAACGATTCTTTATAAAGGATGTCTCTTCTATGGACCCCAATGATAAGACCGGTCCGCTTGGAATTACAACGGATAATTTTATTGACAAAGAAAGTACTCTGCAGTACCTGATCCGGTTTGAAAATATCAGCACTGCTACTGCACCAGCTTCAGAAGTACGGATCATTGATACCCTTGACAACAACTTTTTTGATTTGTCAACCTTACGCTTTACCGGGTTTGGCTTTGCCGATTCTACTTACCAGGTATTAGGCGGAAGCGAAAGTTATGTCCAGGAGATCGATCTCCGGCCGGCAAAAAATACGATTGTACGGTTTACCGCAAAACTGGATACGGTAAGTCGTACATTATCCTGGCTCTTTGAATCGCTTGACCCTGTAACAAGGGAACTGGTGTCCGATCCGGATGACGGGTTTCTGAACCCGAACCAGCAATCACCGGAAGGAGAGGGTTTTGTTTCATTTAGTATCCGTCCGCAAGCGAACCGGCCTCACCTGCAGCAGGTGCTGAACACGGCCAAGATTGTCTTTGATGAGAATGCACCTATTTTTACGAACGTATGGAAAAATACAGTAGACATAGAAAAACCATCCAGCCAGGTGTTACCCCTTCCAGCTGTGCTGAATGATACCACATTCCTTTTAAGATGGAGCGGAACTGATGCGCATGCGGGAATCATGGGTTATGATATCTATGCAATCATTAACGATACCATTACCCGTCGGGTATTACGCAATACACCTACTGATTCTATCCGGATTAACGGGGCTTTTGGTAATACCTACAAATTCTTTTCTGTGGCCAGCGACCTCGTAGGTAATATTGAAGATCTGCCAGGTGTGCCTGATGCTGTGATCACCCTTTCCGCTCCGCTGCCATTGACCATTCTTTCTTTTACCGGTAGCCGGCAAAACAATGATGCAGTATTACAATGGCGGACAGCGAATGAAGTAAACGTCAGTCACTTTGAAGTACAGCGCAGCATCAACGGAGCTGATTATACCAAAATAGGAACTGTTACGGCTGGCGGCACCCTCTACTCGCTGACTGATCATGCTGTTTTCAATACGCAGCCGGTTGTTTATTATCGCCTGAAATCCATTGATGCAGACGGCCGGTTTACCTATTCTGCCATTCTGAAATTAAGCCGGCAGGAAAACGGGTTGTTAACGGTTTTTCCTAACCCGGTAAAAGACCAACTGGTGATCGGAGGTTTGAAACGGGGAGGTGTGCTAAGGATATTTAGCGCCGATGGAAGGCTGGTGCAGCAAACGGCGGTAACCACTCAAACGATGATCATTGATATGATGGGTTATACGAGCGGCATATACTGGCTGCAATATGCCAGTGACGGTGAAATGCAAACACAGAAAATTCTTAAGCAATAATCTCGAGAAATAAAACCAAATAAAGAATGAATAATACGTTGAGATATCTCAAATAAATCCAGGTCTTTAGAATAGCACAATTTTTTTTCATGCACAGTCAGCCGGGTTTTCTGCAATGGCAGGCACCCGGTTTTTTAATTCATTCTTCCTGGTTCTGTTTCAGAATTTTTTTCAAGTACCGGCACATTCAATTTAACAATATGGGCTCTTTTCCTGGCTGCACGGCTGCGCATGGTCATATTCAGCATTTCTACCGTAAAGGAGAAAGCCATACCGAAATAAATATAATTTTTCAGGTGCAGCTGATGTGCTGCTTCGCTGTCCCAGCCTTCAATGATCAAACTTAATCCGATCATAACAAGGAAGGAGAGGGCCAGCATTTTCAGTGTAGGATGTTTGTGAATAAAAGAAGAAATGGCCGGGCTGAACAAGAACATAATTGTCATAGCTATGACAACCGCAGCGATCATGATCTCCACATGCTTGGCCGTACCACCTGCGGTAATAATACTGTCGAAAGAAAACACTGCATCAATAAGCAGGATCTGCCCGATAGCCTGTCCAAACGAAAGCGGTTTTTTATTTTTTAATAGTTCATTCGGGTCTTCGCCTTCCAGTTTGTGATGAATTTCCATCACTGATTTATAGATCAGGAATAAACCACCTGCCAGCATCACTATACTGGCCAGGTCAAATCCTTTGCCGGCAATACTAAAAACAGCCTTTCCTTTTTGCGCCAGTAACCAGCCCAGCCCCATCAGTAACAGGCTTCGGGAAAGAATACCTGTTACCATCCAGAACCGGCGGGCCTTTTTTTGTACTTTATCACCTTTCAACCGGTTAAGAATAATGCTGACAAAAATTACATTATCAATACCCAATACCACTTCAAGCACTACAAGAATAAAAAAGCTGATAATACTTTCTGAAGTAAACAAATATTCCATTCTTTATTGATTATAGTGATTTACAAATTTGTTTTACAATGGCTGGTCCTTCGTAAATGAATCCCGTCCACACCTGCACCAGTGATGCACCAGCATCTAATTTTTCTTTTGCATCAGTCCCGGTAAAAATGCCACCGGATGCAATAATCGGAATGGCTCCATTTGTTTTATCGGTGATATACTTTATAACATCTGTACTTCTTTGCTTTACAGGTAAACCACTTAATCCACCTGCGCCAATTTCAGTTATTCGTAACTCAGGAGTAAGGAGGCCTGCGCGGCTGATGGTTGTATTGGTTGCCACCAGTCCATCCAATTTTATTTCCATGGCCAGGTCAATTACATCATCTATTTGTTCTTGTGTAAGATCTGGCGCAATCTTCAGGAAGAGTGGTTTGGCTTTTGCCTTCCCGTTATTGATCATCTGCAGGTGCATTAAAATTTTACGCAATGATTCTTTTTCCTGTAACTCCCGCAAACCTGGTGTATTGGGTGAACTTACATTTACTACAAAGTAATCGACGAACGGATGCAATTCTTTAAAGCAGATCTCATAATCCTTCCAGGCCTCTTCATTAGGGGTGATTTTATTCTTGCCAATATTGCCACCAATGATCAACCGGTAGTCTTTAGTAGTGAGCCGGGACTGTTTTTCTTTCCAGGTTTTTAACCGTTCTGCAACCACTTTCACTCCATCATTATTAAATCCCATCCTGTTGATAAGCGCTTTGTCTTTCGGTAAACGAAATACCCTTGGTTTGTCATTACCAGCTTGTGGTAAAGGGGTAACCGTTCCAATCTCCACAAAACCAAAACCGAGGCATTCGAGTTCTCTCAGGTATTTGGCATTTTTATCAAAACCGGCGGCGAGTCCAACTGCGTTCCTGAATGTGAGATGAAAGAATTCAGTAGTTAATGCAGGATTGGTGGGTGAAAAGATCTTAGCCAGTATTTTCCTGGTAAAGCCAACACTGCACAACAGCCGGAGGGCATTCATTGAAAAGTGATGCACTCCTTCCGGCGAAAAACAAAACAGAATATTTCGGAGAAGCTTATACATTGTGGCTGCGAAGATAATCGAAGTTTCGGGGCAGTTTTGGTGGGTACAACAAGTCTCTTTATTTTTGATACAGAAAGTTGCATAAACAACTAAAAACAATTTGTAGTTATTAGTTCCTACTTTGTAGTTAACAGTTAAATAGTCACGCAGTTGGTGCAAAGGAAGAATCCGAATCTACAAACCTCAAACTATAAACTTCAAACTTTTATGATGCAGGAAGCTTACATTATCGCCGGTTATCGTACTGCCGTAGGAAAAGCCAAACGTGGTGGTTTTCGTTTTACCCGACCGGATGACCTGGCTGTTACAGTCATTAAAGGGTTAATGGCATCCGTGCCACAATTAGATGCGAAAAGAGTGGACGATGTGATTGTGGGCAATGCTGTACCGGAAGCTGAGCAGGGGCTTCAGTTTGGACGTATTATATCAGCAAGGGCCCTGGGTATTGATGTGCCGGGTGTTACGGTAAACCGTTATTGTGCATCGGGTCTTGAAACCATTGCTATTGCTACGGCCAAAATCCGGATGGGAATGGCCGATTGTATTGTTGCTGGTGGAACTGAAAGTATGAGCATGGTTCCCACAGCAGGTTGGAAAACGGTGCCGGCTTATTCCATTGCCAAAGAGGAACCGGATTATTATTTAAGTATGGGCCTTACTGCTGAAGCAGTGGCAAAGGATTATAATATCAGCAGGGAAGCGCAGGATGAATTTTCATACCAGTCACACCAGAAAGCAATTGCTGCTATTAAGGCCGGTCATTTCAAACCAGGTATTCTACCCGTGACTGTGGAAGAAATTTACCTCGATGGGAAAGGCAAAAAACAAAAAAGAAACTATGTGGTAGATACGGATGAAGGGCCAAGGGCTGACACATCTGTGGAAGCACTGGCCAAATTAAAACCTGCTTTTGCTGCGGGTGGAGTAGTGACAGCAGGCAATTCATCCCAAACTTCTGATGGCGCTGCATTTGTCATTGTAATGGGAGAGAAGATGATGAATGAACTGGGATTGAAACCCATTGGAAGATTGGTGACTTCAGCAGTGGCCGGAGTACATCCCCGCATTATGGGCATTGGTCCTGTTGCAGCTATACCGAAAGCATTAAAACAGGCGGGTATGAACCTGTCACAGATTGATCTTATTGAATTGAATGAAGCATTTGCTTCTCAATCACTGGCTGTGATCCGGGAAGCCGGGCTTGATCCTTCAAAAGTAAATATCAATGGTGGCGCTATTGCATTGGGGCATCCGTTAGGTTGCACTGGTTGTAAGCTCACTGTTCAAAACCTGCATGATATGAAACGGCTGAATAAGAAATACGGAATGATCACAGCCTGTGTGGGTGGTGGACAGGGTATTGCCGGTATTATAGAAAACTTATAAAGCCTTCTTTCTTAAAATAATAGAGCCGTCCGGATTTTCCAGTCGGCTCTTTTTTCATAATACAACTTTGTATGGTTGTTTTACTATTGCAAATGAATGCTTTGGGTGCAATTTTTGTTACCTGCTCCTTAAACCAATTTGTATCTTTAAAGTCGTAGTTCATTCCTGAACCAAAATTATTGCTATGGATAGAAGAGATTTTTTAACGGCCCGCAGACAACAAAAGCAACCCGAACCGGATCAGCTTTTTCGTACTAATTCCGGTATTACTACTTACACCGGGCAATGGACGGAACAGGAAATTGTACACCTGCTTAAACGAACAATGTTCGGTGCCAAAAAATCCGACGTAAATTATTTTAAGACCCGTAGCATGAGCCAGGCGGTGGATGAATTATTGACCCCAACAGCACCGCAGCCTGCACCACCTGTTAAGGAATATGTAACCTCAACAGCACCCGGTGTAAATGCAGATGGGAACATCATCCAGGGAACTACATGGATAAACGATATCAACAGTGATGGTACAGTGCAAAGCCAACGAAGGGCTTCCTATAAAAAATGGTGGACAGGTGTAATGATCAACCAGGATAGAAGCATCAGGGAAAAACTGATCATGTTCTGGGTTGATCATTTTGGAAATGAAGCCACCGAGGTTGGTAATGCTAACTGGGTATATAAACAACATGATCTTATCCGTCAATATGCATTGGGTAATTTTAAAAATCTTGTACGGGATATTACCAAAGATGTGGCAATGCTCCGCTACCTCAATGGTTATCTGAATAACAAGAATGCACCGGATGAAAACTATGCAAGGGAACTATTTGAACTTTTTACATTGGGGAAAGGCCCCGGCTCGCAATACACAGAAAATGATGTAAAGGAAGCTGCAAAAGTGCTGACCGGCTGGCAGATCAACGGCACTACCTATACTTCAGTCTTTAACATTAACCGCCATACCACCACTAATAAAATCTTTTCTTCCTTTTTTAATAACACTGTTATAACGGGACGAACCGGTGCCACTGCCGGTGATCTTGAGCTGGATGATCTGTTAACCATGACTTTTGCACAGCAGGAAGTTGCCAGATTCTTAGTCAGAAAAATATATCGCTGGTTTGTTTATTATGCTATCGACAGTGCTACAGAAACAAATGTGATCATACCGCTGGCGGATATTTTCAGGGCTAATAATTATGAGATAAAACCGGTGCTTTCTGCATTATTCAAAAGTGAACATTTCTACGATATGCTCAACAGGGGTTGCCTGATTAAAACTCCTGCTGACCAGGTAATTGGTTCTTTACGGGAAATGAATGTACAGTTCAGACCGGGTACTGAGTGGGATACAAATTATGGCTTGTGGAATACGTTCTACTCCTGGATGGTGAATATGGGACAAAATCCGCATGATCCGCCCAATGTATCAGGTATGCCAGCTTATTACCAGGAACCACTCTTTCATGAAATATGGATCAATTCTGATTCATTGCCCAAACGGAACCAGTTTACAGATATTATGATCAATACAGGCTATGCCCGAAATGGTTTCCGGGTACAGTTCAATTGTGTTGCTTTTGCACAAACACTCTCTAATCCCGGTAACCCCAATGATCTGATTGACGAATCGCTGGCTATATTTTTCCGTAACGATTTATCGGCGCAGTCAAAGGGCCAGATAAAAACGCAAATTCTTTTGACAGGTCAGCAATGGGATTATTACTGGACCAATGCATGGGCAGCGTATGAAGCAAATCCGACAACTGCCAATTTTAATACAGTTAATACAAGACTGAAAGCATTGTTCCAGTACTTTTTTAATTTATCTGAATTCCAGTTAGCCTGAACATTCATGTTCATCTTTAATTATAGTAAATGAAAAGAAGAGATTTTTTACTCAGCACATTACCAGCCGCAGCGATACTGCCCGAAGTGATAAACGGGTATTCTGTAAAGGCATTTAACAGTAATTCGCCGTTGGTACAGGCTTTACTTCGTGGCACTACACTTACAGATCATGTGTTGGTGATTGTGCAGTTGTCGGGGGGTAATGACGGATTGAACATGGTGATACCCGTTGCAGATTATTCAAAATATTTTAATGCCAGGAGTAATGTGGCCATTCCTGAAAATAGTGTGCTGCCAATAGCAGGTGTTACGGGTACCGGTATTCATCCTGCCATGACCGGGTTGCAAACATTATTTACAGAAGGGAAAGCAAAAGTGATACAGGCAGTAGGGTATCCGCAACCTAATTTTTCTCACTTCAGGGCTACAGATATCTGGATGAGTGGTTCTAACAGCAACCAGGAAGTATACAGCGGATGGGCCGGTAGGTATTTAAATAATGAATATCCCAATTTTCCAACCGGCTATCCTAATACAGACATGCCGGATCCGCTGGCTATTCAGATCGGCTCCACCACATCACTTACCCTGCAGGGTCCTACAGTGAATATGGGAATGAGTATAACAAACCCCACTAATTTTTATAATCTTATAAGCGGAACAACTGACCCCGTTCCCGATACACCGGCAGGAAAAGAACTTAAATTCATCCGCCAGGTTAATCAACAAACACAAAAGTATTCAACTGTTATCCGTACTGCAGCTAATGCAGTGACGCAGCAAAGTACTTATCCAGCCAACAATTCCCTGGCTGACCAACTAAAGATCGTGGCCAGGTTGGTCAAAGGCGGTTTAAAGACAAGGGTGTATATGGTGAGCTTCGGTGGTTTTGATACACACTCTGTACAGGTAAATGCAGCGGATACTACCACAGGTACACATGCTACTTTGTTAGGGCGGGTATCTGCCGCTATCAAAGCATTCCAGGATGATTTGAAATTCTTAGGCGTAGAAGAAAGGGTGGTAGGTATGACATTCAGTGAATTTGGCAGAAGAATAAAATCCAACTCAAGTACAGGTACTGATCATGGTGCTGCAGCCCCTATGTTTTTATTCGGCAGCCCGGTAGAGGCCGGTATGTTGGGTGTAAACCCTACTATACCCGCCAATGCATCAGTGAATGATAATATACCGATGCAGTATGATTTCAGAAGTATATATGCCACCTTACTGGAAAAATGGTTTTGCCTGGAAAAAACGGTTGTAGATTCATTGTTCCCCCCGGATATCAATAATCAATTACAAAGTCTGCCATTGATAAAGGCCGGTGCT
The DNA here is from genome assembly GCA_041738795.1 of Chitinophagaceae bacterium. Classification (GTDB taxonomy): domain Bacteria; phylum Bacteroidota; class Bacteroidia; order Chitinophagales; family Chitinophagaceae; genus JJ008. The sequence goes on along the minus strand of JBGSPB010000012.1, from coordinate 19,032 downwards.
TGTTCCGGTATCACTCCGCCACCACCACAGCCAACCGATCTTACTATTATCAACTACCCGAACCCGTTTACCAGCAGTACTACAATTAAGTTTACCACAGAGGGTGGTCATACATTTATCCAGGTCATCGATACACTGGGTCGTGTGCTGAAAGTTTTAGTGGACAGGGAATATACTGCGGGTACTTATACAACCGAATTCAATAGTGAGGGATTACCAACAGGTATCTATTATGCCCGTTTTCAAAATGGGATGAACCAGCAGGTAAGAGCGATGATGAAAGTGAGATAAGAAGTAAACTGAGAAAGCAATGCCCGGCAATTTATTTGACCGGGCATTTTAGTAAATAATGTTAATCACTCTGCCGGTGTCCGGCATTTACCCAATCAGTAATTTTCTGTTTATCAACATTCGTCAACGGACTATTGGGTGCTGCAGGCATAAAGGATGGATTGCCATCAACAGCCCTCGCTTTTATTCTGTCCCAACTGCTTACAATACTTGCATCTGTATCAAAATTCTTGCTGCCATTCACGGCGCCATTCAAATGACAGGGGCCACAATACCCATTGATGATTTGTTTCACCAGGGCATACTTAGGTCCATAATTCAGAATGGTAATTTGTGCAGTATCTGTACATCCATTCTGATTCTTTACAGTGATAGCATAATTGCCGGGCGCCAGGTTGGTAAAACTTGGTGAAGCCTGGTAAACACCGTTGTTTAACTGGTAACTGATGGTATCGCCAATGGGAAACGTAACAGCGATAGTGCCATTATTGGAAGTGCCGATTGATTCTGTTTTAAAATATTGTACATCATAACTCACACCCAGGCAGGGATCGGGTGTGGGAGTGTCTTTTTTGCTGCAGCCCAGCATACTGGTTGTGATCAATACTATTGCAAAGAGTACACTGGAGTTTGAACGCATGGATCGGGTGTTGATAGTCATTAAATGTAAAAATTTTATCCGGCATAAAGAAGTATTTTAGGCTATGAAACGGGTTTATAGGACTTTGGGTTCGGTTTAAAGATTAGTGAACGGGACTTATAAAATTAAATTTGTATGAAACAATGTTGCATTTTATATTTGCAACATAGTTACAATAATATGCAAAAATCAACATTCCTCTTATTGGCATTCCTGTGTGTACAGGTACAGGTAAATGCCGGTGATTATTTCCCTGGAAATAATATCAATAGTAAAACCAATACAGTTGGAAAAGTAACCTTAAGCGGGAAAGTAGTAGATGCAAAAACAGGTGAAACATTACCCGGCGCTTATATCTATTTTATTGACGATAAAATTGGTACGGTAGCCGATGCAAATGGGAAATATATATTGACCAATATTCCGTTTGGCCACCATGTTATTGAAGTCTCCCACACCGGGTACAGTACCCTGGTAGAACATATTGAGATAAATGCCAACATGGAGAGGGATTTTGCTTTATCTCCTGTTATCGTAGAGAACCAGGGGGTGATTGTTACAGGTATTTCCGGTGCTACCAGTATAAGAAATGTACCTGTACCCATTACTTCTATCCGAAAATCAACTTTATTACAAACAGCGTCTTCAAACATCATTGATGCGCTGAGCCATGTACCCGGAGTTTCGCAATTATCTACCGGACCTGCCATTTCCAAGCCAATTATCCGTGGTCTTGGGGCTAACCGGGTGGTTACTATCAATGATGGAGTAAGACAAGAAGGACAACAGTGGGGTGATGAACACGGAATTGAAATAGATGAGATGAGTGTGGCAAAGGTTGAAATATTAAAAGGTCCTGCATCATTAATGTATGGTAGTGATGCATTGGCCGGTGTAGTGAACTTTATTTCCAATGTTCCCGTTGCGGAAGGGATTATAAAAGGTAATCTGTTAACCAATTATCAATCAAATAATGGTTTATTTGGAGCCAATGGTAATATAGCCGGGAATAAAAATGGATTTAACTGGAATGTGTATGGTACTTATAAATCTGCCGGTGATTACCGGAATAAATATGATGGCAAAGTACTCAACTCAAGGTTCAATGAAAGAAACTTTGGTGGGTATGCAGGAATAAATAAAAGCTGGGGTTATAGTCATATTATTTTCAGCCGGTTTGATCAGCGGGTTGGATTAGTGGAAGGGGACAGGGATGATGCCACCGGTCAGTTTCTTTTATATGCCGGTACTGCCCTTGAACGAATTGCTGCAAAGCAGGACCTTGATTCCCGGGATCTGTTTGTTCCGCAGCAAAGAGTGCAGCATACTAAAATTGTAAGTGATAATAATTTCGCCATCAAAAATGGCCGTTTAAAAGCAAATATTGCTTTTCAGAATAACCAGCGTACGGAATTTGGCAACCCGGAAGATCCTGCCGAACAAGAATTATTCTTTGATCTGAAAACGATCAACTACAGCTTGCAATGGCAATTTCAGGAAATGAAAGAATGGCACACTACCATTGGCGTAAACGGAATGCGTCAATCTAACCAGAATAAAGGTGCAGAAGTACTGATACCGGAATATAACCTTTTTGATATTGGAGGATTTGTTTTTGTGCAACGGTTTTTCAAAATGGGTACAGTAAGCGGAGGTATCAGGTTTGACAACCGTTCTGTTGATTCGAAGGAATTTTTTGATGGGACTGATCCAAAGTTTACTGCGTTTAAACGAAATTTTTCAAATGTCTCGGGCAGTATTGGGGTCAGTTATGAGCCAACAGAGTTAGTAACTGTAAAAGCTAATATCGCAAGAGGGTTCCGGTCACCGTCACTGGCAGAGTTGGCCAGTAATGGTACCCATGAAGGAACCAACCGGTATGAGTATGGGGTGCAGGATCTGAAATCGGAAACAAGTCTGCAATTAGACGGAGGTATCGACCTTAATTACGAACATTTCAGTTTTGGCCTGGCTGCTTTCTATAACCGGATCAATGATTTTATTTTCTATCAGAAACTGGAATCTGTTTTTGGAGGAGATTCATTAGTAAATGTGGATGGAGAGGATATAATGGCATTTGTATTTAATCAGCACAATGCTAAATTATCCGGGCTTGAGTTATTTATTGATATCCATCCGCATCCATTACACTGGTTGCATTTTAAAAACAGTTTTTCTTTTGTAAGAGGTCGTTTTGATAACCGGTTGGACGGTGATCGCATTGGCAGCGACAATATCCCGCTTATGCCGGCACCAAGATGGAATGGGGAGTTGCGGGCAGATTTTAAAAAGGCGGGTAATGGTTTCAGGAACCTGTATATAAGAGTTGAAGCTGATAAGACTTTTGAGCAGGATAAGTTTTTTACCGGTTATGATACGGAAACAGGAACTGATGGTTATTTATTGATGAATGCAGGAATCGGAGCGGATATTGTAAACAATAAAAAGAAAGCCCTGTTCAGTCTGCATTTAGGAGTAATGAATATGGGTGATGTGGCCTGGCAAAATCATCTGAGCCGCTTAAAATACGCTGCAACAAATATGTTGACAGGAAGAACCGGTGTCTTCAATACCGGTCGTAATTTTTCTGTCAAGCTAAATGTGCCACTGGAATTTAGTAAAAAGTGATGGTGCAGGTATTTATATTAGTTCAGCTCCGTTTTGCGGGGCTTCTTTTTTATGCAGACATTTGTTGTATGGAAATTACGTTTACCACACCCGCATTATTATTTCCGGCAATTTCTTTGTTACTGCTGGCATATACGAACCGCTTTCTTGCACTGGCAAGCCTGGTGAGAAAACTACATGATGAATATGTAAAAGGAAAAGAGAATCATATTGTGATACAGCAGATTCACAGCTTGCGCTACCGGTTGCGGCTGGTACGTTATATGCAAACTTTAGGAGTGTTTAGTTTTGTTTGTGCTGTTATCACTATGTACAGCATTTACAGCCAGTGGATGGAAGTGTCAAGGTATATCTTTGCAATAGGATTATTGAGTTTGCTGGTATCACTCATCATCTCATTGGTGGAGATTACGCAAAGCACCAAGGCCCTGGAACTGGAACTTAGTGATATAGAAGAACCTGAAAAGTTTAAGTTTCTTACCGATCTGTGGGCAGGAAAAGAAAAGAAAAAGGACGAGAATAAATAATCAAAGACTTTCATAAACCTTCAGCACCCGTTGCCAGTTTCCTCCATCATACACATCTTTGATTCCATTTTGTTTTAACAAAGTGTATGCTTTTTTACTTCTGTCACCGGTTGAGCAACATACTATTACCGGCTTATTCAGCTGTTTGATTCTTCCAATACTTACGGAAATTCTGTCAACCGGGATATTAAGGGAGCCGGGTATCCTGCCCCTGTCATATTCATTGGCAGTCCTTACATCAATGATCACAGCACCCTGTTGAAGCGCTTTTTTTATACCACCGCCTGATCCGAATAGCGATAAAAATCCCATAGTTATTTATTTAGCAAGTGCAATCCTGTTTTTTCGTTCACCGATTTGCTGCCGCCACATCGCAAAGTATAATCCTTTTTCTTCCAGCAATTTTTCATGATTGCCTGTTTCAACTACATCGCCTTTCTCCAGTACATATATCCTGTCGGCATGCATAATGGTAGAAAGACGGTGAGCAATCAGAATGGTGATCTGTTTGCCTTCTTTAGAAATATCACGGATGGTATCAGTGATCTCTTCTTCTGTTAACGAATCGAGTGCAGAAGTGGCTTCATCAAACAATAATAATTTGGGCATGCGTAATAATGCCCTTGCAATGGACAACCGCTGTTTTTCACCACCTGATAATTTAAGACCCCCTTCCCCGATCATAGTATCAAGCCCGTTCTCAGCCCGGGTCAGCAGGTTCTGACAGGCGGCTTTTTCTAATACACTTTGTAATTCATCATCAGTCGCGGCCGGATTAACAAATAGCAGGTTTTCCTTTATGCTTCCGGAAAACAATTGTGTGTCCTGGGTAACGAAACCAATCTGGTTACGGAGGTCTTCAAAGTCAATATTATTTTCATCCATACCGTTGTAGAAAATCTTTCCTTCCTGCGGGCGGTATAAACCAACTAATAATTTCATTAAGGTCGTTTTACCAGAACCAGAAGGGCCTACAAAGGCGATGGTTTCCCCCGTTCTGACTTTAAAACTTATATCATTGATAGCCTTATGCGAAGCAGTATGATGTTTAAACGCAACATGATCAAATTCCAGTGTTTCAATTTGTCCGAGATGTTTAGGATTGGGCGCCTGTGGCTCGGGTGCTTTTTTCATCAGGTTGCCAAAGTTCTCCAGTGAGGCCTGTGCCTCCCGGTAGGTAAGTATGATATTACCGATCTCCTGCAGGGGACCAAATACAAAAAAGGAGAATATCTGCATGGTGACTAACTGACCTGCATCCATTTTTTCTTTGAAGATGAGCCAGAGCAGCATAAACAAGATTACCTGTCTCAATGTATTTACAAAAGTTCCCTGAATAAAACTGATACTGCGGATCCGTTTTACTTTCGTCAATTCTAATCCCAGTATTCTAAAAGTATTTTTATTTAGCCTTGATACTTCCTGTTGAGTAAGCCCGAGGCTTTTTACCAATTCTATATTGCGCAGTGATTCCGTGGTTGCCCCGGCCAGCGCAGTGGTCTGTCCTACAATCTTCTTCTGGATGGTCTTAACTTTTTTACTGAGTAAATTGGAAATAATCGTGAGGAGGAATATCCCCCCAAAATAGATAAATGGTAAACTTGGATGAATTGTCGTAGCGTATACGGCTACGAACAGGATTCCTATTATTACCGGGAAAAGTATATTAATGAAAGAAGCCACAAATTTTTCTGTATCGATCCTTACTTTTTGTAAAACACTTAATGTCTCACCGCTTCTGGCATCTTCAAATTCCTGGTAAGGAAGTTTCATGGCATGCTGCAGCCCCTGGGTAAAAACAGTAGCACCAAATTTTTGGGTGATAAGATTCAAAAAATAGTCCTGGAAAGCTTTGGCAATGCGGCTGATCATAGCAACAGAAATTGATGCAATAAGTAATGCCGCCACTCCGTAATACGGATTTTCTTTGAAAGACCAGAAAAACCGCTCCGGGTCGTATTCATTTTTATTATTGACGTAGTGATTAGCCAGGTTGACCAGCTTTCCAAAAATGATCGGGTCAACCAGTGAAAAGCCGATATTGATAGCTGCCAGCAAAAGAACTAATGCCACCAGCCATTTATAAGGTTTCAGGTATTTAAATAATATTTTCATACAAACAGTTAATGAGTAAAGGGGCAGTTATAGCAAAAATCATGGCAAAAGCCAAACTGGTAATAATGACATTGTTTTGAAATAATTGCTTGCCGAATATACGAATTGGAGGGTTTTGGCTATGTCAGCCTGCCATCTTTATTACTAACTGGCAGTAAGGGAATCAAATTTGTTTACAAATGCAGACAACTGGTTGAATAATTTTAAACGGGAGATGTAGCCATTTAGCTGCCCGGTGCAGTTCATATATGACAATAGGTTATCCGGGTGAAAACCGACAGGTTTACTGTGCTTTAATAGTTTTTTGGCACCTTCCAGTGTTAGGGCATATGCATGGCAGCAATCATGAAAACCGGCTTTGGCAATATGTGGCGAAAAAGGAACCGGGTAATAGTGCCTGAAAATCTCCCGGCTTATTTTTAATTGTGCATGGTGTGGAATTTTTGTAAGCATAAAACGGCTCAGTTTTTCCCTGATACCAAGGGTTTCATTCTTTTCATAGCCGAGGTATAGCAGTTCCCAGTCTTCCGGAAGTTCTTTTGTGATGACAGGGAATTTTGATAAGTGTTTATATACAGGTTCTACATCGTCTTCAAGTACCAGGGTTCTTTGAAATCCATTTTCAATTATATATTCATAAATGCTGACATGGCCCAGCGCACAGCAAAGCATTCCGGAGGATATCTCTGTGGGTTTTTTATAGAATTCCCTGTATAATGCCGTGCTGTAAAGCCCTTGTTCTTTAAGTTCTTCTATCGTTGTTTTTTCTTTGTCTGTCCCAAAGAAAAATTCAAAGTTTAATCCCTCTAATGTTTTATTAATATAAGTAATACGGTCTGTAAGTCGGGGAAGTGTTAGCACTACAATCTTATCAAAATAGTCATTCAGGTATTGGAACGATGATTTCATTAAAGCAATAATAAGCAAATAAACTCCTTGCTTGTATCGAAAGTATAATTTTTAAATTATCTTTTTTCGCCAGGCACAGGCTTATTTTTTAATGTTGAACTGCAAAATTATTGTGAAAGATTAATGGCTGGTTAAGGAAATATTTTTAACCCTGGTATTATTTTAATCAATCTTTAGCCAGCCCACCCTTCCCTGTCGAGGCTTCTGTACTGTATGGCTTCTGCCAGGTGTTCCGGTTTTATTTCTTCGCTTTGAGACAGGTCTGCAATGGTCCTGGAAACCTTCAGTATCCTGTCATAAGCCCTTGCTGATAAGTTAAGTTTTTCCATTGCTGCCTTTAATAAATTGGCACCTACCTGGCTGATCACACAAATTTCTTTCAGCATTTTGCTGCTCATCTGTGCATTGCAATAGATACCGGGATGGTTCTTGTATCGTTCTGCCTGTTTTTCCCTTGCATTGATCACCCGGTCCCTGATTACGGACGAATTTTCCTGTGGTTTTATAGAGGAAAGTTCGCTGAATGCAACAGGTGTTACTTCCACATGCAAATCGATACGATCTAATAAAGGACCTGAAATTTTATTCAGGTACTTCTGTACTGTACCCGGCGGGCAAGTGCATTCTCTCTCCGGATGGTTATAAAAACCGCAGGGACAGGGGTTCATGGATGCCATCAGCATAAATGAAGCGGGGAAATCAACAGCCACTTTTGCCCGTGAGATAGTAACCCTTCTTTCTTCCATCGGCTGGCGCATTACTTCCAGCACTGTTCTTTTAAACTCCGGTAATTCGTCCAGAAACAAAACACCATTATGTGCCAGTGATATTTCACCCGGTTGTGGTATGCCACCACCACCTACCAAGGCCACATCCGAAATAGTATGGTGTGGCGAACGGAAGGGTCTTTTCGAAACCAATGTGGAGTTTTCGGGTAACTTACCCGCTACGGAATGTATTTTGGTTGTTTCTAAAGCTTCCTGCAAGCTAAGTGGCGGTAGTATGGTGGGCAATCGTTTGGCAAGCATGGTTTTTCCGGCACCAGGCGGACCAATTAAGATGGCATTATGGCCACCGGCCGCTGCAATTTCTAATGCTCTTTTAATGTTCTCCTGTCCCTTCACATCAGCAAAGTCTATTTCAAAATCGTATTGTGAGTTAAAAAACTCTTCTCTTGTATTGATGACGATTTGTTCAAGTCCCTTTTCTCCGTTCTCAAAAAAATCAATCACTTCTTTAATATGTGTCACACCATACACCTGCAGGTTATTGACCATGCCGGCTTCTTTCGCATTTACTTTTGGAACAATCAACCCTTTAAACCCTTCTTTGCGTGCCTGTATGGCAATGGGTAAAGCTCCTTTGATCGGACGAATCTCCCCATCCAGTGAAAGTTCACCCATGATAACATAGTTGGAAAGAGATTCGCTGTTTTCTATTTGTTCAGAAGCACCGAGGATACCTAATGCAATTGGAAGATCGAAAGCTGTGCCACTTTTTTTAATATCGGCAGGAGCCAGGTTCACTACAATTTTGGTGCGGGGAACATTGTAGTTATTGGTTTTGAAAGTGCTTTCTATCCGCTGTAAACTCTCCTTAACGGCATTATCCGGAAGTCCTACGATCATCGGATCTTTGCCCGTAGTCAGCCAATTAACTTCGATGGTGATGGAAATAGCTTCAACCCCATATACCGCACTGCCAAATGTCTTTACTAGCATGGGGGGAAGATAATAAAAAATACTAACCTGTTTATTACCGGAAAGTGGTATATATAAGCCACTTTCTCTCCTAATTCGTTTTGATCACCCTGGCTTCAAACAGGAGTGAAGTGTTTGGATCAGGAAAAATTGATTTCAGGTTATTGCTGACGGGAATATGAAAGGTCTCGGACTGTTTGGATATTTGCAGTGTGCTTGTTTCTGTTTTCTTATTATCATAGACAAAAGCTATTTCAATCGGGAATGCAAAGGGGGCAGATTGCTGTAACTGGTCAACGGTGATGATTACTTTTTTTTCTGCGGGACTATATTTCCAGGCAATTTCCAGCTTTGGATTAACCGGGGTATGCAGCCATTGGCGGAAAAAAGTTTCGAGGTTCTTACCATATACTTTCTCCACTATTTGTTGCAAGTCTTTTGTGTCAGCATTCTTACCGGCATAAGCAGCATAATACTCCCTGATGCTTTTATGAAAAACAGAATCACCCAGCTGCCTTCTCAGCATATGCAAGACCCAACCACCTTTCTGGTAACTATTGGCATTCAGTAACCGCATATAAGCAGGAGTACTGTCTACCACTGGTCTTTTTGCTGATTTTACGAAGCTGATCACTTCCTCCCTGTCCTCCTGCATTCTTTTGTTCAGACTGTCTGTACCATATTTATATTCTAGATAAATATGTGTTAAGTAAGTGGCGAAGCCCTCACTGAGCCAGAAATGAGCAAAGCTTTTTTCCGTGGCCATATTGCCAAACCACTGGTGCACTATCTCATGGGCGATGAGTCTTTCTTCTGTTCGCTGGCCGTTCACCGTATGTTCAGCATAGAAAATAGCACCTGCGTTTTCCATTCCGCCAAACATGGTCTTGGATTGTACATTGGCTAATTTTTGATAGGCATAGGGACCAATGTAATTGATATAAAAGACCAGGATATCTTTGGCCATTGCATAATCCATAAAGCCTTCAATGTTTTCAGGGAACACCCAACTGGTTACAGGAATACAATTATTTACCATGCCGGAGAGGTGCACAGCAAAATCAGCCACACCAATCACCATAACTTTAGTTGGCAATGGTACCGTCTCTTTCCATTGTGTCAATTTTTTTTTATTCTTCAATGGTGTTTCCTGTATCAATAAGCCATTAGCCACTACTTTATATTTTTCAGGAGCTGTAATAGCAAATTCAACAGATGCTTTATCAGCAGGGTCGTCCACACAGGGAAACCAGTTGTGAGCCCGGTTTGGCCAGTTATCCGCAAAAAAAGTCCGATTCCCAAATTGGTTTTTTGAAATAATGAGGCCGTCTGCCGGAATGCCCTTGTACACTATGGCTACTTCCGCAGTATCTCCTTTGCTAAAATCTCCTTTAAATATAATTTTATCAGCAAGATGTTCATAAGTTTTTCGATACTTGCTTTTAATCATATAGCCGGCATCTGTTACGGTCATTCCTTTTCCTGCAGGGTCAATGTTTTTTAAATCAAGAATAAGTTGATCTGTATTGTCTGTTATCAACAGGTCAATAACAGTGGTACCTGAAACAGAATCATTGCGATCAGTAAGTTCTATTGTGTTGGAATAGTGAAGCGCATCAATATTCCGTTGGGCCGAAAGGGTAGATGAGGTATAGATAAGTGTGAGAGCAAGCAACCATTTTTTCATACGGCCAATTTAAGAAAGATATTTTCTATTACTCTATAATATATCCTAAAATCGTGACGCTATAATTTCTCCAGCATCTCTACCACCTTTTCCCTTTTAAGGATGACATACCCGATGCGATCATTGCTGATACCTTCTTTCAGCTGGTAACTGAATTTCAGCTGGTCATCATTCACATCGGTTTCAAAATAACGGAAAGATATATTGGGATAGTTCTTCAGTTCATCACCAATTTCATACAGGTGAGTGGAAAGGATGAACAGCGAATTCTTAATTTTAATCAGGCCTTTTATAACTGTCAGTGAGCATTTCATCGCATCCTGCACATTGGTGCCTTTGAATAATTCATCAATAAGTACCAGCCATTTCTTGCCATCATTTATTTTTTCAATTGTGTTTTTGATCCGCTGTACTTCGTTGAAAAAATAGCTTTCCCCTTTGGCAATATTATCTACTACGTTAATATTGCTCAGTAATCCATCAAACAAGGTCAGTTTCATTTTTTGTGCCGGCACACCCATGCCGATATGTGCCAGGAAAACAGCCGAACCTACCGATTTTATCAAAGTGCTTTTACCCGCCATATTCGCTCCAGTCAAAAAAAGAAAATTCTGCTCCGGGTTCATCTGCAGGTCATAAGCCACCGGCTGTGGTAATAGAATATGGTACAAACCTTTTGCATCCACCAGCGGTGTTTCCTGCTCCACAAATTCCGGAAAACTGAGGTTATATGTTTTTACTGCCACTGCCATCGAGTACCAGGCATCCAGCCGGCTGTAAATGTCAATCAGTTCAAGTGTATTTGTTTTATAACGGCCACGCAGATGATAACCGAAGTACAGGTTTTGCCGGGCACTAAACTTTTGCCCTGCTTCTGTTTCGGATAATTTTTGCAGGGGTGTTTCTTTCAGCATTCCGATAATGCGATCTATGTACAGCTGAATATTGGCAGGCAGGTCCATATTTTCCAGCAGTTCTGCAATTTTCCGGATGCCCCGGAAAAAGTCAGCGAAATGGGGAACCGAATATTTGACCATAGAATAGTCACTATTGTGCAACCATTGGTACAATAGATTATTGAAAGAAGCGGGGGCCTCACTGATCGGGTCCAGTTGGTAGTCAAGGAATTTATCCATTACCAGCACGGTGCCATTGCTGACATCAACAGGCCAGTCCTTTACATGCTCCATAAAAGTGCGGATCACTTTTTGCGTGCCGATAATTTTTTTCAGGTCATTATGCGGCTCACTGAAAAATTTACGCAACCATTCACGGCCACCAACTGTTCTTGTGAAATTGAGCTTATGAAAAATAGAAAACTCTTCTTCCTGGTGAAAGATGGAGATATCATTGAAGGATGTGTTGTCTATTTGCATGCGCCTTTTAAATTCCAAAATACAAGAAACAAGTTCCAAATAAATGGGAACCTACTCGTTCTCACTTCTTTTTTTTAATATTGAAGTAAAAATTAAAACAAATTCCCTTGCTTCCTGCTTTAATGACTGTCTTTCAGTTTCAAGTTCTTTGGTGCCACCGGTTATCACAAGTCTTAGCCAAATAGGCAGATTCTTTAGCCTCCCGGCGGCAAGTCTTTATTTTCATTTTGAAATCTTTGTCTCCTATGCTTTCATTTGCTTCTATGTAGTTAGCACCAGGGGAACTTCCTGCTCTTATCAATTGCGGTATATATTCATTATTTTCAGGGTTCCTGGGTAGGGTTAAACAAAAATCTCTCACCCTCTCCGCAAACTTTGCAGTTCTTTCTTCCAGGTCATATATTTTTTTAGTTTCCTGCATATAATAGACGTCGCAATAAGGGTGGAGTCCTGCTGTTTGATTTTTTGTTTCTTGAGTTTTGGTTCTTATATGTTCCTGTCAAATGCCAGCCTTAACCCCATTTGAGATTCATCCCACACCCCGTTTCCATATACCAAATGGCCATTTATAAATGTATGGGTGACGGTGGCAGGAAACTCAAACCCTTCCAACGGACTCCAGCCGCATTTATATAAAATATTTTCTTTTGTGACGGTCATTCCATGTTTCATATCCACGATCACCAGGTCGGCATGATAACCTTCCCGGATATAGCCTCTTTCTTTGATATGAAAACAATCAGCAACGGCATGACTCATTTTCTCTGCTATCTTTTCTAGTGATATCCTTCCTTGTTTGTAATAATGGAGCATCAATAATAGCGAATGTTGAACCAAAGGAAGCCCGGCATGAGCTCTTTCATAAGGCTCATTTTTTTCCTCCCAGGTATGCGGTGCATGGTCAGTGGCGATCACATCCAGCCTGTCGTCCAGTAGGGCTTTCCATAAGGCTTCTTTATTATGCGGCGCTTTGATGGCCGGATTGCATTTTACCTGGTTGCCCAGCCTTGCATAATCATCACTGGTGAAGTGCAGGTGGTGTACACATACTTCTGTGGTGATACGTTTGTCCTTCAACGGGAACATATTGGTGAACAGCTGCAGTTCTTTTTCGGTACTTATATGTAATATGTGCAACCGGGTGCCGTATTTCTTGGCAATCTGAATGGCATACAAAGAAGATTCATAGCAGGCTTCTTCATCCCTGATAATCGGATGATCGGCAGGAACCAATATTTTTCCTGTTGATTTTAGTTGTTCCAGATTTCTTTTGATGATGCTTTCATCTTCGCAATGCGTGGCGATCAGTATTTCGCTTTCCCGGAAAACCCGGTCCAGGGTGTTGGGATTATCAACCAGCATATTCCCGGTGCTGGCACCCATGAATATCTTGATGCCGCAGATATCATTTTTCTTTTTATTTGTCTTCAGCACTTCTTCCGCATTATCATTGGAAGTGCCCATGTAAAAAGAATAGTTGGCCAGGGAGGTTTTTGAAGCAACCTGGTATTTATCTTCCAGCAATTCCTGGGTTAATGCATTGGGAATGGTATTGGGCATTTCCATAAAACTGGTGACCCCGCCGGCTACAGCTGCTTTGGCTTCAGTAGCAATGGTTGCCTTATGTGTCAGTCCCGGCTCCCGGAAATGAACCTGGTCATCTATGCAACCGGGCAATAAATATTTTCCTTCACCATATATTTCAATGACAGCTGAATTTGTTTTTGTAATCTGTGGCGCTATTTTTTCAATCCTGCCATTTGTTATCAAAACATCTGCTGTTTTTATACTGCCTTCATTGACAACTTGTATATTCTTTATCAGGTAATTTTGCATATCTTGTCCGTTGAATTATTAGCCAAAGCCAAATCTTATGCAATTTAAACAAAGCCTGGTAAGACTTGCATTTATCCTGTTACCCATTTCGGTTTTTTCACAAACTACTTATCTGCCGCAGGGAGATAAGGCCAATATACTGATGGAGCGGCTGGAAATCAGGAACCGCACCGATTCCTTCTTTAATTTTTCCAAAACAAAACCATTCAGCCGCAAGCATACGGTTAATGCGGTGACACATTACCTGCAGCAGGGTAAAACACTTTCCAGGGTTGATGCATACAATATTCAACGGGTATTGATGAATAACCTGGAATACCTGCCAGAAGCGGACCGGTTACAATATGCCTCAAAGAAACCAATCCTGAAAAATTTCTATACTTCTCCGGCCAATTTGTATGAAGTGCATGTAAAAGATTTTGATCTTGTCATCAACCCGGTGATACAGGTAACAGTGTCAAAGGAGAAAGATAATGATGAAACACTATACCAGAATACGAGAGGATTGAACCTCCGCGGACGTATCGCCAATAAGATCGGCTTCTATGCCTATATTACCGATAACCAGGAGAAAACCCCTTTTTATGTACGGGATTTTGTCAATGCAAGAAGAGCGGTGCCCGGTGCCGGTTTTTATAAAGACTTCAAGGGAACCGGCTATGATTATTTCGATGCAAGGGGTTATTTCACTTTTAATGTAACGAAGTACATAGATGTTACATTTGGTTACGACCGCAATTTTATCGGCAATGGTCACCGCAGTATGTTCCTGAGTGATTTTGGCAACAGTAATTTATTCCTGAAACTGAATACAAGAATCTGGAAATTCAATTACCAGAACCTGTTCATGGAACTGCACAATGCAGATAACAGGATAGGGGATAAACTTATCGGCAAGAAATATGCAGCCATGCACCACCTGGATGTGAATGTGACAAAGTGGTTGAATATCGGTTTGTTTGAAGGAGTGATCTTTGGCCGTAAAGACCGTTTTGATTTTGGTTATCTCAATCCCATTATCTTCTATCGTTCTATTGAACAGCAGAACGGAAGTTTTGATAACTCTGTAGCGGGACTGGATGCAAAAGCCAATATTGGAAAGGGCATTCAACTCTATGGGCAATTAAGCCTCGATGAATTTTTACTCTCTGAAATAAAGAACAACCGCGGCTGGTGGGCCAACAAATGGGGCATACAGCTTGGTGCCAAATATATCGATGCTTTTGGTATATCAAACCTTGACCTGCAGGTGGAACATAACAGGGTTCGTCCATTCACTTATTCTCACCGAGATTCGGTGGCCAATTATACGCACTATAACCAGCCGCTGGCACATCCGCTGATGGCTAACTTCAGTGAGTTTATCGGCATGGCCCGTTACCAGCCGGCACCTAAATGGCTGGCCGTTGGTAAACTGATCTATTACACACAGGGCAGGGACAGCAGCAACCAGAGTTATGGCAGCAATATTTTTTATCCCAATGTACCGCCGTTCCGCCAGGGCGATTTTGGGTACGATATCGGCAGTGGCTGGAAGACAAATGTATTTCTTGCCTCTTTCCTGTTGTCATACGAGATGCGGGAAAATTTATTCCTCGAACTGAATGCGGTGGTTCGTAAGCAAGAAACGAAAACGGCACCGCTCATCTCTAATAATACTTCTGTTATCAGCGTTGGTGTTCGCTGGAATATGCATCGCAGGGAGTTTGATTTTTGATAAGACCTGTAAATAAATTATGTGCGGTAGCCGGAACTTTATTCTCCGCCGGCTAATGTTATAACCACAAAATGCTCCTAGGATAAAAAAGAACAGCATTTGTTTGATTTTTTACACAACCCTGCCGCCTGCATACAGTTTTACTACAGCTATGATCTTGTCCCGGTAAATTGTTTTCTATTCATAGCTGGCAGAAGGGAAGTCAGCACAGAAACTATAAAGGGTTTAGTGGTATTAAAAAAAAAGGGGTCCAGGATAAAAATCCAGACCCGTTAAAAAATCCAATATCCTATGAAAAACTTTTACAAAAGTAAATGCCTGCAGGTAGTTATTCTTATGTCATGCAGGTATAATGTTATATAATTCACACTTGTGATTTTATCCAAATACTAATTGAGCAGTAAACAGGAAGGTTTCAAAACAGGGAAATAAGCCTTCTATTCGGGAAGTGGTATCAATAAGTTTGCGCACAACGGGCTGAGCCTGGTTAAGTAAGGGCATTCTGTGGCACGGAAGCGAAGGAACAAATCAGGTTATTTTGTGCCCATGTTTATCGGGATGTGCTTTAGTAAAAGCAGCCAATACTAAAAGGTATAGGCATTAATATTTTTTCATTGTATGTTAGTTTTCTTGTTCATCAGCATATTCAAGGATATCCGCCGGCTGGCATTTCAGGACTTTACAAATTGTTTCTAATGTGCTAAACCGGATTGCTTTGGCTTTTCCTGTTTTTAAAATGGAGAGATTAGATAAGGTTAAGCCAACTTTTTCGGAAAGCTCATTGAGAGACATTTTACGCTTTGCCATCATTACGTCTAAGTTTACTATTATGGGCATAGTTTATACAGTTAAATCGCTTTCTGTTTGTAATTCGATTCCTTTTTTAAACACCTGTCCTATCACCATAAGCACCACAGCCATAAACAGCCATACATCGCCGCCACCAATACCCAGGTAATGTATATCGGGCATCTGTACGCCCTGTTCTTCTATCCAGGCCGCATACCGGGTACCCCATAAGGAAAAGAGGCCGGCACCAAGGCAGAGGTAGGCTATGTTGAACACCATTTTTAATATCACCGGGTGGAATGGACTGGGAATGTTGAATTTTTTCCCATAAAAAAGTTTTATGATCAGGTAAAAGATCAACGCCTTCATTACCGTTGCAATAGACATCAAGGTCGTTTGGGCTATGAAATGGCCTTTGTCATGGGCATACAAGGCTGAAAGGTCAGTGCCATTCCAGAAATGGGTAGCCACTGTCGGTTTGTACAACGCATAAACCGAATTGAAAATGATACCCCCCGCTTCAATACATACCCCCACAAAAATTATCCAGGACAGTATATTCAGGAACAGTAAAATCTGTTTGGTAGTAATTCTGATTTCCATTGTGTTTGTTTTTTATTACAGGGCAAAACTATAAATATTTATTGAAAAACAATAAAAATTTATGAAAAATGAGAAAATATTTTTATTTTATTGATTATCCTCCCGTAGTCAGAATATTAAAAACCTGGGACTGAAATAGTTAGAATCGGTAAGTATTGCAGACTTATTTTGGAAAGCATTATCCAAAAATTGAGTGGGGCAGGGCAGCAACGATAAAGGCTATACACAGGTTGGGCATTTGTATTATGCCTGCTGGCAATTGCTGTAAACCGGAAAAAGATTTCCGGATTTTTGCTGTCTGTTTATTGTCAAATGATGGTAATGCTGTTTAATTTTTTGGTTTCGGTTTCACCAGCCGCAGGTGCCAGGTAATTTTTGTTTTTCCGTCCGGCGTCGTCTTTGATCCTGCTAAGGAATCCCGGTTTTTTGCATCAGTTTTTCCGGTAACATCAAAACTTGAAGCATCCATTTTTTGTTCGGGCATACTGATCGCCTCCTTGATGGGGGGATTTTCCGGGTTACAGCTTGACTCCGACCTGTTTGTCTCAAATTTGCTTATAAGAGTTCCGCCGGGTGAGTTTACAACGATTTTGTAATTACCCTCACTGTCTAGCGAAATAGAGACAGGAAGATTGTCTGCTCCCCCACCTATTTGTGTTGTGGTTTCGGAATACTGTAAGTTGTAGCCTTTCCAGGTAGGATTTTGACCTTTCAAACGGCAATACACTTCGCCAACTGTTTCCGATTTCATTTCACCGATGATTTTTGATCTCATCCAGACTCTTGCTATCGATTTGCTGGCGGAAATCTCGCTGCCCGGTTTAGGAGGTAAAAGGGTGGCCACAATGCTGTTCTGAGCCGAGTAGGTTACGGTTTTGGTTCGTTTGGTATTCCTCGTGCTGGCATGCATCGCCCCGGCATCGTGTGTTACTTTTGTTTCATTCGAGGAAAACTCATACTTGACTACTCCCAACCAATGCGGTTTGCAGTTATCTGGCAGGCTGGAACCAAGCTGCCTGACGATATTATCGGCAATTTGTTTAGCATCAGTTCCCGTTTGCCGGGCAATTGTTTTTGCCGTTTGCGGATCCATTACAAAAACCGTGTAAGAGGTGGCTCCGCCGGATAAAGGCGTTGCCGAAACACTCATTACATAACTGGCTCCCATCAGGTTTCCGATATCTGTTAATACCTGCTGCGGATCACCGCCTTCCAATATATTCTTTTCCCGTTCACTCTCCAGTACATTACGGATATCCTGGTCGTCCATCAGGTCTGTACAGGGTTTTTCGCGGTTCAATACGGATGCTATCTCATTGCGGAGATTCGATGTTGCATTTTCTCCGCCATTTGCAGGACTGGTATTATCATGTATCACGATGGAAGACCCTTTTTGGGCCAGTGCAAACTGGGAAAAAAAAGCCAGCACCAGTATAAGTAGTGTTTTAAAAAATGCTTTCATTGTTTTACCCTCCTTTGATTTTAAGAAGGCGAAACAATACACCTGTAATGGTTGGAGTTGGCAAACTTCAAGCTAAAAATGTTTTCAGCTTATTTGCAATGTTAAAGTTCGGTATTTCTGCTGATATCATAAAGAGACCTATCGGCCGCTTAATGGTCAATTATAAGTTGTTGCTGAAACTGTTTGCTGAATGGCTAATGCATAGTTCATGTTAGCCGCATTAAATTTAGAAAGGCTTAAGCGTCTCCATTATGTCTTTGCTAACGTTTTTCCATTGAGTTTGGTAGTCTTTTACATACTCCAAGGAAATTTTAAAAATTCTTCCCTCAACACTGGTAAAATAGATTGAGCTATAAACAGTTTTATCATTAATTGCTTGCTGGCATTCTATAAAGCCAATTTGTCTTTCATTGTTTTTGACAACACCTGAATCGGCGATAATAATATCAGGAAAATCTTCTTTTAAGCCCTTTATTAAAAATCGTTGGTATGCATAAAATTGATTTAAATTCAACTTTTCCGCCGTATAACTAATACTAAGAATGACATCCTTATCTCTATTTACAAATAAGATATCAGCGTTTTCCAAGGATAATGGATTGTCGCTCTCTTTTAATTCAACTGGAATCGAAACCTGAATCTTTCCATCAAAAAGTTTTTTTGGCTCTAACTTAACTTGAGAAAAACCAAAAAAGGGAAGTAACAATAGAATGGTAGTTTTCATGCTTTTAATGCTAATTGTGGCTAACGTT
>JBGSPB010000018.1:0-134240 GCA_041738795.1 Chitinophagaceae bacterium | reverse complement strand
TTGTCTGGATAAATTGAGAAAGCAAGTAACGAAGAATGCCTCCGATAAAACTACCTGTCCCGATTGCTAATATTAATTTCATTACTTGTCTGTCTGTTTAGTTGTTGTCGTTTTTTACGCTTGCAGGTAACGTTAGGGCTTGGCGTTGTGGCGGTATTCCGTGTTACGTCAGCCCGGATATGTTGCTGATCAAAGATATGAAGATGAAAATATATTCTAAAGCTGGGCTTTATTCGTCAGTTGGATATGTCGCTCAGCCTTGTTATATCGATGAGGATATGTTCGTAAAGCCGCCATAACGCCAAACCCCATGTTAGGCGCAGTAGTTTATTTGACTACTTTGGAAGTAGCAGTTTTTTTTGGCTTTGATACCATGGATCGGTAACAAGAATTGCTTTTTCAAGAAAGTCTTTGATTGGCTTTGGGAGATCATTTATTGCTCCGTTAACACAGTATTCTATTTCGCAAACAGAGTCATTGTTTCCAAAAGCTATCTTTACTTTAAAAGTTTGTTTCAACGTGTCACACTTAAGAGAGGGTTCGTTGCAATATGTTAAAAGATCATTCGGAATTCCATTCATTAAACTATCAAACGGATTGTCTTTTGCCAAGCCCATAAAAAAGTTCTTATCTAAGGTGTCGAGTACACCACTTCCTTTTCTATTTATTGTGCCATCTTTGGCGAGTAATATGGCAAGGCAGTTTACATTTGAGATATCGACATCAATCGTCACGCCATCATATTTTGGTATACTGTCATTGGGTTGTTTGGCTTTGTTTTCGGAACAAGAAATAAATAAAAGAGTCAAGATGAATAGCCCGAATAATAATTTGATAGCGAAAATGTAATCTACTTTTTTAGTTGTCATGCTAATATAATTAAGCTTTTGAATACTATTGCGCCTAACGTGTGTATTGTCGAATATACGAACAGTTTTTTGCGGGAGCATCAAAAAATTGTCGGCTTGATTTTCAATAATTTGAGCTGGTTTATGCAAGATTTTCACTGCCAGAAGGGAGTTGCGACAATCCAACCGGCCTTGTTACAAAAAATCCTTTATATCCTCAAGCGGACTCAGGATATTTAGCATGTCTTTATTGGTAACATGAAGGTA
The DNA here is from genome assembly GCA_041738795.1 of Chitinophagaceae bacterium. GTDB lineage: Bacteria > Bacteroidota > Bacteroidia > Chitinophagales > Chitinophagaceae > JJ008. Next base: position 133,125 of record JBGSPB010000018.1, on the reverse strand, counting down.
TCGAAGGGTCGTTTTTATGTCATTATGACCAAGCAACTTTTGTATAAATACCACATCTGTCCCTTTGTCCAGCAGATGCGTGGCAAAACTATGCCTGAGCATATGCATGCTCCCGGTTTTACTGATTCCTGCTTTAGTTTTAGCAGCCTTAATAATTGCTTCAAGACTCCGTACACTATATGGAGTCTTTTTATACTGGCCTTCAAACAGGTATTTCTCTGGTTTATATTTTGAGGTATACTCCCGTATCATAATTAACATGACAGGGCTAAGGCTTACCACCCTGTCTTTTTTCCCTTTTGCCTTCCGTATTAATAAAAGCCTTCGGTCTTCATCCACATCTTTTAATTCCAGCCCTGTTATTTCGCTTACCCGTAAACCACAGGCATAGCCAAGCATGATCATGGTTTTATGCTTTACATTTTTGATGGCTTTGATAAGCCTGATCATTTCTTCTTTACTGAGAACTTTGGGTAATTGAGTTCCCTTCCTGGGCCGGGGTACATCCCAGAAAAATTTTTCTCTTTTCAGCACCTGCTCATAATAGAATTTTAAGGCATTCATGCGGCTGTGCAGTGTATTCTCTGTAAGGCCGAGTGTCTCTGCACAATATTGCAGGTAGTCTTTTATTCTTTGAATACTGAATGCATCAGCCGGATGATGTTGCAGTGTTTTTAGAAAAATTCCCACTTCATTGACATAGGTTTTTTTAGTCGAGTCACTATATCCCAGTAGTTTAATTCTTTGTTCCAGTAATGGAATTACATGGGCATTTACCGGATGTATAGTTCCTGTTTTGGGAAAGACTGTTGTTTTTTTACCCGGGGGGCGAATGAGTACACTCTGTTTTGTGGCTACTATTTTATGCGACCTTTCCACTGGCAGCATAACACTAGTCTTTGTGGTGGGTTTCTTTTTATCCGCCAGGTACTGTCGCAACGCAGATTGCTCAATATCGGCAACCCCCTTCAGGGCCACGGCAAGTTTGTTATAATTCTCTTTGCTTAGCGGCACATACCAGCATTTATTGGTCTGGCTCCATCGGGCCCCCGCATGTTTTTGAATGGCACCGTTTAACCGGGGAGATTTTTCAAAATAAATACCGATGCACTCATTGCCCCGGTGTTGCAGTGGTTTTAGTACAACTTCTGTCATCAGATAAGGTTTGTCTGATGAATTTACTAAAACTAATTAAAGTATAAGGTAACTGCTTTTACTTCTGTGTATTTGCGGTAAGCTGCTACCAATAAATCAGCTCAAATCTGTTTTGAGAATTTTTCCATCAGCATAAGCCTGTTCCCCATTTTGCGGGGCTACAATTTTTCGTACAAGGCTCTCAACTTCTCTCTTGTCATGATCTTTTCCCAATCTTTTCCCAGCGCATTTTCCCAAAGCGGTTTCATGCCCATAGATACGTTGATCATTTTTTCAAAGTCCTCCTCCGTTAATCCTTTGCAGATACCGGTTGGTATATCGATCTTATTTTTCTCTACCATGTGTTTGAATTCTTTTACACCGGCCGGGTAATATTCTTCCAGGTGGTTCATCACTATACAATTGCCGATGCCATGTTTGGTACCGAGTAAATAACTGAGACCATAGCTCACCGCATGCGCCACCCCTACCTGGCTGTAGGCAATGCTCATCCCTCCGGCATAAGAGGCCATCATCAGTTTATCATCACAATCATCATCCCAGCTGTCTTTATTGACAAATACATCGCGGCAAAGCTGCAATGCTTTTTCACCATAACTTTTACTGAACTCGTTCAGGTAGGTGCCTTCCAAACTTTCAATGCAATGAATATAACAATCCATGCCGGTGTAGAAGCGTTGGTTGGCCGGGGCGTTGCTGGTCAGTTCCGGATCAAGTACTATCTGGTCAAACGGTGTGAAGTCAGAATTCATCCCAAGCTTTTTTGTCGGGCCGGTCAGCACCGTTGTTCTTGAAACCTCTGCGCCGGTACCGCTGAGTGTAGGAATGCCGGCTTTATATACTCCGGGATATTTCACCAGGTCCCAGCCCTGGTAATCGGCGGAAGAGCCGGGGTTGTTCATCATCAGCGAAACAGCTTTGGCCAGGTCCATGGTGGAACCGCCGCCAATACCGATCACGCCACTCACCGTACCGAACTCCTCTTTCAGTTGCTGTGCCAGCTTATCTACATAGGTTGTCTTGGGTTCATACGTTACATCGGCAAAGATGATGCTGTCATTTCCCCGTAGCGGAATACGGCTGACCAACGGCTTGCCCTCAAAAAAATGATCTACGAGAAAGACCATCGGTTTACCTTCTTTTCGGTGCGGTGCTATTATTTCATCTACCTGGTTGAAAGAACCCCGGCCATAGACCACATAGCCGACCATTTTGAAGTTTCTGAATTTCATATTTTTTACCACAGATTACACAGATTATTTTCACGGATAACACAGCTATAGAATCAGCCTTTTTATCCCCTTTTTTAAATCTGCCACATTAAAATTAATAAGCAAACCTACTTTACATTGGGTTAATTTCAAATAAGTTAATACCTGGGCCGTATGTACATCTGTCAGCGCTTCAACAGATTTTGTTTCCACAATAACTTTGTTTTCTACCAGCAAATCAATGCGATAGCCAATATCAAGTTTTACTTCTTCGAAAATTAAAGGAAGAGCTTTTTCTTTTTCAACAAACAGACCAGACCTGGTTAAAACATAGTAAAGGCACTCTTTATAGGAACTTTCCAATAAACCCGGCCCCAATTCGGAATGAATCCTGAAAGACGCCCCAATGATTTTACCGGTGATATCGTTTATGGTTTCCAGGTTGTGCAATCAGTGTGTATTTAATCTGTGCTATCTGTGGTTTGATTACTTATAATAAACCAGCAGCCCTTTCCAGGTCTTCGGGTGTGTCGATCTCTACACCCATATAATCCACCACGATCATACGGAGGGGGATACCATTTTCCAGGTAACGAAGACATTCAATTTTTTCCGCCGCTTCCAGCGGGCTGACAGGCCATTGCGTAAAATTCATCAGGGCCTGTTTGCGGAATGCATACACACCAATATGTTCATAATAAGTAGTAGGATAGCCTGTATCTCTCGGGTAAGGGATCACACTGCGGCTGAAGAACAGGGCGTTCCAATTTTTATCCACCGCCACTTTCACAAAATTGGGATCATCAATCTCTTCCTGTTTGGTCAGTACCTGCATCATCGATGCTACCAGTACAGTTTCATCATCAAATTGCTGCAACAATTTTTGCAACGGTTCTTTCTTTACAAACGGCGTGTCACCCTGCACATTCACGATAATGTCAACCTCCATCTCTGCAGCAGCTTCTGCAATACGGTCACTGCCACTTTCGTGTTCGTATTTACTTAGTACAGCGCTGCCGCCAGCTGCCGTTATCTCTGTAAAAATGATATCGCTGTCGGTTACTACTATCACTTCATCAAACAAACCGGTAGCTACCGTTGCATCATACGTATGACGGATAACAGTTTTATCGCCCAATACCTGCATCAGCTTGCCCGGAAACCGGGTGGCTGCATAACGGGCCGGTATCATTGCTATCTTCTTCATGCTGCAAAGCTATAGACCAGCGCTGTAAAAAATTACTAATTGATTGTCGAGTAAATACATTTCAAAGAAATAAACAGCCCCTTCTGCATATTCAATGCGGATCTTATCAATCCAGGAATGATCCGCATCAAAAACCCGTTTATAAACCGTTACTTCGTATTCAGTTTCTCCTTTTACATATTTTTTGCTGGAAGAGGGGAATTCATCTTTTTCTCCAAACAGTTCTTTGAATTCCGGGATCAAGCGTAACAACAGGAAGCCCTGCTCTATCGAAAAATCAGGCAGGAAATAAGTATTGGAGTTGTATTCATACCCCATGAATTCATGGTGCTCAGCCCCGTTTTTATACAGCTGTTTACGCAATTCCCAGCCAAAACCTTCTAAATTGTCCGTTGTCCGGGATTTGGTGACAAGCCTGGCGCCGAATGCTGTTGTAACCTGTGCCAGGTAGTTTTTCATCTCTTTTACCGATACCAGTTTTGGCGGCGGAAGGGGAAATAAGTATGAATTAATAACATAACCGGTTTTGTTATTATACTTCACTTTTTCCCAGCTACCCTCCATCCCTTCGGTGACGATCGTCTTTTTTTCTTCATCAGTCGTTAGCAGTGTAATCTTTGTTCCATAAGGAATCTTATCAATCACTTTTGCATCAATAGCCGGGTTTTCCCGGAGACTTAACCCGCTTTTAGCTGCGGTATAAAAGGAACCGCTTTGTGAAAAACTCATAAGAGATAAGAGTAATCCTGTGATCAACGGGATTAACAAGCTTAACTTTTTCATATAAATAAGTTTGATGAATAGCAGCTTTATTCGTCCTGCTTTTGAAAAGGCTTTACCAGCAGTATCACAATATCTTCGTCTTTTTCTTCCGGGAAATACCGGTCCAATCCGTAACGAAGATCTTTTGTATCCAGGAATGTAAAGGTTCCCAGCAACCGGTCCCAAAAAGAAAACACAGCACCATAGTTACTGTCCGTATACGGTTGTTTCCAGTGATGGTGCACTTTGTGCATATTGGGAGAAATAAGCAAATAACTTATTGCCTTATCCACTCCTTTTGGTAAACTGATATTGGCATGCGTGAAAGCAGTGGCCAGCACCACCAGTGTCTGGTAGATCATTACCGAATACATGGGAGCACCGGAAACGAAAATTAGTAACATAAAAAAAATACCCCGCAGCAAACTATCACCCGGGTGGTGACGCAGACCCGTTGTGACATCCACATTCGTATCACTGTGGTGAATCAGGTGAAACCGCCATAGAAATTTATTCTTATGCATAATGAGATGTACCAGCCAGCTGCTGAAATCAAGGGCAAGCACAGCAATGATAACGGTCATCAATACACCGGTGTTCAGCCAGTAGACAATACCAAACTGATTGTGCAGGCACCAGTCGGACAGTTTGATGATAATAAAGGCCAGCCCGGTATGAAGAATTAGGTGCAACACCGTCAATACAAAATTAACACCGGCATGGCGCAGCTTGTTCTTTTTATAGTGCAGCGAAACCAAAGGGATCGCTCCTTCCACTATCCAGAAAAAAAGCAAACCACCAACAAGGATGGCCATTCGTTCCAGGGGACGTTGTTCCAGGGTCTGAAAATATTGGATGATGTTATTCCACATGGTAGTAATTCAGGATTAAGATACGAAGGAAAAAGAAAACGGCTGTCAGCGGCACTGTCATTCTTTAGTAGCATCCCTGTTCTCTTCTGCAACATACTCATGACCGCAATCAAAACAATGAAATACTTTTTCCACCGGCATGGCATAGCTCAGGGTTAAAAAGGCCCACAAAGCGCTGAACCAGTTACCGGCTTTACGGGGAGTGCTTACATAGTCTATATTCAGGGATTGACACTTAGGACAGGGCGTCAGTTTGCGGTGTTCACTTTCCAGCTTGCGCAGGATGTCTGCTGCTCTTTCTGCCTGCCTGGCATCCACCATTAGTTTAATGCCACCGATAGCGTTAGTAAGTATTGGATCAATGGTGACAGTGTTTTCATCTTTCAGCCAGCAGTTAATACCTTCTTCTTCCAGCCGCCCCGATGCAATATGGGCCGGGATATAATTATCGAAAGAACGGATATTGATGTATTCCATTGGTGTAAAATAAAAAATCTCCCTTACAAAGAGAGATTTTAAAAATCAGTATGCTATTTCCTTCGCTGTTGAAGGATTATTGATTCAGCATGAGTGGCATCACCAGCATCAGGAGTTCTTCGCTTTCATCCTGGTCTGTTGGTTTAATGATACCCGCCTTGGTAGGGGTTGACAATTCCATATTTACTTCATCACTGTCGGTTGCGTTCAGCATTTCGATCAGGAATTTTGCATTGAAGGCGATCATCAGGTCTTCACCATTGTACTGGCATTTCATTCTTTCGTTTCCTTCAAAGCTGAAGTCCACATCCTGCGCTGCGAGTTGCAGTTCGCTGCCGCTGATACTCAACGCCACCTGGTTGGTGCTTTTATTGCTGAATACACTTACCCGGCGCAGGGCACTTTGAAAATCATTTTTATTTACTGTCAGGCGGTAAGGGTTGTCGGTTGGAATGACCACTTTATAATCGGGGAACCTTGCATCGATCAGGCGGCAACTCATTTGTGTGGTGCCATGTTTTACAAACAGGTGGTTGCTGTTATAGCTTACAGTAATTTCTTCATCTGTAAACGGAATAGCTGCTTTCAGCAGGTTCAATGGTTTGCGGGGCGCAATGAAAGAATCTGTTTTTGGACATTTTACATCTGTTCTTTTATAGCGAACCAGGCGATGTGCATCTGTGGCTACGCATTGTAATCCCTTTTTATCCAGCTCAAAGAAAACACCCGTCATGGCGGGACGCAGATCATCATTACTGGTGGCAAACAAAGTTTTGTTGATAGCGGTTACCAATGCCGAAGCCGTCATGGTAAAGGAAGTAGTATCATCTGCAGCCGGTTCTTTCGGGAAGTTATCGGGATTTTCGCCCATCACTTTATACTTACCGTTATCACTGGTGATCTCAATACCGAAATTTTTATCAATATTGAACGTAAGGGGCTGGTCAGGAATATTCTTCAGTGAGTCCATCAGGATCTTAGCCGGGATACACACTTTGCCGCTGTCTTTGGCTTCAATATCCAGCTGTACCCGCATCACGGTTTCCAGGTCTGTCGCCACCACCGTCAGTTTGTTTTTTTCCACTTCAAACAAAAAATCTTCCAATATCGGCAAAACCGTGTTGGCGTTGATAACACCGGAAATATGCTGCAGTTGTTTCAGCAAAGAAGAGGACGACGCTATAAACTTCATGACCTGTAATTAAATTGTTTAAATGAATGAGGCGAAACTACTGATTTTTGGTTTACTGTCAACACTTTAAAGGCCCTGTGGAATACTTGTTGACGGGTGCAGGTTTTTGGTCTTCTGTATATGGGCAACCCGCATCTTCTTTGTATATTGCCTGACTTGAAAAATCATTGAATGCTTGAAAAATTATTTGGCTGGGGAAAGAAGAAAGCAGCAACAGCTGAGGAGCCGGGTATTCCCTTTGGCCGCTATTCTGATAATAATAAACCATTGGTAAAAGTGAACCGGTGGACGGATGCCGACAACCTGTTCAAGGAAAAAAAATTCCCCGAAAGCCTGGATGCTTTTTTTGAATACCTGCGGGATGATGCAGCGCAAAATGTGGTGTATGAAAGGAATGGCGCAGAAGGAAGGTTTGAACTTTACCAGGGATCCAAAGTGGTACGGGGGAGTTTTGATAAAGAAGCAGTAGTAGCAGAAGTAACACTGGCCCGGATGCCGCAACCTTCTGTGCCGGTGATGCGCCGCCTGCTGGAAATGAATTTTAATTTATACTACAGCCGTTTTGCCATGGATAACGACAGGCTCTGCATGCGGTTTGACAGCGATTCGGAAATGGCCAGTCCCAGTAAATTATATTACGGGTTAAAAGAACTGGCCACCAAGGCAGACAAACAGGATGACCTGCTGGTACAGGATTTTGCTGCCCTTGAAAAATCAGATAACGAACACATTTCGGTCGTTCCGGAACAGGAGAAAGAGGTGAAGTATATGTACCTCCAAAAATGGATTGGCGAAACACTGGACACCATCGCACCACTGGATGCAGATAAATTTTCAGGAGCGATAGCATATTTACTGCTGGTGCTGATACACCGGATAGACTATATGATCACACCGGAAGGAAAATTGCTGAATGAGCTTGAAAAAATAACCGGTATCTATTTTAAAAAGGACGAAAGACCGGTAACGGAAAAAAACAGGGACATGGCGGCAGCGTTTAAAAATATGCAGGCCTTACCCAAAGAAGAAGTTTTTAATAACCTGTTTCGTTCCAAATATACGTTTGCCATCGTGGCGCCACAGCCATACAAGGCGGTGGCAGAGGCCATTCATGCTGCTAACCAGAACATGGTTTGGTACCGGGACAATAACTATCCGTTTATTGCCAGCCAGATAACCGAATACGGCATTTCTTATTGCCAGTACTCTTACAGTCTGCCCAGAGCTGTTACCGAACTGTTTCATTTGTATATGATGGTAAACTACCCGGAATACTTTGTAGCCCTTGGTTATAGAAAAGCGTATTATGATCCAGTACGTAAACAATTTGTTTCGCAGGCTATCATAGATAAAATAAAGGAGATACAAAACCGCTGGAAGGATAAATATCCCAACATGGATTTTAAAACACAGAACCTCCGGTTTGATACGCTTATCAATTTCAATCTTACGTTTACGAATGAGATGGAGTTTTTAAACATGGAGCCCAAGTAATCAAAATAATCAATGGTAATGGACCCGCAACTGATCATAGAAAAATACCAGAACGCCATCATTCAAATAGCAACTGCTACGGGAACAGGGACTGGTTTTTATATAAAAGAATTTGACCTTATAGTTACCAATGATCATGTGGTGGCAGAAAACGCCGAAGTAACCATTGCCGGAAAAACATTTGATAAAGCACTGTCAAGAGTGTGGTACACCGACCGGAAACATGACCTGGCATTTTTGGAAGCACCCAAAAACATAGAACTGCCCGAAGTGCGGCTGGGTCAGTACGATCAGATGAAAGACGGCGATGCCGTGGTAGCCATTGGCCATCCGTATGGGTTAAATTATACCGCCACGCAGGGAGTGATCTCGAAAGTGGATAGAATAAGAGACGGGTTAAAGTTTATACAAATAGATGCGGCTATCAATCCGGGTAACAGTGGTGGTCCGCTGGTGAATATGAATGGAGAAATAATAGGTGTCAATTCATTCATCATCCGTGGTGGTGATAATCTTGGATTTGCATTACCGGTGCTTTACCTGCGGGAAGCCCTGCAAATGTATTTACCCAATAAGGGACAAGCTTCAGCCCGTTGTTTCAGCTGTGGTTTTTTAGTTACTGCTGCCAATATTGATTCAGGAAAATATTGTCCGAGCTGTGGCACGGAAGTAAAGTTGCCTGAGATACCCGAAAAAGAAGTGGAACCGGTTGGCGCTGCCAAAACGATTGAAGAGATATTGAAAGAACTGGGCAAAGATGTGCGGCTGGCAAGAGAAGGAGTTAATACATGGAGTGTAAAGGAAGGATCGGCCAAAATAAAGATCACCTACAATGCAGAAAATTTTTTCATAGCGGGGGATGCTTATCTCTGCCAGATGCCGGCCGATGTTACAAAGATCAAACCGTTGTATCAATACCTGCTGCAGGAGAATTACCGCACACATGGATTAGTATTAAGCTGTGTAAAACAAAATATTGTGCTCAGCTGTATTATCTACGACCTTGACATGACGAAAGAGAACGGGGCAGAAGCCTTCCGGATTTTATTTAAGCAGGCGGACCACTATGATGATTACTTGAAACATGAATACGGTTGTTCGGCCAGGCTGGAGGAATAACCTCATTGCATACCAGGAATACACTGATCTCAATTCATGTATAAAAAACACCTCACCAAAGAACAGGCCCTGCAGAAACTGAAACACTACTGTGCTTACCAGGAACGTTGCCATAGCGAGGTAAAGGAGAAATTATACAATCTCGGAATCTGGAAAAAAGACCATGATGAGATCATCAGTGCATTGATAGAAGAGAATTACCTGAATGAAGAACGCTTTGCTATTGCTTATGCCGGTGGCAAATGGCGGGTGAAACAATGGGGCCGGGTAAAAATAAAATATGAGCTGAAACAAAAACAGGTAACTGAATACTGTATAAAAAAAGCACTGCACCAAATCAGTGAAGAAGAGTACCTCGCCGTGTTAAAAAAACTGGCGGATGAAAAATATGCATCATTGAAAGCAGAACAATACCTGGTCCGGAAAAAGAAGACAATGGATTTTCTTATCGGGAAAGGATTTGAAATCGACCTGGTAAGAGGGGTTGTTGAAAAAGAATAAAGACTATAAAGTAAACATCGTAATCGAAACCGTGGTACCCTGCCCTTTTTTACTTTCAATATGCAGCCGGGCTCCCATTGTCTTCAGCAGGTCTTTAATGATAAGGTAGCCTAATCCATGCCCCTTCCTGTTATCCACATTGGCAGACGTAATAACAACATCTTCGGCCATCAATCGTTGGATTTGTTCGGGACTTATACCAATGCCCTCGTCTTTAACAGCAATGGTAACCTGTTCGTTCTGCCGGATAGCCGTAATGGTTATCGTTCCTTTCTCTGTAAAATTAATAGCGTTGGTGAGCAGGTTATAGATCAGGATCTTTAATGGTTCATAATACTGGTAGATTTCCAGTTCTTTTTCCACCTGGTTATCTATAGTGATATTTTTTTGCCGGGCCAGTGATTGCAGGATACCCAATATCTGGTTTACCATCTCCTGCAGGTTAAACGTTTCTTTTGCCAGCCGCCTGTTTTCATTCTGGTATTTAATCCAGTTCAGGATATTCGTGGAAAGCAGTTGCAATTCCTGTGAGGTGTTTGTCATCTCCTGCAATGTTTCCTGTTGCAGCTCTTCCGGCATCATCTTTCTTTTTTCTATCAGGTTCTTCCCGGCCACTGTCAGAAACTTTAACGGGGTAACTATATCATGACTGATGATAGAGATAAGCCTTGTTTTTATTGAATTGTTCTTTTCCAGGATTTCATTTTGCTCTTTCAGATCTTTTGTTTTTTCTGCAACCTGCAGCTCCAGTTTTCGTTGCCTTATTTCATATTGTCTTGTTCTGTAGCGGAAATAAAAAGACAGCATACCCAGCACCACCAGGGAGGCCAGTACAAAAAACCACCATTGCTGGTGCCACGGCGTAGTAATGGAAAAGTCTAATGTTTTGTATGTGTAATTATTGATTTCAAACCCATTCAGTTTTCGTATCCGTAGTTTATAATCTCCGGAAGGAAGGTTATTAATCCGGATCTCTGATCCATTTTCAAAAACAACCGGCTTCCAGTTAAGGGTATCGTTCAACTGGTATTCGAGGTAAATATTTTCTTTATTGCACCAGGCGGAAAAAGCGAGACGAATTATTATTTCACCTGTTTTCGCAGGCAGGCTTATTCGGGAAAGATATCCAGGGTCTTTTAGTTCATTATCAACAAGCACTTCATCTATAAAAATATCGCCTTCCGGTAATACAGGAATTGCTTTGTCCGGGTTTACCCATAGCAAACCATCCATAGATGGAAATGAAATGATATTGTTTTTTAAACGCAATGCGCAGGGGGTGCAACCACCATTCAGTTCTGTCATTTCCATACCATCTTTTTTTCCGAAATAATGATAGTATACAGATGTCTTTTTATTTTCAAATACATTGATCAGCTCTTCGAGACTGGATTTAAATAATCCACGGTTGGTGCTGATCCAGCAATAACTATTGTCATCGGGAACGAAGCAGTGTGCATATAATAAATACTTATTCTTATCCAGGGGCATCTGTTTTATCACCCCGTTCTTATAGATATAATAGCCGGAACCATAAGTGCCAAAAAAAACATAGTCTTTATACTTCCAGATACTCCGCACACAAATATTCTCCTTGCTGAATATAGTATCCAGCCGCCCGGTAACGATTGTATACCGGAGTAACCCGCTGCAGTTGGCAACTGCTATTACTCCCGGTTGTATCTCCGTTATAGCAAATGCAATAGTGCCGATATTATTTCCGGTATAAACGTGTAACAACCTGACGCTGTCTGCATCGAGAATGCCAATACCGGCGTTGCTGGCTAAATAATAGTTTGTACCCGATTGGGTTACCACCTGGTCGGGTTTGATCTTGCTAAATACTTTTGTTTGACCGGTGACCTTGTTATACCGGTGCAGGCAAGAATGCCCCAGGGAAGAATTGAACTGGCTATACCACAATAAACTGTCGCCGGTAGAAGAAACATAGTAAGCAAATTTTCCTTTTACAGGTATTGTGTTTTCAGCAGCGGGGGAATCGCCAATGATATCTCCTTCATTCGTTAATATATTACCATTTGAAAGTTCAATCTGTGAATAATAGGAATTCCTGTTTTTAGAGACGCCATCTGTCCTTTTTTTGGTGGTTACAGAGGTTTGATTAATGATGATCAGTCCTTTTGAATCGGTACCGATAAAAAGGGTCTTGTTTTTTTCGCTGTATTCTAAAGTTCGGATCAGGGCGTCTGAAGGAATACCTGTGAACAGCAGTGTTGCTGTTATCTTGTTATCACTGAATGTAAATAGCCAGGCATTTTCTCCTTCCACCAAAACAGGGTTTCTCATTCCGGGCTCCCAGAATACAGGGTTGTTGCCTGTTTCAAAAAGCAGACGGCTGCCATTAATATCGGTTACTGCAACCGGGGAAGCAGTAAAGTCCCTGGTATTAAGCAGGAGCGCTTCTTTTTTATTATTGATTAGAAAACACTGGTCGTTTATTTTAAAAAATGATTTGAAACTGCCTCTCTCGAAAGGTAATGCCACCGGAGCCGGCATCGTTATCGAGTGGTAAAAAAGGGTGCCGTTACTTAAAAGCAGGCAGGCTGTATCACTAAGCCCGACAATTTTATCGGTGACTGCTGAAAAACGGGTATTGTTGGTAACGCCGGTATGTCTTTCAAAAAAAGTATCGGAAACTGACAGTAAATAATAATTCGCATAATATGGATTAACACTCTCCACTCCCTTTTTCCAAAGCACCGGTTTGTTTTGCGCTATCCAAAAAATATTGCCGGCCATATCTGATATATAAATATGCTCTTCCCTGTTACGGACCATAAATAACATCCTTTCGGTGGCAATGGAGGGCATATTTTCCTTGGTATAGGAGCGGAAGTCAACTCCATTAAAGCGAACGATACCGGCTTCGGTTGCAACCCATAAAAAACCTGTTTTTTCATCCCACTGCAGACCCTTGATGCCATTTGATGGTAATCCGTTGTCCGTAGTATATTGACGCAGATGGGAGTTTCCGGCAGTTTGGGTTATGGCGGGATTCGCCAGCGTAAGAATAAAATATAGTAAAATCAGAAGCCTTCGCATAAGTAGATTGCCATAACAAGTTACAGCATCCCGCCTAATAATTTACATTGTAAAGGGTGGCCAGTTCCATGAGTTCTTTGATATTTCCAGCATTGGTTTTTTCGTAGATGCGGTTTTTAATAGTAGAAACGGTATTCATTTTTAAGTTGAGGGTTTCACCGATCTCTTTTGTACCAATTCCTTTTAATACATAATGAAGGATCTCCAGTTCTCTCGGAGCCAGTGTTTTAAAAGGGTTGTCGCGGTTATGGATATCATTCCTTCTAACCGGGGCTTCGTTCTGCAGGAATTTCTGCAGCACCTGTATCATTTCTTCTTCGCCTACAGATTTGGAGAGATAATAATTAATGCCATATTGCTTAAGCGCTTCGCCATATATTTCAGCAGGCTGCATAGAGAAAACAAGAATATGCAGATCGGGATATACCCTGCGTATATTAGGGATCACTTCAAGAGTACTGCCATCAGATAAAATGATATCCAGCACAAGGTGAGTGTATTTTTTCTTGACCAGTTCTTTCATCAGGTCATTACAGGTGGCCACTTCTTCAATGTCGTTGAAGCCGAGGGTGAGTTGTATGTGCAGCTTTAATCCTTTCCGGATCATACTATGGTCGTCTGCTATTAGAATCTTTGGCTGCATCTTGTTCGTAGTTTCAGACTGAGGGGTATTTAGTGCACTAATTTCCATAATTTATTGCTGCTTTTTGTAGAATTTATTCTATCGGGTTAACGGATGATTGTTACGGTCCCCTTTATAATTTTCTTGGTTTCATCCCTGAGCTCAATCAGGTATACATACACATCATTGGGTTGAATGGCACCTTTAAAAGTTCCATTCCATGGATTGCTTGTATATCCTTTTGATTCATATATTTTCCGGCCTCCCCGGTTAAAAACCGACACCACTGCTTCCGGGTATAACGCCAGGCCGGGAATGATCCATTTGTCATTCCGGCCATCGTTATTTGGCGTAAAAGCATTTGGAATGAATAGTTCTGAAATAACGTTAACGGTCACATCGTCTTCACCGGAGCAACCACTTTGTTTGTCAACTACCCTGATTGCGTAACCGGTGGAAACAAGGGGTGCAGATACCGGATTTAGTATTGCAGGAGCATCCAGGTATAAAGAAGGCGACCAGCTAAAATTATAATCACCAGTGGGAGTAACTGCGGCATCCAGTGTCACTGAACTACCGGTCCTGATGGTTTTATCAGCTCCTGCATTAACAACCGGCGTCGGATAAATTGTTATGCTTTGTTCAACCGTATCAGAAGGACAACCGGAAGCTGTTTTTGCAACCAACTTTACAGCATAAGTACCGGTACTAAAAGAATGGGTAAAAGGCGGAACAGTTGTACTGGTAGAGTTGCCCAGCTCCCAGTTCCATGAACTGATACCTGTTGCAGCAGAAGTAAGGGTAATGGGTTTTCCTTCACAGAAAGGAGCTCCGGTAATAATAAAAGAAGCGGTTGGGCTTTCCGAAATAGTTATTGTTTTTGTTGTATCACCGGTACAACCATTATCGGCATAAATCCTGTACCGGATATTTTGAGAACCGGTATTTGTAAAAAGTTTTACAGCATTGATAGTATTGGCGGTGCTGTTATCATCAAACAGCCAGTTATAATTAATAAGATTAAATGAACCGGGAACAGCAGTTCCGGTAAAACGAATACTATCAGCCAGGCATGCAGGAACGTTAAAAGTAAAATCTGCTATTGGCCCCGGTTTTACCAGCACCTTTACTGTTGTTGATTCAGTTTGGTTGCAGGCATCAATATCAGGAGCCATATAGGTAACCGGTATATAATATGTACCAGCTGTAGCAAAAGTGAAATCCTGTTGCAGGGTGTAGGTATAATATTTTCTTCCGTTGATAAAAGAGGAATCAAATGGTATGGGGTTTAATATAATTGAATCTGTATTTGGATTTAAATCAGGCACCTGGCTGAGCTTCCAGTGGATGGCTGATGCTTTGTATGCCAGCTTTATAGTTATCCGTAACGGAGTTTTCGGGCAAGTGAAAGTATCTGCCTGGTTGGTTAAGTTCAATGAGTTTTTAATACTGCTATAAGCATTAAGATTATTGACATAGGTTCCCATATTGTAGCCATAGCTTTCCAATGTACCAACGCCATACACAGTGGCGATAAAAGTTGAATCACTATTGACGCTGTGTTGTGCTGCAGGTCCCCAAAGTCTTTTTACAACAACAGCGTAATTATTGTTAACCGGGTGTGTGATATATTCAGCAGGGAGAACGGCCGTACCGTCTACCCGTAAAGAAGATAAACCGCCTTGTGGTATAATGACATTAATAAAATTCAAATCAATAGCCTCCCTGCGGGTGCTGTAAAAAACACTGTTCTTTACACCTTGTTCTATTGGGCTTAAATAAAACATTTCAGGGTCACCATACGGTCCGGTGGATGAACCGGTACATTCATTAGCAGAAACAGTGTATTGCGATACAAGTATAGGTTGGTCCGCCTCAATATAATCTCCTGAAGTGCTGGAAAATTCATAGTAAAAATTATTGATCAGCCCTGTTAACGGAACACCGTTTCTTTTTACAATTGTTGCCGGGGTTCTTACGGCCACCCGGTAAAAATTAAGGAAAGGTGATGTAATGTCTCCCATTGCACTGTGCACCGTATGATAAGTTATATACCGGGTGCCCCAGGCATTGGCAGGAAATATTTGTTGTTGAAAAATTTCTCCTCCGTTACCATTGCAAATAACAACACGGCTGCTGCCAGAGAAAACAGCTACCGGGTGACAATTACCATCAGCTCCTGCTACAGAAACAATTTTGCTTCCGCTCATATCTTTTCCTGTATAAGTGTCGGCTCTTTTTCCAAATACATTGTACAGCTGACCCTTATTCAAATTCACCGTATAGGTTTGGCCGGGTAACCAACCACCTTGTGTAGAATCGGAAGGGGTAATAAGTACCCTTGTATTATTTTCCGGCGCAATCACATAAAACCAGGAATAACTGTCCGGATAATTAGAAACCTGTGAGTAGTTCAACGAATAATAGGTGTAACCATACGTTTCCACCGGCATCAGCATAGTAGCAGCAGAAGAAAAAAGGTTGTATTGATGAGAGTATACAACAATCGGAACATCGCTGACAATGTGGATGCCTTTATTAAACAAACCCTCGCTCAAAATTCTTGAATCATCGGCACCGCTTTTAGGGATGATAATGGAAAAGTCAACAGTATTAGCAGGAATATTAACCGTTTGGGCCCAGCTTGTTCCATTCACGGAAACGGTAACCGTTGCAGCTTGTTCGGCACTGAGGTATAAAGTATGATTTTGACTGTTTGGCGGTGATGCATTTGCAAACAGGGCATTGTGTCCGTATCCTAACCAGAATTCTTTTCCCTTATTGGATTTGTCCTGTGCAGACAGGAGGCTGCTCATGATGCTTCCCCAAAGCAGGAAGAAATAATATCTGTTTAATGGTGACATTCTTATAAAGAATCTGGCGGTAGCGGATAGGATTATCTGATAAGCGTCACAATACCCTTGAAGACCTGTTTTCTTTCATCGTTTAATTGTACCAGGTAAACATATACATCATGTGGCTGAACAATTCCTTTGTAAGTGCCGTTCCAGGGATTGTTTGTATATCCTTTGCCATCAAATATTATTTGTCCGGCTCTGTTGAAAACAGTAACTCTTGCTTCGGGGTATAATACCAGGCCCGGAATAACCCATTTATCATTTTTCCCATCATTATTAGGCGTAAAGCCTGAAGGAATAAATATATCTGAAACAGGCGTTACAACAACATCATCGGTACCGATACAATTATTCAGTTTATCAATAGCCTGAATGGTGTACGTAACCAGGTTATCCGGTGTAGATACCGGGTTCAGTATGTTCGTAGCGTTCAGGTATAGTGAAGGGGTCCACAGGAAATTATAATTTGCTGCATTGTTAATAGTGGCGTCTAATGTAGTGGATGTTCCTATCCTTATAAATTTATCCGGACCAGCATTAACAGCAGGTGTCGGGTTAATAGTTATTGATTGTGTAGCGGGCAGAGAGCCACAACCGGCAGCTGATCTTACGAAAAGGCTGATGTTATAAGTATTTGCAGCAGTATAAGAATGATTGAATGGAGGCACAGCAGTGCTGGTGCCATTACCCATATCCCAGTTCCAGCTGCTTACACCTATTACAGATGATGTCAGTGTAATTGGTTTTCTTTCGCAAAGGGTATCGCCAGTAACAGCAAAAGAAGCAATGGGGTTAGGATTAATAAGCGGGATAGTGGAAAAAGAAGTATCGCTGCTGCAACCGGCGCTGTAACTAACCCAATGCTTTACAACAATATTGGATAATGTCGCAGTATAAGAATGCGTTACCGTGTTTACAGTAGTGGAATTAAAAGTTTGTCCATCCCCAAAGTTCCAATGCCAGGTGGGTGGATTAGACCCACCTGTGGGTACTGAAGAAGTAAAAGTTTGTAAACTATCTATACATGGTTTTCCAATGAAAGTAAAAGAGGCGGTTGGCTTACTGCTGACATTAACTGTAAGCCTGAACGTATCACTGATACAACCGTTGTTGCCGGTTACAATCAGCGAAACAGGATAATTTCCTGCGGTGGTATATGGATGATAAAACGGATTATTGTTGGTGTACGTGGCATTATTGCCATCGCCAAAATTCCATTGCCAGCTGGTGATGGTACCAACAGGTGCGGTTGAAGCATCGATAAACCTCACAGAATCTCCAAGACAGATATTTCCCCCGGTAGTAAATGCTGCAACCGGCTTTGGTAATATTGTTACCAGCACAAAAGCGGTATCACTCTTACAGCCATTGGCGGCAACAGTGATTAATGAAATAGTATAATTGCCGGGAGTAGTGTATTGATGATAGAACGGATTGTTGTTAGTGAGTGTTGCTATGTTGCCATCACCAAAATTCCATTGCCAGCTGGTAATAGTACCGGCAGGTATTGCAGAAGCATCAGTGATCCTTACAGAATCCCGTTGACAGGTATTTCCACTAATACTGAATGCAGCAACGGGGCTTTCCTGTATCGCAACTGTTTTGATCGTGTCACCGATACAACCATTATCTGCAAAGATCGTGTAACGTACATTTTGATTACCTGCCATGGTGAAAAGCTTCACGGCATTAACGGTATTTGCAGTACTGTTATCATCAAACAACCAGTTATAGTTGACCAGGTTGAATGTTCCCGGAACAGACGCACCGGTAAAACGGATGCTATCTGTTAAACAACCGGGTGAAGGGAAAGTAAAATCTGCTACAGGCCCGGGCTTCACCACTACTTTCACAGTTGCATTTTCAGTCTGGCTGCAATTTTCTATAACCGTTGCGGTAAAAGAAACAGGAATATAATAAGTGCCCGGATGAGCAAAAATAAAATCCTGTTGCAGGGTGTAAACGTAATAGGTTCGCCCATTAATGATTTCTGTACGAACAGGCACCGGGTTGCTGATGATTGAATCAGCGTTGGGCGACATACCTGTTACCTGGCTCAGCTTCCAATGAATAGAATTGGCAGGATAGCCCAGCTTTACAAAAAGTCTTACCGGGGATTTGGGACAGGTAAAGGTATCAACTGCGCCTGTTGTGTTAAAAGTATTCCTAATCTCGCTGTAATGATTCAGGTTGTTGATCAGTGTACCAACATTATAGCCGTAGCTTTCATAGTTGCCCAGGCCATATATGGTAGCAGTAAAAGCTGAGTCACAGGTGATAGTATGTTGGGCAGCTGGACCTGTAAACCGGGCCAATGCAACGGAGTAAACCGGGTTATTAGGATGTACTACAATCTGAGAAGCCGGAACAACATTTCCATCTACCCTTAATGAGCCTACAGCATTAGTTGGCACATGAATATTGGTATAGACATAAGAAATAGCCGAAGATTGCCTGCTGGCAAAAAAACGTACTGATTTTTGACCTTGTTCTATCGGGCTCAGGTAAAACATTTCAGGATCTCCGTTTGAAGGAGGAGAAGGTGTTGTAGTTGGAAAGTTCCAGCACTGATTGTCGTTTACAGTGTATTGAGAAACTAAAACCGGTTTATCAGATTCAATATAATCACCACCGGTTGAATCCATCAGTTCATAATAAAAATTGTTAACCAATCCTGTAAGAGGTATACCGTTTCTTCTTACAACGGCTGTTGGATCTGAAACACAAACCCTGTAATAATTCCTGTTTGTTTCAAGTATGTCTGTATTGGTATTATTAATAGTATGATAGGTTAGATAACGGGTACCCCAAGCCTGTGATGGAAACATTTGCTGTTGCATGTATTCACCTCCATCACCCCGGCAAATGCGGATACCGCTGGAACCGGAAAAAAGAGCAAAAGGGTGACAGTTACCATCAGAACCGGGAACGGCAATCACTTTACTGCCAGTCATATCCTTACTGGCAGCCCATGCCTGGCTATTGCCGGGTACCATCTTACCATATACACTATATATTTCTCCTTTGTTGAGATTGACCGTATAGGTTTGGCCCGGCAACCACCCATTTTTTGTGGTATCGCTGGGGGTTATTTCCAGCCTTGTATTATCTTCTGATGCTACTACATAAAACCAGGAATACCAATCAGGGCCATTTTGTGTGGTAGGACTGATATTGGGTAAAGAAGATCCTGAAGTGTTCTGGCGATAATTAACTGATGAATAGGAGTAGCCATAGGTTTCCACCGGCATCAGCATGGTAGCACCCGATCCCTGGTTTACATACACATGAGCATATACTGCAACAGGAACATCACTCACTATATGGATTCCTTTATTAGAGAATCCGTCTGTAAGTAAACGGGCATCATTAGGTCCTGTTTTGGGAATCAAGATGGTTGCATCAACAGTATTTGCAGGAATATTCACTGTTTGTGTCCAGGCGGTTCCGTTTACTGAGACAGTAACTGTTGCGGCCAGTTCCGAACTTATATAAAGGGCCAATTCCTGGCTATTGACGGGAGTAATATCCGGGTTTAAAAACATCCAGTGAAAACCATAACCCAGCCAAAATTCTTTGCCCCGGTTCGATTTATCCTGTGCATTTGACAGGGAGCCAAAAAAAAGACTGATAACTAATATGATAGACAGCTTTTGCCGCATAAACTTTTGCAAGTTCAAAAATCATTTTTTTATCCTGATTACTAAGTAGAATTAATTCTACAAACCGGGTGTAAATGTTACTATAACATTGCTCTCCCAATTCTTCCAAAACATAAAAAGTTATTAAAAATGAATAAGAACTGCTTAGGGAAATTGCATTATTATCTGCTGATAATTTTATTTTCCTTTTCTTCTATGCTCGCCCTGGGCCAGGGTTATGATACCACTAAATGGAAGTTTAGTAACCCCAAACAGTTTGGGTTTACTTTACAGGATGTTGATTTTTTTGATAACAATAATGTGATCGCTGTTGGCTCAGATGGCGGCATTGCCCGTTCAAGAGATGGCGGCTCCAACTGGACTTATGGGCCATTTACTTTTGTTAATCCGGCTAACGGGTTTTTAACCAAACCAAGTTTTAGCGATGTACATTTTGTTACATCTACTATTGCTTATGCAGTAGGCAATCTTGGTTGTATGGCTAAAACAACAGATGGCGGTCTTACATGGACTTTGATAAACACTCCGTTGTCCAGTAATGCGAGGAACATTAATGCTGTTTGGTTTACAAGTCCCACAACTGGCTATATAGGCGGACAATGGAATACACCTGATTCTATCCCTAAACTGTATGTTACCAATAATGGCGGAGCTACCTGGGATTCTATGGCTGCACCGGTATCCAATGGTACCACCAAAGTAGGCTTCATTAATAATGCTACATACCCTTCAATTGACTTTCCCATCACAGCTAAAGCAAAAGAAATACAAAGAATAGAGTTCATTAATAATAATATTGGCTACATAAGTGGAGGCGGCGCTTCTAATTTTCCAGGTTTGGGTATACCCAATATAACCAGTAGCACCACCTGTGCTTTTACCGGGCAACAAACAACAGGATCACATAATGCCAGCTTATTGTGGAAGTTTGATAATGGCACACTAACCGACTTCTCTATCAGCAAAGAAAGGCTGGGTTATACCGGTTTCCCGGCAACAATAAACTGTACTTCAAAATTTGGAACAGTGTCACAAACTGTCCAGCAGTTCAGAGCCCTTAATATTATCAATGACTCTTTAATTGTGATGATGTCGTTTAATAATAACGTGGTGGTAAGAGTACGTACCGGGAAGAATGACAGCACACTAAACGTTAACCGCCCCGGTGTATACGAAAAGGGAAAATTTGAGATATTGAATACTGGCCCTGCAGGCCCTCCTCCGGGCTACCCTCCCATACCGGCTGTACAGGTTTTGTTGGCGTCTAATCCTTACCAAATGAGAAGGACAAGTAACGGCACATTGATAGCAAACGGAAATTTTGCCCGTATGTGGACTTCTGTGGATACAGGAAGAAACTGGGTGGAATCAAGAAGTTTACCTCCGGGACAAAACTATAGCAACAATGGAGTGTGGGCACTTGATATTGCTCCAAATGGTAAATTCTTATCTATGGGTTCTCTCGGTGTTGTGGCAGATTCAATACCGGGTGGATCGGGATGGAGTAGTAATTATGTTACCGTTCCGCTCAGTGCCGGATTTACTAAAATGGAATTTGCTGACTGTAATAATGGTGTAGCTGCAGGGAGCTCAACAATTAATGTAACAGCAGATGGAGGCAAAACCTGGTGGGATAGATCAAGGCCTGATTTTGCGTCTTCTTTCTATAGCATCAATGGATTTACTTATAGAAATTCAAATCCTGCCCAGGCATACTTTGCCGTTAGTAACGGGTCCATTTATTATACTACTGATTTAAACGTGGCGCCACCCGCTGTACCAACATTAGACCCTGTATATGCTGATGGGCTGATGCAAATGAATGATCTTGCAACGGTTGGCAATGACAGTGTGTGGGCAATTGGTTATACCAGTTTCTCAGTGCCGTCTGCCTCCCGAACCTCAAGAGTTTACAGATCATTCAATGGAGGAGCTACCTGGAGTGTTTACAGTGGATTCTCAGTTGGTTCTTTGGCACAAAACCTTACAGAAATTGAATTCCCAACCCGGTTAATCGGATATGCTGCCGGCAACAGGGACACTATTTATAAAACAACAGATGCCGGTGTTACCTGGAACAAACTTCCTCTTCCTACTCCCGGCGTAACACCACAAATAACATATAAAGACATGATTGCCCTGGATGCAAATACAGTTTTTGTTATTGGCAACGGGTTTCCCAGAAAAGTGATTTTCAGAACGACGGATGGAGGAGCTACCTGGACAGATGTATCCGGAAATATCGGCACATTGGGTGTAGGTAATCTGAACGCCATTGTAATGCATGACATAAACAATGGCTATGTAATGACACCGGGCCTGATGTGTAAAACAACGGATGGCGGCGCTACATGGACTTTGGAAGTTCCACCTACAAGCTGCCTTTTTGAAACAGCAGCCTTTGCACCAAAGACAGTTCCGGCTTCTATTCCTTTTGCAAACAGGAAATTGTTTGTAACAGGAGTGAACGTAAGCGGGGCGCCTATTATGGAATTTGGCAATCCGGCAAATATTGCTGTTAATTCAACAGAAACAGTTGTTAATGCTTCTTGTACCAATCTAACCGGTGGAAGTATCACGGTCAACGCAACAGGTGCAATTGCTCCTTATACATTTAGTATTAATGGCGGGTCGTTCCAATCCTCCAATAGCTTTACCGGCCTAACACAGGGAGTAAAAACGATCACTATAAAAGATGCTTTCTGCGGAACGTTGACAAAAACAGTTACGGTTGGCTTCAATGATAACTTGGTACTGACCACCAATAATGACACATTGGTTTGTGCCGGTGCACCTGTACCGATGCTGGCCAGCACTAACGGTACAGGAACAACTTATGCATGGTCACCTGCCGGCGGACTATCTGCAACAAATATCAGCAACCCGGTTGCTACGGTTAACAACAGTGCAGCCTATACGGTTACTGCCAGCCTGAACGGTTGTGTAAGAACAAAAACGGTGAATGTTAATATTAAGCCGAACCCGATCATCAGTGCAGGTCCGGATAAAACAATCGTTGATGGTGATGAAGTAACACTGGAAGGAAGCGGTACAGCAACACCATCTTCTATCGCATGGACTCCTAATAGTACATTAGCCGGAGCCAACACTTATACTCCTGTTGCGAAACCCAATACGACCACTACTTATACCCTTACTGTAAGGGACAACAATAATTGTACATCTACAGATAATATGGTGGTGAACGTAATTCCTTACTGCCTGAAAGTGATGAATGCCTTTACACCAAATGGTGACGGACAAAATGATGTGTGGATCGTTACCAACAATGGCGGTACCTGTACAAGACAGGTGTACGCCACTGTATTCAACCGTTATGGCAATATTGTTTTCAAAGATGATAACTATCAGAACAAATGGGACGGAACTTATAAAGGCAAGCCGGTAGCAGATGGTACCTATTATTATATGATCACATACCGCCTAATCAACGGTGCATCCATCACGCTGAAAGGTGATGTAACAATTTTGAGATAATACAAAAATTAAAACACTAACATGAAACGTTATATATTATTTGCAGTATTTGCCGGAGTTGTTACAACGGTTAATGCACAACAGTTACAGACTTCCTCCATGTATGATATGCAGGGAGTTTTGCATAATCCCTCTACAGCAGGGGTTTACCAAAAAGGAATGGTTGGCGCCACCTACAGAAGCCAATGGAGCGGTATCAGCGGAAGTCCCAAAACGACTACTGTTTTTGGTTCTTTTGAATTACCGGAACAGAAGATCGGTTTAGGCGGTTACCTGTTTAGTGATAAAACAGGACCTACTTCAAGAACGGGTATCGCACTGCAATTTGCCAAACATATACCTATGGCAAACGGTGGTAAGTTTTCAGTAGGTATCGAAGCAAAAGGTCTGCAGTATTCCATTGACAGGGCCAAACTCTCTGAAACGCTTGGTTCAGATCCTGCGTTGGGAACAAGTGATAACCGTTTCAAATTTGATGCAGGCTTTGGTGTTTCTTACACCGGTAAGAAATTACAATTGGGTGCATCAGTAGCTCAACTGGTACAGTCAAAGCTTGGTTACTATACAGGTACCGTAAGTCCATCAGAAGAGGCCCGTTTGTACCGTCACTATTATTTCCATGGATCTTATAAATGGAATGTGGACGATGCTACTTCTGTTACGCCCAACTTTTTATTCATCTATTTACCCAATGCTCCTTTGGAGTTCCAGGGTGGAATCAGAGTAGAACACAGCGAAGTGTTCTGGTGGGGATTGGCACTGCGGGCCAAGCAAAGCTTTATTCTCTCTGCCGGAGTGAACCTGAACAAGAAGTTTACTGTAGGATATTCTTTTGATATATACAAAACACCGATCAGTGTATTCGATGCAGGATCCAATGCCCACGAGGTATTGCTCCGCTATAACATTTTTAAGTAGGTTAAAAGCAGATGGTTAATGGTTGGCAGCGGTCTTTTCTAAGTCCGCTGCTTTTTTATTGAATACAAGTACTTTTACAAGAACCCCGAAGAATAAAAAGTATGTCAGCACTACTAATAACAATCATTCAAACAAATCTTCACTGGGAAGATAAAACCGCCAACCTGCAAATGCTGGAAGAAAAGATCAACAGCATTTCAATAAAAACAGAGGTGGTTGTATTACCCGAAATGTTCAGCACCGGTTTTAGTATGAAGCCGGAGGAGCTTGCTGAAACGATGGAAGGAGAAACGGTTCAATGGATGAAAAGAACAGCGGCAGCAAAAAAAATAATTCTTACCGGAAGTCTTATCATAAAAGAAGGAAATAATTATTACAACAGGTTAATATGGATGCTGCCCAATGGTCAGTATGGCGTATATGATAAACGTCATCGCTTTGCATTTGCCGGAGAAGATAATCACTATACGGCCGGCACTAAAAGATTGATCGCATCAGTAAAAGGATGGAAGATCAACCTGCAGGTCTGTTATGACCTCCGGTTTCCGGTTTGGGCAAGACAACAGTCTCAGCCCGAAGGACCTGAGTATGATGTATTGATCTATGTTGCCAACTGGCCGGAAAGAAGAAGTCTTGCCTGGAAAACACTGTTACAGGCCAGGGCCATCGAGAACCAGTGTTATGTGATAGGTGTAAATCGTGTCGGTAATGACGGGAACAATATTTATCATAGTGGCGACAGCATGATCATTGATCCGATGGGAGAAGTGCTCTATACAAAGAAAGAGGAAGAAGAAGTATTTACTATTCAATTGGATAAAGAACAGCTGGATAGAGTAAGGGAAAAACTTCCTTTTCTGAAAGATGCTGATGGTTTTATGATTTTGAATGAGGAGGAGTAGCAGGTCAAGTCATAATTCCGTCGGGATTGCTATCCTGAAGATCAGTTCTTTTTCTCCTCTTTATCTTTTTGTATCAGCTCCATCACGGTCTCTATTTTAAAATCAGCATTGCGACGAATGGCTTCGATACTGGGGAATGATGTTATTTCAGGCTGAACACCCCTTCCATTTTTGGGAATAGTTTTATCAACCACCAACCTGAATAATGGCAGGCGGAACCGGACTTTGGTTTGTGGTAAGGTAACATCAGGAATTAACCAGGCTGAATTACCATAAGCCCCGCCACCTGTTTCTTCACCCACTACAATTACATTTTCCTGTTTAATAAGGGCGGACGTAAACAAAGTAGTGGCTGAGAAAGAATTTCCCCCGGTAACGATGTATACTTTACCGTTATAATGATAATTCTTTTTGGGCTTGAAATAATGCCGTTCAAAATACCCGAAATGATAATTACCATCATTTCGCTTGCGGGTGAAGAGAGTGATAAAGAGTTTATTCCAGAAATGATGCTGGATATACTGTTCATAGTTACTTCTCTTTCTGATGGCAAACAGGGAATCACTTATTTTAAACGGCTGCCTGGCAATATACCTTGTTATCTGGGTAGAGTTGTTTACACTGCCACCTCCATTGCCACGAACATCCACAATAAGATGTGTAATATTTTTTTGTTGTAATGCACGGAATGACTGCCGGAAGAATTTTTTCAATCCATATCCCCTGCCAAAAGTAGAGAGGGTCATCATAGCAGAGTGATTAACCGTATCAATTCTTAATAAACGGATGGTGCTTATCTGTTGGCGTCTTCTTTCCCGTTTGGAAGGTCGCGGTATTCTTGCCGGCGGACGAACCATCATCCTGCCTGCTGTGTCTGCAGCCGGGTTGTAAATAGGGATGGTTATTGATTTTTGCTGCCCGGTGCTGTCAATATAATCAAGCGTATATTTTTCCGAAGGACCATATAATAATGTATACAAGGAGCCAAAATAACCACGGTTGCTGAGTGATTGATATTTATGGGTCCGGTTGTAACCATCTGTGGAAATATATTCGAAGAGTGTATCTGTCAGGGTTGGAATTTCCTTGCCATTTATTCTGGTGATCATCGTTCCCCTTTTCAGTATACTGTCTTTGCGGTTCAGGTTAGCCGTTACCAGCATGGTATCATTCCAAACTTTCATACTCAGGGGGAACATTTTTCCCAGCCGGACCGTATCACTGTATTTGGACCAGGCTTTGGAATTGCGGATGGAAGTGTGGCCACAATTAATTTTAGCAGTGACATAACTAAGTAGTTTTCTAAATTCAGGCTCCGTCATCGAGTCTTTTAATTGCTGTCTGCCGTACTTAAAATAAAAATCCATACTGTCTTTGCTGGTGTACCAGTAAAGGCTTGGATGATGCTGTTCCAGTATATTCTGGTAAAGTGAGTAATCCCTCTCTAACTGCTGAGGCGAATATTTTTTTACAGGGGAAAATGCGGATTTGCTCACACCACAACCCGTCAAAGCAATTAACAAAGCCAGTAAAATCGGTAATCTCCCCATAATCTTTTTTAATCCTTTATTCTTAATGCTTCATATGATTCCAGCCCTGCGCTGTGATGACATGCTTGCCACCGCCCTTGGTGATGATATGTGCTCCCAGTTCCGGCTCCGTCATATAGCCAACCACACTAATTTGCTCATTCAGTACTAATTTATCATAATCTGATTGAGAAACGGTGAATAATAATTCATAATCTTCCCCGCCACTTAACGCACAGGCCGTCGGGTCTATTTCAAATTTAAAAGCCGCTTTTTTCATTTCTTCTGATACAGGAATCTTTTCTTCATACAATACACAGCCAAGAGTACTGTCTTTACAAATATGTAATATCTCTGAACTGAGTCCGTCGCTGATATCCATCAT
This sequence comes from Chitinophagaceae bacterium, assembly GCA_041738795.1. GTDB lineage: Bacteria > Bacteroidota > Bacteroidia > Chitinophagales > Chitinophagaceae > JJ008. The sequence continues at coordinate 105,698 of JBGSPB010000018.1, read as the reverse complement.
GGAAGTAGGCGTAATTTCTTTTGCAGCAAAGAATTCCACGATATCCTTCCTGGCCTCCGGTTTCAGCAATTTCCCTATCACATACGATTCTCCTTCCAGGTCGGGTTGCACTCCGGGACTTTCCATAAAGATCTTTTTCTCCCTTTCCAGGAATAGCAGACCAACATAAGCCGCACCAAGGTCACCACTCACACAAAGCAGGTCGCCTTTTTGAGCAGTGCTTCTTTTCACATATTTATCAGGAGCCACTTCACCAATTGCCGTGACTGAAATAATGAATCCCTTTTGCGATGAGGTGGTATCGCCACCCACCAGGTCCACACCATATTTTTCACAAGCTGCGTATACACCATCATAAAATTCGGTCAGCGCTTCGAGACTGAAACGATTACTGAAGCCAATACTCAGAATGATCTGGGTAGGAATGGCATTCATGGCATAGATATCGCTCAGGTTAACGATCACACTTTTATAACCCAGGTGTTTCAAAGGTGTATACATCAGGTCAAAATGAACTCCTTCTACCAGCAGGTCAGTGGTGATCACCGTTTGTTTTCCAAAATGATCGATTACTGCTGCATCGTCACCCACACCTAATATGGAGGAGGCATTTTGCAATTCAATGTTTTTGGTCAAATGTTCAATAAGCCCAAATTCACCGAGACTGCTGATTTCTGTTCTTTCCGTACTCATAATTCTTTCTTGTTATTAATAACGTCCAGCATTTCTTCATGAATCAATCCATTGGTAGCAAGTACCCGGTGCTGGTATACGGAGAACTTCCCACCAGTAAAGTCCGTTACTTTTCCGCCCGCCTCTTCTACAATTAAATATCCCGCAGCGCTGTCCCAGGCTTCCAATTTATGTTCATAAAATCCATCAAACCTTCCGGCTGCCACCCAGCAAAGATCAATAGCAGCGGAACCCAATCTTCTTACAGGAACCCCTTTTCTGATAAATCGTTCAAAAATTTCCAGCGGACCATTGGGCATATTAATATAGGTGTAAGGAAAACCAGTAACCAAACAGGCTTTAATAGTTTGTGTTTCTCTGCTTACATGAATGGGCTTATCGTTAAGTGTAGCTCCTTTACCCTTTTCAGCAAAATAAAATTCATTCAGGTGCGGATTATAAACTGCACCCATAACAATTTCTCCTGCCTTTTCAATTCCAATAGAAACACAGTTTAACGGAATACCATGGGCAAAATTTACTGTACCGTCAATCGGGTCAATGATCCATTTATAATCAGAAGCCTGTACGATCTCTCCGGTTTCTTCCGCCAGGATCTGGTGTTCCGGGAAATGTGATTTGATAATAGATAATATCGCTTTTTCTGAAGCATGATCCGCTTCAGTTACCAGGTTGTTCACGCCTTCTTTATTGCTGATCTTAAAATCACTGTTGAAAAAACGGACTATTTCTGCGGCACCTGCTTTGGCAGCCTCTATGAGAGTGGTTTTGAGCATGGGCAAAGATAGACCGCAGATTACTTTGATTAAAATGATTTTATCGGTTCATTACAGGCACTTCATTTTGAACTGTTCATAAAAACTTCGTACTTCGTATCTTATACAGCATATAATTTGCAGCTTTCCATAATCATAGTCAATTATAATGTAAAACATTTCCTGGAACAGTGCCTTTGTTCCGTACTGAAGGCAATTGAGGGCATGCCGGGTGAAGTAATTGTAATAGACAACTGCTCTGCTGATAATAGTATCAATTACCTGACGCCAAAATTTCCGGCTGTAAGATTTATTGCCAATACTGAGAATATTGGATTTGCAAAAGCCTGCAACCAGGGATTGAAACAAAGCTCAGGCAAATACATTTTGTTTCTCAACCCGGATACGATTGTTCCGGAAGACTGTTTTCAAAAATGCATTTCCTTTTTGGAACAACAGGCTGATGCAGGAGCACTGGGTATAAAAATGCTGGACGGAAGCGGTCGATTTTTGAAAGAATCAAAAAGAGCATTCCCGTCCCCGCTTACTTCTTTATATAAATTGTTTGGCCTGGCGAAACTTTTTCCCCGCTCAAAAACATTTTCAATATATCATCTTGGTCACCTGGATGAAAATAAGAACCAGGAAGTGGATGTTTTGGCAGGGGCGTTCATGATGATAAAAAGGGAAGTAATTGAAAAAGTTGGAAGTTTTGATGAAACCTTTTTTATGTATGGGGAAGATGTTGATCTGAGTTACCGGATTCAAAAGGCAGGGTATAAGAATTTGTATTTCGCAGAAAGCAGCATTATACATTTTAAAGGAGAGAGCACTAAAAAGGGAAGCATGAATTATGTGCGGATGTTTTATAATGCTATGAGCATTTTTGTCCGCAAGCATTATGGGGGAAGCAGGGCCGGACTGTTTAATTTATTAATTCATAGTGCAATCTGGTTCAGGGCCGCACTCACAGCTGTTGGAAATTTCATCCGCCGCATTGGCTTGCCATTGATAGATGCATTACTGATATTATTCTCTTTCTGGCTGATCAAAAATATCTGGAATCAGTATGTCCGTACAGATATTGAATACGAAAACAAACTATTGTGGATTGCCATTCCGGCCTATACAGTATTTTACCTGGTCACTGCTTATTATGCAGGCTTGTATGACAAATGGTATAAATGGGGAGAGTTGGTACGTTCATCGGCAATAGCCACCGTCGTATTATTGGCCGCTTATTCATTATTGCCCGAGCAGTACCGGTTTTCCAGGGCCATTGTGCTGTTTGGCGCCCTGCTTGCATTTGTACTGATAAGCCTGTTGCGGTGGATATTGATACAAACCAATGTAGTCAACAGCGAGAAGGAAAAAGAAAACAAAGCAGCCACGATAATTGCAGGGTCTGTTGATGAATATGAAAATACAATTCGACTATTAAAAGAAGCTGGGATACACCAAAGGGTGCTGGGAAGGCTTGCTGTAACAGCAAACGATACAACCGCAATTGGTAGCCTGGAAAAAATAAATCAACTTTCGCAACTACTGCCTTTCCGGGAAATTATTTTTTGCCAGGGCAACCTGTCCTTTGCCGGTATAATCCAAACTATACAACAATTACCAGCCGGCATCATTGCCAAGATTCATGCTGTCAATAGCGGTAGTATTGTCGGCAGCGATTCAAAAGACAGTTCAGGGGAAGCAGTGTCAAAGGAAAATGGATATAAATTAGCCGATCCTTACAACAGGAGGTTAAAACGGTTAATTGATGTAAGCCTTGCGGTTTTTGGTATTATTACTTTCCCGGTTCAACTTTTCATGGTTAAAAAACCTGGCACCTTTTTTATGAATTGTTTTAAGGTGTTGCTGGCAAAAAAAACCTGGGTGGGGTATGCAGTACCAGAAACACAACTTCCGTCACTGCACACTCCGGTTATTGCCTGTAATGGTGTACCGGGTACTGCCTTACAGCAACTTTCACCGGAAAGTCTGCAAATGATGGACTATTGGTATGCACGGGACTACGAACCCTCCACTGATTTAAAATTAATATGGCGAACATACGGAAGGCTTGGTGGATGAAATGGCAGAACTTTGCTGCACCTTATTTTCGCCGCTATTTCAACAGTAACAATGCATAACTTTAGATATAATCTTTAAGTAACGAATGGTCACTATTTTAGATATTAAATTACCAAAAGCCATAGCTGCTGCATTACGCATTCCTCCCAATGACCCCAGGCGACAGCAGTTACGGGTATTAAAAAAATTATTGAAGAAGGCCCGGTTTACGGAATTCGGCCAACGATATCATTTTGATGAAGCATTATTGAGTAAACATCCCGGCAAGAGATTCCAGGAACTGGTGCCGGTTCATGACTATAATAAAATATATGAAGAGTGGTGGAAGAAAACACTCGAAGGAGTACCGGATGTAACCTGGCCGGGAAAGATCAAATATTATGCATTAAGTTCCGGCACTTCCGAAGCCGCCAGTAAATATATTCCTGTTACCAAAGACCTGTTACGCAGTAATACTATTAATTACCTGCGCCAGTTAATTAGCCTGATCCGTTACGAAGATGCCAATAAAAGAGCCATGACAAAAGGCTTTTTGATGTTGGGAGGGGCTACTGATCTGAAAAAAGGAAAAGCGGGTTGGTATGCCGGAGATGTAAGTGGTATTCTGGCTAAAAAAAGACCTTTCTGGTTTCAGAATTTTTACAAACCCGGCGGTCGCATTGCTGCCATGAGCGACTGGAATCAGAAGCTAAACGAAATTGTAGAACATGCCAAAGAATGGGATATCGGTTATATCGTTGGTGTGCCGGCCTGGTGCCAGATGTGTATGGAAATGGTGATAGAGCATTATAAATTAAATAATATCCACGAGATATGGCCCAACTTCAGCTTCTTTGTTCACGGAGGTGTAGCATTTGAGCCATATAAAAAGGGATTTGAAAAATTATTGGGCAAACCGATTGTATACATCGAAAATTATTTGTCCAGCGAGGGCTTTATTGGTTTCAAGACAAGGGAGCATGCAAGGGGCATGCAGCTCATTCTTAATAATAATATCTTTTTTGAATTTGTGCCTTTTGATGATAAGAATTTTGACCAGGACGGGAAGATAGTTGACAACCCCGAGGCAAAGATGATACATGAAGTGGAAGAAGGGAAAGAGTATGCTTTACTGATGAGTACGAATGCCGGTACATGGCGTTACCTGATAGGTGATACCATTAAGTTTGTTGATCTGGAAAAAAGTGAAGTGTGTATTACCGGAAGAACCAAACATTTTTTAAGTCTCACCGGGGAACACCTGAGTGTTGATAATATGAATAAGGCCATTGAGCTGGTAAGTGAAGAACTTAATGTCAGCATTCCGGAATACACGGTTGTAGGTTTTCCCTACGAGAATTTTTTTGCCCATCGCTGGTATGTGGCCACCGATGATAAGGTGGATACGGACAAGCTGCGCAAAAGAATAGATGAACAGCTGCGGGTTCTGAATGATGACTATGCGACAGAAAGAGACAGTGCCCTCAAAGAAGTTTTTTTGGAGGTGTTGCCCGAGGAAAAATTTATGAAATTCATGGAGCTGAAAGGTAAACTCGGCAGCCAGCATAAATTTCCACGGGTGATGAAAGGAAAGATGCTGGAAGAATGGGAACGGTTTCTTGCTACAGGAAGCCTGTAAGAAGTATAAAATACACACTGCAGGATACTTTGCCGGCAAATATTTTTTTAGTAACGGAAAAGCAATTGATGCAGGACTTAACAATAAACAGGACATTACGTACTTTGTATCCCTAACCCTGTACTTCAAATTCTATGGTAGAAGCCCTGTTAAAAGGTATAACAATCGGTTTATTACTGAGTATAGCAGTAGGTCCGATATTATTTTCTGTTATTAAACAGAGCCTGAATAACGGACACCAGGGAGGTATGGCCTTTGCTTTTGGGGTGTCTGCCAGCGATATTACACTGGTACTTGTTGCCAATGTTTTTACGGAACTCTTTCGCAGTTTACGGTTGTATGAAACGCAGATCGGTATAGCCGGCAGTGTCCTGCTCATATTGATGGGTATTTTTTTCCTTTATTTCAAGAAGGTTAAAGTAAACGAAGATGGAAAGCTGGTATTCAAACAACGCAAAAGAGACCTGTTGAAAATTTCTTTATCCGGGTATTTTATGAACCTGATGAACCCGGGAGTCATTATCTTCTGGATAACGATATCCACCTCCCTGATAAATTTCTCCAACAAGCATAAAATTGTTATTTACACAGCGGCCCTGGCGATTGTATTGCTGGCAGACCTGGTGAAAGTTTTTTTAGCCGGTAAAATACGAAACCGGCTTACGCCCCATAATATTCATATTCTGAATCGTATCAGCGGGATTATACTTATTATTTTTGGCCTCGTTTTAATTGGCGGGCTTATCTTTTATGGCAACCAGTAAAGAAAATAAACCAGGAGGGAGTGTAAGTTTTTTAAGCAAATGCTGGAAATGGGGCAAACGGATTTTTATATGGCTCTTCATTATCCAGCTTTTCTTAATTATTTTATTTAAATGGGTGAATCCTCCCATCACCATAACGCAGTTGGTAAGCTGGGTTAGCGGGCACGGTTTAAAACGAGATTATATCAGTACCGGTAATATTTCACCCCACGCTAAACTGGCAGTGATCGCATCCGAAGATCAATTATTTCCCGACCATAGCGGGTTTGACTGGAAGAGTATCAAAAAGGCGATGAAGTATAATGAGCGAAAGCCCGGCCGTATCCATGGGGCGAGTACTATCAGCCAGCAGGTGGCCAAAAATGTTTTTCTCTGGCAGGGCAGAAGCTGGATACGAAAAGGGCTGGAAACCTATTTTACCTTTATGATCGAACAGGTTTGGGGAAAGAAAAGGATCCTGGAAGTATACCTCAACGTTATTGAAACAGGTGATGGTTTGTTTGGCATTGAAGCGGCTGCACAGGAATACTTTAATAAACCGGCAAAGAATTTAACTAAACAGGAAGCGGCTATGATAGCGGCCTGTTTGCCCAATCCCAAGCGATACAAAGTGAAACCGCCCTCTTCCTATATTGGTTACCGGTCAAGCGTTATTGTGCAACAAATGAACAACCTTCAAACAGATCCCGATATACAACGGGTGATCGGTATACTGCCGGCACCGGATAAAAAGAAGAATTAATCAATGACCAGCTCTATCTTATCGCTATTATGGGTAGGATTTCTGTAACCGCAGTTAATGGCAAACCGCAGGTAATACTTACCCGAAGGAAGACCTGGATTAATTGTTATAGGAAGAGTCTTGTCGCGGACCAGTTGTTGTAATGTAATGATGGTATAAATATCCTTGATCCACCCTTTGGTAGTAAAGACACCAATCCTTACCGTGTCATTCTGCGGGATATGGTGTTGTATAAACTCTTCATATTGCAGTGGCGTTCGGAACGAACAAATCAAACGGCACTCTTCTTTTTCTTTTACCCGGATCTTTTGGGGAGAAACATCAATTCTTATTTTAGCAAAAGAAACAAAAGAAGAATCGTATTGATAACCAATCCAGCCAATTGGTGTTTGTAATGAATCCCTGAATCGCCAGAGATCATATTTGTCTAAATAATAAACCGGCTTTCCCAATAACGAATCTTCCAGCGGCCAGAAATTGTAATTGTTCTTTCTTTCTTTATATAAGTTCAGCGAATAGGTGGGCTGTCCTGAATAAAACCAATACTTGGAAGCCCGTTGATATGAATTACTGAATACAACAGGCAGTCCTTTTGTCTTCTCTCTCATCTCCTGCGGCCATTCTTTCCAGGCATGATAGCGGTCTTTTATTGCTTTAACAGGTAACAGGTCTGCTATCATTACGATTCTTGCAAACACTACCAGTATAAGTGTTACCGGCAGCAATTTATAAAGGACTTTTTGCCATTGCACTTTTTCATACAGGAACTGGTGGGCCAGCACCATTAATGATACCAGGGCTGGTGAAGTCCAGTTTCCTTCTACTTTTCCGCGAAAGGAACTGGCAAGAAAAAAAATATAGATACCGATCATTGTAAAGCGCAATGCTTTTTCCGTATCATTCTTTGTTTTGTATAAAATAGCAGCCGGTAATAAGATAAATCCGGCAATGGGTCCCGGCAGTAAAAGCTGACCAATGATATAATCCAGCGTAAAAGAGGGTTTGTAGGCATTTACGTTACTTTCAAACAAATGATAGCGAAAGCTTACCCAATCATGCTGGTATTGCCACCACAGGTGCGGGGCAAACAGTAATAAAGCAATGATGCCCGCTAAATACGTTTGGTATTTTGTAAACAATTTGATGTTGGAAAACAGTGTAAAGAAGACGATCAGGACGGCATGGTACTTACTGTAAAACAAAAAAGCAACAGAAAGACCTAATAAAAACGTATTAAGCAGTGAATATTTGCCGATAAATCTTTTGTAGAACAAAAAGAATAAAGCTGTAAAGAATATCAACGGGATATCGGGTACTGCTACGAAACCGGTAATTTGTATTACTGCAATGGACAGCGAAATAACATAAAACAGCAGGGGATTTTTTTTGTCAATTAATTTTTCAATGATAAAAAGCGAAAAAATATTCAATAACAGTGGAAACAGCCGAACTCCCAGTTCATTTGGAAAAATGGCATAGCCCATTTTTATCAACAGGCCCGTCATTGGCGGGTGATCAAAATAACCCCAGTCCAGGAATTGGCCATACACCCAGTAATAAGCTTCATCATCCTGCAGTTCGGTAAGGCCGGATTGAATCAGGCCGAGTAATAGCCAGGTACCATAAAATAAAAGCCGGTGGTGCTTTTGAAAAATGTTTTGCATGCAGTTGCGAAAATAAAGACATTTATCCGAGCAGGGTGTCTATAGCGGCAATCCCCTTTCTTAAGCGGTCATCATAATCACCACTGATATCGACCCAGGGCACAGGCTGGTTAACCATAATATCTTTATAAATGGAATACAGCTTTTTCCGGGTGTGCAGTTCAGGATATTCCCGCAATTCGTCCTCTACCCATGGCAGGTCTGTATTACAAAGCAGGTAGAGATCATACTTTCTTTCCCCGATCTGGTCAAGGATAAAACGATGGCACTTGCCAAAAACAAACTCACTCCATACTTTCATCACATACATATCTGTATCGATGAACAGGGGAAGGTGCCCGCCTTCTTCCATCATCGGTAATGAATTTCTTTCCAGCGTACTGCTGTACTCATCTTCCAGCGCCAACTGGCCCCTGGCAATGGTGAGCAGATCTTCATATTCGTAATTGGTGCCATTGGTCAATAAATATTCACGGGCAAACTCCGGGCACCACATGGTTTCATAATGCTGTGCCAGTTGCTCACACAACGTACTCTTGCCGGTGCTTTCAGGTCCCAGGATGACTATTTTTTTAAGCATGTGGTTGTTTTGCTCTTTTGATCCATTCCGTTAATCCAAAAACAGACATTACCAGTAATACTAAATAGTATACACTCGTAAACACCAGTCCCTTTACAAAATACAAAGGAATGGAGGCAATGTTCGTGGCGATCCACCAGTACCAACTCTCCACTTTCTTTCTTGTCATCAGCCACATACCGGTGAACGCAGTAGCGGAGGCAAACGCATCAGCCCAGGGAATGGCACCTTCAAAGAATTTGTCTTTCAGGTAAACCAAGGAAAAATAAATAGTGAAATAAAAGAACAAAAAGAACGAGACCTGGTTCAACCACATTTGTTTATTGGAATAACTGATGTGTAAGATGTTTTCCTGACGGGTATCTTTCTGCAGCCAGCAATACCAGCCATAGAAACTCATCAGGGTATAATAAAAGTTTACACTGGCCTCACCCGGCAAATGATACTTAAAGCTTAAATAAATATAGATAATGGTATTGATCAGCCCGACAGGGTATACCAATATATTTTCCTTGCGGCTGAACCATACACTGGTGATACCTGCAAATACAGCGATATATTCCAGCCACCCTGTATTTTTCATCCCTTCGATGAACTGCTGATATATTTCCTGTAATGACAAAATGGTTTTTATCAAAAATAGCTACTCTGGTTTGCTATTACGATATTTCCTCCAACCCTTTAAATATTTTATCCCTTTCGATGTTTGAAATCGTGTAGGCACCTGTTGCCATTGCCCGCCACCGGAACGCCATACCAAAAAATGAAGATGTGGGGTCATTGAATACCCGGTTTTGCCACTGAGGGCAATTACCTGTCCTTTCTTTACAGTCTCTCCCACATTTACCAAGGCTCCATTATGTTGCAGGTGCCAGTAACCCGCTCTTGAACCATCCGGGTGCTGTATCACGATATTATTACCCTCCGGCCTGTATTTCTTTTTCAGTCCACCTTTTGTACCATCTTCTTTTACTCTTGTCACCACTCCTTCTCTTGCTGCGGTGATCTTGGTTCCCCGTTTCATATTAAAATCAAGCGCCGCTCTTTCTTTATGGGTAAACCGGCTGAAGTAACCCTGTATCACCCGGAAGGTTTTTCCTTCTTCATAGGGCAATGCATACACATAACTGGTATCGTCTTTACTGATCCCTTTTTGTAAAAGCTTTACCTGTTTGCGCAGGGGATTCTTGCTGACAGAACAACTCGTAATAAACAGTAGCAATAAAACAGGCAGAATAAACTTCACAAGTACTGGTATTTGCATCGGGGCATAAAAATAAGTCCATCCCGGGTAACAACACAGTTCTTGGATTTAATTGTTTGTCAAATAAAAGCAAACTATTATTCATTCTGCAGCAATCTCGCAAAATATTTCGGTCAGCGTCTCCGGCTGGCTGAAAAATGGCGAATGGCTGGTCGCCAAGCGATAAATTTTTTTGCAGGGAGTTTCTTCATACATCTTTTGCTGAATGAATGGTGTTACCGCCCTGTCTTCTGTGCATTCAATATAATACCGGGGAACAGAACCAAAATTTTCTTCTGTGAGCTGAAGAGGTGTAATACCCGATTCAACAGGTTCGTGGCTTAATAATACTTTTGCCAGTTCTGCTATATCATCATCACAATCATGATAAAGCCCTTCTTTATAAATGGCCGGTTGTAATGTATGGGTATTCAGCTCGGGGTAGGGTGTAACATAAGGTTTAAGCATTCCGCCTGTATCCAGCAAGGAGTACTCCCTTTGTGTCTTTCCATTTGGTACGAGGTAAGCAGCAAGATAAATGAGCTTCTCAATTTTATGCGGCCGGTATTCTGCCGCCTGGGAGATCATGATACCGTTTTTACTATGACCAACTAATATCACTTTGCCTTCAATGCTGTCAATAAGCTGACAGATCTTTTCAACAGTTGTTTTCATTTTCACTTCACTGATGGATGTTTTATCTCTTCCCATCCCGGGCAGATCGATGGCAAAAGCCTTATGGCCTTCTTTTTCTAATAACGGCACCACTTTGTGCCAGTTCCAGGCACTATGCCAGGAGCCATGAATTAAAATAAATGTCTTCATTGTGTTTTTTCTGTAAAAATGAAAAGAAGAGGGGTGGTCAACAACCCGAAACTTGCGGAATTAGCTTTCCGCAAATACTTTGGCAGACTCCCAACCGATGATTGCGGTTTTGCGGTTGCTGCCCCAGTGATACTGTCCGATTGAGCCGGTTGATTTGATGACCCGGTGACAGGGAATTAAAAAGGCAACAGGATTATCACCCACTGCTGTACCAACGGCTCTTGATGCATTTTCATTGCCGGTAGCTGCAGCTATGGAAGAATAAGTAGATAAACCACCCAGCGGTATCTTTAATAATGTTTCCCAGACCTTCAGTTGAAATGTTGTTCCTTTTAAATGCAGTTTTATGGCAGAAAGATTTTTCCAGTCCTGTGTAAAGATGAATAATGCATTTTGTTGTATCGTATCTACCATCTGTTTGAAAGAAGCTCTTGGAAAAACCTTTTTTAATTCTTCCAATGCCAGCTTATGATTATCTGCAAAGGCTAAATGACAGATACCTTTTGTAGTGGAAGCAACGATAATATTTCCGAACGGGGATTCTGCAAAACTGTAATTAATGTGTAATTGTTCCCCGCCATTTTTATATTCTCCCGGTGTCATTCCTTCAATGCTGATGAAAAGATCATGCAGGCGGCTGGTGCCGGAAAGACCGGTTTCAAAACTTACATCACTCAGCGTCAGATTTTTCTTCAACAGGTTTTTGGCATGTTCAATACTGATGTATTGTAAAAACTTTTTAGGACTCACCCCTGCCCACTCCTTAAACATCCGCTGAAAATGATAAGGACTTACATGCACTTGTTTCGCCACTTCATCCAGGTCAGGCTGCCGTGTAAAATTCTCCTGCAGATAATGAATAGCTTTTTCAATTCTTTCGTAGTCGGTCATTGTTTTAAATTTACGACACAAAAATTGCATACGCTGTTCATGGGTACAACCCGTTTCTTGCGGAAAACGGGACTTCACTATTTTTATGACTTATTTTTAGCATTATGCACAAAAAAATACTCCTCCTCGGCAGCGGTGAACTGGGTAAAGAATTAGTGATCGCCCTGAAAAGACTGGGACAAACGGTGATCGCCGTGGACAGTTATGCCGGGGCACCGGCGATGCAGGTGGCAGATGGTTTTGAAGTGATCGATATGCTCAATGGCGAACAGTTAGATTCGGTAGTAACCAAACATCAACCCGACCTGGTTGTGCCGGAAATTGAAGCAATCAGAACAGAACGGTTCTATGCGTATGAACAACAAAACATACAGGTGGTGCCCAGTGCCAAAGCTGCCAACTTCACCATGAACCGGAAGCTCATCAGGGACCTGGCCAGTAAAGAACTGGGACTGCGGACGGCAAAATATTTTTATGCCACTACCTATGAAGAGTTTACCAGGGCAGTAAATGATATTGGTATGCCCTGTGTCGTTAAACCATTGATGTCTTCCAGCGGTAAAGGGCAAACTGTGTTGAAGAAAGTAGAAGAACAGCAAACGGTGTGGGACTATGCTATCAATAATTCAAGAGGCGATATCAAAGAAGTGATCGTTGAAGAATTTATTTCCTTTCATACAGAGATAACACTACTAACCGTTACACAGAAAAACGGAGTAACGCTGTTCTGTCCGCCGATAGGACACCGGCAGGAAAGAGGTGATTACCAGGAAAGCTGGCAACCCGTAACTATCAGTGAAAACGATTATGCAGATGCCTGTGCTATGGCAAAAAAAGTAACTACTGCATTAACAGGGGCCGGACTTTGGGGCGTAGAATTTTTTCTGACAGATAAAGGAGTATATTTCTCTGAACTAAGTCCCAGGCCACATGATACAGGTATGGTGACATTAGCAGGCACACAAAATCTTTCTGAGTTTGAATTGCATGCAAGAACGATTTTAGGATTACCCATTCCTGAAATTAAATTGGAAAGAGCCGGTGCCAGTGCAGTAGTGCTGGCCAATAAATCGGCGGAGCAATTTATCATAACAGGAATTGAAGAAGCATTAGCAGAAAAACAAACAGATGTTCGCATATTTGGTAAGCCAACAACAAGGCCGTACAGAAGAATGGCTGTTGCATTGGTGTATGATGATATAAATGCTGATATCAATGAATTACGAAAGAGAGCCAAAGCTGCAGCAGATAAAATTAAGATTGAGTAAATCAAATTTCTGCTAACAAAAATTAACACCCTCTCCTTACTTCCTCTTTGTTTACCGCTTGTCACTACCACATGAAGATGTGAGTGTACAGGTAAAGCAGTAATAATAGTTTTGTGTCATTAACCAAAAACCTTTTTTATGAAGAAGTTTCATTTAGTAGCGGTTTTAATGATGGCCACAGCTATTGGTGCCTTTACCGCCTGCAAACAAGGCTCCTCACAATCAGTTCAGACAACGATCAGTAAAGACTCCCTGGTTAAACGGGGGAACTATCTTGTTACCACCATGGGTTGCAATGATTGTCATTCTCCCAAAATAATGACTCCGATGGGTCCTGCACTGGACACTACCCGTCTTTTATCGGGTCACCGGTCTGATATGTCATTACCACCAGCCAATAATGAAGCTTTAAAAAATGGCTGGGCTTTATTTTATGCAGAAGGCACAGCTATGGTGAGTCCGATGGGAACCTCTTATGCTGCCAATATTACTTCTGATGCAACAGGTATCGGTAACTGGAGCCTGCAACAATTTAAGACAGCTCTCACCAGGGGTAAAGCGAAAGGAATCGAAACCAACAGAGACCTGTTGCCACCGATGCCATGGGAAAATTATAAACAACTGAGTGAAGAAGACATTACAGCCGTTTTCACTTACCTGCAATCCACCAAACCTGTAAAAAATATTGTGCCGGCACCACAGTTAGCTACCCGGTGACCAGGAGATGAATTTAAATCAACAGCATCAGTATACATTAACCATTAAACCTTTTTTATGAACAGAATAACAATATTCAGCACCCCGCATAAAGCACTGCGAAAACTTATGGCAGAGTTTTCATTGCTCGCCGGCAGAACTGATTATGCCAATGAAAGTGAACTGCATGTCCTGAAACAAACAGGCAACGAAATGTTTGATTTATTAAAAGAACATGCCCATATCGAAGAAACAATTGTGTTGGCTGCCTTAGAAACAAAAGCTCCCGGATCATCTGAAGAAAATACGGAAGAACATGAACTGCTGGAAAAAGTGCAGGAGGAACTTGAAAAATGGCTAAACAGCTTTGATGGCTCCCAACCAGACGAAGAAGGGTTTCAGTTTTACCTTGCTTTTTCTTCTTATCACGGCCAATACCTGGAGCATATCATTCACGAGGAAACAACAACACAGGAATTGCTATGGAAATATTTCAGCGAAGAAGAACTGATGGGTTTGCATATGCAGATATTAAAAAGCATTCCTTTTGAAATATTCCTTGTCTGGGGAAAACATGTGTTACCGGCGCAAACAAGAAAAGAAAATCTTGCCATGCTGACAGGTATGAAAATGATGTTGCCGGCACCAGCCTTCGAAAAAATGGTGGCCGTGTTACAGGCATCTGCATCTCCCAATGAGTATTATGAATTAATGAATGAATTGGAAAAACTGCCTGCAAAAGCAGCCTAGTACAGGGATAGCCATGAAACAAAAAGCCGGTCCTATTTGAACCGGCTTTTTTTCTTATCTATAATGATGGGATAGCCCGTTGTGTCGATCAATGATCAGCCTTCACACATTTTTTTCAGATTATTCAAGCCCTGTTCAAACTGTTGATTCAGATTTTTATTGAGCATGGGCCCTATCAGCCTTGCAATGGGCCAGGGCAGGTTGCCACTGTTTTGCCAGGTTACTTTTGTTTCGTTATGATCACCCCAGGGTTCAAACAACCAGTTGTCTTTGGCTTTACTTTTCCATGGTTTCAGAAACTCCAGTTCAAAATGAATATGTTTATGGTTCATGCTCAGCAAGGTTAAACTCCCAACTCCTACTTTCTTTCCTTCCCAGGCATATTTATGTCCCATAGTGCCCGGAGTGCCGGTGATGGTGCTTTTAGTCGTAGGATCGCTTTGTTGCCAGGGATTCCACTGGCTGTAATAATTCATATCGCTGATGCGGTTCATTACATCAGTAACAGAACATTTGATGATAATATTTTTTTCTACATTATATATTTTAGGCATCAGTGCTGCTACTATCAACAGGATGACGATCAGGGCGGCTAAAATATAAACGACGATCATAACCATTGCTTTAAGAAGTATCAAGGTAGCGAATTGCAACGGGCTGAACAATGATTATGATATCAGCGGCGGGTGCGGTAAAATTTTCCGGGTTGCAGGTAGATCACACCCCGTTGTGTATAAAATCTTGTCGGCAGATCAGTTTCATTTCCACCGGCATCAAACCCCCTCACTTCAAAATGTAAATGCGGGAACGCTGAATAACCGGTATTACCGCTAAAACCGATCAACTGACCCGTGGTAACAGAATCACCCACCTTCACCAGTACACCTTCTTTTCGGAAATGCCAGTACTGTGCAACGGATGCATCATCGTGCCGGATAAAAATATAATTACCGTCAGCTAGATTTTCCTGCTTCAATCCCCTGCGGTCAGAGTCTTTTCTTGCAGCCACGACTATACCGTTCCTTGCTGCACACACTTTGGTACCGCTCTTAACTTTAAAGTCAAGCGCCTTTGATGCTTTGTGGCTGAACATCGTTTCATAACCCTGTACCAGGAAAACTTTCTTGCCTGTTTCAAACGGTAAGGAATAAATATAACTGCTGTCGTCTTTGAATTTTCCATTCTTCAAATCTGCAGTACTGTATTGTTGCTGCGCTTTTACAGCAATACCGGTCAATAAATAAAGAAATAATAAACGAAATGACATGTATTAAAAATACAAATTGTTTTCTGGAGATAAGCAGATGCAGGAGAGGCAGGATTTAAAATTTCAATTACTTATCAATACGATATAATTGTTGGATTAGTTAAGGGTTTAAGAGCGAAGATTCTGTTATTAGCGATATGGTTATCTTTTTTTCTCCAATACATATATCATTAAAGATAATACCATGACTTACCCGAAAACAATGATATCAATCAAGACGGCCCAATCCTGTTGTCATTGTTATTAACCTGTTTACAAGCTACTTTAGAGAGGCGCTTATGACTCTTGTGAGAAATGACAATATTAAAAATGTGGAGTATGAAAAAGCTTCTCTTGATGATGATTGTTCTGCTGGTTAGCGGGGCAATACTGGCCCAGGGAAGTGCGAAGACAACAGCTACGAAATCTGTACTTGCCTTCCATGCGGGCCCTTCTTTTCCTGTGGGGGATTTTGCAAGCAATGACTTTGACAACGAACAGGCCGGGTTTGCCAAAACAGGGTTTACTATTGATTTGAATTACGGTTACCAGATTCATCCTAATGCCGGTATAGCCGCCTCTGTTTTTTACAACAAATACAATATGCACAATGTAGTGGTGGATATTGTACTCGAAGGTCGTTTGAACGAAGAGGTAACACTGGATATTATGGATAACTGGCAGTTCTATGGCATCACTGCCGGTCCGATGCTGACATTTGGCCTTGCCAAAAATATCTGGACTGACCTCAGGCTGATGGGCGGGGCGGTCAATACTAAATCACCAAAAATCAGTTATGAGGGTGAATTAATGGAAAAAGCACATTGGAGTATTGCACCCGCATTACAGGGTGGTTTAGATCTGCGATTCGGAACAGGTAAAAACATGTTCATTTTCACCAATCTTGATTACCTGTATATGAAACCTGAATTTACCGCCAGTAGCAGCGAATGGTTTGATGAGGGAGAAAAATTTAAACAAAAAATATCCGTACTGAACCTGACCGGTGGTATCGGTATCAAATTCTGATAAGGACGTGGACATGGTATCATTGGAACGACCCTCCCGGCTTGCATGCCGGGAGGTTTTTTTATCCCACCTGGTACAGGAATAAAAAAAACCTGACGCAAAAAAATAAATTTGTCACATTGAGTTTATCGAAATGCGACAAATTTGTTTACCAATCATTGTCATATTTCGGCTTTGCTCAATATGACAATGATTTGGTTTTTTGCGACAGGTTCTTTCAGAACAGTGTTTAATTATTTTTACAGCGTAGACATATCAATCACAAACCGGTACTTCACATCACTTTTCAGCATACGTTCATAGGCTTCATTGATATCTCTCATCGCAATTATTTCCACATCACTCACAATACCATGTTCAGCACAGAAGTCCAGCATCTCCTGTGTTTCCGGAATACCGCCGATCAAGGAACCCGCAATACTCTTTCTGCCAAAGATCAGGTTCATGGCCGGTAATACCGCCGGAGCCGAAGGCACACCCACACAGACCATCGTACCACTGGAACGCAACAGGCTTAGATAAAAATTATAATCATGATCGGCTGACACTGTATCGAGAATAAAATCAAAATACCCGGTCACTCCTTTTACCTGTTCTTCACTGCTGGTCAAAACAAACTTTTGGGCACCTAATCTTTTTGCATCAGCTTCCTTGGAGGCAGTATGACTAAGCATTGTTACTTCTGCTCCCATCGCTGCAGCAAGTTTTACTGCCATGTGGCCAAGACCACCCAGGCCAAGAATACCCACTCTTGTTCCTTTGCCCACTTTCCAGTGGCGTAATGGAGAGTAAGTGGTAATACCGGCACAAAGTAATGGCGCCACGGCTTCTAACGGAAGCTTATCGGAGATATGCAATACAAAATCTTCATGTGCCAGGATAGATTTGCTATAACCGCCATGGGTAGTGCCACTGCCGTCTTTCTCCATACCGCCATACGTACCCACAAAGCCATTGTTGCAATATTGTTCCAGCCCTTCTTTACAGTTATCACATTCGCGGCAACTATCTACGAGACAACCGATACCGGCCAGGTCTCCGACTTTAAAATTCTTTACATGACTACCCACTGCTGTTACCTTTCCCACTATTTCATGACCGGGGACAATTGGATACACGGTCATTCCCCAATCATTGCGGGCAAAATGAAGGTCGCTATGACAAACACCACAATACAAAATTTGTATCTGTACATCATGTGGTTTGGGATCTCTTCTTTCAATGGTCCATTGATCCAATGGAGAAGTTGCACTTTGGGCAGCATAGGCTTTTACAGATGGCATAATTATTTATTTTTTTATAGTTGGTAAATGTAATTTATTAAAAGGGAATGAATATCAAAATTATTGTGCAGGAAAAAGAAACGGTGATAAGAAAGGAAAGAATATAGGTGATCACTAATGACTGAGAGGCAGCAGTGAATGCCGGAAAATTGACTATCTATGAAGGTATAACATATTAAATGAAATTCTGGTGATTACTCTCAAAGAAATAACAGAATTTAATCATTGCCCCCCTATGATTTTTGTCCTTATTTTACCACGGTGCAAATGAAATGCGGCCGATCAAAAGAACCGGGATTTACTTCCGGTTAGTCAGAAGATCAGAACGGGACATTTGCAAACAGTAACATGTTCACCTTGGTGAACTACCTGTACAAGAAGCAAACAGGGGCAGTGTGATCTGCCGATTACTTTATTTCTACACATGAGAAACTAAAGAATAGATTTGCTCAAGAGTGCAGGACGTAATGAAAAGGATTCATTACAGAAGTACACTGGGTGAAATGATTGAGTCTCCCGGCCCGTAAGCCGGGAGACTTCTTTTTTACTTAACTGACCCTATCAATTGGTTTGATAGATCTTCACCGTGCCATCTACTTCACTACTAACTACCAGCAGACTTTTTCCTGATGGACTCTGACTGGCAGGTATGAACAGTAATCCTTCCGGTCCAACACCAGTAGGTAACAATTTAATAAAAGACGGTTGTGCCGGGTTATTTACATTGTAGATCGCCACCGCATTAGAACGTTCCATACCTACAAAGGCAATTATTTTATTACCCACATAACCCAGTGTCACTCCTTCTGGCTCCACTCCTTTGTCATCACTGCGGGAATCATCATAATACCCTGCACCGGCGGCAATACATTTGTCTTCCAGTTCATTCTCACTGTCAAATAAAGGCTGCCCGGTATTTCCATTCCATACACTGAAAGAACGGGAACCAAAAGAATATAATACATCATAATCACCATCATTATCAGTATCCCCCATTGTATTGGTGATCTTCAGTCTTCCGATGTTTGCATCTGTTCTTAATACTGCTGCATTAGGAAAAGCAGCAGCGTCCATTGTTATTTCCTTTACCCTTTTTTCTTCTGAATAGAAAGGCGGGTAGTCTCTTGAATCACCTTCATTAGCCGTGAACAGGTAAGGTGTGCCCCACTTCTCCACCACCGCAATTGCATCAGGCAGGTACATGCCTTTTACAGGCCACTTATTTTGCAGGATACCACCATCCCTGTCGCTGGGGTCAATGGCATTTTTTTGAATGTTAAAATCTTTGAAACCCAACGGCATTATTTTCGTAATTGTTCTGGCGGGGATATTCACTTCGGCAATAGCATTATTTTCCTGCAGGGTTATCCAGGCAGTCCTGGAGTTTTCAGAAATAGTGACATACTCCGGCTCTATATCCTGCGCAAAACTTGCATTGGGTCCAAAGCGTCTGAAACCTTTTAGTTTCAATGCCGCTTCTTGTCCGGCAAAACCGGTGAAGTCAACGGTAGTGACAGTATAATCCTGGAATACCCTGATAATGGAAATACTTCCCACCGGGTCAACAGTATAATCACTGTTAGGTTCGCCTTCATTGGCAGTGAGTATATATTTACCATCATAAGTGTATTTAACCATATCCGGCAATGCACCTACAGTAATTTGTTTTACGACAGCAAGGTCCGACGTTTTAAACACCACCACTTTACCATTATCTGTTTTTACAAAACCTTCAACAGCAGCAGCCAGTTTACCATTGCTCACATCCACGCTGTTCACACCACCGCCATAAGGGCTGATGTCAATACTTCCTGCTGGTAAAGGTGCAGCCGGGTTGGTAAGATCTAGAATATCAATTTTTGTAACGCCGGTATTGGTTACCACAAACAATTTTTTTGTCTGCGGATCATAAGCGGAAATTTCGGCAGCACCTTCTGCACCGATAATAGTGCTGCTGATCTCGGTAAAAGTGGATGCATCTTCCTGCGGGTTGGGCAGGTCGTGTGGATTACAGGAAGCCAGCGCCAAAATGGCCGCCAGTGGTAACAGTTGTTTCAGTTTCATGCTAATGTTTTTTAGTTAGGAAATGCAACTAACCATATTCATGTTACCGGAATATGAACACACTGTTACCGTACTATAAACAAACAGCTTTGTTATCTTAGCACTATACTTTTCATTAAAACAACACTGCATGAAAATCGATCTTGCCACATTCAGACCGCTCAATGTACAACGGGCCAGGGAAGGATTTAAATGTTACGATAACCAGCCCCTCACCTACTGGACAACAGCACTTGCCGGTGAAGTAGGAGAACTTTGTAACATGATCAAAAAAATGCAACGGGTAGAAAGGGGTGGCGTGGATGGCGGCAGCAGTTATACTGCCAAAGACATCAATAAAGAAATGCTTAAAGAAGAGATCGGCGGCATTGCTATTTATCTCGACCTGCTGGCATCACTGCTTGACATCAGCCTCGAAGAAGCTATGATTGACACCTTCAACAGTAAGTCGGAAAAATATGGTTTCAGCCAGTTTGTAAAACCCCTGTGATCATAAAAACAGTTTCAGCAGAAACCCTATCTTTCCAATAAAAAATGCGGCTGCCTGTATTGCTTATCCTGTTGTTCCTTTCTGTTCAATTGCCGGCACAATCCAATAAAAGAGCGGCGGATTTCAATATCCATATTGGGGTGATGCAGCCCGGAACACTTAATGCTATCACGGATGTAAGCGGTGTAATCGTGGGACATACTACTTTAATAAAAGCCGATTCTGTCCGAACCGGTGTCACCGTCATCCTGCCGCATAGCGGAAATCTTTTTCAGCAGAAAGTACCGGCTGCGGTTTACACAGGTAATGGTTTTGGAAAACTGGCCGGCTCCACACAAATAAAAGAATTGGGAAATATTGAATCTCCCATTGTTCTCACCAATACATTAGGTGTGGCCACGGCAATGAATGCCATAGTTTCTTATACGTTATCACTAAAAGGAAATGAGAATGTACAGTCAGTGAATGCCGTTGTGGGTGAAACCAATGATGGTTACCTGAATGATATCCGCGGAAGACATATAAAAGAACAGGATGTGCTGAATGCGATCCATAATGCAGCAACGGGAAAACTAACAGAAGGGAATGTGGGTGCCGGAACGGGAACGGTTTGTTTTGGTTTCAAAGGAGGGATCGGAACGGCCTCAAGAGGATTACCCAAAAAACTGGGTGGCTACACTGTTGGTGTACTGGTGCAGACAAATTTTGGCGGAGTGTTGACGGTAGATGGTGTGCCGGTGGGAGAAGAATTGAAAAAATATTATCTCCGGGATCAGCTGAATGAAACACCGGATGGCAGTTGTATGATCGTAGTGGCCACCGATGCACCGCTGGATGCCCGCAACCTCGAACGCCTGGCCAAAAGAGCATTTATGGGGCTGGCCCGCACAGGCGGTATTGCCAGTAATGGCAGCGGTGATTATGTCATTGCTTTTTCTACAGACAGTACCCTGCGAATTCCTTCTGACGGAAGGGAAAAGCTTACTCAAACTATTTTAGCAAACGATGCGATGTCGCCACTCTTCATGGCGGCGATAGAAGCCACGGAAGAAGCCATCATCAATTCACTGCTGGCAGCAGCAACGATGAAAGGAAAGAACGGAAGAATAGTGGAAGCATTGCCGCCCGATAAACTAAAGGAGATATTATTAAAATATAAACGCAGTACTGATTAATATGGCTGTATATCTCAACGATCAATTTCTGAACAATGACCAGGCGCTGCTGCATGTGTCTGATCTTTCTATGCAGCGGGGCTATGCCGTTTTTGATTTTTTCAGAACGGTGAACGGTGTACCGTTGTTCATCGATGATCATCTCGACCGCTTTTATGCATCTGCGGCTGCCATGCACCTGCCCGTAAACAAAAGCAGGGAAGAATTGAAATTAATTGTGCAGGAACTGCTGCACCGGTCATCCTTGACAGAAGCAGGCATTCGTTTATTGCTCACCGGTGGGTATGCTGCCGATAGTTATAATATTGCATCGCCCAACCTGCTCATCACCTGCAATCCTGTGAAGACGGCCACCCCGGATGATTTTGAAAAAGGAGTTAAGATCATCACCTGCGAATACCAGCGGGAACTGCCGCATATCAAAAGTATCAATTATATAATGGCGGTGTGGCTGCAACCGTTATTGAAAGAAAAAAAAGCAGATGATGTGTTGTATCACAATAAAGAAAGTATCACCGAGTTTCCCCGTTGCAATGTTTTTATCGTAACAAAAGAAAATAAACTGGTAACACCTGCCCGTAATATGCTCAGGGGTATCACCCGTAAAAATGTACTTGCATTGGCGGCAACCAGCATACAGGTGGAAGAAAGAGATATTTCCATTGCTGAATTATTTTCTGCCTCCGAAGTTTTTCTCACCAGCACCAGTAAAAAGATATTGCCGGTGCTGACAATCGATGATACCATCATCGGTAGTGGCCGGCCCGGACCTGTAACCACGGCACTTTACCAGCAGTTTATTGCGTTGGAGAGAAACGTTATTTAATTATATACAGTGTATGCAGGAAGACGCCTGGTTCTTTTTTATTTGCGTGGTGAGCAGGCTTATAAAAAAACCCCGCATGGCGGGGCTTTCTGATTGTAGTTACATTGTTTTAATAGCGATCATAACGGTCATCATGCCTGTTATTGTTCTTGTGAAAACGGGCATACACCATCCTGATCTCCCGCTGACGTTGCTCCTGTAAAAAACGTACCTGCCTTTGTTTCTCCCAACGGCTCAGGAAGAAATTGTTTTTTACCCGATGGATCTTGAAGTCATACTCCCGGTTGATACCGGCTACCTGCTTCGCCATTTTTCTTTCCATACCGGGATTGCTTTTTACATAACGAACATCTTTGTTGTACTGATCGTTACTGTACCCGTTATCAAAATCCCGCTGATCAAATTGTCTTTCTGTTTGCTGATCCCGTTGACGGCCATCACGATTATCACCGCGGCCGTTTTGTGCCTGGACGGCGGTTAAAAGTCCAAGTGCAATAAACAGAGTAAAGATTCTTTTCATAATGAATTGTTTTAAATGAATAATAATGGGTAGGATGCAAACAAAGAACCAGTGTTTACAAACAGAACGTTAATACTCCACTCATCATTATGTACTCACTACATAGAACAACCCGTATCTTTTTTATTTTTTGGCCAATTAACAGTTGCAGCCGCAAGTTTTGGAATAAAAAAATAACAATGAAGTGTGTTGTATAAACTGGCAGAAGAGAAGTGAAATGCTGTTGATGTATTACGGCATAAAAAATGGTTTGATTGTCATGTTGAGTTTATCGAAACATTGCAATCAAACCAATCGCCTTCGACAAGCTCAGGCTGACAGACTTCGGGAACCTCATTTCTATTACTGCAATAAAAAGTTATTTATGATTCCAGTTTTTTTCCTCCGCTGTTCAAAAAAGGTTTCAGCAGATCAATGGGAACCGGGAAAATAGTAGTGGAATTGTTTTCGGTTGCTATTTCCCGTAAGGTCTGCAGGTAGCGCAGCGTTAAAGCACTGGGTTGCTCACCCAATATCTTGGCGGCATCGGCTAATCGTTGTGATGCCTGGAATTCTCCTTCGGCAGCGATCACTTTACTACGGCGTTCCCGTTCTGCCTCCGCTTGTTTGGCCATAGCCCTTTGCATTTCCTGCGGCAGGTCTATCTGTTTCACTTCTACGTTAGACACTTTTACACCCCATGGTTCTGTATTGGTATCAATGATCTGCTGCAGCTTGTGATTGATCTTATCCCGTTGTGACAACAGGTCGTCCAGTTCTGATTGTCCCAGCACACTCCGCAACGTAGTTTGTGAGATCTGCGAAGTGGCAGCGAGAAAATTCTCTACCTGTACCACTGCTTTCTGTGGTTCCATCACCCGGAAATAAACCACTGCATTTACTTTGATGGATACATTATCCTGTGTGATCACATCCTGCGGCGGCACATCCAGTACCACCGTACGCAGGCTTACTTTCACCATCCTGTCGATAAAGGGAATCAAGAGGATGAGGCCCGGACCTTTCACACCACCATTACCAATGAGGCGGCCCAGCCGGAAAATAACACCCCGTTCGTATTCCCGCAGAATACGGATGGCACTGGCCAAAATGATCAGTATAAAAAAGATGATACCGGCTAACAGGTAAGGGAATTGTTGCATAAAATTTTTTTAAGTGTGAGCAATGGGTTCTACATATAATTTCAGGTTCTTCATTTCTTTGATCCGTACTTTTTCTCCGGGGTTGATCGTACCGGCCATGGATTCCGCATTCCATATTTCTCCCTGTACCTGTACGGTGCCGGTGGGGGAAAGTATAGTGATCACTTCACCGGTATCGCCTATTAATGCTTCCAGTCCGGTAACCACTTTATGGCGTTGTGCTTTGATGCCCGCCCCGATGATGAATAAGAACAACAGGGAAGCCACTGCAGTGGCGGCGATAATAACGGGCCGTGAAATAGCAGCCAGCTCAAGGGCCGAGCCCGGCTTTATCAGCATCAGGGAACCTAACAGTAAAGAAACAACGCCGCCGATGGCCAGTACACCATGACTGACAATTTTTATTTCCAGTAAAAAAAGTATCAATGCAAAAAGGATGAGGGCCAGCCCGGCAAAGTTGATGGGTAAAGTATGCATGGCATAATATGCAAGTATAAGACTGATGCCACCCACCACACCGGGAACAATGGCACCGGGATTGAAAAATTCTAACAGGATACCAAACAAACCCAGCAGCAACAGGATATAAGCGATGCTTGGATCGCTGATGATATGCAGGAATTGCTGGAAGTAATTCATGCTGTACACTTCAACCTTTGCAGATTTCGTATGCAGGGTTACCGTGCCCTGCTGCAGGGAAATGGTCTTGCCATCCACCTGGTTCAGCAGGTCGGGCACATTGGTAGCAATGAGATCGATCGCTTCATAGTCGAGGGCTTCGGTTTCTGAATAAGCAAAACTTTTGCGGACAGAATTTTCGGCCCAGTCCATATTGCGTTTTCTTTTCTCGGCGATAGAACGGATAAAGGCAGCTGCATCATTGGTTACTTTTTCGCCCATGATGCTGTCCATCGGTCCCTGCAGGCTTACCGGGTGGGCCGCCCCGATATTGGTACCCGGAGCCATGGCGGCAATATGCGCTGCCAGGGTAATGAATACACCGGCCGAGCCCGACTGTGCCCCGGCTGGCGACACATATACAATGACCGGCACGGGTGATTCCAGTATATCGCTGACGATGAGGCGGGTTGATTTCAGCAAACCACCGGGAGTATTAAGATGAATAAGCAGGCATTCTGCTTTTTGAGCGGCTGCTTTTTGTATACCATCATGAATAAAAGAAGCGGTGACCGGGTTAATAGCACCCTCTACTTTTATTGAAACCACGGTTTGTGCGGCAACAAAAGCGGGGAGCAGGAAGAGAAAGAAACAATATGATATAAAATGCTTCATAAGAAGCCTCCCCAACGGGAGCCGGCCCGGGATTAGCAATGAGCCACCTGTAATTTACTGCATTTTGGACACAACGGTGGCGAATAGTTGGATAGCTCACATGATGTCATTCCGGGCTTGACCCGGAATCTTTCCCTTAGTAACTTAATTCTATGGCCGATAGCCTGTCCCGATGTAAATCGGAATGCATGATACCAAACCAGAGCTTTTGTAGTAATATCATCCCGGTCCAACGAGATGTCATTACGGCTGTCATCGAGGCCCTTACGTAATGTCGTTCCGGCTGTCATTCCGGGCTTGACCCGGAATCTTTCCCAAAATAAATCGGGATGCATAATAAAAAAACAAGAAGCTATAACATGTGGCAGATACGAAGCGGCAATACAAAACCGGAAATGTTGATTCGGAATCTCTTACATGCAAACGCCTTTAGCTACTCATTACTCAAAATGAAATTGCGGGAATATTTTCTTCTTTATTGATTGATTATTTTCCTGCATTACGCTAAGAAGCAATAGTGCCAAAAGCTTTATATTTAATCACTAACCCGCCCTTTGCTGATACTATTTTTTTAAACCACTTATATTAATTGCTGACTGCTTATGAAATGTCACAGATTATCATTGCTGATCATCCCTTTATTATCATTCATCCCTGGTTGGACGCAGCAGCGGATGATCCCTTATGAAATTGAAGGCAAATCTTTTAATCCTTCTACTCTTTTATGGTATACCGGGCCGGCAAAAAAATGGGACGAAGCCCTTCCTGTTGGTAATGGCCGCCTTGGCGCCATGGTCTTTGGAAAAAATGGCGAAGAACGCATTCAATTAAATGAAGAAACGTATTGGTCGGGGGGTCCTTATTCTACGGTGGTGAAAGGCGGCTATAAAGTATTACCCGAAATTCAAAAATTAGTATTTGAAGAAAAATATTTAGCTGCCCATAATTTATTCGGAAGAAATTTAATGGGCTACCCGGTTGAACAAATGAAATACCAGAGCCTTGCCAATCTTCATTTGTTTTTTAAAAACCAGGACAGCATCACCAATTATAAAAGATGGCTGAATCTTGAAGATGGAGTTGCTGGTGTTACTTATTCTGCTAATGGTGTTACTTATCAACGGCAAGTATTTGCTTCAGCACCCGACCAGGTAATTGTGGTACGCATTACTGCTGATAAGCACGGCGCAATTTCCTTTATCACTAACCTGCGGGGAGAAAGAAACCAGGCACATTCTAACTACGGTACAGATTATTTCCAGATGGATCCTTATGGCAATGATGGATTAGTACTTACAGGAAAGTCAACAGATTATTTGGGTGTAGAAGGGAAAATGAGATATGAGGCTAGAATAAAAGCGGTGCCGGAAGGGGGCACAATGAAAACGGATGGAGTTGACCTGGTAATTGAAAACGCCAATGCAGTGACTTTGTATTTTGCAGCCGCTACCAATTTTGTAAACTACAAAGATGTAAGCGCCGATCAACACCGGCGGGTGGATAATTATTTCAGGGGTATTGAAGGCAAATCATTCAATGCGATTGCAGCGTCAGCTGTAGCGGATCATCAGCAATATTTTAACAGGGTAAAACTGCAACTGCCCTATACAGCCAATTCTTTTTTGCCAACACCGGAAAGAGTTAAGAAAATTCAGACCGATCCGGATCCTTCCATGGCTGCACTGAGTTATCAATATGGCCGCTATCTCCTGATCGGCTCTTCAAGACCGGGAACAGAACCTGCCAACCTGCAGGGTATCTGGAATGATAATATGAACCCTTCGTGGGATTCCAAATACACCACCAATATCAATACGGAAATGAATTACTGGCCGGTGGAAAGCGGCAATCTTTCTGAATGTGCTGAGCCGTTAGTAAGAATGATTAAAGAATTAACCGACCAGGGTTCACAGGTGGCAAAAGAACATTATGGTGCAAGAGGTTGGGTACTTCATCAGAATACAGATATCTGGAGAGTGGCGGCACCAATGGATGGCCCTACCTGGGGAACCTTCACCGTGGGCGGCGCCTGGCTCTGCACACATTTGTGGGAGCATTATCAATACAGCATGGATAAAAAATTTTTGAAAGATGCTTACCCGCTACTAGAAGGCGCTGTACAATTCTTTATGGATTTTTTAGTACCGCATCCGAATGGAAAATGGCTGGTCACCAATCCGTCCACATCACCTGAAAACTTTCCCGATGGCGGTGGCAATAAACCCTACTTTGATGAAGTGACCGCGGGTTTCAGGGAAGGCACAACGATTTGCGCCGGTTCTTCTATTGATATGCAGATACTCTATGACCTCTTTGGTTATTATATAGAAGCGGCTAAAGTGTTAGAAAAAAACGATGCCTTTATTGACAGTGTAAAAACAGCCAGGGAAAAACTAGTGCCGCCGCAAATAGGAAAAGATGGTTCGTTGCAGGAATGGGCTGATGACTGGAAATCGCTGGAAAAAAATCATCGTCATTTTTCACATATGTATGGGCTATACCCCGGAAAAATTTTATACGAAAAAAGAACACCGGCATTGATTGATTCTTATAAAAAGGTATTGGAAGAAAGAGGTGACGCCTCCACCGGTTTTTCAAGAGCATGGAAGATGGCGTTGTGGGCAAGACTGGGTGATGGAAACCGGGCTAATAAAATTTATAAAGGCTACTTAAAAGAGCAGAGTTGTACTTCCCTGTTTGCTTTATGCGGCAGGTCTTTACAGGTGGATGGCAATTTTGGTGTCACGGCTGCTGTTACCGAAATGCTGATGCAATCACACGATGGGTTTATAAAATTATTACCTGCATTACCTGATGAATGGAGTGAAGGTACTTTTAAAGGCGTTTGTGCAAGAGCTGCTTTTGAACTGGATTTCGCCTGGAAAAATAAAGTGGTAACACAATTGAAAATAAAATCGGAGGCGGGGGAAGTGTGCAGAATTGAATACAAACCCGGTTTAATGATCAGCAGTAACGGGAAAAATATTAAATTCAAAAAATTACAAAACGGGCTGGTTGAATTTCAAACCTCAACAGGTAATGTTTACCTGGTTGAAGGAGAATAAATATCTTTTTAAAAAAAATCAGAACATGACTCGTAAACTTTTATCCGGATTATTTTTTTTCATCGCCGCTTTTTCATGCAGCAATGGTAGTGCACAAAATAAAAAATTAACCTTAGAGGACATCTATACCAATAACCTGTACAGGGTCAAAGGCGTGGGGCAATTACGCTGGATGAAGGATAATAAAAGTTATTCCACGCTGGAGTTTAATACCACAGCCCGGGGAAATGATATTGTCCGTTATGATGTAGTTAGCGGAACAAAAAACATCCTGGTGAATGCAAATCAATTGCTGCCTGCCGGAGCCGGTAAACCGTTGTCAATTGATGACTATATATGGTCGGATGATAATAGCAAGCTCTTGATATTTACGAATACCAGGAAAGTATGGCGCTATCATACAAGGGGTGATTACTGGGTGCTGGATCTTGCCAATGGAAAACTTAAACAACTGGGTAAAGGTCTTGAAGAAGCCACACTCATGTTTGCCAAATTCTCACCGGATGGCGGAAGGGTTGCATATGTAAGCAAGCAGAATATCTATGTGGAGAATATAGCAACGGGTGTTATCACGCCACTGACAAAGGACGGCGGCGGAAATATCATCAATGGCACATTTGACTGGGTGTAT
Organism: Chitinophagaceae bacterium; assembly: GCA_041738795.1. GTDB lineage: Bacteria > Bacteroidota > Bacteroidia > Chitinophagales > Chitinophagaceae > JJ008. The sequence goes on along the minus strand of JBGSPB010000018.1, from coordinate 76,363 downwards.
GAAGAAGAGCTGGATTGCCGGGATGGCTTTCGCTGGAGCCCCGACGGCGCAACTATTGCCTACTGGCAATCGGATACAAAAGGGGTAGGCACTTTTTACATGATCAATAATACAGATTCAAATTATTCAGTGCCCATTCCATTGCCTTATCCTAAGGTGGGTACTGCTAACTCTGCCGTTAAAGTGGGTGTTGTGCCTGCCACTGGCGGCAAAACAAAATGGTTTGCTGTTCCCGGTGACCCCCGCAATAATTACCTGGCCCGTATGGAATACATTCCCGGCTCGGATGATGTTATGATTCAGCAACTGAACCGCTTGCAAAATACCAACACCGTCTGGGTGGGGAATACAAAAACGATGGCACTGAAAAATATTTTGACCGATAAAGACGAAGCGTTCCTGGATATACATGATAATATTGTTTGGCTGGACAACACCACGTCATTTACCTGGACAAGTGAAAAAGATGGCTGGCTGCACTTGTATAAAGTAGCAAGAGACGGGAAACAAATGCAGCTTATTACCAAAGGGAATTTTGATGTGGTGAATATCAATTGTATTGATCCTGCCGGCGGGTATGTTTATTATATCGCATCGCCGGATAATTTCACACAGCGTTATCTCTATCGCAGCCGGCTCGATGGAAACGGGGAAGCAGAAAGAGTATCTCCGGCAAATATGGCCGGTCAACATTCGTACCAGATAGCTGCCGATGCAACATATGCCTTTCATAGTTTTGAAAACGCCACCACACCACGACGCATAGCACTCATCAATCTTAACACCCACACGGAAATAAAATTGCTGGAAGACAATGCTGCTTTGAAAAGCAAAATGATGGAACTGGGTTTGCAGAGCAAAGAATTTTTTAAAGTAGATATTGGTGACATCGTGCTGGATGCATGGATGATAAAACCAAAGGATTTTGATCCGCAGAAAAAATACCCGGTCATTTTTCATGTGTATGGAGAACCGGCCGGTTCCACCGTTCAGGACAACTGGGGTACCGGTGATAATCTCTGGCATCAATACCTCGCCAATGAAATAGGCTGTGTGGTGATAAGTATTGATAACCGCGGCACCAGGGTACCAAGAGGCCGTGCATTCAGAAAATGTATTTACCGGCAGATCGGGTTATTGGCTGCAGACGACCAGGCAGCAGCAGCCAAAAAGATAATGAGCCAGTATCCTTTTATTGATGCGGCCCGAACCGGCACCTGGGGCTGGAGCGGCGGCGGGCAAATGTCATTGCATGGCATCTTTCGTCATGGGGATGTATTTAAATCAGCGATTGCTGTTTCATTTGTTTCACTGCAAACATTATATGACAATATTTACCAGGAACGATATATGGGTTTGCCGGACGATAACAAAGAAGGTTACCGGGAAGGATCTCCGTTGACGCATGCCAAAAAATTACAGGGCAACCTGCTCATCATGCATGGCACGGGTGATGACAATGTGCATTACCAGAATTTTGAAATGCTGGTGAATGAATTGATCAAACATAACAAGCAGTTCAGTATGATGTCCTATCCCATGCGGGACCATGGCATTAACCAGGGCGAAAACACCACGCTGCATCTAAGAAGAACAATGGAAGATTTCTGGAAAAAGAATTTGTAACCTCCTTTTTTTTCACTTATGAAGGTGATGCTCCTGGATTTCTTCGTCCCATAGGGACTTAATGTCGGTAACAAAAGCTCACCCGGTTAAATGATGTACGCAATTATAAGTGTGTCACTAATTACTTACAAGATTTCTTCGTCCCGTAGGGACTTAATGCCGGTAACAATTAAGCTAACAAGTTCACTTTGCCCTGTAGGGGCAAAACAAAAGATCACCCAGTTAAGTGATGTACGCAGTTATAAGTGAGTCACTAATTACTTACAAGATTTCTTCGTCCCGTAGGGACCTAATGCCGGTAACATAAAATACCGACTTGTTACTTTGCCCTGTAAGGGCAAAACAAAACAATCACTCCGGCTCTTTAAATACATACCGTTCATCAAAATCAATTTCAAAATTCTCCAGGAATTCTTTGTACTCCTCCAAAAACGTCCTTTTCTGATGATGCAACTCCTGGTTTGCGATATAGGCAGCAACCACACTGATCTTCTTCTTTTCATAACTAAACGCCCCATATCCTTCTTGCCAGCGAAAAGAACCAGGGGTCAACCGCTGTTTATTGATCCATTCCGACGAGTCTCCTTTTACTATCCGCATTAAATCGGATAAGGATTGTGTTGGCCGCATGCCAAAAAGCATATGCAGATGGTCAGGCATGGAGTTAATAGCGATCATTTTATGCGTATGATTCTGAACGATGCCGGTGATGTATTGATGCAGTCGTTCTTTCCAGTCCCTTGTTATCAATGCCTGGCGGTACTTGACGGCAAAAATGCAATGGATATGAATTTGCGTGTAGGTGTTTGACATAGTTCGTCTTTTTGTTTTGCCCCTACGGGGCAAACTGTTCCTTGTTATTATGGGCTGTTACCAACCGGGGGTCCCTACGGGACAGCTATTGTCAGCATAACTAAACTATATAAATAAGTACAAAAATTAAAACAGCTGTAGCATAGCAGGAAATAAACATTCTTTTAATAATGCCCGCCTGGGTAACTGAGTAACAGGAATAAGCATAGGAGTCCCGCCATTGGAAAGGGTAATGATACGCTGGTCTTTTAGTGTCTTGTCATGCCCGGTGTGACGAGGTTACAAACGATTTACATATCTGCGCCATCATACAGGAGCAGCATTGGCCAGGCGTTACAGTTATTTTGTACCTTAACAAATAATATGAGTACTTACCCCAGCATATTCAATGATGTGATCGGCCCGGTGATGCGGGGACCATCCAGTTCGCATTGCGCCGCATCGCTGCGTATTGCCCGACTGTGCAGGGACCTGATGGACGAAAACATAAAAGACATTCTTATTGAATTTGATCCCAACGGGTCACTGGCAACCACCCACAAAAGCCAGGGGTCGGATATGGGTTTGTTTGGCGGGTTCCTGGGGTGGGAAGCCTTTGATGAACGACTGCCTGAATCAGACAAACATATTGTAACAGCAGGAATAAATGTTACCATCCATATTACCGACATCGGCAACAGTCATCCCAACCTGTATAAAATAACTTTATCAAACAATAAAGAAACAAGAAAACTCACGGCTATCTCCACCGGCGGAGGGATGATTGAAGTGACGGCCATTGATGATAATCCTGTTTCCATGGCCGGAGATTATTTTGAAACACTCATTTATTGTGAGAAGCCTGCCGCTATTGTACCATTCCTGCAAGCATCGGTTGCCTATGATGAGATAACGGTTCACCAGGGTGCTGTTAGTTTTATAGCCATCAAATCGCAGGCTTTTTTGGAGGCGGCACTATATAAAGAGCTGCAGCAAATGGAAGGAGTGTTATTTATTAAACAATTGAACCCCGTATTACCGGTAATGGCCCGGAAAAACATGCAGGTTCCTTTTATTACCTGCCAGGAGATGCTGGAGTATAATAAAGACAAGAACAAGGCTCTTTGGGAGCTGGCGGTTGATTATGAAATGGCCCGGGGAAATATTGCTGCCAATGAAGTGTTGGAGAAAATGCGCCAGGTCATTCATATCATGGGCAGTGCTATTGAATCGGGGTTAAAAGGAACAACGTATACGGACCGGATATTAGGAGCACAGTCGCCGCAGTTCAAAGAGAGAATGGATGCCGGTACATTAGTGGGTGGTGATGTCAATAACCGCATCATCCTGTATGTAAGTGCCATGATGGAAGTAAAAAGTTCCATGGGTGTAATTGTTGCGGCGCCAACAGCCGGAAGTTGCGGTGCACTGCCCGGCGCCTTGTTCGGTACGGCCCATTCCATGGGAGTAAGCGAAGAGGTGCTGGTAAAAGCCATGTTATCGGCCGGGTTGATCGGTGTATTTATTGCGGCGCATGCCACTTTTGCGGCAGAGGTGGGTGGTTGTATGGCTGAAACCGGGTCAGGTGGTGGAATGGCTGCGGCTGCCCTGGTGGAAATGAAAGGCGGCACGGTAGAACAATCCATTGCTGCCGCTTCGCTGGCCTTGCAAAACTCATTGGGTATTATCTGCGATCCCATTGGCAACCGGGTAGAAGCGCCCTGCCTGGGACGAAATGTAATGGCGGCCACCAATGCGGTGTCCTGTGCTAATATGGCGCTGGCTGATTATGAAAAACTGATACCGCTGGATGAAGTGATCCAAACCATGAAAGCGGTAGGTGACCAGATACATCATACACTCCGCTGTACCAACCTCGGCGGACTGTCTGTTACCCCTGCCGCCAAAAAAATTGAAGCGATGCTGGAAGAGCTGCCGCAGCAATTTTTTAAGAGTTGTTAGTCTCCGGCAGTCCTTCGGCTTTCGGGTGTTGTTATTCCGTCCCAACACAATGTCATTCCAATCTAACGAGATGTCATTCCGGTTGTCATCCCGTACAACGATCCGGGACCGGAATCTTTCGAAGTCTTGTCATTCAGGTCTAACGAGATGTCATTCCGGCCTTGAGCCGGAATCTTTCTCTTACTAACCTCATCCCATAGCCGAAAACCTGTCCCGGTATAAACCGGGATGCATGAATAATACAGCTGCAGTGGCTTACCCGATCAGCAGCACTACAAAACCTGTAATCAACACCAACAGGTGAATGAGCAGCCATACCTTCTGCCACAAGCGACGGTCACTCCACTTTACCCGTTGATCAAAGGGATCAAACACAAGGGCGATACCCCAATTACTGACAGCAGCAGAAAGGTCTTTACTGACCAGCAGAAAATAAAGGCCTAATAACACAAAAGCACCGTAACCAACCCGGTACCACTTCAGTTCCAGTTCTTTGGGTTTCTTATTACTCAATGTTGCCATGATTTTTATTTTATTAGTGGCAGGTGCAGGCAAATTATTACAGGATTAAAAAATTTTTCTGTTGTTGTAATTATTGGATGCCCCTTGCAACCAATGGCAATAAACTACCCGGGGTTTTTCTTCATCGTTTAAAAAATTTTTGAAAATGAAACAAAATACTTCAACAGTAAAACAGCTTTTATGCAGCAGTAGTAAGAAAATCAGTACTGCTCTTTTGTTACCCCTTTTCGGGCTGGCTTCGTTGCCGCAACTGGCAGCACAGCCACAGGAAACAGGTATTTTTTATCGTGTAACTGGTAATGGGCTCAAAGACACTTCTTATCTTTTTGGAACCTACCACCTGGTTAAAAGCAGTTACCTGGATGAGCTACCTGCCGTAAAAAAAGCCTTTAGTCTTGCCAAAGGGGTGGTGGTGGAAATTGTTGCCAATCCTGATGAAGCGAAAGCTGTGCAATCAATCGGCATGCTGCAAAACCAACAACTGTCAGACCTGCTTGATCAGCCTTTCCGGGACAGCCTCGATGCGGAACTGAAAAGTAGTTTAGGAGCCGGGCTGGAACAACTGAACCAATTTAAACCAATGAATGTTACGCTGACATTATCCATTGTGCAAATGATGAAAAACCAGGGGGCCTTACTTGAAAAATATACCGGCCTTCCGCTGGATGCATGGTTTGCCGGAACGGGAACAGCATCGGGAAAAACAGTACAACCATTAGAGACCATCCGGCAGCAAATGGAATTGTTATTTAACAGCAGCACTATGGATGAGCAGGTACTTGCCCTGAAAACATACCTCCGCCGGAAAGAGGAAATGACCCGGCTTGGCGATGAACTGATACAATACTGGTTTGATCATGATATGGCGGCCATGCAATCGGTGTATGAAAAAACCCTGCAGGTATCGGGTGAAGAAGACCGCCTTATCAAAGAGAGAAATAATAACTGGATGAAAGTATTGCCGCAATGGATACAGCAAGGGTCGCAGTTCATTGCCGTAGGCGCCTTGCACCTGGCCGGGGAGTATGGGCTGGTGCAGCAACTAAGGCAACAAGGCTATACAGTCGTTCCGGTAAATCCGAAATAAAGTGAGTGAAACACAATTTTTAGAACAGGTACGGGCCAGCCAGGGTATTATTTACAAACTGGTGGGTTTATATGCGGCTGACCCGGAAGAAAAAAAGGATCTCTACCAGGAGGTGCTGCTCCAGGCATGGAAGGCATGGCCTTCGTTCCGGGGCGATGCGAAATTCAGCACCTGGTTGTACCGTATCTGTTTAAATACGTTGCTGACGCAAAAAAGAAAAAACAACCCGGTTGATTATAAAGAATCACTGGAGAGTGTTTCGCCTGTGATAGAGCATAGCAGTATACAGCAGGAAAATTCGATGAGCCTGCAACGGGCCATCCGGCAATTACCAGAAACCGACAGGGCTCTTATTTCCCTGCACCTGGATGGGTATGACAACAGCGAGATCGCCAATATACTGGGCATATCGGGCAATCATGCAGCTGTGAAGCTGCACCGCTGCAAACAACAATTGACCAATCTTTTAACCACATAAAGATGAGTATTGAGCAAAGCTGGAAACGTTTGAATGAGCAGGAAGACAATGATCTTTCGCAGTTGCTGCAGCCGGGCAGGCTGAAGCGGCTGTATTCATCCAACCCGCTGCAGAAAATAAAATTCAATCTGCTCATGAATATCATTGGGGCGGTATTGATAGCCGGGTTTTATGTGTATGTACTGATCCGCTTTCCGCAGTGGCCGGTTTTATTATGTATCGGTATGGTAATGCTGTTTACCCTGTGGGCCGGGTACACATCCTGGTTGCAGTATAAAAGCATTGACCCTTTTGCTACGGGTTATTCATTGCTGGCCCAAATGGAAAAACAGTATGCTGCCATCAATGCGTGGATGAAGACGCAGCTGAGGGTAGCCATATTTGTTTACCCGGTAGCCGCCGCCGGGGGTTTTATGATCGGTGGTATGGCCGGTTCGGGAAAGAGTATTGCTTTTTTCATGGGTAAACCGGTGGTGCTGGCAGCGCTGATCATTACGGTACTGATACTGGTGCCGGTATGTATGTGGCTGGCCAAATGGATGTTCAAAAAAAGCTTTGGCAAACACCTGGCCACCCTGAAGGGGAATATCGATGCATTGAAAAACGGTTACTGATTTTTAATGTTCATCCGGCCCACCATAATGTCATTCCGGGCCATGCACTGAACTAGATTCAGTGTTGACCCGGGGTCTTTCTCTCAGTACCTTCACCCTATGGCCGATGTACACAGCAAGGCAACCCGCAGCTACAATATGTCGCAGATAAAAAGCGGCAATACCAAACCGGAAATGCTGGTGCGAAAATTCCTGCATGCAAACGGTTACCGCTACAAACTGCACGATAAAACACTCCCTGGTAAACCTGATATTGTATTACCCAAATACAAAACCATCATCTTCATTCATGGCTGTTTCTGGCACGGTCATGCCAACTGCAAATATTTTGTGGTGCCCAAAACAAGAACTCAATGGTGGCTGAACAAAATAAACACCAACAAAACCAACGATACCAAAGCAGTGAAGGCATTGAAGAAAGATGGATGGAAAATTATTACTGTTTGGGAATGTCAATTAAAGCCTGCAAAAGTTGAAAGAACTCTCTTGTTTGTACTGAAAAAATTCTCCTGATTTATTTTCCTCACTTATCAATAGTGACTTAAAGGCCAATATACTTTACGTCACATAAAATACTATTGCCATATGGATATGAAAACAAAAATCGGTTTGCGGATTAAGGAACTCCGAACTGAAAAAAATCTTACACAAGAAGCGGTGGCGTGGAAAGCCGAAGTTGACAGAACATTTATGAATCATGTTGAGAATGGAAAAAGAAATGTTTCTATCGAGACATTAGAAAAAATTATTTGTACAGGGCTTGAAGTACCATTTAAAGAATTTTTTGATAATGAAGTTTTTAATGGCAAAAGGAGGGGTAAGAAATGATTGTGAAAAAAGATGCAATATTATTAAGTTCTAAAATTCATCAGATCACTGAGAAGATTTGGAAGGTTTCATTATTTGGGCCAGATAACTATATGGCAGCAGTTATAAGTCATTATTTAAGAACTAAAAATAGAAAACTTAAAAAGCCAGCAATTGAATATGCTATTGATATTCTTGATGGTTACTTAGATGAGGAAATTACAAGTAAAGTAGCTGAAGAAGCTTTACAAACTATTATTGATTTTAAGGATGATGTTGTTTTCCCTAGGCCTGCAAATCCACGATTTACTTTTATTGATTTGTTTGCTGGAATTGGTGGCTTCAGAATAGCTATGCAAAGAAATCAGGGAGAATGTGTGTTTTCTTCTGAGTGGGATAAAATGGCACAAAGAACTTACTATGCAAATTTTGGAGAAATTCCTTTTGGGGATATTACAAAAACCGAAACAAAAGAGTGGATACCTAATAAGTTTGATGTATTGTGTGGAGGATTTCCTTGTCAACCCTTTTCAATAGCAGGTGTAAGTAAAAAAATTAGTTTGGGTCGTAAGCATGGTTTTGAGGATGAAAAGCAGGGAAATCTCTTCTTTCATGTGGCAGAGATAATCGAAAAGCATAGGCCAAAGGCCTTTTTTTTGGAGAATGTTAAGAATCTTGTTTCACACGATAAGGGAAACACTTTTAAAGTCATTAAAGAAACATTGATTGATCTTGGGTATTCATTTCATTTTAAAGTACTGAATGGTAAACATTTTGTACCACAGAATAGAGAAAGAACTTTTATGGTTGGCTTTGATAATAGAGTCTTTCATGGAAAAGAAAATTTTGAGTTTCCCGAATTGCCAACCCCTAGTAAAAAAATTAAAGATATTCTTGAAAAAAAGGTAGATCCAAAATATACTTTAACAGATCACTTATGGAAGTATTTACAGGATTATTCAAAGAAGCATAAGGAAAAAGGAAATGGCTTTGGCTTTGGCTTGGTTGATTTGGATGGAATTTCAAGAACAATGAGTGCCAGATATTATAAGGATGGTTCGGAAATATTAATCCCTCAAAAAGGTAAGAATCCCAGAAGACTTTCAATTCGAGAGTCAGCAAGATTACAAGGATATCCGGAGCATTTTATTGTTGATGCTGTTTCAATGAACCAAGGATATAAGCAGTTTGGAAACTCTGTTGTAATGCCTTTAATTGAAGTAATTGGCGAAAAAATAGTTGAAGTACTTGAAAGAAAAGGGAAATGAATCTAAAAAATCTTATAAAACTATTTGGAGATAAGAACTGCACGAAGCTGTATGTTAAAGAACTACAACGTAATAACAATTCAAAACAACAGATATATATAGCAACAGGAGATACGCAGATTTTAAGTTTATTTCCTACAGGAGATTTTAAGGCTAACACAGATGGTAAGCGAAAGAATGTAACACTTCATGCCTCAATCAAATTTTCTTGGCTTGATGAGGAAGGTGTGGCCTATCCTGCTCCCCAAGCAAAATTTATACTTTATCCAGATTATCCTGAAGTAAGATTTTCTGGATTTATCAGAGGGAGTAAAAAGGCTCCATCTGAAATTCTTAATAATCAAATTCCAGGAAGGCTTTTATTTTTTGGTGTTTCAAATGATGAAGAAGTTTTTGGGTTTGTGGTTGGTCCAGAAAGTGAAATTGCTCAAGAGTTTTCAAACCTTAAAAACTTGGAAAGAATTGGAGTTATATACTCTTTAGGAATTATTAAGGAAAAGATTATAAAAGATACCAGACAATTATTATTGAAGGAATTGAAAAGAATACATCTTCAGCGTTGGATAACATCTAAGCAATTAGGTAAAAACAATGTTATTTCCCCCTGCAACACAGACAGATGTGGCGGTCCTACATTGGAAGCCGAATTGGGTGTTATTCAAAATGGGTTATCTGCTCCAGATTATCTCGGATGGGAGATAAAGCAATTTGGTGTTAAGGAGTTTGATAAAATCAGAGGAATTAAAATAACATTAATGACCCCTGAACCTGATGGTGGATATTATAAGGACAAAGGGGTTCTTGAATTTATGAATGAGTATGGATACTTATCAACGAAAACTAGCGATAGAAGAGATTTCACTGGGCAGCGTCGAGTTGGCGGCCTCAAGCCCAAAAAGCGACTAAAGCTAATTATTGATGGGTTTGATTTCAATACGAAGAAAATAATGGATGCATCAAAAGGAGTTCTCTTAATCGATAATGACGATAGTATAGCCGCATCATGGTCATTTTCAAAGCTATTAGATAAATTCAAAAAGTATAATAGAGCAAGTTATGTTCCTTCTATTAAGCGTATGGAACCTGAAAGACAGTATCATTATTCAAATAAAATCCAGTTAGGCATTGGAACTGATTTTAGTTATTTTATTAATGCATTGAGTGAAGGAAAGATTTATTATGATCCTGCAATTCACGTTGAAAACATTTCCACTAAACCAAATCCAAAAACAAGAAATCAATTTAGAATTCTATCACACCATTTATCTGATCTTTATCCTGATATGAATATGGAGCAAGTCGATTTACTTGAAATATAGCCGGTACTGATAATGTCCAATAGAATTCCGAACCCTGAACGGAGCGTCGCAACATCAGCTCAATAGTAGCACTAAAGCTGGCTACATAATTTTTTCTCCAAACAAAAAACCGGAACTGTCGTCCCGGTTTGTCTTACACCCTTTGCTAACTTTTAGGTCATGTAGAATAAATAAATACCCCGGGTCAATACTGAATCAAGTTCAGGACAAGCCCCGGGGTGAGATCATATTTTTTTAAAAAGCTTAACCTTTTTTCTTCCTCCCCACAACAACCCCTAACAATATCAGCAGCAATCCTCCGGCTGCTACGTACCAGTATTTTTTCAGCAGTTCCATAAAATCAACCGGCTTATCAGTGGCGGTTTCGGTGGTTGCTGCTTCCTGTTTGGGCAACTGCCAGTAAGCACTGTCTTTCGGAACGGCCATTAACTGCGCCGCAGATTGAAATTGTACCGTATCTGCGATGGTGTAGGCATTTTTAAAATCATTAAAATAAACTTTGCCTGCCGGAACAAGAACGGTGCTGTTGTCTTTCTTCAGCGTTACTTCCACTTCACCTTCATACACGATGAGGCGGCTGCTGTCTTTACTGTGCGAGAAAAGGAAACGGGTTCCTTTTTTTACCAGCTTTTCATTAAAGGTTTCTATCAGCAGTTTTTTATTGCCGTCACCCGGTTCACCATTGATGAGTAACTGTCCGTTTTCCAGTGTTACGGCCATACTGTTACCATCATTACCGGTAATAAGGGCCTGGCAATTGGGAAGTATCATCAGTACAGTATTCTTGTCGGGGCTGATGAGTACAAGACCATTGGGACCGGTTATCATTTTGGTTCCGGCGGCAGATGTAGCTGTTCCGGTGATCTTGTTTCCCTGCTTGTCTGTAAAACTTACATCTGTTGATAAGGCAGCAAGCTTATCTGTGGCCATGCTCTCCACACTGATGATAGTGCCCATACCGCCACAGTGTGTGGTCTGGCTGCCGACTTTGGCAACTTTTTTTCCATTAATCAGCACTTCATCATCACCACCTGTTATGGTAAAAGTGTTGGGTCCGGCACAGACGGCATGTCTTCCCCTGTCACCTTCGCAGGCAACGGGCAACCCATTGATAAGCACATTGGCATTGCCTGTTATTACCGGCCCTAATACGGGAAGGGGGTCTGCTGCACAACCATGTGCATCGGCCGGGCTTTTGGCATAGCTGCCCACTCTTGCATACAGGTTGGCATCTACAGTTGTTACTTTATATTCTTTGCTGTATTTTTTTCCTTCATACTCTGCAGTGAGTATGATCTTGTTTTCACCCACACTGCTGAACACCGGGCGGCTGCTGGCTCCTTTACCCGGTTCAAAGTTGCCGCTGCCACTCCATTCTATTTTTTCGCTGAGGTCTATCTCTTTATTGTCTTTGCCGGTTATGGTGAAACTGGCACCAAACAACCAGCCTTTGTTAAATACTTTGGGGCTTTTGCCCAATGGAAAAAGTAATTCAGGCACCAGCTCACCGGGGCGCAACACAAAGGTCATTGTGGTTTCTTCTTTCCCATCATACCGCATATAGAATGTGCCGGTTATCTCATCACCTTGTTTTTGTCCGCTTACTCTTGTAGTTACCGCAGCTTCGGTAAAATCTTTTCCATCCTGCATGGCCTGGTTAAGCGGTCCGAGAAGACTGAGCCCATTGCCATCAAATGTGCCGGAGATGGAACCGTTGAAGGAGATATAATCTTCCGGTTCTGACCTGGGACCAAACTTCAGGTTGGCTGTCAGTATAGCCGAGCCTCCGGCATCTACCTTCATGGTTAGTTTGTTGGTGTAATAGGCGGCGTTATTATCGGGGCCTCTCTTGACGAGTGTTACTGTTCCTTTATATTCTTGCTGTGAAAAGGTAAGAAGGGGAAGAACTGTCAGCAGCAACAGTCCTGCTGCAAAGCGTTTCATATTAATAATTTTATTGAAGGTGAAACTTACCAGGGGCCTGTTCCAATGATATAATTCATCAGCAGTGATGATAATCGTTATTGAGGAAGGTATGTTGTAAAATAGCAGTGCAGCATCACCTTTGCCCATTCCATCCTGTTTGCCATTCACCCTTTTTTCCATACCGCCAACGGCCGGTAAAATTTTTTCCGTCTGCCGAAAGAATGAACTCCACATCGCCGGCATCATCGGGTGGTTTGTAGCCGGGAGCTTCCGACCAGGTACCGGTAAATTTATTACCTGTTACAGTGCCTGTTATTTTTCCATTGTCATGTTCATAAGTACCGCTTGCTTTATTTCCGTTTTGTACCAGTGTCATCTTTCCCCACTGCGTTTGCCAAACACCTGCCCAACTGTTGACAGGAATTTTTTGCACGGGTTGATTGGCATTGCTGAATGCAACCGGGCTGCTGACCTGTCCCTTGATATTTATCGTTACCTCTTTTCCTACGGGCAGTGCTAACGGGGTGTTTTGCGGACGACTTATTTCCGGTGAGCCCTCGAGGTTACGGATACGAAATGTGCCATTGGTATAAAAACTAACTTCAAGTTTGGATCGGATACGGATAGCTGTTGCATCACCACCGGATTTAGTGGCACCAAAAAACTGCGCTACCTGCATAACAAGTCCTGGCGCAGATGCGGATGCACCTTTCTTCACCAGTAATTTTAATCCTTCTTCCATAGCCTTATCGGATATTGTTTCACCACCCTTTTCCATTCCTTTGGTTGCAATTGCCTGTATGGTCAGGCTGTTTTCTGTATAACTCCAGTGCTGTGTGCTGCTGAAATGTCCGGCCTGCATGGTGAGCTTCCAGGGAGATGGTGATTTATTGACAAAATACCCGACGGTGCCATCCAGGAAATTGATCCATAGTTCTGCTTCCATCGGTATCAGTAATTCATCACCCGAAACGGCAGTGGCTTTTTTCCCTTTGGTTATTTTTTTATTGTTGATGGAGGGACATTCACCATAGCCACACTTATTGACCAATATTACACATAACGATGAAATGCTTGCTTCTGCATTCAGCGTCTCTTTACGGATCTCACCGGACTTTTCATTTTTCAGCGTTATATAAAAAACGGCTGAAATTTTTTTGGGAAGCAATAGGGTGAGCTTGTTTCCAAAGTAAGCATATTCAAAAATGTAATCCACTTCTTTGGCACCGGCTTTCGGCTGTATTTCAAGTTTGCTATTGCCGGTATAAACATAAAAGTTATCCAGCGGATCAATGTCGGGAGCATATCTTCCTTCCTGGGGATTGCGGGCACCAAGGGTAACTGACTGTATGGAATAGTCCTTCAGGTAAGGATCTGTCAGTTTAATTTTTATACGCAGGGCAAAGGGCTTTTCTTCCGAGAAGGGCAGCTCCTGTCCTGTGGTTGTTATATATGATAATATGGGACCCTTGTCTTTTATGGTTTCTTTTGTTGTCCATTCACCTTTGGAAGTGTGAGGGTTATCAAAAGTGGCATCATACATTTCATAACTGCCTGCCGATGGGCCGGTGTTTATTTTTCCCCGGAAGGTTCCTCTCATCAGGGGTTGGTTCAGATCACTTTTTTTATCGAAGAAATAGGCATCCACCGTTCCGTCGGCCTTTACCATACCGTAAATTATTTTCACCGGCCCACCTTTGATCATCCATGTTCCTTCCAGGTTATTGTAATACTTGCTATCGATGGTAAATTCAAAACTTCCCTCCACATCGCCGGTAAATATTCCAGTATAAAGGCCATCAAATTTTTGTGAGAAAGCAATGCTGCTGTATAACAAGAAAGTTATCAGCAATGATGCTGTACGTTTCATGTGTCCTCCTTTCAGAATAACATTTATTCTTCTTTTCAGGAAGTGAGTTATCCTGGTATAATAATGTAAGTTACTTTACAGGCAGAGCATAAACACTGACTGCAGTCATCTGCCCGATTTATTTCTTACCGTAAATGCGGGCATGAAAAACCTCTGTCACTATCATTCTATTCTTATTCCTTATAACTACCGGAATCTGTTAACGGGGATGGAGTGACCAAAGCCAATTCAAATTGTATTGCATTGAGTTTGCGGCAGCGTCCGTTAACATACACACAAAAAATGCGGAGAATAAGAGAGCTCAAATATGTATTTTAAAAATATTCTCCCATATTTCCACCCCTTTATGTGATTGTACAGTCGGATTGCCGCTCTTAACTTGTTCTATCAAATAAAGTATAGCCATGATCAACTATTTCCTTCGTTTACTTATTGTCCTCTGCTGTGCAGGCGGCACTGCCCATGCACAACTGACCAAAGAAACAGTGCGGCAGCATATCCGGGAACTGCTGCAAACAGTGACCGATAATTATGTGTACCCGGCCACTGCCAAAAAAGCAAAGCAACATGTACTCTCCCTGCAGGAAAAGGGAGCTTATGATACCATACAACAAGGAGAACGGCTGGCCGCTGCACTGACCCGTGACCTGCAGGCCATTACCCATGACCTGCACCTGCGGGTATTCTATTCGCCCACTGTATTGCCAAAACAGGAGAACAGCGCCGGGCCTTCGCCGGAAGAAATAGAAGGGTTCAAACAAATGCTGAAGGGGGCCAACTACGGCATTAAAGAAAAATCCGTCCTGGAAGGGAATATCGGTTACCTGAACATTACCATGTTTGCCCCGCTGGATTTTTGTGCCGACAGTCTTACAGCAGCCGTGCAGGCGGTGATCAATACCGATGCGCTGATCATTGACCTGCGGGAATGTGGCGGCAGTATGGATCCGGATGCCATCCCTTTTTTCAGCGGTTATTTTTTTGACCGGCCTACGCATCTGAATGATCTCTATTTCCGCAATACCGGTGATACCACCCAGTACTGGAGCTATGGCTGGGTGCCGGGGAAGAAGTATGGCAATAAACCGATCTATATACTTACCAGCGGCCGTACTTTTTCCGGTGCGGAAGAGATCGCTTACGATTATAAGAATTTGAAAAGAGCCATCCTGGTGGGAGAACAAACAAAAGGCGGCGCCAATCCCGGCGGAGATATGCGGGTCAACGATCATTTTGGTGTATTTGTACCGAATGGCTGCGCCATCAATCCCATTACCAAAACCAACTGGGAAGGAGTGGGAGTAACACCGGATACAGTGATCAGCGCCATGAAAGCCCTGCACAAAGCACAGCTGATGGCGGTACAGCATTTATGGCAACAGGCGAATACGCCGGAAAAGAAAAAATCATTACAGGAGGCTTTAACGGTGATACAAAAAGCAGCACCGGTCTATAAGAAGGTACAGTTTACACTGAAGGGATTTGAAAATGCGAAAGAGGTATTTGTGGCCGGCAGTTTCAACGGATGGACTCCACAGCAAACTCCTATGCTAAGAAAAGGAAATGAATGGCTGGCCGTGGCGGAAGCGCCGGTGGGTAAACTGGTGTACAAATTTGTAGTGGATGGAGAATGGATATTGGATCCTGCCCATACACAAACAGAATCAGACGGCCGTTACACCAATTCGGTGAAGCAGGTGCAATAACCCGGCTTCTTCCTTTTCAACGATGGCTATTTTCTTTCATACCAGGCCAGGTAATATAAACTTCAGCACAAGTGCGTAGAATAATCACCATTTTCGACGCATAATATGCGTACAATGGCTGTTTCTATTTATCAATTACCCGGTTGGCCATCCTTTAAATGGGATACAGAAAATATAAACGGGTTGATTACGGACACTTCGTCGTCTTTACCGGCTTAGTTGTATATTTAGTATCGTTACTTTCATCTATTCACCTGCCTCACCATTTATGAGATTACTGCTGCTGTTATTGTTACCGTTTTCTGTTTTTGCACAAGACAACAAGATCGATAAGGCTGCCACGGCTAAGGCCCTTGCTTTTGTCAGTGCGTTGAATGAAGAACAAAAAGCAAAAACTGTTTTGCCTTTTGAGGAAAAGAGCCGCTTTAGCTGGCATTATGTACCGGCTTCATCAGTGGCCCGTACCGGTATGGCGGTAAAAGACTTGGACAGTAAACAGAAAAGCCTTTTTTATGAAATGCTGCAATCTTTCCTGAGCCCGGCAGGATACCAGCGTACGCAAAACATCATGAGCTTTGAATATGTGCTGAAAGAAATGGAACCCAACAGTACGGGCCGCATACCCGAAAATTATTTTGTCTCGGTATATGGTCACCCGGGCAAAGACAGTGTGTGGGCATGGAAATTTACCGGGCATCACCTGGCACTCAACTTTACCATGGCCGACGGACAACTTGCTTATACTCCTTTTTTCTTTGGTGCCAATCCCGGTGAAATAAAAGAAGGTGCAAAAAAAGGCATGCGTATTATTACAGCGGAAGAAGATCTTGCTTTTGAACTGGTCAATTCCCTGGATAATGCACAAATGAAAACGGCTTTGTTCCGGGAAGAAGCTTTTCCTGATATTGTAACAGCAAACACTCCAAAGGTAACGTCGCTGGAACCTGTCGGCATCTTACTCAGGGATATGAACAACGATCAGAAAAACCTGGTAAATAAAATCCTGGTGACTTATCTTTCTTCTATGCCCTCACGACTGGCCTATGTAAGAATGAACCGAATAGCCACAGAAGACAAAGACGAGATCCGCTTTGGCTGGGCCGGTGGCCTGGTGAAAGGTAAACCGCATTATTACCGCATACAGGGAAAAACATTCCTGATCGAATTCGATAATACCCAAAACAACGCTAACCATGTTCACCTGGTCTGGCGTGATTTCTATGGCGATTACGGTGAAGACATGCTGAAAGAACATTATCAGCATAACCACCGGCACTGATCATTCCTGAATGGCATCCACTTTCCCTGCACCGGCTGTAAATGGGGCAAATGCTCAGCGCTATCTATCGGGTTCTGCAGGCATACAAAACATGCTGGGTTTTTCGCCATTTTTGGTCTTCCCAAATATTTAAACCGCCTTTGTTGTGTCTTGCGTATTATCCTTGCGGCTGGTAGAAACCTGCCTGGCAAGTACACAACACCAACAACGGCGTAAGGCGTAGAATAATCATCATTTTCGACGCATATTTTGCGTAGAAAAAGATGATTTGCGTAGAATAAGTGCTATATTCGACGCATAATTTGCGTATAATGGCTGTTTTTATTTATCAATTAACCGGCTGGCCTTTTTTTAACTGGGATGCTGCAAAGATAAACCCGTTGTTGATGGGAGTGAGGCATCAGCAGGGAAAGTTATTGGGAAGAATGGAACGGCTTGGTTTTGCCTTACAATCAGAAGCCATTTTGCAAACATTGACGCTTGATGTTTTGAAGAGCAGCGAAATTGAAGGCGAACTGCTGGATGCAGCGCAGGTTCGATCATCTGTTGCACGCCGGCTTGGTATGGATATAGCCGGAATGGTAAGTGCAGACCGGCATGTGGAAGGCGTAGTGGAAATGATGCTTAATGCAACACAATATTTTGAACAACCTCTTACAGAAGAAAGAATGTTTGGCTGGCATGCTGCCATGTTTCCCACCGGCAGAAGCGGTATACATAAAATTATGGTAGGTGCATGGAGAGATAACCTGCCGCATGATCCGATGCAGGTAGTGTCCGGGCCAATAGGTAAGGAAACTATACATTATGAAGCACCGGCCGCTGAATTATTGCCTGATGAAATGAAAAAATTTTTGGAGTGGTTCAATGAAACAACGGGAATAGATCCGGTTTTAAAAGCAGCCATAGCACATCTATGGTTTGTAACTATTCACCCGTTTGATGATGGTAATGGCCGTATTGCCAGGGCTGTTGCCGATATGCAGCTTGCCCGTGCAGATGAAACAGCGCAACGTTTTTATAGTATGAGTGCACAGATACGGAAAGAAAGAAATGCTTATTATTCGATCCTTGAAAAAACGCAACAGGGCAACCTTGATATCACAGCATGGCTGGAATGGTTTCTGGAGTGCCTGGGCCGTACATTACAGGCAACGGAGGAAATTCTGGCAGGGGTTTTAAAAAAAGCATCGTTCTGGAAAGCACATGAGAAAACTATTTTTAATTCCCGCCAGGTGTTATTGCTGAATAAACTGCTTGATCAGTTTGATGGGAAACTCACAACTTCCAAATGGGCAAAGATCACTAAATGCTCACATGATACGGCCCTGCGTGATATACAGGATCTGATGAATAAAAAAATACTGGTGAATGAAGTAGGAGGAGGAAGAAGTACCAGTTATGTTTTGGTGGTTTGATTGTTTGCAGGTTAGTCCTCGTTGCTATCCGGGTTCACCGCCGGTGATTGTGTTACCACACCAAATTCAAATTGCATTTCATTCAGTTTTCGGTAAAGACCGTTATGTGCCATCAGTTCGGTATGGGTACCGGCTTCGCTTACAATGCCTTTGTCGATCAGTACAATTTTATTTTTTCTTTCTCTTTGTGAGTGCAGTAGTTTGTTTGGAGATCTTCTTTTCTTCTGTGGTTAGTTTTCGTTGTACTTTTTTAATGTCTTCAGCGGCAGGTAATTGTTCGGGCAGCACGCCTCTTTCCTTCAGCATTTTGCGAACAGCGAAGTTGTTATCTATATGTTCTTTGCTTATCTGTTGTTCGCCTTTCAGGTCTTTTTCAGTTACATTATGACTGGTGAGTTCGGTGGCAAAATCTTTTGCTTTAATAGTCAATGTTGGGAGAAAATCTGCTAATGGCCGGGTAGCAGGTACTCCCAGTTTCTTTTTCATATCGGGGGTGCTAAAACCACCGAACAATGCCTGGTCTCCTTTGGAACGGATTATAGCAAAGCTTCTTTCATCCACACCTCTTTCATAGAGAATACCGGATAATTTCTTTTCGCTTTTAGACAACTTTTCTCTTGCAGAAACCCTTGCTATATCTAACAGTCGTTTTTCAATGATCTCCTGGCGACGGGTTTGTACAGCAAAATATGTTTGGGCAAAAGCTATCTCAGTTTTTGTGGGGTCACCATTTTGTGCAACCAAATAGCAGGCATACCTTGTAAGTGCTATGTCATCAATTTCACGGTTGGCACCACTGCCCAATCCGACCATTTTCGTGAACTCACGAAAATGGTCTGTTATTTGTTCCCCGGCGTTTTGACAGGCTTTTTTTGCTTTTACCAGCGCATTGGTAAAATTTTCCCAGCGGGCATAACCTAATATTGGCTGAATTTCTCTTGCACTCCAGCATTCAATTCCTTCATAGATATAGCAGGCACTTTCAAATTTGCCAAACAAATCTGCTATCAGCTCTTTTTTCATGAATTAAATTTACAAAACAAGAGAGAGATATAAATACTACAAACAGGTAATTCTTATATGCCTGAACAACGAATTTATTCTTCTTCCATATCCTTCACCGCCGGTGATTGTGTCACTACACCAAATTCAAATTGCATTTCATTCAGTTTTCGGTAAAGACCGTTATGCGCCATCAGTTCGGTATGGGTACCGGCTTCGCTGACGATGCCTTTGTCGATCAGTACAATTTTATTGGCATTGCGGATGGTGGAAAGCCGGTGGGCTATCACAAAAGAAGTGCGGCCCTTCATCAGGTTGTCTAATGCTTCCTGCACTAATTGTTCACTTTCACTATCGAGTGAGGAAGTGGCTTCGTCTAAAATCAGAATAGCAGGATCTTTTAATATCGCCCTTGCTATAGCAATGCGCTGCCGCTGGCCACCACTTAGTTTAATACCCCGCTCTCCTACAATGGTATCATACTGTTCCGGGAATCGCTGGATGAACTCATGTGCATTGGCACTTCGGGCAGCTGCTATTATTTCTTCTTCTGTGGCATGCGGTTTTCCATACGCAATGTTTTCGCGGATGCTGCCGCCAAATAAAATTACCTCCTGCGGTACAAAGGCCATTTGTCGTCGCAACTGTGAGAGCGGAAATGCAGCAGCGGGTCGTTCATCAAAGTACACGGTGCCACTATCTGGTTCATAAAAATGTAATAATAAAGAAGCAATGGTGGATTTGCCGGCACCACTCGGTCCCACAATAGCGATCTGTTCCCCGTCTTTTGCCGTCAGTGTCAGGTTTCTTAATACCGGCACATCTTTGCGGCTCGGGTAACTGAACGCTACCTGTTCAAACCGTACATTGCCTTTTAATACATATTGTGGTTCTACTACAATATCATCTAACTCCACCGCCTCGCCTTCGCTGCGTAAAATTTCCCGGATGCTTTGTGTGGCCCCCAATGTTTTTTGTAATTGCGAAAACATATCAGCAAAGCCGGCGAAAGTACCGCCGACAAACATGGAGAAAATAACAAACATAGTGAGGGCACCCATAGTGAGTTCACCGGACTGTATCATACCGGCGCCTACCCACATTACAAATGCAATAGTGCCAAACACACTGAAGATCATAAATGAAATAAACGCACCACGGTAACGGGCATTGCTGATGGCCGTGTGCACCACCGACTGTATACTTTTTACATAGCGGCCTATCTCATGTATCTCACTGGTAAATGCTTTTACAATGGAGATACCATGAAAGGTTTCCTGTACAATGGTGCCGCTGTCGGCCAATTGGTCCTGTGCCCGGCGGGCCATCTTGCGGATGCGTACGCCAAATACAACAGCGAGTATGGCAATGATGGGCACCACGGCCAGCATCACCAGGGCCAGCTTGGCACTGATCCAGAAAATAAAGAACAACCCGATGATAAGAGTGAAGATGCCTCTTAAGAATTCAGCCAGTGTAAATGAAATGGCATCCTGTATCTGCGACAGATCGGAAGAGATGCGGTTGCTCAGTTCCCCTACCCTTTTCTCCGTAAAAAAACTCATGGGCATGGTGAGCAGTTTGCTGTATACATCTTTGCGCATATCGGCCAGTGACCGTTCGCCGGCTGCTGTAAGTAAATAGACCCGCATAAAAGAGAAAATAGTTTGCAGGGTTAGTTGACAAAAGATAAGGAGCAGGGTGGTGTTTAAACTCCAGTGAATATTTTTTAAGCCGAAATCAAATTGCGAAGTTGTCATACCCGGTACCTCACTACCCGGTGATGCTGCATCGATCATCTTGCCCAGGAACAACGGGAACAAACTGGTGGTAAAAGCGGAGAGAGCAATAAAGATCAATCCGCCGATGAATTTGCCGCGGTGGGGTTTTAAATACCGGAACAGGATGAGTGCCTGGCGCAGGCTTTCTTTCGAGATCTTTGCTTTGGCAGATCCTTTCTCTTTTGTTTCGCTCAGGTGTCTGTTTGCGGTGGCCATAATTTGTAGTAGTAAGTCGGTAGCAGGTATGCGGGTTCGTTGTACCAACCTTCTTTGCTGCAAGGTAATTAATATGCACGGGAGGAAGAGTGCCTGTGCAATGAAGCGGCTATATAAGTTAGTGAAGCTATCCCACCATTGTTTTTGATGAGCACAGCAGCGTACAACCTGGCTGTACCTTTATTTTACCAGCACTTCATCTATAAACAAATGACTCGGATAGCCGGCACTTTCATGCCAGGCCGGTAAGGAACCGCCGCTGATGGCTTTTACTTTTATAAACCTTGCTTTTGCCGTTACAGCTGCACCGATTTGCTGGTGAACAGGACCTTTTATGTCAGTACCGATATTATTTTTTACAATGGTTAATGGCTGCCAGTTTTTTCCATCCTTACTTATTTCAAAAATCACTTCTTTAGGATAAATGATCCAGGGGCTTACATCCTGCAATACATGAACCCCCACATATTGCAAGGGTTTTTCCTTTTGCAAATCAATGATGGCTTCAAAATC
Source organism: Chitinophagaceae bacterium (assembly GCA_041738795.1). Classification (GTDB taxonomy): domain Bacteria; phylum Bacteroidota; class Bacteroidia; order Chitinophagales; family Chitinophagaceae; genus JJ008. The sequence continues at coordinate 54,177 of JBGSPB010000018.1, read as the reverse complement.
TTTGGCATAATAACTCTGCCAGTCGCCGGTCTTCCAGTTTTCTGTGCCGGTAATGCCATCGATCAAGGCTTCTTTTCCACCGGCGGTGTACATCGGGTGCACTTCACTTAAAACAGTGATGCTGATATCAGCCGGTATTTTATAAAACTTCCGGTAAGTAACCGGGCTTTTTATGCCGTTCTTTTCTGCATATATCATTACCCGGATTGTTTTGTCAATAGTAAAAGGTTTTGTGTAGCGGATAAATTCACCGTTACTGCCATCTTCCTGTTCTACACTGTAATAGCTATCAGCCGCCGCATCGATATGTTTTAACTGTACAGCTGCAGTTGTTTTGAATTTGTAGCTCTCCATATCGAAGTAAGGAACCGCCACAAACTGTTCATCATTCACCACGCTGTGCGGCATATCTTTTTCAGCGATTCCCCTTGTTTTGCCGGGCTTGTTGTCCATCGAGAAAATAAGTTCGCCACCGTTGGCTATATCACTATGCTGTATAAAGGTGGCAGTATGCGTTTTTCCGTTGAGCAATACATCCTGCACATAAAAATTTTCTTTTTTTCGGTTCTTCGCCCTGATGACAAACGATTTGTCATTTTCCAGCTGCAGTTTTACTTCATCAAACAAAGGAGTGCCCAGCGCATATTCTCCGCTACCGGGAGTAACCGGGTAAAAACCCATAGCACTCAGTACAAACCAGGCACTCATCTGGCCGCAGTCCTCGTTACCAATCAGTCCATCGGGATTATTCGGATAAAACTCGGTGCAGATTTGATGTACCAGCTCCTGTGTACGCCAGGGCTTGCCGGCATAATTGAATAAATAAGCCATGTGGTGGCTGGGTTCATTGCCGTGTGCATACTGACCGATCAATCCTGTTACATCAGCCTGCTCCCTTCCGCTGAGTTTGGTACTGGTGGTAAAAAGCTCTTCTAATTTTTTTGCAAACGCTTCACTGCCTCCGTACAGTTTTTTAAGGCCGTCAATATCCTGTTGTGCAGTGAAGGAGTAATGCCAGGCATTGCCTTCTGTAAAGAAATTATTTACTTCTGCTGCATCGAAGGGCTGATACCAGAATCCCTGCACTTTACCACGGATGTGCCTGTTGCGGGGATCAAAGAGATTACGATATTGCAAAGAACGGTTCAGGTATTTTTTATACACTTCATCATTGCCTGTCCATTGGGCAAACTGTGCAATGCACCAGTCATCATAGGCATACTCTACCGTTTTGGATGCACTTTCATGATCATCTTCATTACTGATAAAACCCTGTTTCATATAAGCAGGCAAACCGTAGCGGTTGCTTTCTGCATACTCCGTCATCGCTTTTAAAGCAAGCTTTGTATCAAAATCACGGATGCCATTTTTAAAAGCATCAACGATAACCGGCACGGCATGATAACCGATCATGCAAAAGGTTTCGTTTCCGCTGAGTTCCCACACCGGCAACATGCCGCCATGTTGATACTGCGCCAGAAAAGTATTGATCCAGTCGAGGGTTCGTTGCCGGTTGATGATGGAATGCAAAGGATGTAATGCCCGGTGTGTGTCCCAGAGAGAGAAAACAGTATAATTAGTAAACCCTTCAGCTTTGTGCACCTTCAGGTCGGTGCCACGGTATTCACCGTTTACATCGGTGTAAATATTTGGTGCCAGCATAGTATGGTACAGTGCAGTGTAAAAGGCCACCTGCTGGTCAGGCGTGCCGCCGCTGATGGCTATTTTGCTGAGTTCTTTGTTCCAGGCGGCTGTAACAGCATCTTTTACTTTGTTGAAATTCCAGTCCGGCAGTTCTGTATCCAGATTGAGTTTGGCATTCTCCGTACTAACGCCGGAGATACCAACTTTTACCTGTACGGGTTTATTCCCGGCAATAGCAAAAGCGAAATATGCTTTGATATTTTTCCCATTAATTGATGCTGTTTTAATGTCTGTTGGTTCTACCGGTTCATCCTTGCTGGCAATGCCATAATTTTTTACCGGCTGATCAAACTTCAGGTAAAAATAAACGACCTGGTTTTGTGCCCATGATTTGCTGCGGCGCATTCCTTTTATTTCATAAGGACTGATTATTTCCAAAGAGGATTCAAGCACTTCATCCCGGTGCTGCAGGTCAAGTAATATCTTTCCTTCCGTTGTTCCTGCCGGAAACGTATACTGGTGCATACCCGAACGGTAAGAAGTGGTCAGGGCTGCTTTGATATTATGTTTATCCAATAAAACTTCATAATAACCGGGACTTGCTTTCTCCTTATGGTGAGAAAAGGGAGAAGCGTACTCTTTATTCTTCCATTTTACGTCTCCGGTAAAAGGCATCAGTAAAACATCGCAGTAATCAGGTATACCGGTGCCGCTTAAATGAGTTTGGGAAAAACCATAGATCAGCGAATCCGAATAATGGTAACCGCTGCAGCCGTCCCATCCCTCCAGTCTTGTATCCGGGCTTATTTGTATCATACCAAAGGGCATGCTGGCGCCGGGATAAGTGTGGCCATGTCCCCCGGTACCAATAAAGGGATTGACTAACGAAGTATAATTTTTTTGTGCAGGTGATGCTACAGCAAGCAGCATGAAGAAACTTAATAACCGGAAAGATTTCATAGCAGTGATATTATTCGTTGCTCAAGTTAACAGAAAATGAAAGACGAAGACAGTTTTCGTCATAACAGCTTTGTGCCAAAAACCGGTAATGACGATGGCGATTGTATGGCAGTCATGCGGGTTCGTTGTACAAACCCTTACGCTGCAATTTAATTAATAGGAACGGGAGGAAGAATCCGGTTGGAATGAACCTGCTTTCGAAGGTGGTGATTAATACACTCCCTGGTATTTGAAACCCGGGATCGTCGCCGCTAATGACGGCAAGTGAGACCCCGGGTCGTATTTAACAAACAGTCGGATCAGCATAAATCAATAAACTGCCTGTTGAAATGCTTTTCTAAATTTTTCTTATTCAATGATCACTTTGACCGTAATTGTTTCACCGGGTGCCGTTAACCGAACAAAATACAATCCCCTGTTAAGACCTGGTAAATCGTATCGGTTAGCAGTAGTTTTATTCAGCTGTCTTACCAGTTTGCCGGTGGCATCTATCAACTGAATGTTCTTGAAATTATCTGCACCGTTTATAATAATATAATCATGTGCAGGATTCGGTACTATGCTCACGGTGTATTTTTTAGTCAAGTCCACTTTAATAATAATGCTGTAGTTAAACTTACCATCTTTATCCACCATTTTTAACCGGTAATAATTGATGCCGGTCAGTGGCTGTATGTCATTGGCCTCATATCCGTTTTGTTCCATGCCTCCGTTTGCTAACACAGTTGTTATCAATGTAAAGCTGTTTCCGTTGCTACTTCTTTCAATTTCATAGTGTGAAAAGTTCAGTTCATTTTCGGCTGTCCATTGCAGTTTTACCTGGTTGTTATACTTTAGGGCGCTGAAACTGATTAAATGAATGGGTAGTGGATTTAAGGAGGTTGCTGATGCTAATGTAAACGGGCTAAAATCTGTAACCGCACCTGCAGTCAGAATGGTACCGGCTGCATTGTTACCGGTGGTTCCGCCATTGCCTTCGTCTGTCCACAAACTGCCATTCCAGCGGGCCACTCTCAGGTCGCCCAGGTTATTGATTCCACCGCTGCGGCTTGCTTCCCAGCTTAATGTTACAGCTGTTGCGGTAACACCTTCTGTTCTGTTCAGCAGCCAGTATTCCCTTGCAGAGATATGATCTATGCCGGGTCCTTTCAGAGTGGAATCATAGCCGCTGTCGTGCGGTACACTCATAAAGTATTCTGCCCTGAATGCATCGGTGGTAAATACGGGTGCTGCTATGCTGATGGGAGCAATTTTATTTTCTTTGCCCACAGGGAATATAAATGCGTCGTTACCTGCTTTTTTACAAGGTCCGTTAACAAAGCTTATGTTGGATGCCCCGCTATAACTGGCATTATCCAAAAATATCAGTTCTTTACCTGCACTGCTGTTAATGATACCATTGATAAAACTAGCGCTTGTGATAATACTTACCGTGTCATTCAGTGTTATTGTTCCACCTCCTGTTTTATCTATACTCAATTCAGCAATAATTACAGGCTGTGTTGACTGCTGTTCTATAATACTGCTGGTGCTGCCATTGAACTTTATTTTGCCCAAACCAATTCCGTCGGTGGAATTTAAAGTAAGGTTCCCGCTTATCTCGTTCACATCGCCGGCACCAACGCTAACGCCTGCACCGGTTTTAATATATGTTACATTACCAAGGTATTTATTTCCGGTGCCTGGCTGGTCGGCATCAAATAATACATTGCTGCCATTGTTGGCAATGCCGGTATTACCATTGATGATATTACTACGGAGGTAAGTATAATACCCTCCTGAATAACTGGCATCGTTGGCTATGGTCACATTTCCGGTAATAGCATTGTTATAAAAATATCCGTACTGGCTACCCCTATAACCTGTAATGTTCATTGCAGTAATTAGCAGGGTATCGTTTTGCACACTAAAGCCCTGCGAATTGGTTACAGTAATGCTGCCGCCATTGGTTTGATTGATCAAACGGTGCATTCCAAAATTATCAGGGGAAGAATAGGCAGCTGTAATATTTATTGTACCGCCGATATTAGTTTTACTGGCCAGGTTGCCAAAGCCTGTTTCCCCACTAGTATTGTTGGTATAGGTAAAATTGCCATTAATGCTGGCACCGGCATTAAATGCTGAAGTTGGTCCGGCTGCTGTCCGGCTGATAGTAAGGTTGCCAGTACAATGCAATGTATCTAAATATGCAATGAACATACTGGCTGGTCCAGCCCCTGTAAAACTTACATTACCATAATACCGGTTGGCAAAACCCACACCATCAGCTTCTGCAAAAGAATTGGTACCACTGATGGTAAAACTGCTGTTACCACTGATGGTATTGTTGCGGATAAGAGTGTTGTATCCCCCTGAATAACTGATATCATCGGCAATGGTAACATTTCCCGTAATGGCATTGTTGAACAAATAAGCATACTGACTTCCTTTGTAACTGGTAATGATCATTGCGGTAAGCAGCAGGGTGTCGTTTTGCACATTAAAGCCTTGTGAATTGGTTACAGTAATGCTGCCGCCATTTGTTTGATTAATCAACCGGTGCATTCCAAAATTATTGGGTGTGGCAAAGTTTGCCGTAATATTGATCATGCCCCCGATAGTGGTTTTATTGGCCAGGTTACCAAAGCCGGTTTCGCCTGCACTATTGTTGGTATAGTTAAAATTTCCTCCTATAACTGCACCTGAATTAAAAGCAAAGGTTAGGCCTGCAGCAGTCCGGTTAATGGTTAGATCTCCTGTGCATTGCAGGGTATCCAAATAAGAAATGAAAACATTTCCATTACCTGCACAATTAAAAGTAAGGTTGCCGTTATAGCGGTTGCCATAATCAACTCCATCAGCCTCTGTAAAAGTATTACTGCCGCTAAGTGTAAAAATGCTGTTGCCGTTAATTACATTGCTTCGGATATTGGTAGTATAACCTCCGCCAAAACTGGCATCATCGGCAATATTAATATTACCTGTAATGTTATTGTTAAATAAATATCCATACTGTCCTGTTTTGTAACCTGTGATATTCATTATGGTCAGCAGCAAGGTGTTGTTTTGCAGATTAAAGCCAAGCGAATTGGTTACAGTAATGCTGCCACCATTTGTTTGATTAACTAAGCGGTGTATTCCAAAATTATTGGGTGTTGTATAGTTGGCAGTTATGTTTACAGTACCGCCAATGGTTGTTGCGTTAGCCAGGTTACCAAAGCCTGTTTCACCTGCAGTGTTATTGGTATAATTAAAATTTCCTCCAATAACAGCGCCTGAATTAAAAGCTGAGGTTAGTCCTGCTGCTGTGCGGTTAATGGTTAGGTTACCTGTGCATTGCAGTGGTGCGCCGTAGCCGATTAATAAATTAGCGGCTCCGCCCCCATTAAAAGTTACATTGCCATTATAGATATTTCCCGATCCGATAACATCAGCTTCTGCAAATGTGTTGCTGCCATTGTTGGAAAAATTGCTGTTGCCGGTTATTACATTGTTGCGGATATAAGTGAGAAAACCACCTCCATAACTGGCATCATCAGCAGTAGTTACATTTCCTGTAATGCTGTTGTTCAGTAAATTAGCATATTGATTTCCCCTGTACCCGGTAATACTTAAAGCGGAAACCAGCAGTGTATCATTTTGTACATTGAAACCCTGAGAATTTTGAACATCAATGATACCTCCCGTGGTTTGGTTAACCAAACGCAGTATTTCAAATCCGCCGGGCGATGGGTAATGCGCAGTAATATTTACTGTACCTCCAATACTTGTTTTATAAGAAAGATTGCCCATGCTAGTTGATGAACCGGAATTATTGATATAACTGAAATTGCCTGTAACAGCGGCTCCTGCATAAAACAGGCTGGTGGGTCCGGCAACTGTTCGGTTTACAGTAAGATTGCCATTAAACTGTGAGGGTACCCCATAAGAAATATAAGTAGTGAGCACATCATTAATATTGAAAGTTGCATTGCCATTATACACATTTGCAGGTGCTGCAACCGCTTCAATAAACTGGTTGCTGCCGGTAAGGTTAAGTACAATATTATCATTGATAGTATTACCTCTGAAAGAAGTAAGAAATCCGTTAATCCCGGTGTTGATATTTAATACAATATCAGTAGCGCCATTACTGTTATTGATAACTACGCCGTTAAAATTGATGTTCATATTAACACCACTAATGGTAAGGTCGGAGCCATTTACATCCAGTTGACTGCCGGGTTGCATATCAATACTATTGATGGTTACTTTACCGGACAGTACCGGGTAATTGGTCAATCCACCCGGGATAATTATATTACCTGCATTAGTGGGTATGCCGGCAGGAGTCCAGTTGGATCCGTTATTCCAATCGGTATTTACAGAACCATTCCATGTTTGTCCCTGAATAATGCTGCAGGAGATTGCTAGCAGCAAAAAAATGTAAACCTTTTTCATAACATAAAAATTAAAGTGAACTGTTACAACAATCATTCTCTTCAATAAAGGTTAAGACCTCCTTCACCAGGATCAAACTGGCTGCTCCTTCAATAAGGAGAACCTTGTTTAAAATGCTGATCCGATTGTGCAATGGTATGTTGCACAGCTTAAACCTTCTTTGTTGTGTCTGGTGTGGATTTTCCGTAGTTAGCCTGACGGTAAGCGCCGGTCTGCAATCCCCAGGCCGGTGTATCAACGCTTATCCATGGATGGAAGATGTGCTACTAAGTTACGATACCGGCAAGGTGGTTCAAAAATTTTTCAGGTGATTCTTATCAGCTAAGCATCAGTTCAATTAATGAGTCTTAATTAAACTTGTATGCAGTAACAATAAAATTTAGTTTAATGCCGGGTAACGACTCTACTCTTTATTCTATGCCCAGTATATCCTATAGGTAAAATTGAAGCCGTTCAGGATTTACAGGATGATATATATAGTTGTTTTCTAACCGGACTGTATTTAAAAAACTCTTTTCTTGCCACATGACCAGAATCATACTTCTTTCTGTTATGTATAATTGCTTCTCCCGTATATCCTGTTCTACCTTTAGTACACTTAAATTAGAAAAGCTCTTTCGTTGCTGCTGTTTCTATGCTGAAACGAATGGGCTTTCAGCGCTATTCGTACACATCAAATTACCAGCATATGAAAAAAAGATTCATGGCTGTATTCCTGCTACTATCATTATCATACAGCAACAACCTGCCAGCCCAGGACAATGATTCACTGACCCGTATTTATTCAAAATTTGATTTCATACCGGGAGAGAAGGTTATATTTTTTGATGATTTTTCATCCGAAAACATCGGCGACTTTCCTGCCTTATGGAACACCACCGGTTCCGGGGAAATTGTGACCTATGGTAAGTATCCCGGCAAGTGGCTCAAGATCACCAACCCCCGCAGCATAACAACCCTGCTTGATCCATTGACGCTGCCGGAGAATTATACCATTGAGTTTGATGTAGTACCGCAGGCACAACCACCTTCCCACAACAACAGTCACTTCAATTTCTATCTCATCAGCACCATCAAACCTAAAGACCTGATATTCGGCCTGGCCAGACCGGGAGGTACCGGTGTAAAACTGTCCTTTACTTACAACCAATACTTCGCTGCATATTATTCCGATGGAACACCTGATGTGAAGAGCGTCAATTCTGATGCTACCATCAGGCAAAAGGCAGAAAATAAATATCACATCTCTATCTGGGTACAAAAACAGCGAATCCGGGTGTACCAGGATGAAGCCAAGATCTTTGATCTGGCCCGTGCCATATCTGATAAAGTAAAGTACAACATGATCCGTTTTAATGAAGGCACCCCGTTGATCGGTAATGTCCGCATTGCCACCGGGCTTCCTGATATGCGCAATAAACTCATCACCGAAGGTAAACTGGTGAGTTATGGTATTTACTTCGACGTGAATTCTGATAAGCTGAAACCTCAGTCGGCCGGTACGCTGAAAGAAATAGCAGGTATCCTGACTGAAAACCCCGACCTGAAGATCAGGATAGTTGGTCACACAGATGCAGATGGTGCCGATGCTGTCAATCTTGATTTGTCCAAACGCCGGGCAGCATCTGTAAAGAATGCATTGAACACGGCTTACGGGATTGAGGCAACCCGGATAGAAACCGATGGCAAAGGAGAAAAAGAACCTGTTGCTCCCAATGACAATGGCACCAACAAAGCACTGAACCGGAGAGTGGAGTTCATCAAACTGTAAACAAGTTTTATCACCAGAAAACCAAAGCAGATGAAAAGGCTATTAATAATACCGGGTGTGTTCTGCATCTTTATGATCATAGCGGCATTAACACCCATAAAAGATTCAAAAGACGATAATGTTACCTCGATAAAAACCGATAAAGTCAGTGATATCACCCAGGTAAGCGTAAAGTGTTTTTTTACCATTGCCGGTAATAATATGGCTAAGGCCGGAGTTTGTCTGAATCTGACCGGGAGTCCGACCACTCCTTCCAAGATTGACATTCCCTTATCAGTACCAACGGTTATTCTTAATTCAGCAAGACCTAAACAGTTTAATGTGGGAGTAAAGGGCCTGACCTGGAATACAACTTATTATATAAGGGCCTACGTAAAAAACAATGACGGGACGGTGGTGTATGGGAATGAAATAAAATTTAAAACATTACCAAAGCCATAGAAAAAAGCAGATTTTTTATAGAAAGGCATGGATTTTATTAAGATTTTTAGTTTTAGAATTTGAGTCAAAAAGCATCAAAAAAAGCCATTTTATGGCTTTTTTTGATGAAAAAGGCCGCAAAAACGCCAAATTTTGGCAAATTACAATAATTGTAAAATTAAAGTTTAGCGCAATACAGGAAGCATCATCGGTCCGAGTCTGAAAGCCCAGCGACGGTATTCCAAGCCGGAAGGATGAAGACCGTCTGCAGCGATCAGGCTGCGGTCATACCTGCCTTCCCGGGTGGAAGGCGTGATATCGAGATAAGGGCAATTGTAAATTTCGGTCACACTTTTATTAATGGCGTTGAACCAGTCTATTTCCTGCCGGATACGGGCCGTATCATTTGCTGCCGCAAACGGGGTAACACTATAGTCTGGTATCGAAAGCACAAATACATTTTCCTTTTTTCCCTTCGCCAGCTGGATGGCTTTTACAAGCAGATCGGTAAACCGCTGGCGGTAACCTGTTGTATCATGGGTCTGGTATTGATCATTTACCCCTATCAGCAGGCTTACTACATCATAAGTGCCGGGGTTTTGATCATTGATAGCGGATTGCAGGTTGGAAGTGGTCCAGCCGGTGGTGGCGATATAGTACGGAACATTGATATTGATCCCGTTTTGTTTTAACCAATTGGCGGTTTGGGCAGGAAATCGTTCTGCATCACCCACACCCTGCCCGATGGTATAGGAATCGCCAAGGGCCAGCCATGTCTTCAATGCGTTCCCGGGCGGCGGGTTATTATTGATGGGCACGGTGGTATTGACCGTTTTTTCGCAGGCAATTAAAAAGAAGGGAAGTAATAATGGCAACAGCCTTTTCATATTTCAAATTACGAATGAAAAGGGAAAATGGTTCAGGAGTGATGGAAAAAGAAAACTGCTTTATTAATCCGGCACGATCAGCTGACTGCGATCATTGGAAAAGGGTTGACACCTGTCGTAAATTAAAAACGATCCGGAAGCTGGAATAAGTAATTATGAAAACGTTTGGATTTTTTAAAACGATGGCCTGGTTGGCAAGTACCACCACAATAGGCAGCAGGGGTATTCCCGGTGAAGCAAATTATTTTTTTGATCACGGTGCTGAACCTTTTGTTGATATAAGGATAAGCATGAATGATTTATTCATGAATAAGTTTATGCTCGCCGGTGGTTTTGATAATAAGAAGGGAATCCCGGTTATGACAGATTCCCGGGATCGGTTTCATCTTCACGAAATGAAATTCATTAAGTATGAATTTATTCATACTTCTCAAAAATTGCTGCGGCGAAGAAAGAATATAAAACCACATACCAAAAAATCTTTTGCTTATAGAAACCACTGGTTTAAAAATTAAGGACTCTTTCTTTTCCAGGTTGCATTGGCCTTACAACACGCTAAGAAAATAGTCTTACTCTCTCCTTGCATTATCCACAAAAATGAATTTTACACTACTTTCACTTTCGATGGCTTTATAAAAATCATTCAGGTAATTAATAATTTCGTCTCTTGTTTTGGATTTGAATAATTCAAAATTCTTCACGAGGGCGAAGAGGCTTTCCTTTTTAGCCCTGAAAAGATCCAGTGTTTGCTGTACCTCGGGCAGGGTTCGTACATATCCCCTGTAGATTCTTTGTGTAACGGAAGTACTGCCTAATAATTCATTGGGAACAGCGTAGTATGCATTCACCAACCCTGAGTTATCAAAATCATACGGAACTGGAAGTACCGGGGCTTTTTCATCGTTCCTGGGGTATATCATTTTAATATTATGATTACCCGGAACAGACCAGTCTGTATTCCCAATCATATATTCAAATATCTCTACCTTATTCATCAGCCCGGGATCTGTTTCTCCTACATGGAACGACATTTTTTTACTTGCTTTACAGCCATTTCTTTTTGCCATATCATCTACATCTTCCAGCAAAAATGCATATTGGGAATAAGATTTCATCTTGCCCCGGCTGTCATTATAAGTTACTTTGGCCAGTCTTGCACGGAAACTTCTTTGCTCCAAAACATTATACATCTTATAAAGGAGGTACTCTTTCAGCACCAGTTGTTCGTCCTGCTCGGAAGTGCCGCAGCCAACTACCAGTTTTAGCCTGCTTAACGGGTATAATAGCGGAGAAGTGGGATTATGAAAGTCCAGCATAATGGGAGGCAGGTTACAGGTTTCCCGTCTCGATTTTCCCCGGGCATAAAGCCGGATGGGTTCACTGATAATAGTATTACCAGGAAAACTAACCGAAATATCTGCAGGCTGGTATGCTTCTATACTTTCTTTTGCCCGGAGTTTTCTGATATCTGTGGTAAGGGTCATTTCAATGATCCCTTCTTCAGTAAAGAACCGGATACTGTCAACCGGGGTCTGTGCCCCGAGAATAAAGCTGTTCATTATAACGCAAACAAAAAGCAGCCATATAATTTTCTTCATAACAGTGGTTTTAGTTTAGTCCTGGTCAATCAGGCATAGAAATTACGAAAGAAAATACAATTTCAGCTTCAAAAGACTTGCAGTTGGATTTTTTGCAGTCAAAAAAGGGATCCTTTCTTTCCTGTATTTTCTAAAAATTTAACAGTTTCCGAAGGTTATAACTTGTTATTACGTCTATTTTCGTACACTTATTTAGCTGATTATGAAGAAGATTTTTACCTTATCCCTCCTTCTGTTTACCTTATTCATTACTGCAGAGGCCCAAAAGGCCGATGGGAGTATTAAAGGAAAACTGGTGGATAGTACTACCAAACAACCTATTGCTGATGCTACCGTTTCCTTATTAAATGCCAAAGATTCATCCCTGGCCACTTTTACTTTGTCCAACAAGCAGGGGGTATTCGAAATAAAAGGACTGGCAGCAAACAGCTACCAGCTGATCATCAGTCATAAAAGTTATGATCCTATAAGCCAGCTCATCACAATTTCAGCAGCTCAAAAAAATATTGACCTGGGAAGTATAAACCCCGGTACCGGTGGTAAATCGCTTGAAAATGTTACCATTATTTCCAGCGTACCCATCTCTATAAAGGATGATACCGTTCAGTTTAATGCATCGGCATTTAAAACCAAACCCAATGCTACGGTAGAAGATCTATTGAAAAAAATACCCGGTGTGGAAGTAGACAAAGAAGGTAATGTAAAGGCGCAGGGGGAGGATATTCAGAAAGTATATGTAGACGGAAAGGAGTTTTTTGGAAATGACCCTAAACTGGCTACTAAAAACCTGACTGCCGATATGGTAGAAAGTATCCAGGTATTTGATGATATGAGTGACCAGGCTAAGTTTACCAAGATCGACGATGGCAGTCGTTCCAAAACGATCAATATTAAATTGAAAAAGGATAAGAATAAAGGAGTGTTTGGAAGGGCTCTTGCTGCTTATGGGGATAATGGCCGGTACGAGGGAAATTTATCGATCAATAAATTCAAAGGCGATCAGCGGATCTCACTTTTATTCAACGCCAATAATATAAATAAGCAGGGATTCTCCTTTTCTGATATCATCAGTGCCATGGGAGGGTTTGGTGGATTTGGCGGTGGCGGTGATCGGGGCGGCGGTGGCGGCGGAAGTTTTGGAGGCCTGCAAATGACAGGTGGCAGGGGAGGTGCGGCAAGTTTTTTGGGTGGTTCGAATACGGCCGGTATTATCCGGTCACTTTCCACGGGTATTAATTATACGGATATCTGGGCAAGTAAGATCAAAGTAAGCGGCAGTTACTTTTTCTCCAACAGTAATCCGTTACAGGAACAGTCAACATTCCGGCAAACCTTTTTTACCGATTCCATCGCCTTACAGGACCGTACCAGTATTTCAGACAATATGAACCAGAATCACCGGTTCAATTTGCGCATGGAATACCAGATCGATTCCAACAATTCCCTGATATATATTCCATCCTTAACCCTTCAAAAGTCAGATAACTATAATGAGGATACCACTTTTGTAATGGCAGATGTTCCTTTTGGTAAATATCTTACTTCTACCAGTACAGCTAAGAATACCAATGAGAGAGACGGCTATAACTGGGGTAATAATTTTTTATTCAGGCATAAGTTTAAGAAAACCGGCCGTACGCTTACACTGGGCTGGAATAATAGTTTATCAAACAGCAATAGCGAAGGATTTACGTACTCCAATAATAAATTTTTCAGGCAGGATGGTTCAACATTCAGAACGCTGTTGCAAAATCAGCAGAACAAACAAGAAACCAGTACCAATAACAATGTGTTCAGTACCTCTTTCACCGAATCATTCGGGTTGAACAAATTACTGGAAATTAACTACGCCTATACCAATAATGTAAGTACCTCTGACAAAGAAACCTATGATTTTAATACAGGTTCGGGTAAATATGATAACCTGAATTTATTGCTCACCAATGAATTTGAAAATACTTTCCTGGCACACCGGGTTGGTGCCAATTTCCGGGTGCAGGAAAAGAAATATAATTACCAGCTGGGATTGGCTGTACAGCAGTCTACCCTGGAAAGTGAAAGTTATCTTGCCAGTACCGGTAAAGATTCTGTAAGCCGGGCCAGCTATACGAATTATTTTCCTACTGCCAATTTCAACTTTACCCCTTCAAAAAGTAAAAATCTCCGTTTCCGGTATAATGGCAGAACCAACCAGCCTTCTGTCAACCAGTTACAAAACGTTTTGAATGTAACAGATCCATTGAATGTATCTATCGGAAACCCGGAATTGGAACAGGAGTTTACACATAACCTCAACCTGAACTATAATACCTTTAATATCCTTACGTTTAAATTTGTTGCAGCCAGTATCAATTTTACTTCAACCAGTAACAAGATCGTTAACAGTATTGACACCTTAACCAAAGGGGTACAGTTAAGCAAGCCTGTCAATTTAGATGGTTATTCCAGGGTATTCTCCTTTGTTACATTAGGGATACCGTTTAAAAATCCAAAACTCAAAGGCTCCAGCCTGAATTTTACCAATAACATTTCCTATATCAAGGATGTGAGTTTGTTGTATAAGCAAAAAAATATTGGTAAAACTTTGATGATAAACCAGGGCGTAGGGATGAATTACAATAAAGAGAAGTTTGACTTTGGCGTGAGAGCTAACTTATCCTATACCAATATTAATTACTCGGTGAATAAAGAGCTGAACGAGCAATATTATACACAAACGTATTCTGCTGATGTCTCTTATATCTTTAAAGGGAACTTCATTTTATCGAATGATTTTGACTATTATATCAATACAGGCCGTGCTGAAGGGTTTAACCAAAGTATACCCCTTTGGAATGCGAGCCTGAGCAAGCAATTATTTAAGAATAAAAATGGCGAGATTAAATTTTCTGTGAATGATATCCTGAATCAGAACCAGAGCATCAGCCGTATCAATGGCGATAACTATATACAGGATACCCGCAGTATGGTGTTACGCCGTTATTTTATGGTTAGTTTTTTGTTTAACCTGAATAGAATGGGTGGTAATAACGCTTCCCAAATGGGAATGCCCGGTATGCCACGATCCATGCAACGCCAAATGGGTGATATGCGAATGCAGTAAGGACTTTACTTGTTGTTCAAATAAAAAAGGGCTTCACCATAAGTGAGCCCTTTTTTAGTATAGTAAGGGTTAGTAAAAAATGATCAATGCCTCCTGTAATGATTGGCTGCTGCCGGTGATGTACCGGATATTATAACTGCTAAAACAGATTTTATCAACCGCACAATACTGAATGAAGGTTTGTAGTAATGACGATAGATCTTCGCCGATTCATGATGATGTACAAGCTGTTTGTTTTTCATACGCTGGATATTTTACGAAGGGTTAACGAACGGGTTGTTACTAAAAGTACGTAATAAAATTAAAATTTTATAATATTGGGGCTTGTTATCAACCCGTTAAATCCCGTACAAATGAAAAAAACAGTAAAAACACTTGTTCTTCTTACTATTTCACTATTCTTTCTTGGCACTGCAGATGCACAACTAAAACTTCCTTCCGTAAACGGAGTAGGGAATGATGTAAAGAAAGTAATTGAAGATTATCCCAACCGCTTTATCAACCTGATGGGTGAAGTGATGCTTCAACATGCGCAATCAACCGATTACCATTGCAATTTTAAAGTGAATGGTGCAGAAGAAACATTTATTACCCGGTATTCTGCCAAAAGAGAAGGAGTGGTGAGCTGGCAGGCACTGATGCTTACCACCGATGACTTTAATGAGGTTAAAAAGAAATTCAGGTCATTTTACAATCAGCTCAACAATCTTCCGGTAAGCGTTGGTCAAAAACATTTTCGCCTGAAAGGAGAGTATAAGTTGCCGCAGGAAGAAATGAAATTCACCGCGGTACTTTTTTCATTGGACCCCGCTGATGAAGCCGCTAAAAAATTGAAAGTGGAATTGTCTCTGCAATACCAGGCACCCATGGAATGGAGAATAAAGATCCTGGTGTATGACAGGGAAAGGGAAGATGATGAGCGGGGTAAGACAGTGGAAGAGTAGTCTTTGAAAGCGAAGTCATTTTGGTCCTGCGCAGGAATCTTTTTTGCTGCACTTTTAATACAACAGCTGCTCATCCGGGTCACTTTCGGGATGCTGTGGTATAGGAAACATTAACCTTCATTAACAATAAACCAAGCCCTTTTAACCACTATTCCGGTATGGTCAGAATATTTTCGTAGCTGAAACAAAATGGCAATGAGGAAAATTTATCTTTTAGTACTTACTTTTTTTGTTGCCACCCTATTGCTGGCACAGAAGAATGGCTCTGTAAAAGGGCTGGCTTTTGATACTATCAGCCAACAACCTGTTAGCGCCGCTACTATTACAGTACTTGAAAGAAAAGATTCTTCGCTGGTAACATTTACCATGACAGGCAATGATGGCCGGTTTGAACTAAAAGGTCTTGCCAATGGTGATTACCGGTTGCTCATCACTCATGTGAATTACCATAACAGCAATAAATATTTTTCAATATCCGATGCCCGTAAGCATGCCGATATGGGGAACCTGGTTATGAATGATAAAGCCAAAGTACTGGAAGAAGTGGTGCTGGCCAATGAAGCACCACCGGTTACGCTGATCAATGATACCATTCAGTATAATGCCGGTTCTTTTAAGACACAGCCTAATGCCAGTGTGGAGCAATTACTGAAAAAATTGCCCGGTGTAAAAGTGGAGAAGGATGGCACCATCAAAGCACAGGGAGAAACAGTGAGCCGGGTACTGGTGGATGGGAAAGAGTTTTTTGGGAACGACCCCAAGATCGCCACGAAAAACCTGCCGGCAGATGCGGTGGATAAAGTACAGGTGTACGATCGGCAAAGTGACCAGGCACAACTGACCGGATTTGAGGATGGTAATTATGAAAAGACCATCAACCTGAAACTTAAAAAGGATAAAAAAAAGGGAGTGTTTGGGAAAGTGAATGCAGGAGCAGGGAATAAAGAACGCTACGAGGGGAAATTCAATGTCAATTCATTTAAAGGAGCCAGGCAATTCTCTGCTATCGGTATGGGCAACAATACCAATGCAGAAGGATTTTCTTTTATGGATATCCTGAACTTTACCGGGGAGATGGCCCGCATGCAACGTGGCGGCGGCGGTAATATCAATATCAATATTTCCAGCCAGGATGCCGCAGCAATGGGCATGAATAACGGTAACCGCAACAGCGGTATCAATACAGCCTGGGGTGGGGGACTGAACTATAATAATATCATTGGTACTAAACTCGATTTTCAGAGCAACTACTTTTATAACCGCTATAATCCGAATACAGAGAGCCACATTCAGCGGCAATATATTTTACCGGATACCTCTTATTATAATGCCAATACCTATTCAGACAACCTGAACAATACACACCGGCTTAACCTGAACATGCTATACCAGCTTGATTCCATGAATTCTATACGCATCACGCCTTCTTTTAGTTACCAGGAAACAAGCAATCAGTCACAGAGTGATTACCAGACCTTATCCGGACAACAGGGATTGATCAATGAGGGTTTCAGCAATAATCTCACTAACAGTGAAGGATATAATTTTCGCAATGATATTATCTGGCGCAGAAAATTTGCCCGTAAGGGAAGAACGTTTTCCCTGTCGCTGCAAACCAGCCTGAATGAAAGTGAAGGGGATGGCAGTCTTTCATCTGTCAATAGTTTTTATGCTCCCGGCGGTTCATTATTGCGAAAAGATACCCTCAATCAGCAAAATACCAATAAAGGCGACCTGAGAGGGTATACTGCCAGGGCTGTTTACACAGAGCCGCTCTGGAAACGTTCTTTACTGGAACTGAGTGCGGGAAGAAGCAACAGTAAGAGTACTTCAAACAGGTTGACCTACGACTACAATAAGAATAATGGTAAGCATGATCAGCTGAACACATTACTCAGCAATGATTTTGAAAATACATACAGCTATACCAATGGTGGTTTTCGTCTTCGTACACAAAGAAAAAAATACAATTATGCACTGGGGCTTACCTGGCAACAGGCGGAGCTGGAAGGAAAGATCATCAGCGGTACCAAAGATTCTGTGATCAGTAAAACCTTCCGTAACTTTTTGCCCAATGCAAGGTTCCAATACAACTTCTCCCGGTTCAGAAGTTTGTCGCTTACCTATACTACATCAACCAATCAGCCTACGATGACACAGCTGCAACCGGTACCGGATATCAGCAACCCGTTAAATATCCGGAACGGTAATCCTGAGCTGAAGCAGGAATATAATTATATGCTGCAAACAGGATTGACACTGGTAAGTCCTTATAAGAATAAAAACCTGTTTTTGTTTATGACCATGCAGGCTACTTCCAACAAGATTGTGAACTACGATTCACTAAACCAGCAAACAGGAGTGAGAAAGACAAAGCCGGTAAATGTAAGTGGTGTATATAACCTGAACACTACTATTAGCTACAGTGTACCGGTTCGTTTTTTAAAGGGAAGTATAGAACTGAGCAGCGGAGCTGGTTTTAACAGGGGAAAACAACTCACTAATACAATGACCGGGGACATGGCGGTAAATACTATTAAGACACTGACACTGGGGCCTGATCTGAGACTGGATATAAACCCAACACCAAAACTGAATATCGGGTTGGGTGCCGGTATCAGTTATAACAACACGAAATATTCATTGCAACCAGGCTTCAGCAATAATTATCTTTCGCAGGAATATACTACATCGCTGGATTGGGAAATGCCCAAAGGTTTTTTCTTCGCTACCGATTTTAATTATACGATCAACAGCCAGCGGGCAGCGGGCTTTAATATAAAAGTGCCATTGTGGAATGCCAGTATCAGCAAGCAAATGCTGAAGTTCAACCGCGGCGAACTGAAATTCAGTGCCAGGGACCTGTTGAACAGGAACGTGGGCATTAGCCGCAATACCAATAATAACTATATTGAAGATTCAAGAGTGCTGACGCTGCGCCAGTTCTTCCTGCTCAGCTTTACTTACAGTTTAAGTAAAACAGGATTAAATAATGCAGGAGGTGGTGGAATGAGGGTGATAGCAAGGTGATACATTTCCCCTTTCAGTTAAAAATTAATAGCTATTGAAGACGTAACCATTGTATTGCTTTTTATAAAAGAGCTCCCGTTGCTAAAAATATCATCCATGCTGTTCAATGTTCTCCCTTCCAGGCGCACCACCACATTTTTCACCGGTGCATAATCTATATTCAACGAATAACCTGTTGTTTGAAAGCCATTTGCATTACCAGCAGGAATGATTACGCCGTTCTTATCATTGTAATGCTCCACCCTGCCGGCAATGGCCCATTTGTTATTGATAGTATATTTTAAAATCCCAACCGGGGCATACCAGGTATTACTGCTGTTTGCACCGGGACTTTTTTCTTCTGTACCGATATCAAAACCAAGTATCAACCCGATCTTATTAGTAATGGTAAATATTCCATAGATATTATGAAAAAACCTTGACAATCTTGCACTATCAGGTTTATCAGTACCAATAAATGTGCTGTAGTTCAGTAAGACTTTTTCAGAATACTTGAATTGTATTTGTGTACCCCAGCTCATCAATGAATTGCCACTTAGTCTGGTAATGCGTTGCCATCCGTTCAGTGCTATCCCGCTCAGGATCCATTTACCATCATCAGTAGTATATGTCAGCTTTGCTCCGGCTTCGAAATAAGGGGAGTTTTCTGCCAGTAAGCTTCTTGTTAATGTCCAGCAATCTTTACTGATAGCGCTTTCAAAACCAATATGTGAAGGAAGAATACCTGCATCCAACCAGAGGTTTTTCTTTTTGCTGAGTTTGATACCAGCATTGGCTTCAAAAATGTTTTTCAGTACACCGGGCTCAGCTGCATAGTTTGCATTTATATAGGTGCCGGCAGCAAAAGCAAGAGCAGCTCTCACTCTCTCCGTAGCATAGCTGGCTTTTGCAAAACCGAGGTTAAGGTTAAACTCATTATGCCGGTTATGGTTGTAGCTAAAACCCGGCCTGTTACCATCTGCCGGTTTGTTGAAATCATAGAGGTAATAAACTTCTGCAAAACCTGAAATGGAAAAGTCTTTTTTGTTTGTGCTGTCCTGCCCGGTAACAGCACTGGTGACTATATGCAGGTAAACCAATAAGAGGACCCGTTTCATTTTGCAAAATTAGTGTAGTTATTTACTCTTGTTAATTCTATATGCTGTGATGGTTGATATACTAACGGAATATCCTCGATCACGACATCACTCTTATCCAAACCGAATGCTTTTTCATCGCTTTGGCCCAATTCTTTCAGGAAGAAGTAGGAATTGAGCAGTAAGCCGTCTTTTACCGTAAACTCATTTTCTACCGAAAGGAATTTTTCGATCACTATGAATTTAAAGTCAGGTTGTGCATTGTATTTAGTGGAACCATCCGGCCTGATATGCAGGTTGAGTTCTTTTTTAATCACCAGGTCCTGTACTATTTTTTTAAAATAAAGTTCTGTTTTTGGCTGAATACGGAAGCCGGCATTGATAGTTATTTTAATTACTTTATTATCCAATAGTTCTGATACATCATAGGACAATGTGTAGGGCTGCTCCGTACGGTTGATATGTACAAACCAATATACATCGGCCCGTTTGGGCTTTTTAGCAAAAATAGAATTGATAATTTTTTCTTCTACCTGGTGGCGGTTGTTTGCTTTTGTCAGATAAATAAGATGTGTTGAGAATTTTGGAACGTTATCATCTTCGCTTAATTCTTTTATAGTGGGAGCATATTTTCCCAGATCAACAAACCGGGTAAACTTATTATTGATTTTTCTTGCATAAAACCAGGTATACATCACCATAAAAATGAACAATTCGAAGAACAGGAACATCCACCGCTCTTTTATTTTGGCTACGTTAGCAATGAAGAAGGATGTTTCTACTGTTGCAAACAAAATCAAAATGCCGGCCACCAGCCATTTGTTCCATTTTAATTTGTAAACAAGATAAAAACTCAGCAAAATGGTCGTCATCATCATCGTGATAGTGATGGAGAAACCATATGCTGCTTCCATGTGGGTAGAACTCCGGAAATATAAAATCATCATTACACAACCAATCCAAAGTATTGCATTGACACTTGGAATATATATCTGCCCTTTCAAATTCGAGGGTTGCCGGACTTTAACCCGTGGCCAAAAGTTCAGGTTCATCGCTTCACTGATCAATGTGTATGACCCACTGATAAGAGCCTGTGAAGCGATTATAGTTGCGGCCGTGGCAATGATGATACCGGCAATCAAGAACCAGTGTGGCATGATTTCAAAAAATGGATTGCGGCCATCCAACAGGGGTTGTCCCTGGTGCATTATCCAGGCAGCCTGACCGAGATAATTAACCAGTAAACAAATTTTTACAAATGCCCAGGTGATACGGATATTTTTTCTGCCGCAGTGACCCAGGTCGGAGTATAGTGCCTCTGCGCCGGTGGTACAAAGGAACACGGCACCCAGTAACCAAAATCCACCAGGATACCTGGCCAGTAGTTCGTATGCATAATAAGGATTTAGTGATTTTAGTATCCCCGGGTAATGCAGAATCTGGGAGAAGCCGAGAACAAATAACATTGTAAACCAGATGACCATTGCAGGGCCAAAAATGCCACCCACTTTTTGTGTACCGAAACGCTGAAAGAAAAATAAAAGCGAAAGGATAATAATTACAATGGGAACGGTAGGAAGATTAGGAATAACTGCTTCCAAACCTTCTACTGCAGATGCGACGGAGATGGGCGGAGTGATTATTCCATCTGCCAGCAAAGTAGTTGCACCAAGAATTGCGGGGATAACTAATTTTTTCCCATAACGGCGTACCAACGCATACAAAGAAAAGATACCTCCTTCACCATCATTATCCGCTTTTAAAGTAAGCCATATATATTTTACCGTGGTTTGCAACATTAATGTCCAAAACACACAGGAGACCCCGCCGAGCACCAGTACTTCATCAATCTGTTTTTCGCCAACGATGGCTTTTAATACATAGAGCGGACTGGTGCCGATATCGCCGTAAATGATTCCCAGTGCTACTAGCAAAGAGGCAATAGTGATCCTGTTCGAATGAATGCTATTCGATTTCATGGTAATGATTTTATGTATCAATGCTTATTCCTTTGCGATGAACCGGTAGCCTACACCTGATTCGGTGATGATATGTTCCGGACGGTTGGCATCTGTTTCTATTTTCTTTCTTAGTTGTGCAATAAACACTCTTAAATATTGTGACTGGCTGATATAACCAGGGCCCCATACTTCCCGCAACAGGTACTGGTGCGTCAATACTTTTCCTTCATGCTGTGCCAGCAGACTGAGTAATTTGTATTCAGTTGCAGTAAGCTTTATTGTTTCATTATTTTTCTTTACTGTTCTTGCTGCAAGATCAATCTGCAGGTCACCGGCATCCACCACCGGATCATTTTCTTCCGACACCATTCCGCGAAGGGCGGATCGGATACGGGCCAGTAACTCTCCGGTTCTAAAAGGTTTTACCAGGTAATCGTTGGCACCGTTGTCCAACGCTTTTACAATATTTTCTTCACTGCTTTGCACAGAAAGGATAATAACCGGTTTGGTATACCATTCCCGCAGTTTCTTTAATACGCTGTGACCATCTTCATCCGGCAGACCCAGGTCGAGGATAACCAGGTCAGGAGGATGATTGGCAGCAATACGTAATCCGTCTTTGGCTGTTTCGGCAGATTCCACATTAAAGCTGTTGCTTTCCAGAGTTATCTCCAGCAGCCTGCGAATCTGTACTTCATCGTCTATTACCAAAATGGCTGCGTTATTCATTTTTTAAATTATTGATGTAAGAAGTTTCGGCTGGTATCTCTATAGTGAACCGGGCGCCGTGCGGTACATTCTCCAGTATAACTGTTCCATTGTGTGCCTCCACAAAACCTTTTACGATAGAAAGGCCCAGGCCGGTGCCCCCCGTCCTTGCATTGCTGAGGCGATAGAATTTATCAAACACTTTGCTGATCTCTTCCGGCGGGAAACCCGGACCACGGTCTTCTACAATAATCACAAGGCTGTTGGTTTCTGTTTTTATACTGCTCGGAGCCTTTTCACCAGTATCCAGGGTATAGGTCTTGTCGGTATTATTTTTTACTTGTACCAGTATATCTGAGAATTCGGGGGTATAAACAGCAGCGTTGTATAAGAGGTTATACAAAACCTGTTCTATCAATCCATAATCCACCTTATAAAAAGGCAGGTTGTCTTCAATGCTGATGTTGAGTTTGTGGTCTTTTAATTGTTGTTCCAGCCTGTGAACGACATCGTACACCAGCTCGTTCATGTCTGTCCAGTCTTTCTTAGGTTGTATAAAGCCGGATTCAAGTCTTGACATGCTGAGCAGGTTTTCTACCTGCTGGTTCAGCCGCAAAGTGGCCACAGAAATACCTTCGACCAACTCCTTTTTATTTGCTTCCGATAATCTGGATGAACCGGCCAGGAGATTGTCTGTGGCACCTACGATAGCTGCGATCGGTGTTTTCAATTCATGAGATAAAGAGTTAAGTAATGTGTTGTACAGCTTCACTGTTTTTTCTTTTTCTTCTTTTTCCCGAACCTGTTTCTCAATACGACGGAGGCGGTTGGTAAGTACAGCATTAATGAGTGCAATCACAAAATACATAAGGAACAACAAACCATCTTCTGCAGAGCCGATATGAAAAGTAAATTTGGGATTTATAAAAAAGAAATTCCAGATCAATGCGCTGAGGGTGGCAGCTGCCAGAACCGGTACAATATCAAATACAATAGCCACCAGTGAAACGGTAAGCAGCAGAATAAAAGCTACTACTTTGTAATCCACATATGCCGAAACCAGGAAGCAACCTGCCGCCGCCAGTATTACCAGAGCAATGCTGATAAAAAACTGTGCTGACATACGGACTTTTGTTAAACGCTGCAACATGTAATAAAGAATAGAACACAAAGGTAATCCCGGCGCTATAAGTGGGATGTAAAATGAATACTGAGGGGTGTAAAGATTTTATAAAGATTTTGTCAATGCCTCTTTTTGATTTTTTGCTGTTCTACTTTTGTCAATTACAATTTACCCACCCGATGTCTTCACAGCATAAAGTATCCGTAGCCGGCCTGCTCATTGCACTGGGCATTATCTATGGTGATATTGGTACTTCTCCATTGTATGTTTTAAATGCCATCACCAATGGTAATACAATAACAAGAGAACTGGTTACCGGTGCTTTATCACTGGTGATCTGGACGCTTACACTCCAAACTACTGTTAAATACGTTATCCTTACCCTTAATGCTGATAACAAGGGAGAGGGTGGTATTTTTTCTCTTTTTGCGCTGGTGAGACGACGAAAAAAATGGCTTGTGGTACCCGCTATGGTTGGCGGTGCTGCATTGCTGGCTGACGGAATGATAACACCACCTATTTCTGTTACCTCCGCTATTGAAGGATTGAAGCAGGTGCCTTTTCTTTCTACCATAACGCAAACAACGATTATTTACATCGTCATAGGGATTCTGACACTGTTGTTTTTCATCCAGCAATTTGGCACAGCATTCATTGGTAAATTTTTTGGACCGGTGATGGCGGTTTGGTTTCTGATGCTGGCTGTTCTTGGTTTTATCCACCTGTCAGATGACCTGAGCATCCTTAATTCATTCAATCCAATTTATGGTATCAGGCTGCTGATCGAATACCCGCAGGGTTTTTATATACTGGGAGCAGTGTTTCTTTGTACTACTGGTGCTGAGGCGCTTTATTCTGACCTGGGCCACTGCGGAAAATGGAATATCCGGAACTCCTGGATTTTTGTAAAGACCTGTTTAATCATCAACTACCTTGGGCAAGGCGGGTGGTTGCTCAGTCATTTTGAAGGGAAGACCATAACAGCGGATATGATCAATGCAGGGTTCAACCCGTTTTATGGGGTTATGCCCGGCTGGTTTTTATACTTTGGCATTGCCATTGCAACAGCTGCAGCGATCATCGCCAGCCAGGCGCTTATCTCCGGCTCCTTTACCCTGGTAAGTGAGGCCATGCGACTGAACCTGTGGCCCAAACTGAGAATAAATTATCCTACAGAGACAAGGGGGCAGTTATATATCCCTTCTGTAAACCTGTTGTTGTTTCTGGGTTGTACCGGGATTGTATTATACTTTCAGAAAGCAACCAACATGGAGGCAGCATATGGGCTGGCTATCACCCTTTGCATGATCTCCACTTCAATACTCTTTTCCAATTTCCTGGTATTGAAAAGAACAAAGTCGGTATGGATCTATCTGTACCTGGTTGTTTTCCTGCTGATTGAAACAAGTTTCCTGCTGGCCAATATTCAAAAATTTCCGCATGGAGGTTATGTAGCACTGATAGTAGGTGGTTTATTATTCCTGGTCATGTATATCTGGTTCAAAGCAAGAAGGATCAAGAACCGGTATGTAGAATTTGTACGGCTTGAACATTATTTGTCCAAGATACAGGAGCTAAGCAATGACAGGTCTGTGGCCAAGTATGCTACCCATCTTGTATACCTGACAAGTGCCGATAACCCCAAAGAAATAGAACACAAGATCATTTATTCCATTTTGAACAAAAAGCCCAAACGGGCAGACATCTACTGGTTTGTTCATGTGGATACGGTTGACAATCCATATAACTGCGAGTATAAAGTAGAGCATATCATTCCCAATGAGATCATCCGGATTGATTTCAAACTTGGGTTCAGGATACAACCCCGCATCAATTTAATGTTTCGGAAAGCCGTGGAAGATCTTGTAAAGAACAAAGAAGTGAATGTGATAAGCAGGTACGAAAGCCTCGCCAGCAGTAATACTGTGGGTGACTTCCAGTTTGTGGTAATGGAAAAATATATCAGCCAGGATGGTGAGCTGCCTTTTTTTGAAAAAATCCTGATGCGGTTTCATTTCTGGTTAAAGGACATCAGCCTGTCTGAAGAAAAAGGGTTCGGTCTTGACCTGGCGAATGTAACAGTAGAAAAATTTCCGCTGGTTGTGGGAGATATGCCAAACCTGAAGTTAAAACGTATTTATACCGAATAATAATCCTTCAAAAAATGATCACCCCGGTTAATTTTTTGATTTGATGGTTTTAAAATACGCTGTAGCTTTTTTTTCTGCTTCAGCCTGCAGGAAGACAGTATCCGGATAAATTTTTCTGCGGAGCGATTTATAAATGCTTATTGTATTGTCCAGCGCTTTTATTACAGAAGGCCTGGTGTATTGTGCAATAGTGATCTTTAAATTTTCAAGGTCCGATAAACTAAGCGCTGTCTCAACTCTTCTTAACCCTCTTGCCTGTTTATTATTTTTAACCTGCAATAAGGGGGAGAGCACCGTCATCCGCAGGAAGGAAAGAAAATCAAAAGCTTCCATCAGTTCGCCTCTTCCGATCTTTAAACAGGCATAATGTACCCACGTCCAGAAACGGTCTTCTATCCACTGAAAGTCGGGTTGCGGCCATACAGCGTTAGTTGAGTTGATTATTTCAGAAAGTTGGTTATTTCTTTCAAACAAGACAACAGGATCTTCTACCCGGTCATAAAACTCCGGCAAAGTCAAAAATTTTATATCTACATGCAGCAATGGGTTATCATATAAACAGATCAGTACCCTTGGTTCACCTACATGTTCGCCGGTAAAGCCGGAGATAAGATCACCAAAGCGCCGGGCATAACCCATCATTTTTTCTTTATCACCTGCAATTTTTATTTCGGTAATAAGGATAAGGTCCAGGTCAGAATATTCATCTATTTCATTACTGATCCAGGAACCGCCTGCAGCCAACCCGATAACGGTATCATCTTTTTTAACCAATTCGGCAACCCGGTATGCAAAGTCCTGCTGGATCATCAATGATTTATTGTTGCTGAAGATAGAAAAAAGTGTTGATGTTAATCCGGTAGACAAGTCAGTAGCAGACTGATAATTTCGATTGCATTACAAATAAAAACCCCTTGCTTTCACAAAGGGTTTTATCATGGCTAAATATGCTGATGATTAATTCATCCGGATGATCCGTTGACCGCCCTGGTTATTCCGGTTCATTTCTTCCATCATCTTATCTCTTTCCTTTTTGAATTCGGCCTGGGTATATTTTTTCTTACCGGTGGGTTCTTTGATTATAGCAAGATCTGCTTTCTCTGTAATAGTAGTGGCTTTATATACCTGGTCGCCGTCTCTCACATCCAGTTCAAGAATGAGGCCGGGCAGTTGTCCCTGGAATTCGGAGGGTCCGGCTGATACCGGAATATCAGTAGCAAACCAGGCCACAATGTTCGCCGTGTCATCCACTTCTTTTCGTTCCATCACCCCGTTATCCATATTCATCATCATTCGCCTGCTGGTTCTTACCGCTACTGCTTTCATACAGTTGTGGTTCAGGATACTTTTTGTTTCACCCGTCATCTTCCATTTCAGTTTGCTGATTGTATCGTCTACAATAAAAGTCTTGTCAAATAGCTCCCTTTTTTCCACCCGGCGGCCATTATCAAAATTGCTGTAGAGCACATCGTTACTGCCAGCCACCACCATCCGTACCTGCATTCCTTCCCCGCCGAAACTTGGCCCCTCCTCATCGGTATTTTCCTGTTCGGCCTGTTTCCATAAAGATTGGTTGTTACCAAAGCTCAGTTCAAATTTATCGGTACGGCTGCTGGGCATTTGCTGTTCCATACCACCCGGCATACCGGCAAAACTGAATTGCAGTTTTACGGTACGGTCATAAATTACTTTTCCTTCCTTTTGTTGTGCCTGCACAGCCATCATTGCAAGCCATACACTACAAGCAGTAAGCAAATATCTTTTCATGATTTTATTTGTTTGACCCAAAGCTATAAAAGACCTGTTTCGGAATAAGTTAACCCACCTTTCATTAAGGTTAATAAAGGTTAAAGCCATTGATAATGCCGGGAACGAATAGCTAATTTTGTCGCAGCATGAAGCGGCGTAAACTCATAACCGATCCTGTATTGATGTTGATATCTATTCTGGGTATTGCTGCTTTCCTGTTTTACTGGCTGAAGCAGAGTTATGAGCGGGAGGAAAAAGCCCTGGCCATAAAAACTGAAATGCTGTTCAGGGAAACCGTTATGAAGCTGCAGGTCTCCAAACTGAAACTGGATGGTGTCATGATAGACAGTGACAGTACGGGAAAAGGAGGGCTAAAGATCTTTATTGGCGAAGATGATAAAAGAAAGATTCGTTTCCGGCCCAAAGAAGAAATTGTTTCTACCATCAATGTAATAAGGGATAAACTGGCAGACTCGCTAAAGAGAGATACAGCAAAAGGGAAAAAAGGGATGGTGATCTCGATGCAAACCTCCTCCACGTTTGAAACAGAAAAAGATTCGCTGAAATTCAATATGGATATGCCGGAACCTCCCCCAGGTCCGGGCAATCATATTTTCAATTTCTTATATGGGGTAGATTCTCTGCAGGATCCCTTGCGGAGATCAGAAATAGATTCTGCCTATAAACTGGCATTACAAAAGCAGAAACTGGATATACCCTTTACAATTATAGAAAAAAACGGAAAGGAAGAATCTGATGGTCCAACGTTCAGTTCCATTACAATTGGCCTTACCCACCCGGTTACGTACACCCTTGAACTGGGTAATACGCTTCCCTACCTGATAAAAAGGATTACACTACCTATTCTGTTCTCCGTTCTGTTATTAGGAATAACGGTTCTTGCATTTGTATTGCTGTATAAAAATCTGCTGAAACAACGAAAGCTCGGAGAATTAAAAAATGAATTCATCAGCAATATTACCCATGAGTTAAAAACACCGATTGCCACTGTAGGAGTGGCGATCGAAGCACTGAAAAATTTTAATGCGATTGATAACCCGCAGCGAACCCGGGAATACCTGGATATTTCACAAAATGAATTGCAGCGCCTTGGCCTGCTGGTGGATAAAGTACTCAAACTCTCTATGTTTGAAAAGCAGGAAATAGAATTGAAGACAGAAACGCTGAACCTGCGGGGTGTGGTAACAGAAGTAGTGGAATCATTGAAACTGCAACTTGAAAAGTATCATGCCACTGTTTCCGTAACTCATGAAGGTGAGCTGAACATACAGGGAGACCGGTTGCATTTATTGAGTGTGGTATTCAACCTGCTGGATAATGCACTTAAATACAGCAAAGAGAATCCTGTTATACAAATTGATTTAAAGGGTGACGAGGATGATGTGATACTCTCAGTGAAGGACCACGGTATTGGTATAGCGCCGGAGTACAAGGATAAGATCTTTGATAAATTTTTCAGGGTGCCGCATGGGGATACTCATAATGCAAAGGGATACGGGCTGGGATTAAGTTATGCAGCACAGGTAATAAAAAAACATAAAGGAACCATTGCGGTGCAAAGTGAACCCGGTACAGGAACAACATTTACAATCACCCTACCCAAACATACCTCATGAGCCAGACAAAAATATTATATGTGGAGGATGAACTCTTCCTGGGAAAGATAGTCAGGGAAAGTCTTGAAAGCCGTGGATTTGAAGTGATCATGGAAGGTGATGGTGCCAAAGTGATTGATCTTTTTAAAAAATCAAAACCTGATATCTGCGTGCTGGATATTATGCTTCCGAATAAAGATGGCTTTACTATTGCTGATGAAATCCGGGAGCTGGATGAAGAGGTACCAATTATATTCTTAACGGCGAAAACACAAACAGAAGATGTAGTGAAAGGCTTTTCATTGGGGGGCAATGATTATGTCCGCAAGCCGTTCAGTATGGAAGAGCTGATTGTCCGTATCCAGAACCTCCTGCGTACTAAAACAGAAGGTCCGCAAAAGATAAGTGGTGGTACAGCCAGGTTTGGTAAATATACTTTTCAACTGAACCGGCAGGTGCTCAGCAATGGAAAGGAAGAAAGAAAACTTTCCTTCCGTGAAAGTGAGTTGCTGAAATTATTATACGAGAACCGTGATAAGATCATTGACCGTAAAGACATTCTCAACCTCCTCTGGGGCAATGACTCCTTCTTCAACAGTCGCAACCTGGATGTGTATATTACCAAGATCCGCAGTTACCTGAAAGATGATCCCTCCTTAGAAATTATTACAATCAAAGGGATTGGTTATCGCTTTGTGGCCGGATAAAAATTCATAGCCAATTCATTTCAATTGTATTTTTACCGGAATATATATGCCGGGAAAAAAAATATACACTGCCAACCGCATCTTTACCGGGGAAAGCTGGCTGGAGAATCATGCTATCATTACAGAAGACGGGCAAGTAAAAGAATTACTTCCGGTTACTTCATTACCCTCTTCAAAGTATACCCGGTATTTTGATAACTGTATTATCGCTCCGGCTTTTATTGATCTGCAGATTTATGGTGCATACGGAAAATTATTTTCGGTTTATCCTGAAACAGACGCACTGGTCAAACTGAAAGACTATTGTGAAAAAGGCGGAACTGCTTACTGTATGCCCACTGTGGCCACCAATACCTACGAAGTTTTTTATAAATGTATTGATGCGGTAAGAGAGTATTGGAAGAGGGGAGGTGAAGGAATAATGGGATTGCATATTGAAGGGCCCTGGATAAACCCGGTTAAAAAAGGAGCTCATATTGAATCACTGATCCATTCACCCACTCTGCAACAAGCGAAAGAATTGATAGAATATGGGAAAGGAGTAATTAAAATGATAACGCTTGCCCCTGAGGTTTGTACCAGGGAAGTCATTGATTTGATCCTTTCTCACCATATCATTATTTCAGCAGGACATAGTAATGCAACTTATAATGAAGCCAGGACAGGGTTTGCCAACGGTATTACTGCTGTTACTCATTTGTATAATGCGATGAGTCCGCTGCAACACCGGGCACCGGGGTTAGCGGGTGCTGCCATGGATGATAATAACGTAATGGCCAGTATCATTCCGGATGGTTATCATGTTGACTACGCAGCTATCCGAATTGCCCGGCAAGTAATGAAGGACAGACTGTTTGTTATCACTGATGCAGTAACAGCTACCACCGAAGGATATTATAAGCATGTGGCAGCCGGGGATAAATATGAAGCGGCCGGTATTCTCAGCGGTTCTGCATTGAAGATGAATGAGGCTGTTAAAAACTTAGTCAATTTTTGTGGTGTTGAAACAGGAGAAGCATTGCGTATGTGCAGTTTATATCCCGCCGGCGTAATTGGTGCAGCTGGGAAATTGGGCAAACTTTTACCCGGCTATACCGCTGCTATCGTTGTGCTTGACAATAATTTAGAAGTTGTTTCTATTTTCCGTCAATAAATAAGGGTGTCATATCTGGTTTTTTTTATACCTTTTGTAAGATTTTAACCTCTTTCGCAACCTAAACAACCAACGAGTATGAAAAAGCTGATTGCTTTTGCAGCAATTTGTATTAGTATCATTGCTGCTGCTTATTTTTCTTCCTGTAATAATCAAGATGCCGGCACAGAGGCAAAAAACAGAAAAGAAGATTCCCTGAGAAAAGTAGTTGAACGGGGCGACTACCTGGCCAATCATGTAGCGGCCTGCATTCACTGTCACAGCAAACGGGATTTTAGTAAATATTCCGGACCGGTTATACCGGGAACGGAAGGCGGTGGTGGTGAAGTATTTGATAATACAATTCTTGATGCCATTCCCGGTGCTTTATATGGTAAAAATATTACCCCTGATAATGAAACCGGAATTGGTACCTGGACAGATGATGAAATATTACGGGCTATCACCCACGGCATCAGGAAAAATGGAGATACACTGTTCCCGATAATGCCGTATGTTAATTTTAATAAAATGGCAAAAGATGATTTATTATCTATTGTTGCTTACCTCAGAACGCTGAAACCAATAAATAATAAAGTTAAAGACAGGCAGCTGATGATACCAATCAGTATGGCTTATCCCGCCCCTGCTTTACAAAACTCTGTTGATAATAATGTTCGTCCACCTGAAACTGATATGGTGAAGTACGGAGAATACCTTAGTACGGTAGCTGACTGCGCTACCTGTCATACACCTTTTGTAAAAGGGCAACTTGATTTTGCCCGTGCTTATGCCGGGGGCAATACATTTAACCTGGGTGAATGCAGAGTGAACGCAGCAAATATTACTTCTGATTCTGCTACCGGGCTGGGCACCTGGACAGAAGAAAGGTTTATGAATAAGTTTACTGTGTATCGGGATGAGAAAGCTTACAATTTTAATCCCGGCAAACAAAATACTGTAATGCCGCTATCGGATTATGCAGGAATGACCGATTATGACCTGAAGGCAATCTATGCATATATACGTACAGTGAAAGCAGTCAGTAACCAGGTAGAAAAATTTCCGAAATAAAAAGGTTAGCACTGATTAAGCAACCCGTCCCGCAATTGGCAGGGCGGGTTTTTAATTGTCTTTAAAGTTTTCCCTGTTGTAAGTACCCGGTTGAGCATGATCACCTTCTTCAAAATCAAAGTTCACATACCTGATACCGGGAATCTCTGTCAGGTTATACACCAGGCCGGCTATATAAGTGGTTGGACCGGCAGAACCCATTTGTTGTGTGAGATAAGCTGCATCAGCGATTTTTAAATAAATAGTATCACCGGATATTTTTACGAGATCTAATTTAATATTGTTATTGGTGGTGTTTAAAAAATTAAGAACAGAAGGAACAGAAACTGAATCTATTTCTGAAGTCATTACTTTTGTCATTTCAAGTAACCCGGTTGAATCATTCATCCCGGCCTGCCACATATACACTTCCTGTACCGGTGTAGCTGGCTCTTCCGTTTTATTTGTGCCGCAAGAATAAAGGAAGAAGAGTATTCCCAATAAATAAAAAATATTTTTCATGGCGGGTGATTTGCTGCAAAGGTAAGCCGCATAAAAGCTCATTTGCCCAATAAAAATGTTAAAGGAATATGTAATCGCTTATGCCATGCTTTTTCGCTATGATCTTCACCCGGAAATTCTTTTGTTATCCAGTTTTTACCGGTAAAACCCTTCTCCTTCATCACTTCATCTGCTTTTTGCTGTAAAGGAGGATACAAAGCATCCAATGTGGCAGTGCCGTAATCAAAATAGATTTTATGCTTTTTCGGATCAGGCAGATTTGTTTTCAGGTAATGTATAAAAACACCAGGGATGGGATTTCCTTCCATACTGAAAATTCCGGGCCAGTGTGTTGACAGGCAAGCTGCTCCGCCAAATACTTTCGGGTATTCACAGATGGCATACATGGAAATCAATCCACCCATACTGCTGCCGGCAATAAAAGTGTGAGATCTATCCTTGTAAGTGGAATAATTTTTATCAATAAAAGGCTTTAGTTCTTTTACCAGGAATTTCAGGTAGTTATCGGAGTTGATTTTCTGTTCGTTAAAAACGGAACTGCCATTTGCACGGGCAGCTGTAAAGATCTTTTCTTTTTGCTCTTGTGTTAATGATTCAAAAGGCTTCTGCGGAAAATAGTCAGTGTGTCTTGTTGTACCTCCATTCCAGATACCCACAACAATTACATCATTGATTTTATTTTCCTGAAGCAGTCTTGTTATCACATCATCTGCATCCCAGGTCTGTTTGTTCCAGGTGACAGCAGAGTCAAACAGCATCTGACCATCATGCATATAAAGTACACTGTATTTTCTGTTAGCAGCATATCCTTCGGGGAGCCATACATCTATATGCCGGGCTGTTATATATTGCGAATAAAAACTTTCATGCCGTTTTAATGTACCCGATGAAACGGATGGTAGTTGAGCGTAAGTGGTAACTGCAAGGAGGAGGAGGGTAAAGCTCAGCGTTATTTTCATCATAAAAGACAAATTATAGGTTCACTGAATACTATTGACGAAAACGGGTAATATTTTTAATACGCTACTTGTAATCGGCAATCTTAATAAGTTTGTTTACATCATGAACGATGATCTTCCTGCCTTTCGTTGCTATAATGCCCGTTTCTTTAAACTCTGATAATACCCGTACCACATTTTCTCTTACTGTACCCACCAAACTGGCCAGATCGTCCCGGCTCATATTAATTTCAACGGGCATCCCGGGCTGGAAACTGACTTTATATTTTTCCCGCAGCACTATTAACTGAAGCGCTAATCTCTCCCGGACAGATTTTTGGGCAAACATGGTCAAACTGTTTGCTAATACTGCAAATTCATGACTTAATGTTTTTAATAGCCGCCTGCTTAATATTTCAGATTGATGCAGTGTGGTTAAGAAATCTTCCCTGGGGATAAATGCAATTTTGCTTTCTTCCAGTGCAGCAGCAGAATCGGGGTAGCGATCTTCGGAAAGAATGGCATGGTAGCCTAACAGTTCGCCTGTATTAGCTACATAGATAATATGCTCTTTTGCATCTTTATCTACCTTGTATTTTTTTACTTTGCCTTCCTTAATATAAAATATCCCTGAAGGGTAAGCCCCTTCCCTGAAAATGATCTCTCCTTTTTTATAAACCTGC
Organism: Chitinophagaceae bacterium; assembly: GCA_041738795.1. Classification (GTDB taxonomy): domain Bacteria; phylum Bacteroidota; class Bacteroidia; order Chitinophagales; family Chitinophagaceae; genus JJ008. The sequence goes on along the minus strand of JBGSPB010000018.1, from coordinate 19,983 downwards.
TCTGTTTTATTGGCAGTAAGCAATTCATAATCAGGTAAAGGAAGGTCTGTTAAAACGGATTCGCTTTTAAAATCCCATTTGTCTATTGGAAACAGGCCCTTGATGCTCATACTGTGTACAAATTTATCGGTTTAAAAATTGATAAAACTCACTTTTTGCAGTGATAAGGTTTACCGCGGAGCTGCTTTCGGTAACAGAACTTTGCACTCATATGGAAAGATCAACAAACAAAGACCTGTACTATACCCGGGATCATGAATGGATTGATTTCCGGGGAACGGTTGCATATGTTGGAGTATGTCGTTTTAAATTACTGGGGTTTAAAGAAGTGCAGCAACTTGTTTTTAACGAGCCATCAGGATTTAAAAAGCGGGGTGAAGTAATTGCTACCATCCGGTATAATGATTACCAGATCGAAGCACATATGCCTGTGGATGGCAAGGTGGTACAGCTGAATGAAATATTAACCTCCGGCGACCAGAATATGTTGCTGCATCACCCGGAAAACAGTGGCTGGATTGCGATGATCATACCTGCACAACCCTATGAGCGAAAAGATTTACTGCTGCCGAAGCAATACCAACTGAATGGCAAGAGTAAATATGAAAAATAAAACGTAAGGAAAGTAAAGCAGAAACATATGCCGTTGACCGGGATAAGAATATTTGCAGAAAAATGGTTTGCTTCGGATGAGCAGTTTAATCAGCTTTATCCGTTATCCATTCAGGCCCTTGCACGCCGGCACTGGACACCGTTGAGTGTAGCAAGGAAGGCGGCTGGTTTTTTAGCAGCAGAAAATAACGTACGGATACTGGATATTGGAAGCGGGGTTGGTAAGTTTTGCCTGGCGGCTGCATATTATAAGCCAAAAGCATTTTATTATGGTATTGAACAGCGGAAAAGTTTGGTCAGCCATGCAGAAAAAGCCAGGGAAATACTGCATCTTCAAAATGTTTCTTTTGTGAATGGAAATTTCACACAATTAGATTTCAGGAAGTACGATCATTTTTATTTCTACAATGCTTTTTATGAAAATTTAGCAGGCACAGAGAAGATAGATGACAGTATTGATTATTCCGGTGAGTTATTTAATTATTACAACCGGTATTTGTTTAAACAGCTTGAAAAAAAACCGGCAGGAACCAGGCTGGCTACTTTTCATAGTATGGAAGAGGAAATACCGCAAGGGTACCATGTTGTTGGTTCAGAAATGGACAACCTGCTGAAGTTTTGGATAAAGATCTAAAAAAGGGAGGTATGGGTATGACAATTGATGTAAATGCCGAAACAACAGAATTGAGTAAGGTTCTTAAGCTGGCGGAAGGATATTTAAATTGCGAAAGAATAATCATTCAGAATATTATAAAGCAACTGGATAATGACAGTACTGAAGAAAGCATAGTTAGTTACCTGGAAAAACTTTCTGCCTTTTTTGGGAATAAAATAAAAACACAGGAGCCTGATGAAGACTGTACCAATTACAGGTATGCCCTGGGATTTGTTGATACGCTGCTGAAAATGCCGTATTGGAAAAGCTGGATGAAAACTATTGATATATAATTTTTTTAATTAAATCCGGAATAATCAGTCATGCCCTTGTCAGCAGAGAAATATCGTCAAAAGCTTATTACTGAAATATTAATGGCCAGTACAGAAGAGGAGGTGAAGAAATTTTGTGATACAGCAATGAAAAATGTAGAACAAAATAGGGGAGAAGGTCCTGTCATTGTACGGTTTGTTAATAAACTGGAGGAAGACCTGGAGGGATTTAATCCACGAACCAAGAATGTTCAACAGTGGAGTAATATTCAAACAGCCAGGAGTCATATTGGTATAATAAAGCAGCGACTAAGCACTTTGCTGCATTAATTTGATATTGTATGTTCAGGCCAAAAATAGTTGACACATTAAAGAGTTATAGCCGCCAGCAGTTTAGCAGGGATTTAATGGCGGGATTGATTGTAGGTATTGTGGCACTACCCCTTGCCATCGCTTTTGCTATCGCCTCAGGTGTATCACCGGAAAAAGGGTTATACACTGCCGTCATTGCCGGCTTTATTATTTCTGCCATGGGCGGAAGCAGGGTGCAAATTGGTGGTCCTACCGGCGCATTTATAGTAATTGTATATGGCATTGTACAGGTTCATGGAGTAAATGGGTTGATCATTGCCACTTTTATGGCCGGGATCATGCTGATCATCATGGGCTTTGCCCGCCTCGGTTCTGTAATAAAGTTTATTCCGCATCCTTTGATTATCGGTTTTACAAGTGGTATTGCACTGATCATTTTTTCTTCCCAAATGAAAGATTTTTTTGGATTACAGATGGGAGTTGTGCCTGCCGATTTTTTGGATAAATGGATAAGTTATGTTGCCAACTTCCGGACAGTGAATGTATATGCGGTTTTGCTGGCAGTAGCCACCGTGCTGATAATTTTATTCTGGCCAAAGATTACACATAAAATACCGGGTTCTTTAATTGCTATTTTGGTTACCACGGCTGCCATGCAATGGTTTAACCTTCCGGTGGAAACAATTGGCAGCAGGTTTGGCAGCATACCCTCTTCCCTTCCAACACCTGTAGTTCCTGATATAGATTTTGCAACGATAAAAGAATTAATTCAACCGGCTTTTACTATTGCTTTACTGGGAGGGATCGAATCATTGTTATCAGCTGTTGTTGCGGATGGTATGATCGGGGGGAATCATAAATCCAATATGGAACTGGTGGCGCAGGGCACTGCTAATATCTTTTCATCGTTGTTTGGCGGCATTCCGGCTACGGGTGCTATTGCCCGTACGGCTACCAATGTAAAAAACGGGGGAAGAACACCAGTTGCCGGAATAATACATGCTATTACCCTTTTATTAATAATGCTGTTTGTCGGTAAATGGGCGGCGTTAATTCCTATGGCAACACTGGCTGGCATCCTGGTGGTGGTTGCCTATAACATGAGTGAGTGGGAAAGTTTTCTGTCTGTATTTAAAGGGCCAAGAAGTGATGTAGCTGTATTATTAACCACTTTTTTCTTAACAGTAATAATTGACCTGACAGTTGCTATTGAGATTGGAATGATCCTGGCGGCTTTCCTGTTTATGCGTAAGATGATTAAGTTCAGTGATGTTAGTATACTGACAAAGGATATTGATGATAGTAGCCCGGTTGCCGATAAAGAAGCGATTGGCAATTTCTCCATACCTAAAGACGCTGAAGTATTTGAAATTACGGGTCCCTTATTCTTTGGTGCGGCACATAAGTTTAAAGATGCTATGAAGTTTATAGAGGAGCCTCCAAAAATCCTTATCATACGGATGAGACGGGTTCCGATCATCGATGCAACAGGAATACGAACACTGGAAGAGGTGTATAAAGAAGCGAAACACCGGGGAACAAAATTGATTCTCTCCGAGGTTCATAGTGAACAGGTAATGGGAGAATTAAAAGACTCCAGGCTGCTGTTTGCCATTGGAAAGGCCAATGTTACTGATACATTTGATGAGGCCCTCCAACGGTGCAGAAATATATTGTCCGAAGCATAAAATGCAAAAAAGAGATATAGATTATAAAAGGTTTGAGGCTGTCTCTAAGGCCCCTCATTGTAATATTTCGGCTTTGCTCAATATGAAAATGAAGTGAAACAAATTTGTTTGTTTTTGAGTCAGCCTCAAACCGATCGTGAAAATTAATATTTACTTGTTTTTTACCAGCACCAAATAACCCCAGGTAGGTAAAGACAGTTCATTATCTCCTTTCAGCTCATACGTAGTGCCGGTGAAGTATTCTGTATAGGTGCCCACCTGGTATTTGGAATTCAATTTTACAGCTACCGTTTTATCGCTGAAGTTGATAACAGAAACCACTTTATCGCCATTTTTTTCACGGGCAAATGATATGATCTCACCCGGTTTATCATTGAAGACCCGGACCATTTCTCCGCCCCAGCCGCCATTCCACAAAGCCTGGTTTTCATGTTTCAGTTTGAACAATGATTTATATAACGCTGCATTCGGGTGATCCTTCCATTCGATAGTGTCTTTATCAAAGAACTTTAATGATTTATTGAGGCCAGCTTCTTGTCCGCCATACACCAGCGGCATTCCATTGACCACGGTGCAGAAAACCATACAGGCGGGCAGGTCTTCACCGAACTCCGGATAAGGTGACAAAGGTTACACATTAATACCTATAATTTTACGTAATTACATGATAGAGTAGCGAATGTGAATACAAAATCCCGGATTTACTCATTAGCTTTTGATCAGGAAAGACGAATGGGTATAATATCTTATTGACGGGCTAAAAAATAGCATCAGGACGGGCTTTTAAAAAACCGGTATGAGAGATGCAGACCGAGGAACTTATAGATAGTATTCTTAACGGTAACCACCGTGATTATGAACAGTTGATAAAAAAATATCAGCCGAATGTATTTCGTGTGGCTATGGGTTTGCTTCACAGTAAAGAAGATGCGGAAGAAATTACCCAGGATGTATTTGTAAAAGTCTATCAGTCAATTTCTACTTATAGTGGTAAGTCAGCCTTTTCCACCTGGCTTTACAGGATCACTATTAATACCAGCCTTAATTATTTAAAGAAAAAGAAGCGCAACAGGTTCTGGACCGGCCTTTCTCAATTGCTACAGGTAGCAGCAAAAGACAAACAGGCTGAAACACTGATGGCTGAAAAATCTGATTCAGCAATTATCCGGCAGGCTATATATGCCCTACCGGAAAAGCAGCAACTGGCTTTTGTATTGACCAAATATGAAGAGCTCCCGCAAAAACAGGTGGCTGAAATTATGCATACCAGTGAAGGTGCAGTGGAACAACTGGTTATACGGGCCAAAACCAATCTCAAAAATAAACTGGAAAAAGAGCTGGACAGGCCATAGGATTTTAATTACACTATTTGTCTAATTATAAAAGTCAAAAGGAATGAAACAGGAGAAAGATATTCAGCAGTTACTTGAAAACTTCATCGGCGAGGAGCGGAATATTGAATCAAATCCTTTTCTGTCAACCCGTGTAATGGCTGCTATTGCTAAAAATGGAATACAGGAAGAAAAGAGAATTTCACCTGTATGGAAAACAGTAGTGATCGGAGCGGGGTTAGTGGCTGCAGTATTTACAGGTATTACCATTGGCAGTCTTTATCAATCGGGTAATGAAAAGCCTGGTGTTGTACTGATGAACGATAACAATATGGAGCATTTTGGGTTTTATGAACAAATGGTAAATGAATAACCTGAACTTATGATGCGTAAGACACAGATATTGACATGGGCGGTTGTGCTGCTGTTGGTAACCAATGCAGTTACAATCGGAACGATATTTTATCATAATTACAGGGAAAGCAAAAAAAGTGATGATGTCGTTATCACTGGTTCTTACGGGGGAAATATGATCAATGGAAGGTTTCTCCGGCAAACACTTGGTTTTGATCAATCACAAATGAGTGCTTTCCGTGAAATAAACCAGGCGTTCCGGCCTGCAGCTATGAGTCTGACTTTTGAAATTGATTCTTTAAAAAATGCCATGTTCAATGAAATGCAAAAAAACCAGCCCGACACGCTGGTCTTGAACAGCATGTCAGTGCAAATCGGGGAATTGCATGGTCAGCTGAAGTATGAAACGTACAGTTTCTATTTAAATACCAAAAAGATCTGTTCTCCGGAGCAGCGGCCTGAATTAGAAAAAATTTTTCAACCACTCTTTATAAATGAAGGAATAACTACAGCTCCAAACCAGCATCGTGGAAGAGGATGGGAAAAGAATAAAACGATTAATAACAATTAAATATCGAAAAATGAAAAAGATGATTTTCACAGCAGTTATTATGATTGCTATGAGCGGTCTGTTATCTGCTCAAACTACAAAAACCGGTAACGGTACTCCCGGAACAAATAAAAACAGTCCCGCCTATGTTGATACAAATAAGAATAATGTTTGTGACAACTACGAGAACAATACCCGGTCATGTGTCCGGAATGGACAGGGACAGGGCCGCAGGGCCGGAAACGGATATGGTGCAGGCAACAGGCAGGGACGCCAGAATGGTATGCAATGCCGCAGAGGTGGCGGAAAAAGATCATGATTTTCTCTAGCCATTTTTTCAAACAGTAACAGAAATAAATAGCCGGCATGATAGTGAGCAAGGAAAAAGATCCGGATTAATAAGTATAAACAGGCACAGCTCTACGGTATGACAATCACAATAAGAAACTGGAAACAGGAAGATTTAAATAACCTGGTTTTTCATGCAAATAATAAAAATGTGTGGAACAACCTTCGTAATTATTTTCCTTATCCCTATACGGAGGAGCATGGAAAGGCCTGGCTGGAAAAAGTAGTGGATGCAGTGCCGGCTATTAATATGGCTATAGATGTGGATGGACAGATGGTGGGGGGAATTGGTTTAATACTGAATGGGGATGTCTATAGTAAGTCAGCCGAGATAGGTTATTGGATCGGTGAAAAATACTGGGGACAGGGAGTTGCTACAGTGGCTGTAGGCCAAATGACAGAATATGCATTTTATTATTTTGACCTGGTCCGGCTTTATGCTGAAGTTTTTGAAAACAATAAGGCTTCTATGCGGGTACTCGAAAAAAACGGGTATTATCTCGAGGGAGTTCGCCGTAAGGCAGTTTTTAAAAATGAAGTGTTGATGGATGATTATATCTGGGTAAAGTTAAGGTCATGGTAATGGATCAGCCTGCTACATGATATTGATCATTTTGATCAGTATGCTGCTGATCACTTTAAACAGTGCAATATTTCCGGTGTCTTATGAATATTAATTTGTCAGTTATGTATCTCAAAAAAAATATTGCGACCAGTGAATCCGGGTTCATCTTCAACCCCTCAACAGGGGATTCTTACTCTGCAAATCCTGTTGCTGCTGAAATAGTACAACTCCTGAAACAGGGAACAGCAAGCTCTTCGGTTAAAGAACAAATACTACAGAAGTATGAAGTTGATCCTTTTCGCCTTGAACAGGATTGGGATGATTTTATGAATCAGCTGAAAGAGGCCAATCTTCTTGGAGACTAATATTAAAAACTACTGAATGGAAAAGCCCGACAACCTGTTAACAATTGCTGTAACAGGATTAAATGCTATCGATAGCCCCGGCCCTGGTATTGCTGTGATCCGGGGATTAAGAGAAGGTCTCCATAGACCTGTCAGGATTATCGGATTATCTTATGAAACATTAGAACCGGGTATCTACATGCACGATGTAGTGGATAAGACGTATCAAATTCCTTACCCGGCAGCAGGATCAGAAGCCTTACTCAGGAGATTGCAATACATTCATGAAAAGGAACAGTTACAACTTATCATTCCCAACTTCGATGCAGAACTGCATAATTTCATCAGGCTGGGCCCCGCATTAAAAAATATGGGGATAGCTACATTCCTGCCTACGCAGGAGCAGTTTGATGCCCGTGATAAAATTAATTTATACAAGTTTGGGGAAAAGCATAACCTGCTTGTTCCAAAAGATAAAATAATAAACAGTCCCGCTGAACTAAATGCCTGTGAAGAGGCAATGGGATTTCCGTTGGTGGTAAAAGGGAAATTTTATGATGCCGTGGTGGCGTATACACTGGAACAGGCTCAAAAAGCCTTTTATAAACTTTCTGCCAAATGGGGATTTCCTGTCATCGTTCAGGAATTTATTAATGGTACCGAAATAAATATTGCAGTATTGGGTGATGGAAAAGGAAATGCTGTCAGCATTATTCCTATGCGAAAATTGTATATCACCGATAAAGGAAAAGCATGGGCAGGCATTACGCTGGAAGATGATGCACTGATAAAAATAGCCGGTGATTTTGTAAAAGCCACACAATGGAAAGGCGGGTGTGAACTGGAGATCATGCGGACAAAGAAAAATGAATTATACATCATGGAAATAAATCCCCGCTTCCCGGCATGGATTTACCTGACAGCCGCAGCAGGGCAAAATCAACCGGCAGCATTGGCTAAAATGGCATTGGGGGAAGAACAACCGTTTTATACGGCGTATGAAGTGGGGAAAATATTTATCCGTTATTCCTGGGATCATATTACTGACATCAAAGAGTTTCACCAGATAAGCGGAATGGGCGAATTGTAATAAAAAGAAGAAGTATGAAAAAGTTAGTTTATGAAAGTCCTTCTATTCAAAAAATGAATACAGGCCTGATGAACAAATTCGGAACAAGATCAGAATATGAACCGGTAAAACAAATAGATGGTGTATCTGTACACACGATGATGGCACAGTATGGTTCTCCCTTATTTGTCCTGAGCGAAAGAACGATTCGTAACAACTATCAGCATGCGGTCCGTGCTTTTTCAACCCGTTATCCCAAAGTACAGTTTGCCTGGAGTTATAAAACCAATTACCTGAATTCCGTCTGCAGGATATTTCACCAGGAAGGGAGCTGGGCCGAAGTGGTAAGTGGTTTTGAATACCGTAAGGCATTGGGTAATGGTGTGCCGGGTAATAAAATTATTTTCAACGGTCCCGAGAAAACAAATGAAGAACTGGAGATGGCTGTTAACAACGGCTCTTTGATCCATATCGATCACTTTGATGAATTGTTCCAGCTGATTGAACTAAGTGATAAGTTGAAAAAAAAACCAAGAGTGGCTATACGGGTGAATATGGATACAGGAGTGTATCCTATGTGGGATCGCTTTGGGTTCAATTATGAAAATGGCCAGGCTTTGAATGCACTTACAAAAATTGTGGAATCCGGTAAAATGGAATTGACCGGCCTGCATTGTCATATCGGAACATTTATGCTCGCTACCAATGCTTATGCGACCGCTGTAAAAAAATTAGGCGACCTGGCATGGAAATGTAAAACACAATTAAATACGCCAATCCAGTATATAGACCTGGGGGGTGGCTTTCCTTCCTCTAACACGTTGCGGGGTTCTTTTCTTCCGGGAACGGACAGTGTCCCATCAGTAGATGAATTTGCTGAGGCTATCACAACTAATTTACTGGGACTCGGGTTTGGTAAAGATGAATTACCGTTGTTAGTATTAGAAAGCGGTCGTGTGCTAATAGATGATGCAGGTTACCTTCTGTCAACTGTATTAGCTAATAAACGATTAAGCGATGGCCGTCGTGCCACCATTCTTGATGCAGGGGTTAACCTTTTATTTACTTCTTTCTGGTATGATCATAAAATAACTCCGGCACAGGATTTTACACAGCATACAGAAGACATGGCATTGTATGGACCATTATGTATGAATATTGATGTGGTGCGACAAAGTATCAACCTGCCATTGCTGAATCGTGGCGATAAGGTGGTAGTACATAAAGTGGGAGCATATAATATGACGCAGTGGATGCAATTTATCCAGATGCGACCGAACGTAGTGCTGATTGATGAGCAGGGGAAAACACATGTAATACGGGAAGCAGAAACACTGCAATATATGGAGCAACCGGAAAAGGTACCGGAACACCTGCAAACAATTAATGTATGATAAACCGGCTCTACGCTAGTTGAAGTGAAAAGAACAACATTCATATTATTTCTAAGCTATATCACTACTTCAGTTCTGAATAGCTATTCCATGTTATTCTTCAGCAACAATAAATTTTTTGCTTCAGTAGTCTTACTGACAACTTTCTTTAATCCTTATACAGGCCTGGCAGGTTTTATTGCTTCTCTTGTTGCCGTGTTGGTGGCCTATTTTATTGGCTTTAGCCGTGAGCAGGTGAAGAGTGGTCTTTATACATATAGTGCTGTCCTGGTGGGCCTGGGCATGGGCACATTTTATGAGTTTAGTGCAGGGTTCTGGATATTGCTGGCATTAGCAGCAGTGCTTTCCGTTTTATTATCTGCAGCGTTTATTGCTAAGCTCGGGAAAAGCAATCTTCCGGCTTTATCACTGGCATTTATTTTTACACTGTGGGTTGTTATTCTTTCATCCAGGGAATTTGCCGTAATTGGTCTTACGCAGCGAAATATTTACTGGTTGAATGAAATGTATGCCACCGGGGGTACGGATCTGATCAGGTTGGTTCAATGGTTTGAAAACCTGTCGCTTCCCGATGTGGTAACGGGTTACTTACGGTCATTGAGTGCCATTTTATTTCAAAGTAACATTGCAGCAGGTATAGTGCTTACTATAGCGCTGCTCTTTTTTTCCCGTATTGCGTTAACGCTGATGATCGCCGGTTATGCTATTGCTATTGTATTTATCCAGCTGATGGATGGTTATGCCGGCAGTGTTAACTATTATAACCTCGGCACCAACTTCATGCTGGTATCAGTGGCACTGGGCGGGTTTTATATCATTCCATCCGTCCGTTCTTTTTTCTGGTCACTGATCACGGTGCCCATTTCTTACATACTTGTTATAGCCCTTTGGAAGATCACCTACACCTGGGGATTACCTGTTTTCTCGTTGCCTTTTTGTATCACCGTCATTCTTTTTCTATATGTCCTGCAATTAAGAAGGACAGGCGGTAAAATGGTACTGACACCCATTCAATACTACAGCCCGGAAGAAAACCTGTACCGGTATACCAATAATAAAGAAAGAGTGTTGAATAGTTTTTATTACTATCATCTCTCCCTTCCTTTCATGGGTGAATGGACAGTGAGCCAGGGTTATAATGGCAGTATCACACATAAAGGCGACTGGGGAAAAGCACTTGACTTTGTAATAGCGGATAAAGAAAAGAAAACGTACCAGGGTTCAGGCAGTTTGCCGGAGCAATTCTATTGTTATAATAAACCGGTATTAAGTCCGGCCGACGGAATAGTGGAAGAAGTAATCGACTACGTAGATGATAATCCTGTTGGTGGAAATAATGTGCTGCAAAACTGGGGCAATACTATTGTCATTAAACATGCAGAAGGGCTCTATTCTAAGCTATCACATTTAAAGAAAGGTTCTTTCAAAGTGGCCAAAGGGGCTTATATAAAAAAAGGAGATATCGTAGCCGCCTGCGGTAATTCCGGCCGTTCTCCTGAACCTCACCTGCATTTCCAGGTACAGGCCACCCCTTATTTTGATTCCAAAACAATAGCCTACCCGCTTGCTTATTTTTTGCAGCATGATGGTGGTAATACTGCTTTGAAAACGTATACTGTTCCGCAGGAAAGTGATACGATCAGTAATATAGTTCCCAATATGCAGTTACAACAGGCATTTGAATTTCCGCCCGGTTTTATACTGAAAGTAACAGCGCAAGGCTATAAGGAGGAAGAATGGGAAGTAATGGTGAGTGCGTTTAATGAAACGTATTTCTATTGCAGACAGCAGCATGCCTATGCCTATTTTATCAATAATGGTACGATGTTCTATTTCACCAATTATTTTGGCAATCACCGCTCATTGCTGTATCATTTTTACAAAGCTGCTTACAAAGTAGTGCTGAGCACTGATAAAAAAATAACAATCACTGATATGTATCCGCAAAATATATTCGGCAGGCATCCTTTGAAATGGATACAAGATCTGCTGGCTCCTTTTTATTTGTTTATGAAGATGAAATATACCAGCAATGTAAAACAGGATGATAATATGATGGGAGGGGGAACCATTGTGCTGGAAAGCCGGGCCGACCAGCAACTGGGTAATAACCTGCAACAAAAAATGACTGCCCGGGTAGTAATAACCAACGGAAAGCTACAGGCATTTCGTGTGGAATTAAGTAACAAACAAATTGAAGCTATATGCGGAAACTGATCATTACAACCGCCCTTGCTTTCTTCCTGGCTGTTTTGGATACAAAGGCACAACAGGATTTTTCCTTTGCCACTGTCGACAGTCAGTCATTTGCTTTATATGAAAAAGCAGACTGGAAAGCTTTATTGAATTATGGAAAAACAGCTATTGTTAATAACCAGGATTTTCTGCTCCTGAGATTGCGTCTTGGTTATGCAGCATTTATGCTTACCAACTACAGCGAAGCTATCAGGCACTATGAAGTGGTGCTGAAAGAGGACAAGTATAACAACACAGCTCATTATTATATATACTGGAGCAGGATAAATCTTAACCAGCCGGAGATTGCCATGGCAGAGGTAAAGTATTTATCAAAGGGGGCAATAGAGGAAAAAAAGAGTAAACCGGCAGCCCTCACCAGTGCAGCATTGGAGTTGAGTTATAAACAAACTTCTGTAACAACAAGAAAGAATCCTTTTTATGCAAGGGTTGGCCTGGGAAATCGCTTTAGTCATGGTTTTCATATGCAGCAGTCTGTTGCCACTTACCAGCAAAAGATCAATGAACCATTGCTGACCGCAGTTACGCATAATAACAATATTAACATCAGGCAGGTAGAATATTACAACCGGCTTATGCTCAATCTTGACCGTCACTGGCAGTTAAAAGCAGCCTATCACTATCTCTATACTCCGTTCAATAATTTCAAATACAACAATCATTTGTTGCTTGTTGGTTTTAAATACAATGGAAATTATTTCGACCTGCAGGCTGATGCTATCTTTGGTAAACTGACTGACACTTCTGTGCAGCAATATAATCTGCAGGTAGGCCTGTATCCGAAAGGCAATCTTGATCTCTACAGTTTTTCTACCGCCATGGTACGGCAGCAGGAAGGAACAGCTTTTAATTTTAAACAGGTGCTTGGAGTGAAAGTGCTGAAGAATATATGGCTGGAAGGGAATATCACCCTGGGTGATTTTCATAACCTTGCCGAGAATGATGCACTTTATGTGTACAATGCGATTGATCCCAATAAAATGAAAGCCGGCATTACGGGTATTTTCCTTTTGCCCGGGAACACTGTTTTTCAGCTCGGTTATACGTATGAGCAAAGACAATTATTTGGGACTATTACAAATTTTAATCAACATTCAATTACAGGAGGCTTATCATGGGAATTTTAAAAAAATCAATTATTGGAATTAGTACAATGCTGCTTTCTCTTTTTGTAACCGCACAAGAGGAAGCAAAGCTGCAGGCTGCTTTTAAAGAAAGTTACACGCAGGAAAGTGTCAGGAATTTTACAGGTGCCATTGCCACCCTGGCGAAATTGTATGATGAAAAAAGTTATGAACTGAACCTGCGGATTGGCTGGTTATATTACCTGAATAAGGATTATCCGCAATCACAATCTTATTATCAGAAAGCAGTAGCGCTGCGGCCTTATGCCATAGAAGCCAAACTGGGATTGGCGCAGCCATTAGCCGCTTTACAAAGCCTCGATAAACTGTTACAGGTATATGAAGATATATTGAAGATCGATCCGCAGCATTCGACCACCAATTACTGGACAGGAGTGATTCATTATAACCGGAGAAAGTATGAACAGGCCGCCAGGAATTTTGAAAAAGTGGTGAACCTTTACCCGTTTGATTATGATGGTAACCACATGCTGGCCTGGACCTATTTAAACCTGGGCAAAAGTAATGATGCCAAAATACTATTTAATAAGGCCCTGCTGATCAGGCCCGGAGATGCTTCTTGCCTGGAAGGACTAAGTAAGATTAAATAAATTTTCAGTATACTTTTTAAAATTGTTCAGTATCGCCTGCCAGCCTGCTTCCTGCATATCCAATGAATGAATATTCTCCGCCTGGAAAATTTCAGTGATGGTGACACTGCTGCCATTTTGCTCAAACACAACATCAGCTACTCTTCCGTCATCCAGGATATAGCTGATCTTTTTTTGAGGATCAATTGCTGTATAGATGCCGCCGAAGTCAAAACTGAAGCTGCCATCTTTTGCTGCCATGGTAAAAATAAATCGTCCGTTTTTGCGCAGATCATTTACTGCCCTGGGTGTATGCCAGTCGTCAGAAGCGTTGTTCCAGTTCACAATGTATGCAGGATCTGTCCAGCTATCCCATACTTTTTCAACCGGTACATTGATGATCGTTGAAACCGTGATCATTGTTTTTGCTTCGGACAATTCTTTTACTTTATCCAATGCTTTGGGCCAGGTTGTATTGAAGTAATCTTTGTACTCTTCGGTGGTTTCCATTTCAATGGTCAGCGTAGTAGCGCCGGCTTCTTCTTTTAGTGTATAATTTTCTGTAGCCCCGGCCCAGGCTTTCACCGCTTCACTTTCGGTGTCTTCCACACCCTGGTTTATCATTCCAATGTGGCGGAAAGACATGAATTCATATGGTCTGTTCACGGCCACAATGCTCAGCATACCGCTTCCTTTCGGGTCGAGGAACTGCACTTTGGTGCCCTCTTTCCAGCCATCTGTTTTTACTGTGGAGCCTTCTGCAAAAAGACTGGTCCATTGTTCGTAAAATGATTTTTCCCACAACACATACCAGATTCTTTGTTTGGGTGCATGGATGGCAGCAGAGAAAGTGACTTTTATCATATCGTAGGTTTTTTGTAATTATTTCTTATCAATCGTTTTGATTATTTCGCTGATAATGCGGGCCAGTTCCTTTTTGTTCTTTGCAGCTTCTTTGCTGTTACTGAAATACACCAGCCTTCTGTCTTTGTATTCACCCTGCAGCAAGGCAGATTTTATTTTGACCACAGCCGGATGATGTAACACTAACAAGAGCCTTCCATCTTTTTGGTAAGGGCCAAAAGTGAGAATGTCTTCTTTGTAATAGTAACTAGGTGCATTCCATTTGATCCGTTCATTTAGTTTTGCAGCACTGTTCCTGATTATTTGTCTGACCGCCTCTATTTCCTTTTTTACCCGGGGATCTAATTTGCTCAACCAGGCTTTCACCTGTTCTTCATCGGTAAGTTTTGCAGGTTTTGATTTTAGGGCAACGGATTTACCTGCGGCTTTTGCTTCATTCTCTTTTACCCTGAACTGAACGATTCTTTTCACCAGGTCAAGTGGTAACGGTTCTGTTATCGGAAACTGTACAGAGCCCTTACCTGTTTTATAGTTTGCTAATTCATTTTTAAATGTTGTATGACCGGTTGGGGTGGCATAAAAGCCAATATGTTTTTCAAAGGCAGCAAAATAAACCAGCACCCCTTTGTATTGGTAAGCCGGCATCTGGTAGCTGATCAGCTCTTCAGCTTTGGGTGCAGCAGCTTTGATCGTTTTCCGTATAGCCGATAATAATTTTCTTACCGGCGGCGGAAAACCAGCGATATAATCATCAACTGTAGTTATTGCAGCGTTCTTCATTGAAAGGATTTTTTCCTGTTCCAGAAATAATAGGATAAAGCTCCAAGCACCACTGGCAACAATATGAACAGCATACCAGGGTCAAACTTTTTTGACACATATACTACAGAGAAAATGGCACCGGCCAGGTCAAAGAACAAACCGGCATAGGCCCATTCTTTTATTTTATGGAATGCCGGAACCAGGATAGCTGCTGAACCAATTAATTTGGCTACACTGATGAATGAAATGAAATAAACAGGATAGCCGAGATAATCATGCAGCACCTGCAATGTTTGCCCTTTGGGTGAAATACCCGGAATGGCCGACCAAATCATAAAACCTGCAAATAACAAGGTAGTCCCCCAGTAAAGGAGGTTGATAGTATTTTGTTTCATGTTTCAATGTTTAATGGTCCTTTAAAGCTAAACAGTTTTTTAAGAAAATGGATTTATTCCGTTTGGCGAAGTCGGTTTGCCGCTATTTTTTTCAGATATCACCCGGACGGGTGATAAACCAGCCGGTAAAAAAATACAAATTTGACAACGGGTGTCCAGTCTCCTTTTCTTAAAAGCCGATTATAACCCGGCAGGTATTTATTACCCTGTATTGGCAGTTCATAAACAAGAGTAATTACAGGTTTAAACTTTGAAAATAACCGTCTATGAGAGGATTATTTCTAACAATAACAGTATGGGCCTCATTTTTATTTAATGCAACAGCTCAGTCAATCGGAATTAACAGTACCGGAAGTAGTCCTGCCACCTCAGCCATGCTGGATATCAGCAGTTCAAATAAAGGAATGCTGATACCAAGAGTAGCACTCAGCAGTATTTCAGATAACACTACCATTGCCTCACCGGCTCCGTCTTTATTGGTGTTTAACACCAATAATGGGATCACCGGCGGGAACGGAGCAGGATATTATTTCTGGAACAGTTCGCAATGGGTGAAATTGTTATCGCTAAGTGATGTAGGTGTGTTTTCCGGCTGGAGTCTTACCGGTAATGCCGGTACGGGCAATACGAACTTTGTGGGCACTACCGATCTGCAGCCGGTCCGGTTCCGGATCAATAATCAGCATTTCGGAGCTTTTATGCCGGGTAATATCGGACTGGGTCTTAATGTGATTCCCCTGGCCACAACAGGATTGGATAACCTGGCCATTCAAAACGGGGCATTGCAATCAAACACAACCGGCAGCAGGAATATTGCTATTGGTACCGATGCTTTAAACCAGAATCAACAAGGCACTGATAATATAGCTATAGGTAAAGAGGCTGGTCGCTCCGGAACCACAGCTGCAGGCAACATAGCCATCGGCAATGGAAGCCTGTTGCAAAATACAGATCGGTCTGAATTACTGGCTATCGGGGATAGTGCATTAATGAAAAACGGAACAGGAGTCACCTTTTTTGAACAGGCTATTGAGAATATGGCAGTCGGGCATAGTGCGCTGCTGAATAATACAACGGGTAGTTATAACCTGGCAGTAGGATTGAATGCAATGCAGCAAAATAGTAGTGGCATCAGAAATACTGCTTTGGGCAATCAGTCAATGATTAACAATACAGTTGGAGTCAGCAATACGGCTGTGGGTCATGATGCAATGATCAGTAATACAACCGGTGCAAGGAATGTGGCAGTGGGGCAAGCCAGCTTTTCTTCCAATATTTCCGGGGGGGACAATATAGCAGTAGGATCTCTTGCAATGGGTGGCAGTGAAACAGGATCCAATAATGTGGCAGTAGGGACTTTTGCCCTGCGGTACAATCTTTCCGGCAGGGGAAATATTGCGATTGGTCACACCAGTTTGTTGAATAACGGGGATGGATACAGTAATATAGCTATTGGCCGCAGTGCCATGTTAAATGCTCCCAATAAAAACAATATTGTTGCGATTGGCGACAGTGCTTTATTAAATAATGGAACCGGTGCCAGTGAGCTGGGTGCTATCCGCAATACCGGGGTGGGGTCAAAAGCATTATTTACCAATACAACCGGCAATAGCAATACTTCGCTGGGATACCAGTCGCTGTATAGCAATACCATTGCCAGTAATAATACAGCCGTGGGATCGTATGCGCTGCATACTAATTCGATAGCCTCCAATAATACAGCCGTTGGCAGCAATTCCCTGTTTGCCAACACCACCGGTGCAGGAAATACTGCAACCGGGGCACAGGCACTGGAAAATAATAGCCTGGGCAACAGGAATACAGGCACTGGTTTTCAAAGCCTGAATAACAATACGACCGGCTCCCGGAATGTGGCGATAGGTTATCTCGCCAATGCCGGCAACACAACGGGTTCGGGAAATATTGCTGTTGGCAATGCCAGCCTGTATGCTGCAACGGATAAAAACGGGCAGGTAGCCATTGGTGACAGTGCATTGTATTCGGTGGAAACAGGTACCAGTAACACAGCTGTCGGATTTAAGGCGGCAAGAAATGTACTATCCAGCGGCAATACTGCAGTGGGGTTTCAATCGTTGGCCAATACAACAACCGGCAGCAATAATACCACCCTGGGAAGTGAAAGCCTGGAGAATAATCTGACCGGTTCGTATAATATAGCCATCGGGCCGGGAAGTTTAGAGAGCTCAACTACGGGAAATGATAACATGGCTATTGGTGAAAGGGCATTAGCAAATAATACGACCGGCAGCAGGAATATTGCGATAGGAAGGGAAGCGGGACTAACCAATGGCTCTCTCAGCAGAGATAATGTCACTATCGGTTTCCGGGCCTGGGTTTCCGGGGTACATAATAATGCATCAGCATTCGGTAATAATGCAGTTGTAAACGATGATAATACCATGGTTTTTGGTGCCAGGGATAGTGTTCTTCATTGGGCCTTCGGTGCATCAGGTACTCCACATGCACTGGAAGTTGGGCATAACAGTACCAATGGCAATGGTGCCTATCTTACTACCGGGGGTGTATGGACCAATACTTCAGACCGGAACAAGAAAGAAGACATCACCGAAGTAGATGGGAATGAGTTGTTGCAAAAGATCATGCAACTTCCGGTGAAAAAGTGGCGGTACAAAGGCACCCGTGAATATCATATCGGTCCCATGGCACAGGATTTCAGGCAACTCTTCGAAGTGGGGAATGATGATAAGTCTATTTCTACCATTGATCCGGCCGGTATATCCTTATCTGCTATCCAGGTATTGTGGAATAAGATACAACAGCTGGAAGAAGAGATCAAAATACTAAAGGCCCAACAGAAATAAGCAGGTGATGATTATTTGTAAGATTTAAACTCACGAAGGCCTAACAGGCACAATCAGCCGTAAGATGGAGAGGATAACATTAAGAGCAACAGCTTGTATCAGCCAAATTATTGTTCAGCTAAACCTTAAAAAAAGTTAGCTTTTTGCTTGGTTTTTTACACAGTTCATGTTAGCTGATGTTAGTTTAGTCTTTTAAATTGTCTATCCATTTGGTTATTTCACTTAAATATGTCGGAGCTATTTTTTGAAAATAGGGAAAGTTATTGTCAACAATGGTCATTGAATGACTTGCGTTTTTTAATATGACGATATGGTATGACTTATTTCCAGCTTTCCTTAATATTTTATCAATTACTTTGTAACTGTTTTCAGGAATTACAACGTCCGATGTTCCTTGGATTAGTAATATGGGTTGTTTAGCCGTCTTAAAATATGGTAGTCCACTAAATTTTAATTTCTCGTCTTTGACTATTTCTTTTTCAGGTATCCAAATGTATTTATACCACGATTGAGTATTGTATTTTTTTGCAATATTTTCTATGGTCTGGAATGTGGTAATGCCTGCCAAATATTCATAACTCACTTTTTGAGTTTTTGTCGCAATGTCTATAAATTCTTTTCCAATTTTATCAATATTTGAATTTCGCCAATAATTCAAATCGCTTTCAAGTAATGTGCCTCCTGGACAACTTACCGAAACCCCAAATTTTAATGCTGGTAATTTTGATAAGATATAAGGAATTTTTATACCGCCCTGACTGCTTCCCTTTATTCCAATGCGGGATAAAGGAATTTGATTAGTTGTAGAAATAAATAAAATGCCATTAATATCATCAGCAGCTAATTCTTCAATGGTAGCTGATTTCCAGTTTCCTTCTGATTTACCCGTTCCCCTTTTGTCATAATTGAAGACGACAAAGCCTTTGCTAGCAAAATAATAGGCTTCTGCACTACTGGCACTTCTGTCGCTTCCCTGAGAAGAGGTAACATAAAACAAGCATCTGTTGTTAGGTTTATTGGGTTTCCAAATTGTTCCTTTAAGCTGCAAGCCATTGGACTGAAAAGTGACTTCTTCCTTTTTAATTTGAGAGGCGTCCGTTTCTATTTTTGTTAAAACAGATTCTATCGTATTTAATAGTTGCTCAGTTTCGTTTGCGTATATATTCAGTTTTCCTGTTAAACCACCATCCAGTTTTTTGAATTTGTATTCGTAAGTATAAAAATCACTAACTATATAAAAGTTTAAGGAGTCATTGGTTAGGTTAACATTCAACGCTGGAACTTGATAAGCATTCATTTCAATGCTTGTAAAAAATATGCTTGCTTGATTTTCTGTCTTGGTTACCTCTATTTGATAATTTAGTGAACCATTAACATAATTCAGACTTCCGGAATAGGTAACATTTTCAGCATTTGCAGATGAAGTTATAGCAAAAAAGAAAATGATAAAAAGGTAAAGAACTTTCATTTCGAAGTAGGTTTTTTTAATATCAGCTAACGAACAGGTATTGCTGCAGGTGGGATATTTTATAACGTCCAGCCCGGAACCGCTGCCCAATTGAAAATATAAAGTTGAAGTTAACGACAAAAAGCCAAATAGATATTCGTCTGCCCGAACAAAAGTACAGCGATGCAAACAGCCGAAGTTTCAACGT
>JBGSPB010000013.1:0-30569 GCA_041738795.1 Chitinophagaceae bacterium | reverse complement strand
ATATGCAGTGAAGTATTGGAACATTTAAATGATCCGGGAAAACTTTTAAAAGTCCTTCATCAGTTGTTATATGAGGATGGGATATTAATTGTAACTGTACCAAACGGAAAAGGGCCACGGGAATTATTTGTGACCAGGCCTGTCATCGCTTTGCAGAGAAAAAACAACTGGATGTGGAAGGTTGTTAAAAAAATGAAAGTACTATTTGGGTACAAAGGCACTACTAAGCAAAGTGATGCTGATGACCTGACTCATATTCAGTTTTTTACTCAAAAAAAATTAACAGAGCTCGCAGCTTCGAACCGGTTTAAAATTGTCCGGTTTGGGAAAACAAATTTTATTGAGGATGTTTTCCCTTTCTCTTTTTTTACAAAAAGAATTAAAGGTTTGCAAAAATTGGATTGTGCAGTTGCTGAAAAACTACCCTACCAGTTTACAGGAGGTTTTGTAACAGTCTGGGAAAAGAATAAATAAATTGCCAATGGATATCACCTATAAAATATTGATAGTGATATTCGCCCTTTTGCAGGGAATTCTGGCCATTTATCTGCTAATTCCTTTTTTTTTATTGCTATTACATTTTATCCGGGTAAAGGGTAAAGGATTTGCAAAAAAAAAATACCCTGTTGTAAGTAACCATAATTTTGATTTTGCTGCTATTGTTACTGCTCACCAGGATATCAGATTTATTCCACCATTAGTTGACTCTTTCAGTAAGCAATCTTATTCTGAGTTCATTGTTTATATTGTAGCAGATGATTGCGATATTTCAACACTTAAGTTTAATGACGAACGGATCAGAATTATTAAACCCGAAAATGCATTGCATGCCAAAATAAAATCTATCAGGTATGCTGTTGATCAATTTGTCAGGGAACATGATGTAATTGTTGTATTTGACTCAGATAACCTGGTGCATCCGGATTATTTAAGAAACCTGAATGATTACTTTCAGCGGGGATTCACTGCTGTACAAACCCATATGCTTTCAAAAAATACGGATACAGTTTATGCAAAACTTGATTCAATCGGGCATATCTATAATACATTCATTGAGCGGCAGGCAAGAATGGAGTTAGGCTTGTCATCCTGTATATTGGGATTGGGCATTGCTATCGAAACTAAACTATACCGGAAGGTAATGTATACGGACTCCCTGGGTGGGTTTGATAAAAAACTGCAGGCACATATTGTGAGCTCAGTACCACAATTGGCTTTTGCGGAAGAAGCAAT
Source organism: Chitinophagaceae bacterium (assembly GCA_041738795.1). Taxonomy (GTDB): domain Bacteria; phylum Bacteroidota; class Bacteroidia; order Chitinophagales; family Chitinophagaceae; genus JJ008. Next base: position 29,336 of record JBGSPB010000013.1, on the reverse strand, counting down.
CGTATATGATGAGAAAGTAGACGATGGAAAGACACTTGAAAAACAACGCACCCGCTGGATCTATACTTACTTTAAATATTTTCCGGATAATTGGAAACTTTTTATTGCCGGGATTAAGAAGTTCAATTTTAATCTGCTTTTCTTTGGCTTCAATACCTTGCGCCCCCCTTTGTTCATTACAGTGGGATCAGCACTGCTTTGCTTGCTTATTAATTTATTTATCAATCCGCTTATTTCGTTGGTATGGGCTGGTGTTCTTCTGTTGTTTATATCAGCATTTATTCTGATTGTTCTCACGCAGAGTCATCAAAAGGGAATGGGGAAGGCCCTTTTATATATTCCTAAAATTATAATAAGACAGGTAGGTGCCCTGCTAAAATTAAAAAAAGCAGGAAAGGAATTTTTGAAAACAGAACATGTTAAAGTAATATATATTGATGAGTTGCTGAATAATGAAACTGTCTAAGAAAATATATTATGCGGCAAGTGCTCTTTTGCCATTGCCCTTACTGAAGCAAATAGCTTCTCCGGGTACTATTTTTCCTTACCATCATTTAATTTCAGATAAGGAGGTTTTGCATGTAAAACATCTTTATTCTTACAAGAATATCCGGCAATTCGGGAACGATCTTGATTATTTGCTAAAACAATTTAATCCCATTTCTGTGGAAGAATTGGTGAATTGTATCAATACCGGTAGTCCCCTGCCAAAGAATTCATTTCTTTTGACTTTTGATGATGGATTCAGAGAGGTTTATGATTTTGTTGCACCGGTTCTTTCTGCAAAAGGGGTTCCGGCTATTTTTTTTATTAATCCTGCTTTTTTGGATAACCGGGAGTTATTCTACAGGTGTAAAATCAGCCTTATAATTGAAGAGATATTGAAAAAGGGAAGTGATAAAAATGTTCTAGGGGAATGTGGAAAAATTATGGGGGACAAGTTTAAATCGCATGAAGCTTTAATCTCTTCGGTAAAATGTATCACCAATCTCGGCAAGGGGGTTTTAGAAGAGCTGGCACCGGTCTTTAATTTATCATTTTCAGAATACCTTGAAAAAGAGAGGCCTTTTCTCACATCTCAGCAGGTGTTTGAATTAAGTAATAATGGTTTTTCAATTGGAGCTCATAGTTGGGATCATCCCTATTATAAGTTAATACCGGAGAAGGATAGAATTATTCAGACAGTAAGTTCTGTTGAATTTGTGGTCAAAAATTTTTCACAGCGGTTAAACTTATTTTCTTTTCCCCATTCAGACAGCGAACTTGATCAGTCATTTTTTGATCAGTTAAAATCAACCGGTGTTACAGATCTTTTGTTTGGAACTCAAAATCAAAAAAGTGAGTTTTCAAACAGAGTAATGCACAGATTCAATGCCGAAAATCCTATGATACCCCTGAATAAGCAGGTAAAGGGGTTATTATTTTTGATGAGTATCCGAAAATTTTTAAGAAAGGATATTGTTTCCAGGCGAAACTAAATTCCTTTTTTACCATGTCGATGGACTCACAAAATGTATTGAAAGGGAATATAAAATGTTTATTTTCTGGCTTGAAAATATCATTAGTATTTCCCTTTTATTTTGCCTGTTTTTTTCATTGATTAAGTGATTAATATTCAATGCTATACAGTTGGTATAAAAAATTCTTTTTTTTCTTTAAAAAAACTTGCCAACTTAAATAAAAATGTCAGAAAAATGAGTTTAATTTGTGTGTGATTATGAGTTCATTGTAATTACTCCTTCCTGTCCTCCCTTGAGATAACCACCTTATTTCCTATCATCCTTCTGAATTTCCTCTTTTAAAAAGGTTTCGGCTTATTTATTAGCATTCCTGAATTCCAGGTTCATTTATCCTTATAAAAAACTGTTTTAGTAGCAATTGTTTAATCAGAAAAGCTGTCATTATAACCTTATAAACTCTAGCCTCGATTATGAAAACTAACAGCAGAACTATTAGTTCCTTCCTTATTGCTTTGGCATTATTTCTTAGTCAAGTTACAAATGCCCAAAGTGTAATGGATCCATCCGACCCCCTCGTAAATTATAATTCAAGTGCGCCGCCAACTCAACCTGCATGGGGACAGATAGGTAAGTGGGTTAGAACCCCCCTGTTGAACTGGACGACCACTTCCTACAAAGCTTATATTTACAAAGGCTTTCAATTTCGTCTTAAGTTTCCCAAAACGTATAATCCTACTGCAAATGATGGAAAGAAATATCCTCTTTTTGTTTTCTTTCATGGTTTAGGAGAAACGGGTACTATTTACCAAAATGAAAAGCAGCTTCTTCATGGGGGTCATTTTTTCAGGGATAAAGTTGATAATGGAAGTTTTGATGGATATCTTTTATACCCGCAGAGTGGTGGTTTTTGGGGTGCCGGTCAGTTTGATTTGGTAAGAGAAATTATTGATTATATGATCGTCAATAATAAAGTAGACCCCTTCCAGATCATTGACAACGGTTTGTCTGCAGGTGGTGCAGCTACCTGGGAAATGTTATTCAGACATCCAACTTATATTGCGGCCGCTTTGCCCATGTCTGACGCCCAGATCAGCTACAGGGACAATGCCAATCTGGTTAAATTCACACCGATGTGGATTTTCCAGGGAGGATTAGATGGTTCTCCTGATCCCTATACAACAGAACAAGTAAGAGATGCAATCTTGAATGTTGGGGGTAATTTCAAGTATACATTATACCCTAATCTAGGACATGGTACCTGGAATACAGCCTGGGCTGAACCTGACTTCATTCCTTATGTTTTAAGGGCCTATTCTTCTAATCCCTGGCCTCTTTTCGGGCGATCAGAATTTTGTCCGGGTGACCCGATCAATGTTACAATTGGTCTTACAGCTGGTTTTGCTCAATATGAATGGCGAAAAAATGGCGTTTTGATTCCTGGTGCAACTACAAACACCATACAAGTTTCTGGTGCAAGTGCAATAGGAGTATATAGTGCAAGAGTGAGACGGGGATCATATTGGTCTGACTGGTCCCGCACACCGGTAGAAATTAAAATTAAAGCTCCGACCGTTCCGCCCACAATTTCAATAGCAGGTCTTATGAGTAAAGTCATTCCTGCATTGGATGGTAATAACGGAGTTACTTTACAAGTTCCAACTGGCTATACATCTTATTTATGGCAAAAAGAAGGCAGTAGTGCTACGATCGGTACAACAAATACGCTGAATGCTACTACACCTGGTAGTTATAAGGTTAGAGTAACAGAACAGTTTGGTTGTTCCACTGAATTCTCAACTCTATTTGCAGTTGTTGATGCCAATGGTCCCAATAAGCCGGACCCTGCTATTAATCTTATTATTACTACTTTATCAAAAACATCTTTGCGTCTTGATTGGAGTGATAACCCGGCACCACAGTACAACGAAACGAATTTTGAGGTATACCGTGCCAGCCAGGCCGGCGGACCTTATACATTACTGGCCATATTAAATGCTGATGTATTAACTTATACCTCAACAGGGTTAAATGCCAATACCAAATACTTTTATAAAGTAAGAGCGGTGAACAATACCGGTGCTGCAGCAGCTTCCAACGAAGCCAATGGCACAACAGCTGCCGATACACAGGCCCCGACCGCACCAACTAATCTCGCTATTGCCGGCACTACCAGGAGTTCAATATCACTTAGCTGGACTGCTGCCACTGATGATGTGGGTGTAACTAAGTACGACGTTTATGTAAATGGAGTAAAAGCTTATGTTACAACACAAACTCAGTTTACTGTTTACAATTTGCAGTTTAGTCAAACGTATAATTTTACAGTCAAAGCAAGAGATTTTGCTGAAAATGTATCTCCCTTTAGTAACCAGGTTACCGGGCAAGCTTTATTAATGGGTCTGCCGTATAAATATTACACTTTTACCGGAACCTGGAATAATCTGCCCAATTTTACAACACTAACACCTGTTTCAACCGGTGTAATGCCAAATATTGCATTAACACCCAGAACGCAAAATGATAATTTTGCATTCCTGTGGGAGGGAAATATTAATATTCCTGTTACGGGTACTTATTATTTCAGAACAAATTCAGATGATGGTAGCAGATTATGGCTCGGACCATTAAACGGAAGTACTTCTCCATATAGTTTTAGTGGTACACCAATTGTAAATAATGACGGTTTGCATGGTACCCAGGATAGAACATCAGTTGCCTTGTCTTTAACCGCCGGCGTTTATCCTATTGCTATCGCCTTTTATGAGCAGGGTGGAGGAGAGTCAATGACTGTTAGATGGAGAACTCCATTAAGCGGTACCAACTTCGATCTTATTCCAAACAGTGCTTTTGCGGATGCACCAATTGTGCTTGGAGGTCCACCTGCAGCACCATTCGGACTATTGGCTACTGCCATTTCATTTAATCAAATTAATCTGAGCTGGGCTGATAACAGTACTGATGAAACAGGCTTTGAAATATGGCGTTCCACCAGCATTAATTCAGGATTTTCTACCGTAGGTTTGGCTCCTGCAAATGCGACATCTTACAGCGATCTGAATTTAAGCCCCAATACAACCTATTACTACCAGATAAGGGCGATTGGTCAATATGGTGAATCGCCGTTGGTTGGAAATGTGAATGTGGTACAGGCAAACTGGAAGTTCAATAATAATTACACTGATGCCAGTGGTAATAATAGAACTTTAACTGCTAATAATACACCAACATTTAGTACGGATAACCAGGAAGGAACTCATTCAGTTGACTTCAACGGTACTGATGAGGACATAACAGTCAATACCGGCACCGGGGATTATTTGCGTGGAGGATATAACCGCAAAACTGTTGCTTTCTGGTTAAGGGCTGATAATACAAGTAATAATAGTGGAGTTTTTGATTTTGGAGGCACTGATGATGGATTATCAATGAGGCTCAATGCCAATGTGCTTCATGCAGGTATTGCCAGTAATAATACAAGAAGAAGTATTACAATACCGTACACAAGTACAGGATGGAATCACATTGCTTTGGTATATAATTCCAGTGAATTGGCACTTTATGTAAACGGTGTTCAAGCTGCTGCCAATAATGCTCTGCCATTCACATCAGTTGGTACTACAACGGATGGTTCAATGATTGGTGATGATAATGGTGGTAATTCATTGAATACCGGGTTTGGCCAATTGAATGGCAGGATTGATAATTTTTATATTGTAGATAAGGCATTGTCTGTTGAAGAGTTGACCAGGTTGATGAATGACCTGGAATTAGGACAGAATTCTGCCACTACATTCCCATTGCCAGCTGCTCCTGCCATACCGGCAAATCTTTTGGCTAATGGTATTTCGAGCTCTAAAATAAATATCAGCTGGACTGATGTGGCCAATGAGACTTCCTTTGAACTGTACAGATCCAGTAACAATAATACAAACTATCTATTATTCGCCACATTGCCGGCAAATACAACATCCTTTATCGATTCAGGATTGTTTGCCAATTCCATACATTACTATAAGCTCAGGGCTGTAAATGTTGGTGGTCCTTCTGGCTATAGTAATGAGGATAGTGCTATAACGATTAATAATTTACCGGTTATCGCAACCATTGCGGATCAGTATATGCGGTATGGATCGCAGTTGAATCTGAATATTTCGGCTTCGGATATTGACCCAGGAACACTTACGTTACAGGTGAATAATCTTCCGTCATTTGCCAGCTTTACACCCGGTTCAAACGGAACAGGAGTGATCAGCTTTACTAATCCGGCAATCGGAGACCAGGGAACTTATAACAATATAGAAATTACTGTTGCAGATCAACAAGGGGGGAACAGTTCGCTCTCCTTCAGTCTTGTTGTTAATGACAACTATGTACCGGTGATTTCTGCTATCTCGAATGTATCAGTCAATGAATTACAGACAACTCAGGTGAATCTCACTGCAGTTGATCAGAATGTAGGAGAGAATCTGACCTGGACTTTGACCGGACTCCCTTCATTTGCGACTCCTGTAATAAACGGTGGATCTGTTCAGATCAACCTTGCACCAGGGTATGCAGATAATGGTCCTTATTGGGTTATGGCAAGAGTACAGGATGAAAATAATGGTTTTGACACTGCATCTTTTATGATCACCGTAAATGATGTTAATCCAAATAAAAAGGTATACATCAATTTCACCGACGGAACCTATACTGCTGGTTCGCCCTGGAATAATACAAACAAGCCGACACCTTCCTTAAATGATGTTTTTGGCAATTTAAATGATGAAACAGGTGCTAATACCGGAATAGGGATTCGTATAACCAGTCCATGGCAGAATCTTGGAAATGCAACCAATACATATGGTGTAAATACAGGGAATAATTCCGGTGTTTATCCTGATAATGTAATGAGATCGGCTTATTTCACAGATGCGAGCACTCAGACCATGACTGTGCAAGGATTGAACCCTGCATATAAGTATAATTTTACTTTCTTCGGTAGCCGCAGTGGTGTGAATGATAACAGGAATACCATTTATACAATTGGTGGTAGTAGTGTTACACTTAATGCAGCCAGTAATTCTCAAAATACAGTTAGTGTAAATAATGTTCAGCCTAATCCGGACGGAACATTGCCAATGACTCTGCAAAGGGCCGCAGGTGCTTCTTATGGATATCTTAATGCCATGGTTATACAAATTTTGTATGACGATGGAACTGCACCGGCAAAACCAAGAAATCTTACAGGTCAGTTTGCAAGCGGTGCTATCAAATTGAACTGGATAGACGCAGCTTATAATGAAGCGGCTTATGAAATATATCGCTCTTCTACGAATCAGCCAGGTTCCTTCACATTGTTGAATCCAGGTGGAAATAATGCGAACCTGCAACAGTATGATGATCTTAATTTCCTGGGGAACACTACTTATTATTATTATGTAATTGCAACCAATAGTCAGGGTAGTTCCCCTTCAAGTGATACTGTTTCTGTTACTACACCTAACGCTAGTCCGCTTATAAGTGCCATTGCTGATGTTAAGATGAAGACGCAGCAAATAATTGATGTAAATATTGTTGCGCTGGATGATCCAAGTGATGTAATAACATTACAGGTAACAGGATTACCATCATTTGCTACTTTTACTGGTACCGGCAATGGTACAGGAACAATCAATATTGCTCCGGGTAATACGATGGGAACCTTTACCGGGATAACAGTTACAGCAACTGACAATAAGGGAGCCGCATCCAACCGGCAATTCTCTATCATTGTTTCCAATAAGGATATAACATCCTATTATGTAAACTTTAACCAGGTATTGCCAGAAGGACAGCCATGGAATAACTTTAATACCTGGCCTTATGCAGGCAGTGTTATTAATAATCTTTCTGACGATGGTGGTAATGTGTCTGGTATCAATGTTACACTGGTTGATGGATGGGCTGGTGCCAATGATGTTGGGGCATCAACAGGTGGTAATAGTGGCGTTTTCCCTGATAATGTAATGAAGACGAATTATTATGAGAGTACTACCAATGCAAAACGAATACGTATAACAGGTCTGCCAACTGGTAGCAATAAATATAACCTCGTATTTTTCGCAAGCAGGGGTGGCGTCAATGATAACAGGAATACCACTTATTCATACGGCGGGCAATCAGTTACGTTAAATGCCGCCAGTAATACTTCCAATATAGTACAGATCCAGGGAGTAACCCCGGATGCCAACGGTACAATTGAATTTACTGCTCAAAAGCAAGCAGCAGCAGCCTTCGGCTATATTGGAGCTTTGGTTATTCAGTCTTATATCGATAACGGTATCCCGCTTTCTCCGGAAAGTTTGACAGCTGTTCCAAAGTCAAATTCAACCATAGAATTAAAATGGACTGATAAATCAAATAATGAGGATGGGTTTGAGGTATATCGTTCAACATCTGCAAATGGTACTTATAGTTTAGTTACCACTACTGCAGCAAATGTTACTACCTATCTTGATCAGTCATTGGTATCCTCTACTGTTTATTATTACAAAGTGAGGGCAAAGAGGCTGCCGGTGTTCTACTCTTCTTATAGCAATATTGCATCAGCTTCTCCGCTTTCGTTCTCTGTATTTATTAATTATAATGACGTTAATCCGGCCGGATCACCGTGGAATAATACCAATAAACCACCTATTGCTGATGATGTATATACAAACCTGCTCAATTCAGCTGGTAATGCATCAGGAATTAATATGACGGTTATTGGAAATAATTTCAATGGTGTAAATCCATACGGAACAATTACTGGTGATGATAGTGGGGTTTACCCTGATAATGTAATAAGAAGTACATGGTGGATGGGTGCTGGTTCTGTTGCCACCCTTAAAATAGACGGACTTAGTCAGGCTATGGCATTTAATTTTGTATTCTTTGCAAGTCGTGACGGGGGAGGAAATTACGCAGACCGGACAACTGTTTATAGTATCGGAAATCAGAGTGTTTCTTTAAATGCGATAAATAATACATCCCAGACAGTGCAGCTGTCAAATATAACTGCAGACGAAAATGGAGCAGTATTTATAAATATTGATGCAGGTGGCGCATCACCTTACGGATACATTGGTGCGTTAGTGATCCAGGGATATACTTCTGGCTCGACCGGAACAGGTGGCGGTGGAGGAACTGGCAGATCTTTAATACCTGAAATACCAGCTCCCCTTATTACGACAACCACAACTCCAGTAGCTCCTGTTCAGGTTTCAACGCAACCTGCCAGCAGGGGTGGTATTGAGGTGCAAGAGGTATCAGAGAACTCAATTGCAGTATATCCGAATCCGTTTAATGATGATGTGACTTTGAAAATGTCACTTACAGCACCAGCAGCGAAGCTGACAGTAATTGTAACTGATGCTTCCGGAAGAATAGTATTCAGAAGGGAACTTGGCAATGTGGCATCTGGTGTAAATATCTTTAAACTGGGATTGAGTGGAAACAGGATGCCTCCGGGTATATATTTTATAAGAATGACTGGTTTACCCGGTGAAAAGTATGAAACGATCAGATTATTAAAAGTCAATAAGTAGTAAGAAGATTACTTATTGAGTAATAGAATTCTAAACTAAAGTGGCCGCTTCAATTTACTGAAGCGGCCACTTTCTTATTATAAGTAAATAAAGTCGGTGATATTTCATTCCTACATTTCCGGGTAATCAGTTGATTTTTTAATTTTTATATAAATAGAAACATGCCTGATCGCCTTCTTTCGTACTATTTAAATTTTCTGATTCTTTTGAATAGTTCTGGATTTGCTTTTCGGAAAACAATTCCCTCTCATCCACCAAGGGTATGTTTTTCAGGTATTTCTCGCTTCCGGTAAATTGTAAGGAATAGGAATCATATAAAACATCTATAAGCGTAAAACCGGATTGCTCACTTAAGAGGCTGATACTTTTTGTTGTGTGCAGGAAGAAATGCCGGGGTGCATCAAGTTGTACCCAGTTTACTCCATATTTTTTCCATGCATAGCAATCGGCTACCGGAATACGTATGATTAAATGTCCCTTGTTATTGAGAAGGGCATACAACTTTTTTAGAATCGTTAATGGCTCATCCATATGCTCAAATGCATGATGAAGCATAATGAGGTCATATTTATCTTTTAAATCTTCGATATTTTTTTTATGAATAGTGATACCGCATTTGTATTTAATATCATTTTGAATATAGGGATCTACGCCTGTCAGATTTCTGAATCCGTCATTGTACATTTTTAAAAGCAATTCACCAGCGCCGCATCCAACATCTAAAATCCGGGAAGTACTTGTGATTGTATTTCTTTTTATCCATGGATAATAACTTCTGTATTTTTCGGCTATTATCTTCCCCGCCAGGCTGTTTCCCTGCAGGTAATAATCAAGTAGTCTCTGTTTTAATTTCCTTTTTAAAGTCTTTGTAAAGGAGGTCTGGATGAGGTGCTCTTCCCCTTTGGTCTGGTAAGAATAATAATTTTCAGGATAGTATTTGGCTATATCTTTCGGAGGATCCAATAACTGTAAGCAGCGGCAACTGGCACATTCAAGATATTTAAATTCATCCCTGAATCCAAACATCATTTCTTTTGCGTTAAATATTTTATTATTGTCACTGTTACCACAAACTTTGCAGTTAACCATTTTTTTCAACTAAAGTAAATAAATTATCTGGCAAAAGCAATTACGCTGTTTGGCTTATGGCCCTATCAGCCCCTGCCTTCCATTTAAATGGAATATTTGTCCGGCAATATTATTGTACGTCAAATAGCTGGCGTAATCAGATATTTATTTATATTTTGTACTTTTTATTGTTCGAAAATATTGTATTATTTCTGCTGGTTTAGCAAATTATATTGAGGATATGAATAATTCAGGAAGAATTAACGGATTTGATGCCCTGCGGGCTATAGCAATGTGGCTGGGAGTTGTTTTGCATGCTCTTATCGTCTACAAGTCTGTACCTGAGCCAAACTGGCCACATGATGATTCATTTAATTCTGAATTTTTGGATTGGCTCTATCAATATATTCATGTCTTCAGAATGCCTTTATTTTTTTTGGTAGCTGGCTTCTTTGCCCGCCTGGTAATTACCAGGTCGGGAATAAAGTATTTCAGGATACAAAGAACTAAAAGAATACTTATTCCATTCATAATCGGGGTAATTGTAATTGTTCCGGTCAGCCTGTTTCCTTTTCATTTCTATAGTGGTTTTTATAACGGGAATTTGAGTATCGGTCAATCCCTTCGACACGCTGTTTCGCAAATGCTCAACTGGAATGGCTTACTTCATTTATGGTTTTTATACTACCTGCTTTTCTTTTATATAATTGCAGTGATTATTTATGCTTTTGTTAGAAAAAGTGATTTTAATTTTTCTTTGACCCTCCAAAAATCATTTGGAAAAATTTCGTTAACGAAAATTTTCATTGCAGTATTAGTTTTGTATATGTTATTATTCGGTTTTAAAGTGTTTACACCACCTGTTTATACAGGTATTAAGCCGAATATCATATACCTGCTCTATTATGGCTTCTTTTTCACTTTGGGATGGCTTATGCAAATAAATATGAATAGTGTAAATTCCCTGACTCGTTTTGGCTGGTGGCTGTTTATAGCCGGATCCGCATTATCAATTCTCCGTTTTTTGGAACCAGAATTAATAGATATTACATTTCAATATTTTTTTGTTGCATTGGAAACTATCTGCCTGGTTGCAGGGCTCACCGGGATATTTATTAAGCACTGTAATCTGGAAAGTAAGCTATGGCGCTACTTCTCGGATGCATCCTATTGGGTTTACCTGATTCATATTAGTATTGTTGTGACTTTACAGGTTTTGATGCTCTATTCAGTAATACCGGGATGGTTTAGAATGCCTCTGGTAATTATTGTAACTTTTGCTATTACTATGATTACATATCATTATTTTGTCAGGTATACGATAATAGGAGAATACCTGCACGGGAAAAGAATTAGACCCTCTAAACCGAGATTATAAATCCGGTTGATTCAATAATTAAGCATTTTTAAGAGAAGTGACATCTATATCTTTTTTTCCCGCATATTCATTTTCAATTAACCAGAGAAACATGGGGATAAAAATAAGTATTACCGGGACCAGGAATAACCGGGTTTGATAAATGACTACGGAATAAATATGTACTGCAAACCAAATCGGTACAATACCTGTAAACCATACCCGTAATAATAAAGGGAATGATTTGAACTTATACAAGATGATCAGGGGAATTACACTAAATACCCCGATCATTTCAAAATATGACTTTACCCCAACTGAACTGAACAAGTTTAATTTAACCATTGGTAACCCTGAGGGGACTTTCCATATTTGTTGTTCGACATAGCCATAATGTATGCGTAACGCTATAAAAACTGTAAAAAATAGTGCATAAAGCCCGGCTGTTAATACCCATAAACGGGGCTTCGGAAGTATTATGGAAGAAATGTTAAAACGAGTAATAGCAAAACCACTGAAATCAATTTGTGAAATAAAATACAGAAAAGGAATCAACATAGCAGTTTCCCTGTTAAATGCCGCCAGAATTGTGAGTGGTATCAGCAACAATGGATTTTTTCTGTAAACGATCAGGCAGGCAGTTAATAGATAAAAAATATTATCCAGGTAAGTATTAAAAGTTAAGTCACTTGCAATTACAGCATTTCCCATTGCGAGTGAGAGCAGTATCAGGCCTGAAAAGATTAACCACTTATTACTTATAAAATAACGCCATAACCGGTAAGCGAGAAGAAAAACAAGTACATTAAGGCAAAACCTGAAAAAAATAAAAACAATCATGTACTTTAAAGCGCCTTTGGTTTGTATCATACGGAGAAACTCCTTGGTTTCAGGAGTGGGTTCTGATGTTTCCCTGAACTGGAAGCTGAACTTTTCTTCAATGGGGTAAACTCTGTCGATTGTATTATTATATGTCCACATTAATCCTTCAATAATCAGGGGGCAAAGCATTCTGTATTGCCAGGGGTTATAGTACTCAGACCTGCCCTCTACAAGTGCTATATGACGCTCATAAGTGGTTACGGCAGCACCATTATAAAAATTTTTATAGATTGGATATACTGAAAGTAAAGAAATACAAATTGCAAAAAATAAAATTTTCCCTTTATTTCTTTTCTGCAATGATTGTGTAATGTGGGTAGACATACATCCTTTTTTTATTGAATTCTTTTATTGTTAACTGATTTTTTTGGAGCCAGTTTTGTGTAGTTTGATAAGGCAATTCATGTCCGATTTCCCCGGCAAAAACAAAATCATGCATTTTGTTGCAATATACTAAAAGGCTGCCACCATTAATATCTTTTACGATAAGCCTGGCTCCACTTTTCATTTTACTGCATAGATCACTGATGAATTTTTCCTGGTTAGGTTTTGGAACATGATGAAGGACATCATTCAAAAAAATAACATCAAGCTCTGCTATTTTATCAGGAAAGTTTATTCCATCGAATTGTTCGAATTCATACGGAACCTTTGCATGTTTGTTGAATAGCTGCCTGGCATTATTTACAAGTCGTTCATTTATTTCAATTCCGTATACTAATGACGGTTTTGCAAATTCGGCCAGCAGCAGGCAAAACTGGCCGGAGCCACAACCAATATCTCCGACCTTTTCACCCTCTTTTACATAATTAATTAATTCAACAAAAGGGCAAACCAGCGGTCGGTAATAAACTTTTAACCGGTCAATAAATCCAGATTTAAAATCAAGGGATTTTAGATACCGGAGTAAATCGCTATTTGTCAATTGATTATTTTTATTCATTTTTTTATTTATTGGCTATTGGGGTGATTTTATTTTTACGTATTGAAAATAAAAACCAGAAAATGTTGTCTTTGATTAAAAGATTGTAAAACGCAATCGAAATTGTTATGCTGAAAGCGATACCAGCTATTGTCAGTAATAGCGGGTCAAAAATGTGAAATACTTTCATAAGTATAATTCTTATTGCGGCAGCAGCAAATACATGCATAACATAGATAAAAAGTGAGTGAAAGCCGATAACCCGTAAAAAGGAAAAAATATTCCAACTTTCAAGACGAAAGGCAAGAAAGAACATACTGGCACATCCAATAAGCGAAATGATGATGAATTCAGCTTTTCCGGAAAACTCTTTCAGGTAGTATATTTCCTCATTACTTAGATAATAACGCTGTGTTAGCAGGAATACTGGTATAGCGATTATCAGTACTATTGGATTTTTGAAGAAATTTTGAGTCTTTTCCTTAAAAAAGAACTGGGAAACAGCATCACCTAATGCAAAGAAGAAATAGAATTCCATCCAGTCGGACAGCATACTAAAATCATGAATATAGGAAGAAAGGAAATAGAGGGTTATGCCGATCAGCAATTGGACTGAAGCTGGAGGCCTAAGTTTTGTTTTTATCAGTAAATAAAAAAAAGTCACATTAAAAAGGGCGGGCAGGTACCAAAATTGATCAAGGTTTCGTGGTTGATAGAATATATATCCGTAGTCTGCAAGACCTCTTTCTGCATTTGTAAATGAGGAAAATAATATCTGGACAGTGATTTGCAGAAAAACCCAGATAAAATAGGGATAAAGTAAACTTTCAAATTTTATATAAAGCAATCGATTCAGAGGTCTTTTGGAAAGACTTGAGCTGATAAACATTCCGGAAAGAATAAAGAAAAGGGGCATTCTGAAACTATAAAATATCATATTGGCATTTACCATATAGGATGGTATGGCGAGGCCACTTCTTTCCAATCCAATCAGTACATGTCTGTAAACAACCAGCAAAATAGCTATACCTTTCACATAATCAACCCATTTTAACCTGCTATGATTAACCTGTGTGAGATTAAATGCTTTGCTTAGCCATTTTTTTATGCTGGATTGCCCGGGATTCATCACTGGTTTACTTTTCCGGGACAGAATCGAAATACCTGGACCGGCCATACAAGTGAACAGATTAAGTAGTGTTTTGGGTAAATGGTATATGATATTATTGCTTTAATACATTTTCAAGACTCGTTCCTATTAGTCTTTCTATATCAATCTTTATCATGTCTTGCTGTAATTGTAAATTTAATTTTTTAGTTAGTTCATCATTATACTTTTTTTGTGAAACATTATGCAGTTCAATAGTAATGGCACCATTCCTGAATTTTTCTTTTACTTGAAGAAACGCTGTTTCTTCATCATCAACGGCCTGGCTTTGTAAGCTGATCAGGGCAAAATAATTTTTGTATTGCCTGTATTTTGATATCACTTCAGCCCTGATGTTTCTGGCCAACTGCTCCTGGTTATTCTTACTTATTTCAATACCCTCTCTGGCTGCTTTTATCTCTGTTCTGGAGAATAATGTTCCCAATGGTATTGTGACACCAAAAAAATATTTGGGATATATATAGGCGGCTGTCTGGTTATCGCTTGCAAAAGACTGGTCATTATAATTGGTAGATATTGTTAAGAGATTAAGCCAGGAATTTTTAGCGCCTTTTAACTGGTATTCATTAATCTTATTCTGATGTTCAGCTCCTTTATAAAAGGGGCCTTTCAAAGCTAGTTCTACTAATTTCTCTTCAATAATTGTAGAAGAATCAGAGAAGGATAATTTTCCTAAACTATCTGTACCTGATTGCCGTATCATTGTTTGTTGTGATTGGGCAACTGAACTACTGGTAAAAACAGCTAATGCGATAATAAAAGCATGAAAGGGTTTATGATGCAGCAACGATTTCATTTTTGATATTTTAAGTGTATTGTTATTTTCTTTATCCAATAGGTGTTTCATGATTTATTCATTTTAGATGGCTGATCAAATTCTTTTAATTTTAGCATAATCCCGATAAAAGGATAATATACAACAACATCCGTAATCTGGCCGATTGCCACCTGGGAAAAATCCCCAACATAAAAACCAAAACAGGCAGCAGTACAAGAGGCGTAGATCAGTTTTACTTCTTCATTTTTACATTTAAAATAGCCCTGTATTCCCGTTTTTAAAACCAAAAAATAAAGAAATATGAATAAGCCAAAACCAATCCATCCGAGTTCAAGGGCTTTTTTTAAATAACCACTGTCAGGAGGAAAGCCAGCCAAAGGATGTCCGGGGTTGTACAACAAGCCTTCACCCCCGGTAGTATTTAAACCTCCTCCAATCGGGTGGGAATAAATATAGGGCTGAATTGATTTACGGTTTACATCCCTAACATTAAAGGAGGCATCTTTTGTTCCTCCTAAAAAGGTTAATCTGAACTGGCTAACATGGGAATTATGAAATGGGCCAAAAAGTATGACCAAAAAGAGAAATGCCCCAAGAACTGCAAAAATGCGGGTTGTCTTTTTATCCAGGGTAATCACCATAAACATAATCAGGCCAGCAATTAACATAGCATTGGCAGTACGGGTTAAGGAAAAACTCATTGCCATCAGCATAAAAATAACACAGCCAAGGATTATTCCTTTGTGTAATAATTTATTCATTCCTGTGGAAATGGCAATAAAAAAAACACTGCAGGTAGCCATTACTATTGACAAGGACAGGGCGTCAAGGAAAAAAGACATTTTCCTGGCTCCACCGTTAACATAAACCATGCGGGCTCTCTTTTCATCTGAAAAGAGCCAATCCAGTTCAAACTGGAAAAACCCATGCCATTCCTGGATACAAGCGTATAGTCCTACCATTGTACAGAGGATAAATAAAATCTTAATAAATCTTTTTATCCGATCTATACTATCAAATACATTGTAAGAGATGAAAAGAAGAAGTAAGGTGGCTAAAATTTTTCTAAATGCAGGTACCCAACCCGTAAGAGAACTGCCGTTGGGATTAAATACTTCAACAGCAGTATACGCATATACAATGAGCAAGGTTATAACAACCGGTGTCTGTGTGAATTTATTGATACTTTTTTTCAGATTGACTTGCCGGATGAGAAATCCCAGAAAAGTGGCTCCAATCAGTATATCTGAAAATACTCCTACCGGCAAACTATCATCAAAAAAAAGCCTGTTAAAATGGCTGATAAAAAAGCAGTATATGAGAATAATATACAAGCCTATTTCCGCATTGGACATGCAGACGATCACAACAGCTAAACCCGCAATTAGCCCGGTCAGGCCTAAACCTAACTTAGTTTGTTCTGCCATTAAGTAACCTATAAAACAGGCAATGAGTCCGATGATCAGAAATCCTAACCAGTTATTTAGTTTTTGGTCAAGAAATACTTTTTGGAAAAATTTTGAAACCCGTTCATTCGTTTTTCCCCTGTTGTATGTTAAGTTACTGTTTGCCATCAGGTACTTCAAAAAAATAAGATCTTTATATATATCGCCAGCATAATAGAAGCAGCAAACGCTATGACAAATTTTTCATGGAAAGAAATTTTTCTGTCATTCATGTCTGTTAAGTTTTACTAAGCATTAAAAATGCAATGGATGTTATTTAGGCAACATTCACATTTTTTAAGTCCACCATATTTAGAATAGCACCAATAAATTTATGCCCAAGTTCTCTGAAAAATTTAATTGATTCCTTATCTATTTGTTTAATGATTTCACTTGCAGAAAAAACTGCAATTACCCCTTCCACATAATGGGAAAGTTCTTTTGAATCAGAAAAGTCATTAAGCGGAGGCCCTTCAAGGAATATATAGTCAAACTCTTTTTTTAGTTCAGGTAAATAATGTAATATATTTTTTCTGGGTAAAATCTCAGAAGGCGTATAGTCTCCGCCTTCAGAACCGATTACGAAAATATTACCAGTACTCAATTTAGTGGCTACAGCTTCTATTTGCTCTGTTACCGATTTAGAGCCTGAGTCGTCAGTATCAATTTTTTCCAGTATGGGGACAGCTTCAGTTTGAACAGTTAGATCGTTGTTGCAAAAATTTGTATCTATGATAAGAACCTTTTTTTTGGTTTGGCTAAAACTATGAGACAAAGCTTGTATTAATGTTGTTTTGCCCTGTCCTTTTTTGGTACTGGCAAACAGAAAAATATTCTTACCGCTGCTTTCAACTTCATATCTTAGTTTTCTCAGCGATTCCCGAAATATGTTTTGCCGGTTTTTATCAGTTGGATCATCGCCTCCGTCTTTATTGGCCACGATATCTGCCAGATTCTTGTTTTTTAGATTCATGAAATTCACCATGCTGATCAGCTTAAGATTTACGGTTCTGGCGAAGATGCCTGGTGTTTTAATCGATGAATCAATATAGGCAAGTAAGATAATTATGAGGACGGTGGTTAATAATGCAGAAATACCGGCCATTGCCACAATAACTTTTCTTTTCGATGGCTCAGGAGTTATTGCAGGTTGTCCAAGCAAAGTCTGACGAAAGTTGTTTACAGAGGACGAGCTCATATCAATAGCATCATTATATTTTTGCTTGGCTGCAAGGTATTCTTTACTGGCAAGGTCTACATCCTTTAACAAGGTTTCGATTGTGGCACCGCGGGTAGCATCATTATATACAGTCCCTTTTAATGTATTTATTTTCCCTTGTAAACTTGCAATATTTGAAGTACTTGTCTGGATATCTATTTCAATATCATTTTTCTTCTGGATAAGCTCTGAAAGGCTTTCAGTAGTTTTTGGAAGGTTAGTTACGGGTTCAGCATTACGAAGCTTACTCTGATACTCTGCTTTAAGCTGATTATACCTGTTCAACAAAGCTTTATCTGTCGAGCCGGTATTAAGATAGGCAGTATACGCATCCTGCATAGCTTTTCTTAACATTAATAGTTCCTCATTGTCGGCAGGATTTGTTGTAGTAGGTTTTGTCCCTGATGCACTTGCAATACGCTGATTTATTTTGCGCAGAGAGGAATAAAGATTGGTTTGATTATTTTTTTCCTGTGCCAGACTTTGCTCAAAACTAGAAATGAGATCAAAAGTGCTGGTGCTTTGTATTCCCACATCAACAGAGCCTCCAGCCTGGCCAAGTAAAGCATTTTTGAAATCAAGGTCCTGCTTTTTCTTTTCCATAAGACTTTTTAAAGTATCTATTGACTCCTGCGATGTGTTACTCCTTACGTTTTTATAATAACGAATGAATTGCTGGAAAAGATTGTTAACAATATAGGCTGAGAGCTCCGGGTTTTCTGATGAGTAATCAATTTGTATATAATCAGTTCGTTGTAAACGGTACACTGACAAATTTCTGCCCAGTGATTTATGATCATACCCGTATAAACTTAGAAATTCCAGGAGTTTTTTCTCCTCCGGTTTGTATGATGTAAGTAAACTCATTGTCTCCAGCTTTTCACGGAAGATACTTTTCGCCTCCTCTTTTTTCACTGCAGCAAAAACCGGAGATTCTTTTTGTTTTTCATTCAAAACCCTGAAAGGTGCCGGACTTTCTAAATCATGTAAAATGAGTGTGTATGACAGAAGACTAAGTACTGAAGGGGAGATGAAAGTGATAATGGCATTGTTGAATTTTGTTTCAGCCTGATAAATATCAAAATTCTCATTGCCTACTTTTATCTGGTCACTGATGGTAAATCCGGTTGATACTTGCGAATATGATCGGTATTTTTTTTGTGTATTTCTTGTGAAGAAATAAGCAATTCCGGCTGCCAGGATCATTGCACCAATTATCAAAAATTTTCTTTTGAATAAGATTCTGACTAAATAAAGAAAATCCATTAAATACAATTTGTGAGTGAAAGGAAAAGGTCTTGTAACTAGGAATGATTATGTATTAAATATAAGCTATTTATGCATTATAATTTAATATAAATTGTTTGATTTTAATCTTCAAATCAACAGTTGTAAATGTAAGGAAGATGCGTAAATTTTGCAAGTTTAAACCAAGAGGAAAAAAGAAAAATAAGTTAAGAGTTTATAAAGGTTGCGGGCATATCGTGGTTATCCAGTTGTAATGTTTTTAAGAGTTTAACCCTGAATCCGTCGGGCCTTTTCCCAGGTGGCCGGTTGTTTTCCCCGTAAGAAACGGAGAAAGCCGAGGAATACTGAGGTATTCATAAAAACGAAGTAGTAAGCCAGTTTAAATGGGTTTAGCTGACCAGATTTAAAATTACTAAAGCTGCCGGCCAGGGCCATTAAATAAAAGCAAAGTTGAATAATAAATAATGTGGTGTAAATATCACTTTCTTTAGAAAGAAAAAGAATCAGGTTTGCTATAAATGCAATGACAAGACATAGCGGACTTAAAGTCCATCTTAATACACGATGTGAAATGTATAGAAAGGAAAGTTTTGGATGTTTCCAGAAATACAGCAATGAACCCAGCATTCCCATTGCCTGGAACCCACCTGCTGCGATTCTGATTTTTCTTTTTTGTTCATCTTTTAGTGAGAAAGAAGGCAGTTCCATTGCATAGGCATCAGGTTCATAAATAATGCGATATCCTTTTTGTGCAACTTTCAGGGAAATAATAAAATCGTCAAGGATAACCGAGTCTGGTAAAGGCTCAAAAAGCTCTCTTCTTAACGAAAAGAGCTCTCCGGCAGCTCCTACAACTGAATAATAATCTGAATCGATTTTTTTTAAAAATGATTCATATTTCCAATAAAGTCCCTCACTTTCTCCAAGATTGGCAGATTTTTTCGCAGCAGATAGAACTTTTTTTTCGCCTGCTACCCCGCCAACCTTAGGGTTACTATAATGTTTTGCAATGTTCAGGGTTGCCTCTTTATTTAATATTGTATTTGCATCACTGAAAATAAGGATGTCATTTTTTGCTATTGCGACAGCACGGTTCAAAGACGCCGATTTCCCTCTTCTTTCAGGCTTATATAAAGAAATGACAGACGGGTATTTACCTGTAATCTCAGTCGTTTTATCCGTAGATCCATCCATTATAAAAATGAACTGAATTAAATCTGGGGGGTAGCTTTGTTCAAGGGAGTTCTTTATTTTTTCTTCAATACAGGCTTCTTCATTGTAAGCGGCAACAATAAAAGAAACGGTAGGGAGGGATGTGTCCTGATTATTCTGTAATATGCCGGCCGATTTATTTACACTATTTATAATGTAGATAAGAATTGCATATCCTGCATAATTATAAAAGATTAGTAGAACACTTATCCAGAAAAGAAATTTCCATACTTCCATGAACTATAAATATTATAAAAGGTTTCCGGCAAACTTAAGCGGATACAGGCAATAAAGATATAAAGTGCATCTAATTACCGGAATAAATAAGCAGAAAATAAGGATAATTTCATCGGCTAATGAATCCGTATGGCTTTTTTTATGTAATACTGACTGGAAATTGTATTTCAACAAGAGAGATTCAAATTAATTGCTGTTTCCGGCCCATAAGTACAATTCTCAAATTTAATTTTGATATATTAAGAAAAATGGAAAAATTACTATATTTTATCCTCTTAATTTAATCACTATTTATGGTTTTTTTGGATAAATATCCTGCTCTGAAGCATTTATTAAAGAAATATTTGTTGCCTAAATATTTATGGCTTCGGTCATTAAAATATGCCGGCAATACTGTTTATTGCCCCTGTTGTAAAGGGAGTTTCTCGAAATTTATTGAAGTTGGACCTAAAAGGGAGCCCATGTTATGCCCAAAATGCAGGTCTAATGACAGGGATCGCTTTTTTTGGTTGTTTCTTGAAAAGAACCCTGATTTTTTTAAGCCGGGTATCAAATTATTGCATATAAGTCCTGAAACGATCTACTATAACAGGTTCAAGAAAATTCCAGATGTAGATTATACTGCCGGTGATAAATTTGTTTTGCAGTTTGGCAGCACCTATCCGCCAGACACGATTTACCTGGATATCACCGATATGCCGGAATTCCCTGATAATACTTTTGATTTTATCTTTTGTTCACATGTACTCGAGTATATTAATGAGGACAAAAAAGCGCTGAAGGAATTATACAGGGTGCTGAAACCCGGCGGCAAGGCAATTATTTCAGTTCCTATAAATTTTGGTACTTACCAAACACTGGAGGATCCTTCAGTAACTGACCCTAAAGAGCAGGAGAGGCTTTACGGGGATACAGGTCATTTGCGGTACTATGGAGATGATTATTTTGAAAGGGTACAGGAGGCTGGCTTTAAAACAAATTTTATTCCTGTGGCTGATTTTATTGCTCCGGAAATGATTAAGAAATGTGTTATTAAACCCCTTGATATTGTCCATCTTTGTTATAAGTAAGAATATTCAGACAAGTGGATTTACCAGCTAGTATAGTATGGTGGTAATATAGAATTAATTTTTTCTGATTATGATTATGTCACAAACCAGTGCCGGGAAAAGAACCTTTTTTTTTCTTCTCTCTTTTTTTCTCATCAATACCGTTTCTTTCACATCCCTGCTGGCTGCGATAGCTTTTATATCCGGTAGTTCTGTTCAGCAATGGTTTTTCCCCGTATCTGTTATTCTTGCAGCTGTCCTTAATTATTATGCAGCAGGATTGGCAGGTAATAAAAAAAAGAGAAGCATATTTCTTACATCCTTACTGGCAGGAATCTTTGTTATTGTGTCAGCTATCCTCATTGCCGGTTTTTTTTATGACACTTCTGCTGACGGATTGGTGTATCACCAGGAGACCATCTATCAGCTGAAAACCGGTTGGAACCCGGTAAATAAAATTTTGCCAGATTCGGTTAACCAGGCAATCTGGATAAATCATTACGCCAAAGGAGCAGAAATTCCACAGGCTTCCATTTATAGCATGACTAACAGGATAGAAACAGGAAAAGCCACAAATATTATTTTATTGGCCGGTTCTTTTTTTCTGACGGCATCCGCCCTGTCAGTTTTTGGCAGGTTAACTATGCGTAAAGTGCTTTTATTGAGCGGTTTGCTGGTGTTAAACCCGGTTACAATAAACCAGTTATTTACATACTATGTAGATGGACAATTAGCCTGTTTACTTGTTATTTTGTTGGCAACCTTTGTTTTGATTTATAAGGATTGTAACAGGTATTATCTTTTGATGTTAATAACATCAATAATAATAACTGTCAATATTAAATTTACTGCACTTGTTTTCACTGCCTTTTTTATCATGGCATTTCTGTGTTTACTTCTGGTATTGAAAAAAATAAGACTTTTTCGAAAAGTATTTTATTCATGTTTAGCAGGTGCATTGCTTGGAGTGGCGTTGGTCGGGTATAACCCATATATTATCAATACAGTCCATTATAACCATCCTTTTTATCCACTAATGGGTGAATCAAGTATTGATATCATACAGGAAAGCTATCCGATTGGTTTTGCTGAGAAAGGAAGGTTTGAAAAATTTTTTATCTCTTTTTTTTCCCATACTGATAATGAAGGTTCCTGGGCCTGGGAAGAAAGAAGGCCAACATTAAAGTTGCCTTTTACATTTAATAAAGTTGATATATCCAATGCCAGAACAGAGGATACCAGGGTAGCGGGATTTGGCCCATTCTTTAGTGGTATTTTTTTATTGGCCCTCTTATTTTTCCTGATTAATTCAATCCGGTATTATAGCCAGTCAATAGTTTCAAAGGTTCTGTATATAGTTACTGTAATTCTGATATCTGTTTTAATAGTTCCGGAGGTATGGTGGGCCAGGTATGTACCCCAGCTATGGATAATTCCTCTGCTATTATTACTAGCAATTGAAATGAGCGATACCATATGGCCTGCAATTCTAAAGAGGTTGTTTTATCTGCTTGTCTTTTTCAACATCTCATTTTCGCTTCTCTCCGTTCCATACAGGATATTAATGACTTTGCAATTGGAATACCAATTGCGGCAGCTGGAAGCCAGTAGTATGACTGTTAATGTGGAATGGGGTAATGCCAGGACCAATAGAGTACGTTTTATGGAACATCATATTCCTTTCAGGGAACAGAAAATTGATAAGGCAGTTGGAATTGAAATCATTGGATCCGATTCAAAGTTTGAAATGCCTGGTTCTGTTCCTCCGGTTTCAATGCCATTGCTATTAAAATGGTGGAGAGGTATTAAGCCTGAAAATAAGTTAGATTAACTCATTGCAGCCAGCGGGGAAATATATTCAATGTTGAATACCAGGCTTATCAATGTGAAAGTTTCTTACCGTACAGGTAAAACAACTTATAGGTTACTTTTATTGTAGCCAATCCAGTTTTCCAGTTTTTCAAATATTTCAGTACCTGTGTTCATATCGAATTTTCGGGCAAATAGCTTGTCTGAAGTTTTCAGAGATTCAAAATCCTGCACTCCCAGGATTTTAGGATGTCCATTTTTTTGAGGTACGTTCCAGTCTACAAAGACGAGATTCTTTTGGATATTTTTTTTAAAATCTGAATTAAACAAAATGGTAGCAAAGAAAAACTCATCTGCACCCCAGCAATATTTAAAATATCTTACAATTTCAGGATGTTTTTTAATGAATAGTAAAATATAGGTAGCAGCTTCTTTTGTAATCGTAAACCAATTTGCCCTGCCCACTAATTTGTAATTCAATGGGAATTTTCTTGGTGGCATCAGTTTAGTAAGCAGTTTTGCCAGGCGGTATTTTCCCGGTATGTTCCAATCAATCAAATGATAATGCTGAACCCTGATTGCCGCCTCCTTCCATTCATCTTCAATAGACTCACAGGTGATAAACTCTGCACCTTTCCTGTCATTGATATACTGATAAATATAGTTGGCCGGCTTGATCGGGAAATCCTGTGCTGAAATCACATTTATATAATCATAATTACCAGGTATGATCTCAAGAAAGCCATTTAGGGTAGCCTGGATAGTGCCATATCCGGCCCAATTAATTTTCGCCCTTTTTTTTACAAACAGAATATTTTTTCTTTTGCCCAGGTATTTAAAAGCAGTGATATCGGTTTTTTTATCCAGGTGAATAAAAAAAGTAAAGTCAGGATGATCCAGCACATCAAGCAATCTCTCTAATTGAGCAGGATTTTTATGAGCCAGGATGAGGTGAGCAATCTTCATAAGAATATATTGAAATAAGGTTGGTATTATGGCAAGTCGGAAGCTGAATTTTTGTTACGGGAATTGAATAAACGGGCTGGTATACTTCTGTAAAACTGCCCCATGTAAACCAGTATATTCTGTAATTGAAGCCCGATTAATTTTTTCATTATAAAATACCAGGCAATACTGGAAAGGGTCAGGGTGATTAATGTTCCCAGGGCAGCTCCGTAAAAACCAAAATTTACAAGACAAATATAATTGACGGCAAGATTTGAAAGCAAAGTCAGCGTGTTCATTACAAAACAGGTAGACTGTTTACCAATAGAATTTAAAATATTGGCTGCCTGGTTTTGCATGGGGCGAAGTATGCCTGTACACATATAAAGTTGTAAAATGGGGGCTGCAGCAAAGTAAGCAGAGCCGGCAATGACCCATATCACCAGTTTGGGAAACAGAATTATTATAAGGGCCGCCGGAGTGGTAAAGCAAAGAAGTATGGCTACCATTCGTTCATACAGGTATTTAATTTTCGGAATACCTTCTTCTGCCATCGCAACGGAAGCCTTTGGAAAGATGATCTCTGATGCCGCATAGGAAGGGATGTCCACCAGCAGGTTAATCCTGGAAGCGGTGTTATAATAAGCCACTGCACCTGTTGAAACATATCTTGAAATCATAAACTGGTCAACATTTGCCGCAATATTTGAAATGACACCAGACCCCAGGATGTAACTGCCATAACTCAGAATTTTTTTTATCAGCTTAATGTTAGGATTGAAAACGTGTAAAATATATTTCTTGCTATAGAAATACAAAACAACAGTTCCCAGGAAGATACTGGCACCCTGGTATAAAGCCAGGTGAACAAGTGAAAATGGGATCTTTAAAATGAAATGAAACAGGATAATGATAAAGAAAATAACCTGCCGGGAAAAATGGCCAGCAAACACCCCTTTAAAATCTAAATGTGATTGCTGAATTGCTTCCAGGTGTGAAAAAAAGATCATGCTGATTAAACCCGGAATAAACCATAATAGCATCTGTGTTAATTCAATTTCTGTTCTGAGTACTGAAAGCAGCAGGTTGGAGAAAAAAAGTAAAAAAAGAATGAACACAAGACTGATCAAGGCATTTATAATCAGCGATGAGGAAGCAACGGCCGTTTTTTCTGTTGTATTATTTGTAATGCTGACAAAACGGATATGAGCATTTTTAATCAGGCCGCTTTTGGTAGTCTCAAAAATGGACGTAACAATAAGAAATAAGGCCCATACACCCATTTGAGTATGAGATAATGACCGTATCAGGATCATGAAATTGATAAGACCAAAGAAAGTAAGTGAAAAACGCTGCAGGAAAGTATAAAAAGCAGAACGAATCCAGTATGATGTAAAATATTTTTTCAAAATCTGTTTTATTTCAGCCGGTAAGATATCCTTTCAAACTTACAGAAAAAAAGATTAGGGTATGGTATGGCACTGTCATGATATGGTTTTTTGTCTTTAAAATATTTTTGCCGGTTCAGGAAAGGTCAAGGCCGATGCAGAGGGGTAAAGAAAACTTTTTGGTATCTTGCGAAGAATATTTTTTATAGTTTATTTTCGGCGAAGAGTTAAATAAATAACTTCTAAATGAGTAGTAAGTATATTGTTGTTGCACCTTGTGGAAATAAGTCTTACTTGTTCAATGAATTCTGGTTAAAATATAAAGAGGAGAAGCAATTTGATCTTTGTTTATTATTTTATCACGAGAAGGTCGAAAATCCATCCCTGTATTCATCTGTAGAGTATTTTTTTCACCTGAAAGGCTTTAAATATCATATGATCCACGAGTTGCTGACCTCTATTCACCCGGAGTGGCTCAGCAAGTATGATTATTTTTATTTTCTCGATGATGATATTCAAATTGACACCAGGCAGATAAATTCGATGTTTTCACTTAGTCGGGCCTTTGATTGTTCCATCAGCCAGGCATCTCTGTCTCAGGAGTCATTTTGCAGTTGGCCCATTTTCAAGCATAAAAAGAAAAGTTTTTGCCGGTTTGTAGGGCAGATCGAAGTAATGGCGCCCTTATTCAGCAGTGAAGCAATTAAAAAATGCCTGCCTTCTTACATCAGTAATCGTTCCAGTTGGGGCATAGACTCTGTATGGTCCAGGTTACTGGATTATCCTCAGGATAAAATGATCGTTTTCGATGCGGTTATAATGAAACATACCCTTCCGGTAGGCGGGGGTGAGTTATACCAAAAGATTGGAGTGGACCCTCACGAAGAGTGGGAGGCTGTCACCAAGCAATTTCATGCAAAAAAAGAGAATTACCGGGAATACGGAAGGTTGCTGTATGCAGATAAGAATAATAACTGGTTGCTTTTTTTCTTTATCCGTTGCAAAGCTTTCTTTTCACGTAAGAAACAAATACTGTCGGATTATGATATTCCCTCCCGTGTAAAGAGCAGGGCAGGGAAAATTTTCAAAAAGTAAGTAAGGCGAAGTCCGGCGTAACGTTTGTAAGTTCGGATGTTTCTCATACACCCTGCAGTAGGGTATCTTTTAATTTCATACAGGCCTGAGTGTTTTGGAGACTTATTATTGTCACTTTAATCCCTGTTATAGCTCAATCCGTATTCAGGCTTTTACCCCGGTTTATAAACAAAATATCCACGGATTTTAATTGCCTGATTTTTTTAACAAAATCTGTCATAATCTCGCTTCTTTTAGAAGTAAGAGAAGTTTTTTCATCAGTACAATTACGATAGGAGAAGATGTGGGGTTTACGAAGTTCCTGCATGAAATACCTTGTTTAAAATGGGGTACTTGTGCAATTGAATGAGAACCCGGATTCGGATAATTTTATGCTGAGAATAACAATCTTATAGATAAGGGAATTAAATTTTCAAAAGAGACAAAAAGTATAAAATGTAATGTGAAGTGCGGGCTTGATCAATGTCAACTCCTTTTGGTATGGAATTTGAAATCATGGGCCAGTTCTTTTTTATACTGTTAATTTCTTATTGAAAAATTCTATGAACTAATATTCTTTTAAAAAATTAGGGTTGTATTCGTATGAAAAACGATTCCTGGTTAGTACGCAATTTTATTTTTAAGGTTAAGCATATCCAAAAATCCAATAATCCAATATCGCAATAATCCAATCCCGGCTATGAAAAAACTTCTATCTCTTTTTCTACTAATTGTTCTTTTTTCGCAGGCTCAGTCTCAAACAATCGTAGGCCGCCAGAATGTTGACCAGTATCCCATAACTGCAAGTGGTACACTTACCTACGGTCTTACTTGGTTACCACCCAATTATGCCACATCAACCCGCAGTTATCCGTTAATAATATTTTTACATGGATCAGGTGAAACCGGAACCGGGACTGCTTCATTAACCCGCCTGTTAAATGCCGGTATCCCTAAACTGATATCTAATGGCTGGAACGCAACTGCTGTAAATCCCCGTACCGGTATTAGAGATAGTTTTATTGTAGTGTCACCACAGGCTGCAGGATGGTCATATAATTATACTTCACTAAAACATATACTTCCCAATATAATCAGCCGCTATCGGGTAGACGAAACCAGAATTTATCTGACGGGGCTATCTGCCGGAGGTGGTGGAACTTTCACTGTATTAGGCAGTAATGACAGTATATTTACCCGCAAGTTCGCAGCCATGGCCACATCCAGTTCAGCAGAAGTGGATGGGGTTAACGGTTATAGTTACACGCAGGTAGAGGCACAACTTCGCAATGCGAAAAGGGATAATGTACACGTCTGGACAGTAACGGGTGAACAGGATTATCTTCAAACTACCGGAGTCCGTTATCATGACAGTACCAATAAGCTTAATCCTGCAATACCTAATAAATTAACCAATATTGCAACCCTGGCGCATTCAACGTGGAACAGGCAATACGATACAGCTTTCAGACCCACTTTGAATTATTATGGTAATACAGCGAATTGTACCAGCGGATGCCCTTCTATTACTGCTCCCAATAATAATGGCTCCCCAGTTATGGGAACTGGTGTAACACAGGATAGTTTGAATGTCTATGAATGGTTCCTGCTTTGGTCAAGGGGGCAGTCATTTACTGTAAGTGCAGGTCCTGACCAGCAGATTACGCTTCCAACAAACTCTGCTACTCTTACAGCAACTGCTACAGCCAGCCAGGGGAATTCTATTTTATCATATGCATGGACCAAGATATCTGGCCCTGCCACTTTTACTATTGTGTCCCCTTCATCTGCTTCAACGGGTTTAACAGGATTAGTAGCCGGTACTTATACTTTCAGAGTTACTGTGACTGAGAGCCCTTCCACTACAAGAACGGATGATGTAGTAATTACGGTAAATACGCCACCTAATCAATTGCCATCTGCTAATGCCGGTGCCAATCAAACTATTACATTACCCACTAATTCGGTGACTTTTACTGGTAGCGGAACAGATCCAGACGGAACGATTGCATCATACCAGTGGACAAAGATTACCGGTCCGGCTCAATTCAATATTGTTGCACCCACCGCTGCACAGACTGTTGTGAACAACCTGTTACAGGGAGTATATAGTTTTGAATTACGGGTAACCGATAACCAGGGTGGTATAGGCCGTGATACAGTTGTAGTGACTGTGAATGCAGCACCTCCGCCACCTAATCAATTGCCATCTGCCAATGCCGGTGCCAACCAGACCATTACATTACCCACCAATTCAGTGACTTTTACTGGTAGCGGAACAGATCCAGACGGAACGATTGCATCATACCAGTGGACAAAGATTACCGGTCCGGCTCAATTCAATATTGTTGCACCCACGGCTGCACAGACTGTTGTGAACAACCTGTTACAGGGAGTATATAGTTTTGAATTACGGGTAACCGATAACCAGGGTGGCATAGGCCGTGATACAGTTGTAGTGACTGTGAATGCAGCGCCTCCTGCAAACCAGGCTCCAACAGCGAATGCAGGCCCTGATCAAACAATAA